>NZ_FQLR01000004.1 GCF_900119895.1 Collinsella phocaeensis | reverse complement strand
AATGTGTGCATCCCGTGGAGGCCCGGATCCCCGCCCCCGGCCCGCCCGCGGTCTGGCAATATATCTCCTTGCCGCGCGGCGCCCCGAGGGCGGGCCGCGGCGGGCACCTTGAGAACCGGATACTGCGAGGGAGCGCACCCATGAGGGTGCGCACCGAGAAGACAGGAATCAGACACCATCTTCTTTTGTGAGACGAAAGTCAGTGATGTACGAGAGACACGATAAGGTTCCCGCCCCCAACGGGGCGAGGGCCCGTCGATCCTTTCCGAATATCAGGACGAGAAAATCGAATCACGCCTAAGAGAAACGATGGATCCGATCAGCGATTCGCTGGCCGGACGGGCTTTCGCGCCCAAAAGCATTTTTTGGACGGAGAGTTCGATCCTGGCTCAGGATGAACGCTGGCGGCGCGCCTAACACATGCAAGTCGAACGGCACCCCTCCTCGGAGGGAAGCGAGTGGCGAACGGCTGAGTAACACGTGGAGAACCTGCCCCCTCCTCGGGGATAGCCGCGGGAAACCGCGGGTAAAACCCGATGACCCCGACGGGCCGCATGGCCCGCCGGGCAAATCTCCGGAGGGAGGGGATGGCTCCGCGGCCCATCAGGTAGACGGCGGGGTGACGGCCCACCGTGCCGACAACGGGTAGCCGGGTTGAGAGACCGACCGGCCAGATTGGGACTGAGACACGGCCCAGACTCCTACGGGAGGCAGCAGTGGGGAATCTTGCGCAATGGGGGCAACCCTGACGCAGCGACGCCGCGTGCGGGATGGAGGCCTTCGGGTCGTAAACCGCTTTCAGCAGGGAAGAGACAAGACTGTACCTGCAGAAGAAGCCCCGGCTAACTACGTGCCAGCAGCCGCGGTAATACGTAGGGGGCGAGCGTTATCCGGATTCATTGGGCGTAAAGCGCGCGTAGGCGGCCCGGCAGGCAGGGGGTCAAATGGCGGGGCTCAACCCCGTCCCGCCCCCTGAACCGCCGGGCTTGGGTCCGGTAGGGGAGGGTGGAACACCCGGTGTAGCGGTGGAATGCGCAGATATCGGGTGGAACACCGGTGGCGAAGGCGGCCCTCTGGGCCGAGACCGACGCTGAGGCGCGAAAGCTGGGGGAGCGAACAGGATTAGATACCCTGGTAGTCCCAGCCGTAAACGATGGACGCTAGGTGTGGGGGGACATGCCCTCCGTGCCGCAGCCAACGCATTAAGCGTCCCGCCTGGGGAGTACGGCCGCAAGGCTAAAACTCAAAGGAATTGACGGGGGCCCGCACAAGCAGCGGAGCATGTGGCTTAATTCGAAGCAACGCGAAGAACCTTACCAGGGCTTGACATGCGCGTGAAGCGGGGGAGACCCCGTGGCCGAGAGGAGCGCGCACAGGTGGTGCATGGCTGTCGTCAGCTCGTGTCGTGAGATGTTGGGTTAAGTCCCGCAACGAGCGCAACCCCCGCCGCATGTTGCCAGCAGGTAGAGCTGGGCACCCATGCGGGACCGCCGGCGTCAAGCCGGAGGAGGGCGGGGACGACGTCAAGTCATCATGCCCCTTATGCCCTGGGCTGCACACGTGCTACAATGGCCGGTACAGCGGGATGCGACCAGGCGACTGGAAGCGGATCCCTGAAAGCCGGCCCCAGTTCGGATTGGGGGCTGCAACCCGCCCCCATGAAGTCGGAGTTGCTAGTAATCGCGGATCAGCATGCCGCGGTGAATGCGTTCCCGGGCCTTGTACACACCGCCCGTCACACCACCCGAGTCGTCTGCACCCGAAGCCGCCGGCCCAACCCCTTGCGGGAGGGAGGCGTCGAAGGTGTGGAGGGTGAGGGGGGTGAAGTCGTAACAAGGTAGCCGTACGGGAACGTGCGGCTGGATCACCTCCTTTCTAGGGAGACATTTTCTCGCTCGGAAGACACAGACCTTGGGCGGCGCGGACGTCCGTTCCGGCCCTGCCTTCCCGGCCATCCCCCGCAGCGTCCGGTCCCCGGGGTCGCCCCGCGTACCTTGAGAGCCGCATAGCGAGACGGATCATACAATGATTCGATCGATTCTCAATTCCGATAGAAGAGAGAAAGATATCTTCGATTCTGCGAACGATAACGAATAGACGTAAGTCAAAGCATCAGATCGCCCCGCGGGCCACGGGCCCGCGGGAGCGGTATGCGATACCCGATGAACGAGAGCGGATTGAAATACGCCAGGCGCCCCGCGCGAGCGGGGCCAAGATATGCAGGGCGCACGGCGGATGCCTTGGCACATGGAGCCGATGAAGGACGCGGCAAGCTGCGATAATCCCGGGGTAGGGGCACACGCCCGACGATCCCGGGGTCTCCGAATGGGCGAACCCGCATGCAGCGGTGCATGCATCCCCCTTGGGAACGCATACCTTGGGGGAGGACAACCCGGGGAACTGAAACATCTAAGTACCCGGAGGAGAAGAAATCAACCTCGAGATTCCCCGAGTAGCGGCGAGCGAAAGGGGACCTATGGCCAAACCGGCGAGCGGGCGGGCGCCAGCCTATACCGCCGCCGGGGTTGCAGGGCCCCCCGCCCGGGAGCTGGCGCTCCCGGCGGGGACCCGCGGAGGGGAGCCGAACGGCATGGGAAGGCCGGCGGCACAGTGTTAGAGCCACGTAGGCGCACCCTCCCGCGGGCCCCGAAGGGGGCTCCTGAGTAGGGCCGGGCACGTGAAACCCGGTCCGAACCTGGGTGGACCACCATCCAAGCCTGAATACTCCCATGTGACCGATAGCGCACAAGTACCGTGAGGGAAAGGTGAAAAGCACCCCGGGAGGGGAGTGAAACAGTACCTGAAACCGTGCGCCCGCGAGCAGTCGGAGCGGCCATCGCGCCGTGACGGCGTGCCTTTTGTAGAATGAGCCAGCGAGTTGCTGGCCGCCGGCGAGGTTAAGCTGGGAAGCGAGCCGAAGCGAAAGCGAGTCTCAACAGGGCGTCCCAGTCGGCGGCCGCAGACGCGAAGCCGGGTGAGCTATCCCTGGGCAGGCTGAAGCGGGGGTAAGACCCCGTGGAGGGCCGAACGGCAGTACGTTGAAAAGTGCTCCGATGACCTGGGGATAGGGGTGAAAGGCCTATCAAACCCGGAGATATCTCGTTCTCCCCGAAATAGCTTTAGGGCTAGCGTCGGACGTTCACCCCTGGAGGTAGAGCACCGGATCGATGAGGGGGCTTCGCCGCCTACCGACTCGAACCGAACTCCGAATGCCAGGGGCCCACAGTCCGGCAGTCAGAGCATGTGGGCTAAGCTGTGTGCTCGAGAGGGAAACAGCCCAGACCGCCCGCTAAGGTCCCCAAATCCACGCCGAGTGGCAAAGGATGTGCGCTCGCGCAGACAACCAGGAGGTTGGCTTAGAAGCAGCCACCCCTTCAAAGAGTGCGTAACAGCTCACTGGTCGAGTGGGCGCGCGCCGACAATACACGGGGCTAAGCGTGGTACCGAAGCGGCGGGATGACGATTGTCATCGGTAGGGGAGCGTCCCCAGCGGGGCGAAGCCGGAGGGTCACCGACGGTGGACTGCTGGGGAGCGAGAATGCTGGCATGAGTAGCGAGAGACGAGAGCGTAACTCGTCCGCCGTAAACCCGAGGTTTCCTGGGCGAGGCTAATCCCCCCAGGGTCAGTCGGGGGCTAAGGCGAGGCCGGGAGGCGTAGCCGACGCGCAGCAGGTTGACATTCCTGCACCGGAGACGCGCCGTCACGACCGACGGGGCGACGGATTGGGGTGGCTCGGCGGGGTTCTGGACGTCCCCGTGATGGAGCGCGGCCCGCGGACCAGGGAAATCCGGTCCGCGCGAGGGCGAGGCTCCGGACGAAGCGACTGAGCGAAGCGAGTGAGCCCGAGGTCCCCAGAAAAACCCCTAGGCAGGGGCGTCTCCGCCCGTACCGCAAACCGACACAGGTGGGTGGGTAGAACATACCGAGGCGATCGGGTCAACCATGGTCAAGGAACTCGGCACAATGGCCCCGTAACTTCGGGAGAAGGGGTGCCCCCGCGTACGTGAACGGACTCGCTCCGGGAGCGGAGGGGGGCCGCAGTGAAGAGGCCCAAGCGACTGTTTACCAAAAACACAGGACTCTGCAGAAGCCGCAAGGCGACGTATAGGGTCTGACGCCTGCCCGGTGCCGGAAGGTCACGCGGAGGGGTCAGCCGCAAGGCGAAGCCCCGAAGCCAAGCCCCGGTAAACGGCGGCCGTAACTATAACGGTCCTAAGGTAGCGAAATTCCTTGTCGGGTAAGTTCCGACCTGCACGAAAGGCGCAACGACTTGGGCGCTGTCTCGACCATGGACCCGGTGAAATTGCACTAGTCGTGAAGATGCGACTTACCCGCGGAAGGACGGAAAGACCCCGTGAACCTTCACTGCAGCTTGGCATTGGCCGCAGGGTGCGCGCGTAGAGGATAGGCAGGAGGCTGCGAAGCCCGGGCGCCAGCCCGGGCGGAGCCGACCTTGGAATACTGCCCCCGCGCATCCGGCGTCCTAACCCGAGGCCGTCATCCGGCTCGGGGACCGTGCCAGGCGGGTAGTTTGACTGGGGCGGTCGCCTCCTAAAGGGTAACGGAGGCGCGCGAAGGTCCGCTCGGGACGGTCGGCAACCGTCCTTTTGAATGCAAGAGTACAAGCGGGCTTGACTGCGAGGCCCACGAGCCGAGCAGGTGCGAAAGCAGGCTCTAGTGATCCGGCGGCCCCGAGTGGGTGGGCCGTCGCTCAACGGATAAAAGGTACTCCGGGGATAACAGGCTGATCTTGCCCAAGAGTCCACATCGACGGCAAGGTTTGGCACCTCGATGTCGGCTCATCGCATCCTGGGGCTGGAGCAGGTCCCAAGGGTACGGCTGTTCGCCGTTTAAAGCGGTACGCGAGCTGGGTTCAGAACGTCGTGAGACAGTTCGGTCCCTATCCTCCGTGGGCGCAGGAGAATCGAGGGAGGCTGCCCCTAGTACGAGAGGACCGGGGTGGACGGACCTCCGGTGAACCGGTTGTCGACCAACGGCACTGCCGGGTAGCCGCGTCCGGCGCGGATAACCGCTGAAGGCATCTAAGCGGGAAGCCGTTCCCGAGATCAGTTCTCCTTTCGGTAAGGGCACCGGTAGACCACCGGTTCGATAGGCGGCAGGTGCAAGGGGCGCGAGCCCCTCAGCCGAGCCGTACTAATCGCCCGAGCTCTTACCCCGCATCGAGCGGCGGGGCGTCCGGCGCGCTCCCGCGCGCGGGCATCGCCGCTTCGGCTTGCGCCCGGTCGAACCGTCCGGTCCGTCTCCGCTGTGCGGCCCTCAGGGCACGCGGGCACCCCCGGGTGGGCGGAACGCCGCCCACCGGTCAGCGGCCACAGCGTGCGGGGCACGCCCGGTCCCATTCCGAACCCGGAAGCTAAGCCGCACCGCGCCGATGGTACTGCGGGGCAAGCCCGTGGGAGAGCAGGGCGCCGCTGACCGGTGGACGGCGTTTCGGTCGGGGAGGCCCCCGCGGGAGACCGCGGGGGCCTCTTCGCGTTTAAAGAGACATTTAGCGTGATACGCATTGGTTGTTTCTTTTCTGCAAGCGGGACGGCTCATTCTGGAGTCGCTACAATGGCTTCATCGCGATTCGAGAGGAATCGCAGCTTCTTGTATTGAGATGGGTCATATGTTCACCGTATTCATTATTGGAAATATGGCGTCGGGCAAATCGTATGCCTCGCATGTTCTTGAATCTAAAGGTGCGCATCGCATTGATTTGGACGAGCTTGCAAAGAGTCTCTATGTGCCGGGATCCCCTATCGTGGATGAGCTCTGTCAAGCGTTCGGTTTCGAAATCCTTGATGATGAGGGCAGCATCGATGCGGCCGCACTATCTTCGCGCGCATTCTCGTCACCCGATTTGGTCGCTACGCTCAACGCGATCGTTCACCCCGCCGTCTTGGATCAATTGGCCCTGCGCTTGCTTCCCGCGCAGTGCTGTTCCGTATTGGTGCCGCAATATGAGCTGACGTGCGTTGAGATATCGGTTCCTGCTGCCTGTACTGAGGCATTTGCGCTTGCTGATGAGGTGCTTGCTGTTACCGCCCCTCTCGAGTCTCGTTGTGAACGCGCTGTTCAGCGCGGAATGGATCGCGATGAGTTTTTAAGGAGATCCGAGTTCCAGTTGGATGAATCGAGTGTTTGCGCTCTTGCGGACACCGTCATCGAAAATACCGGTACGAAAGATGATCTCGAGCGACAGCTCACCAGCTGGCTGCAAGCGCGCGGCTTGCTTTGCGGAGCTGCGGGTGCGTCTGCATGAGAGGGTCGAGTATGCGATTTCTCCGATGGTACCGTCTCATCCCGCTTCTGCTCGTCGCCGTGTGCGGTACGGTTTCCTTCGCGTATGCCTATGCGCCGGCTCCTCTCTTCAAGCTTTTGTATCCGCTTCGCTATGAATCCGAGATACTTGCATCCTCGAAGCGCCATGGACTCGATCCATACCTGGTAGCTGCGGTGATCGAGACCGAATCGGGCTGGGACGCGAACGCCGAATCGTCTCAAGGCGCCTATGGCCTTATGCAGCTCATGCCCGAGACCGCACAAGATGTCATTGCGCGCGGTCTTGTCGATCCGGAGACATGGTCGGCGGCGGCACTTGACGATCCGCAGACGAACATCGAGTTAGGTTGCGGGTACCTGGCGTACCTTCTGGACTATTTCAATGGGTCGGTCGACAAGGCCATCGCTGCCTACAATGCTGGCATGGGCAATGTCGATGACTGGGCTCAGGAAGAGACGCATCTGCATAATGCGATAACGTTTCCCGAGACCCAGGCGTACCTCGTGCGCGTGACGACGGCGCGTTCCCGCTATCAGGAGCTGTATCCTGACAGCTTTTCCTGATCGTTCTTGAAAGGTTGGTACCATGGCTGATTTCGAGGTCGAGCGCGTCGGGGGCGAGCTGCGCCGTTTTGGGATTTCCGGCGAGGATGCCCGATTCGAGGTCGTATCTCCTTTCGAGCCCTCGGGCGATCAGCCCGAAGCAATCGCCTCATTGGTCAAAGGCGTTGAGCAGGGCGACCGATTTCAGGTTCTTCTGGGCGTGACGGGATCTGGCAAGACGTTCACGATGGCTAAGACCATCGAGGCGCTCGGCAAGCCCACGCTCGTGATGGCTCCCAACAAGACGCTCGCCGCTCAGCTTGCGAGCGAGCTGAAGGAGTTCTTTCCGCATAACGCGGTGGTCTACTTCGTCTCCTATTACGACTACTATCAGCCCGAAGCCTACGTGCCGCAGAGCGATACCTACATCGAGAAGGATTCCTCCATCAACGAGGAAGTGGAGATGCTGCGCCATCAAGCGACCGCGTCGCTGCTCTCGCGCCGCGACGTAATCGTGGTCGCATCCGTCTCCTGCATCTACGGCATAGGCTCTCCCGAGGACTATGCGGGATTGGCGCCGAATGTCGACAAGAAGAACCCTTTGGAGCGCGACGAGTTCATCCATGCCCTCATCGATATCCAGTACGACCGCAACGATTACGATCTATCGCGCGGGTGCTTCAGGGTGCGCGGTGATGTCGTGGACGTGTATCCGCCCTATGCCGAGCATCCGCTGCGGTTCGAGTTTTTCGGAGACGAGGTCGAGCTCATCGCGGAGATCGACGAGGTCACCGGCGAGCTGCTGCGCGAATACGATGCCATCCCCGTGTGGCCCGCCTCCCATTATGTGACCGAGAAACCGAAGGTGACCGCCGCGCTGAGGTCCATCGAGGAGGAATGCGAGCAGCGCGTCTCCGAGCTGAAGGCGGCGGACAAGTTGCTCGAGGCGCAGCGCCTGCAGCAGCGCACGGATTACGACCTTGAGATGCTGGAGACGATGGGGTTCTGTACGGGTATCGAGAACTATTCCCGGCACCTCGATGGTCGCAAGCCTGGCGAACCCCCGTTCACGCTTATCGATTACTTTCCGAAGGACATGCTTTGCATCATCGATGAGAGCCATGTTACGGTGCCTCAGATTCGCGGCATGCACGAAGGCGACCGGTCGCGCAAGGTCACCCTGGTTGAGCACGGCTTCCGCCTTCCCTCGGCGCTTGATAACAGGCCGTTGAGGTTCGATGAATTCGAAGCGCGGATTCCGCAGTTCATCTACGTCAGCGCCACTCCGGGCGATTACGAGCTGAGGGTGAGCCAGAACAACGTCGAGCAGATCATCCGACCCACGGGTCTGCTCGATCCGAAGATCGACGTGCGCCCGGTGCGCGGCCAGATCGATGACCTGCTCGACGAGATCCGCGTCAGGACGGCGCGGCACGAGCGCGTACTGGTCACCACGCTCACCAAGCGGATGGCGGAGGACCTCACGGACTACCTGCTCGATGCGGGAGTCAAGGTCAACTACATGCATTCGGATACCGCGACGCTCGACCGCGTCGAGATCCTCCGAGACTTGAGACAGGGCAAGATCGACGTGCTCGTGGGCATCAATCTGCTGCGAGAGGGGCTCGATCTGCCCGAGGTGTCCCTGGTCGCCATCTTGGATGCGGATAAAGAGGGATTCTTG
Organism: Collinsella phocaeensis; assembly: GCF_900119895.1. Classification (GTDB taxonomy): domain Bacteria; phylum Actinomycetota; class Coriobacteriia; order Coriobacteriales; family Coriobacteriaceae; genus Collinsella; species Collinsella phocaeensis. The sequence continues at coordinate 1,585,503 of NZ_FQLR01000004.1, read as the reverse complement.
CGCAACCGCCGATCGCTTATCCAGACGATAGGCCGCGCCGCGCGCAATGCCGAGGGTGAAGTCGTGATGTACGCGGACACCGTCACGGATTCGATGCGCGAGGCGATAGACGAGACGATGCGGCGCCGAGCCATCCAAATGGCGTTCAACGAGGCGCATGGGATTCAGCCTAGGACGGTGCACAAGGCCATCAACGATATCTCGAGCTTCATCTCGGAGGCTGCCGAGACGGTCGGCAAGAAGGGACGCAGCCGCGGGGACACCCTGGGCCACGGCGAGTTCTTCACCCCGGCGGGCGAGGCGGCGGATGCGGCTCCCGGGGTCGTCGCCTCGACCGGCCAGCTGCTGGCCGAGGAACTCTCGTCGCTGCCCGCCGACGAGCTCGCCCGCGTCATCGACCAGATGGAGGACGACATGCGGAGCGCGTCGGAGGCGATGGACTTCGAGGAGGCGGCGCGCCTGCGCGATGCGCTGGTTCATCTTAAAGCGCAAGTGGAGGATGCGAGCGAGGATGAGGTCATCGAGCGCTTGCGGCGCGATGCGCGCAAGGGCTCCGCATTCGGCGGGGGAAGGAAGCGCACGGGGGCGAGGTTCGGCAAGAGGCGTTGATTGCCGCCGGGGCGCGCATGAGGTCGCCCGTGCGCCATAAAGCGCGGACGTACGGCCAGGAAGAAGCCCCGGTTTTCATGGTTTGAACTGCACCCCGAATCTTGGTTTCCTGTGTCCAAGATTCGGGGTGCAGTTCAGTTGAGAACCGGGGCGGCCCGATCATCGATCGGCGCTCGAGGCGGCGATCGGCGCCCGGGGACTGGAGGCGTGCGGCTCGTTGCGCAATCCGTCGCTTAGCCAACATGGGCGATAAGCGCCTGTGCGCACCGTATGCCGTCGGTGGCGGCGCTCATGATCCCCCCTGCATATCCGGCGCCCTCTCCGCAAGGATAGAGGCCGGGCGCGCCCTCTGCGACGCAGTCGCGGCCGCGCAGCACCGTGACGGGGGAGCTCGATCGGCTCTCGACGCCCGTGAGGACCGCATCGTGCCTATCGAAGCCCTTGAGTTTGCGGGCGAGGAGCGGGATGCCCTCGCGCAGCGTCGCATCGACGTGGGCGGGGAGCGCAGGCGAGATGGAGCCCCAGGCGACGCCGATCGGATAGGTGGGGGTCACGGACCCGCCGCGGGCGCTGGGGATGCCGACGAGGTAATCACCGAGAAGCTGGGCGGGCGCACGGTAGGTCCCGCCTCCCAAATCGAAGGCCATCCGTTCGCAGCTGCGCTGCAAGGCGATGCCGGCAAGCGGGTCGTCGCCGGGGAGGTCCCCGGGCGTCACGTTGACGAGCAAAGCCGAGTTGGCGTTGACTCCCGCGCGCGCATGGAGGCTGGCTCCGTTGGTGACCACGCCGCCGCGCTCGGAGGCCGCCGCGACGACCTGGCCGCCGGGGCACATGCAGAAACTGAAGACACTGCGCCCGCCGGAGAAGTGGGCGACGAGGCTATAGGGAGCCGCGCCGAGCGCGGGGTGTCCCGCGGAGGGCCCGTATTGCGCTCGGTCGATATCCGCCTGGAGATGCTCGATGCGAACGCCCATGGCGAACGTTTTGCGCGAGAGGGAGAAACCTCGGCGGGCGAGCAGCTCGAAGACGTCGCGCGCGGAGTGCCCGCAAGATAGGATCAGCCGGTCGCAGGCGATGCGCTCCTCGCGCCCCCCGCGTTCCCAGGCGATGCCCCGGATGCCGCCCGCCGCATCGCGCTCGATGTCCACCAGGCGGGTCTCGAAAAGGACCTCGCCGCCCAGGGCGCGGATGCGCTCGACGAGCGAGGTGACGACTCGAGGAAGGACGTCCGACCCGATATGCGGCTTGGCGTCCCAAAGAATCTCGCGCGGGGCGCCGGCGTCGACGAGGGTCTGCAGGATGAGCCGATGCGCAGGGTTTTTCGTGCCGGTGTTGAGCTTGCCGTCGGAAAACGTCCCTGCGCCTCCGAGCCCGAACTGGATATTCGATTCCGGGTCAAGCTCCCCGGTCGCCTCGAAGCGCGTCACCGCCTCGCTGCGCCGACCTGCATCCTCTCCGCGCTCGATGAGGAGCGGTTCGAGTCCGGCCTCGGCGAGCGTGAGCGCGGCGAAAAGGCCGGCGCAGCCGGCTCCGACGACGACGGGCCGGGCGTGAGGGGTCCCTGCGCGCCCGAGCGGCTTGGGGAAGGCGGGCTCGTCCGCATCGACGGCGCGGACTCGCCGACGGGTGCGCTCGTCAAGGCGCTCGAGCGCTGTCGCTTCGTCGAGGTCGCCGGCGAGCTCGAGACGGATGCTCAGGGTGAAGCGGACGTCGCGCCTCTTGCGCGCGTCGATGGACTTGCGGTGCAGGGAGGCGCGGAGGACGTCGGATCGCTGGATCCCGAGAAGCCTGCAGGCTTCTCGGGTGCCGACCTCGAGGCAGCCCTCCTCGTCGGCGCCTTGGTCGAGGGCGCAGGGAATCTCGGTGATCTCAAGCATGGTGCAGCTCCTTGGGGCGATGCGAACAGAGGGGCGCGGTCTGCGCGCTAGCGCAGCTGCGCGGCGGCGGCGCCGGCGCGCAGACCGGAAATCCAGGCCCACGCGAGATTGTAGCCGCCGCAATCGGCATCCATGTCGAGCGCCTCCCCGCATGCGTAGAGCCCGTGGCCGATCGTTTCGCGCGTGATGGAAAGCGTTTCGGTATCGACGGCGGACCAGGGGATGCCGCCTCGACGGACCTGAGCCTGCGCGTGCTCCGCGGTGCCCGTTACGGCAAGCGGGAAACGGTGGAGCGCGGAGGCGACGGCGGCGAGGTCGTTGCCGAGCGCGCGGGCGTAGGCGCATACGGCTCCGGCAAGGGGGCGGGCGAGCATGCCGTCGAACCATGCGGGGTCGCCGGGGAAGGCTCCGACTGCCTGCATGCGCCGCTCGAGCAGGCTGCGCAGCGCGGGCTCGCTGTGGCGGGGGAACAGGTCGAGTTCGATGGTGTCCCCGGGTTCGATTCGGCGCGAGAGGTTGAACGCGGCGATGCCCGAGATGCCGTAGGGCCTGAAGAGGACCTCTCCCTCCTCGAAGGCGATGCATGCGCCGCCGCGCTTGAGGGTGAGCATGCCCTCGGCGCGCAGGCCGTCGAGGGCGTCCAGGTCCATGCCGCTCGGGCCGTCGCATGCGATGGGGCAGAGCAGCGGCTCTTCGTCCATATGCGGGACCGCGAACAGCGCGCAGGTCTTCGCGCACGCCCCTCCGGGCGCGAGCACGACCGCATGCGCCCGGAGGGCGCGGCTATCGCGCGGGGCCGCCGCGAGCGCCTTGCGCGCACGGCGAAGCGCTGCCTTGCCCGTCTCCTCCACGCGCACGCAGCGCGTCGGCGCATCGACTTCGAGCGTCCAGGTTCCGTCGGCGTAGGAGACCGAGCGCACCTCGGTGCCGCAGAGCGAGTCCACTTCGGCCCGCGCGCACCCGGAGAGCAGGACGTCGCGAACCGACTCCGCTCGCCGGGTGACCGGGTAGAGACGCCCCTCGACCGGGGAAGAGAGGAGGCCGAGGGAATCGAAGAGACTTGAGACGGCGGCCTCGGGGTCATCGCCCATCACGCGACGGGCGATGTCGGGATGGCGGTAGCGCCGAGGGTCGAGACGCTCGTTGGAGAGGTTGCACCGACCGTTGCCGGTGGCGAGTATGGGGAGGCCGCACGCGACGTCTCGCTCGACAATGCAGGTCCTGGCGCCGTCGCGCGCCGCTGCGATCGCAGCGGCGAGCCCGGACGCGCCGCCGCCGACCACGGCGACGTCGTAGGGTTCGGTCATGGTGCCTCCCGGTATCGTTCCGCTGCCTACTGGGTGTCGGAGCCGTCGTCTGCGAGCGCCGCCTTGGCGTCCTTGTAGGCGGCCGTCGCGCAGATGGCGGAGACGGCCTCGGGGAGCATGCCGGCGGGCAGGGCGGTCTCGAGGGTGCCCTCGTCGCAGGCGGCTGCGAGCGCGGGGTCGATCGGAAGGCGGCCGAGGATCTCGAGATCGTAGGCGCGCGCGACGTCCTCGAGCTTGCTTTCGCCGAAGACCTCGATCTTCTTGCCGCAGTCCGGGCATTCGATGTAGCTCATGTTCTCGACGACGCCGAGCACGGGGATATTCATCTTCTCGGCCATGTTGACCGCCTTGGCGACGATCATCGAGACGAGGTCCTGTGGGCTCGTGACGATCACGATGCCGTCGACGGGCAGGGACTGGAACACGGTGAGGGCGACGTCCGCCGTGCCCGGGGGCATGTCGACGAGCAGGTAGTCGAGCGGGCCCCAGCTCGTCTCGCTCCAAAACTGGCGGATTGCCCCCGCGATGACGGGGCCGCGCCACAGGACGGGGTCGGTCTCGTTCGCGAGCAGCAGGTTGCTCGACATGACCTTGATGCCGCCCTCGGAGATCTCGGGGAGGAGGAGGTTGCCGATGCCGTGGGCGCGCTTGCCGGCCATGCCGAAGATGCGAGGGGCGGAGGGACCGGTGATGTCCGCGTCGAGCACGCCGACGGAGTGGCCGAGGCGCTTCAGCTCGATGGCGAGCGCGGCGGTGACGAGGGACTTGCCGACGCCGCCTTTGCCCGAGAGCACGGCGATAACGTGCTTGACCTCGGAGAGATTGTTCTCATCGAATTGCTCGGGAGCCTTGGGGGCGCCCTCTACCGCGTGTTCGCATGCCATATTGCGCATCCTTTCGGTGGTTGTTCCAAACAGGTTCCATTGTAGCGCGCCCGCCTTTCCCGCGGCCCGCCGCATCGCGCTCTCATGTTGTCTTCGCGCACGTTGTTGACGGTTCCATGTCGAGATGGGAAGTTAGTGGGACCCGTTGGGGCCCGTGCAGGCGCAGGGGCCGATTGTTGTTCGAATGGCCGTATCCATGCAGTTTTCCCACGAGGCGCTCTCCGCGCCCTTCTCGATCCTTCTGCTCGTCCTTTGCGGTGTCGCCGGCTTCGGCGTCTGGTGGACGTGGGTCCGCGAACGCCGCATCGCCCTCGGCGAGGCGGCCGTCTCTCTTGCCGGCGCGGCGGTTCTCTCCGTGCTCGAAGATTGGTGCTCCCAGGGCGCGGTCGAAGGCCTGCTGCCGTCCGATTGCTGGACGGTCGCCGTCGTCGTCGCCGCGGGCGCGCTGGTGAGCTTCGCTCGAAGACCGATGATCGTGTGGCTCGAGGGCATGTGGCGTCCGGCTGCCGAGGTGTTGCGCGCCCTGCGCGATGTCGTGCTCGTGGTCGGGACGTGCGCCGCGTCTGCCTGGATCGTCGACTACGTGTGGCTCGATACCGCGGCGGAGCTGCCGGTGGGCAGCTTCTACGCTACGTTCCTCGTGCTGCTCGCTCTCGCATCGTTCCTCTACGTCCTGGGCCAGCGGACGGGTCTTCTGCTCTGGCTCGTTCCCGTCGCCGCTGCGGGCTTCGGCATAGCCCAGCATTTCGTCGTGCTTTTCAAGGGGGCCGCGCTCCTGCCGAGCGATCTGCTCGCCGCCGGCACGGCTGCGGCGGTCGCCGAGGGGTATGATTTCGTGCTCACACCTCAGATCGCCTACGGGATCATGGCGGCGTTCGCATGCGCGTGCGCCCTGTCGTTCGTGTGGCCCGGCCATGCGGGCGGCAAGCGCTCGGCCGCGCTGAACGCAGGGGCGAACCTCATCGTTGCGGCTGCGCTCGCCGGGGTGTTCGCCTCGACGTTCTCGACGACGTCGATCGAAGAGGGGCTCGGCTTCTCGTACGATCGCTGGCAGCCCATCACGACCTACCGCGCTCGTGGCTTCGTCCCGGCGTTCATCGCGGTCGCTCAGGATCTCGCCGTGCCCGAGCCGGAAGGGTATACCGAGGAGGGCGCCGCGGCGGACATCGCCCGCCTCGCTGCCGCCTATGACGCCGGAGCCGGTTCCTCCCCGCAGCGCCTCGAGGCGGCCGCGCAGTTCGAAGTGCTCAAGCCCACGGTCATCGCGGTGATGGACGAGAGCTTCGCGGACCTTTCCATCTACGATGCCGTGCGCGAGGCCGGCTATGCGGGGCCGCAGCGCTTCAACGGCCTGGCGGACGCCCTCGTCCGCGGGGCGCTCGACGTCTCGGTCTCGGGCGGTGGCACGGCGAACACCGAGTTCGAGTTCCTCACCGGTACGAGCACCGCCTTCCTCGGTGCGAACAAGATCGCCTACCAGCTGTACGATTTCAGCCATATCGACAGCCTCGCGGGGCAGTTCGACGGCTTGGGCTACGGCACGACGGCGATGCACCCGCAGCTCGGTGTCAACTACCAGCGCACGTCGGTCTATCGCGAGATGGGCTTCGGGGAGTTTTTGGACATCGATGATTTCGAAGGAGCGCCGGGGTATCACGCCGGCGCGACCGACGGCGCGACCTTCGACAAGATCCTCGAGGTGCTGGCCTCCGACGAGGCTCCCCAGTTCGTGTTTGACGTGACCATGCAGAATCATGGCGGATACGACGCCGGTACCGTGCCGGAGGAGGATGTCATCTGGTACATGCCGGCAGGCGTCGAGGACGAAGGCCTGCTCACGCAGCTCAACACCTACCTTGCCTGTATCGAGGCGTCCGACCGCGACCTTGAGGCCCTCATCGCGCAGCTGCGCAGCCTGGACAGGCCGGTCGTGCTCGTGTACTTCGGCGATCACCAGCCTTCCGTCTCTACCGGGCTGAACGATACCTTGTATCCCGGGGAGGAGCCGGCCGTCCATGCGCAGCGTCAGTACCAGACCCCGTATATCGTTTGGGCGAATTACGACGTGGCGGGTTGCGACCAGCTGAGCGCCTGGCGCGAGACCGATCCGGCTCTGCTCGCCGCCCAGACGCTCCATCTGATCGGCGCTCCGCTGAGCGAGTACCAGAAGGCCCAGATCGTCCTGTCCGAACAGGTCCCCGCCGTTCATGCGGTAGGCTATCTCGGGGCGGACGGCCTGCGCTACGCGCTCGAGTCGGAGGGGCCGTTCGCGGAGGCGCTGAGCCAGCTCGAGCGGATCCAGTACTACAACTTCATGCGCAGGGTGCAGTAGCGGGCGTTCGCCGGAACGCCCGCGCGTCGACCCCTTAGAGGCGCCCCGTCTTGCGGTTGCAAAGCCGCAAGACGGGGCGCGCCCTTGCATATGGGCTGGGAGGGGACCCGTGGGCTAGCTCGTCGCCTCGGCGTCGCGGGCTTCCATCCGTGCGCGGTCGCGTTCGAGGATGGGCGCGAGGAAGCGGCCGGTGTAGCTCTCCGGGACGCGCGCGACCTGTTCGGGCGTACCGGAGGCGACGATCGTGCCGCCGCCGCTGCCCCCCTCGGGGCCGAGGTCGATGATGCGGTCGGCGACCTTGATGACATCGAGGTTGTGCTCGATGACGAGCACCGTGTTGCCGGCGTCGACGAGGCGCTGCAGCACGTCGATGAGCTGGCGCACGTCCTCGAAGTGCAGCCCCGTCGTGGGTTCGTCGAGGATGTAGAACGTCTTTCCCGTCTGCCGGCGGTGAAGCTCCTTGGCGAGCTTCACGCGCTGCGCCTCGCCTCCCGAGAGCGTGGTGGCGGGCTGCCCCAGGCGCACATAGCCCAGGCCGACGTCGTAGAGCGTCTGCAGCTTGCGCTTGATCTGCGGGATGCTGCCGAAGAACGTGAGCGCCTCGGTGACGCTCATCTCCAGCACGTCGGAGATGCTCTTGCCCCGGTAGGTGACCTCCAGGGTCTCGCGGTTGTAGCGCTTGCCGCCGCACACCTCGCAGGGGACGTAGATGTCGGGCAGGAAGTGCATCTCGATCTTGATCTGGCCGTCGCCCCGGCACGCCTCGCAGCGCCCGCCGCTCACGTTGAAGGAGAAGCGGCCCGGCGAGTAGCCGCGCGCCTTGGATTCCGGCGTGCTCGCGAACAGGGCGCGCAGGTCGTCCCAGAGCCCGATATAGGTGGCGGGGTTCGAGCGCGGGGTGCGGCCGATGGGGGACTGGTCGATGTCGATGACCTTATCGATCTGGTCGATGCCCTCGATCTCACGGTACGGGCCGACGACACGGGCGGAGTGGTGCACCGCGTTGGTGAGCGCGGGGGCGATGGTGTCGGTGACCAGCGAGCTCTTTCCCGAGCCGGAGACGCCCGTGACCACGGTGAGGGTGCCGAACTCGATTTTGGCGGTGACGTTTTTGAGGTTGTTGGCCGATGCCCCGCGTACGGTGAGGGCACCCCGCTTGGGGGAGCGGCGCGCGGCCGGGAGCTCGATCATCCGGGCGCCGGTGAGGTAGGCGCCGGTGAGCGACGCGGGGCATGCCTCGATCTGCTCGGGCGTGCCCGCGCAGACGACCTCGCCGCCGTGCTCTCCGGCGCCGGGACCCATGTCCACGACGTAGTCCGCGGCGCGGATGGTGTCCTCGTCGTGCTCGACCACGATGACCGTGTTGCCGAGATCGCGCAGGCGCTCCAGGGTCGCGATGAGCCGCTCGTTGTCGCGCTGGTGCAGGCCGATGGAGGGCTCGTCGAGGATGTACAGGACTCCCATGAGCCCGGCGCCGATCTGCGTGGCGAGGCGGATGCGCTGGGCCTCTCCGCCGGAGAGCGTGGCGGAGGCGCGATCTAGGGTGAGGTAATCCAGCCCGACGTCCACCAGGAACCGCAGGCGCTCCATGATCTCCTTCACGATGCGCCCGCCGATGAAGCTCTGGCGCTCGGTGAGCTCGAGGGCCTCGAAGAACGCGAGGGACTCGCGGCAGCTCATGCGGCAGACGTCGTAGATGGACTTGCCGCCCACGGCGACCGCGAGCATCTCGGGTCGCAGGCGGGCGCCGTGGCAGCTCGTGCAGGGCTCCTCGCGTATGTAGCGCTCGAGCCTGGCCTTGGTGTTCTCGTTCGTCGTCTCGACGTAGCGCTCGTACAGGATGTTGCGCACGCCGGAGTACTTGGTGAGCCAGTGGGTGTCCCGCCCGTCCTGGGTGCGGTAGTCGACGCGCATCTTCTTGTCGCCGAGGCCGTCCAGGAAGACCTTGCGCACGCGGGCGGGGAGGTCTTTCCAGGGCGTCGAGGGCTCGACGCCCAGATGCGCGCACAGGGCGCGGAAGATCTGCGGGTAGTAGTTGGATTTGCCGAAGAAGGAGCCGAAGACGCCCTCGTCGATCGAGAGGCTCGGGTCCTCGATGAGGGTCTCGGCGTCGACGACCTTCTTGAAGCCCAGGCCGTCGCATTCCGGGCATGCTCCGTAAGGGGCGTTGAAGGAGAAGTCGCGCGGCTGGAGGTCGTCGATGGAGTGCCCGTGCTCGGGGCAGGCCAGCGCGAGGGAATAGCTGAGCAGATCTCCCTGCGCCCCCTCCGGGGCGTCGCGGTCGGGCAGCAGGTATACCGACACGTTGCCGTGCGCGAGCCTGGTCGCCTGCTCCACGGCCTCGGCGATGCGGCCGAGGCCCGTGTCGCGCACGACGATGCGGTCAACGACGACCTCGATGGTGTGCTTGAACTTCTTGTCGAGATCGACGGTCTCGTCGAGGCCGCGCACCTCGCCGTCGACGCGGACGCGCGAGAAGCCTTCTCCGCGCAGGTCCTCGAACAGCTTGGTGAACTCCCCCTTGCGACCGACCACGACGGGTGCGAGCACGAAGGCGCGGCGTCCCTGTCCCGCCTCGAGGATCTTGTCGGCGACCTGGTCGGTCGTCTGGCGCTCGATGACGCGGCCGCACTCGGGGCAGTGGGGGGTGCCGATGCGGGCGAACAGCAGGCGGAGGTAGTCGTAGATCTCGGTGACCGTGCCCACCGTGGAGCGCGGGTTCTTCGAGGTCGTCTTCTGGTCGATGGAGACCGCCGGCGACAGGCCGTCGATCGAGTCGAGGTCGGGCTTGTCCATCTGGCCGAGGAACTGGCGCGCATAGCTTGAGAGGCTCTCGACGTACCGGCGCTGGCCCTCGGCGTAGATGGTGTCGAAGGCGAGGCTCGACTTGCCGGAGCCCGAGAGCCCGGTGATGACGGTGAGGCGGTCGCGGGGGATCTCGACGTCGATGCCGCGGAGATTGTGCTCGCGCGCGCCCCGGATGACGATTGAGGAATCGGACATGGAACTTCTCCCGTACGGTGTCGAATACGGGACCATTCTATCCCAATGCGCGGACATGTGTTCGCATTTCACCGCTTCCTCCACGGCGAGCCCATGCCGTCTCGCGCAGGCGGGGCCGCGTCTCGCTTCGCGCCCGCGTGGGGGCTGTGTCGTTTCGCGATCGATCCGGGCGACGGCGCCCGCGATGTATGCCCGTCGCGGGGGCGGGCATAATGAAGGGCGAACGTAACCGGCCCTATGGATAGGAGAAGCATATGGCAACGTTTTACAAGGATGCGGACGGCAACTTCCTCGCATCGGTCTCGGGTTCCCCGGCTCCGGCGGGTTTCGAGGCGCTCGAGCCCAACACCGTCGACGCCGCGACCGAGAAGCACGTCCCCTCGGTCGAGCTCCAGCGCGACGGCCACATCATCCACGTCCAGGTGGGCGAGGTCGCCCATCCCATGACGGAGGAGCACTCCATCGAGTGGATCGCTCTCGAGGCCGACGACCGCCTCGAGCTCCATTACCTCAAGCCCGGCCAGACCCCGGTGACGTTCTTCGCCGGCGGCGTGAAAACCGGGACCGTCTACGCCTACTGCAACCTGCACGGGCTCTGGAAGGCCTCGTTCTAGGATCCGGCGCGATCCGCGGGGCGCAGTGCCGCGTCCGGGCCGTCCGCTTCGAGCGGGCGGCCCGTTTTCTGCCGGCCGGCAGCGCGGGGCGGGGCGGGTATGATGGTGTGACCGATGAAGAGGAGGCGGCGATGAAGGTCGCGTTGGCGCAGATAGACATGAGGCTCGGGGATATCGAGGGCGTGCTCGACCGTCTGGAGAGCCAGGCGCGTCTCGCCCATGGCGCGGGGGCCGGGCTGCTGTGCTGCCCCGCGCCCCTGCTCTGCGGCATGTCCCCCACGGGCCTCATCGAGTACCCCGGCTACGAGCGCGCGCTCGTCGGGGGCCTTGCGGCGCTCGCACGGCGCCTCGAGGACCTTTCCCTGACCTGCGTGGTTCCCGCCGTGGTGTCGTACGAGGGCGCTCCGCTCGTCGAGGCGTTCGTCCTGCGCCGCGGCCGCGCAGTCCCCGCGCGCACCCTGCTTGCCTCGCAGCGCCCCGCATCGCCCGATGCCTGGGTGCCTCCTGTGTTCGAGGTCTCCGGCGTGCGGGTCGCGGTGACGTTCGATGCGGCGCGCGACGTCGAGCGGCTCCCGCACGGCTGCGACCTCGTCCTGTACTTTCAGATCGACGGTTTCTGTCCGTCCGACCCTGAGACCGCGGCGGTCGCTTCCGTCGCGTCCGGAGAGTTCGGCAGGCTCGCGCGCCGGGCGGGGGCGTGGTTCGCGTGCATGGCTCCGGTCGGGGGGTTCGACGACATGGTGTACACCGGGGGCTCCTTCGTCCTGGACGATTCCGGTGCCCTTGTGGCGGCCTCGCCCTCCTTCGAGGAGGACCTGCTCGTCCAAGAGGTGCGCCGGGGCGTCTCCGTCGAGCCCGTCGCGTCGCACGAGCTGCCGGCCTACCGTCGCGAGGAGTGGACGTGGCAGGCTCTCATCTTGCATCTGCGCGACTTCCTGGCCGCGCGCGGGGAGACCCGTGCCGTCGTGCCGCTCGAGGGGGACCTTGCGTCCTCCCTGCTCGCAGCGCTCGCCGTCGATGCCCTCGGGCCGCGCAACGTGATCGGGGTGAGCCTGGGCAGCGAGCGCGCGACGCTTCCCCGCGAGCACATGGAGGAGATCGCTCGCCTCGGCTGCGCCCGCGCCGTGGCGTCGAACCTCGGGATCCGGCTCGTCGAGCGCACCGCCGCCCCCGAGACGCTCGATCGCGACGAATCGGGCGCCGGCGCCGGTCGGATGGATCGCGCGCTCGGCATGCTCTGCCTCGTCGACGTCGCCCGCGAGCTCGATGCCGCGGTCCTGTCCGCGCACACCAAGACCGACGCCGCGCTCGACGCGGCGAGCCTCGCGCTCGACGGGGCGCCGTGGTGCGCCGTCGCGCCGTTCGGCGACCTGTACCTTTCCTCGCTGGAGTTCCTCGCGCGGCATCGCAGCCGCACCTCGAGCGTGCTCCCCGCTCGGCTCATGGCCCTCGATGAGGTCGAGCGGGGCGTCCGCCGCATCCTGGACCGGGCCGTCTCGTCGTTCCCGTGCGACGGGACGGGCGCGCGGGCGATGCGGGAGGTGCTCGCGGGTGCGGACGCCTCCTTCGTGGACGGGGCCCTCGAGGCGCATATCGACCGCAACCTCCCGTTCGAGGAGCTTCCGGGGGCCGAGGGGGACGACCGTGCGCGCGCCCTGCTGCTCGCGCTCGTGCGCGCGGGCGAGGCGTCGCGCCGGGTGCTCCCCCCGTGCCCGGTCCTGTCTCCGCGCTCTCTCGCTGAGCGGGCGTGGCCGATCGGCCTCGCCTGGTCGGATACCGGCGGTTCCGGCGAGGGGCCGTCCACGATCGCCGAGCTCGTGCGCGCCGAGACCGAGCGCGCGGAGCGCGCGGCGGGCGAGCGCGGCCGGAGGATGCGGGCGGAGTTCATGGGACTTTTGGGCAACCTGCTCGGCCTCACGCCCGAACAGCGCGAGCAGCTCATGAGCGAGGAGGGCCAGGCCCGCATCGAGGCGAACATGGAGGAGCTGGGGGCCCAGCTCGAGCGCGCCGTCTCCCAGGGCGAGCTGCAGATGCCGTCGGGTCCGGTCTTCCCGGGGCAGGAATCGCCCGACGCGAGGCCGGGCGATTACCCGTTCTTCTCGCAGAACTGATACGAAGCCGTCCTTGCGCCCTCCGGTTCCGGCAGGTAGTATAAGAACAGATGTTCGTGGACGAGGGCGGGGTGATGGGAATCGTTATTCTGGGAATCGACCCCGGCTTGGCAAACACCGGCTGGGGGATCGTCGAGGAGCGTGCTGGCGAGGTGCGTTGCCGCGCCTACGGCTGCATCCATACGTCAGCCGGTAGCGACTTGCCGGTTCGCCTGCGCCATATCGCCGACGAGCTGCGACAGGTGGTTGAGCGCTACCGCCCGGACGAGGCGGCCGTGGAGAGCGTGTACTTCGGCGCCAACGTTCGCTCGGCCATCCCGACCGCCCATGCGCGCGGCGCCGCCCTGGTCGCCGTCTCGCTCTGCGGCGTCGAGCTCGGCGAGTACACGCCCATGCAGATCAAGCAGTCCGTCGTGGGGACCGGGTCGGCAGACAAGCGTCAGGTCACCTACATGGTCCGGACGCTGCTCCATCTCGACCACGACCCTCATCCCGACCACGCGGCGGATGCCCTGGCCTGCGCTGTGTGCCATGCCCATCTCCGTCGAACCGGAGCGCTCACCCAGGGCGCCTACGTCCAGCAGAGAGGAAACGGATACGTATGATCACCCTGCTTACCGGCACGCTCGTATCGGCCACGCCGAGCGTCGCCGTCCTCGATGTGGGTGGTGTCGGATTCGAGCTCGGCATCTCTGCCACCACGGCGGCGGCGCTCCCGTGCCCGGGGGAGTCCTGCAGGCTGCACTGCCGGCTGCAGGTCCGTGAGGATGCGCTGGCCCTGTTCGGCTTCTCCTCGGCGACCGAGCGAGCCATGTTCGACCGGCTGGTCGCCGTGTCGGGCGTGGGCCCGCGCCTGGCGCTCGCCGTGCTCTCGACATATTCCGTCGATCAGCTGTACGCGGTGGTCTGCGCGGAGGACGATAAGGCCATGTCCAGGGTGCCGGGGGTTGGCAAGAAGACCGCCCAGCGGCTCATCCTCGAGCTCAAGGGCGTTTTCGCCAAGGACCGCGAGCTTTCGGGGATATCGGCGCCCGCCGCCCCCGCCCAGATCGCCCCCGCGGCCCCTGCGGCACTCGATGACGTGCGTGCGGCGCTTCTCGCCATGGGGTTCAGCCCGCAGGAGGCGGAGCTTTCGCTCGAGGGCGCGGACGCGCAGGGCCGCGTCGAGGACCTGCTCGCCGCGGCCCTGCGGCGCTTGGGGGCTGATGCGTGATGTGGGAAGCCGACGACTCCCAGGACCTGTGGGCGGATGCGCCCCGCTCCGACGGGGGAACGGAGCGCTTCGTGACGGGCAACCTCACGCGCGACGACCTCGATGTCGAGCGCGGTCTTCGACCGCAGCTGCTTGAAGACTACTGCGGTCAGGACCACATCAAGCAGAGCCTCCGCATTCTCATCGAGGCGGCACAGACCCGCGGGGAATGCCTGGACCATGTCATCTTCTCGGGGCCTCCCGGCCTCGGCAAGACGACGCTTGCCGCGGTCCTGGCCAACGAGATGGGCGCGCAGATCAAGACCACGTCCGGTCCCGCCATCGCGCGGACCGGGGACCTTGCCGCCATCCTCACCAACCTGCAGCCCGGTGACGTGCTGTTCATCGACGAGATTCATCGGCTCAACCGGCAGGTCGAGGAGATCCTCTATCCCGCGATGGAGGACTTCGCCTTGGATATCGTGATCGGAAAGGGGCCCGCGGCCCGCTCGATCCGTCTCGATATCCCGCATTTCACGCTGGTGGGGGCAACCACGCGCTCCGGCATGCTGACCGGGCCGCTGCGCGACCGCTTCGGCATTTCCTTCAGGCTGGACTACTACTCCATCGACAACCTCGCCGATATCGTCACCCGATCCGCCGGCATCCTGGGGGTTCAGATCGACCGCGCGTCCGCCTGCGAGATCGGGTCGCGCTCGCGCGGGACGCCGCGTCTCGCGAACCGACTGCTCAAGCGCGTGCGCGACTACGCCCAGGTGCGCGGCGGCGGCGCGATCGATTTGGACATCGCTCGGGAGGCCATGGCGTTCTTCGAGATCGACGAGCTCGGGCTCGACTGGATGGATATCCGGATCCTGGAGACGCTCTGCAAGACGTTCCGCGGCCGCGCCGTGGGCCTGTCCACGCTCGCCAGCGCGGTGGGAGAGGACCCCAACACGCTCGAGGACGTGTACGAGCCCTATCTCCTGCAGCGAGGCCTCATCATCCGCACCCCGCAGGGTCGCATGGGCACCGCCGTCGCGTTCGAGCACCTGGGGCTGGAGCCGCACGGGCAATAGCGCCCCCGCGCTCACGGGCGGCCCGGTGCCCCTGCCGGTCCAGCGCCTCGGGCGCGGCGCCTGCCGACGATCGCGGTCCGGCGGGCGGTGCGGACAATTTTTGGCCGTTTGCGAGGTGCCGCAGCCCCTTGTGCGCCCATGCTATGCTGGACGGGTTATTCCTCGAAACGAAGGGACCATGACACCATGATGACCGATATCGAGATCGCGCATTCCGTGACGCCGCTTCCCATCGCCGAGGTCGCCGAGGCGGCCGGGGTCGATACGAAGCACCTCATCCCGTATGGCTTCGACAAGGCGAAGGTCGACTATTCGCTTTTGAACGAGGAAGACAACCATAAGGCAAAGCTGGTCCTCGTCACGGCGATCAACCCCACGCCCGCGGGCGAGGGCAAGACCACCACGACGATCGGCCTGGCGGACGCGTTGCGCCGCCGCGGGATCAAGAGCGCCGTGGCGCTGCGCGAGCCCTCCCTCGGCCCCGTGTTCGGCGTCAAGGGCGGCGCCGCCGGCGGCGGTTGGGCCCAGGTCGTCCCGATGGAGGACATCAACCTGCACTTCACCGGTGACTTCCACGCCATCGGCGCTGCGAACAACCTGCTCGCCGCCATGCTCGACAACCATATCCAGCAGGGCAACGCGCTGGGCATCGACGTCAAGCGCATCACGTGGAAGCGCGTCGTCGACATGAACGACCGCCAGCTGCGCCACGTGATCGACGGCATCGGCGGCAAGGCCCAGGGCGTGCCGCGCGAGGACGGCTTCGACATCACGGTCGCATCCGAGATCATGGCCATCCTCTGCCTTTCGACCTCCATCTCCGACCTCAAGGCGCGCCTGGGCGATATCGTCGTCGGCTACAGCTACGCCGGCGAGCCCGTCCGTGCTAGCCAGCTCAAGGCGCAGGGCGCCATGGCCGCGCTCCTGAAGGACGCGCTCAAGCCCAACCTTGTCCAGACGCTCGAGCACACGCCGGCGTTCGTGCACGGCGGTCCGTTCGCCAACATCGCCCACGGATGCAACTCCATCATGGCCACGCGCATGGCCATGCGCTTCGGCGACGTGGCAATCACCGAGGCGGGCTTCGGCGCCGATCTGGGTGCCGAGAAGTTCCTCGACATCAAGTGTCGCATGACGGGCATCCGCCCCGATGCGGTGGTCGTGGTCGCTACCGCGCGCGCCCTCAAATACAACGGGGGCGTCGCCAAGGCCGACCTCAATGAGGAGAACCTCGAGGCGCTGCGGGCGGGCATGCCCAACCTGCTCCGCCACGTCGACAACATCCAGAGCGTCTACGGCCTGCCGTGCGTGGTCGCCATCAACCGCTTCCCGTCCGATACGGAAGCCGAGCTCGACCTCATCGCGAAGGAGTGCGAGAAGCTCGGCGTGAACGTCCGCCTCTCCGAGGTTTGGGCCAAGGGCGGCGAGGGGGCGCTCGATCTCGCAGACGAGGTGATGCGCCTGGTCGAACAGCCCAGCGACTTCCGTTTCGCCTATGAGGACGGCGCCGACGTCGCCGATGCGCTCGAGGTGGTCGCCACCAAGATCTACCGCGCCGACGGCGTCGATTTCACCCCCGCCGCCAAGCGACAGCTTGCCGAGCTGCGCGCCAACGGATTCGGCAACCTTCCCGTGTGCGTGGCGAAGACCCAGTACTCGTTTAGCGATCAGGACAGGCTGCTCGGTGCGCCCGAGGGCTTCCGCATCACCGTGCGCGAGCTCAAGGTGAGCGCGGGCGCCCATTTCGTGGTGGCGCTCACGGGCAACGTCCTCACGATGCCCGGCCTGCCGAAGGTCCCCGCCGCGGAGAACATCGACGTGGACGACGCCGGCGTCATCACGGGCCTGTTCTAAACAGCCTGCGCGCGACGCGGCGCGTGCTAAAGGGAGATAGCTCCCATGGCGCGCGCCGCCGATCCCGTGCAGACGTGCGCCATCGGGCACGCCCCCCCTGGCGCACGTCCGGCCCGATCATTCGATCTAGGAGAGAGCGATTTCTTTGGCAACGATAATCGACGGAAAGAAGCTGGCGGTCGAGGTGCGCGAGCGCGCCGCCGCCGAGGTGGCCGAGCTCGCATCGCGCGGCATTCCCTGCGGCCTGGCGGTCGTGCTCGTCGGCAACGACCAGGGTTCCGCCACCTACGTGCGCGCCAAGCTGCGCGACTGCGAGCTGTGCGGCATACCCTCGCATGACTACAAGCTCCCCGCCGATACCACCCAAGAGGAGCTCATGGCCCTCATCGCGCGCCTGAACGCCGATGCGGACGTCGCGGGCATCCTCGTCCAGATGCCGCTTCCCGCGCATCTGGACGAGGAGCAGGTGGTCCTCGCGATAGACCCGCTGAAGGACGTCGACGGATTTCACCCCGAGAGCCTCGGCAGGCTCGTTCGCGGACTTCCCGGCCTGCGGCCCTGCACCCCGGCGGGCATCATGGAGATGCTCGATGCCTACGGTATCGACCCGGCGGGCAAAAACGCGGTCATCGTGGGCCGTTCGTCGATCGTGGGCAAGCCCATGTCCCTCATGCTGCTCGCCCGGAACGCGACCATATCCGTCGCCCATTCGCACACCGATCCGCGCGAGTTGGCGCGGATCTGCCAGAGCGCCGATATCCTCGTGGCGGCCTGCGGCATCCCCAAGATGGTCAAGGGGCCGTGGGTGAAACCGGGTGCCGCCGTGATCGACGTGGGCATGGATCGCGACGAGGACGGGAAGCTCTGCGGAGACGTCGACTTCGCCTCGGCGGAGCTCGTCGCGGGGCACATCACGCCCGTCCCCGGAGGCGTCGGACCGATGACGCGCGCGATGCTCATGAGCAACGTCGCGCTCGCGGCGAAGATCCAGCACGGTTTGGCCTAGCTTCTACAAGGGGATCACCGTGCATCTCAGCGCATGGATGAGGAGGGGGAGCGGCCGCTTGAGGCCGCTCCCCTCGTTGGGTTCTCCCGGTTCCTTTTCGATCGACGGTTGCCTCAACGTTCCGCTCGCTTGGTCGTATCGCCGCCCGTCGCTGCGCTCCCGGTCCGTTTCGCATCCTCGCCGGCAAGGCGGATCCCCGCGCGGACCGCTTGGCGCACGACGAAATACGTCGGGACCAGGAGGATGAGGCCAAGGATGAGCTTGGGAACGAGGGAGAAGGCGAGCTGGACGAGCACCGCGTAGATGTCGTAGCTGCTGGGATACATGCCGGCCTCCTTGTCGACGGGGACGTTTCTCGAGGTATTCCTACCCGTTCGCGTGTCCATCGAATCGGGGCGTGTTTCGACCTTGAGCGGCGCAGCGGGTCGGTAGGCGGTTGGCGCATGAAAAAGGACGGCCGAGGGCCGTCCCGTGCGTCGAGCGCTGTAGGGTCGCGTTAGCCGATCTTGCGGACGTTGATCGCCTGGGTCTCGCCGGGCTTCTTGCCGGGGCCGACCTCGTACTCGACGCGGTCGCCCTCGTCGAGGATCTTGTAACCGTCCATCTGCAGGGCGCTGAAGTGCACGAAGACGTCGGAATGCCTGCTGTTCTCGGGCGCGTCGTCGGGGGTGATGAAGCCGAAGCCCTTCTCCTTGAAGAAGGATTTGGTGAGAGTGCCGGTTGCCATACGCTACCTTTCTGTTCGCCCCGCGTGAGGGGTATGCGATCTGCACCGCGAGCGCGATGCAGGATAAATCCTACCCCCGTCCTGCCGCAGCGCTTCGCGAGAATCGATTCTTGCAACACGACGGAAAGGAATGCCCGCGCGGGGTACACTGGACGGGAAGTTACCGGCGGCGTCTCGCCAGCAAGCCTTAGGAGGAACGCATATGGCCTGCACGACCATTCTCATCGGCAAGGAAGCGAGCTACGACGGCTCCACGATCGTCGCGCGCAACGAGGATTCGCCCGGCGGCCAGTTCGAGCCCAAGCGCATGCAGGTCGTGCTGCCCCAGGACCAGCCCCGCGTGTACACGAGCACCGCCTCCCATCTCACGATCGAGCTTTCCGAGGAGCCGATGCGCTATACGAGTGTTCCGGATGCGCTGCCGGGCCATGGCGTTTGGGCGGCCGCGGGCTTCAACACGGCCAACGTGGGCATGTCCGCTACGGAGACGATCACGAGCAACGAGCGCGTCCTCGGAGCCGACCCGCTCGTCGAGTACGTTCCCGCACGGGGCGTAGAGGGGCAGGAGGGTTATGTGCCCGCCGTTCCGGGCGGCCTGGGCGAGGAGGACTTCGTCACGCTCGTGCTGCCGTATATCCGTTCCGCGCGCGAAGGCGTCGAGCGCCTGGGCTCTCTGCTCGAGCGGTACGGGACCTACGAGATGAACGGCATCGCGTTTTCCGATGTCGACGAGATCTGGTGGCTCGAGACGATCGGCGGGCACCATTGGATCGCCAAGCGCGTGCCCGATGACGCCTACGTGACGATGCCCAACCAGCTCGGCATCGACTTCTTCGACCTGGCTGACGCCGAGGGCGCCCAGGTCGAGCATATGGCCAGCCCGGATCTGCGCAGCTGGATGGAAGAGAACCACCTCAACCTCACTCTTTCGCGCCGTTTCGACGCCGAGGACATCTTCGATGCGGAGTACTTCGCCGACGACGAGCCGGATGAGGAGGACGAAGACGGCTCGCTGCTGCCGTTCAGCCTGGAGGAGTTGATCTCCGACCTCGAGCGCGCCGTCGATGCGGGCGACGTGTTCAACCCGCGCGAGGCGTTCGGGTCGCATAGCGACTCCGACCATGTGTACAACACGCCGCGCGCCTGGTTCATGCAGCGCTGCCTCAACCCGCACGACGCTTGGGACGGCCCGGAGGCCGACCTGCACCCCGAGTCCGACGACATCCCCTGGAGCCGCGTGCCCGAGCGGAAGCTGACCATCGAGGACGTGAAGTACGTGCTCTCCGCCCATTATCAGGGCACCCCGTACGACTGCTACGGGCGCTGGGGCACCGAGGACACGCGCCGCGCGTACCGCCCGATCGGCATCAACCGCAACGGGCAGCTCGCCGTGCTCCAGATCCGTCCCTATGTGGCACCGGAGCTGTCCTGCATCCAGTGGATGGCGTTTGGCTCGAATCCGTTCAACGCGCTCTTCCCGCTGTACGGCAACGTGGATACGATGCCGGAGTACCTTTCCAACACCACCGAGCGCGTGAGCACGGACAGCTTCTACTGGTCCAACCGCCTCATCGCCGCCTTGGCAGATGCGCGTTTCCACGAGAATGCCGCGCACATCGAGCGCTATCAGGAAAAGATCGGCGGCATCGGCCATAGGGTGCTGCGCGAGACCGATTCCGCGTGTCGCGGGATTGAGCCCGCGGCGGTTCCGGCTGAGCTCGCCCGCGCCAACGAGCGCATGGCGGATATCCTGCGCGACGAGACGGACGCGTTGCTCGGGCGCGTGCTGTTCCAGACGAGCCTGGCGATGAAGAACGCATTCGCCAGGTCCGATAACTAACGGTCTCGCGCCGTGCCGGCCCGCTTGCCGGCACGGCGCGTTCCCGTCTCCGCTCGCGGGGTACGCGGGCCCGCGAGCGGGTACAAGGCAACAATACGGCGTCGCCCCGTCGGGCGGCATGCGAGAAGGAGGCCCCTATGGCTACGAAATTCGAAGAGCTCGTGAACGGCATGGTCAACATCGGTTTTGGAGCTGCGGCCATCACGGCTGAGCGCGGCAAGGAGGTTCTCGAGAACCTCAACGCGCGCGGCGAGGAGGTTCTGAACAATTTGAACGCGAAGGGCGATGAGGTCCGCCACGATCCCGCCACGCCGGATTTCGCCCGCTCCATGTCCGATATCTTCGAACAGGCCGGCGGCATGTTCACCGATGTCACCGAGCGCCTTGGCGCTCAGGGCGAGACCGCGGCCGAGCGCATTCTGGATGAGCTCATCGTGGCCCGCGTGCGCACCATGGGTGCTTCCGAGCGCACGGCGTTTATCGCTCACGTTCGCGAGCTGGTGGATTCCGTCGAGGACGGCCCCGTGTCCGTTCCCGTGGAATCCGTCGAGGTCGAGGACGCTGGCGCGGATACGGCTGAGCAGGGCGAGTAGCTTATCCCATGGCATCTGAACCCGAACCAACCCAAAAGAGCACGGCGGCACAGGGGCCGGCGGCCAAGTTGTCGCCCGAGGACACCGTGGTGCTCGACGGCGTGGAGGAGGCGCTGCGCTCGCTGCACCGTCGTCCCCGCGCGGTCGACGCCTTCCCGGACGAGCCCGATTCCATGGCGCCCTCAGAGCAGTTCCAGCTCACCGCGGTGGGCAGGCGCCGCCGCATCGGTGAGATCTTTCGCCTCGCGCGGAAGTACGAGGTGTGGCACGATATCACGCCGCGCCGCCTGCGCCATCTGCTGGAAGAGCTCGGCCCCATGTTCGTCAAGATGGGGCAGATTCTGGCGAACCGCTCCGAGATCCTTCCCCAGGAGTACTGCGATGAGCTCAGGCGCCTGCGCAGCGACGTCGAGCCGGTTCCGTTCGCGGTGGTGCACGACTGCCTCGCGGCGGAGTACGACCGTCCGCTGAACGAGATATTCTCCGAGATCGATCGCCGCCCGCTCGGCAGCGCGTCGCTCGCGCAGGTCCATCGCGCCCGCTTGGTGACGGGCGAGGATGTCGCCGTGAAGGTTCAGCGCCCCGGCGCCCAGCAGGTCATGGCCCAGGATATCGACATCATGCGGTCCATCGTGCGCCATGCGTCGAAGTTCGTGAAGACCGATCAGTTCATCGATCTCAAAGGCGTCATCGAGGAGCTTTGGCAGTCCTTCCGCGAGGAGACCAACTTCCTCATGGAGGCCCGCAACCTGGACGATTTCTATCGATTCCATGCCTGTACGCGCGGCATCTCCTGTCCTCGCTCGTACCTGGCGTACTGCACCGAGCATATCGTGGTGATGGACTACATCGAGGGGATCTCGATTGCCGATCCAGACGGCTTGCGCGCCGCGGGCTACGATCTTGAGAAGATCGGCTCGATGATCGTCGAGGACTACGCCACGCAGGTGCTCGACGATGGGTTCTTCCACGCCGACCCGCATGCGGGCAACATCATTCTGAAGGACGGCGAGGTCAACTTCATCGACCTCGGGATGGTCGGCCGCATGTCGAGCCATGACCGCGGCATCGTGAAGGACATGATCTTCTCGGTGGCCGAGGGCGATGTTCCCAAGCTGAAGGACTCCCTCATGCGCTTCGCGGTGACGCGCGGCGATTCCTCGGAGCTCGACCACTCCACGTTTCTGTCCGACCTCGATTTCATCATCGCCGACTTCGCGGGCCTCGACCTGAAGGACCTCGATATCGGCGAGTTCCTCACCTCGCTCGTGAGCCTCGCGCGCAAAAACGACATCGAGCTTCCGAGCGTGGTCACCCTGTTTGCGCGCGGCATGGTCACGCTCGAGGGCCTGCTCACCGAGTACATGCCCAACGTCAACATGATTGAGATCATCTCGGCGCACATCAAGCACGAGAAGAGCTCCTATCAGCGGCTGCAGGAGGGCGTCGAGGAGCTTGCTGGCGCCTCGCTGCGCGCGGTCCGCGGGCAGTTGGAGGCGGCTGAGCAGCTAGGACTGGCATCTCGGATGCTCACGCGCGGCCAGCTCAAGATCAACGCCCAGGTGCTCGGCAGCGAGCAGGTGCTCCGACGTCTCGGCGGCATCGTCGATCGCATGTCCATGGCCATCGTCATCGCGGGCCTCTTCATCGGGTCCTCGGTGGTCTACTACGCCAAGATCGAGCCGGTCATCTTCGGCATACCGGTCATCGGCTTCCTTGGGTACACCAGCGCGCTCATCCTGGCTTTGGGGCTGGGGCGCGAGATCTGGCGCAACAGTCACGCCGGCAGGTAGCCGCGGCGGGACGGCCTTCCTTCCGCCGCGCCCCTCTGCGCCCGATGCGACGCAGAGGGGCGCGGTTTCGCGTTCTTACGGCCGCGCGACGATGATCTCGGCGTCGACGGTTATGGAGGCCAGCGCGTCCAGGTCGAGCTGGCCCTCGGCTATATCGAAGGCGACGGGGCTCATGCGGATGAGGTCTCCGGCGTCTTGCCGGCAGACCGGCGAGGTCTGCGTGATGCGCCGCCGCGATGCGATGCGCATGTGCCGCGCGAGGTGCTCTGCCACGCCGTGATCGTCGAAGGGCGCATGGGCGAGGTGCTCGGCCGCAAGCTGCCGCAGCTCGACCATGTGCCGTTCGGCGGGAACAACCTTGATCAACACGCCGTCCGGCTTGAGCACGCGCTTGAATTCGGCGTAGTTCGCCGGGGTGAAGACGTTGAGGACGGCGTCGGCCACGTGGTCGCGCAGCGGGATGCGCGCGAGGTCGGCGATAAGCCAGCGCTCGCGCCCGCCGCCGCGCGCCGCGCAACGGATGCCGTCCCGGGCAAGATCAAGGCCGATGGCATCGCATCCATGCGCGCGCGACACGGCCTTCGCGTAGGTGCCTTCTCCGCATCCGGCATCCACGACGAGGGAGCCGGGGCCGAAGGACGCGGTCTCCTCCACGAGCGCGTCGCGCACGGCGTCGTAGTAGCCGGCGTCGAGGACGCGCCGCCGGCTCTCGAAGAAGTGCCCGTCATAGCCCTTGAGGGCGACGGGTCGCGCCATAAGCGTGAGAAACCCCTTGGACGATACGGCGAAATCGTGCCCCGCCGCGCAGGCGACTGAGGCCGTGCGCGCATGCAGGTCCGACCCGCAGATGGGGCAGCGCAGCAGCGGCGCGATGTCGAGATGCTTCTGGATACCGGCGCGGGTCATGGCCTACAGGACCTTCTCGTAGGCGATGCGCAGGGGGTCGCGCCCGCCTTCGTAGGGGAGGGTGATGACGCCGCAGCGCTCGTAGCCGAGCTTGCCCACGAGCCCCCGCATCGGGACGTTGCGCTCATGGGTGTCGATGCGCATGCTCAGCGCGCCGCGGCCGCGGGCGATGCGCTCTCCTTCGGAGAACATCGCGGTCATGACGCCGCCGCGGGCGGCCTGCGCGCTGACGGCGCAGCGGTGGATGACCGCATAGGTCGCCGCACGGCTCGTGGACTCGGTGAGCCAGGCGCCATCGATGGCGTCGTAGGTCTCCTCCCCATCGAAGGAGAGCGCCATGACGCCCAGGACCGTCCCGTCATCATCGACGGCGACATACGAGGCTCCCTGTGCCCTGTCGGCTTCGATGTCGATGCGATTGGGGTACTCGTCCTGCCATTGGGGGATCCCCATCGCTGCAAGCGCGCGCTTCCCGTCGGAAAGGCAGGCTTCGGCGGCGGCGACGTCGGAGTCAAGCGTCTGCCGGATGGTGATGGCCATGCATGGCCCCCTTTCAACAAATAGTGTGTCTGAGAGAATCGCGAGCCAATACCTATCTGTGGGCTCGGGGAGGGGCGGGACCGACCGTATATCATCCGCGCGCAGATTCCGCACGAACAGAAGGCCCCAGTGGGGCCTTCGTCGTGAGCCAGGACTGCCCGAGCACGGATGATATACGGTCGGTCCCGCCCCTCCCCGAGCCAGGCGGCCTAGAACTGGCTCGGGTGCTTCTCGAAGAAGTCGAAGCGAGGCGGCAGCGGCTTGACCCTGTGTTCGCCCGGCTGCTCGCCGAGCCCGGTGACGAGTTCGTCGCTGGTCTTGAAGATGTTGTCCCACGAGAAGAAGGCCTCGGGGGCGATGGCGAAGTGCTCGCAGATCTTCTCGCAGCCCGCGGGCACGATGCCGTGCATGAGCACCGTTGCGGCGCGCAGCTGATGGAAGGCGTCGACGAGCGCCTGCGCCATGGCTCCGTCGTCCTCGGCGTTCTTCGCCGCCTTGGAGGCATCGCTCCAGCGTTTGTTGGCGGAGCGCAGGAGCTCGTCGCACACGCCGAGGGCGTGGTGCAGCTCGAAGGTGTACATGGCCTGCTCGAAGGCGAGGATCGCCTGCTCGGTCTCGGTGACGACCGCGGGCGACGGGGCGCCTGCGGGGATGCGGCCGGTGCGGTAGGCGGCCGTATCGCCGTCCTTCTCGGCGACGCCGTAGAAGCAGGAGCGGGCAAGGCGGTTGAACACGCCGGTGAGCAGCGCGCCCTCCTTGAGAGCGGGATCGATCACGCGCTTGTCGTCGCGCGCGAGGACGGGGTTGCCGTCTTTGTCCTTGCCGGTCTCGCGCGTATCGAACGCCTTCGGGGAGAAGCTGACGGGCTTCTCGCCCAGGCCGAGCGACAGCCAGTGGGCGCGGAGCTGTTCGGGGGTGTAGTGCTCGAGCATCTCGTGCGCCAGCGGCGGCGGGGTCTGGGAGCTGGAGCTCGCCTTCTTGCCCATGTACAGGATGTGGTAGTTCGCGGCGACGCACGACTGCTGCATGTTCCAGTCGAGCGCCTCCCACATGCCGGATTGCGCGATGCAGTAGAAGTAGATGTTGTCCTGGCCGATGAACTGGTAGGCGCGGGCGTCCTCGCTCGCCCACCAGTCGCGCCAGTCCAGGCTGGCGTGCGTGTAGGCGGGCTCATCCATGATCATGGCGGGGGCGTCGCCGACGAGCCTCGCATCCGCGACGGCGGTCGTCGCGAGCTCCGTTTCGGGCGTGCCCGCAGCTTCGAGCCTGGCGGCATCGCGGGCGAGCACGGCACGGGTGAAGCTGATGGGCGCCCAGAGGCTCTCGGGCCACACCCACGCGGTGAGGTCGTGGCACCCGTCGATGTCGGGCAGGGGCACGCCCCACTCGACGTTGCCCGAGATGCGGAAGGGTACGAGCGCCTTGCCGGAGCGGAAGCGCACGCCGGCGCGGTTGAGCACCTCGTGGGCCTCGTCGCGCTCGCGCCAGGTGGGGAAGACCACCGTGAACGAGCCCTTGTTGCCCTCGGCCTCGATGACCTCGTGGGCGGGCAGCTCGGCGCGGACGGCCTCGAACTCGTCGCGGAACTTGACCTGGATGAAGAGGCGCGGGGCATCGAGCCATTCCTCCATGGTCTTCGAAACCACGGAGCGAACCGTGGGGTCGGCGGCCAAGCGCTCGGCGTGCTCGCGCATGTACTCGGTGTAGGCGGGCAGGTCGAAGTAGAGGTTGTCGACCGGAACGAGCTCGGGCGTCTCGCCGGTCAGCGCGCTCTTGGGGGCGATGAGCTCCTCGGGCTCGAACTGGTGGCCCAGGTCGCACTCATCGGCGTAGGCCTTCTCGGACTTGCAGCCCTGGATGGGGCAGCGGCCGAGGACCTGGCGACCGTTCAGAAACTGCCCGGCGGCAGGGTCGTAGAACTGCTTGGTGCTCATCTTGGTGAGCTTGCCCTGCTCGTGCAGGCGCTCGACGAGCTCTGCCGTCATGGCCTCGTGGATATGGACTGCGGGCTCCAGCGCGCTGCCGGCGTACAGGTCGCAGGACACGCCGAAGCTGGCCAGATCGGCTTCCTGGCTGTCGTGGTTCTCGCGCACGTAGTCGGAGATGTGCTTGTCGTAGCCGTCCGCCTCGCGGCGCTTGCGGAAGCCCTCCATGATGGGGGAGCCGTAGCAATCGGTGCCCGAGACGAAGATCACGTTCTCGCGGCCCAGGCGGTCGCGCAGGAAGCGGGCGTAGAAGTCTGCGGGCACGAAGACGCCGCCCACGTGGCCGAAGTGCAGGCCCTTGTTGCCGTAGGGCATGCCGGCGGTGACGACGGCGCGGCGCGGCCAGCTCACGCGTTCCGTGCGGCTAAGATTCTGTGCCATGGAAGGCTCCTTTTCCGGTATCTTTCGTATGCATGGCGCAACATTATCGCACATCGAGCGGGGTGGATGATCGTGTTGGAAGGCATGGTTAAAATCGGGGAGATACGCATATTCGAAGACGAGCGCTTTCGTGCCCGGATGGTCCGTGCGTCCGGCGCCGTCGTCGCGCTCGGCCTCGCGGCGTGCGCCGCGTGGTACGCGCTCGCGTCGTTCACGTCCCTGCCCCTGCCGCCGATCGAGCCTGTCGCCGGGGGCACGGACGGCGTCCCGGGTGTCGGGGCGTGGCTCGCCGCCCTCGCGGCGGGCACGCTTGCTCCGCTCGGCGTGCACGAGCTCGTGCACGCCGCCCTGTTCAAGCTGTTCGCACCGCCGGGCACGCATGTTGGATTCGGCGCCGACTTGCAGCAGGGCATGCTGTACGCCGCCGCCGAGGGGGTCGTGTACACGAGGCGGTCCTATCTGGTCATCGCGCTCGCGCCCACGTTCGTTGTCACGGCGTGCCTTGTCGGTGTCGGCGCGGCGCTCGCCTGGCCGCTGTGGACGCTGGTGACGGTGTCCGTCCACCTGGCGGGCTGCACGGGCGACTGGGGATATGCGCGCGCGATACGGCGGGACCGCTCGATCGCGTATTGCGAGGACACCTCGTGGGGCGTCGCGTTCTTTGCGGCGGCCCCGCGCGAAACGGAGGGATGATGACGAGGCTGCTGCTTCATGCATGCTGCGCGCCCTGCTCGCTGGAGCCGGTGCGGCTGCTTGTCGAGGAGGGTTTCGAGCCCACGATCTGCTGGACGAATCCCAACATCCAGCCCGTCGAGGAACACGACCGGCGCTTGGGCGAGCTTCGGCGCTGGTGCGAGGGCATGGGCATCCGGCTCATCGAGGCGGGCGAGGACCGCGGGCGCTGGGAGCGCGGGGTGGCGCCGATCGGCGCTCGCGACCGTCAGCGCCGCTGCCGCGCCTGCTACGCGTTGCGGCTTGCCGAGGCGTGCCGCGTCGCCGAGCGCGAAGGGTTCACCCATGTGGCCACGACGCTCGCCGTCTCGCCCTACCAGCTGTTCGACACCTGCAACGACGTGCTCGAGCGCTTGGCTGCCGCCCATGGCCTCACGCCGGTCATCCGGGACTTCCGCCCCTGGTACCCGGAGGCGACGCGCCGGTCGCGGGAGCTCGGCATGTACCGTCAGAACTACTGCGGATGTCGCTTCTCCGCCGCCGAGGCCGCGCTCGACCGCGCGCGCCTGCGCGATGAGCGCAAGGCGGCGAAGGGCGCGGCCCACGCGTAGCGGGATGGCTGCCCCGCCCTTGCGCGACCCGGATACTTGGGCCCGTATGCCGTTCCGTCCGGATGCCGGCGCACGGTGCCCCCGAAGCCCCGCAATCCATGCTTTTGCGTGCAGACCGCCCGCGCCGCCGGCCCCCGTCCCGCCCGCGCGCTATCATGGGGCGCTGTGAGAGTGAAGTTTCCCGTACGAGGAGCGCATATGCGTACCGACGATTTCGATTACAACCTTCCCGACGAGCTCATCGCCCAGGCGCCCGCCGAGCCGCGCGACTCCTGCCGCCTGCTCGTGCTGCATCGCGGCGACGGCTCCATCGACCACCGCATCTTCCGCGATATCATCGATTACCTGGAGCCGGGCGACGTGCTGGTCGCGAACAAGACCCGCGTCATGCCCGCCCGCCTCATCGGCAGGAAGCCGACGGGCGGTACGGCGGAGACCCTGCTGTTGAATCGCCGCGAGGACGTCGATCCGATGGGGGCCGTGTGGGAGTGCCTGGTGAACCCGGGCAAGCGCCTGAAGCCCGGTGCCGAGATCGAGTACCGCGCCGGCGGCGCCCTGGCGCCCGAGGGGGCTCCGGTCGTGTTGCGCGCGACCATCCTCGAGTTCGTCGACGATAGCCGCGGCGGGCGCCTGGTGCGCTTCGAGCCGGTCGGGGAGAACGCCGACGGCTCCTTGCGCACGCTCGACGAGGCGATCCACGCCGCGGGCCACGTGCCGCTGCCGCCCTATATCACCGATTACGAGGGCGATCCCGAGAAGTACCAGACCGTCTACGCCATGGAGGAGGAGCATAGCGCCGCGGCTCCCACCGCGGGCCTGCATTTCACGCCCGAGCTCATCGAGCGCATCGAGGAGAAGGGCGTGCGCTTCGAGACCGTCGAGCTCGAGGTCGGCATCGACACCTTCCGCCTGGTGGAGGAGGACGACCCCACCGAGCACGTCATGCATACCGAGCGCTACCACGTGCCGGCGGAGACGGTCGAGGCGGTTCGCGCCGCGAAGGCGGCGGGGCATCGCGTGATCGCCGTCGGCACGACCGCCGTGCGCTCGCTGGAGAGCTCGTGGGAGGCCGACGTCCCGGCTGCCGACCCCGCGGTGTGCGCGCGTCGTTTCGAGGACGCGCCCGATTCCGCCGCCGTGTGCGGCCGCGGCGACATCGCCGTGCGCGAGGACGCGACCACCAACCTCTACCTCATGCCCGGCTCCACGTTCCATGTGGTCGATGCGATGATCACCAATTTCCACGTGCCGCGCTCGACGCTCATGATGCTCGTCTCGGCGTTCGCGACGCGCGAGCAGATCATGGCCGCCTACGAGGCGGCGGTGGAGGAGCGGTACCGCTTCTTCAGCTTCGGCGACGCGATGCTCATCGAATAGGAGTCGCACAGGACGATACCGTGCAATGGGGGCGCCGACATCCGCAAGGGTGCCGGCGCCCCGTTCCATGGGAGGCGGACGCGCGTCGAGTGCCGCCCGGGTGCGCCTTCAGGGGCGCGCCGTCGGGGGCGCATCCTCTGGGTACGCAGTACTGGCCCGGGCATGCCAAAGGGGACGTACCCTCTTGGCATGCCCGGACTCTTTGCGCTGCGCCGCCAGCTTGCGCCTACCTAGCGGTTCTTGCCACGGAGCCGGTCCAGGATCTCATGGGAGGGCTCGAGCAGCACCTCGAGGACGATCCAGGCCACGGCGAAGGCTATGGTGGCGGGCAGGGAGCGACTCATCTCGAAGACCACGTCGAGGGCGAACCAGAAGAGCACGCCCACGACGATCGAGATGGGGAAGTAGTTGCGCCTGCAAAACGCCGCGAAGCCGCCCTTCTCCGCGCGGTCCGCCGAGCCCTTCTTGATATCGCCCACCATGTACTCGGCAAGCTCTTGGTCGGAAGCCAGATGGTGCTTGCGCATGAGGTGGCTCATGCGCACGATCACCGCGGCGAGCACGATGAGGAATAGGACATAGATGGCGAGGCCGAGATCGTTGTCATGCGGCGTGGCTTCGAGCAGCCTTCCGATGGGAAGGTAGAGCAGCGCGATGCCCGCGACGGCTGCCCAGAGCACCTTGAGCTCTCGTCGGTCGGCTGAGACCCGCTTGGCCACCTCGACGCCTCCGGCTGCCGCGAGGTCCTCGAGGCCCGTGTCGAAGATCCCCGCCAGCAGCGCGAGCGATTGGATATCGGGGAGGGTCTTGCCGTTCTCCCACGAGGAGATGGTCTGGCGCGAGACGTGGCACGCCTGGGCGAGCTCGTCTTGGGACATGCCGAGCGCCTCGCGGTGCTCGCGGATCCGCGCCCCTATGGTTGTCGATCCGCTCATGGTTCCTCCTTCGGTCGCGGATGCCTCCGATTTCGCATCAAAGTGTATGTGTTCGCGCGCGAGGCGTCTGTCAAAAGGCTCTTACATGGGGCGATTTAGGCTGTGCGGCGGCGCGCGTGCAGCCCGGAAGAAGGCCGCACGTGCGCATGTCCTGCTCATCGGGGTGCGTCCCTTCCGCTTGCCGCTCGAATCTTGCCGTTCGCGGGAGCTTGGCATTGTCGGTATAGCGGTCCCGTTCTGCGGGGACAATCAGGTCGACACAGAAATCGTCGCTCCGAAATCAAGCGACCGTCAAGGGAGGCGAGTCCGATGAACAACGAAGAAATATCAGCTTTTGGGCCCGTCGCCTGCGAGACCGAGGTCTTGTAACATCTGGGGCGAGCGGACTCGCCCAACGTTTTCCGACGAGCATCGGATGAGGCCGTTGATGGAAACGCGGACGGGCCCACAAGTTGATCCGGTCGTACCACTTCGATTCGGGTTCAAGGTGATTCCAAAGTTCTGATATGCAGGCGGGGCGAAGGCCCCGCCTTTCTTATGCCGAAGCCCGGTTCCGCCTCTCAAAAAGGGGATAGGCACTTTTTTGAGGCCTGGGACTGTGGAGAGCCGGGTCGCTTCCGTCTCCAATTATTAATGGGGAACGCCTATCGGGGGCAGTCGTGCTGCAAATCTTCCAGTTGGGGGCGTAACCGTTCCGCAAACCCAGACGAGGTCTTGGACCGCGTCTGCTCAATTTGGTGCCTGTCCCCTTTTAATATGAGTTGAACATTGTCAAGAGGCAAAAAGGCCCTGCCCCCCGCGGAGCCACCGCGGACGGCAGGACCCATCCATCTTCACCCGGGGGACGCGCCGCTTGGGGGGCGTGTCTGCTCGACGCACGTTCGGCACTCTAATATCCGCGGGTCGGAACCGCATTTCGTTGCTACGGCTGGGGGCCTCCGGCTCGATCGCAGTCTTGAGGCGGGCGTGGCGGTCTCCCGCTGCCCAAAAAAGGAACTGGAACGGCCTCCCAACGGCCTCGAGCGCGGCGAGCCCCCGGGGTCGGACTCCTATCTCACCGCGGGAGCTACCGGGCCATGAGCGCTATCGCCCAGACCCAGCAGGCCATCTCGCGGGCCGTCGCGCAGTTCGCCACGCACGGCCTCTTCCCCGCCTGGGACATGGCGTCCCGCCTGTCCTGCAGGCGGCGGTTGCACTTCGCGGCGTGCCTCGACACGGCCGGCGCGACCCCGTGGCCCGGCCTCGGCTTCTTGGGGTGCCTCGTCGACATCGGGACGTGCCAGGGCGCCTCGACCAGCGCGCGCCGGACGTGGCCGTTACCGGCGCGGGTGATCCCGCCGCGCGACTCCGTCTCGCCGCTCGAGCGCTCCGGGGGGCCAGGCCGCACCACGAGGCGAACGACGGCGCGGTCGGGAACCTCGAGAAGTCGCCGGCCTCGGCGGCGAGCAGGAAGGCACTCGCGACGTCGATGCCCTTCACCAGGCAGAGCGCGTCGACGACAGGCGCCCACCCGGGGCGCGCGGCGGCCTCCTCCACCTTGCGCTCGAGCTCCCTCTTGGCCTCGGCGCAGCGCTCCACGGCGTCCATGTAGTGCTCGTAGGCGGCCGCGTCGTCGGCCTCGCCGAACTCGATCGACCTCGCCCACCTCCAGTACGCCTCGGTCCAGTTCGACCTGCGGCGCCCGGCCGGCGTCGTCTCGTCGAACACCAGGCCGTGCCTGAGCAGGAACTTGGACATGCGCTGCCTGGCGCGCTGCAGGTCGTCGCGGGCGTCCTCGAGCGCGCGGGAGAGGTCCCGGGCGGCCTCGGTGCGGTCATCGGGCACCCACGCCTCGACGACGTTGCGGCAGGCGAGGAGCCTGGCCAGCCACTCGGCGTCGCGCCGGTCGTTCTTGCGGCCCCGGTCGGCCGCGGGCCGGTGCATCTTGGAGACGGCGCCCGCGGCGCAGTCGGGGCCGAGGGCGCGCAGGGCGCGGCACAGGTGGAAGCCGGTCGGGCCGCTCTCGTACACCGCCTTGGGCGACTCGAACCCCAGGACCCACTCGGCGACCGACGCCGGGTCGTAGCCGAACCTGGCCCGGGTCACCTCGCCGGTCATGGGGTCGAAGGCGCATGCGGAGATGCTCCTCGCGTGGACGTCGAGACCGATGGCTGTGACATAATCGAACATGGCGGGCCCCTCTCCGTCGCATGTGGCGCGCGGCCACGGTTGGTGTTACGACCATTGTCGCCCGACCCACGATAGAGCTACAAGGGGAGGGGCTCCCAATGTTCAACTCATATCGTCTTGAGCGGGGCTAAGGCGAGGGGTTCGTCGGTCCGGCTTGTTTCGTTTTGGCGGGCCGGGCGCTGCATCGCGGTGCAGCGCCCGGCCTTGCGTATAATGGTGGGCATTCGACTGAACGTGCCCCGCGTCCGCGGCTCTCAGGGCTTCGTGGCGCGCGGCGTGCAGAAAGGAGCGCCCATGGCCTTGAGCCGGGAAGACGTCCGCGGCATCGCGGACTATGCTCGTATTGCGCTCGCGGACGACGAGCTCACGGAGATGACCGATTACCTGAACGACGCCGTGCAGATGCTGGAGCCGGTGCTCGCCTACGACGTGCCCGACATCGAGCCCACGTTTCATCCCATCGGCGACCTGGCGAACGTGATGCGCTCGGACGAGGAGGAGGCGGCCCGTTCCCTCGACCTCCCTCATGCGCTCGGCAACGCGGCGTCGGTGAGCGAGCGCTATTTCCGCGTCCCCTCGATCCTGGGAGAGGAGGGCGATCGGTAGTGGCTGCCTTCCTCGATTCGCTCACGGCGTCCCGTATCGCCGCCGGCGTCTCCGCCGGGGACTTCACCGCCCGCGAGGTCGCCGAGGCATCGCTCGCCGCCATCGCGGCGCGCGAGCCGCAGGTCCAGGCGTTTCTGCAGGTGACTTCCGAGCTCGCGCTCGCCGCTGCGGACGCGGTGGACTCTGCGCGCGCCGCGGGCGCCCCGCTTGGGCCCCTAGCCGGCGTCCCGCTTGCCATCAAGGACAACATGAACCTCATCGGCACGCGCACCACCTGCGCATCCCGCATGCTCGAGGGCTATGAGTCTCCCTATACCGCCACGTGCGTGCAGCGCATGCTCGACGCGGGCTGCATCCCCATGGGCAAGGCCAACATGGACGAGTTCGCGTTCGGCTCCTCCACGGACAGCTCCGCCTTCCACCCGACCAACAACCCGTGGGACCTCGAACGCGTCCCTGGAGGGTCCTCGGGCGGATCGGCTGCCGCAGTCGCCGCGGGCGAGGTCGCGCTCTCCCTCGGTTCCGATACGGGCGGATCGATCCGCCAGCCGGCGGCGCTCTGCGGCGTCGTGGGCATGAAGCCCACGTACGGCGCGGTCTCGCGCTACGGCGTCGTCGCCTTCGGCAGCTCGCTCGACCAGGTCGGGCCCTTCGGCCGTACCGTCGAGGACGTCGCCTTGGCCATGCAGGCGCTCACCGCCGCCGGTCGCGACCCGCAGGACGGCACGAGCCGGGATTGCGCGCAGGATTTCCTCGCCCATCTCGACGACCCGGTCGAGGGCCGTCGCGTGGGCATCGTCCCCGCGCTCATGGAGGCCGAGGGCCTGACGCCCGAGGTGCGCGCCGCCGTGGAGTCCGCGGCCCGCACCCTGGCCGACCAGGGCGCCGAGCTCGTCGAGGTCGACCTGCCGCACCTCGATGCCGCCATCGCCGCGTATTACGTGATCGGCCCCGCCGAGGCATTCTCCAACCTCGCGCGCTTCGACGGCATCCGCTACGGCTATCAGGAGCCCGGCTGCTCCAACCTCGCCGCCCAGAGCGCGAAGAGCCGTGCGCACGGTTTCGGCGCGGAGGCCAAGCGCCGCCAGATGCTCGGCGCCTACCTGCTCTCGAGCGGCGTGTACGACACGTACTACTATGCGGCGCAGAAGGCACGCACCCTCATCACGGCCGATTACGCATCTGCCTACGAGAAGGTCGACGCCATCCTCATGCCCGCCTGCCCGCGCACCGCGTTCAAGCACGGCGAGATCTCCGATCCGACGCAGATGTACCTGTCCGACCTGTACACCATCTCGATCAACATCGCAGGTAACGGCGGCGTTTCCGTTCCGCTCGGCCTCGGGGCCGATTCCGGCCTGCCCGTGGCGGCGCAGCTGGTGGGCCCGGCGTTCGCCGACCGTGACCTTTTGACGTTCGCCCGTGCCGTGGAGCGCGGGCGTGAGGACGAGGTGGCCGGCGCCGCCGCGGGCGCCGTCGCGCCCGCCTTCGCAGGGAAGGGAGGTGAGCTCGCATGAAGGAGCTCGCGGAGGTCCTGAAGGACTGGGAGGCCGTTATCGGCCTGGAGATCCACACCGAGCTCACCGCGCTCGACACCAAGATGTTCTGCGGCTGCAAGCTCAGCCATGATGACGAGCCGAACGCCAACGTGTGCCCGGTGTGCCTGGGCCTGCCCGGCGCCCTGCCGGTCCCCAACAAGCGCGCCATCGAGAGCATCGTGAAGGCCGGCATCGCCACGAACTGCCAGATCCAGAAGCGCTCCATGTTCTACCGGAAGCACTATTTCTATCCGGACATGGCGAAGAACTTCCAGACCACCCAGGGCCCCGTCGCCTTCGCCATGCACGGCCGCCTCGACCTCGAGGTCACCGGCCGCGGCGCCGCCGAGCGTCCCGCGTGCGCGTTCGGCGCGGCGGAGGCGGAGAGCCTCGCCTCGGCGAGCGCCAACGCCGAGGGCCTCTCGACTGCCATGAACAAGCAGATGGCCGAGGGCCGCGCGGCGGTCGGTGCGCTTTCCGCCATGAGCGGCTACGACACGGCGGGCCTCGCCGTGCCGGAGCTCCACGAGGACGGCAGCTACACCGTGCCCATTCGCATCCTGCGCATCCATATGGAGGAGGATGCTGCCAAGATGGTGCATGTGGGCGGCGAGGAGGGCCGCATCGGCGGCGCTGCCGAGAGCCTCGTGGACTACAACCGCTGCGGCACGCCGCTCATCGAGCTCGTCACCGAGCCCGACCTGCGCACGCCCGAGGAGGCGCGCCTCTTCATGGAGAAGCTCCGCCGCATCTTCCTCACGCTCGGCATCTCCGACTGCTCGATGGAGCACGGCTCCATGCGCTGCGACGGCAACGTCAGCCTGCGCCGCCGCGGCGAGACGAGTCTCGGCACCAAGACGGAGCTCAAGAACCTCAACAGCTTCAAGGCGCTGCACGACGGCTTGGCCTACGAGATCTGCCGCCAGGCCGAGGTCCTCGAGGAGGGCGGCACCATCTACCAGGAGACGCGCCATTGGGAGCCGAGCCGCAAGCGCACCCAGGTGATGCGCGTGAAGGAGACGGCCGACGACTACCGCCTGTTCCCCGATCCCGACCTGGCCCCGTTCGACCTCACGGACGAGTTCATCGAGCGCTGCCGGGCCGAGATCCCCGAGCTGCCCGATGCGAAGCGCGATCGCTTCGAGGCCGATTTCGGCATCAAGCGGGCCGACGCCGAACAGCTCGCCGGCGATCCCGACATGGCGGCGTTCTTCGAGCGCGCTGCCGCGGGCCGCTCCGGCAAGGAGGCCCAGACGGTGGCGAACCTCATCGTCAACGAGCTCACGGGCTTCCTCAAGGCGTCGGGCGCCGACCTCGCCGCAAGCGGGATCGCGCCGGCGCAGGTCGCGTCGCTCGCCAGGCTGCTCGCCTCCGACGCGATCTCGAGCAACCAGGCCCACGAGGTCTTCGGGGCCATGGCCGAGACGGGCGAGGACCCGGAGGCGATCGTGGACGCCCGCGGCATGCGCCAGGTGAGCGATGCCGGCGCCCTGCAGCCGATCGTCGACGAGGTGCTCGCCAACTGCCCCGATCAGGCCCAGCAGTACCGCGACGGCAACCAGAAGGTCATCGGCTTTCTGGTGGGCCAGTGCATGAAGGCGAGCCGGGGCACGGGCAACCCCAAGCTCTTCAACGAACTGCTGCGCGCGAGCCTGTCGTAGCGAGGCGCCTGTGGCGCCCGCCGCGCGCGTCGGGATGAAGATGACCAGGAGGGCGCCCCGCTGTGCGCGGGGGCCTTCCTGGTCATCCGTGCCGTGAATAGCAGGGACCCGCGACGATACCGCTAAC
The DNA here is from genome assembly GCF_900119895.1 of Collinsella phocaeensis. Lineage (GTDB taxonomy): Bacteria > Actinomycetota > Coriobacteriia > Coriobacteriales > Coriobacteriaceae > Collinsella > Collinsella phocaeensis. The sequence goes on along the minus strand of NZ_FQLR01000004.1, from coordinate 1,549,174 downwards.
GGGGTCGTCGCGGGTCCCTGTCCGCGAACGTTGATTGCGGTGCGTCGAGCGATCCTGGCGCGTCGCCGCCTCGGCCCCACTCCTCGCTACAGATACTCGATCTGGGCGCCTTCCGTGTCGCAGGTGAGGATGTGCGTCTCGCAGGCGGGGAACGCCTCGCGCAGGCGAACCTGGAGGAACTTCGCCACGATGGTGTCGTCCGTGACGGCCATGAGGGTCGATCCGGATCCAGAGATCCACAGCGTGCCCGCGCCGCCGTCCAGGCAGGTCGCGCGGATCGCGTCGTAATCGGGGATGAGCGCACGGCGGTAGGGCTCCTGCAGGCGGTCGTCGTTGGCGTCGGCGATCAGGCCGAGGTCGCCGGTCTCCAGGCCGCGCGTCATGCCTGCGATGCGACCCATCTGCCATACGGCGCTGGACAGGGGGACCTCCTGCGGAACGACCTTGCGCGCCTCGCTCGTATGCACCTCGTAGGGCGGGATCACGGTGATGAAGCGCAGGCGGTCGCTCACGTCGTAGCGCAGGCAGCGGGGGAGTCCGCCCTCGGGCGTGAACGAGCACACGGCGCCGCCCAGGATGGCGGGTGCGACGTTGTCGGGGTGACCCTCCACGGCGGTGGCGATGCGCACGAGCTCGGCGCGGTCGACGGTGTGGCCGGTGAGCGCCGCGGCCGCCATGATGCCGGCGACCACGCAGGTGGAGCTGGATCCGAGCCCGCGCGCCACGGGCACCTCGGTGGAGATGTCGAGCTTCACGGGGAAGGGCTCCTCGCCCCACTCGCGCAGCGCATCGACGAACGAGACGTACACGAGGTTGCCCTCGTTTTGGAACTCCTCGGGACAGCCGGTGATCTGCAGCGTCTCGGCGCGCTCGAACGTGAAGTGCGAGTACAGCGAGACGGCCATGCCGAGCGTGTCGTAGCCGATGCCGAGGTTGGCACTGGTCGCGGGGACGGTGATCTTGATCATGCGGGGCCTCCTGAGGGGTGCTGGATCGGCTGCTGGGAGCGGGCGCAGGCGCGTGCCAAAAGGGACGTACCCTAACGGCGCGCCGAACGTTTAGCCGTGCCATTAGGGTACGTCCCTTTTGGCACGGCCGGCGGCTACAGCTTCGCGGCGGCCGCCTCCACGAAGGCGCCCATGTCGTCGACGCCGACCACGGCGTCGTGCAGCACGGGCTTCTCCTGCAGCTCGGCGAGCTGCGCGGGCGCGCAGGTGCCGGTGGCCCGCTCGAGCACGTCCATGCAGGCGAAGTCGTCGTCCGGGCAGGTGAGTCCGAGCGATTCGGCGACGACGCGCGGGAACTTATACGGGCTGGCGGTGGAGAGCAGCACGCGCGCGCGGGCGCCCTCGGCCGCCGGCGCTTCGCGCATCACGTGGTAGCCGCAGGCGGTATGCGGATCGATGAGGTAGCCGCACGCGTCCCAGCAGTCCTTGATGGCCGCGGCAACCTCGTCCTCGCTCGCCCAACCGCATCCGAAGAGTTCCTGGATGCGCGCGAGCAGACCGGCGGGAAGGGTGTAGGAGCCCTCTGAGGCGAGCTTGCCCATCAGGTCGGCCACGAGCTCGCAGTCGCCGTCGGACAGGTAGTAGAGCATACGCTCGAGGTTGGAGGACACGAGGATGTCCATGGAGGGCGAGGTGGTCGTGAAGAAGGGGCGCTCGCGGTCGTAGGTTCCCGTGGTGAGGAAGTCGTAGAGCACGTTGTTCGCATCGCTCGCTACGATGAGCTTGGCAACGGGCAGGCCCAGGCGCTTGGCGTAGTAGCCGGCGAGGATGTCGCCGAAGTTGCCGGTGGGCACGCAGAACTCGACGGCGTCGCCGGCTGCGATCGAGCCGGCGCGCAGCAGCTGGGCGTAGGCGGCGAAGTAGTACACGACCTGCGGCACCAGGCGGCCGACGTTGATCGAGTTGGCGCTGGAGAGCTGGACGCCCTCGGCGGCCAGGCGCCCGGCGAGGGCGGCGTCGCCGAAGATGCGCTTCACGGCGCTCTGGGCGTCATCGAAGTTGCCGCGCACGGCGCACACGGACACGTTGCCGCCCTCCTGGGTGCTCATCTGGAGCTCCTGGACGCGGCTCACCTTGCCCTCCGGGTAGAAGACGGTGATGCCGCACCCCGGCGCGTCGGCGAAGCCCGCGAGGGCGGCCTTGCCCGTGTCGCCGGAGGTGGCGGTGACGATCATGATCTTCTCGGCCGCGCCCTCGTCGTCGGCGCTCGTGCGCGCCATCAGGCGGGGGAGCATCTGGAGCGCCACGTCCTTGAAGGCGCTCGTGGGCCCGTGCCAGAGCTCGAGCACGGACGCGGGCGCGCCGTCGGAGGAGATGCCCGAACCGTCGAGCGCGACCACGGGGGTCACCTCGTCGCTCGCGAACGTGCCCTCGTACGCCTCGGTCACGCAGGCGGCGATCTCGTCGGCGGAATAATCGGTGAGCAGGGCGCCCAGGACCTCGCGCGCGAGCTCGAGATAGCCCTTGTCCGCCAGCCCGTCGAGGGGCACCTGCACATCGCCGAGCTCGTCGCTGACGAACAGACCGCCGTCCGGGGCGATGCCGCGGCGGATGGCCTCCTTGGCGGTGTAGGCGAGCGAACGAGAACGTGTGCTATGGTAGATTCCCATATCGGCAGCTCCTCATGGTGCAGGCGGTATTCGTTGCTTTATCGTAGCAGAGCCGCCGTGGACGAATGTGCGCTCTGCGTGTTTGCCCTGTCCGTCCAAGCAGCGTCCACAGCATGTTCTCGGTTTCGAAACAATGCCGTCATGCTCGGCGCCCCGTCGCACGTCCTCAGGTACACTTGCTCGTACTAAAGCGGCTCCTGCGGGAACGGACCGGCTTGCACGGGGCCAGCTTTCGAGTGGGGCCGCACGCCCGCAGGGCCGGGCTAGTGCCAGATGATCGATACGCAGGGAAGGTATGCAGCGCGCATGATCAAGATCGCAAAGTTCGGCGGCTCGTCCGTCGCATCCGCCGAGCAGTTTAAGAAAATCAAGGCCATCGTCGATGCGGACCCCGCGCGCCGTTTCGTGGTGGTGTCCGCGTGCGGCCGTCGCTTCTCCGGCGACGCCAAGGTGACCGACCTGCTCTACCTGGTCGATGCGCACGTCAACTACCATGTGTCTTGCGAGGATCTGCTCGCCGACATCGGCCAACGTTATTTCGACATCGCCGACGAGCTCGGTCTTTCCTACCCCATTCGCGAGGAGTTCGCCGCTTTCGCCGAGCGCGCCCGCTCGGGCGGCTACACCACCGAGGAGCTCGTGAGCCGCGGCGAGTACTTCACCGCCCGCCTCATGGCCGAGTACCTGGGCCTGCCGTTCATCGACGCCGTCGACATGGTCGCCTTCCATCACGACGGCACCCTCTCCATGAAGCGCACTGCCGAGCTGGTGCGCGAGAACGCCCGCGAGGGCGGCTTCGTGATGCCCGGCTTCTACGGCGCGACGCGGGAAGGTCAGGTCAAGCTGCTCGACCGCGGCGGCGGCGACATCTCCGGATCCATCCTGGCCCAGTGCCTCGAAGCCGACCTGTACGAGAACTGGACGGACGTCTCGGGCTTTTTGTCCGCCGACCCCCGCATCGTCGAGGGCGCGCAGCCCATCCCCCGCATCACCTACGAGGAGCTGCGCGAGCTCTCCTACATGGGAGCCTCCGTGCTGCACGAGGAGGCTGTCTTCCCCGTGCGCGACGCCGGCATCCCGCTGGTCATCAAGAACACCAACGCGCCCCAGGATCCCGGCACCGTCATCTCCGAGACCGCGAAGGAAGGCGATTCCGAGCCCATCATCACCGGCATCGCGGGCAAGCGCGGGTTCATCGCCATCAACGTCTCGCGCGACCGCACCAAGAGCCGCATCGGCTTCATGCGCCGCGCGCTGTCCGTCTTCGAGCGCTACGGCGTCTCCGTCGAGCACATGCCCACCGGCGTCGACCAGTTCGCCGCGGTCGTCCAGGCCGCCGACGTCAAGGACTCCCTGTGGTCGCTGATCGCCGACATCAAGAAAGAGGTCGAGCCGCTCGAGATCGAGGTCGTCGAGGATCTGGCGCTTATCGCCACCGTCGGCCGCAACCTGCGCGGGCGTCCCGGCGTCTCCGGTCACCTGTTCGGCATGCTCGGCCAGGAGGGCGTGAGCGTCCGCATGATCACCCAGGGCTGCGACGAGATCAACATCATCGTCGGCGTGGAGGAGAAGGACTTCGATTTGGCCATCAAGACCATCTACCATGCCTTCTCCGACGAGAGCGGCATCGTGAGGACGTCGGACCTCGAGCCGGTGGCGGCGCCGTTCTAAGCCGCCTCGCTCGCTCCGGCCGCCTGCGCCATGGCCGGCGTGCCATAAGGGTGCGTCCCTTATGGCACGCTCTGGAGGCTGCCGGGGTTCTTGAAGCCAGCCGTCCACTCGTTTTCTATCCGTTCGCATGCGCCAGCCGCCGGGATCGTCCGCGGAGGAGTTCGTGCAGCGTCCCGTAAGGGGGAACAACCATGAAGCAGTATACAGTCGCCATCGTCGGCGCGACGGGTGCCGTGGGCACGCAGATGCTTGCATGCCTGAAGGAGCAGGACTTCCCGGTCGGTGCGCTCAAGCTGCTGGCCAGCCCGCGCTCGGCGGGCAAGGTCATCGCGACGCCCTGGGGCGACGTCACGGTCGAGGTGGCCGTGCCCGAGGCGTTCGACGGCGTGGACATCGTGCTCGGCGCCGCAGAGGATGATGTCGCGAAGGCCCTCTACCCGGAGGCCGTCAAGCGCGGCGCCGTGGTGGTGGACAACTCGCACGCCTTCCGCCTGGACGAGGACGTGCCGCTCGTCATCCCCGAGATCAATGCTGAGGACGTCAAGGGCCATCACGGCATCATCGCCAACCCCAACTGCGCTACCATCATCGGTCTCGTTCCCACCTGGCCGCTGCATAAGCTCGCCGGCGTGACGCGCATGATCGTCTCCACCTACCAGGCCGCCTCCGGCGCCGGCATGCCGGGCATGCTGGAGCTCGAGGCGCAGATCGGCGCCATGGGCCGCGGCGAGGAGATGCCCGAGCCCCGCGCGTTCACCGCTCAGCTGGCGAGCAACCTCATCCCGCAGATCGGTGGCGAGAAGTTCGAGGGCTTCACCTCCGAGGAGATGAAGATGCAAAACGAGGGTCGCAAGATCATGCACCTGCCGGAGCTGCGCGTGAACTGCACCTGTGTCCGCGTTCCCGTGCCGCGTTCCCACTCCGAGAGCGTGACGCTGGAGTTCGAGCGCGACATCACGCTCGATGGGGCCCGCGAGGCGCTCGCCGCCGCGCCGGGCGTCAAGCTCGTGGACGACCTCGAGGCCGCCAGTGCGCACGACCGCTGGCCCATGCCGCTCGATACGTCCGACCAGGACCTCATCTGGGTGGGCCGCGTGCGCCGCGACATCTCCAACCCCGAGGCCCTGCGCGGCATCACCTTCTGGTGCTGCGGTGACCAGATCCGCAAGGGCGCGGCGACCAACGCCGTCCAGATAGCCAAGCTGCTGACCGAGTAGCGGCCCGCGGCCCACGCCGCCCCGGCGCACCGATCGGACCCGTTCGATCCATCCTCCGGCCCTTTCCGCTACAGGCGGGAAGGGCCTTTTCTGTCTGGGGCGTGCTCTCTTCCGCATCGAGCGCGATGGTGTGGAGTAATCCCACACATCACGTAAAAGTGTGTACAATCATGCCAGTTAGCGGGCGCGAGATCTGAGGCCCGCTTTTTCACCTCGGCGCTGCGCGCCTTGATTCCAGATTGGTCGTGATGGTAGTGGCACAGTACGTGATCGTGGTCGAATCGGGTTCGGACGTTACTCCCGACCTGTGCGAGCGATACGGCATCGTGCGCGTCCCCATGCACGTCACCATCGGGGACGAGGTCCTCGACGACGGTTCCATCTCGCCGCTGGAGATCTATTCCCGCTGCAACGAGATGGGCGTCCTGCCCAAGACGAGCGGGTGCTCGCCGGCGGACTTCGCCGACGTCTTCGACCGTATCCACGCCGAGCAGCCCGGGGCGCAGATCATCCACCTCGCGTACTCCGCCGCCACCACGTGCTCCTATCAATCCGCGCTCATCGCCGCCGAGGGCCGCGACTACGTGCATTCGATCGACACCAAGTTCGTGTCGGTGGGGCAATCCTGGATCGCGCAGGAGACGGCCAAGTTCATCGAGGCCAACCCGGATGCCACAGTGGAGGAGGTCCTCACGTTCGCCGAGCGCGCCTCCGAGCGCGTCCTGCTGGGCTTCGTGCCCACGGACCTCGCCTTCCTCAAGGCCGGGGGCCGCCTGTCGAACATGGCGTTTCTTGGTGCGCACCTGCTCAAGATCAAGCCGTGCATCGAGGTGACCGGCGGCACCTTCGTGGCGACCAAGAAGTTTCGCGGTTCGATGCTCAAGGCGTCCAAGGCGTTCCTCGACCACATGGTCTCGCACGGCGATATCGATTACTCCTGGGTGGGCCTGGCCTACTCCGTGGGCCTGTCCGACGAGCTGCGCCACGACATGGCCGCCTATGCGCGCGAGCTGGGCTTCGAGGATGTCACGTGGACCCAGGTGGGTGGCGTCATCTCCAGCCATTGCGGCCCTACCGCCTTCGGCGCGATCCTGCTCAAGCGGGCGTAGGGGACGCGTCGGCCCTGTGCGATGTGTATCGGTTTCGATGGGTGCCACGTGGTCCATGCTTGCTTTCGATGGCTGGTGCCGACATGGGCTGGGCAGCCGGGGAGGACGTATGACTGCATCGTTGGAAGTCTGCTTCGATTCGAGCGTCTCCGCATGTCTGCATATGTGCAGGGCGTGCGGGGCGCCGGTCGGGGCTGTGGCCGTATGGCATGAGGACCTTACGCTCGGCGTTCTTTCCGATTGGACCGCCGCCGGCAGATGCGCTGCCCTGCAGTCCATGGGCATCGAGCTGCCCGACGATTTCGTTTGTGCATGGGAATCGTTTTGCGACCAGGTGGCGCGCGCTCGCGCCATCAGGGTTTGGCGCGGCTCTGCTCCCTACGAGGTAATGGGGGAGTATGCGCTCTGCGCCATGGTCTCTCCGGCCGCGAGCGTCGTTGCCGTAGATGTGGATCGATGCGGTCTGATCCATCGAGGCGATTTGGGTATCGAGGCCTTCGATGACGCCGTGCGTTCGGCGGAGGGCGTCGATATCGTTGGCCATGGGAGCCTGTGGCGCAGTCTGCCGGCGGACGGGTTGCTGCGCACCTTGGGGGGCGGGGTTCCAGTCCCATGCGATGTGGACGCGTTTGACGACGTTGTCCGAGGCGCAATCGACCGCTGCGGCACTGGGGACTTGGCCGGTTTGGGCGTCCAATGCTCCGTTGCATGCCGTGAGACCGCGGGTGGCGAGATCAACCCTGAGTTCTTTATTGAGCGGGCGCGCAGGCTGTCGTGTGGCGATGCGCGTGGATGATGTCCGATTCCTATCGTGACGGATCCAAAGGCGAGGTTCGCGCCGAGGCGTGTTGGGTAGAGCGCTGACGACGCGCCCATGTCCTACAGCTCGCTGCGCAGGCGTCGCATGCCGGCCAGGTCGGCGAGCGCGGTCCGCAGGATGCGCACGCTGCTGCGCGGGTCCTCGCGCCAGCGCGCGGGCAGCTCGTGCAGGCGCAGGCCGGACCGCTCGGCACGCACGAGCAGCTCGGTGTCGAAAAACCACCCGTCGTCGGCGACGGCGGGCACGACCTTGCGCGCGACGCGGGCGCTCACGGCCTTGAAGCCGCATTGCGCATCGCGGAACCCCACGTGCAGATAGCGCTGGAGCAGTGCGTTGTAGATGCGCGAGATGGCCTCGCGCCCCGCGCGGCGCTGCGTGCGGGCGCCCGGGGCGAGACGCGAGCCGAACGCGATGTCGGTCCGTCCCTCCAGCACGGGGTCCACGAGTGCGCCCAGCTGCGCGATGTCGCAGGAGAGGTCGACGTCGGAGTAGGCGAGGACGTGTGCCGGGAAGGTCTTCCATGCCCGCTTGAGCGCGCCGCCGCGGCCGGCCCGCTCGATGACGAGCGCCCGCACCTCGCCGGGGTAGCGCCGCTCGAGGCGCTCGGCGATGCGCGGGGTGGCGTCGGTGGATCCGTTGCTCGCCACGACGAGCAGCCAGCGCATGCCCGGGCGCTCGCTGGCGAGGGCGCGCAGGGCGTCCAGCGCGAGCAGGCAGCCGCGCTCGAGGTCGCGCTCCTCGTTGTAGGCGGGCAGCACCAGGGTGAGGTCGCGTTCCGCCTTCGAGGCGGTGTGCGCACCGGCCGTCATCGCGTCTTCCATGGGCTATTCGGCGCTCTTGAGTGCGCCGACCATGTCTATGCGGTCGAGCGAGCGGTTGGTGGCCAGGTTGACGATGATCGTGAAGGCGAAGGCGAGCGCGACGGCGTACACGTAGGTGAGCGGCTCGACCTGCACGTCGAAGTAGAGCGAGGGGAGCTGCAGGATGTAGGTGAAGCTCTCGGCGAGGACGGCCCCGAGCGGCACGCCCGCCAGCGCGCCGATGGCCGTGAGGATGAGCGTCTCCTTGTTCACGTACGTGTGGACCTCGCCGGCGCGGAAGCCGAGCACCTTGATGGTGGCAAGCTCGCGCTCGCGTTCCGAGATGTTGGTGCTGGAAAGGGTGAACACCACGACGAACGAAAGGGCAGCCGCCATCACGGTGATGAGCGCCACGACGGAGTTGACGACGGTGAAGTTCTTCTCGAAGTCGCGTTCGAGCGCGCGCGTGCTCGTGACGGAAAGCCAGCCGTCGTCCGCGGAGGCCTCCCCGAGCGCAATCTGCAGGGAGGGGTTTCCCGAAAGGTCGGCCAGCAGGGCGTTGTCGGGAGCGTCCTTGCCGAAAGCATCGCGGTAGGCGGTCTTGGTGAGCATGACCGTGTTGCCCAGGTAGGCGACGGGGATGCCGGCGACCTGCACATCGCCGGCATCCAGCGCGGAGTCCTGCATGCGGACCGTGTCGCCCGCACCGAAGCCGAGCACCTGCGCCGCGTTTTTGGTGATGAGGGCGCCGTCCGACACGGAGAGCCCGGTTCCGCCCTCGTCGACGGTGCCGATGTAGTCGGAAAGCTCGTCTGCCCGCGCGTCGTCGACGGCGATGAGCTGCACCGTCTCGGATGCGTCGCCGTGCTCGAGGGTCACGCTGTCGATGTAGACCGGAAGCTCGCTTTCGATCGTGAGCCCCTCGCCCTCGGCGCGTTCGTGCAGCGTCTCGCGGGCGCTTGCGAAATCGGCGGGGGTGGACACGGCGGTGAGGTCCGCCTTGGTGACCGATCCGTACTGCTTGGCGGAAAGCGAGGTGACCGTGTCGCGTATGCCGAAGCCGCAGATGACGAGCGCGGTGCAGCCGGCGACGCCGATGATGGTCATGAGGGCGCGCTTCTTGTAGCGGAACAGGTTTCGCGCGGTCACCTTGTTGAGGAAGCCCAGGTGACGCCAGATCGGGCGGATGCGCTCGAGCAGGATGCGTGCGCCCGTGCGCGGTGCGCGGGGGCGCATGAGCGACGCGGGCGTCTCGGCGAGTTCCTGGCGGCATGCGAGCACGGTCGCGCCCACGGTGCCGGCGGCGAACAGCCCCACGGCGAACAGGGCGCGCAATCCGTCGAAGCCGAGGTTCCAGGCAGGCAGGTCGTACATGGCGCGGAACACCGTGAACAGGAACTCCGGCAGGGCGACGAAGCCCAGAAGGCAGCCGACGGCACCGCCCGCGAGGCAGGCGTACAGCACGTAGCGCACGTACTTGGACAGGATGCGCCGCCGCGCGTAGCCGAGCGCCTTGTACAGGCCTATGAGCGTGCGCTCCTCCTCGACCATGCGCGTGGCGGTGGTGAGGCTGATGAGGACGGCGACCACGAAGAAGATGAGCGGGAAGATCGTCGCGATGGATTCGATCGAGGACGTGTCGGAATCCACGCTCGCGAAGCTCGAGATGCTCGTGCGGTCCTGGATGTACCAGGTGGCGCCCTCTACGCCGGCGATCTGCTCGCGGGCATCGGCCGCCTGCGCGGCCACCTGCTCGCGCTGGCGAGCGAGCTCGGCTTCTGCTTCGATGCGCTCTGCGGATCCTGCCGGCATGCGCGCGATACGGTCCTCCTCCATCTGGAAGGAGACCTCAGCGCCCCGCTCGAGCGCATCGATCTGCTCGGCCGCCTCGACGGTGAGCTCGTGCTCGCGCGCCTCCTCGCGCTCGTCGCGCATGGCCTCGATATCCTGGGCGACCGCGTCCACAAGGTCGGTGTAGGCGCGCGTGTAGCAGTCCTTGTCCTCTGCGCCCGCCACGCGCACGCGGATGGCGGTGTAGACGTCCTGCGCCGTCGCGCCCTTCGTGACGTAGAAGCCGTAATCGGAGCTCGCCGTGGCGCGGAAGGCGTTGGTCGTGGTTTCCGCCAAGATGTCGATGGGGTCTTTCACCACGCCCGTGATGGTGTACTCCTGTTGGAGAAACACTTCCGCGGCGTCAGGGTTGGAGCCGCCGCGCGCCGAGAAGGTCACCGTGTCGCCGATGCGCTTGCCCGCGTCGTTGAGGTACTTCTGCGTGACGGCGACCTCGTCGTTCGCCTCGGGCAGGTCGCCTTCGACGAGGACGGGCTGGTCGATGTCCTCCTTGGATAGGGACGTGACCTCGACGCGCTCGCGTTGCGAACCGAGCGTGGTGTAGGCGGTCTCGCTGTAGATTCCCTCGGCGACCTCGACGCCCTCGACGTCGCGGACTGCCTCGAGGTCGTCTCCCGTGAGGCCGAGCGTCGACTGGACGGAGATGTCGTAGAGGTTCTGGCGGTCGAAGTAGACGTCCGCGGAGTCGCGCAGGTCCTCGCAGCCGGCGTTGAGGCCGATGAGCATCGTGGTGCCGAGCATCACGATCACGGCGATGGAGAGGAAGCGCTTCTTGCTGCCCCGGATGGTCCGGACGATGCCCCGCCGGAACGCGGGCGTGTTGAGGTTCTGCGGTTCGCTGACCTCCCACCAGGCGACGTCGCGCGTAAGGAAGCTCGGCGTCCGGGGCTCGCCCTGTCCGCTTTCCTGGCCGGTCGTGCCGAAGGCGCCTTCGGGGTGCCGGGTGGAGCCGTCGAGGGAGGCCGGGGCGCCGTCGATGCGGTCGTTCGGGGTGTCCATGGCGTCTACCATTCGATCTGCTCGACCGGCGTGGGCGCGGGATTGACGTCCTCGGACACGACGCGGCCGCTCTTGAAGCGGATGAGGCGGTCGGCCATGGGGGCGAGGGCCGAGTTGTGGGTGATGATGACCACGGTGATGCCCTCGGTGCGGCAGGTGTCCTGCAAAAGCTTGAGGATCTGCTTGCCGGTCTGGTAGTCCAGCGCGCCGGTGGGCTCGTCGCACAAAAGGAGCTTGGGGTTCTTCGCGAGCGCGCGGGCGATGGAGACGCGCTGCTGCTCGCCGCCGGAGAGCTGGGCCGGGAAGTTGTCCTGGCGGTCGGCGAGGCCCACCTTGGCGAGCGTTTCGGCGGCGTCGAACGAGTCGGGGCAGATCTGCGCCGCGAGCTCGACGTTCTCGAGCGCGGTGAGGTTGGGCACGAGGTTGTAGAACTGGAAGACGAACCCCACGTCGGCGCGTCGGTAGTCGACGAGCTCGGCCTCGCCGGCGGCGGAGATCTCGCGGCCGCCCACGGTGACGGCGCCGGAGGTCGCGGTGTCCATGCCGCCGAGGATGTTGAGGGCGGTGGTCTTCCCGGCGCCCGAGGCGCCGAGGACCACCGCGAGCTCGCCGCGCTCGACCGTGAAGCTCGCCCCGTCGAGGGCGTGGATCTCGCCGCCGCCCGAACCGTAGGCCTTGATGACGTCCTTGAACTCGATGTATGCCATGAGGTGACGCGCCGTCCCTTCGTCGCTTCTGCGTATTCCCCTATTATGCCCAAAACGCTGCGCCCGGTCGCGCTATCCGGCGCGCCGATGGGGGCGTATCCCTTTGGCGCTTCCGCTATCCCCGGCCGGCGCGGGGAGGCCGTGCGCGAGGCGCGCGCCAAAAGGGTGCGTCCCCATTGGCGCGCCCCGACGACGCGGCGCGCGCTAGACTGGTTGCATTCGAGATCGGCGCGCACGGGCGCGCAGAAGGGAGTCACGATGGCGATGTTTGGAGCACGGGGTGGGGCCCCGGCGGATTCGGGCGACATGGACGCCGCCCGCGGCCTTATCGAGTTCATCGAGTCCAGCCCCACGATGTTTCACGCCGCGGCGCGCATCCGCGAGCGCCTGGACGCGGCCGGCTTCACCTATCTTCCGGAGGGCGCCGCGTGGTCCGTCGTCCCGGGCGGTTCGTACTACACGCAGCGCAACGGCTCGAGCGTCATCGCGTGGCGGGTGGGTTCCGACGTCCCGGCGCCCGCCGTGGGCGCCGCCGTCTCGGACGGCAGGCGGGCCCCGTACCGCTTCCAGCTCGCCGCATCCCACTCCGATTCCCCGACGTTCAAGGTGAAGGCCGCCGCCGAGGTCGAGGGGGCGGGCGGGTCGCTGCGCCTGGACACCGAGGCGTATGGCGGCATGATCGACTACACGTGGTTCGACCGCCCGCTCACGCTCGCCGGCCGCGCGCTCGTGCGGGAGGGCGGCCGCATCGAGAGCCGCCTGGTGGCCCTCAACCGCGACGTCGCGCTCATCCCGAGCCTCGCGATCCATATGAACCGCGACGTCAACAAGGCCTTCTCTCCCAACCGCGCGAGCGACCTCTTTCCGCTCGTCTCCGTCGGCGACCTCGCGGCGGGGTCGCTGGACCTGCTCGTCGCCGATGCGCTGGAGGTCGCACCCGACCAGGTGATCGCGCGCGACCTGTTCCTGGCCGTCCGCGATGCCGGGCGCGTGTGGGGAGCCATCGACGAGTTCATCTCGGCGCCGCGCCTGGACGACCTCATGTGCGCCTACGCGTCGCTCGAGGCGTTCGTCGCCGCGTCCAACGCCTCGGCGGTGACGGTCTTCGCGTGCTTCGACAACGAGGAGGTCGGCTCGGAGACCAAGCAGGGGGCCGCATCGACGCTTCTCGTCGACACGCTTTCCCGCGTGAACGCGGCCCTGGGTTTCGGTGCGGAGGACTACCTGCGCGCGCTGTCCGCCTCGATGCTGGTGAGCTGCGACAACGCCCATGCCGTGCATCCGGCGCACCCCGAGCTCGCCGATCCGCTGGCGGGCCCGCGCCTCAACGGCGGGCTGGTGGTGAAGGAGGCCGCCAACCAGCACTACTGCACGGACGCCTTCAGCCGCGCGGTGCTCACGGGGATCCTCGACGATGCCGGCGTCCGCTACCAGGCCTTCTCGAACCGCAGCGACATGGCGGGAGGCTCGACGCTCGGCAACATCTCCAACACGCAGGTGAGCCTGCACGCCGTCGACGTGGGCTGCGCCCAGCTCGCGATGCATTCGTGCTGTGAGACGGCCGGGTCGCACGACGTCGCCCTCGCCATCCGCGCGCTCGAGGCGTTCTACGCGGCGGATATCCGCATCGAGGGGGCCGAGGTCGTCACGCTCGGGGCGTAGGCGCCGGTGCGGCTTGCCTTGCTGCCGTCGCACGATCGCTCCGCCTCCGGCCTCGCAGTGCGGGGGCGTACCGCGCGGGGCCGGCTTACGGCGACGCGACCGATGAGGCTCCTGGCACGCTCCGATGGATCCGCCTGCGCGACAGGCATCCATCCGATAACGCGAAGCGCCCTCGCATCCGTTGGGGATGCGAGGGCGCTTGCGGTCTTCGTCGAACAAGGCAGATGGGGCGGGGCCGCCGATATGGCCGGCGCCCTGTTCCCGGTGCGCCCTCCTACAGGGCCACGGCGTTGCGGACGGGTTCGCCTGCTGCGACGTGGGCGATGTTCTCGGCTGCGATCGCGGCGATGTTGTCCAGCACGACCGGCAGGTGGAACTGGCCGGAGACGTGCGGCGTCACGAACGCGCCCGGAGCGTCCCACAGCGGGTGGTCGGCGGGAAGCGGCTCGGGCGTGGTGACGTCGAGCGCCGCTCCGGCGAGGTGCCCGCTCTCGAGCGCCGCGATGATGTCCTCCTGGATCACGAGGTCGCCGCGTCCGCCGTTGACGAAGTACGCCCCGGCGCGCATCTTCGCGAAGAAGGCGGCGTCGGCAAGCCCCTTCGTGGAGGGGCTGCTGGGCAGGAAGGAGGCGACCACGTCCTGCTCGGGAAGCAGGGCGTCGAGCTCGTCCATGGTGTGGACTGCGGTGAACCCCTCCGGTGCGGCGCCCAGGCCGCGGCGCACGCCGTGGACCTCGGCGCCCATCGCGCGGCAGAGGCGGGCGAAGTGGTTGCCGATGTCGCCGCAGCCCAGCACCAGCACGCGCGCACCGGCGAGCGTGGTCACCTGGCCGCGGTCGGTCCACTCGTGGGCGCGCTGGTCGTCGCGGTAGGTGTGCAGGCGCTTCATGAGGCAGAGGAGCATCGTTAACATGTGCTCGGAGACCGCCTGGCCGTATGCGCCCACCGCCGAGGCGAGCTGCGCGCCCGCGGGCAGGATGCCGGGGCCTGAGTACTTGTCGTAGCCGGCGGAGTTGAGCTGCAGCAGCTTGAGGTTCGTCGCGGCGGCGAGGCGGCTCGGGGCGAGGTTGCCCACGATGACGTCGGCGCGGGCGATCTGGTCGTCGGTGACGTCGGTGCGCGAGGCGTGCACGAACGTCGCGGCGGGCGCGCCGGCCATGAGGGCCGCCCGCTGGGTATCGTCGAACGGGAGCAGGCTGAGTACGTTCATGGGTGTATCTCCTTTGCTAGTGGTCTCGAAGGGGAGGTCGGGCGCTCCGTGCGGCCGGATGGGCCGTCGGGCGGCCCGGCGTCGCGTCGTGCGGCCTACTCCTGGGCGCCGGCGTCCCCGGCGGGCGCCTCGCGCGGAAGGATGAGGTTGAGGACCACCGCGACGACCGCGGCGACGCCTATGGACGAGGTCCCGAGCACGGTGTTCACCCATGCGGGCATGCCGGCTCCGGCGAGCGCGCCGACGGATTGCTCGATGTCGATGCCGAAGGCGACCGCGAGCCCCATGAGGGTGGTGTCGCGCTGGGAGAGGCCCTCGCGGGCGAACATCACGACGCCGTTCATGCCGATGGTGGCGAAGACGCCGATCGTCGCACCGCCGATGACGGGCTGGGGGATGGCGGTGAGGAGCGCGGCGAACTTGGGCAGCAGGCCGGCTGCCAGCAGGATGGCCGCGGCGAGGGTGAAGACGGAGCGGTTCACGACCTTGTTCTCGGCGATGATGCCCACGTTCTGGCCGTAGGTGACCGTGGGGATGGGCCGAAGAGCGCGGCGACGGCGCCCACGATTCCGGTGGCCATCATGCCGCCGGAGAGCTCGGCATCGGTCGCCTCGCGGTCCATGCTCGCCGAGGTGACGGCGGACAGCTCGCCCATGACCTGGACGATGTTGACGATGGAGACCACCCCGATCATGGCGCAGGCCGCGGGATCGAGCACGATCTCGAACGGCATGAACGCGGGCAGGGAGAACCAGGAGGCGCTGCCGACGCCGGAGACGTCGACCATGCCCATGCCGCAGGCGAGCGCGAAGCCGCCCACCATGCCGAGCAGGATGCCGCCCAGCTTGAGGGTGCCCTTGGCGTAGGTGCCCACGCCGAAGGTGACTGCGAAGGTGGTGAGGGCGACGATCCAGTTGGCGAGCGAGCCGAAGGTCTCCGCGCCCTCGCCGCCTGCCATGGACTTGACGGCGACCGGGCAGAGCGAGAGCCCGATAACGAAGATCACGGTGCCCATGACGACGGGCGGGAACAGGAACCGGATACGGCGGAACAGCGCCGCGCAGACCATCACCAGGACGCCGCCGACGATCTGCGCGCCGAGCACGGTCTCGAAGCCCATGTCGACACCGATTGCGCGAAACGCGGGGACGAAGGTGAAGCTCGCTCCCATGACGATGGGCAGGCCCGAGCCGATGCGCCCGAACAGGGGGAACTGCTGCAGGAGCGTGTCGAGGGCGGAGAGCAGCAGGGCGGCCTGGATGATGCGCGCCTCCTGTTCTGGGGTGAAGCCGCAGACGGCCGCCACGATGATGGTGGGCGTCACGATGGCGGCGAAGGCGGCGAGCACGTGTTGGAGCGCCAAGGGGATGACGCTGTGCACGGGCGCGCTTCCTTGGCACCGGAAGAGGGCGCTGCCCTGTTGGGTCACAAGGTTCCTTCCTTAGGGTGTCGAATCGATATCCGTTTTACTGTAACGGAGGGAAGCTGCGCTCGGGGTCGCGAAACAAAATGATACGTGGGCGACGGCGTGCGGTGATGGCCCGCACCCGCACGAGGAGACTTTCGCCTAGATCACGATACCGTTGCAGTGGTCGACCTCGTGCTGGATGATTTGGGCGGTGAAGCCATGGAAGACGCGCGTGCGAGGCCGGAAGTCCGCGTCGAGGTAGGTGACCTTGATCGTGCGGTAGCGTACGGTCTCGCGCTCTCCCGTGAGCGAGAGGCAGGATTCGCGTGTCTCGTAAGGGCCGCTGCGCTCGAGGATCGTTGGGTTGTACATGAGCAGCGGGGCGCCCCCGTCGTCGACGGCGATGATGCGCCGCCGCTGCCCGATCATGTTGGCGGCGAGGCCTACGCACTCGTGCGTATGGGCGGCGAGCGTGTCCAGCAGGTCCTGACCGCATGCGGCGTCGGCGGGCGTGGCGTCTTCGGACGGCAGGCGCAGCATGAGCGGGGACGTGACGATCGGTCGGATCATGGGGTTCTCCAGGTGTTCGGTGGCATCTTGGCATCTCTGGGCGATAAGAGGTGGAGGAGGGGGGGTTGGTGAGCCCTCTCGCCCCCGAAGTGAGTGGAAAAATCGCGATCGTATCGCAAGACCCGTGATATGGGCTCGAATCCAGCGTCAAAAGGCCAGATAAGTACTTTAGCTAGACGAAGCGTATCTGAAGGTCTCGCAAAAATCCACTCACTTCGGGGGCGAGAGGTCGAAACGACCCCTTGCCGTGGAGGACGATGCGCCGCGATCTCGCGCTCCTCTCGTTGGCAGGGGGGGCTTGAGTCCTGACGTCGAGGGCTCAAGCGCCGACCTGAACGGTGGTCAGCCTTCGACGATGTGCACCTGGCAGCTGCGCATGGTGGCGAGTGCGGCCTCGTGGGCGGCAGGGGTGACGCCGGCGCAGAGGGCGGGGTTCACGGTGAGCGGGACCTCGGGAAGCGCCGCCTTGATGAGCAGGGCGTTGCTCACCACGCAGATGTCGGTGCAGAGGCCGCAGAGCTCGATGGAGTCGATCGGGGCGGTGCGGTGCTCGGAGGCGAGCCAGTGCGCGAGTCCGGTGGAGCCGAACGTGGGCTTCTCGAAGACGCGCGCGTCGCGCTCGGCGCGAACGGCCTCGAGGGCGGGGACGAGATTCCAGCCGTGCGTGCCGCGGATGCAGTGGGGAACCGGAAGGTTGCGGCCCTCCTGGGTTTCGGAGTAGTCGGCGCCGTGCGTGTCGAGGGTGAAGGCGACGGTGCCGTCGAAGGATGCGGCGCGCGCGGCTACCGCGTCGACGATGGCCTGGGTCTCGGCGCTGCCGAGCGCGCCGTCGACGAAATCATGCTGCATGTCGATGACGACGAGGTAGTTGCGGGACATGGCGGGCTCCTTTGTGGGTGGTGGATTCGTATAGTCCCGACCATTGTAGGGGAGCATGTCTGTTTGCGGGCGCCGGACAGGCATCTGGCCATATTGGCGAAGCGATCCATTGTGGATGACGAGCATGTCGGTCCGTTTTGCTATCCTGGGCGCGTCAATCGATAGATCGGAGTGCCATGCGTTCCCGCAGCGATTCATTCGATACCGCGTTGCTGTCTGCCGTGAAGACTGCGTTTCTGGATTCTGCATATCCTTCGGAGGAGGGCTATCGCCCTCAGGTCGTTACCAATGACAAGCGGCGCGGCAGGAACGTTCTATCGGTTGTCAAGCGTGAACTTTCTACCTGCGAATCGTTTGATCTGTGTGTCGCATTTGTCGCGGAGTCCGGTTTGCATATGCTCGTTCAGGTGCTATCCGAGCTGAGGGATCGAGGTATCAAAGGCCGGATTCTCACCTCGACGTATCTCAATTTCAATAGTCCAGCAGTGTTTGGGAAGCTGCTCGAATACGGCAATATCACAACTCGGGTTTATCAGGGCAGCTTGCATGCCAAAGGATATGTTTTCGAGTCCGATGGAGCGGCTACCGTTATCCTCGGCAGCTCTAATCTCACCCAGACTGCCCTGGCCTGCAACAAAGAGTGGAATATCTTGTTCAGATCGCATGAAAACGGGGAGATGATCCATGCGATTCGTTCGGAGTTCGACGGGCTATGGGATTCGGTCGAGAGTGTCGACCTTACTGCGGAATGGATTGATTCCTACGGTGCCACCGTCGCGAACACGGGCTGGTTCCATCTAAGGCTGCGCGGTCGTTTGAAGCCGTGCCCAGGTCCTCGGTGTCCTGCATGTCATCGAGTCCCGACATTCGGCCCAACGCCATGCAGAAGAGCGCGCTCGAAGCGCTTTCCGTGCTCCATCGACGCCGCGAGCCGCGTGCACTGCTCGCTTCGGCGACGGGGACCGGGAAAACATACCTCTCTGCTTTCGATGTGCAGGTTGTGGGGCCTGCCCGTATCCTCTTTCTCGCACATCGCAAACGTATCTTATCGGCATCCATGAAAAGCTATTCCCGCCTTCTGGGAGACGATTACTCGTATGGCCTGTATGATCCAGCCGACCCTGACGCCGAGGATGCCACCTGCCTGTTCGCGATGTGCTCGACGATTTGCATGCATCTTGATGATTTCGATCCGCGGGCTTTCGACTATATCGTTATCGATGAGGCGCATCGTGCGGGTGCGTCGAGCTATCAAGCGATTTTGAATTATTTCAAGCCTTCTTTCATGTTGGGTATGACGGCTACGCCGAGTCGCACGGACGGATACGACGTGTTCGCCTTGTTCAACCATGTCATTGCGTGTCAAATTACGTTACAAGACGCTCTAGAAAACG
Organism: Collinsella phocaeensis; assembly: GCF_900119895.1. GTDB lineage: Bacteria > Actinomycetota > Coriobacteriia > Coriobacteriales > Coriobacteriaceae > Collinsella > Collinsella phocaeensis. The sequence goes on along the minus strand of NZ_FQLR01000004.1, from coordinate 1,530,260 downwards.
ATATGCTCGTTCTATTTCATTATTTCGGCATCCGAGAGTAGCGAATCGTGCGGGTCGCGGTAACCTCACCGCACCCGCCTGACACCACTCGGGGTACCATGGGGATGCCAAACATAGATTTGCCCAAGCGGCCACCCGGTCCTATGTTTGGCGACATTCCTGGCTGGGTGGCCGCTTGGGCGGATAGGAATTCGCCATGGTCGCAAACCCCTACGGGGGCCTTGTCTCGTCGCTCGACGCCGACGGGTTCGAGGCCCTCTGCTCCGCAGTCGCCGAGAGAAGGTGCAGGGCCCTGATCGGAGCCGGGACCCTCGCCGAGGCCGCCGAGCTCTGGCGCCCGAGCCCGCCCTGCCCGTCGTGCGGCTTCCCCGACTGCTCGAGGGACGGCAAGACGCCCGCCGGGCGGCAGAGGTGGCGGTGCCCGAGGTGCGGGGAGGCCTTCTCGGCGCTGACGGGGACGGTGCTCGAGTCGAGCAACAAGGAGCTCCCCGTGTGGGAGCGCTTCATCACCTGCATGTGCTACAACGCGCCGGTCGACCTGGCTGCGGAGGTGTGCGGCATCGCCCATACCACGGCCTTCGAGTGGCGCCACCGCGTCTTCGCCACCGTGGACGGCTACCAGGACCGCCTGGTGCTGAGGGGGCGCGTCTGGATCGACGAGCTCTACCTCACCGACTCCGACATCGTCCGCAGCGCGGACTACGTGCCCAAGAGGGGCCTGTCGAAGAACAAGATCTGCATCGCGGTGGCCATCGACGCCTACAAGAACGCCGTCGTGGCCATATGCGGCCACGGCAAGCCCTCCTCAAGGCGCATCAGGGACGCGCTGCTGTCGCACATAGCGCCCGGTTCCGTCATCGTCCACGACATGGAGAAGGCCCACATGAGCCTCGTGAGGGCCGCCAAGTGCACCGACGAGGCGTACAAGGCAGACGTGAAGGACCCTGTGTACCTGGAGGCGATGGAGCTCGTGAACAACCTGTGCTCGTGGCTCAGGCGCTACCTATTCCGCTTCCCCGGGATGAAGAAGGGCAACCTGCAGTCCTACCTGAACTGGTTCGTGTACCTGTTCCGCGTCCGACGCGACGAGGAGAAATGGCCCAAAACGGCAAGGGTCATGCGCCATTTGCTTATGACCGATGCGCATTACCGCAGCTCAAGGTAGGTATAGGACCCGCACGATTCGCTACTCTCGGATTTCGGCATCGTTGATTTCTCGATCGATTACGAAGAGAGGGATGATTTCTCGCTGTTCGGCCGACTGGTCTCCGAGGAACGCGTCAGGCATATCATCGAAAAAACGAGGATTACACGGTGGACAAGGAGAACCGCCGCGGATTGATCTTTTGCAATAGGAATGAAGAGGCCGAGGAACTCTCCCGTATGTTTAACGTACGGGGTTTCAGAACGCTTGCATTGAGCGGTAGCAATTCTGATGCAGAGCGAGACGCCGCGATCGCGAGGCTTGGAGCTGGGGAGATCGAATACATCTTCTCCGTTGATATTTTCAACGAGGGGGGGTCGATATACCATCGGTGAATCAGATCATCATGCTGCGACGAACGGAGCCGGCGATCGTGTTCGTCCAGCAGCTAGGGCACGGACTGCGTGAGTCGGATGGCAAGGAATGCGCTCTGGTGCTTGATTTTATTGGCAACTACCAAAAGAACTTCTTTGTTCCTGTGGCCCTATCGGGGGACAAGACCTACAACAAGGATACGTTAAGAAAGATCGTCAAGGAGGGATCGGCGATCATTCCTGGCGCTTCAACCGTAAGTTTCGATAGGGTGTTTGAGGCGCGCATCTATCGTGCGATCGACGGGGGAGACTTCACTGCTGCCAAGTTTCTGCGCGGCGAGTACTCGGATCTTCGGCAGATGATCGGGCGCATTCCCGATCTCCTCGATTTCGACCGCAACGGCTCGATCGACCCTCTGCTCATCTTCAAGACATTTGGATCCTATCACGCATTTCTTCGAAAGCATGAGTCCGTGTACGATACGGAGTTCGATTCGGCTCAATGCTCTATCCTCAAGTTTATTTCCCAGAAGCTCGCGAACGGCAAGCGCTTCGAGGAGCTCTTCATGCTTCGAGAGCTTGTTCTCGGCCAAAGGGCAAGATCGATCGACCTTATCGATTCCGCTGTCGCGGCGTACCGGAAGAAGCCCCAGGCAAGCACGATGGCCTTTGCGTTTACGGTGATTTACGGTGACTTTGCCTCGGGTAGGGTTTTGTTCCCCTGGTGGCTGTCGACAAGGACGGTTACAGTCTGACCGGCGCCTTCGCGCGTGCGCTCGGAGATAAGGAGTTCCGTCGCCAAGTTCTAGAGGTTGTGGAGTTTGGGTTGTCGCGGCATCGTGCGTCGTACGGTGAAATCTATAAGGACACGAGTTTTGTTCTCTTCGCTAAGTACACCTACGAGGAGGTCTGCCGTCTCCTGGAGTGGGATAAGAACGTCAACGGCCAGAACATCGGTGGCTATAAGTACGATAAGAAGACCAACACATATCCAGTCTTCATCAACTATGACAAAGACCCCGAGATCAGCGATTCCATCAAATACGAGGATGGGTTCCTGTCGGATCGCGAACTCGTCGCGATCTCCAAGCAGCTGCGAGATTTGAACTCTCCTGAGATCCAACGCCTGATGTCATGGCCGGGCAACGGCATGAAGACATATCTCTTCATGAGGAAAAACAAGAACGACGAGGGAAGCAAGGAATTCTACTTCCTTGGCGAGATGTACCCGACGGGGGAGTTCAATCCCATCGTGATGGCAGGTGCGAACAAGAGGGCGGTCGAGATCACCTATCGTCTCGACTGCCCGGTCCGTCATGATATCTATGAGTTCATGACAAGCGATCTCAATGAGGACGAGGCCGCCGGGTAAGAGAGAGGCTCGCCTATGCGAAGGCGGCCTCCAAAGCTTCAACGACCTTGATGTCTGCAGGGAGCCAGTCGACTGACCAGAGGCTGTCTCGATCAAGCCAACGTAGGTTCTGGTGTTCGGAATCATGTATCTCGCCGGATGCGATGGTGCAGGTGAAGCAGTCCATTGAGAGGTGAAACGAGTCATAGTCGTGCTCTGCGGTATAGAGCAGTTCAAGGTCCTCGGTCGCTACATCGAGCTCTTCTTGTATTTCGCGAATGCACGCCTGCTCGCCAGATTCGCCTGCTTCAAGTTTTCCGCCGGGAAACTCCCAGCCGCCTTTGAATTCGCCGTAACCTCGCTGGGCGGCGAGGATCTTATCGCCGCTCATGATGATGGCTGCCGCCACGTGGATGGTCTTCAAGGTGCACTCTTGTCTCGATGCGTCTCGCTGACAGTATAGGATCCAATGGGCGCCGTAATCGAATTGGGCGACGCGCCATGTTTGAGGGGGCCGTTGCTGACCGCGTGACATCGGATTCGCTTCTTGCGCTCGCATTATATCGGAAGCAAAAACTAATTCACTTCCGTTATACTGCTGATTTCGGAAGTAAAAATAAGTTCACTTCCGATAGTAAGGTCGAGAGAGAGGTGAAGTATGGGTGCGGAGCGGGCGAATCGGGCGCAGTGGCCGGCAATCGGATACGAGACCCTCTCTTGGGAGCGAGACACCGACGAGCTGGCGATGCTGCCCAAAAGCGCACGTAGGAAGGTGCTGCCCACATACGAGGCGTCCGTTCCGCTCATGATCGCCGATCGCGATGTCGTGCTCACCCCGTTGCTCTCGGCGCGAATCTCCGACCTGTTGGTTTCGATCACTCGCTTCGATTCCGAGCAGGCCCGGCGGGGCTATGATCTTCCAGCCCTGCTGTTGAGAAGCGAGTCCTCCGCGAGTTCGCAGATAGAGCACCTTACGTCGAGCGTGCGCAACGTCGCGCTTGCTGAGCTTTGCTCCGAAGCGCCTCAAAACGCGCACTTGATCGCCGGCAACGTCGCTGCGATGAGAGAAGCGCTTTCCACCGAAGGGGGCCTGTCCATCGGCATGGTTTTGGACGTGCACCGTGCTCTAGCTAATCGGGACGGAGAGGCGTTCGGGGGAGAGATCAGACAAGAGCAGGTCTGGATAGGGGGGTCCGCCTACAGTCCTCATGGCGCGCGGTATGTTCCTCCGGCCTGGACACGGGTGGAGGGGTATCTCGACGATATCGTGGCGTTCGCATCGCGCGATGACCTCGATCCCATCGTGCAGGCTTCAATCGTTCACGCGCAGTTCGAGACGGTTCATCCCTTCATAGACGGCAACGGTCGGACAGGACGCACTTTGCTTCATAAGATGCTGCGACGCTCAGGTGTACTCTCCCATGTCACGGTGCCGGTCTCTGCGGGGCTTCTCACTAACGTCGATGCCTATATGAAGTCGCTCGATGCATACCAGCAAGGCGACCCGATGGCCGTGGTGGAGCAGCTCGTCGACGCCCTCGAACTCGCGCTCGTCGTGGGGAGACTCGTTGCGGTGAAACTGGATGAGGTCATGGCGGGCTGGTCGGAGCGGATCGAGGAGCGAAAGGGGTCTGCTATCCGTCGTCTTCCGGCGCTGCTGGCCGTGCAGCCGGTGGTGAGCATCTCCTATGTGGCAGAGCACCTGAGCATCACGCCGCGCGCGGCGCAAAGCTTGGTTGGGAGGGCGTGCGAGTACGGCATCCTTCGACCCATAGGCAACAAGCATCGCGGGGCGTTCTATCAGTCGGACGAGCTCATCGACGTGCTTGAAGACGCGTCGAGCCTCCCGAGTATCCGCAGGATGGTTTCTGGGGGTCGCTAGAACGATCTTTCGGGCGCGTCGACGCAGCCGTGCGTAGCGGAGCGCGGCGGGAGGTGGCGTTATGCCGGCAGAAGAGAAGCCCGTTCCGTATCGGGGAGCGCTTGGTAGCGGCTCGGTGGCAACGGGACGACCCTGCGTTTCGGCCGGGTGCAGAATATGTCCGCACGGGGTCGTACATTGCAGGCATCAAAAGGGGGCGCTGCAAGGGCGGTGTCGGTGACCGCGCCAAAAGCAGGCCCGGCCGCGTCCAAGAGATGGGAGCAACCATGTACGAGCCGTCGCGCAATCTGTTCACGTTCCATATCGCCGGGTTCCAGCACCACGACGGGGCGCTCGTGCTTTCGAAGATCAAGGTGGGGGACGCCCTGGCGCTCGTTCCCGAGCCGGATAACCCTTACGATCCCGATGCCGTCGCCGTCAAGTACGGGGACGTGATGTTGGGCTACATCCCCGCCGATTCCGTGGGGCCGCTCTCGGTGATGTTCCACTACGGCCATGGCGATGCGTTCGAGTGCGTGGTCATCCAGGTCGCTCCCGAGAACGATCCCTGGAAACAGGTGCGCGCCTCCATCCGCGTGACGGATGCGCGCTAGCCGGTTGCGCCAGCGAACGGGTGCCGCGCTTGCCCGCTAGGCGGTCGCCTCCGTGTTGGATGCCGGGCTGGAATCGCCGGTCGTGCCACCCTGTTGGGCGGTATCGCCCGTACCGCTCTGGCTGGAGGTGTCGCTTTCGCCCGCCTGACCTGAGTCCGAGCCGTCGGTCGTTCCGCTTGCGGTGGAGTCTCCCGTCGAGCCGGAACCCGAGGAGGACCCGGAGCCGTTTGCGTCCTGGTCGGTAGCGCTCGATCCGGAAGCTACGCCGCTTGCGGCATCGCTGCTGGTGGGTGCGCCTGAATCGGCCTGGGCCGGCGCGCCCGTACCCGCCGCGCCCGAGGGGGCCTGAGCGGCGCTCGGCGACTGTGCGTCCTCGGTGACGGCCTCGTCCTGTGCCTCTGCCGGTTCCGCGGCTCCTACCTTGGTGCCCAGGCCCTCGCCCGCCGTGGCGAGCCAAATGCCGCCGGCGCACACGGCGACGGCGAGCAGGCCCGCCATGACGGAGAACACGACGACCTTGCGCTGCGTCGCCTCGCGCTCGGCTTTGGCGCGCGCCTGGAGCTTGGAGGGCGCGATGCGCGCCCCGCGCACGGGCGTCGAGCCCATGCGAACGGTCTCCTCGGCCGCGCCGGCGGCATTGCGCGGGTTCGACCCGGTGAGCGGGGCGGCGTCCTTGATCTTGCGCGCGCTCGCGGTGAGGAAGCGACGGTAGACCTGGGAGGAGACGACGGTCACGACGGAGCTCACCGCGGCGCCGATGATCGAGCCGGCGATGCCGATGTAGGACGCCAGCGCCACGGAGGTCGCCGCCGCGGCGGCGCCGGCGAGGATCTGCGGCACGGAGATGCCGTCGAAGAGGCGCTCCTTGGGCGCTATCGCCTGCGTCTGGCCGATGGCGTCGTCCTGGTTGTAACGCGTGCGCTCGCTCGAGGGGGTGTAGATGCGCGTCTTCTGGCGGTCGGTGTACTCATCGTTATATGGTGCAGCCATGGGTATGCCTCCGATTCATGGCGGTGGTGCGTAAAAGGTGCGTGCGGCGCGGCGGTATGCCGCGTGCCGTCGAGGCGGTGCCCATGATTGTGGTACCCCGACCGTCCTCGCGCCCCCGTCGTTTTCGAGAGTTCAGAAAGAGCCGACACACGGGGAGGTCTTGTGGAGAATGTCCCGCCCCATCGTTTCCCTCCCTGCGTCCGGGCGTTCGTCACCCGTCGCGCCGGCGCGCACCGGCACCTTCGGGCGCCCGCCGCGGAGCCGGGTCCGTCGATGTCGAATCGCTCCGCGGCCGCTACAATGGAGTGCACGAACGAACGAGATGGGGGCATCATGGACGAGCTGTTCAGATATTGGTCGCGCGCCGCCGGCGTCGGGTCGGGGGACGGGTTCTTCCGCGTCGCCGCCGCGACGCCCAAGATCCGCGTCGCCGATATCGCGGGTAACGCCGCCGCGATCTTGGAGTGCGTCTACGACGCCGCTCGCGAGGGGGTGGGCGCGCTCGTTCTGCCCGAACTCTGCCTCACGGGCTACACCTGCGGCGACCTGTTTCACGATCGGGCGCTCCTCTCGGCTTGCGAGGTCGCGCTCATGGGCCTGCTCGAGGACACCGACGACATACCCATGCTCTTCACCGTGGGCCTTCCCGTCGCCCAGGGCAGCAAGGTGTGCAACTGCGTGGCGGCCTGCTGCGCCGGCAAGCTCCTGGGCCTCACCGTCAAGCAGAACCTCCCGAGCTACGGCGAGTTCTACGAGAGGCGTTGGTTCGACCCCTCGTCCGTCAACTCCGTGCGGCTGTCGTTCGGCAACGGGTACGTTCCCTTCGGCTCCCATATGGTCTACCGCTGCTCCGATCCCGGCATGCAGGACGTGGCCATCGGCGTCGAGGTCTGCGAGGACCTGTGGGTCCCCGAGCCTCCGTCCGTTGCCATGACGACCCAGCTGGGCGCGACGGTGATCTTGAACGCCAGCGCCTCGAGCGAGATCGTCGGGAAGTCCGCCTATCGGCGCGATTTGGTGCGGGGCCAGTCCGCCCGGCTGTTCTGCGCCTATGCGTACGCCAACGCAGGGGAGGGCGAATCGACCACCGACTTGGTCTTCTCGGGCGAGAACCTGATCGCCGAGAACGGATCGCTGCTCGCCAAGACCGACATGTTCACCTGCGACATGGCCATCGTCGACGTCGACCTCGATCGCCTGATGTCCGAGCGCCGCCGCTGCAACACCTGGGCCCCCGAGCCCTTCAGCGGCGTCGCGTGCCTGGAGGTTCCCTTCTCGTTCTCGGGCTCCAGCTGTATTGAGGATGAGGGCGACGTTGGCCTTTGCGCCCCGGCGTCCGAGGGGGACGCGCGCGAGGAGAAGGTCATCTACCCGCTGTATTCCGCTGCGGAGACCCTGCGCGTCGCCCCGCGCAAGCCTTTCGTGCCGGCGGGGACGTCCGATCTCGCCGAGCGCTGCGAGACCATCTTCAACCTGCAGGCCGCCGGCCTCAAGACGCGTCTTGCCCATACCGGCACCCGTTCCGCTGTGATCGGCCTCTCGGGCGGCTTGGACTCCACGCTCGCGCTGCTCGTCACCGTCCGCGCCTTCGACGCGCTGGGGCTCCCGCGCACGGGCGTCCACGCCGTGTCGATGCCCGGGTTCGGCACCACCGCGCGCACCAAATCCAACGCCGAGCGCCTGGCCGAGCATCTGGGCGTCGACTTCCGGACCATCCCCATCGGCGAGGCGGTCCGCGGGCATTTCGCCGATATCGGGCACGATCCGGACGTCGCGGACGTCACGTATGAGAACGCCCAGGCCCGAGAGCGCACGCAGGTCCTCATGGATCTTTCCAACGAGCTCGGCGGCTTCGTTGTCGGCACCGGTGACCTCTCTGAGCTCGCCCTGGGCTGGGCGACCTACAACGCCGACCACATGAGCATGTACGGAGTCAACGCCGGCGTGCCCAAGACGCTCGTCCGCCATCTCGTCGCACACGCCGCGGAATCCTTCGGTGGTCAGATCGCCTCCGTGCTGCGCGACGTGCTCGACACGCCCGTCTCGCCCGAGCTCCTGCCGCCTACGGGTGACGGGGAGATCGCCCAGTGCACCGAGGAGCTCGTCGGTCCGTACGAGCTGCACGACTTCTTCCTCTACCACATGCTGCGCTTCGGCTTCGCGCCCGCGAAGATCTACCGCATGGCCTGCCGCACCTTTGCGGAACCGTCCGAAGACGGCGGTCCGGCCTACGAGCCCGCCGTCATCCTCTCCTGGCTGCGCGTCTTCTACCGGCGCTTCTTCGCTCAGCAGTTCAAGCGCAGCTGCCTGCCCGACGGTCCCAAGGTGGGGAGTGTGAGCGTGAGCCCTCGCGGAGACTGGCGCATGCCGAGCGACGCCTCCGCGGCGCTCTGGCTCGACCAGGTCGAGGCGCTCGAGGCGTAGCGCCTGAGCGCGGCGCCGGCGCCTGCACGGCGCGCTACACTTAGGGACATGACCGAATCGTCCCGTGCGCCGGGACGTGAACCGGGGACCCGTGCGCGGGTCCCATCGCGAGCCCGTTCGCGCGGGCGCAACGGAAAGGACGACCCATGAAGTTCGCAGACCGTCTCGACCTGTTCAGCGACGAGGTCTTCGCCTCGCTCAACCAGAAGCGCCTGGCGCTCGAGGCGCAGGGTCGCACCATCTACAACCTCTCCGTGGGCACCCCCGACTTCGAGCCGTACGAGCACGTCGTGTCCGCCTTGCGCGAGGCGGCGCTCGACCCGGCCATGTGGAAATACTCGCTGCGCGATCTGCCCGAGCTCAAGCAGGCGGTGTGCGACTACTATGCCCGCCGCTTCGGCGTGGAGGGCATCACGCCCGATATGGTCGCCTCGTGCAACGGCACGCAGGAGGGCGTGGGGCATCTGGGGCTGGCCCTGCTGAACCCCGGAGACACCGTGCTCGTGCCCGACCCGTGCTACCCCGTCTTCGAGGCGGGAGCCAAGATCGCCGGCGCCAAGCTCGAGTACTACCCGCTCAACGCCGAGCGTGACTTCCTGCCCTACGTGGCCGGCATCGACCCCGAGGTCGCCGACCGCGCCAAGTACATGATCGTGTCCCTGCCCGCCAACCCCGTGGGCTCGGTGGGAAACGACGCGCTCTACGACGAGATCATCGCCTTCGCGCGCGAGCACGACCTGCTCATCGTGCACGACAACGCGTATTCCGACATCGTCTTCGACGGGCCGGCCGGCGGCACCTTCCTCGCGCACCCCGGTGCGCTCGAGGTCGGCGTCGAGTTCTTCTCGCTCTCCAAGTCGTTCAACGTGACCGGAGCCCGCATCGGCTTCATCGTGGGCCGGCCCGATGTGGTCGCCGCCTTCGCCAAGCTGCGCAGCCAGATCGACTTCGGCATGTTCTTCCCCATCCAGAAGGCCGCCATCGCAGCGCTCGAGGGCCCGCTCGACGAGGTCGAGGCCCAGCGCCTCAAGTACCAGGAGCGCCGCGACGCGCTGTGCGACGGCCTCGAGGCCCTGGGCTGGGAGCGCCCGAACGCCCATGGCTCGATGTTCGTGTGGGTGAGGCTGCCCGGCGGCCGCTGCGATTCCATGGCGTTTTGCGAGGAGCTCATGGAGAAGGCGGGCGTCATCGTGACGCCCGGCGCGAGCTTCGGCCCGCATGGCGAGGGCTACGTGCGCATGGCGCTCGTGCTGCCGCCCGCCGGCCTGCGCGACGCGGTGGCCGCCATCGCCGCCGCCGGCATCCGGGGCTAGGCCTTCGCGTGTCTTTCGCCCGCTCGCGGCCCTCGGCAGGCGTCGAGGGCCGGGCGGGGCGGCGGCGGGGCGCCGTCGAACGGTTTGCTATCGACTGAGGAGCGAGTTTGTCGGATATCGACGTGTCGGTTATCGTGCCGTGCTATAACACCGAGGCTTATCTCGACCAATGCCTGACGAGCATCGAGGCCAACAGCTCCTGTTCGCTCGAGGTAATCGTGCTGAACGACGGGTCGAGCGATTCGTCGCTCGACATCATGCGCGCCCACGCCGCCGCCGACCCGCGTGTCCGCGTGGTGGACAAGCCCAACCAGGGCTACGGCGCCACCGTGAACCGCGGCATCGACGAGGCGCGCGGCTCCTACATCGCCATCGTCGAGCCGGACGACTACCTCAAGCCGGGCATGTACGACAGCCTGTTCGGCCTTGCCCGCCGTACGGGCATGCCCGACGTCGTCAAGTCCGCGTACTGGCGCGTGTGGATGCCCGGAACGCCCGATGAGCGGCTGTTCCGGTGCGCTTACTACAAACGCGTGCGCCCGGTGGGCGAGGCGTTCACCCTCGCGGAGTGCCCGCGCCTCATCATGCACCACCCGAGCATCTGGTCGGCGCTCTACCGCCGTGATTTCCTGGCATCGCATGCGATCCGCTTCATGGAGGTCCCCGGGGCGGGCTGGGTGGACAACCCGTTCCTCATCGAGACCCTGGCCCAGGCCGAGTGCATCGTCTACACCGACGAGAGCTTCTACTGCTATCGCGAGGACCTTCCCGAGTCGTCCACGGCGCGGCAGCCCTCCGCGCTGGCGTTCGAGCGCTGGGAGGACATGGCCGATGTGCTCGATCGTCTGGGCGTCCGCGATGCGGGCGTTCGCTCCGCCCTGTATACCGTGGGCTTCCGCCATGCGGGCCTCGCCATCGGCCGCGGTGGCCTGGCTGATCCGCTGCTCCGGCGTAAGATCGAGCACATGTTCGGCAGGATGGACCCCGGCTTGGTCTCCGAGCTGCCCGCGGTGCCGGCGGAGCTCAAGCGCACGTTCTGCTCATTGAGGGGTATCGAGCCGTGCAAGGTTTCGAATCTTCGCTACTTGGCCTATCTTATTGGGGAATCGGTCCACGGTCTGCGCACCAACGGCCTCGGCTTCGTGTGCGCGCACGCGCGCATCGTGCTGCGCCGGCGCTCGGAGCGGGGCCGTTCCATGTCCGCATCGGACGACGCATAGGATACGGCCGCGTCGGGAGGCCCCGCGCGCGAGACAGAGGACGGTCAATGGCTGGGAAGAAACGCATCGCGGTGTTCAGCATCGACGCGAAGCTGGGCGACGAGGTCCGCGGGGCCACGCGCTACACCTTCCTGTGCGAGCAGCTTGCCTGCGCTGGGTACGAGGTGGATTTCATCACCTCCCGGTTCCAGCATTGGGACAAGCGCTTCCGCGATGCCGCGACGTTCGATGCCGGCACCGATGCGTTCGCGGTTCGATTCATCGAGGAGCCGGGCTACCCCAAGAATATCTGCCCCCAGCGCATCTGGTCGCACCATATCGCCGCCAAGAGCGCCCGCGCCTATTTCGACGAGCACCACGATTACGATCTGATCTACTGCCAGATTCCCCCCAACGACGTCGCGCGCGAGATCGGTCGCGCCGCCAAGCGCTACGGCATACCTTTCGTGATCGACGTCAACGACCTCTGGCCGGAAGCGTTCAGGGTCGCGTTCGACATCCCCGTGGTTTCCGATGTGCTCTTCTGGCCGCTGTACCGCCAGGCGCGCGCGGCATACGACCTCGCCGACGCGATCGTGGGGACGTCCGACGAGTACGCGTCGCGCGCCTTCGCCGACCGTCCGCGCGACATCCCGAGCATCACGGTGTACGTGGGCAACGACCTGGCGGCCTTCGACGCCGGGGCCCGCGCGCATGCCGCCGAGGTCGTCAAGCCGGAAGGGGAGGTGTGGATCACCTACGCCGGCACCCTCAGCGCGTGCTACGACCTGGTCACGCTCGTGCGGGCTGTAGCCTCTGCGCAGAGGACCGATCCGCGCATCAAGCTCAAGCTCCTGGGGGACGGCGCGGCGCGTCCCGAGATCGAGCGCGCCGTCGCCGAGACCGGTTGCGACGCGGAGCTGGTGGGCTACATGCCCTACGACGTGATGGCCGCCTGGCTGTGCGCCTCGGACATCACGGTCAACTCCTTGGTGGGCAAGGCCGCCCAGAGCATCGTCACCAAGATCGGCGACTATCTCGCTGCAGGCATTCCGATGGTCAACACGTCGAAGAGCGCCGAGTTCTCCGCCAAAGTGGAGGCGGACTGCTTCGGCGTCAACGTCGAGCCGCAGAGCCCCGACGCGCTGGCGGCGGCGCTGCTCGAGCTCGCTGCGGCCCCCGATGCCCGTGCCCAGATGGGCGCCCGTGCCCGGGCGGTCGCTGAAGAGCAGTTCGACCGGCCGCACGCCTACCGCAAGACCGTCGAGCTCATCGATCGCCTTATCGAGGAGCGCTAGGCGCTATAGGGTTTTCCGTCAAGCTAAAACTTTCTACAGTGCGACTTAGTATTCGGTGAACGGTAGCATATAATCCTATAAGAGGTAGATAATAGGATCATAGTTTGTTATCGGCCGAGTTGGGTCGATGTCCAGATTGGAGATAGCTATGGTCAACGACAGGAAGGTCGCCATCGTCGGATGCGGTTTCGTGGGCTCTTCGTCCGCTTTCGCGCTGATGCAGAGCGGCCTGTTCTCCGAGATGGTCCTGATCGATGTGGACCACGCCCGCGCGGAGGGCGAGGCGCTCGACATCAGCCATGGCGCCCCGTTCGCCAGCCCGATGAAGATCTATGCGGGTGACTACGAGGATGCTGCCGACGCCGCGATCATCGTGGTGACCGCCGGTGCCGCCCAGAAGCCCGGCGAGACGCGTCTCGATCTGGTCAACAAGAACGTCAACATCTTCAAGTCCATCATCCCGCGCATCCGCGAGGTGGGCTTCGAGGGCATCCTGCTCATCGTCTCCAACCCGGTCGACGTGCTGACGTACGCCGCCATCAAGATGAGCGGCCTGCCCGAGAGCCGCGTCATCGGTTCGGGCACCGTGCTCGATTCCGCGCGCCTGAAGGATGCCCTGGGCGATCGCCTGGGCGTCGACCCGCGCAACGTCCACGCCTATATCATCGGTGAGCACGGCGACTCCGAGCTCGCGGTGTGGTCGAGCGCGAACGTCTCGGGCGTGCCCCTTACCAGCTTCTGCGAGATGCGCGGGCATTTCGACCATGAGGAGTCCGAGCGCCGCATCGCCGAAGAGGTGAAGAACGCCGCATACGAGATCATCTCCAGGAAGCATGCGACCTATTACGGCATCGCCATGTCCGTCAAGCGCCTGTGCACCGCGATCATGCGGGACGAGAAGCACATCCTTCCCGTATCCAGTCTGATGGTGGGGGAGTACGGCTTGTCCGATATCGCGATCTCCATGCCCACGATCGTCGGGCGCAACGGTATCGAGTGCCGCGTCCCCGTTTCGCTCTCCGCCGAGGAGCTTGCCGAGCTGCATCGTTCCGCGAGCGCTCTGAAGGACGTCATCGATCAGTGTGATTTCGAGTAGGCGCGTTGCTCGGGGGAGCTGATAATTTGCTATATGGGGGCGGCGGCCGACGGGTCGCCGCCTTTTTGTGCCGTGCGGGACGATTGTTCTGGTCTTGAGACGATGCGGGCGGTGACCAGCCGCTGCGGGTTATGTTGATGCCGCGGGTCCATCGGTTGTTCGACGTGGTTGGCATGTCGGGCTTGCGCCTTTCGAGCCTATTCAGATGGTTGGATTCGGTGACGTTCGTTTTTGGTCGGTGACGACTGCGGGCCATGCATCAACAGGGGTCAGAATATACGAATCTAATTTTAACCCCCTGAATGTTCGGACATTGTTGGCAAATATAGAAGAAGGGGCAGCCGTAATGGCCGCTTTGCTGAGGGTGGTCGGCATCGTTATGCAACATATGTCACTTAACGGGAGGCATTGCGGCGCAAAGTCCGGCGTTTTTGCGCCGAAGGCCTTTCGTGGGGAGACCGATCGCCCAAGCGGACTTATATATCTGCCAAATTTGTCCAGAAATATAGGGGGTCAAGCAAAAAAAGACACAGGATAGTCCGAACGCTGTGCGGCGACTATGCCTGGACGGTGAGGGCGCGCAGGGCGGCCTTGTCGGCGAGCTCGACCGTTCCGCGGGACAGGCGGACATATCCCTCGTCGGCGAAGTAGCGCAGCATGCGCGTGACGACCTCGCGCGCGCTGCCCATGTGCTGGGCGATCTGCTCGTGCGTGAGCTTGAGGGCCTCAGACCCGGTGCGCGCCGACTCATCGAGCAGGAAGATCGCAAGGCGCGTATCGAAGCTCATAAACAGGACCTGCTGCATGACCCACATGCAGTCGCTGAAGCGCTCGGTCGCCTGGCGGAACGTGAACGCTTCCACATGGGCGTTGGCCTCGGCGATGCGCGCGTAGGTGCGCGGCTCGACGACAAGTAGGCTGGAGCGTTCCGTGGATTGGAGCACGATGTCGAAGGTGACCATGGGCAGCACGCAGCTTGCGGCGAGCACGCAGCACTCGCTTGCCTCGACGTGGAACAGCGTGATCTGCCGCCCGCTCTCTGCGTGCATCGAGGCGCGCAGAGAGCCTGCGCGCACGAAGACGACACCGGCGCATCCGTGACCCGATCCCTGCACGGCGACTCCGGCCTCGACGTCGACGATGCGGCTTGCGGCGGCGAGCTCGGCCCGCTCCGCTGGGGTAAGGTGCTTCCAGAAGGGGATGCGCGAGAGTTCGGTTTCGCTGGGAGCCATGGGACCTCGATTCTGATCGGTGCCCTTATGGTAGGGCTTCAGGCGCGTTTCCGATAGCCGAGCGATCCTGATGCCGCCATCGTCCGGTCGCATCCGTCGAGCTCCCTTGCCGGCAAATGGGCGGGCCGCTCGAGCGACCCGCCCGTATCCTACTTGGACGCCTTGTTGGAGGGCATGCCCCTACGCGCGCATGCCGCAGGGGCCGACCTCGGAGTCCTCGACATAGCGGCCCTCGAGGACCTGATCGTAAAACCCGTATCCCCCGGCGACGTTGGCGCAGGGGAACCCGTGCTGGGCGAGGATGCGGCAGGCGACGTAGCTGCGCAGGCCGCTTTGGCAGTACACGAGCAGGCGACGGTCGCGGGGGAGCTCATCGAGGTGCTCGCGCAGCTCGTCGAGCGGGATGTGGGCGGCGCCCTCGACATGGCCGCGCTCCCATTCCCCGACGGTGCGGGTGTCGAGCACGAGCGGGGCATCCGGGCCGGGCGTCTCGACGGCGCGTTCCACTTCCGTCCACGTCACCTTGTCCACGCGCTCCTCGAGGATGTTCTGGATCATGAAGCCGGCCATGTTGACCGGGTCTTTTGCCGAGGAGTACGGCGGGGCGTAGGCGAGGTCGAGCTCGGCGAGGTCGTAGGCGTCCATGCGCGCGCGGATGGCGACGGCCAGCACGTCGATGCGCTTGTCGACGCCACCGCGACCTACGGCCTGCGCACCGAGGATGCGGCCGCTGCCGCGCTCGAAGAGCACCTTGAGGGTCATGGCGTGGCCGCCGGGGTAGTAGGTCGCGTGGTTGGGCGGGGTGAGCACGACCGAGTCGAAGTCGATGCCCGCAGCCTGCGCGGCCCGCTCGGTGAGCCCCGTCGCGGCGACGTCGAGGTCGAACACCTTGAGGATCGAGGACCCTTGGGATCCGGTGAAGGGGTGCTCGATGCCGCAGATGGCATCGGCGGCGATGCGGCCCTGCTTGTTGGCGGGGCCGGCAAGCGAGATGACGGCGGGCTGGCCCGTGACGGCATGGACGACCTCGACGGCGTCGCCGACGGCGTAGATGTCCGGGTCTGAGGTGCGCATGCAGGCATCGGTCCGGATAGCCCCGCGCAGGCCGAGCTCGAGGCCCGCCGCCCGCGCGAGCGCGCTCTCGGGGGTCACGCCGACGGCCAGGATGGCGATGTCGGAGACGATGCGCTCGCCGGTGTCGAGCAGGGTCGCGATGCCGTCCTCTTCGTCCGCGAAGCCGGTCACGCCCGCGCGGAGGCGCAGGTCCACGCCGCCTGAGCGCAAGCGGTTGTGGACGAGGGCCGCCATGTCGGCGTCGAGCGCGGGCATGATGTGCTCGCCGCGCTGGAGCAGGGCGACGGCGATGCCGAGCTCGCGCAGGTTCTCCGCCATCTCGAGGCCGATGAAGCCGCCGCCCACGACCGTGGCGCTGCGCGCGGCGCCGTCCGTCACCGCCTCGCGGATGCGGAAGGTGTCCTCCACGCTGCGCAGCGTGTGAAGGCGCGCGCTGTCGGTGCCCGGGATGTTCGGGACCGTCGGATGGGCGCCCGGGGAGAGGATGAGCTTGTCGTAGGACTCGGTGTAGACCGTGCCGTCGTCCAGCTTGCGGACGTCGACCGTCTTGGCGGCGCGGTCGATCGAGACGACTTCCTGACGCACGCGGACGTCGATGCGGAAGCGCGCGCGGAAGCTTTCCGGCGTCTGGAGGGTGAGCCTGCGCTTCTCTTTGATGACGCCGCCGATGTAGTACGGAAGGCCGCAGTTCGCATAGCTGACGTAGCCGGTGCGCTCGATCATCACGATCTCGGCGCCCTCATCGAGCCTGCGCAGTCGCGCCGCCGCCGATGCGCCGCCCGCGACGCCTCCTACGATGACCACCTTCATGGTTTATCCCCTGCCTTTCACGATGGAGCCGGACCAGCGGTTGATCCCGCCCATGTCCGTGACGCTCTCGTACCCAAGGATGCGCAGCTCGGTGCACGCCCGCGCGCTCCGCGCGCCCGAAAGGCAGTAGACGAACAGCGGGAGGCTGAGGTTCGGATAGGGCGTGCGCGCGGTGCGGATGCGGTCGAGGGGGATGTTGACGGCCCCGGGGACGTGGCCCGTGGCGTACTCGTCCGCGCTGCGCACGTCGATGACGGCGTGGTCGCCGACGGACTCCGCCCGCTGCATCTCTTCGTTGATATCGGCTCCGCCTCCGAAGAGGCTCTCGAAGAATCCCATGGTGTCGCTCCTGTTCATCGGAAGGTTACGGTTTCATCCTACGGATGGGCCGACGCGCGTTCGGTGACTAAGTCACCCCGTGGGCGGGCGGCGCGCCGGCGCCTATAATGGTTGGGCTCAAATGAACGATAAGGAGACGCCCCGCATGAAGATCAATCACGCCGTCCTGCATATCTTGGATTTCGAATCGGCGGTCAACGTACTGTCCCAGCGCGAGCTCGACCTCGACACGCGGGCGGTCCGGTCGTTCGTGACATCGCATCTGCGCCGCGCCCGCACGAACACGGACAACAGGCGCGGGACGTTCGCCGAGAACAGCGCCTTTGCCGGCGAGCTCAAGGCGTTCCTGTTCGGTGACCGCGACTTCATCGACCTCTCGCAGCAGATCGCCGAGTTCTTCTCCAGCGAGCTCGCCCGCGCCGACAAGGCCGAGTCGACCGATGTGCTGGTCGCCGACTTCGAGGATGACGACGAGGTGCGCTGGTTCGCGGTCCTCCTCATGGCGAGCCGCACGGCCTTCATGCACGAGGTGGCGCGCGAGGGAGGCGAGGTGCGCAACGACATCGCCAAGCGCTATGCGATCCTTCCCGCGCCCTCGCAGAAGGTGACGTCGTTCGCGCTGGTCCGCGCGAGCTCGCTCGACATCCTGTACCAGGACAAGAAGCGCAAGATCGCCGGCGAGGACGCCTTCATCGTCCCCGACGGCCTGCTGCAGTGCGCGACGGGCGTGTCGGGCAAGGAGGTCATCGACACGGTGACGAGGGTGGTCGAGCAGGTGGCGGAGGAGCACGGCGCCAACGCGGCGGTCGCGCTCGCCCGCGCCAAGGCCGTGGTGGCCGAGAAGGTCGAGGAGGACGAGGAGATCGCGCCGTGGGACCTCGCGGAAGAGATCTTCGAGGACGAGCCCGTGCTGCGCGAGAGCTTCGAGTCCGAGATGCGCGAGGAGCAGCTGCCCGAGCGCGTGCCCGTCGAGCGCGCGGTCGTGGAGCGCGCCCCGGTGCGCAACCACAAGATACGCACCGATACCGGCATCGAGATCAGCTTCCCCGCGGAGATGCTGAAAAACTCCGAGTACGTCGAGTTTGTGAACGAGCCCAACGGTCTGATCACGCTCTCGTTGAAGAACATCGGGTCGATCGAGAACCGATAGCGCGCATGTGCCCCGCGGTCCGCGATCGCCGAGGGCGCGGGCGCCTGGCCCGCCGTGCGGAATCGTCGCCCGGTGCCGCCGCTCTTGGTGCCGGTGCCGGAAAACGTTACAAGACCGTTCGGCGTATGGCTCGATGGCGCGAGCGGGGTATACCGTAGTGCATGGCGAAACCGCTCGGCGCGCGTGCCGGAAGGCGGGTTCGGAGGATGGGAGGGGACATGGCGAGGACGCGTCCGCGCGGCAAGGGCGAACGGGCGGCACACGGCGGGAGCGGGCGTCCCGTTCGCAAGAAAGGCGGGCGGGGAGCGCGCGAGAAGCGCCGTGAAGATTCCGCACGGGTGCCGGCCGCGCCCGTGCCCGTGGTGGACCCCATGCCCGAGGTCTCCTCCCCGCGGCAGGAGTCGGGATTTCTTTCTTACGTACGGAGCGAGTTCGACACGTTCGAACGCCGTCCGCTCTGCGCGGTCGACAGCCTCGTGCTTTCCTGGATCGCCTATACTCGCCTGCCCGACGCGCTGTTCGCGGCTTGCACGCCCGCCGGGATCGGCCTGCGCGAGCTTCTGCGCGCGGAGGACATGCCGTGGATGGTTCGGCGCACGTGGGATCCCGAGAGCAGCCGGGACCTCCTGTTCGCGGTCTGCGCGAACCCGCGGTTCCGTGATATCCGTCTGGCGGATTTCTGCTTCAGGACCGATCCGGGCCGCGAGGAGCAGTTCGCCGCGATGACGTTTCTGCTGCCCGGCGGAGGAGTCTACGTGGCTTTCCGCGGCACGGATTCCACCCTTGTGGGCTGGAAGGAAGATTTCAACATGGCGGCTTTCTGCCCGGTTCCCTCCCAGACCGAGGCGGCCCGGTATCTGACGGAAGCGATCGGGCGCTTCGAGGGGCCCGTCTACGTGGGAGGGCACTCCAAGGGAGGCAACCTCGCGATCTATGCCGCCGCGGCGTGCGGCGAGGCGCTGCAGACGCGCATCGCCCGCGTGTTCTCCCATGACGGCCCGGGGTTCAACGACGAGTTCCTCGCCACGGAGGGGTTCGCGCGCATCCGCGGCCGGGTTGAGAAGACGGTTCCCAAGTCGACGGTGATCGGCGTCGTGATGCACGACGGGGACATTCGCCGCACGGTGGTCGAGTCCGAGGGCGTCTCGGCCGCCCAGCACAACCCGTTCCTGTGGGCCGTCGACGGCTGCGCGTTTCGCGAGGCGGACGGGCTTTCGGTGAGCTCGCGCAGCTTCGATTCGCTGCTTGACGCGTGGATGGAGAAGTACTCCTACGACGAGCGCGGCGCGTTCATCGACACGCTCTTCGGCGTGGTCGGGGCCACCGGTGCCGAGCGCTTCTCCGACGTGCGCGCGGATTGGCGGGAGAGCCTGCCGGTGCTGCGCGAGGCGGTGGACGCCCTGGAGCCCGAGCAGCGGGCGTTCGTCGTCGACGCGCTCAAGGCCCTGGCGAGGACGGCGACGGTCGAGAAGGCCGCCGGGGCCGCGTCGGGCGTGCTGGACCGGCTGCTGCCGTCCGGATAACAGGGAGGGCGGGGGGCGCGCACGGCCTGTACGCGCCCCCCGCCCGTTACGACAGGAATCGTCTTGTCGGGACCGGCGTCGCGCCCGGCGTCGGGGACCTACAGCTGGCGCAGCCCCTCTTCCAGGCCGGTCTTGCTGTCGGTCTTCCCGTCGCGCATCTTGATGACGCGCGCCGGAATGCCTGCGACGACGGAGCCGGCGGGAACGTCCTCCACGCATACGGCGCCAGCGGCCACCACGGCGTTCGCGCCGACGCGCACGCCTTCGAGCACCACGGCGTTCGCGCCGATCATGACGTCGTCCTCCACGATGACGGGCGTGGCGCTCGCGGGTTCCACCACGCCGGCGAGGACCGTGCCGGCCCCGATGTGGCAGCGTTTGCCCACGGTGGCGCGTCCGCCCAGGATGGCTCCCATGTCGATCATCGTCCCGTCGCCGATCACCGCGCCGATGTTGATCACCGCGCCCATCATGATCACGGCCGCGTCTCCGATCTGCACGCGGTCGCGGATGATCGCGCCGGGCTCGATGCGGGCGTTGACGCCCTTGAGGTCGAGCAGCGGGACGGCGGAGTTGCGGCAGTCGTTTTCGATATCGAAGTATTCGATCGCGTCGGCGTTGGCCTCGAGCGCGCGCGAGAGCTCGGACCAGTCCCCGAAGATGACGATGCCCTCGGGCCCGCCGTAGACGCGCGCGTCGCCCCAATCGGCCGAGGCTCCCCCCTTGAGCCTGACGTAGGCCTTGACGGGGGTCTTCTTCTCGGCGCTGGCGATGAAGTCGATGATCTCCTGTGCGTTCATCTCGGTGCTCACGGTGCGTATCTTCCTTTCATGGTGTCGGGGCGCGCTCCAAGGCGCGCGTGCGCGGTCTTCGCGCTAGGCGAACATGATCTCGTCGAAGGTGTAGAACCCGGGCTCGCGGCCTGCGAGCTTGAGGGTCGCCGCCAAGGCGCCGTCGACGAAGATCTGGCGGCTCGTGGCGCGGTGGGTGAGGGAGAGCTCCTCGTCGGTACCGAAAAACGACACCGTGTGGACCCCGGCGACGGTCCCGCCGCGCAGGGCGTGGACGCCGACCTCGCGCTCATCGCGCGCGCCGCACATGCCCTCGCGCCCGTACACGGGCCGGTAGCCCCCGACGGCCGCATCCGTCGGGGCGCATGTGGCGGCCGAGGCGGCGTTCTTCTCGGATAGCACGGTGTCGAGCAGGAGCTTCGCGGTCCCCGAGGGCGCGTCGACCTTCTTGTTGTGATGGCACTCGACGATCTCCACGTCGAAGCCGGGCAGCTCGCGCGCGGCCTGGCCGACGAGGTGGCGGAGCGCCGCGATACCGATGGAGTAGTTGCCGGAGTGCAGCACCGCGGCGTGCGCGCCGAGGGCGCGCAGGGACCCCATCTGCGCGGCGGTGAGGCCCGTGGTGCCGCACACGAGGGCAGCCCCGCTGCGGCGCGCGTAGGCGACGGCCGCCTCGAGGCACGAGGCGTGGGAGAAGTCCACGAGCACGTCGACGGCAGGGGCGGAGTCGAGGTCGGACAGGTCGCGTCCGACCTGGAACGCGACGTCGAAGACGGCCTCTCCGGCCGCATCGCGCATGGTCTCGGCGGTGGAGCGGATGAGCGAGCCCATGCGACCCGCCCCCATGATGGCGATCTTAAGCAAGAAGACCAGCCTCCTTCAGGACGTGGGAAAGGTGCGCGCGCGTCGCGTCCGCCATGGGGGCGAGCGGCGCGCGGTAGGCGAGGTCGAGCATGCCCATCTGGGCCAGCGCCTCCTTGACCGGGATGGGGTTGACCTCGGAGAACAGTGCTCGGATGAGGGGCAGGCCGGCGATCTGGATCGAGCTGGCCCGCGCGAAGTCTCCGGCGAGCGCGGCGGCGCACATCTCGTGCACGAGCGCAGGCTGGACGTCGGCCCACACGGAGATGGTGCCGGAGGCGCCGATCGCCATGAGCGGGACGGTGAGGGCATCCTCGCCGGAGTACATGCGGAAGTCGTCGGAGACGAGGTGCGCGATGCTCATCGCGAAGTCCATGCTGCCGCTCGCCTCCTTGATGCCCATGACGTTGGGGTGACGGCTCAGGCGCTCGACGTTGGCGACGCTGACGCCGCAGCCGCACCGCCCAGGGATGTTGTAGAGGATGCAGGGGATGTCCACCGCGTCGGCGACGGTGGCGAAGTGCCGGTAGATGCCCTCCTCGTTGCTCTTGTTGTAATACGGGGCGATGAGCAGTAGGCCGTCGGTGCCCAGGCGCTGGAAGGCAAGGGACTTCTCGAGCATGGTCTGCGTGCAGTTGGACCCGGAGCCGGCGATCACGGGGATGCGCCCGCCGACGCGCTCCACGACGAACGCCACGACCCTCTCGTCCTCCTCGTGCGTCATGGTCGAGCTCTCGCCCGTTGTCCCCAGGGTGAGGATGGCGTCGGTGCCCTGGTCGAGATGCCAGTCGACGAGCCGGGCGAGCGCGTCGAAGTCGATCGAGCCGTCCGCCGAGAACGGGGTGACGAGCGCGACGATCGATCCGGTGAGGTTGCGGATATCCATGTATGGGCTCCTTTCGATGGGTCTCATGACGGCGGGGCGCACCGCGCGGCGCGACGGGACGGCGATCGGGCCGCGCGGTGTCGCTACCGGACGCCCTGCGCGGCCTCGCCGTGCGCGATGCGCTCGAGTCGGGCGTGGACGCCCGCCTGCACGTCGAGGGTCGCGAAGTAGTCGGACGGCGTCTCGGCGCGGCGGATGAGCCTGCAGCCGCCGTCTTCGCGCAGCAGGACTTCGGCGCTGCGCAGGCGGCCGTTGTAGTTGTAGCCCATGGAGTAGCCGTGCGCCCCGGTGTCATGGATCACGAGCAGGTCGCCGATCTCCACCTCGGGCAGGGCGCGGTCGCGGGCGAACTTGTCGTTGTTCTCGCACAGGTTGCCGGTGACGTCGTAGGTGCGCACCGCCGGGCTGCCGCTCTTGTCCGGGCCGTTCGCCTGGCCCATCACGGTGATGTGGTGGTAGGCGCCGTACATCGCCGGGCGGATGAGGTCGCAGGCGTTGGCGTCGACGCCGATGTAGTCCTTGTAGGTGCGCTTCTCGTGGATGGCCCGCGTGACCAGGCAGCCGTAGGGTCCCATCATGAAGCGGCCCATCTCGGTGAAGATCGCGACGTCGCCCATGCCGGCGGGGACGAGGATCTCCTCGAAGGCCCGTCGCACGCCTTCGCCGATGGCGCGGATGTCGTTTGCCCGCTTGTCGGGGCGATAGGGGATGCCCACGCCGCCCGAGAGGTTGATGAAGCCGATGTGGACGCCGGTCTCGCGCTCGAGGCGCACCGCGAGCGCGAACAGGATGCGGGCGAGGGCGGGATAGTATTCGTCCGTCACGGTGTTGCTCGCCAGGAAGGCATGCAGGCCGAAGGTCTCGGCCCCGGCCTCGGAGAGCATGCGGTAGGCTTCGGGCAGCTGCTCTTCGGTCATGCCGTATTTGGAGTCGCCGGGGTTGTCCATGATGCCGTTTGCCAGCTGGAACAGCCCACCCGGGTTGAACCGGCAGCTCACCGTCTTGGGAATGGGGCCCGCGACGTGCCGATAGAACGGGATGTGGCTGATGTCGTCGAAATTGACGATAGCGTCGAGCTCCGCGGCGAGGCGGAAGTCCTCGGCCGGGACGTCGTTGGCGGAGAGCATGACCTTATCGCCGCGCATGCCCAGCGCCTCGGCGAGTATGAGCTCCGTGGCGCTCGAGCAGTCCAGGCCGCAGCCATACTCGCCCAGAATGGAAATGAGCGCGGGGTTGGGGTTCGCCTTGACGGCGAAGTACTCGCGGAAGCCCGGGTTCCAGGCGAAGGCGTCGCGCACCGCCTCCATGTTGCGGCGGATGCCCGCCTCGTCGTATAGGTGGAACGGGGTGGGGAAGTGCTCGCAGATGGACACGAGCCGGTCCTTCGTGACGAAGGGTGTTTTGGTCATGGAAGCTCCTCTGTGCGGATAGCGCTCCTGCAAAAACGATGCAGACAGTCCTGCGGGTGTTCCCCGCGGGCCCACCCGTCGCGCCGTGCCCGGCGGCCGGGTTCGGCAGGATTGCCCCCGCACGGGGTCTGCGCCTGCCGGCTCGCCCGCGCCTCATCGTTCCCGCGCCTCTATCGGTCTATCTACTTTATCAGGATGGAGCGCTTGGCGAGCCGGGCCGCCATCGCGCAACAGGACGGAAACCTTTGCGGGTTGAGACTCCGCGGTCGGAACGCCTGCGCGCCGCGCCGGTATAATTGCCCACATCGTGATGGCCGTCGGGCGCTGCGGCGGAGAAGCCGTGCGGCCCCCGGCGGGTACGCCCGCTGCCCGGCGGATTGCCGCGGCGCCAGCCGGCAGCGGCGCATGAGGCATGGGAGGGGCATATGGGGCATAGGGTCGAGGGCACGCAGTTGGACGGCGGGCGGAGGGATGACCGGCTCGGGCGGTTGCGGAGGTTCCGCCGCGACCTGCACCGCATACCCGAGCTCGACGTCGACCTGTTCAGCACCATGGCCTATGTCGAGGGCGTGCTATCGGGCCTTTCCTGCGAGCTCTCCCGTCCCGCGCCGGGCTGCGTGTGCGCGTTTTTCGATTGCGGCTCCCCTGCCGCGACAGCCGTCCGGGCGGACATGGACGCGCTGCCCATCACCGAGGCGACGGGCAGCGCGTTCTCATCGCGTCATGCGGGGCGCATGCACGCGTGCGGCCACGACGCCCATATGGCCATGGCGCTTGCTGCCGCCGTGGAGGTCGACGAGGTGCTTTCGGCGGGGGCCGCGGGCAGGGCGAAGCTGGGCCGCAGCGTCCTGTTCGTGTTCCAGCCCGCCGAGGAGACGACGGGCGGCGCCGCGACCGTGTGCGCCTCGGGCGTGTTCGAGCGCTATCGCGTCGACCGGATCTTCGGGTTCCACGTGTGGCCGGACCTCCCGTGGGGCGCGGTGGCGTCGTGCGCGGGGCCGCTGCTCGCCCGCTCGAGCGAGACCCATGTGCATATCGAGGGCGTGAGCACGCATATCGCCAAGACCTATGGCGTCGCGGCGTCCGAGAGCCGCGACGCCATGCTCGCTGCAGCGCGGTTCGTCGCCGGGGTGCGCGAGCTCATGGACCGCCTGGGAGCCGAGGAGCCCTGCCTGGCGCGCTTCGGGTTCCTTGAGGCGGGGACGGTGTGCAACGCCGTTGCCGGCAGCGCGCACGTCGCCGGCAGCGTGCGCGTGTTCACCGACGCGATGTTCGACCGCGCGCGCACGGGGATTCGCGCGGTGCTTGATGAGGCGTGCTCCTCGTGCGGGTGCACGGGGTCAGTCGAGTTCGCCGACGGCTACCCTCCGGTGGACAACGACCCGGAGCTGTTCGCCCTCGTTCGGCGCGCGCTGCCCGAGCTCGAGCGCGTGCGCGAGCCGCTTCTGATCGCCGAGGACTTCTCCTTCTACCAGCGCCATCTGCCGGGCGTGTTCTTCCTGTTGGGGATCGGGCCGAGCGAGGGGGCGACGGCTGGGGGCTACGGAGAGCTCGGTTGCGCGCGGGCGCCCCTGCACGGCGACGCCCTGATGTTCGACGAGAGCGTCCTTGTGCGCGGGGTCGACGTGTACCGCCGCCTGCTCGCGTTGCCGTAGACGGTTGTCGGCCGAGCCGTGCAGC
This sequence comes from Collinsella phocaeensis, assembly GCF_900119895.1. Taxonomy (GTDB): domain Bacteria; phylum Actinomycetota; class Coriobacteriia; order Coriobacteriales; family Coriobacteriaceae; genus Collinsella; species Collinsella phocaeensis. The sequence continues at coordinate 1,504,841 of NZ_FQLR01000004.1, read as the reverse complement.
CGTGCGCCACGTGCGGCATCGGGCGTTTCGTTCCACCGGCGAGCCTCCTCGGCGGCCAGCTTGCGCGCGGGACCGTCACGCCGGGTTTCCGCACGCCCACGCTCGGCGCTCGATGTACGGGCGCGGCCACGCGGTCTTTTCGGCGTGCTGGGCGAACGGGGCGTGCCGTGCGGGGGCGTCGGGTATTAGCTCTCAGCTAATGAAACGGCCGGGCCATATCGATACAGTTTCTCTTGTGTTGGGGGCGGGGCATGAGCGCCCGCCGTCGAGAGATTGGAATCGTTATGGCTGAGGGTAAGAAGAAGCCGATAGGCAAGATCATCCTTGCGTTGCTCGTCGTGGTCGTCGTCGCCGTGGCAGGCGGCGGCAACTCTGCAGACAGCTCCTCGGGGGCCACGGTGTCGCGCGATGAGGGGTCCGGGAGCGCTTCCGTCGAGAGCGCGGTCTCAGAGCCCGAGCTCGAACCGGAGCCGGACGTGCCGACTGAGTACATATCGGCGCTCAAGAAGGCTGAGACCTATTCCGACATGATGCACATGTCGAAGCAGGGCATCTACGACCAGCTTGTCTCGGAATATGGCGAGCAGTTCTCCCCGGAAGCCGCCCAGTACGCCATCGATAACCTTCAGGCGGACTACAACGCCAATGCGCTCGAGAAGGCGAAGGTGTATCAAGATGATATGCACATGTCGCCCGAGGCGATTCGCGACCAGCTGGTCTCGGAATATGGGGAGAAATTCACCCAGGAAGAAGCGGATTACGCTGTCGCGAATCTGGGGTAGGGCCGTGCCGGGGCACGGTGTATCGTGCTGGTGCGGTCGCACCCCGGGGCGTGCGTCACAGACGGGACAGGAGGGGATGTATGTCTGAGCGTTTGACGGAAGAGGTGCTGCAGGAACTGCTCGGCGCCCCTTGCATCGATTCGTTCATCGACGATCACGAGTTTTCCTCCCGTTCGCTCGCCGAGTATCTTCAAGGCCTGCTCGAAGCCAAGCATCTGGAGCGCGTGCGCGTGGTGCGCATGGCCGATCTGAACGAGACCTTCGGGTATCAGATTTTTACCGGCGCCCGCAATCCGTCGCGAAACAAGGTGCTCCAGATAGCCTTCGCGATGGCGCTTAGCCTGCGCGAGGCGAACCGTGCCCTTACCTGTGCCGGCGCGAGCATGCTGGACCCCAAGAACCGCCGGGACGCCATCATCATCTTCTGCCTTGATCGCGGCTGTTCTTTGCAAAGGGTGAACGAAGAGCTCTACCGCCTGGGCGAGGAAACGGTCTGCTAGCTTCTGCGATCGTCCGCCTCCGCACGACCGCCCGAGATGCCCGGATGCGCGTTCGCGTGTCCGGGCATCCTGTTACTATGGGACTATGAACACCTTGACTGACACCCGTGCGCAGAACCTCTCTTCGGAGCTCGACGCCTTTCTGGCGAGCGAGTTCGATGGCCCTTGGCTTGTCGAACGGACACTCAAGAGCTCGCCCCATGAGGTGACCGAGCTCGTTCGGCTGCAGGGCGCCTCCGAAGGGGGCGAGCGGTTCGTGCGAAAGCGCATCGAGTGCGTCAAGGGACTCGGGACTGCGTACGAGGAGCTCGTCCGTGCCCAAACGATCGGGGTGCAGCTTCCCGGCGTTCCTCGTATCGTTTCGTGCGAGCGTTCCGCCGGCAGCCTGACGGTGGTCATGGAGTTCATCGAGGGGGACGCGCTCGATCGTTTCGCTGTGGCGTTCGGGGCGGGGGATGCGCTGGCGCTCCTCGTCGTGCCCGCGCTGGCGGACGCCGTCGCCTGCCTGCACGAGCGTCTAGATGCCCCGCTGATCCATCGCGATCTCAAGCCCCAGAACGTTATCGTGCGCCACGGGGCGCCGGTGATCATCGATTTCGGGATTGCACAGAGTTGGCGCGAGGGCGCGGAGACGGATACGGCGCACTTTCTGACGCGCGCATATGCTCCGCCCGAGCAGTTCGGCTTCGGCCAGACCGATGAGCGCAGCGACGTGTACGCCATGGGAAAACTGCTGTATTTCTGTTTGACGGGAACGACCCCGCCGAGCGTATGCGACCTGGGCGCGTGCTTGGGCGCGGGCCTTTCGGAGGATTGCGCCCATGTGGTCGCCTGCGCGTGCGCCTTCGATCCCGCGGCACGCTTCCAGACGGTCCGGGCATTCGCCGCCGCCGCCCGCGATGCGCTGGCCCCGGCTCCCGTCGCCCCGCCGCCTTCGCATCCGGCGCCCGCCCCTCAGGACCGCGTTTCGGAGTCGCCGTCTACCGGAATCTTCATCGAGCCCGCACCTCCGCCCGCGTCCATTCCGCCGCGGCGCCCCGCGCGTCTCTATGCCGCCGCCCGTGGCTCCGTCTTGCGCGCGCTGGGAGCCGTGCCGTCCTGGGCGGGGCGCATCTGGAACGCAGCGGTGCTCGTCGTCTGGGCGTTCTACCTGATGGGCTGCATCTTCGCCGTCGTCTCGCCCAACGCGCACGACGCCGCGCTCCCGATTTGGTTTCTGGTCCTCGAATACCTGGGGATGGCCGCGCTCGACTTCACCGTCATCGCCTATCTCATGCTCGACCGCCGCCGTCTGCGCCGGCGATTTCCCGCACTTGCGCGTCGGAGCGTATGTTCCGAGGTGAAGATGGGTGTCGCCGTGATCGCGGCGTCCATGTTTCTCGCTGTCGCCGCGGGCATGGCATCCGGCTCGATCTGAGTTCGATTCCGTCGGTCGTTGGGGGTTGGCCGCGGGATCCATATCGTCGCGTCGGGCCGGGTTCAACTGGGTAAGATAGACGCCAATGGACCATGCGCGCCGGCGGCTGCCGGCTGTGGCGATAGGGAAGGGGAGCGTTATGAACGCACGCGAGCTGATCGACGTCATCGATGCGGCGGAGGGAAGGCTGAAGGCCGATACGGTGTTCCGGAACGCTCGGATCGTCGACGTCTACGGCCATCGCGTCGCCAAGGGCAGCGTCGCGGTCCGTCGCGGCGTCATCGCCGGCGTCATGTACGAGGGACGAGACGACGTGGAGGCCTACGACGCGGATGAGGTCGTCGACTGCGAGGGGCGCTACCTCGCGCCCGGCCTGATCGACGGGCACCTGCATATCGAGAGCTCCAATATCCGGCCCGCGGAATACGCCAGGATGGCGGCGACGCGCGGCACCACGACCGCCATTGCCGACAGCCACGAGATCGCGAACGTCTGCGGGCTCGACGGCCTCTCGTTCATGATCGCCGACGCGCGCCGCGCGCCCATCGACATCAAGTTCATGATGCCCTCGTGCGTGCCCGCCCTGCCCGATGAGCAGGCGGGCGCCACCATCACGGCGTCCGATATGCGCGCCTTCATGGCCGAGCATCCGGGCGAGATCTTCGGCTTGGGCGAGATGATGAACCTGCCGGGCATCTTCACGGCCGATCCCGAGACGTGCGAACGCGTTGCCGTGGGCGCCGATACCGCATCGCGACAGGTGGATGGCCACGCCCCCATGGTCATGGGGCGCGACCTCAACGCCTATGCCGCAGCGGGCGTCATAGCCGACCACGAGTCGACGGTTCCCGAGGAGGCGCTCGACAAGCTGTCCCGCGGCATGTACATCATGCTGCGCGAGGGTACCTGCAGCCATGATCTGGAGAGCCTCGCCCCGCTCGTGCTCGAGGACCTTGCCCGTGCGCGCCGTTGCTGCTTCGCGACGGATGACCGCGCGCCTTCCGACGCGCTTTCGCAGGGCATGATCGACAACGCCTGCCGCCTGGCCGTCGAGATGGGCATCGACCCCGTCACGGCGATCTCGATGGCGACGCTCTCGACGGCGGAGTGCTTCGGCTTGGACCACGGGATCGTTCCCGCCCTTGAGCGCCGCGGGTCCATCGCCCCGGGCAAGCGGGCAGACTTGCTGGTGCTCGACGACCTCACGTTCTCGGGTGCTCCGCACCGCGTGTACGCTGCCGGACGCCTTGTCGCGGCAGAGGGCGAGTTCGTGGGGGAGATGTCCGAGCCTTCCGCCGAGGCGGTCCGCCTTGAGGGGCTGCTGCGCAATTCGGTGAAGCTGCCGCGGCTGTCGCTCGAGGCGTTTTCCTACGGGTTCCGCCCGGGGGAGCCGGTCATCGACGTCATTCCCGGTAACGCGATTACCGGTATGGCCCGTCCCGAGTCCGATGAGGGCCTCTGCCGCATCATGTTGATCGAGCGCCACGGACGCGGCGTCGCCGCCCAGCAGGCGGGTGCGGACGGCGAGGGCCCGGCGGGGCTGGGCCTTGTCGGCTCGCACATCGGACGCGGCTGGGTCCGCGGATACACCATCGAGGGCGGTGCCGTCGCCAGCACGATCGGACACGATTCGCACAACGTGTGCGTGGTGGGCGATAATCCGGAGGACATGCTGCTTGCGGTGGAGAGCGTGGGGCAGGGCGGGCACGTCCTGGTCCGCGGGGGCAAGGTCGTCGCCCGGATTCCGCTCCCGCTCGGCGGTCTCATGAGCGACGCCTCCGCTGAAGAGGTGGCCCGCCAGCATGGTGCGTTCATGGCTGAGGCCCGTGCTGCCGGGATCCTGCCGCCGCTCGATCCCATCATGGGCATCATCTTCTTGCCGTTGCCCGTCATCCCCTCGTTGCGCATCCGTCCCGAGGGGATGTTCGACGTCACCACGTTCTCTTACGCGGAGTGATGGTCCCGCCGTCTTGCGGTCATGTGGCCGGCGGGGAGGCTGTCCTCTCTTTGACGGGAAGCTGCCATAGAGGGCGCACACTTGCGGTGCGCATATTGAAACAGGAGGTTTGTGATACATGATTAAGCTGATCGCTTCGGATATGGACGGCACGCTGCTGGACGAGAGCAGCCAGGTGCCCGAGGAGACCTACGAGCTCATTCGCGCCCTGCGGGACCGAGGCGTGCACTTCGCCGCGTCGTCGGGGCGCCGCTTCGATAAGCTCTGCCAGTTCTTCGCGCCCGTGCGCGAGGAGATGGATTTCGTGGCTTCCAACGGTGCCCAGGTGTATGCCGAGGGGCGTCAGATCGGCCGCGAGGTCTATTCCCATCTTTCCATCCGTCGCCTCGCCAAGACGGTCGCGCTCTTCGACAACCTGCACCTCGCGCTCTTCGATCGCACCAAGTCGTTCCTGCTCGATGATGAGGGCAAGTTCGTTCGCGAGGTCGACAAGGACCTTCCCAACGTCGAGCGCATCTGGGAGCTTCCCGACGTCGACGTGAACATCATCAAGGCGAGCGTCTTTTGCAGCGATGGCAACGTGATGGACAACGCCTATGTCTTGACGCAGGAGCTGGGCGACGACTTCGTGTTCGCACCGTCCGGAAGCTCGTGGATCGATTGCATGCAGCCCGGGGTGAGCAAGGCGACGGGCGTTCAGCTCCTGATGGAGCATTACGGCATCGAGCGCGATGAGGTCATGGCGTTCGGCGATGCGATGAACGACTACCAGCTCATCCGCTTCGCGGGATGCGGATGTGCCATGGAAAACGGGCGCCCCGCCCTCAAGGCCGTAGCCGACCGCGTCGTGGGGCGCAATCGCGATCACGCGGTGCAGGCGGAGATGCGCCGCATCCTTGAGTCGCTCGACTAAGCGATGTCCCGGCTTCGTGCTTCGGTGCGAGGGTTCGTTTCGCAAGGTGAACGAGGGCCCGGCACGCTCCTTCGGGAGGCGTGCCGGGCCCTCGTCATCCGCTTGCGGAGCGCCTATGCGCGTTGGATCAGCTCAAGTATGGTGAGCGCTACGCCGTCGTCGTCGTTGGCCGCGCAGACGCGGTCGGCGGCCGCCTTGGTCTCGGGCTCGGCGTTATCCATGGCGACGCCGGTCCCTGCGACCCGGAGCATCTCGATATCGTTGAAGTTGTCGCCGAATGCGACGGCGTTGGAGGCGGGGATGCCCAGGTGTCGGCATAGCCAGTCCAGAGCGGTGCCCTTGGAGGCATCCTTGTCCATGACCTCGATGTTCATGGGATAGGAGCGCGTTAGGGCAACGCCCTCGATGGCGCCAACGGCCTCGACGATGCGGTCGCGGTCGTCCGAATCGCGCCAGTACATGGCCAGCCGCTCGAGGTCGTGCACGCGGTCAATGGTCTCGTCGGGCTCCTCGTCCACGGGCGTGCGCCCGGCCCGCATGGAAGCGAGCGTATACGGGTCGTCGACGAAGTCTTCGAGGCGGTCGTAGAGATCTCGGCGCAGGAAGCTGTGGTTGTCGGCAAAGACATCGAACGTCACGTCGTAGGCTTGGGCGATGTCCCATACGGCATGGGCGGCTTCGCGCGAGAGCGGAACGAGGCGGATGCGCTCAGCGCCCTCGAGGCGGCTGCCGGCGGGGCCGAGCCGATAGACGGCGGCGCCGTTGGAGCTGACGGCGTAGTGTACGGAGGGATGATCGAGGACAACTGCGGGAATGCCCGTGAGGGCGCGTCCGGTGCAGGGGACGAATTCAAAGCCGGCTTCGGCGATGGCGTCGAGCGCGTGCCGGCTCGTCTCGCTCACCGTTTTCTCAGTGGTGAGGAACGTCCCGTCCATATCGGAGAAGAAGATCATGGGAACCTTTCGGCTGCGTGGTCGCGTGCGTGGCTTAGAGGCGATACATGAAGTTGAAGACGTCTTCGCGCTGGAGGGAGACCTCGACGCCGATCTCCTTGCCGGTCTCGGCCAAGGCGTCGGAGAGCGCGTGGAAGTCCAGGGCGGACTCGGCGATATCTGCGAGCATGGTCATGGTGAAGATATCATCGATGATGCTTTGCGTGATGTCGCGGATGTCGACGCCCTCCTCACCCAGGACGCGCGTGACGGCCGCGACGATGCCCGGGCGGTTCTTGCCGAGGACGGTGATGACGATGCGGTTGGATGAGGTCTCGGCCATGAGGGCCCCTTTCGCGTATGGGCGCCGCGCGCCCGGATCTGAGCAACCTCACCATTGTATCCGCTCGCGGCGGGCGTGAACCCTTCGTCGGATCTTGAAACCTTGCGCGATGCGGGCTGCGGGCGCTCGGCGGGTCGCCCGGGCTTGCAAGATGGTGCTTTTGTGGCAGTGCCCGCCCTGTGGTACCATAGGCAAGCTGTTTTGCCTTGGTCGGAAACCAAGGCACCCCTTAGTCCTGCTTGGAAACCAGGACGCGAGATATAAGAGGAGCCCTGCCATGAAAAACGGTATCCATCCGGAGTACGTGGACTGCACGGTTCGCTGCAGCTGCGGCAACACGTTCATGACCCGCTCGACCAAGCCTGAGATCCAGGTCGAGCTCTGCAACGAGTGCCACCCGTTCTACACCGGTCAGCAGAAGTTCGTCGACACCGGTGGACGCGTCCAGCGCTTCGCCGACAAGTTCGGTGGCGCCGCCCAGGCCGCCCTCGAGCGCGAGGCCGCCAAGAAGGCCGCCAAGGCCAAGGCTGCCGAGGAGGCCGCTGCCAAGAAGGCCGCCGAGCGCGAGGCCAAGGCCGCCGAGAAGGCCAAGCGTGCTGAGAAGTACGCCGCCGAGGCCGCCAAGAAGGCCGCCGAGGCTCCTGCCGAGGAGCCCGCTGCCGAGACCGCCGAGGCCGAGACCGCCGAGGTTGCCGAGTAGCGCTCAAAGCACATGTGTGCGTCAACGGCTCCGTGCCCTACGGGTGCGGGGCCGTTTTTGATATGTGCCGCGTCGCGGCACCAGGTAGATAGGAGCTTTCCATGATCCGTGAGCTTATCCACGACGATGCCGTCCTGTCGCAGCCGTGCGCCGCTGCGACCGCGGAGGACGCCGCTATCGCGCAGGACCTCGTCGACACCCTTGCCGCCGCCGAGGATGCCGCCTGCCTTGCTGCCAACCAGATCGGCGAGACGAAGGCCATCGCCGCCTTCGTTGACGACGAGGAGCGCGTGCACGTCATCTACAACCCCAAGATGCTGCTCGGCCTCGGCGCCTACATGGCGGAGGAGCGCTGCCTTTCCCACGAGGAGATCGTGAGCGTCAAGCGATTCGCGAAGGTGAAGGTCTCCTTCGAGGAGCTTGTGGACGGCAAGCTGGTCGCTCGTCGTCGCGACTACACCGGGTTCGTCGCCCAAATGGTTCAGCACATGATTGACCACTGCAACGGCAAGCTGGTCTAATCTGACCACTCATGCGATGCGCCACCGGCTGGCGCCTCGAGCGGCGGGAGGGGCGGATGCTCCCTCCCGCCGCTTTCCGTCAGCGGGCGAGCAGCCGACGAAGCCTGCGCTGGGCGCGTCGCATCCCGCCGCCTCCTCCCGCCGCCTCCGAGCCGTCTAGGATCCGTATGACGCGGTCCATGGTTCGCGCATCTCCCATCTGGGCGCGCGTCATGGGTATGACCGCGATGTCCGGGAACGCATCCCTCTCGATCGGCGCGCTATAGGGGTCGTCGACGATATCGAACGCGATGTTTTGCTTCGGCCAGTAAAGCGCCATGGCTCCTCCTCATCCTCCCGCCTGTCCCGCTGACGGGCGACCAAGGCTATCAGCCGTCGTTTGAACAGCCTTGCGATTCCTCTTACAGGGGGGAGGGGATCTGCAGGTAGATGCCGCGCGGCCTCCCTGGATCTGTTTTTTCATGAGAGGGGAGGGCCCTGCACCGTTTCGCCACACTTGGCGATCTCCCTGCTCAGGTGCTTGAGCTAAAATGAACCCGGAGCAGTATGCTTTATTAAGGCGTAGCGCCTTGCGGCGTCGCGCATCGGTTTATCGGAGGATCGTATGGACTCCAGTCTTCTCCAGGGCTTGCTGTGGACCGCGCTCGGTTGCGGCTTTACGTGGCTCATGACCACCGCCGGTGCCGCGGTGGTGTTCTTCGTGCGGGGCGACAAACCCTCCACCCATCGAATCTTTCTCGGGTTCGCGGCGGGCGTCATGATCGCGGCGAGCGTCTGGTCGCTGCTCAATCCCGCCATCGAGCAGGCAGAAGAGCTCGGTCAGGTGGGATGGGTATCCGCTGCGGGCGGCTTCCTTTTGGGCGTTGCCTTCCTGCTCGCGCTCGACACCCTTCTTCCGCATCTCCATTCGGGCGGCGACGAGCCGGAGGGCATCAAGACGGACTGGAAGCGCACCACGCTCCTCGTTTCGGCCGTGACGCTCCATAACATTCCCGAAGGCATGAGCGTCGGCCTCCTGTTCGCCATGGCCGCCCAGAACCCCGGACCCTCCGGTGAGGCGTTCCTGGGCATGGCGATGGCCTTGGCTGTCGGCATGGGCCTGCAGAACTTCCCCGAGGGCGCGGCGGTTTCGCTTCCGCTGGCGCGCGAGGGCATGGGCCGCGCAAAGGCCTTCTTGCTGGGCAGCCTCTCGGGCATCGTCGAACCCATCTTCGGGATCGGCGTCGTCCTCGCGTCGGGTTGGATCGAGCCGTTCATGCCCTGGATGCTCGCGTTCGCCGCGGGGGCGATGATCTACGTCGTCGTCGAGGAGCTCATCCCCGAGGCCCACCTCGGTGAGCACTCCAATGTGGGCACGCTCGGCGTCATTGCGGGCTTCGTGCTCATGATGGTCCTCGACGTGGCGCTGGGCTAGCGGTTTTCCGCCTTGAGCGAATTCGAGTCGGGAGAGATCCGCCGTGCAGTCGGTTTTCTACATCGATGCCGGCTGCATGGATGGTCGCGCAGCCGGCGCACGTGGAGGCCGGGGCGGCGTCTTGTCCGAAGTCGGCTGTGGGGCGCATCCTCTTTTGGATATGCGCATCTCAGGCTCGTGACGTGCGCAGATTGCCGGCTTGGGCCCAGGCGAGCCATGACCGGCTGTGCGCTGCGTCCGGCTTGGCGGTGCACGGCGTAGCCGCGCTCGAGGTCGGAGGTCGGGAAGCTTCGAGGCGGCGAAACTGCGGTGCGCTGGGTGCGGATACTTGAGCATGGTCAAAAAACAGGTCGAGACAGTACTCGGCGCGCATATACATGGTGCTGCGCGGAATGTAGTCGGTCGGCTTCCATGCGTTCGGAGACATCTGTATCGACAGTGCATGCTATTGTGCCTTCTGGTCATCTAGGAACGGCTGCTTGAGCGCCGATTGCGCGCCGCCCGACCCGCCTTCTCACGCAGACAGCACTGTCTCGGCTGGGATTTTGACCACCCGCGCACGGCAACCCTGGAACCTGTATGTAGCCGGTGCATAAATCCGGCGCAAAGGAGCGCGCTCACGCATGTTTGGCAATGGGGCCATCGCTGCCGCCCTTATGAGGGCCGTAGCCGAATCGGGGGGGCCTCGGCTTTGACCGATCGGCTATATCTCGGGTCTCGAGGAACCGTCTGTCCTTCCATCGCATTGCCTCTTTATCCGCATCGAGACGGGCGCTCGGCATCGAAGCCTGTCTTCAGGCTTGAAAGGCCGATATTTCGTAGCCGAATGGCACTCTCGAAATACCTTGCCCAATTTCCCCAAATCGGTGCCTGTCTCTCAATGCAGGTTCTAAATCAACGGGGTGCCCTGGGCCGTAGACAAACGTGCGGATTGCATGAAAGGGGTCGGTCGCGACATATGATGCACACTATGTGCAATAATGCTCAGTCGGAGTAATATCTTGAGTACCGTGGAGGCGACGTGGACATCGAGACGCAACCTGAGCGCAAGTGCGACCGCAGGTCCCTGCGCTCCCAGCGCCTGCTCCGCCGCGCGCTGGCGGAGGAGCTCGCGGAATCCGGCGACCTCGCGCGCGTGACGGTCGCGGGGCTCACGGAGCGCGCCGGTCTGACGAGGCGCACGTTCTACAGTCATTACCGCGATATCCCGGACTTTATCGAGCGTGTCGAGGAGTCGGTTCTCGACGAGGTGCGCACGCATATCGACGCGATCGCCGCGGCGCATCTCGAGGACCTCTACGCGCACATCGATGCCGCGGAGCCCGCTTCGGGGTCCGTCGAGCTCCTCACCTACCTTAAGGACAACGGTGAGCTTATCGGCGCGCTGCTGGGGCCCGGTGGCGACCCCGCCTTCATCGAGAAGCTGCTCGTGCTCGCGCGCGGGGTCGTGTCCGAGCGCATGCAGACGGGCATCTTCCCCGATGCCCTGGGCACCTTCTTCGATTACTACCTGAGTTCCGTCATCGCCTCGGAGGTCGGCATCGTCCAGCGTTGGTTCAGCAACGGTCTGGTCGAGAGCCCCGAGACGATGGCGCGCATCATGACCGTCGTGGCGTTCGTCCGCCCCGGCGACCTGTACGGAAAGCCCATCGACATCAACGTTCCGGCATACGGCCTCAAGCTCATGAGCATGAAGGCGGCGGCGCACACGACGGAATCCGACATCCCTGCTTCCGAGCGAACGGAAGGAAACTAACCATGGCAGAAGACAAGAACAGCATCCTGGCCGACGGCGCCATCTGGAATCCCGAGCGCGCATGCGGCGCGCTCCACCTCGGCATCGACGTGGGGTCGACCACCGTCAAGCTCGCCGTGCTCAACGATGCGAACGATATTGTGTACGCCAAGTACCAGCGGCATCACACCGACGTGCGCGCATGCGCGCGCGATCTGTTCGAAGGCGCCGCGAAGCTCATGCCCGAGGCGAAGATGACGTGCGCCATCACCGGTTCGGGCGGCCTTCTGCTTTCGCAGTGGCTCGGCCTCGAGTTCGTCCAGGAGGTCATCGCCTCCAAGCGCGCGGTCGAGACCTTGATCCCGCAGACGGACGTCGCGATCGAGCTCGGCGGCGAGGACGCCAAGATCATCTATTTCGATTCGGGTATCGAGCAGCGCATGAACGGCACGTGCGCGGGCGGCACCGGTGCGTTCATCGATCAGATGGCGACGCTGCTCCACACCGATGCGAGCGGGCTCAACGAGCTCGCCGCGAGTGCGACCACGATCTACCCGATCGCGAGCCGCTGCGGCGTGTTCGCCAAGACGGACGTGCAGCCGCTGCTCAACGAGGGCGCGCGTCCGGAGGACGTGGCCGCCTCGATCTTCCAGGCCGTGGTGACGCAGACCATCTCCGGCCTCGCCTGCGGCCGCCCCATCCGCGGCCACGTCGCCTTCCTGGGCGGCCCGCTCCAGTACCTCTCCGAGTTGCGCCGTCGCTTCTACCTCACGCTCGACCTGGACGAGGAGCACCGCATCGTGCCGGACAACGCGCACCTGTTCGTGGCGTCGGGCGCCGCGATGGCGCACGAATCGGACAAGCTGTCCTGCTTCCCCGAGCTCATCGCGGCCATCGACGCGCTCGGCGACACGCAGGGGTCCGAGGTCGCACGACTCGAGCCGCTGTTCGCGAGTGAGGAGGACTATGCGGCCTTCAAGGAGCGCCACGATGCGGAGGTCGTGCCGCGCGGCGACCTGTCGAGCTATGCCGGCGACCGCGTCTTCATCGGCCTGGACGCCGGGTCGACCACGATGAAGGCGGCCATGGTGGGCGAGGACGGCCAGCTCCTGCACACCTGGTACGGCAGCAACAACGGCGACATCCTGGGAACCGCCAAGACCATCATGGCGGACTTCTACGAGCACATCCCGTCCGGCTGCGCGATCGGCCACGTGACCACGACCGGCTACGGCGAGGCTCTGCTCATCGAGGCCCTGAAGGCCGACTCCGGCGAGATCGAGACGGTCGCGCACCTGCGCGGCGCCCGCGCTTTCCTGCCGGGCGTGGAGTTCATCCTCGATATCGGCGGTCAGGACATGAAGTGCCTGCGCGTGCGCGACGGCGTCATCGAGCACATCATGCTCAACGAGGCGTGCTCGAGCGGATGCGGCAGCTTCATCGAGAGCTTCGCGGTGTCCATGGACATGGACGTTCGCGCCTTTGCCGCCGCGGCGATTCGCGCCAAGGCGCCGGTCGACCTGGGCAGCCGCTGCACGGTGTTCATGAACTCCCGCGTGAAGCAGGCCCAGAAGGAGGGCGCGACCGTGGGCGACATCGCGGCGGGCCTGTCGTACTCCGTCATCAAGAACGCGCTGTTCAAGGTCATCAAGCTGCGCGATCCCAAGGAGATCGGCACGCAGGTCATCGTCCAGGGCGGCACCTTCATGTCCGATGCCACGCTGCGCGCGTTCGAGCAGCTCACGGGCGTGCACGCGGTGCGTCCCGACATCGCGGGCTGCATGGGCGCCTACGGCGCGGCCCTGCTGGCGCGCGACCGCGCCGGCGCCGACGGCGTCTCGACGGTGCTTTCCGCGGCGGAGATCGCTTGCCTCACCGTGACGCAGAAGCATGCGCGCTGTGGCAGGTGCTCCAACAACTGCCAGCTCACCATCAACGATTTCGGCGGCGGCCGGCGCTTCATCACCGGCAACCGCTGCGAGAAGGGCGCGGGGCACCGAAAAGCCAAGACCGAGGCCCCCAACCTTTTCGCCGCGAAGAACAGGCTGCTGTTCGATCGCGAGGTGCTGCCCGCCGACGAGGCGCCGCGCGGGACGGTGGGCATCCCCCGCGCGCTCAACATGTACGAGAACTACCCGTTCTGGCATCGCTTCTTCACGGAACTCGGCTTTTCGGTCGTGCTCTCCGACGATTCGAGCAAGAAGACCTACGAGGCGGGCATCGAGTCCATGCCGTCCGAGAGCGTGTGCTACCCCGCCAAGCTCTCCCACGGGCACATCATGAACCTGATCGAGAAGGACCCGGACTTCATCTGGATGCCCTGCGTTCGCTGGGAGCGCAAGGAGGATCCCACGGCGGGCAACTGCTACAACTGCCCCATCGTGATGAGCTATCCCACAGCGTTGGGTCTCAACATCGACGAGATCGGCGAGAAACACGTCGAGTTCATGTATCCGTTCGTGCCGTATCACGACAAGGTCGAACTCAAGCGCCGCCTGTACGAGCTGATCGCGGTCGAGCGCGTCGCGGACGCCGAGGCCGGTCGCGGTCGCGTGCGCGGACCCAAGATCACCCGCACCGAGATCGATGCCGCGGTGAACGCCGCCTACGAGGAGGATGCGCGCTTCCACGAGCGCATCCAGACCATGGGCGAGGAAGCCGTGCACTGGATCGAGGAGAACGGCGGTCACGGCATCGTGCTCGCCGGGCGACCCTACCATAACGACCCCGAGATCAACCATGCGCTGCCCGAGCTCATCGCCAGCTTCGGCTTCGCGGTGCTCACCGAGGACTCGGTGGCGCACCTGGTGAAGCCCGAGCGCCCCATTCGCGTCGTGGACCAGTGGATGTTCCACAGCCGTCTGTATGCGGCGGCGCGCTTCGTCACCATGCGCAACGACCTCGACCTGGTGCAGATGAACTCGTTCGGCTGCGGCCTGGACGCCCTCACCACCGACCAGGTGCAGGAGATCCTGGAGGCCTCCGGAAAGATCTACACGGTGCTCAAGATCGACGAGGTGTCCAACCTGGGTGCCGCGCGCATCCGCGTGCGCTCGCTCATGGCGGCGCTGAAGGACCAGGAGGCCGAGCGCCGCGCCGAGGCGGAGCGCACGGGCGCCGCGTACGTGCAGGGCGCCGGCGCTCCCGTCGCACCGTCGACCGACGCTCCGGTGTTCGCTACGCACAAGTACAAGCTCGAGGCTCAACGTTCCTCCCAGAGCGCCGCATGGGAAAAGGTGCCCTTCACCCAGGAGATGAAGGATGCGGGCTACACGATCCTCTGCCCGCAGATGGCGCCGATCCATTTTGACCTCATCAAGGAGGTCTTCCGCGCCAGCGGCTACAACCTGGAGCTGCTGCCCTCGACCGACCGCGGCGCCATCGAGGCGGGCCTGCGCTATGTGAACAACGACATCTGCTATCCGTCCATCCTGGTCACGGGGCAGATCATGGAGGCTATCGAGAGCGGTCGCTATGACCTGTCGAAGACCGCCGTGGTCATCTCGCAGACCGGCGGCGGCTGCCGTGCGACCAATTACATCGCGCTCATCCGCAAGGCGCTACGCGATTCCGGGCACCCCGACATCCCGGTGATCAGCCTTTCCGCGGTGAAGCTGGACGAGAGCAACCCTGGTTTCAAGCTCACGCTGCCGCTGCTCAAGGCTGCCGTCTACAGCGTGCTGTTCGGTGACCTCATGATGCAGATGCTCTATCGCTGCCGTCCGTACGAGGCCGAGCCGGGGGCTGCAAACGAGCTGTTCGAGGACTATATGGAGCGGGCGCGCCGGCTCGCCCCCAAGTTCACGCGCAAGAGCTTCACCAAGCTGTCCCGTGAGGCTATCACGGCGTTCGACACCATGCCGCTTGTCGGCGAGGGCTCCAAGCCGCGCGTCGGCGTAGTCGGCGAGATTCTGGTGAAGTTCCATCCTACGGCGAACAACCACGTGGTCGAGGTCATCGAGAACGAGGGCTGCGAGGCTGTGGTGCCCGGCCTGCTCGACTTCTTCCTGTACTCCATGAGCAACGCCCAGGTGCAGAAGGATGAGCTCGGGAGTTCCTTGGGTGCGCGCACGAGCATGGACGCTGCGATCGGCCTGGTGGACTGGATGCGTAAACCCGTGGACGAGATGCTCGAGCGCAGCGAGCGCTTCGAGCGCCCCGAGTCCATCTCCACGATGGCCGAGAAGGCCAGCCGGGTGCTGTCGCTGTGCAACAACATGGGCGAGGGCTGGCTGCTCACGGCCGAGATGCTCGACCTCATCGACCATGGCGCTCCGAACATCATCTGCACGCAGCCGTTCGCGTGCCTGCCCAACCACGTGGTGGGCAAGGCCGTGATCAAGGAGCTGCGCCGTCAGCACCCCGAGAGCAACATCGTCGCGGTCGACTACGACCCCGGTGCGTCCGAGGTCAATCAGCTCAATCGCATCAAGCTCATGATCTCGGTGGCGAAGGAGAATCTGCGCGCGGGCAAGGGCTTCGTTATGGAGCCCATCGCGATGGAGCGCCGCGACTCGGTGACGAGCCGCATGAAGCCGCATCATCCCGCGGGCGAGGGCCGGTAGTCGCCCTCGGCGAAGCGAAGGTTGTGCGAGGGCGTCTCGATTTCGGTTGGGCGCCCTCGCGCGGTCGTCTTCAACATGGGGGCAGGCAGGTTCCGCATGCGCATCGATAGCGTTTTTCGTACTGTTGCCGGGAACCCTTTTGTATACCGACCACATGGCAATTTCGTGACCTGCGTCTTTCTTGCAGCGGGCCGTGCGGCTACTCGGGTCATTCCGATATGAATACGAAAAACGCTATAGATGCGTCGACCAAGCGGGGGCGATCGTCTGCTTTGCGCCGCTCGGGCTCGGTTGGGACCCCTTGGTCGTCGGTGATGTGGCTCATTTGACCGCTCGGCGCACCGCTTCTCGTCTGCATGCACCGCGGCTGCGAACGGGAGCGAGGGTGCAGGTTGATGGGTCATTCCACCGAGAACTCGACGCGGTCGAGACCTTCGACGTCGAGTTCGATGAGCTTGCGCACCGTATTCTGTTCGTCGGCTGAGAGCTCCGCGTCCGTCACCACGCGGGCAACCAATTCCTCGTGTGTCGTCCCGGCGCCTTCCGCATCCGCCCTCGTGCGCATGCCGACGGTGTACTCCTTGAAGCCGGGGCAGACGACTGCCAGCTCCTCGGCGGTCGAGGCTGCGCCAAAGGAGTCGGGCGTCGCATCGTCGGCGGCCTTGACCAGGTTGGATGTAAGCATAATGCAGGGCAGGGCGAAGACGACGGTGGCGAGAACGATCCTGCTGCGGAGCGTGCGCGAGCGCGCCTGCGCCTGGGCGTCCTCTGCCTCGGTGACGATCCCGTCGTCATTGAGGTCACGCTTGAGGGGCACGCGGAGGAGCAGCAGCACGACCTCGGCGGACAGCGCGATGAACACGACGTTGATGCCGAATTCGTAGAGCGCCGAGAGGAACAGCGTCAGGTCCGCGGCGGCGATTCCGTAGCCCGCGGCGCAGAGCGGAGGCATCAGCGCGGTGGCGACCGCGACACCCGAGATGAGCGTGGCGGGCTCCTGGTCGCGCGACATGCCGAGGCCGCCGGCAAAACCGCCAACGAGCGCGAGGAGCAGGTTCCATACCGTCGGGGTCGAGTTGTCAGCGATGGCCGCCGTCATGCCGGCAACCGGGGAGAGCTTGAAGTAGATCGTCGAGGTGATGAGGCAGAACACCATCTGGAGCAGAAGGCCCGCGACGGCGTCGCGCGCCAGCGGCCGGTCGAGCGTGGCGGTTCCGTAAGCTATGGCGAGCACCGAGCCCATGATGGGGCAGATGAGCATCGCTCCGACGATGGCGATCTGCGAGTCGGTGTCGAGGCCGATGCACGCGATGACCATGGCGACGATAAGGATGCAAAGATGCGTGCCGGTGAGTCGCGCGCCGTTGACGAAGCGCTTGCGTATGACGTGGTAGGGTGCGCGGCCCTCGCGGATATTGAAGACGCGCCTGAGGAAGCGCTGGGTTTCGCGAAGCGCGACGTCTGCGGCGGGGCGCTGACCGTGCCGCCTGCGATGTCGCTCGATGTACTTCTGCCGCATGGCGTCGCGGTCCATCACTGTGCTCACCTGCCTGGGGCGCCGGCGAGCGCGGGGCGGCTCGGCGGCGGGTTTACTCGACTGCCGCATTGTACCGCTGCCCTGCGGAAGGCACGGCGCGATGGCGCGTGCAGCATGGATGTTTTCCCGACGCGCTCTATGCCGCATCGCGGCGGCAAGGTCGGATGGGGGCGCCGCGATGCGGCGTCCGATGCGTGCGGCCGTTACACCACGCGGGTCCCGAAGGGAAGCAATGAGAGCTTCGCTATCTTGAAGGCCTGCAGCCCGAAGGGGATGCCGATGATGGTGATGCAGAACAAGCATCCGGCGAGAAGCCAGTAAAGTGCGGTGAAAATGCCGCCGAATAGCATCCAGATGATGTTGCCGAGGATGATCATGAGTGTCCAATCTGCGGAAACGCTTTACGGGCCTGCCGTCGTGCTCATTATACGGACGGGTGCCGAGCTGCGGCTTAAGCGCGTCTTAAATCGGGGGGTGCACGCCTGGGGTGCCGCCGCTGACGTTCCGATCGGCTTTGCGTGCTGGATTTCGGGCGCTACGTCGTCGCGGTGCGAGCTGTCTGGGCAGCGTCTTGGAGCCGCCCCCGCGAAGGCCCGACGGTTCTTTCTGGCGGGCGGCGGCCGCGCCGGCGCCCTCTCGAAATATGCAAAGCCTCCTACGAGGGCGCAGAAGCGCCGAGGATTCGCGAAAGGAGACGCATGGGTTGATTGCCGTGATACTTCAGTCCTCGGTCGCTGAAACTTGAAATGCCTTCTGTTCGAAGTATCTTTATGTCAGTGATGAGGCCCTGTGGGCTCTAAGTGAGGCGGGGGATGGAAAGGGCCATCGTCTTTGGACGGTGGCCTTTCTCCTTATTGGACCGCCAGGATGAAAGGGCGCTTCCACGCTCCGCCGGATGAAAACAGGATGAAAACACCGTGCACTTGTTCCGCATGTCCGACCAGAACGCAACTACGACGGGGGTTGTGTTCGAGGGCGGGCCTACGGTCATCAAAGGTTCTCGCGTACCCGATGTGACTGAATAAGTAGAATAATTCAAATAAGTAGAATAACTAGAATAAGTGGAATAAGTAGATGACTAACTCCACGTGAAATGGTCACTGGGAATCTAGGGAGATCATTATGAGAAAAGTCAATCCGTTCACCCCATCTGCGGGAGTTGAGCCCCCATCGCTTATCGGCCGTGATGACGTTCTGTATGATTTCGAAGAATCCCTACTAGCCGGTGTTGGGTCGCCCGCTCGTCTCATGCGTATCACGGGGCCTCGCGGTTCGGGCAAAACCGTTCTTCTTAATGAGCTGGGCGAAATTGCCCGCAAGCACTCCTGGAAGGTCGTCGATGAGACGGTCCATCAAGCTTGGGTTGAGGATCTTTGCAGGCGCTTGACTAAAGAAGACAGAATCGATGCTTCTTTTGAGGTCGATCTTAAGTTGATTCACGCTTCCGTCAAGAAGTCCAGCGATGGACAGACGCTGGACATTCGCGATGCGCTCGACAGCGTTGTCACTCCTCTCACCAAGAAGGGCAAAGGATTGCTTGTTACCATCGATGAGGTGCAAAACGCCAGCAAAGAGGATGTTAATCGCATTGCCGTCGCTGTGCAGCACCTTATTCGCGAGAAAAAGAACATCGCCTTTGCCTTTGCGGGCATCACCTCGGGTGTGAACAGCTTGCTGGCGGAGGGTGGGCCAACCTTCTTGCGTCGCGCCTATTTGGAAGAGCTCAAAGAGATCCCCATCGATGAGGTGGCTGCGTCCTTGGGCGAAACGATCAGGCAAAATGGTTTGGAAATAAGGGAAACTGAGCTTATGCGGGCGGCCGAGGCGACAGCGGGATATGCCTATCTTGTCCAGCTTGTTGGCTATAACGTGTGGCGAACTGCGGCACGTCGCAATGAAGGCTCCGTAGTTTCGCCTGAAGATGTTGAAACTGGAATCTCAAACGCAATGGCGGAATATGACCGCGCTGTTTTAGAAACCGCCATTGCCGGTATTGGGAAGATGGCTCTAAGGTATCTGCTCGCGATGGCGGAAGACCGGCGCGTTTCTTCAACGTCGGACATCGCCAGACGCCTGGGCGTAGCGAGTACGTCGCTCTCCTCGGCCCGTTCGCAACTTATCGAACGGCAGATCATCGAGCCGACTGCGTACGGCTACGTTGCGTTCGCCATTCCCTTTGTTCGCGAATATTTAAGAAAGAATCGCGCTCAGCTTTTGGCGCGCTTCGGCATCGAAGAATCTAGCCCCGTTCCCTAACGTACTACGAGGGGATTGAGGTCGATCTCGCCGGCGCGCCGAGCAAGGTCGAGAGGCAGCCCGCCTGGTTCCCCGAGGAAGACGTGCCGTACGAGCACTGGGAGTTCTACATCAGCGACGAGGACCTCGCCCACTGGACGGCGGTTCAGGAGGGGATCCGCAAGCAGGAGGCGCTCGAGCAGCAGCAGCGCGATGCGGCGCCCCGGATCTACTACTGCAACACGACGGGCAAATGGTACACGACGTTCAAGGCATCGGATACGGCATCCAAGTGGAACGACGCGTTGGAGCATCAGAGCAAGCTTGATGGGAAAAGCTACGAGCAGTGGAACGCCTCGTCGCCGTTCGGCCGCCACACGGCCGGCAAGGGAGCGCAGCTCTATCTCGATGTGGAGTGGACGACCCGGTACATGGGCACTTCCGATGTGAAGAAGATGCAGGAACGCCTGCGCGGCGACGCGACGCTCAAATCCGAGCTTGAAGAGGTCGGGTTCTCCACGGCGAAGTACCTCATCACATCCGAGAAGTTCACGAAGGGCGGATGGAGGAACGACGACTACTGGAAGATGGATACCTTCGAGATCGCCTCGTCTTCCAGCAAGAAGGACAGCGGCTTCACCGCGATCAAGGAGCATTTCAAGGGCATGTTCCCAAGGTACGTCGAGTGGCATACCGATCCCGCCGATATGTTCGTGCTGAAGATCGCGGACGCCCCGGCCAAAAACTAGGTCGTCGCCGCGTGCGTGCGCACGGCCCAGTTTCGCTTATGGGGAGACGTTTCGACTCTTGAGGGCTGTGCGCGCACGGGCCGACGGTCGCAGCCGTCTTGACGGGTTCGATGCTGCCGATGCTCCCCGGCCTACGGGTCAGGCCGGGGAGCGGGCCTGCGGATCGAGGCGCTCGGGTCGTCTGGGCGTTGCGTTCGCGCCGTTTGCCGAATGCGCGAATGAAACGCGGGTCGGTCCGGTAAGGTGCAGCTAGGTCGGAATCTCCTATGAATGTGGTAAGCCGGGCTGACTCAAGACTGCGCCTAACCCACGAAGCCCCGTAGAGGGTCCTTTGCTTCATACCGTGAGATTCCGGCCTTATCTGTGCTTGGTTGCCCATGCATGGGCATGAGCGCAGACGGCTCCGCTGATCGGAACCGAGACCCGTCCTACTTCCTGTAGAACAGCTCGCGCGCCCGCTCCTTCAGGCCGGTGGCGCGGATGACGCCCTCGTAGGACTTCAGCTTGATCTCGGGGAAGGCGTTGAAGAAGCGCAGTTCGCGGCGGGACATCAGCGTCTTGAGCCGTTCGGGCGCGGCCTTCTCGGCGTGCTGGGTCATAGTTCGCGCGCGCCGTGTGACCAAGCGCAGGTTTCGCTCTCCCTCGGAGACGAACGACGGTATCTCGACCCTGCTCCGCATAGCCTGCAGTGCGCCGTCGGACATCTCGGAGAGCCAGGAGTTGACCTCCTTGCTGCGTGCCTTCAGCTCGACTGCGGATTCCAGCGCGGATTCAGGCACCTTATCGAGCAGCGATTCGGAGGCGTCCTTGAGCGATTCGTTGATCCTATCGGCTATCTCGATGCGGAGCAGCTCGAGATGCTGCGAGAGCTGACGCCAGCTCACCAGGGTGCATGCGGTATCGAGCGCGAGCAGGCCTGCGCATGCGACCGCGGCACACGCCAGGGCTTCTCTCGGCACGCGGGAGAGCACGCTGAGCAGAGCCGGCTCCGCGAAGCGGCAGATCGCCACCGCGCCCGCTCCGAAGAGCATCGCTCCGTACAGGCAGACCCGGCCGTCTATGTTGAATGGGAGCTTCGAGTAGTCCCAGAAGCGCGCGCCCGTGATCCGCTCGAGCAGGGCTCCCACGGTGTACTCGATCGCGCTGCACAACAGGGCAGCAGCGAGGAACTGTACCGCAACGCTGGGTATGTTGCGCAGCAGCAGCCAGCATGCGAGCGCACCGACGCCGTAGATGGGACAGCACGGGCCGAGGAGGAAGCCGCTGTTCGCGAAGTGCCCGTAGTTGGCGAGCGCGCAGACGGTGGATTCGTAGAGCCAGCCTATGAACGAGAAGGTCAGAAACGAAATGAACAGAGCTGAAATCGGCGCGCCCGTCGCCGCCAGCTCCGATGCGATGTCCTGTAGAACTATCATGCGCATGCGGTCCTTCCGCCACGACGTCCGGGCAGGCGGGCGGCGATCGTCTCATGCAGGGCGCACGCTTTGTCGGCCATGCACACGATCCACGCCTCGCGGCAGGTAGGGGGGATGGGCACCAGGGGGAACATGTGGCGCGCGATGATGTTGCGCTCGCGTTCGGTGAGTTCGAAATCCTCCAGTGCGCGGGTGAGCGCGGTCGCGGGGTGCGTGAAGCCGTGCGGGCGATGGCTGGGGTCGGGGTCGTGCCAGTCGTAAAGGAAGTAGTCGTGTAGCAGGGCCCCGCGGATAAGGGAGGGGCGGTCGACGCGAACGCCCATGCGCTCGAGGAACGCGCCCGCCGCGGCGCTCGCGCGCGCGACCGAGACGACGTGCTCGTACACGCTCACGTCGCCGTGCTGGATGAAGCCGCGCGTAAGCCCGAATCTGCCGTGCGACTCCAGCTCGCGCGCGATGCGCGCGACTTCATCGATGGCGGGCTCCTGCGACGGGATGCCGTCTCGCCTGGTCCTCATGGCGCCTCCCTTCTCGCGTGCGCAGTCCTCGATGCGGGGGTGCTCCCCGCGAAGTCAGCGCAGGCTTCATTGTGAGGGACGTCGGGCGATTTCTCGAAATCATTCGCGTATCTTAACAACTTTGTGCGAAACGGCTACGACGCCCCTCAGAAAGGGGACAGGCACCTTTCTGAGAGCTGCGGCGGCTCGCCCGCCCGGGTGCGCCGCGCGGCGACGTCTGCATTTGCAGAACGACTACGTCCCCGATTGGTAATCGAGGGGGCCGCAGCCCTCAAAATGGGGACAGGCACCGAATTGAGGGGCCCGGGGGTCGCCGGTGGGACGATCGCGATAGCGGTTTGCGAAGAGGGTGCGAGGAAGGAGCCGCGCCACTGCGTGTAGCTCCGGTGCGTTCGGGCGCTTCGGTCGTCGCGGATGGGTGCGGACGGCTTGCGGAAACCGGATTGTGTTAACCGTTCTTTCCAATCGGGGCCGCCGGCCGGCAAGCGCGCCGGAAGGGGCAATAATGGTGTCCGTTCAGCAGGATCGTTTGAGAGGGGCGCGCCGGTATGTCGTTTGAGCTTGCAAAGGAATATCTCGAGAGCAGGGGCCTCGGCGACCGGATCATGGAGTTCGATGAATCCTCGGCGACCGTCGCGCAGGCCGCTCACGCCGTGGGTGCGTCCGAGGGCGAGATCGTGAAGACCCTTTCGTTCATGGTGGGCGACGGCGCGGTGCTGGTGTGCGCCGCGGGCGATACGAAGGTCGATAACCCTAAGTTCAAGGCCGAATTCCATACGAAGGCGAAGATGGTCCCGGGCGATCGGGTGGAAGAGCTGGTGGGGCATGCTCCCGGCGGCGTGTGCCCCTTCTCCGTGCCAGGCGGCGTCTCCGTGTACCTCGATGAGTCGATCCGCAGGTTCGAGCACGTATATCCGGCATGCGGCAGTTCCAACAGCGCCGTTCGCCTCACGCCGCGGGAGCTCGAGGGGGCGATCTCCTTCGTGAAGTGGGTCGACGTGTGCAAGCTCGTGGGCTAAGGCGGCTTCTGCTCGCGAGGCTCGTGGCGCCGGGATCTGCGGCCCCTCAATTCGGTGCCTGTCCCTTTTCTGAGGCGACCGCGGGAACGTGGCTGCCGATCTGGGACGTAGTCGATCTGTAAATCTGCGGCCTGCCGCGCGGGGACGACATCCGCTCGGCGACGACAGCGAACTCTCAATTCGGTGCCTGTCCCCAAATTGAGGCGCGGCGGGGAAGGGCGGAGCGTACCTTACGATTCCGTTAGGGCCCTGTAAGGCATATCGATGGCAGCGTCTCCGGACGTTTGGGAAGATGGCCTCACGGCGCGGCATGGGCCCGCCGCCGTCGACGGCGCGAGTGCGCGGACGCGGAGTGACGATCGGGGGCGCACATGGGGTTTCTCTTGAGCTTCACGGACAAGTTCATCGTGGCGCTTGGGCTTTGGCCGGCTGCTTCGTTCATGCTCACGCTTCCCATCCTCGCGCACCTCTACCACCGCGACGGCCGCTTGCGCTTCTGGTCCGCGGTGGGGGCCTACCTCATCGTCCTGTACTTTCTCGGTCTGGGCTGTTTCACCCTCTATCCTCTGCCTGCAGGCGATGCCGGGCTCGGGATCACCTACGGCATCGCGCCCCAGCTCGACCCGTTGGCATTTATAGCGGATATTCGCAAGGACGGCGTCACCGCCGTGCTCCAGATCGTCATGAACATCATCTTCTTCATGCCGCTCGGCTTCATCTGCGCCCGCGCGTTCGGGATGCGGCTGCGTTCGACGGCCGCGCTCGGCCTTGCCATCTCGCTGCTGGTCGAGACCGCTCAGCTCACCGGTCTGTTCTGGCTCTACCCGCACGCGTACCGCACCTTCGACGTGAACGACCTTATGTGGAACGCCGGCGGCGCGGTCATCGGATGGTGGGCGGCGCAGGCCCTCGCACGCGTCTTGCCGCCCGTCGAGCGCGACGAGGGCGGCGTCACGACCGCACCGGGCTTCGTGCGACGCGGCGTGGCGTTCTCGCTCGACATGTTGCTGGTTTGGGCGGCGACGCTGCTCATCTGGTCGCTTGCGATGCTGGCTCTGCCCGACGGGGAAAGGCGCTGCCTTGCCGAAGGGCCCTGCCTGGGCGTGCTGCCGGCTGCCATGTTCTTTCTGGTCGAGTTCGCGGTGCCGTTCGCGCGGGGCGGCCGCACGCCGGGCGGGGCGTTCGTGCGCATGACGTGCGAGACGCGCGAGCGCCCGCCCGCCCGCCGGGTCGTGTTCCTCGCGGTGCGCGTGGCCAGCTTGTGGGCCGCCTTTGCCTTCGCCCCGGTCGCATTTCCTGCGCTCGCCCTGTTTTTCCTGCTCTTTCGCCGCATGCCGTACGATTTCATCTGATGCGTCGCCGCTGCGGCGTCGGTGCGCTATCATCGGCGGATGGGTCACCGAGTTCGAAAGGTCACGCACATGAAGATCACCGTCGTCGCCGTCGGCAAGCTCAAGGAGCGGTTCTGGTCCGACGCCTGCGCGGAGTACGTCAAGCGCCTGGGCGGGTACGCGACGGTGAAGGTGCTCGAGGTGCCCGACCGCGATCCGGCCAAGTCGGGCGGGGAGGACGGCGCTCGCGCGCTCGAAGGCAAGGCGATCCTCGCCGCGATCCCCGATCGCAGCCACGTCATCCTGCTCGACGTCGCCGGTAAGGAGCGGTCGAGCGAGGAGATCGCGGCGCGCCTGGACGACCTCATGGTGCGCGGCTCGAGTTCCATCACGTTCGTCATCGGCGGTTCGTGCGGCGTGTCGGACGAGGTTTACGCTCGCGCCGACGAGCGCCTTTCGTTCGGGCGCATAACGCTGCCGCACAACCTCGCCCGCGTCGTGCTGCTCGAGCAGGCTTACCGTGCCTTCAAGATCATGCGCGGGGAGCCGTACCACAAATAAGGGGCGGCTGAGGCTGGTTCCGAGCCGGAAGCTCGGGGCGTGCTGTCCGACCGGGCGTATGTTCGTCTTCCCGACTGATCCTCCTTCGTTTCGGGTACCAGCTGCAGTGTAGTATCATGAATGACCACCTGCGGGCCGCCTGTCGGTTCGCTCCGGCCGGCCCAAGCGCGCCGCGCCGGGTTGCTATGCGATGAAAGGAGCCCACGTGGCTGTTAACGAAGAGCTTCTCAAGGCCGTGCTCGAGGAGATCCGCCCCAACCTGCAGGCGGACGGCGGCGACCTCGCCTACGTCGGCGTCGACGACGAGGGCGTCGTGTCGCTTGAGCTGCTCGGTCACTGCGCCGGCTGCCCGATGAGTCAGCTCACCCTCTCCATGGGCGTCGAGCGCATCCTCAAGGAGCACGTCCCGGGCGTCACCCGTGTCGTCGCCGTCAACGACATGGGCGGCTCGTCTGCCGCCGCGGACCTGTACGACGAGTATGCTCCGTTCTAATCCTTCCTGCCGGATCGCGGGGCCGCGCGCGCATGCTCGCGGCCCCGTGTCGTTGCAACCCTAGGGAGGGCAGCTCGTGCTGAACGACCTTTACCACGCCTTGGACCCCGTCGCGATCTCGGCGGGGCCCATCACTATCTACTGGTACGGCCTCGCGTACATCTTCGGGGCGATTCTGACGGCGGTCATCATGTACCGGACCCAGCGCCGTTGGGGGATGGACCTCACGGTCGACGACTTGGTCACGGTCGTGGTCGGCGTCGTGTTCGGTCTCATCATCGGGGGGCGCCTGTTCTACGTCGTCTTCTACGGGGACGGATACTACTGGGCGCATCCGCTGGAGATCTTCGCCGTGAACCAGGGCGGCATGAGCTTTCACGGCGGGCTGGTGGGTGCCGTGCTCGGCGGCTTGATCGTGTGCCGCCTGTATCGGATGTCCATCCTCACCGTCGCGGACCTCGCGGTGACCGGGGCGCCCATCGCGCTGTTCTTGGGGCGCTGCGCGAACTTCGTCAACGGCGAGCTGTGGGGCAAGCCGACGGACCTGCCCTGGGGCGTCGTGTTCGAGACGGGCGGTGGCGTCGCGCGCCATCCTTCCCAGCTCTACGAGGCGCTTCTCGAGGGCGTCGTGCTGCTTGTCGTGCTGCAGCTTCTGTCTCGCCGCAAGCCGGTCCCGCCCCAGGGTACGTTTCTGGGCGTGTTCATCCTGGGCTACGGCATCGCCCGCATCCTCGTGGAGTTCGTTCGCGTGCCCGATGCGCAGCTCGGCTATCTGTTCGGCGGCGTAGTCACGATGGGTCAGGTCTTGTCGCTGCCGCTGCTCGCCATCGGTGCCGGTCTGATCGTTTGGGCGCGTCGGGCGAATCGGCCTCAGCGCGTCTATTTGGACGGCGGACCCGTCAGGCAGTAGGATCGTGTTCGCGGCGCCTGTCGTGCCAAAAGGGGCGGGCCCGCGCCAAAAGGGACGTATCCTAAGGGCGCGTCGATGGCGGGGTGGCGCTAACGATTGCAAGCGAGAGGGAAGTGCCTCCCTTCCTTTAGGCGTGAGCCTTGTGCCAGGATGTCAGGCACGGGATGCCGTCCACCTGATGGCGGGCCTAGACAGCCCGGGACATGCGGGGGTCCTCGCTATTGCTCGCTTCCCGGGCGTAGGCAATGCCTTGGCGCGTTACGGCTCGCGAGGGGGTCGGGCAGCTCTCACCCCCGAAGTGAGTGGATTTTCTCAGGTTCAACGATGACACTCCGTCATGATAAAGCGCTTATCTGGTGTTTCACTGTGTGTCAGGGGCGCTTTTGGACCTGTTGTTCAGCAGCCTTGCCAAAATCCACTCACTTCGGGGGTGAGAGGTTTCCTCTGACCCCTCCCTTATGGCTGTAGGTCCGGAGGGGGCGCGGTGGCCTCCCTCTACCCCGCGGTCTCTTGTCGCAGGGTCTCGACGCAGCGCATCGCGTCGGCCGGGCGCATCCGATTCGTCCGTTTCCGGGCCGCGCGGGTGCTGCATGCGTATTGCGTGCGCAGGGATGCACGGTTCTTTTCAGCTCGCCGACTTGGGAGTATCATGCATCCACGTGTGTGAACAAGGGCCCGAACCGCGGTATGCGGACGGGCTGGGTTATCGATAAGGAGTCTCGCATGTCCGGACACTCTAAATGGGCAACTACCAAGCATCGCAAGGGCGCGCAGGACGCTAAGCGTTCCGCTCTGTTTTCCAAGCTGAGCCGCAACATCACCGTTGCCGCCCGTCTAGGCAACGATCCCAACCCGGACAACAACGCCTCCCTCGCCGCCGCCGTCGCCAAGGCGAAGGCGCAGTCGATGCCCAAGGATAAGATCAAGTCCGCTATCGACAAGGCCTTCGGTGCCGGTGCCGATGCCGCCGTGTACGAGAACATCGTCTACGAGGGCTACGGTCCTGCGGGCGTCGCCGTGTACGTCGAGTGCTTGACCGACAACCGCAACCGCACCGCCGCCGACGTTCGCTCCGCGTTCTCCCATGCGGGCGGTAACCTCGGCACCTCCGGTTCCGTCGCCTTCCAGTTCGAGCGCAAGGGCCAGGTCGTCGTCTCCAAGGAGATCCTCGACCCGAACGCCAAGAAGGAAACCATGATGGCCAACGGCGCCGCTGGTGACGAGGAAGAGTTCATGATGGCTATCGCCGAGGCCGGCGGCGACGATTACGAGGACGCCGGCGAGGACTGGGTCGTGTGGACCGCCGCCAACGAGCTCATGGCCGTCTCCAAGGGTATCGAGGCTCAGGGCATCGAGGTCAAGGGCGCCGAGCTCACCATGGTTCCCATCACCCCGACGGCCGTCTCCGGCGCCGACGCCAAGAAGGTCCAGCGCCTCATCGACCGCCTCGAGGAGCTCGACGACGTCCAGGACGTCTACAGCACCATGGACATGACCGACGAGGTCATCGCCGCGCTCGAGGAGGAGTAGGGCCCGATCGGGTCCGTGCGCGTCCGGAAGGACGCATGCGCATATGAATGATGGCCGGTTCGCGTGGCAGCGCGGGCCGGCCTTTTGCGTTGTCGGCCTCCGTGCCCGCCATGCCGCCCGTGGGGTTCCCGCGTGGAATCTGGCTGTGGGGCCTACGGCGACGCGAAGCGGGTATCGTGGGTTCAAGCAGAGGGCCGATCCCATTTCGTTAGGCCGACGGTTCCGCGGATACCCCCGGCAGAGCCGTCACGGTTCTATATAATCGTGCAGTGCGAGTGGATTCGCGCGCAGTGCGTCCCGGGGTGCGAAGGAGATGGTATGCGGGTGGTTCGAAAGCTCGTCGCTGGCGTGAACGCCGTTGCCGCCGTCTTTTGCGCGGTGCTGCTCGCCGCCTTCCTGTGGCCGAGCCGGATTCCGGGGGCGACGGAGATCGTCGCCTACCAGCCCGCGCGGATCGCTGCGGCCTCCATGGCGTGCTTCGTCGCCGTCGCGGCGCTCATCATGTTTATCCGGGCGCTCGCCCGTGGCGTGGAGCCTGCGAGCATTCGTCTTGGTGCCAACGGGGATATCGAGGTTCGCCTCGCGGCGATCGAGTCGTGCGCGCGCACCGCTGCGTCCGAGGACCCGGACGTCCTCATCGACCGCGTCGATGCCCGCGTGTGCGGCAAGGCGCGCGACGAGGTTCGCTTCACCATCGATGCGATCTATCTCGGGGACTCGGACTTGAAGTCCCGCGCCGAGGAGGTCCAACGCGCCGTGGAGCGCGCCTGCGACCGCATGTTGGGCATCGAGGCGACAGCTGTGCGCGTTCGCTTTCTTCCGAGCAAGACCGTTACCCTCTCCAAGGAGGTCAACCAGTGAGTGGATCTAACAGCAGTGAGCGAAAGCTCCCCAAGCTATCCGTCGAGTCTCACGACGAGAGCGCGCAGGCCGCTCCGGAGGGGGGCGCTTCCCGCGACCACGCCGACGGCGCGTCGGCGCACGACGGGCTCCACGAGGCCGCGGGCTTCATCTCGGGTATCGGAAGCGAAGCATGGCGCTACGTTACATCTCATCCGCATACGGCGGCGGGGGCCTTCACGGGTCTTGTCGTCGCCGTCCTCATTCTTTGGTTGGGCCTGTGGAGCACGATCGTTATCACCGTGTTCGTCGCGATCGGGGCGATCGTGGGCCAGGTCCGCGATGGGGATAACGGAATCGTCAACTTCTTCCGCCGCCTGTTCGGCGGCAACTGACGGCGTTGCCGGCACGGTGTATATCGATCAGCGAGGAGCGTGATTGTCATGGCAGACGAGAAGATGGATGAACTCGAGCGCGCGGATGAGGCGGCCCCGGCCGTCAGCCTCGAGAGCGGGAAGGAGTCTGAGGTCCCAGCCACGGAGGTCGCTGTGCTCGATGCCGGCGGCGAGGGCTCGACGGAGGACGACGAGCTGGATGAGTCCGAGGACTCCCTCACCTATTCCAACGGCGTGATCGAGAAGATCGTCGCGCTCGCTACGCGCGAGGTGCCCCACGTCCTGGGCATGAAGGGCAACCTCATGCATTTCGTCCAGGAGCAGTTCGGCGCCGAGAACCTCACCAAGGGCGTTTCGGTCGAGGTCACCGACGACAACCGGGTCGTCGTGAACATCTCGGTCATCATCGAGTACGGCAGCTATGCGCCCGCCATCTTCGAGGACGTCAAGGAGCGGGTCACCGAGCGCCTCGTGGCCATGACCGGGCTCGAGGTCGCCGGCATCAACCTTCGCATCGAGGACGTCGTGACGCGCGAGGAGTACGAGGCGAGCCGCAAACGCTTCCTGGACACCATCAAGCCCGCCGAGTCCGCGGAGGACGACGAGGAGTAGGCCTGCGAGACCTCCCTTTCGATCGGGGCCGGGCGTCCGGTATAGCCGTGTTGCGGGAGGGGCGCGGATCGCACCGCGGGCAAACGGATGGACCGGCTCGCCTGATGGCTGTTTTAAAAAGCGCTCGCCCCTAATTGAGGCGCGTCGCGCGCCCGGCGGCGTATCCGGCAACCGAACGCGCGGGGTCGACGAGACGCTCTCTACATCATGGGCGCTTCGCGTCCCCATCTCAATTAAGGGGCCGTCCGGCAATTGAGGCGCGGGGTCGAAGGGGTTTCCGATGGATTTCGTGGTTGTCCATGCGGCCTGGGCCTGTTAAGGTAAGCCACATGGATACGTTTGCCGCACATATCACGATGATGGTCATGGAGATGCCCTCGCCCGGGCACTCTGTTTTGCTGCGCCGCCCGCGCGGCTAGACGGAGACCGGGCGCCCTGATAGGCTGTCTCCGGCGGGAGTCAGCCCGCCTTCTTCCGATTTGGCCGTCTTCGAGCGGAGATACACTTTTGATCAGCATTCAGCATATTTCTAAATCCTTCGCGGTGCCTGCGACGCGTGGGCGCCGTTCTCGCGGAAAAGGCGCCGACTTCTCATATGCGGCAGCCGTGAGTGGAAACCCTGCAGCGGTCGCCGCGAGCGTGGTCCAGGCGACCGACGAGGCTGCCTCGACGATCGCGTCCGTTCTTCCGGACGGGACTGTCAGCGCCCTGTCCGACATCAATCTGGAGATTGCCGACGGGGACATCTTCGGCATCATCGGCATGAGCGGCGCGGGCAAGTCCACCCTCGTGCGCACCATCAACCTGCTGGAGCGCCCGACCTCCGGCAGGATCGTGGTCGACGGCCAGGACGTCACCGAGCTTTCCGGTGCCGACCTGCGCGCCTATCGCCGTCGCGTCGCCATGATCTTCCAGAACTTCGGCCTGCTCGCTCAGAAGACCGTGCTCGAGAACGTCTGCTTCCCGTTCGTGGCCGCCAACGGCAAGGTCACGGCGGAGAACCGCGAGCGCGCGCTCGGCCTGCTTGCGCGCGTCGGCCTGGCGGAGAAGGCTTCCAGCTATCCCAGCCAGCTGTCGGGCGGGCAGAAGCAGCGCGTGGCGATCGCCCGCGCGCTCGCGTGCGAGCCCGAGGTCATCCTGTGCGACGAGGCCACGTCGGCACTCGACCCCAAGAGCACCAACACGATCCTCAAGCTGCTCCGCGACATCAACCGCGAGACCGGGGTCACCCTCGTGGTGATCACCCATTCCATGGACGTCGTGCAGAAGATCTGCAAGAACGTCGCCGTGCTCGAGCACGGCCGCGTGGTGGAACAGGGGCCGGTGGAGCGCGTCTTCGACGCGCCATCCGCCGAGGCGACACGCGTGCTGCTCGGAAGGGTTGATTGGGATGCTTAACGATTTCTTGGCCGAGTTCTCCGGTCTTCTCGCGCAGGGAACGCTCGACACGCTCGTCATGCTGTTCGCTTCCACGGCGATCGCCTACGTGATCGGCATCGTGCTCGGCGTGGTGCTGCACCTGACGGCTCCCGACGGCCTGCGTCCCATGCCCGCGCTCAACGCGGTTCTTGGTTGGATCGTCAACATCGGCCGCTCCCTGCCGTTCATCATCCTGCTGATCGCGCTCATGCCCGCGACCCAGGCGATCGTGGGCACCTCGACGGGCGTGCGCGGCGTCATCCCGCCGCTCGTCGTGGCGACGGCGCCCTTCGTTGCCCGCATGGTCGAGCAGTCGCTCGCCGAGGTCAGCCGCGACGCCGTCGAGGCCGCCGAGGCCTGTGGCGCCTCGGTGCCGCGGATCGTGTGGTCCGCGCTTCTGCCCGAGGCGCTGCCGAGCATCGTGCGCGGCATCGCCGTTACCCTGATCGCCGTGCTGGGCTATACCGCCATCGCCGGCGCCGTGGGCGCGGGCGGCTTGGGCGATATCGCCATCCGCTATGGTTATTATCGGTATGAGAACGAGGTCATGATCGTGACCGTTGTGCTGCTTGTCGTTCTCGTGCAGCTGATCCAGAGCGTGTGCAACTATATCGCCCGCCGCGTCGACCACCGCTAGGCGGAACGCTCAGGCACCGCATCTTGCCCTTTACTCGTCGGGCGCCGCACGCAAGGCGCGCGCCCTCCTCGTTCGGGGCAACCTGCGGCACCTGAGCGCCCCGTTCTCGCCCCTTACCCGTTCCGTTTCCTACCGCGTCGCCCGGGCATGGCTGCTGCCCGCGGCGCCGTCCTGTGCTTGCTTGCGTATTCATGTTCGTTACAGGTGGGTTACGTTATCGGCGCGGGCCGATTGCAAACCTATGCTCCTGATAGGTTAATCGGTACCGCGCAGTGACCCGCACCATCTCAGAAAGGAATCCCTCATGGCTGTCCTCAACGCTCCTGTCTCCCGTCGCTCCGCTCTCAAGGCCTTCGCTGCCGGCCTTTCCGTCGTCGCCCTCGGCGGCCTCGCCGCCTGCGGCGCGTCCGACGGCGCAGCGGGCTCTGCTTCTGCCTCGACCAAGCTGACCGTCGCCGCGAGCCCCACCCCGCACGCCGAGATCCTGAACGACTTCGCCGCCGCCAAGCTTGCCGACCAGGGTATCGACCTCGTGGTGAAGGAGTACACCGACTACATCCTGCCCAACAAGGACACCAGCTCCGGCGCGGTCGACGCCAACTACTTCCAGCACATCAACTACCTGGAGAACTACAACAAGGAGAACGGCACCGACCTGGTGTCCGTCGGCGCCATCCACTACGAGCCGATGGCCGTGTACGCCGGCAAGTCCTCCGACCTCGACTCCATCGTGGACGGCGCCTCCATAGCCATCCCCAACGATCCCACCAACGAGGGCCGTGCCCTGCTGCTCCTGCAGGACCTCGGCCTGATCACCCTCTCCGATCCCAAGAACCTCGAGGCGACCCCCAACGACATCGCCGACAACCCGCACGGCATCCAGTTCCAGGAACTCGAGGCCGCTGCGGTTCCGCGCGCCCTCGAGTCCGTCGATTACGCCGTGATCAACGGCAACTACGCCATCGAGGCCGGCTACCACGTCAAGGACGCTCTTGCGCACGAGGAGGCCGGCTCCACCGCCGTCGAGCAGTACGCCAACATCATCTGCGTCACCGCCGAGAACGAGGACAACGAGACGGTCGAGGCGCTCGTCGACGTGCTCACCTCGGACGACTTCAAAGACTATCTCGAGAGGACCTACGGCCAGGACGTCCTGCCCGCATTCTAATCTGCGCCGCATCGGCTGATTCAGCGTCTCGCGGCCCGGTCGCTTCGTGCGGCCGGGCCGCCGTTCGTTTGGCGCGGGCGGGACGGAGCGCCGCACGCCCGGTCACTGCGTCGTGATGGATTGCAATGTCCGCCCGCGGCGCTACCATCACAGGCATCGGGGCCGATGCGCGAGAGAGGGGATGCAAGATGGGGGAGAGCGAAGTCGCTGAGCGCAAAGGGGCGGCTGAGGGGGCTCCGGTCGAACCTATGGAGCGCCTGGTGACGCCCGAGGATATCAGACTGGGGGAGCAGGAGGGCCGCCGCCGCAGCCAGGACCCCCATTTCGTGCGCTTTTTCATGACGTTGAACGCCGGCCTTATCCTTACGGCCCTGGCGATCGTGGTTTTCAAGACGCCGAACCACTTCGCCTTCGGCGGAACCTCGGGAGTCTCGGTCATCCTGTCGACGCTCTGTCCCTCGTTGCCCGTCGGTGCCTTCATGTGGATCATCAACATCGCGCTCGTCGTGCTCGGGCTCATCTTCCTCGAGCGCCGGGCCATTCTCTGGAGCGTGTTCGCGTCCGTCGCGCTCTCGGGGTACGTGTCGCTGTTCGAGGTGCTCTTCCCCGGCGCGTCCTCGGCCTCGGTTACGGGCGATATGTGGCTCGACCTGTGCTTTGCCGTGCTGCTGCCCGCCATCGGCAGCGCGATGGTGTTCGACATCGGCGCTTCCACCGGCGGCACGGATATCCTCGCGATGATCCTGAAGCGCCACAGCACGCTGGAGATCGGCCGCGCCCTGCTGTACGTCGATATCGGAATCGTCGGCATCGCCGCGGTGCTCTACGGCCCTCGCGTGGGGCTCTACTGCGTGCTCGGCCTGTTCGCGAAGACCCTCGTGGTGGACAAGGCCATCGAGAGCATCCATCTGCGCAAGGTGTGCACGGTCATCTGCCGTCAGCCGGTCGCGGTCGAGAAGTTCATCGTCAAGGAGCTCAAGAGGACGGCGACCATCAGCCGGGGCTACGGGGCGTTCTCGGGGAGGAGCGTGACGGTGATCATGTGCGTGCTCTCGCGCCGGGAGGCGGTGAAGCTGCGCCGTTACGTGCGCGAGATCGAGCCGGATGCGTTCATCACGATCGTGGACAGCTCCGAGATCGTGGGCAACGGGTTCCGCTACGTCAACTAGCGGGCCCGCCGACCGGCAAGATGGGACGGCGCCCCCTGGGGCCGACCGGGAGCGTCGGCCCCAGGGGGCGCCTGCGGTTTCGCTCAGGGCGATCGGCTCGTGTCGGAAGCGGCCATCGGGCCCCGCCCCAAAGCCCGCCTCGATTTTGGGACAGCCCCTAAATCGAGGCGGGCGCCAATTCGGGGCGCATGGCGCGGAGCTTATTCCTTCGGCTTGTCCTCCGCCTCATCCTCGGACTTCGCGTGGGCGCGGCGCAGCTCGCGGGCGGCGGTCATGCGCGCCTCGCGGGCGTCTTTCAGGGCGTGATGCGCCCCGACGGTCGCCGCCCGGGCGGAGCGCACGGTGTCGGCGAGCGCCGGGTTGGATTCGGCGATGCGTGCGACGAGCGGCCCGTCGAGCTCCTCCTGCGTGGGCTCCGCCAAGAAGTCGACGGCGTACTGCGCGGCGACGGCGGCTCCCTTGGCGAGGACCGACTCGTCGATCCGGTAGTAGCAGGAATGCTGCGCGAACGTGGCGCCCACCTGCGGGTTGCGGCACCCCACGAAGGCGAGCACGCCGGGCACGCGGCGGAGGTACTCCGAGAAGTCCTCGCCCGAGAGCGTTCCGCGGTAGCGCCCCTCTCCCGCGGCGCCGAGCACCTTGAGGACGGCCTGTCGGCAGCGCTCGCTCGCGGCGGGCTCGTTTTCAACCTTGTAGTTGGCGATCGTGTAGTCGGACAGCTCTGCCTCGGCGCCCAGCGCGGCGGCGGTGTGCGTGCAGATGCGGCGGATGAGCTCCGGCATCATCTCGTGGGTCGCGTCGGAGTAGGTGCGCACGGTGCCGGTGAGGTAGGCCGAGCCGGCGATGACGTTGCGCGCCGTGCCGCCGTGGAGCTCGCCGACCGTCACGACCGCCGGCTCGTAGGGGGAGAGGTCGCGGCTCACGATGGTCTGCAGGGCGTTCACGATCTCGGCGGCCACCATGATGGCGTCGGCGCCGCGCTGCGGCATGGCGCCGTGGCAGGAGGTTCCGTGCACGTCGATGCGGAACCAGTCGGTGTTCGCCATGCGCGGGCCGGGCTCGCAGCTGACGGTGCCCGCGTCGACCTCGCTCCAGATATGCATCGCGAAGGCGCCGTCGACATCCTCGCAGACCCCCGCCTCGCACATCATCTTCGCACCCGACCCGTTTTCCTCGGAGGGCTGGAACACGACGCGGACCTCGCCGTGGATGTCATCGGTCATGTGGCGCAGGACCTGTAGGCAGCCGAGCATCATGGCGATGTGGCAGTCGTGGCCGCACGCGTGCATGTAGCCTTCGTTGACGCTCGCGAACTCCTCCTCGGTGCGCTCGGTGACGGGCAGGGCGTCGATGTCGGCGCGCATGAGCAGGCGTCGCCGCGGCGTGCCGTCGGCGCGGTAGGCGTCCGGGGCGGTGCCGCGTAGGGTGGCGACGAGGCCCGTCTTGAGCGGGCGCTCGTAGGGGATGTTCATCGCATCGAGCTGTCCGGCGATGTCGGAGGTCGTGCGCACCTCCTCGAGGCTCGGCTCGGGATGCTTGTGGAAGTGGCGGCGCTGCCGGATGATGTAGGGCTCGAACTCCGCCGCGATGTCGAGGATCGCCCGCGTCGCCTCCTGCTCGCTGCGCGCCTCGCGGTCCGCCATGATCTGCTGCGCCTTCGTCTTCACCATGCCTGAAACATCCTCTCGTCGTGCTTGCACATGCTTTACGCTGCCCTAACTCTAGCACGGTGAAGCATGCCGGCGTGTTTATTTAACCTGTTTCGAGGTGAGGCGAGGCGAGGCGAGGGGCGTGGGGTGCGCGAGGCCCGCCGTAGGGAGAGGGAGGCGCCTCGTCGTATGCGGCCGTGGCGTCCGGAAACGCCTCCGGATGCCGGCTTGGGGAACCTTACGGCCGCTATGGGCCTCGGATTCGTCCGCAGGCGTCACCCATTGTCGGCTTGGGGAACCTTGCGGCCCTCTTGAAGCCCGGCCTTGTCCGCGGTCGTCCCCGATTCCGGTTTGGGGAGCCTCGCGGCCGCTACGGACCCCGATTCAGTCCGCAAGCATCCCCGTTGCTCTCGACGGGGCGGGCTGCGGGCGTGCGTGCCGCCGATTATGCCCCCTGCCGCGTCCGGTTGGCGCCGGGGGGAGGGCGCCGAAGCCCGGCGTCCCTCACGTGTCGAGCTCGTCCGGCAGCCCGCTTGATGGCGGCATCCTGTTCAAGCGCATTTTCGGCGGGGTCCCATCGCTTGGTCCGGCGCGGGCGGGCGAGTCGACCGCTGGCGTAACCATATGCTCAGCGATCGATTCCGGGCGGTATGATGGTCCGGCATGCCGCATCCCCCCCCGTGGGGAAGCGGCGACGTATCGTCCACTCGACACGAAGGCGGCAGGGCATGGCTTTCAAGGCAGATTATGTTGTGCGTTCGACACGCGTGTTCACGAGTTCCCCGGGGGAGCGGACCCCTCGTGAGCTCGCGTTCGCGGTGGCGTCGGGGCGCATCGCCCTCGTGGGCTCGCCCGACGACGTCCTCGCCGCCGTCCCCGCGGCGACCCCTGTGCGCGATTTCGGCGACGCGCTCCTGTGCCCGGGCTTCCATGACGCGCACCTGCATTTCTTCCACACGGCGCTCGGCTCCTCTCCCTTCCTGCTGATGGAGATGGGGAAAAGCGAAGAGGACCTCGCCGCCAAGGCGGCGGCGTTCGCCGCGACGCTGCCCGATGACGCCTGGGTGGTCACCCAGGGGTGGCGCGACTACCGGTGGGACCCACCCGTCCACCCCACGCGCCGCTCGCTCGACGCGGTGCTTCCCGACCGACCCTGCGCGATGTACTCGGGCGACGGGCACACGCTCTGGCTCAACGCCCGGGCGCTCGAGCTGCTCGGGGTGACGCGCGACACGGAGCCGCCCGTGGGCGGCAGCTTCGATCACGACGAGGACGGCGAGCTGACGGGCGTGGCGCACGAGGCGGCCGCCATGCAGCTGCTCCCGCGCTGCCTGGAGTGGATGGGCGAGGGGCGCATCCGCGATGCGTACCGCGCCCAGATGACGCGCATGGCCGAGCTCGGCATCACCTCCATCTGCGACATGTCCCTCATGCCGATGCCCGGCTGCGACTTCATCCGGGACGATATCTACGAGGCCCTCGAGGCGGCGGGCCAGCTCACGGTGCGCGCGCACCTGTTCCCCACGCTGCTCGACGACCAGGCTCGGCTTGAGGCCATGCAGGAGCGCTACCGCAACAGCGACCTCCTGCGTGCACCGGGCTTCAAGCAGTTCTTCGACGGCGTCTCGAGCGAGCATACCGCGTACCTCATCGAGCCCTACAGCAATCCGCGCTTCCCGGGCGACCGCGGCAGGCTGACCGTGAGCGCCGACCGCATGCGCGCGCTCGTGCTCTCCGCCGCCGAGCGCGGCCACGCGGTGCGCATCCACGTGATCGGCGACGGGGCGATCCACGAGGCCCTCGATATCTTAGAGGAGGCGCGCCGGCTCTACGGGTCGCTGCCGAGCGGGCACAACACCCTCGAGCACCTCGAGAACCTGCTGCCCGGGGATATCGACCGCCTGCGCGATCTCGATGTCGTCGCGAGCTCCCAGCCGTGCCACATCACGCTCGACCCGGGCGGCCCCGAGCGCGACCTGGGGCCGGACCGCAGCCGCATCATGTGGCCGTTCGCGACCTACCTGCGCCGCGGGGTGCTCCAGGCGTTCGGCACCGATTCCCCCATCACGCTGCCGGACAGCATGAACGTGCTGTATGCGGCGGTGACGCGTCGAGACCCTGCGAGCCGCTGGCCGCAAGGTGGCTGGTTGCCGGAAGAGCGCATCTCCGCCGCCGACGCGCTGCGCATCTACACGGCGGGCAGCGCCGTCGCGGCCCAGCACGAGGACGAGCTCGGTCGCATCGCGCCGGGATACCTCGCAGACTTCGTGGCGCTCGACCGGGACGTCACCGCGTGCGACCCCGAGGAGATCATCGACGCGCGCGTGCTCGCGACCTTCGTGGGCGGTCGGGAAGTCTATTCCCGCTAGGGACCGGGCATCCTGCGACCCATGGGTTCGAGCGCTCAGGAAATCTAAGTGCCGATTCATAAGATTTTTTGCGGTTCCGTTGTATAAGTCTGTCTTGGTGGGTACTATTCAACGCGTAAGCAAACGCGTGGACGGTCGGTAGGGACCGGCCGCCAGCAAA
The DNA here is from genome assembly GCF_900119895.1 of Collinsella phocaeensis. Classification (GTDB taxonomy): domain Bacteria; phylum Actinomycetota; class Coriobacteriia; order Coriobacteriales; family Coriobacteriaceae; genus Collinsella; species Collinsella phocaeensis. Next base: position 1,466,346 of record NZ_FQLR01000004.1, on the reverse strand, counting down.
AGGAGGAAACAGCATGTCTCTCAAGCCGCTTGGAGATCGCGTCCTGGTCAAGCCCGATGCCGCTGAGCAGAAGACCGCTTCCGGTCTCTACATCGCCAGCAACGCGCAGGAGAAGCCGCAGCGCGGCGAGGTCGTCGCCGTGGGCGCCGGCAAGCTCAACGACGCCGGCGAGCGCCTGCCGATGGACGTGAAGGTCGGCGACAAGGTGATCTACGGCAAGTTCGGTGGCAACGAGATCAAGGTCGACGGCGAGGACTACCTGCTCATGCGCGCTGACGACATCTACGCCGTCGTCGAGTAGCACCCCCCCAACCTCAATTCAGGGCAGACGCCGTATTGAGGTATCCGCCGCGGCATCCGACTCAGCCGTGGCCGGCAACAGGTTTCTCTCATTTGGAGGATTGAACACATGGCTAAGAACATCACGTTCGACACCGACGCTCGCGCCAAGCTCGCGAAGGGCGTCAACACCCTGGCCGACGCCGTCACCGTCACCATGGGCCCCAAGGGCCGCTACGTGGCGCTGCAGCGCTCCTTCGGTGCTCCCACCATCACCAACGACGGCGTCTCCGTCGCCAAGGAGATCGAGCTCGAGGACAACATCGAGAACATGGGCGCCCAGCTGGTGAAGGAGGTCGCCACCAAGACCAACGACACCGTGGGTGACGGCACCACCACCGCGACCCTGCTCGCCCAGGCCATCGTCAACGACGGCCTCAAGAACGTCGCCGCCGGTGCCAACCCGCTGGCCATCCGCCGCGGTATCGACAAGGCCGTCAACGCCGCCGTCGCCGAGATGAAGAGCCTCGCCAAGCCGGTCGAGACCAAGGAGCAGATCGCTTCCGTCGGCACCATCTCCGCGGGCGACCCCGAGGTCGGCGCCAAGATCGCCGACGCCATGGACGTCGTGGGCAAGGACGGCGTCATCACCGTCGAGGACTCCCAGACCTTCGACATCCAGATCGACACCGTCGAGGGCATGCAGTTCGACAAGGGATACGTCTCCGCGTACTTCGTTACCGATAACGACCGCATGGAGGCCGTGATGAAGGATCCCTACATCCTCATCACCGACCAGAAGATCTCCAACGTCCAGGACATCATGCCCGTGCTCGAGGCCGTCTCCCGCGCCGGCAAGGGCCTGCTCATCATCGCCGAGGACATCGACGGCGAGGCCCTGCCCACGCTCGTCCTCAACAAGATCCGCGGCGCCCTCAACGTCTGCGCCGTGAAGGCTCCGGGCTACGGCGACCGTCGCAAGCGCATGCTCGAGGACATCGCCGTCCTCACCGGCGGCCAGGCCGCTCTCGACGAGCTCGGCATCAAGGTTGCCGACATCACCGCCGAGATGCTCGGTACCGCCAAGAGCGTGACCATCACCAAGGACAACACCACCATCGTTGACGGTGCCGGCTCCAAGGAGGCCATCGCCGACCGCGTTGCCGCCATCAAGGGCGAGATGGAGCACACCGACTCCGAGTTCGACCGCGAGAAGCTCCAGGAGCGCCTCGCCAAGCTCTCCGGCGGCGTGGCCGTCATCAAGGTCGGTGCCGCCACCGAGACCGAGCTCAAGGAGATCAAGCACCGCGTCGAGGACGCCCTTCAGGCCACCCGCGCGGCCGTCGAGGAGGGCATCGTTGCCGGCGGCGGCGTCGCCTTCATGGACGCCCTGCCCGCGCTCGAGGGCATCGAGATCTCCGATCCCGAGGAGCAGATCGGCATCGACATCATCAAGAAGGCGCTCACCGCTCCGGTTGCCACCATCGCCAAGAACGCCGGCTACGAGGGCGCCGTCATCGTGGACAAGGTCTCCGAGCTCCCCGCGGGCGAGGGCCTGAACTCCGCCAACGGCGAGTGGGGCAACATGATCGAGATGGGCGTGCTCGACCCGGTCAAGGTCACCCGCACCACCCTGCAGAACGCCGCCTCCGTGGCCTCCCTCATCCTCATCACCGAGGCCACCGTCTCCGACGTGCCGAAGAACACCCAGCTCGAGGACGCCATCGCGGCCGCGACCGCAGGCGCCCAGGGCGGCGGCATGTACTAAGCGAAACGCTTAGAACTCCCATTGGAACCCCGGAGGGTTCCTTGCGGGTGTGTTCGAGGCTCAGCCTCTCAGAACACCCTCAAGGAATCCCTCCGGGGTTTTGCATTCAAGCCATTCGAGCTTGCGAGGAAAAAAGAGGTTGGTGCGCTCGGCTCCGCGCCCTTGCCGTTCGCGATCCGTCGCCGGGGCGCCCGGGGCCCGCGTACCTGCTCGGAGCCTGCGTGCCCACGCGGGCCCCGCGTCCTGTGCGGGTTCCGCGTTGCTTATAAAGCGTGGGTACGGAAACGGTACTGCGCGGCAGCGTGCTTGTATGCGAAAAAGGGCTCCGCGCGGCGGCCGGCGCGTGGCGGATACGGGGTGGTAAACATGGATGAACGCAAGCGGATGCTGGTGAAGGGCGCCGCGGCGGGTGCCGGTGCTCTCGCCGCGGCAGCCTGGGTCGCATGGTCGAACGGCGGCATTCAGACGACCGAGTATGAACTCGCGGTTCCTCGGTTGCCGCGGGCATTCGACGGCGTGCGCATCGCCCAGATTTCCGACCTTCATAACGCGGAGCTCGGCCATGCCAACGCGAGGTTGCTCAAGCGCCTGCATCGCGTCAAGCCCGATTTCATCGCGATCACGGGGGACCTGGTCGACTCCCGTCGTACGCGCGTCGACGTCGGTATGCACGTGGCGGCGCAGGCTGCGAACATAGCCCCTGTGTTTTTCGTCCCAGGCAACCACGAGGCGCGCCTTCGCGAGTATCCGCAGATCGTCTCTCGCCTGAAGCGTGCGGGCGTTACGGTGCTGGGGAATGCATCGGTGTCGTTGCGGCGCGGTGGCGAGCGCATCGTGCTGCTCGGGCTGACCGACCCGGTGTTCCGCCGTCCGTATCCGCGCGGCGCGACGCCCCAGATCATCGATGCGCAGCTAGCGGACGTGCTGGTTCGCGCCGGCATCGAACCGGGTGCCGAGCATGCGCCCTGCACCGTCCTGCTCACGCACCGCCCCGAGCTGCTCGCGGTGTACGCGGCGCGCGGCATCGATGTGGCGTTTGCCGGCCATGCCCACGGAGGCCAGGTGCGCCTGCCGGCGGTGGGTCCGCTCTTCGCACCCAGCCAGGGTTTCTTTCCCAAGGTCACCGCGGGCGTGCACACGCTGGGGGCAACGCAGCTCGTGGTGAGTCGCGGCCTGGGTCCCAGCGTCGTGCCGCTGCGCGTGAACAACCGGCCCGAGCTCGTGGTGGCGACGCTGCGCTGCGCCGACGATAGCCTGTAGGCGCCGCATGCGCCGCGGGCACGAAGCGCCGCAGTGGCGAGCCATCGTGCTGTCGCATGCGGCGCGTCGCGTCTACGGCCCTCTCTTGGTTTCCATTGCTGTCGCGCGCACGGGGGCGAAGCGGGGTGCTTTGTCCTGGAGGAGCCGCTTAGAAGAGCTGCTTGAGGTAGAGCGTGCCGAAGGGCGGGATCTCAAGTGATCCGTCAAGTTCGAGGACGTCTCCGGCGACGAGCCGCGCGGGCTCCCCGGCGCCGTCTTCGATGCACGCGTTGTCGTAGGCGGGCGCGCTGGCGAGCAGGACTTCGAAGCGTCCCGCGAGCGAACCGTCTCCGAACGTGAAGGGTGCATCGTCCGCGTTGACGGCGACGAGGACGCGCTCGGCGGCACCTGCGGCGCCAGCGCATGCGTCGCGCTCGAACAGCAGCTGCTTGTTCGTGATCACGACGTTGCGGTAGCCGCCGTGGCAGAGCGCGCGCGACGCGCGGCGCACGTGGTTGAGCGCGCAGATGTAGCCGGTGAGCTCGTTGGGGGCGTTGCCGCCGTCCCAGCCGGGCGCGAGGTGCTCGAGCGCGTCGGCGGCAGGGGCGTCGAGTGCCGGGCGCAGTGCGACGTCGGCGAGGTAGCCGGTGCCCTTTTCACCCAGCTGCCCCCATTCGCTGCCGTAGTACAGACAGGCGATGCCCGGCATGCCGAACAAGACGCCGTATGCGGGGCGAAGGTGGCGCTTCTCGGTCAAGATGCTGGCCAGGCGCGAGACGTCGTGGTTGTCGGCGAAACTCACCAGATGCTTGCCTTGGTAGATGCACCAGGGGTCGCCTCCGTATTGGCGGTGCAGAGAATGGGCGATCTCGAACATGTTCATGGAGTTGAAGCTCGAATACAGGCCCTTGTAGCACTCGTAGTTGGTGCAGGAGTCGAGCATCTCGTCGTTGACGATGAGGTTGTAGTCGCCGTGCAGGACCTCGCCGATGAGTGGGAAGCCATCGCCCGGGCCGCCATCGAAGCGCGTTTCCGCCCCCAGTTCGCAGGCGAGCCCATGAAGGCGCTTCACGAAGTCGCGGTCGAGGCTGTAGGCGACGTCGAGGCGCAGGCCGTCGACGCCCAGCTCGTGCTTCCACATGCTGACGGCGTCAAGCAGATAATCGATGACAGCGGGGTTACGCAGGTTGAGCTTGACCAGATCCTGGTTGCCCTCCCAGCCCTCGTACCAAAAACCGTCGCCGAAATGCGTGTCGCCATCGAAGCTGATGTTGAACCAATCCTTGTACGGAGAATCCCACTTCCGCTCGCGGACGTCACGGAAGGCCCAGAAGTTGCGTCCCACATGGTTGAAGACGGCGTCCAGGATCACGCGCACACCGCTCGCGTGCAGGGCGGCGACGGTATCGGCGAAATCCTCGTTGGTTCCCAGGCGGCAATCGACCCGGCGCAGGTCGCGCGTGTTGTAGCCGTGGGTGTCGGAGGAGAAGACGGGGTTGAGCAAAATCGCGCCGATACCGAGCTTCCCGAGGTAGGGGGCCCAGTCTATGAGCTGTCGGATGCGATGGCGCTCAATTTGCCCCTCCATCCCGGCGGAGTCGGCGAGGTCCGGCGCGTCGAACGGGCAACCGAGCATGCCCAGGGGGTAGATCTGGTAGAGGGTGGTATCGAAGACCCACATGGCGGCGCTCCTTGCGCTGTGCGAGAACGAGGTGCTCGGGAACGCTGTGGTGGCGTCGCCGAACACTCAACACGATACCGCCGGCGGCCCTGGCACCGGACGACTATTCGCCCAGCGAGCGGGTGCATTCGGATTGCGCGGAGAGCCGAAGGATAACGCCTCCCTTCAGTGGCGGCCCGCATGCGGTTGACGTACACTGAAAGTTCGACTGAACTTTGTCGAAGGAGTAGCCCTCATGGCCCAGCAACACGACCTGTTCGACGACATCATCGATATATCCAAGGGCCTGAGCGCCCTCAAGAACCCTCTCGGCGGCGTCACCGACGCCCTCATGGGAACGGCCACGGGCGAGGCGCCGCATTGGAACCCCGCCGACTACAAGGAGCGCCCGCGCGCGAACTCCATCCCTTGCCTCGTATGCAACTACGAGAAGAGCTCGTGCACCCGCTGCATGGACGTCTGCCCTGTGGACGCGATCGACATCGAGGAGTACTGCATCGATATCGCCGACACCTGCCGCAAGTGCGGGCTGTGCGTGGCGGCATGCCCCACGGAGGCGTTCAACTCGCCCAAGCTCAAGCCCAAGAAGCTGTATGATGACATCGCGCGCGCCGCGGTGGCCCACACACACGCGTACGTCACCTGCACGCGGGCCCTGCGCCGCCTGCCGCGGGAAAACGAGGTCGTCGTCGCATGCATCGGCGACATCACGCCCGAGACCTGGCTCTCCGTGCTCGTGGACTTTCCCAACGTGAGCGTGTACCTCCCGCTCGGCATCTGCGACAACTGCAAGACGGTGAGCGGCGAGGATGCGCTCGGAGAGGCCATCGCGACGGCGGAGGAGTGGGCCGGATGCGGCATGGACCTCGAGGTCGACCCCAAGCAGCTGAAGTGCGAGAAGCGCCGTGAGTACGAGCGCAAGGAGTTCATGGACAACATCGTGCGCAAGACGGGGCTCGCGGTGAGCAAGCTCACGCCCGCGACCGCCGCGCTCGCCACGGTGACCCAGAGGCTGAAGGATCACACCGACAAGCTCAAGGCGATCGAGAGCACCCTCAGCAACGCCTGCGGGACCACGACGCAGCGCCGCCGCCGCGTGCTCACGCAGAGCCGCGAGCTGCTGCTGTCCACGTTGCGCGACCATCCGGAGCTCGCCGGCAACATCGAGGTCTCCACGCCCGTCTGCGATTTCGAGAAGTGCACTGCGTGCGGCGAATGCGTTCGCCTGTGCCCCACGAACGCGTGCGACCTGCTCGGCTCCGGCCGCTTCGCCCTCGAGCCCGCCTACTGCGTCGGCTGCGGCCTGTGCGCCGAGGCCTGCGAGGACCATGCGCTCACGATGGAAGCCCACAATGCGTCTGACCTGGTGGTTCCCGATCCGGATGCCGAGCAGAAGCGCAAGGATGCCGAGCGCGCCCGCGCCGAGGCGGAGAAGGCCAAGGCGGAAGCCAAGGTGAAGCTGAACAAACTGCTCGACCAGGTGGAGAAGCTGGACGATTAGCGCTGGGGCGCCGATGGGTGCCGCGGTTCGCACGGGTACCGCGGCTCGGCGGCGCATCCCGTTCGATTCCGGCCGCTTCGCGTCGTCTTGGCGCGCGGCGGCCGCGTCTCGCTTTCGGCGGTGCCGGCCGGGGGGATGCATCTATCTGTCCGAACGGGATGGTACGGTATCCGATAAGCGACGGGCCGCTCGGTGCGGCGGGGAGGAGTCGGTATGAACGAGATCATGTGCCCTAAGTGCAAGACGGTGTTCCAGCTCGACGAGAGCGGATACGCCGACATCGTGAAGCAGGTGCGCGACCAGGAGTTCAACGACGAGCTCGCCGAGCGCGTCGAGTTGCTGTCCCGGGAGCGCGAGCAGGCGATCGCGCTCGAGCGCGCCGACGCGGCAGCCGTGCTGCAGGAGCGCATGGCCGCGCGCGACGCCGAGCTCGCCGAGGCGACCGCCTGCCGCGATGCGCAGATCGCCGAGCTCACGGCACGGCTCGAGGCGGCGTCGGGGGAGCGCGCCATGGCGAGCGAGCGCGCCGCGGCGCAGGCCCGCGCGGAGGCGCAGAAGGAGGCGGCGGAGCTGCAGCACCGGCTGGACGAGCTCGCATCGCGGCTCGCCCAGCGCGACGGCGAGGCGCAGCTCGAGCAGGCCCGCGTGCGCGAGGAGGCGCTCGCCCAGGCGGCCGCGGAGCGGGAGCGCCTGCGCGAGCGCGCCGACCGCGAGCTGCGCGAGCTCCAGGAGCGCTTCCAGCAGGAGGCCGCTCGCTCCGCGCAGCTCCAGGCGCAGCTCGACGAGGCGGCCGGTCAGCGCGAGCTGGCGGTCCGCGCGGCGTCCTCACAGGTCCAGCAGGAGATGGCCGAGGAGGTGTCGCGCGCTCGTCAAGAGGCTGCCGACCTGCGGAGCCGCCTAGCGTCTCAGCAGGGAGAGTCCGAGCTCGCACGCGTGCGCGCCGTCGCGGCCGTCGAGCGCGAGCGCGACGACGCCCGGGCGGCGCTCGCGCGCGAGCAGGCGGTGCGCGAGTCGGAGCGGCAGCAGGTCCAGGCCGCGCACGAGCTCGAGCTCGAGCAGGCTCGCAAGGCGAACGCGGAGCTCGTGCGCTACAAGGACGAGGAGATCGAGCGCCTGCGCGACATGAAGGCGCGCCTGTCCACCAAGATGGTGGGCGAGACGCTCGAGCAGCATTGCGAGACGGAGTTCAACCGCCTGCGCATGACGGCGTTCCCGCGCGCGTACTTCGAGAAGGACAACGATGCGTCCGAGGGCACCAAGGGGGACTTCATCTTCCGTGAGTGCGACGAGGACGGCAACGAGATCATCTCCATTATGTTCGAGATGAAAAACGAGAACGACACCACGTCGACCAAGCACAAGAACGAGGACTTCTTCAAGAAGCTCGACCACGACCGCAGCCAGAAGGGATGCGAGTACGCGATCCTCGTCTCCCTCCTGGAGCCCGAGAGCGAGCTGTACAACGCCGGAATCGTGGACGTCTCGTACCGCTATCCGAAGATGTACGTGATTCGGCCGCAGTTCTTCATCCCGATCATCACCCTGCTGCGCAACGCCGCCCTGACCAACCTCGAGGCGAAGCGCGAGCTCGCACTGCAGCGCCAGCAGAATATCGACGTGACGCAGTTCGAGGAGAAGCTCCTGAGCTTCCAAGACGGCTTCGCGCGCAACTACGACCTGGCGAGCCGTAAGTTCCAGACGGCTATCGACGAGATCGACGCCACCATAAAGCACCTGCAGAAGGTCAAGGACAACCTCATCTCCAGCGAGAACAACCTGCGTCTCGCCAACGATAAGGCCCAGGGCCTCACGATCCGCAGGCTCACGCGGGGCAACAAGACCATGAAGGCGGCGTTCGACGAGGCACGCGCCGCACGCGAGGAGCAGGCGGGAGAGTAGCCGCTCGCTTCGGGTGGGGGCGGAAAGATTCCTGAGACCTCGCTTGAGGGGCGGGTTCCGCATCGAGGCGGCCTGCTCCCCAGGTCGATACCGTCGGGTGTCAGGGCCTCCTGGGAAGGCTCCCGTCCCCAAAGCGAGGCGTTTCGCGGCTCAGCTCGACGCGGCCGAGCGCCGGGATGCGACTACGCCGCACGCGAGGAGGACCGCGTAGACGGCGACGAACGGCCAGCGCGTGGGGTCGGAAAGCCCGGCGACGCCGATGGCGACCGAGCTGACGAGCGCGATGGCTGGGGAGATGAGGCCCCTCGCGTCCCTCTCGGTGCGCGCGTGCGAGAGGGCGCGGACGTAGAAGAGACAGAGGACGAAGAGCGTGAGGCTCACGCCGATCTCGGAGATGTCCCCGTTGGGCAGCAAGCCGGCGGCGGTCACGACGGTGTGGGCCGCGAGCCAGAAGACCGAGCATGCAAGCGCTATGCACGCGCTCGCGAGGGGGAACTTCAACGTGGGGTTCACGCGGGCGATGCGCGGCGCGCAGGGCATCTGGCCGTGCAACGCGAGCGAGAACGGCATGCGGAGCGTGGCGAGGACCATGCCGTTCGCGGTGCCGAGCACGGCGACGAGAGCGATGACGTTGGGGATCGTGGCGGCTCCGGGGCCGAACAGCTTGACGAAGACCTCCGATAGGCTTGCGTCGCCGGCACGTATGACCTCCTGGGGCCCGAGGAAGCAGGAGATGCCGACGAAGTAGGCGAGATAGAGCGCCAGGATGACGGCGGGGCCGATCACGAGCGCTCGAGGAAGGTTGCGCTGGGCGTCCTTGAGCTCGGGCGCGATGCTTACCGCCGAGCTCCATCCGTCGAACGCGAAGGCGACGGGTGCGGCGGCCGCGATCCAACCCAGCCCTGCGGAGGGCGCCTGCTCGATGCCCTGGGATAGATAGTCGGCGGGGTGCGCGAACGCGATCCCGACGATGCCGACCGCGAGCAGCGGTGCCGCCTTGGCGAGCGTCGAGAGGTTCTGGAAGTATCCGGAGAGGCGCGGCCACAGCACGTTCCACGCCGTGCAAAGCACGAGGAAGGCGAGGCCGATGCCCGACTGCACGGGAAGCGTCGAGGGGAGGCCGAAGACCATGCAGGCGTACACCCCGACGACCCAGCAGATCACGGCGCAGACCACGGGCATGTACAGAAAGGTGTAGTGCCAGCCGATAAGGGTGCTGCGCACGGGGCCGAGGAACTCCTGGGCATAGGAGATGAGTCCCCCGTGGCCCCTGCTCCGCGACGCGAAGTGCGCGAGCGTGAGGCCGCCGAACACGATGGTCGTGGCGGCAAGGAGGAAGACGACGATTCCGAGCGCGACGTTGCCGCCGGTCGCGACGAGGATGTTGTCGGATTTGAAGAAGATGCCGGAGCCGATGCAGATGCTCACGATGAGGCAGACGGCGGTGGTGAGGGTGTAGCGCTTCTCGATGGCGGTGGTGGAGTCTTGCATGCCTTCCATTTCGGATCGTGCGTCGTGGACCGCGCGAGGTCTTTCTTCCAAAACCCCAGTATACGTGAGTCGGGTGGATGCCGTATCGGATACAATCGAAGAGCGCAATTCAACGCCGTTTCAAGGAGGAGCATCCATGGATCTCAACATGCGTCCTGACGACATGGTCCGCATCACCACCCCTGAGCTCGCTCAGGCCTTCATCGAAGAGCAGGTGGCCGCGTGCCGCGAGCAGATCGGTGACAAGAACGTGTTGCTCGCCCTGTCCGGCGGCGTCGACAGCTCGGTCGTGGCGGCGCTCCTCATCAAGGCCGTCGGCAAGCAGCTCATCTGCGTGCACGTGAACCACGGCCTCATGCGCAAGGGCGAGTCCGAGCAGGTCGTCGACGTCTTCCAGAACCAGCTCGACGCGAACCTCGTGTACGTCGACGCGACCGACCGCTTCCTCTCCCTGCTCGACGGCGTGGCCGAGCCCGAGGCCAAGCGCAAGATCATCGGCGCCGAGTTCATCCGCGTGTTCGAGGAGGAGGCCCGCAAGGTCGGCGACCAGGTGAGCTTCCTGGCCCAGGGCACCATCTACCCCGACATCCTTGAGTCCGACGGCGTGAAGGCGCACCACAACGTGGGCGGCCTGCCCGACGACCTGCAGTTTGAGCTGTGCGAGCCCGTCCGCCTGCTGTATAAGGACGAGGTCCGCGTCGTCGGTCGCGAGCTCGGCCTGCCCGAGAACATGGTCGAGCGCCAGCCCTTCCCGGGTCCCGGCCTGGGCGTGCGCTGCCTCGGCGCCATCACCCGCGATCGCCTCGAGGCGCTTCGCGAGGCCGACGCCATCCTGCGCGAGGAGTTCGCGAACGCAGGCCTCGAGGGCAAGGTGTGGCAGTACTTCGTCTCCGTGCCGGACTTCCGCGTGACCGGCGTGAAAGACGGCAAGCGCCTCTACGAGTGGCCGGCGTTCATCCGCGCCGTCAACACCGTGGACGCCATGACCGCCGAGGTGCCCGAGCTCGACTGGGCGCTCCTCAAGAAGATCGGCGACCGTATCGCCTCCGAGGTGCCCGGCATCTGCCGCGTTCTCTACGACCTTACCCCCAAGCCCTGCGGTACGATCGAGTTCGAGTAGCCTGATCCGCGATAGCCGCATCATGTGAACCGGAGCGCCAGCCCATCGCGGGGCTGGCGCTCTTTTTTGCGCGCAGGCTTGCGCCGATGCTACCGGTGGAGCTTTCCGCCCTCGATCTCCCAGGTCGCGCTCGTGCACGCGGAGAGGAACGCACGGTCGTGGCTCACCAAGAGCAGCGCGCCGCCGAACTGCGCGAGCGCCTGCTCGAGCGCCTCGACCGAGTGCACGTCGAGGTGGTTGGTGGGTTCGTCCATGATGATGAGCGCAGGGGCGCTCAGCAGCCCGTGCGCGATCATGAGCTTGCGGAGCTCGCCGGGGCTGGTGGCCGCTCCCTCCAAGATGCGATCGGGGTCGGAGTTGAGCTGCGCGACGCAGCTGAGCACCCGTCCGCGATCGGTAGGGGAGAGCGAGCGGACGGCCGCAAGGGTTCGGGTGCGTTGCCCGGGACTCGGCTCCTGGGGGATGTCGAGGATCGCGAGGCCGTCCGCGCCCTGCTCGGGCGCTTGCCGGGCGAGGATCTTGCGCACGTGGTCGAGCAGGGTGGTTTTGCCGGCTCCGTTCGGCCCCACGATGCCGATATGCTCGGTGCTGCCCACATAGAGCTCTGGAAGCTTGAGCGCGCCCTCTCCGCAGGGGATGGTGCCCGCGGGTATGTGGAGCACGGCCTTGCGGGGGCTGGCGCGCGCGTCGAGGAACAGGCTGCCGTCGTAGCGTTTGGGTACGAACGTCGCGTCCACCCTTGCCCGGGCCGCCGCCAAGCGCCCGCCCATCTGACGCAGCAGCTTGCCGCGCGCGCCGTCTTGGCCGGTGAAGATCGCGAGGTCGATCTTCGCGCGCCCGCTCTTGTCTTTGGGATCGAGATGGCGCTTGGACCGCCTTGCATCGGCTCGCGCGGCCTCCTGCGCCCGGTTCCGCTGCTCGGATGCGAGGCGGGCATGTTCGCTCTTGGCTCGAAGGCGCTCGGCAGCCGTCTCCGCGCGCTCCCTTTCGGCCTGCGCGTGTGCGGCGGAGTAGCCGCCTGGCCGCGTGACCAGGCGCGTTTGGCCATCGGGGCCGGTGGGCTCGAACGAGATGCACCGCTGGGCGAGCGCGTCGAGCAGCGCGCGGTCATGGCTGACCAGGATGCCGATTCCGCGGAAGCGCCCCAGCACCTCGGCGAGCTCGGCGCGTGACGGGGCATCGAGGTGGTTGGTCGGCTCGTCGACGATGAGCACGTCGGGTCGTTGCCAAAGCGCGCAGGCGATCTGAAGCTTCTTGCGCTCCCCGAAGCTCAGCTCGCTCCAGCGCCAGGCCATCTCGTCGGAAAGGTTGAAACGTTCGCGCAGGCTGCGGGCATCGCGTCCGAAGTCGAGCGCGAACTCCGGCAGGCTTTCCGGTTGCTCGTCGGCTTCCTGGGGGCAGTAGACGCAGAAGAGCCCGCTGCTCACCGCTCCGGCATCCGGTTCGAGCGCGCCGCAGGCGATGCGCGCGAGCGTGGACTTGCCGCAGCCGTTGTCGCCGAGCAATCCGGTCCAGCCTTCTGGGAAGGCGAGCGTCACATCATTCAAAATGGGGTCTTGAGCCGCGGGATGCGTGTAGGACACGCGCGAGAGTGCAAGCTGCATGAAGACATCCCCTTCTTGTCTATCGGAGGTCAACAGGTCAGTTGATGGGATGTCTAGAAGCGCATGGCGGCCTTGTCTCTTCGCGGCGGCGTCCTCGCATGTGGCCCGAATCCGACGGGCGGACGAAGCGAGTGTACCATGAACCGACGGCGTTCGCACCGGACCTCAAAAGGGGCGTCTCCTCAATTGAGGGGGCGGCTGGAGCATCGCCGTGATGTCGGATATCCCAAGGATCGCCGGACGCCCTGGGAACCTGTCGCGTTAAAACTTGACTGGCGTTTCCGATGGGGAATGTCCGATCGCACGTCAGGGCTTTCGAGGATGGCTCGTGAGGTGCCAGCCATTGCAGTAGGGGCAGCGGTAGACGGAGAGGCCGCGACGTCCGTGCTCGGCGCACGCAGCGATGGCGTCGAGGGCGTCTGCGCGGCTTGCGTAGCGCATCTTCGACTCGCATGCTCGCCGGCGCACCGCGGCGTCATGTGCCGCCTCGAGGGCGTCGTTGCGCGCATGCTCGCGCTCGAAGAGGTCGCCCATGGCGCCGGCATCGAATCCCGATTCGAACTCGGCGCGCTGCTTCGCCCGCGCCGACCGCTTGTTGCTCGCCATGCCCAGTCCTTTCACCGTCCGCTCAACGCACAGTATAGCCGCCTCCGAGCGCCGGGAATGCTCTGCGTCGTGTGCGCGCCTCGTGCCGGAGACATGGTATGCGATAGACTCAGAGGCGGCGGCAGATCACGGGGACGAAGGCGAAGGGGACGGAATGGCATCGAAGGTTCGGTTCGCGCGGGTGGGGGACGCCTTGGGCGCCCATATGGACGTCGAGGAGCTTCTGGACGCATTCGCCGAGGGCGAGGGACTCATCGCGAACACGGCGTTCCGCGGGATGGCGCTCGCCTACGAGGCCGCCGAATCCGCAACCTTCGACACCGTGCTGTTCCGAGGCTGCGAGTTCGATGGCGTCGACTTCTCCGGCTGCACCTTCCGGGACGTGCGTTTCGAGGGATGCCGCTTCACCCGCTGCTCCATGGAGCGGGCCTGGTTGAGCCGTTGCGACGTCCTCTCATGCTCCGCGCCCGGACTCAACCTGCTCCAGGCGCGTCTGTCGAGCGTGCTGTTCGAGGAGACGGACCTAAGCTACGCGAACCTCTCGGAGGCCTCGATCGATCGCGTTGCCATCCGCGCCTCGCGTCTGCGGGAGGCGGCGATGCAGGCGGTGAAGGCAAAGCGTCTCGTCTTCTCGGATTCCGACCTGACGCGCCTAGACGTCTTCGGGACCAAGCTCGCGGGAATCGACCTTTCCACGTGTGCCTTCGAGGCACCGGTGCTCTCGGCGGATTACCGCGAGCTGCGCGGTGCCGTCGTGTCTGCCGAGCAGGCGCTCAGCCTGTCGACCTTGCTCGGGTTCGTTATCGCTGAGGAGTAGGGGCGTGACCGGGTTGGCGCGGTCGCGCGCGTACGCGATTCGCCGCCCGAGGGCCTACGCGCGGCCGATTTCGCTGCGGGCGGACAGCTCGATAGCGAGCGTCTCGCCTTCAATGTGCGCCGCGAGCTCCATTCCCATGGCACGGGCAAGCTTGGCGGCGGTGGCGAGGCCGAGTCCGCTTCCCCCGCCGGTCCGTGCCTCGTCTGCGCGGTAGAAGCGGTCGAAGAGCCGCTCGGGGTCGATCGACTCCGGGTCGTCGACGCTGTTCGAGAGACGGAGCAGCGTGCTGTTTCCGTTCGGCCCGCCCAGGCTGATGCGGGGTGCCCTCGCTCCGTGTCTCAGGGCGTTCACCACGAGGTTCTCGACGATGCGCTCGAGAGCCTGTCGGTCGGCCTCGACGATCCTCGCCGCCCCCGACCCCTCGAGGCGGGGCTCCCACGCTCTCGCCTCGAACTCGGGATAGTGCGCCAGCAGGCAGCGTTCCACGATATCGCGCACATCCACGGGCTCGAGGTCGAGTTCGAGGTCGGGGTCGCTCGCCTTGGTATAGGAGAACAGCGCATCGAGCAGCTCGGAGGTGCGGTCGATGCGCTTGACGGCCGCGTCGAGGCGGCGCTGCCGAAGCTTGGGGTCGGACTCGTCGGATGCGAGCTGAAGGTATCCTTTCGCCCCGGTGAGCGGGGTCCTGATGTCATGCGAGAGCGCGGAAAGGTCGCGCTGGAACTCCTGCTGATGGCGCATGGCTCCGATGCGCGCGACCGCGCTGCGGTCGAGCTCGTCGTTGATCGCCGCGGCAAGATCGGAGATGCCGGGTGCCCTGGTGTTCACGGTGACGCGCCCGTCGCCGCCCTTGTCGGTCGAACGGCGCTCGAGGAAGCGCGCGATGCGTCGAAGCTCGGGGGCGTAGGCCGCGACTGCGATGAGCGCTCCGGCGACGACACCGACGATGAGCATGAGTGCGGCGAGCAGGCCGTTCGACATGGATCTTCCCTCCGGGCAGAGCGCCGCCCTCCGGTTGGGAGGGCGGTAAGGCGTACTGGGTATAGGGTAGCGGATTGGCGGGCCGGGCGGCGACGAGCAGACGGATGGACGTCGAGGTTCATATCCGGTGGGTGCAGGTCTTGCCCGCGACCGCATGCGGCCGAAGCTCATGCACGTCGCTCCTCGAGCATGTCGACCTATCCAGGCATCCTTCGGCTATACGTCGCGGGCGCGGCCGATGAGGACGAACGCGCCGCCGCCGATTGCGGTCCACAAGAGACCCGTGAGCGCGCCCCACAGCCAGGTGGGAGCGGAGCCGATGAGCGGCAGCGTCTGCGCCGGGTCGAACATGGAGCCCGCGCCGAGCTTGAACAGCGCGACCACCATGCTCGGCATCCAGCTTGCAATGGCGTTGAGCGCAGGTCCGAGGGGAGCGAGGGCGCCGAGAATGCCGCCGCTCGAATGGGAGATGGCAACGAGAAGGACTGGCGTGACGCCCGCGAGCAGAATGAACGTGAGGACGTAGACTGGCAGCTTCTTGCGGAGGAGCAGCACGGCGGAAAGCGGGATGACCGTGAGGGCCCACACGGCCAACCAGGTGCCGAGCAGCCAAAGCGCGAACTCCGCGGCCCCGTCGAGCGCGGTGAAAGAAAGGCCCAGGGGAAGGGCGAGGAGCAGCTGCATGCAGGCAAGGTGGAACACGGCGCCCGCGACGAGCATCATGGCCGCCCAGATGCCCGAGAATACGACCTTCTCCGTGAAATAGGAGAGGCGTCCAGTGAGCGAGGACACGAGGGATTTGATATAGCCGTCGTTCAGATCGGCAAATATCCACTCGACCATGCCGAAGGCGCTTGCGATCCCTATTAGGGAGATGGAGCCGAACAAGGACGAGCCCAGAAACACAGAGGGCGTGGTGATGGATTCGTTCACGTTGATCGCCTCGAGCTCGCCGAGTCCCTGCGAGATGATGAGGGCGTTGAGCCCGATCTCGAGGATCGCGACGCCGAGCACGACCGAGAGATATTGCCACAAGGCCCGCGGAGCCCGCGGAGGCGCGTGCAGCGATAAAGGTCCGAGCGAAGAAGATTCAGCATGGTCTACCTGCCTTTCCGGGCGGCGAGGAGGATGTAGAGAAGAAGCGCGATGAGCGCGGCGTCGATCAGCAGGTTGATCGCGGGGGTCAGCTGCCCCAGGGTCGGGAACGCAATGCCCACGCGGCCGAGCGGCCCCATCAGCACATGCGATGCGTGAATCGGTCCGATCTGATCGGCGGTCGCGCTGAGGAGCGCGGGGCTAAGCATCGGAGCCGCCCATGAGCTCGACGAAGAATTCCTCGATATCGCGCTCGATGCGCGTGAGCTCGAGGATGAGAAGGCCGGTTTCGCCCAGGATGCGCGAGACCTCCTCGGCCGACGGTGCCCCGGATGCCGTAGCGTCGCCCGCTGCCCCGCCGAAGCACGCCGCCGCGTGCCGTGCGGCCCCGCTCACGAGGATCGCCCCGTCGGGTTCGGCCCGCAACGTCGCTGCGGGAAGATGCTCCTCGAGGATGGCGAGCGAGCGTGCGGGGTCGGCGGTCTTCACGCGGATCGAGCTGCCGCATTCCCGATGCAGGCCGTCCACGGAGAGCTCGCGGATCATGCGCCCGGCGCGGATCACGCCGAAGCGCGTCGCCATGCGGTCGAGCTGATCGAGCACGTGGCTCGAGATGACCATGGTCACGCCGCGCTCGCGGTTGATTCGCATCAGCGCGTTGCGCATCGAGCGCGTGGCCTCGGGGTCCAATCCGTTGAAGGGCTCGTCGAGCAGCAGGAGCTCCGGGTTGCCCACGAGCGCGAGGGCGAGTCCCAGGCGCTGCTTCATGCCGAGGGAAAACTTCTTGACGCGCAAGGACCCCGTGTCGGCAAGGCCCACGAGTTCAAGCAGCTCGCGGCAGTGCGCCTCGGCACGGACGACCCCGATGGCGATCGCCTTGCCCATGAGGTTCTCGAGCGCGGAGAACGTGGGCAGCACCCCGGGATCTTCGATGAGGGCGCCGATGCGGGAGAAGCCCGGCTGCGGGCCATGTGGCGTGCGCTCGTCCGCGTCGTGCGCCTCGCCGAACAGCTCGATCTCGCCGGCGGACGGGCGAACGAGCCCTGCGATCATCTTCATGGCGGTCGATTTGCCGGCGCCGTTCTTGCCCACGAAGCCGTAGATCTCGCCGGCGGGCACCTGCATGTCGAGGGCGTCGACGGCCCGTTTGCCTCCGTAGGTCTTGGTGAGGGAACGCGTCTCGATGACGTTCATGTCTTCCTCCTTGCCTCCCAAGGTATCGGTATGGTTTCAGGATGCGGCATGCGCTTTGAAAAAGCCTGAAGCAAGGTTAAAGAAAGGATAAAGACGGAACCTCTCGTTGATGCCGGAGATGAGCGGCGGGAGCGGTCGAAAACGGCTGCACCCGTCGCCTTATTCTTCCGTGAGCTTGAAACCGATGCCCCAGACCGTCTTGATGTAGCGGTCGGTGCCGGATGCCTTGAGCTTCGTGCGAATGTTGGATACGTGCACGGCGACGGTGTTGTCGTCCTCGCACGAGGGTTCGCCCCAGGCGGCCTCGAACAGGTCGCGTTTGGAGAACGCGCGCTTCGGCTGGCGCATCAGGGTTTCGAGGAGGTTGAACTCGGTGCGCGTGAGGGCAAGCGGACTGCCGTCGACGCGGAAGGTCCGGGAGGAAGGGTCGAGTTTCCAAGAGCGAAACACCAGGGTTCCCGTTGACGCGTCGCGCTCGAGCTCGGATGCGGCGGCCGCCGTGCGCGCCGTTCGATGCCTGAGCTGGACCTCGGTGCGCGCCGTGAGCTCATCGAGGTCGAAGGGCTTCACGAGGTAGTCGTCTGCCCCGAGCCTGAGCAGATCCACGCGGTCGGGCGCCTCTCCTCGCGCGGATATCACCACGATGGGGACCTCGCGGTCACGTTCCCGCACGGTCGCGATCAGCCGTTCGCCGGACAGGCCCGGGAGCATCAGGTCGCAGATGATGAGGTCGAACGGCGCGTTTTCGATGGCCTCGAGCGCGAGCATCGCCTCGGTTCCCGAGAACGCCTGCATGCAGGTGTGGCCGCTGCGTGCGAGGTGGGTGGTGACGATCTCGTTGATGTCCGCGTCGTCCTCTACGACGAGTATGCGACCGTATGCCATAGGTGATCCCTCCTTATCGCCTGTGGGTGATTCTATCGCAAGCGCTGCTGTCGCATCGCGCTCTTGCGAGAGGGACGGGACGGCGCCGCCGCGGCGCCGCAGGATGACGAGCGGTCCCGCGCGGGCGCTTGCGAGGTCAGGCATCACGTGCCCGCGGGCGGGCCGCCATGAAAGACGGCGGGACCCCATAAGGTCCCGCCGTCTGAAGCTCGTCAAAGGCTTTGATTTAGATTTGGCTCATCTGCCCGCCGACCTTGTTGTACCAGTCCTGCCAGGTGGGAGGGCAGTACTTCTGGGCTGCGGCGGGGGTGAGCGTGGCGCCGTACACGCTGCCGAGGAAGGAGACGTGCGCGCGGATAGATTCGTCCCAGCTGCCGAAGCGGCGGCTGGTCATCCAGCCCCATGCGTTGTACGGGCGGAAGGTGTAGGTGCCCTTGGTGCTCTCGATGCAGGCGATGGCGGGCGACCAGCGCGGGTCGACGGACGAGCTCCAGGCGGCGTCGGCGAAGGTGCTGCCATAGCCCGCGAGGGGGGAGCCGGAGAGGTACGCATCGATGCGCGGGGTCCATTCGGCCATGAACTCATCGTAGGTGACGTTCCAGTTTACGGAACCGGAGACCTCGACGCCGATGGACTGGCCGGGCGTGTTGGCGGTGTTTGAGCCGTTGCCGGAATCGGCGCCGGCGCCGGATGCGGCGGAGGTGTCGGCAGCGAGGCGGGCGGTCTCCTCGGCGCGCTCGCGCTCCGCCTTGGCCTGGGCCGCGCTGCGGAGCTCCTGCGCCTCGGCGAGCGCCTCGGCCGCGGCCCGCTCCTCGGCGGTCGCCTTGGCCTTTGCCTGATCGAGCTCGGTGCGCTTCGTCTCGAGCTCGCTTTCGAGGGCCGTGAGGCGCTCGAGCTCGGCATTGCTGGATTCCTGGATCTGGTTCATATAGGCGACCGTGGAGATCGCCTCGTCGAACGAGGTGGTCTGCAGCACGATGCCCATGAGCGTGTTGCTGCTCTTCTGGTACTTGTACAGGTCGCGCATGGCCGCAGAAGCGCGCTGGCGCTGCTCGGGGAGCAGGGCCTCGAGCTCGGCGATGGAGGCGGTGTTCTCATCGATCTTCTGCTGGAGCGCGGCGAGGTTGCCCTGGGCCTCCTCGTATGCCTCGGTGGCCTTCTCGACCTCCTGCTGCGTCTCGGACAGCTCGTATTCGGTGCTGCTGGAGAGGGCGTGGGCCTGAAGGGGGAGAAGGGCCGGGGTCGCGGTGAGTGCGACAGCGAGTGCGGCGCACGTGACGGCGCGCGCGGGCCTGTTCATCAAGAAGGCAATATGAGAGCGAGATGCCTGCATACACGTTCCTAACGGTCTGCTTGGGGCGTCCGGGAGGGGCGCACCTGCCTTACGAGAAGCAGTATACGACACGCTTAGACCTCAACTTGAACCTTAGGCATCTTTAAGGGTCAAGTTGAAGGTTTAGGATGGGTTATGAGCTGCCCATTTGATGAATTGTTGAGAATATCTGGAGTCTCAAGTTCAGCTTGAGGGTTAATCCAAAGGGCCACGGGCATCGATGAGCTGGTAAAACGTTGATGGGCGCGAGGACCGTCTGCCGTTTCCCTGCACTCGCTCGCCGATGTTGCGCCGTATGTCGCGACAGCAGGGTCTACAGCTTGATTTCTGGCATGGCGGGCGGGGACGATGCCGCTGGATGGCCGGGTAAGATGCGAGGGCGCGGGACGATCGATGGCCAGGTGCCCCGTTCCGGTGTCGGGCTGTCGGGTGGCCGATGCACGTCAGGGGCGATAGGGGAAATTGTGGGAAAAGGGCGAGGGCCGTCCCGCCGGGCGACCCTCGTCTCGAATGGCATCCATATGCATGGCGACCATCAGCCCTTGGTGTCGGGTCCGGCGACCGTCTCCTCGCGTGACGCTCCGTTGCGTTCGAGCGGCTGGGAGGCGGAAGGTGCCTTCTTCGCCTTCGGGTGATACGTTACCCCCGCCGGCCGCTTCATGCCGCTCCAATCGCCGCGGATGAGATGGCGCGTGTTGCCGAAGCGGCGGTTCCAACGGTGGTAGATGCTCTCGCCGGTGGTCGAGCGCATACCCATGCAGGGGGCGGCGATGATGACGGGCAGCAGGTACTCGATCGAGCGCCAGATAACGAGGCCGGCGGAGAGGTGCCAGCCGAACATGTCGCGAAAGAGGTACGTGAAGCCTACCTCGGCGCCGCCCGCGCCGCCCGGCAGTGGGATGGCGTTCACGAGCAGCTCGACCATGGATCCCGAGGCGAGGCAGATGAGGAGGTCGGCCTCGAGTCCGAACGCGCGGAGCACGAAATACGGCAAGGCGTACATGCAGCCGAGCTGCAGCAGGGTGAGCAGCTCCACGACGGGAAGCACGTGCCAGTTCGAGGCGGCGCTCCTGAACGCCTGGGAGAAGTTGGAGACCTGCGTCTCGACGACCTCGCTGTAGCGCTCGAAGCGCTCGTCGTTCAGGATATGGAGCGCGCGTCCGATCTTGAGACCGATGCGCCCGAGCTTCTGGATCGGGCCGGGGAGTATGCAGAGCAGCAGCACGCCGCCGACCTGGACGAACTTGTAGGCGAACATGAAGATGCCGATAAACGTCACGTTGAGGCCCAAGATCGTGACGTCGGCGAACGTCTTGAGGAAGTAGTCGCCGCAGAACAGGAGCATGATGGCGGCGAAGACGCCCTCGCCCGCCTCGTAGAGCGTGAAGCGCACGAACTGGAGGGCCGAGGCGTCGGCAAGCGGCAGCCCGGCACGGGTGAGGCGGTATATCTGGGACGGGATGACGCCCGCTCCGCCGGGGGTGAGGCGCATGAAGAAGACGCCGGAGGCCTCGACGCTCATGAGGTCGCGAAAGCCGACCGGGGAGTCATGGTCCACGACGATGATCGCGGTATAGGCGAGCACGCCGAAGACGTAGTAGCACAGGAAGCAGATGGTGCCGAAGAGCAGCCACTGGGGGTCGACGCCGGAAAGCGCGCGGAAGAAGTCGTCGACCTGGCCGCTCAGGATAAGGTAGGCGACATAGACGACTGCGACGAAGCCGAGGAAGATGAAGGTCGTCCGGACCTGCCTCATGGAGGAGCTGTCCGCCTCGCGGTCGTTTGCGGAGGTGCGGTCGCCTACGGTGATGCGGGGCGCCGTGCGCTCGTGGCGCTTCGATGCGGACGAGCCTGAGGATGCCTGGGCGGCATCGGGATGCTTCATGTCGTGTTCGGTGTTGGGTGCCAACCTAGCCTCCGTTGCGGTCATGGCGCTCGGGAAGCGCGCACACCTAGGAAGTTTACCCGTCACTGCGCCGTTCTGCCGGAGAAGGCGAATCGCACAAGAACGGCAGAAGGTCAAAGCATGTCGCGCAGCGGGCGCGACTGTCGTCTAACGAAGGCCGGTACGTGCAAAGACGAGCCGCTCGACGGTGCGCAGCAGGGCGTCGATGGCAAGGGCGAGCGCGACGCAGCAAACGGTTCCGCCGAGGATCTTCGGGACGTTGAGGGTGCGCAGCCCGCTGAAGAGCACGCTCCCGAGCCCTCCGGCGTTGATGGTGGCCGCGACGGTGGCGATGCCCACGCAGGATATTGCCGCCATGCGGAGCCCTGCTATGATGGCGGGCGCCGCGAGGGGGAGTCGGATGCGGAGGAGCGTCTGCGCAGGGGTCATCCCAAGGCCCCGGGAAGCCTCTATGATGGCGGGGTCGATGCCGTTCAGGCCCTCGAGCGCGTTGCGGACGAGGATGAATTGGCAGTACGCGACCATCACGATGACCGCGGTCGTCTCGCCGAGGCCCGTGAGGGGAATGAGGAGGGCGAACAGCGCGATGCTGGGGATGGAGTAGAAGGCGCCGAGGAGCTCGACCGCAGCGTTCGCGGCGCGCCTCGATTGCAGGCAGGCCAATGTGATCGCGGCCGCCACGGCGCTCGCGATAAGGAGCGTCGAGGCGACGAGCGCGGCGTGCTCGACCGTCGCCTCGAGGAAGAGGTCGGCATGGGAGATGAGGTAGGAGATCGTCTCCATCATGTGCGCGCTCCGAACAGCTCGGCGACGAAGGGCGTCGCGGGGCGTTGCAGGAGCTCTTCGGGCGTTCCGTACTGCTGCACCCGGCCCGCATCCATGACGAGGACCTTCGTGGCGAGCCTGAGCGCCTCGGCGACATCGTGCGTCACGAAGATAAAGGTCTTTCCGCTGGAGCGGTGAATGCGGAGCAGCTCGTTCTGAAGGCTTTTGCGGGTGATCGCGTCGACGGCGCCGAACGGCTCGTCGAGAAGCATGATGTCGGGCTCGGCGGCGAGCCCGCGCGCGAGGCCGACGCGCTGCTGCTGTCCACCGGATAGCTGCGCGGGGTAGCGGTCCCGGAACTCGTGCGGGGCGAGGTGCACGAGTTCGAGCAGGTCGTCCACGCGCTTGTCGATGCGCGCGCGGTCCCACTTCAGGATCTTGGGGACACATGCGATGTTGTCGGCCACCGTCATGTGCGGAAAGAGCCCTGACTGCTGGATGACATAGCCGATACCGCGTCGCAGCTCGATGGCGTCCACGTCGCGCACGTCGACCCCGTTTACGCGCACGCTTCCCTCGTCCGCCTCGTGCAGGCGGTTGATGAGCTTGATGAGCGTCGTCTTGCCGCCTCCGGACGTTCCGAGAACGCAGACGAGCTCTCCGGGTTCGATGGCGAGGTCGACGTGGTCCAAAGCGGGCGCGGCGGCTCCTGGAAACCGCTTGGTGACGTCAATGAATTCAACCGCAGGGGTCATGGTGCTCCTCTGTTCGAGAAAGGGGCCGCGACGCCGGCCCCGCATGTCGGGGCTACAGGGTCTCGAAGAAATCGCGGGCGACGTCCTCGTACTCCTCCTTGTCGGTGTCGACGCGGGCGTTCAGCTCGGTGAGCTTCTCGGTGGTGAGGGCGTCGTCCACGCGGGCCAGCGCGTCTTCGATCTCGGGGTGCGCCTCGAGGACCTCGCGGCGCACGACGGGGGCGACGTTGTAGGGCGGCCAGACGTGCTTGTCGTCCTCGAGCAGGGTGAAGGCGTCGTTCGTGAGCTGGGCCTCGGTGGTGTAGGCGGGCGTGACGTCGGCCTGGTCGTTCTCGAGGACCTGGTACTTCAGGCCCTCGTCGTAGACCTCGTGCTCCGCCCAGTCGAAGGGGCCGTAGGTCGCCTCGAGCGCGGGCAGCCCGTCGGACCGCTCGTCGAACTGGCCCTGGCTGGCGAAGCGCAGCTCGCTCGCGTGGGCCTGGAGGTCGGAGATGGTCTTGATGCCGAACTTCTTCGCCGCCTCGGTGCGGATGACGAGGCCCTGGTCGTCCGCCGCCTCGGACTTGGCGAGCCAGACCAGGTCGAACTGCTTGGCGTACTCGTCCTTCACGGTGTCGTACACCTGGTCGGGATTGGTTATGGGCTCCATCTGCAGGACGGAGATGAGGCCGGTGCCTGTGTATTCGGGGTAGAGGTCGATATCGCCCTCTACGAGCGCGGCGTGGATGAGGGAGCCCGAGATCTCGAAGGCGCGCTCGACGGGGATGCCGGCGTCCTCGAGCGCGAGCGCGTACAGCTCGGAGAGGATGACGCCCTCGGTGAAGGACTTGGAGCCCACAGTCACGGCGGCGGCGTTCTTGCCGGAGCAGCCGGGAAGCGCGGTCAGGCCCGTAAACGATAGTGCTGCGGTGCCAATAAGAGAGAGGGCTCCGCGACGCGTGATGGATGCAGCCATATGGTTCCTTTCGGTGGCGAGGTGCAGAGGGGTCTTCGTGGCGTCTCCCGTGCGCAGGGGAGACGCCACGAGGCTAGTGCGCGGGCGCTCCGACGGTCTGCCAGCGGCGCATGCGGGCGTCGATGGCTGCGAGGGCGCGATTCACGACAAGGGACAGGCCGGCGACCGAGAGGCCGCCGATCCACAGCAGGTCGAAGCGCATGGCTCCGATTCCGGTGTAGATGAGGACGCCGAGCCCGCCGGCGCCGATATAGGCGGCGAGGGATGCGGAGGCCACGACCTCGCTCGCGGCGGTGCGGACGCCCGCGAACGCGACGGGGAGCGCCAGCGGTGCCCGCACGGTGCAGAAGAGCTGGAGGGGCGACATCCCCATGGCGCGTCCCGCCTCGAGGGCGCTCGCGGGCACGCCGCGGAACGCGACGGCCGTGTTGATGAGGATGGGCGGGATCGCGAGCACGGTGAGCGCGACGACCGCGGGAAGCGTTCCGACGCCGAGGTACGGTACGCACAGGATGAGGACGGCCAGGCTCGGGACGACGCGGAGCACGCTGGCGACGCCCGTCGCCGCGCGCTCGGTCCAAGCGCGCGAGCTGCAGAGGACTCCGAGGGGGATGGCGAGCGCGGCTGCGGCGAGCAGGGCGATGCCGCTGATGGCCAGATGCTCCATGAGCATCTGGAGCCACGACCCTCCGTGCTCGGTGAAATATGTCGCGACCTGTTCGATCAAAGATGCTCCAATGGTGGCATGGCGACCCTTCATATCAGGTCGCGTGTTGGGTGGTCGCGCTATTCGGCCAGCATGCCGTCGAGCGTGCGCCAGGCCAGCTCGGCGCACTTCACGCGCGCAGGCATATGGGAGATGTCTTTCAGCTGGGCGGCCTCGTCGAGGTCCTCGAAGTCGTCCTCGGAGAGCTCCTCGCCGCGGATCATGGCGAGGAAGAGCGCGGAGAGCCGTTTGGCCTCCTCGACGCTCTCGCCGGTGATGAGCTCTGCCATGATGTCGGCGGACGCCTGGCTGATCGCGCAGCCGTGGCCGGTGAACGCGGCCTCCTCGACGACGCCGTCTTCCACGCGCAGCGAGAGGGTGAGCTCGTCGCCGCAGCTCGGGTTGATGCCGTCGTGCGTATGGGTGGGCGCGGCCATCTCGTACTTGTAGTCGGGGTGGGAGCTGTGCTCCATGAAGGTCGTTGAGGTGTAGAGGTTTCCCATGGGGGTTCCTTTCGTCTGCTGGCCCTCGGCGAACTCTCAAAAAGGGGACAGGCACTTTTCTGAGGCGCCTTCCTGGAGGCATGGTACTCAGAAGGGGGGCAGGCATTAATTTGAGGCATGCGCCGTGGAGCGAAAGCTGCACTTGCAGGGGCGCACGCAGGCTCTCACCCCGAAATCGCCCGCCTCAAATCGGTGCCTGTCCCGAATCTGAGGCGGGCGTCTCCGCCCGGTGCGGCCTATCCGTTGAAGACGTGCCAGACGTGATCGAGGCTTTCGATGAACTGGTCGATGTCGTGCTTGTCGTTGTAGAAGGCAACGCTCAAGCGGCAGCAGGCGAGGTTCTCCACGCCCAGCCAGGTGAGGAGCGGCTGCGCGCAGTGATGGCCCGCCCTGATGCAGACGCCGTCCATGTCCATGATGCTTGCGACGTCGTGCGGATGGATGCCGCGCACGTTGAAGCTGATGGCGCCGTGGTGCTGGTCCCAGTAGATCGAACCGATGATGTCGACGTAGGGGAGCTCCACCATGCGGCTCATCGCGTAGTGGACGAGCGCCGCTTCGCGCTCTCGGACGGTCTCGTAGCCCACGCGGTCCACGAGGTAGTCAAGGGCGGTGCCGGTGGCGTAGATGCCCGCGGCATCCTGCGTGCCCGCCTCGAACTTCTCGGGAACGGGTGCCCAGACGGCGTCCTGCTCGGTTACCGAATCGATCATCTCGCCGCCGGTGTAGACGGGATCGGTCGCGTCGAGGAGCTCGTGGCGCCCCCAAAGCACGCCGACGCCCATGGGGCCGAGGGCCTTATGGGCGGAGAAGGCGAGGAAGTCCGCATCGAGGGCGTTCACATCCAGCGCCATGTGGGGAATGGACTGGGCGGCGTCGACCACCATGTACGCGCCGTTGGCATGCGCCGCCGCGGCCAGCTTGGCGATGGGGTTCTCGACGCCGAGCACGTTGGAGATGTGTCCGCAGGAAACGATCTTGGTCTTGGATCCGATCTTCGCGGCGATCTCCTCGTCGGTGATGCGTCCGGTCTTGGTGGGGTAGAGATAGACGAGCTTCGCCCCCGTCTCGCGGCAGACCTGCTGCCAGGGAATGAGGTTGGAATGATGCTCCATGATGGAGATGACCACCTCGTCGCCGGGTTCGAGCACGTGCGGCGCGAAGCCCTTCGCCACGATATTCAGCGCCTCGCTGGCGTTGCGGCAGAAGACGATCTCATTCGCGCGGGCGCGTCCGCGTTCGTCCACGGCGCCGATGAGCCCTGCGATCTGGGCGCGGACGCGCGCGATGGCCTCGGTCGCCTCGACGGAGAGGGAGTACAGGCCGCGCAGCGGGTTGGCGTTCATGGTCTCGTAAAAGCGCTTCTGGGCTTCGAGCACGCAAGCCGGACGCTGGGCGGTGGCGCCGCTGTCGAGGAAGGCGATCTCGGGGTGCTGGGAGAGCAGGGGGAAATCGCCCTTGAAGGGGTTGATGTCGATGTCGACGCGCGGCCAGCCGCGGCTGATCTCGTCGGATGCGTCGAAGATGAATTCAGATGGAGCCGTGCAGGTGTCGCACGTCACGTTCTCGGTATCGATCATGCGATCTCCTCCTCGAAATGCGGGATGATCTGGTTGCCGAGACGCACGACGTTCGCGCGGACGGCTTCGTCGGGCGCGCGCAGGGCGGCGTCCTCGAGTTTCGCGGACAGGAACAGCGCCTCGGTCTGTTCCTGGGACAGGCCGCGGCAGGCGGCGTAGAAGAGCTGCTCTGGGCGCACGTGGCCGATGGTGGCGCCGTGGTTGCCCGCGACGTCGTCCTCGTCGCACAGGATGTTGGGGATGGTCTTGTTGTCCACGCCCCTGCTCGCGAGCAGCACGGTCTCGCGCTCGTTGCCCTCGGCGCCCTTGGCCCCGTGGACGAGGTCGATGGTGCCGCGCAGGCACTTCTTCGAGATGCCGGTGAGTACGCCGTTGGCGTCCATGTTGGAGACGGTCTTGCGGCCGCGATGTCGGATGACGTAGTTGAAGTCGCGTTGCTGCGCGCCGGAGGCGAGATAGCTCGTATCGACGTCGATGCGGGAGCGGTCTCCGCGCAGGTCGGCGGAAAGACCCGTCGCGGTGAAGGCTCCGCCCAGCACCACATGGCGCACGGTCACGCGCGCGTCCTCTGCCAGCACGAAGCCGGAGTCCTCGACGCAGGTCACGGCGTCGGAGGCGGTGAGGTACACCGTGATGTCCACGCGCGCGCCCCGGTCGGCGAACACGCGCATGGTGGATCCCATGAACGAGGGGGCGTCGGCGGAGCTGTCGAGGGAGAGCGTGACGGAGAAGGTCGACCTCGGCGCCGCGACGATGTCGACGCTGGCGCCCGACGCCTCGCCTGCACGGGTGGTGACGCGGATCGCGGCCTCGGCGTCCTCGTCCTCCTCGGCGGCGAGCACGGCGGTGCCGCCTGCGAGGAAGTTGAGGTAGGCGCGTATATCGGTGCCCACGCCGGTCTCGAAATCGCTCGCGATATCGCAGGCGATCTCGGAACGCACGGCGCGGTGCTCGTAGGCGGACAGCGCGGGGACGTCGAGCTTCTCGGCACCGCGGTCGGCCCCGGTCGCGGCGTCGATCATGGCGCGGCCGTCGGCGGGCGCCTCGGCGCGCGCGGCGTCCATGCGCTCCTGCAGGCTCGCCACGGAGCCTTCGAAGCTCGCGGCGTTGTCGAGCGCATCGCCCGCGTCGATCTCGACCTGGCAGTTGCGCTCCAGGCCGTCGGGGATCTCGATCTTCACGTTGTTCATCTTGAGCCAGCTCCAGGTGGGCGCGGGCATCGCGGATGCGTGCTTGATGGTCATACCTGGCATCTTCATTTTATCGACCTCATCCCATCGGCCACCCACAGCACCCCACCTTGGCGCTCAATCGTCGCCCGCCGCACGCGAGGCGTGCGGGCTCCTCTTTTGCGCCAATCTGGGGCACTGTGAAAGGCCGTAGCATTTTGCAGTAGCGGGGCCATTATCCGATCGCCCCTTCCATCTCGAGCTTGATCAGGTTGTTCATCTCGACCGCGTACTCGAGGGGAAGCTCCTTGGAGACGGGGTTCGCAAATCCGTTGACGATCATGGTGCGGGCCTCCTCCTCGGAGATGCCGCGGCTCATGAGGTAGAAGATCTTGTCGTCGCCGATGCGGCCGATCGTGGCCTCGTGGCCGATGTCGACGTTCTTGGCTCGGATGTCCATCGCCGGGATGGTGTCGGAGCGCGAGATGTCGTCGAGCATGAGCGATTGGCAGGACACGCTCGCTGCGGCGCCCTCAGCGGCCGGCGTGGCCACGATGGAACTGCGGAACGTGGAGATGCCGCCGCCCTTGGAGATCGACTTGGTCTCGACCGTGGCGGTGGTGTCCGGAGCGCCGAGCACGACCTTGCAGCCCGTGTCCAGGTTCTGGCCGGTGCCGGCGAAGGTGATGCCGGTGAAGTTCGAGCGGCTCTTGCGGCCGGCGAGCACGCTCATGGGGTAGAGGTAGCCCACGTGGCTGCCGAAGGAGCCCGAGATCCACTCGATCTCGCCCTCCTCCTCGCATCGCGCGCGCTTGGTGTTGAGGTTGTACATGTTCTTCGACCAGTTCTCGATGGTCGAGTAGCGCAAGTGGGCGCGTTTGCCCACGAAGAGCTCGACGGCGCCGGCGTGCAGGTTGGCGACGTTGTACTTGGGCGCGGAGCAGCCCTCGATGAAGTGCAGGTCGGCATCGTCCTCGACCACGATGAGCGTGTGCTCGAACTGGCCGGCGCCCTTGGCGTTCAGGCGGAAGTAGCTCTGCAGCGGGAAGTCGAGCTTGACGCCCTTCGGCACGTAGACGAAGGAGCCGCCGGACCACACGGCGCCGTGCAGCGCGGCGAACTTGTGGTCGGTGGGCGGGATGAGCGTCATGAACTTCTCGCGGATGATCGCCTCCCACTTGGGCTCGTGCAGCGCCTCCTCGATGCCGGAGTAGACGATGCCCATCTTGGCGGCGGTGTCCTGCATGTTGTGGTACACGAGCTCGGAGTCGTACTGCGCGCCCACGCCGGCCAGGTAGCTGCGCTCGGCCTCGGGGATGCCCAGGCGCTCGAAGGTGTCCTTGATGTCGTCGGGCACGGAGTCCCAGTCGTTCTTCTGCTCGGTGTTGGGCTTCACGTACGTGACGATGTTGTCCATGTCGAGGCCTTCGATGCCGGGGCCCCAGGTGGGGTTGGGCATGCGATGGTAGATCTCGAGGGACTTGAGGCGCAGGTCGAGCATCCACCGCGGCTCGTTCTTGCGCTGCGATATCTCGGTCACGATGTCGGGGGTGAGGCCGGCGTCCAGGCGCTCGAAGCCTTCCTCCCCGTAGGAGAAATCGTAGAGGCTGCGGTCGATGTCCGCGACCTCGGTGCGGTTCTTTGCCATGGATGGACCTCCTAGCGGGTCTCGCCCGCGGCGGCCGCGGCGGCCTCGCGCTCGAAGGAGTCGAAGCCGTTCGCGTCGATCCAGGGGATGAGGGACGCGTCGTCTTCGCGGACGATGCGTCCGTCGACCATGACGTGGACGCGGTCGACCTCGAGGTGCTCGAGGATGCGCGTGTTGTGGGTGATGATGATCAGCGAGCCGTCGGTGGCCTTGCGGTAGGCGTCCATGCCGCGCGACACCACGCCGAGCGCATCGACGTCGAGTCCCGAGTCGGTCTCGTCGAGGACGGCGAGCTTGGGTTGGAGCAGCAGCAGCTGCAGCATCTCGACCTTCTTCTTCTCTCCGCCGGAGAAGCCGACACCCAGCTCGCGGTTGAGATAGGCGGTGTCCATGCTGAGCTCGGCGGCGAGCTCCTTCACGCGGCGACGGAACTCCTTGCCGCGCATCTCGAGGCCGGGGCGCCCGGCGATCTGCGCGCGCAGGAAGCTGGACAGCGGCACGCCGGGGATCTCCACGGGCGCCTGGAAGGAGAGGAAGAGGCCGGCGCGGGAGCGCTTGTCGGGCGTGAGCTCGGTGATATCGGCGCCGTCGAAGGTTATGGAGCCCTCGTTCACGGTGTAGACCGGGTCGCCCATGATGACATGGCCCATGGTGGACTTGCCGGCGCCGTTGGGGCCCATGAGGACATGGGTCTCGCCGGGCGCGACATTGAGGTCAATGCCGTGCAGAATGGTCTTCTCGTCGACGGATGCTGTAAGGTTGTTGATGCTGAGCAGCGGGTTCGTTGACATCGAGGTCCCCTCTCGAATGGTTCGATCAGAGCCGAGGCGGCTAATCTCTAGGAATTCTCTCGGATTAAGGATAAGATGAACCGCGCATGAGTCAAGCTTTAACCCGAGTGCTCCACTAAGATTAAGCGACGGCATGGGCCGCGTGGGGCGCCGACATGAATCGAGGGAGGCAGACGTGCTCATTTCCTCTAAGGGGCGCTACGCGCTGCGCCTCATGATTTTCATCGCCGCGTTCGGCGACGATGAGGGCAAGATCGCCCTGCGCGAGGTCGCCGAGCGCGAGAGCATCTCGCTCAAATATCTCGAGCAGCTCGTCCGCCCGCTCATGGCCGCGGGCCTGCTGCGCAGCGTGCGCGGCAAGGGTGGCGGCTACATGCTCGCCCGCCCGGCGGGCGATATCAGCGCGGGCGAGATCCTGCGAGCGGCGGAGGGCTCCACGGCCGCCGTCGCCTGCGACGGGCTCGAGGGCTCGTGCGGTCGTGCGGACCTCTGCTCCACGGTCAAGTTCTGGACGGGGCTCGAGGCCGCCATCGATGCGTACGTCGACGGTGTCTCGCTCGCCGACCTGGCCCATGTGCCCGAGCTCGACATCCATATCGATGCGTCCGCCTTCGGTGGCGCCGGGGACCCGGGCGCGGACGCCTGAGGGCCCTTCGTCTCATCACGTTTCAGACTCTGCCTGGCGTCGACCTCGACGTGCCTTTTCGGCCCCCTGGTCGACACGTTCGCAAGCGCATCTCGGGCTCTACCCCTTGAAGTGAGTGGATGGTTCCTGAGACGCGGATGGGCGCTCCACTGCGATGGAGCGCCCATCTGGGAAGATGCTGCATTCAGTACCGTTGAGGAGGCACCTCGTGCGATATTCCCGATGCCTGCCACTCACTTCGGGGGTGAGAGATCGGCGTCGGACGCGACGGCGGCGCCTGAGGCCCCTCTGCGATGAGCGCGGGGATGCGTCGAGGTCGCGCAAGGCCGGCCTCCGAGTGCGCTAGCGTTTGCGTCCGCGCGCGAAGAGCAGGCGGCGGCGCTTCTGGGCGCGCTCCGCGGTCGCCGCGACCCGTTCGATGACCTCGTCGGGGAAGGCGACGTCGGGGCGGACGTTATCGAGCGGGTTGACCTCGCCTGCCGAAACCGGGTCGATCGAGACGACGGGCGCCTCGCCTGCGTCTGCCTGCTTGCGGTAGCGAAGCATCATGTCGGCTTGGAGCATCTGCGCCGAGGGCGGCGTCCAGATGATGGCGTTGGCGCCGGCAGCGATGGTCTCGCGGATGGATTCCGGGGTCTTGCCGCCCGGGGCGATGAGCGGGATGTTGGGATAGTGCTCGCGCAGCTGGCGCAGCACCTCCGGCGTGTCCTTGCCGGCGGCGACGTTCAGGATCTTCGCACCCGCCCGCACCTTCGCGTGGGCGGTGGCGTCGCAGCGCACGACCGTCGCGATCACGGGGATGTCGACCATGGCGACGATCTGCTCGACCATCTCGGGCGATGCGGGGGAGTTGACGATGACGCCCGCCGCGCCCTGCATCTCAGATACCGCGGCGAGCTGCACCGAGCGCTTGCCGGTGGTGGTGCCTCCGCCCACGCCCACGAAGACGGGGCACTCGGCGGCGGTGAGCAGGGCCTGCGTGATCGCGGGCTGGGCGGTGAACGGGTAGACCGCGAACACGGCGTCGGCGTTCGAGTTGCGGATGACGGCCACGTCGGTGGAGTAGATCATGGACTGGATGCGACGGCCGAAGAGCGTGAAGCCCCCGACCTCCTCGATCTCGTAGGGGACGCGGATGGCGGCCTTGCGCAGATGTCCCTCGATGGGGGAGGGCTCCATGGGCAGGACCCCCATGGGGGTGACGGCGTGCGGGGCGCTGGTGAGGGCGGGGTCGAGGTCGACCTCGGAGAAGTCTATGGTCGCCATGATGTCCTCCGGGACCTCGGCGGGCACGGTGACGGGGGCGTGGCCGGGCTCGCCGGCGCAGGCCTCGGCGTCCGCCTCCCCGCATGCCTCGGGCGCCGAGGTGCAGGGAATCTCCCACACATCGGATACCGTGCCGCCGGTTTCGGTTGCGGCAGGGCTTGCGGGAGCCTTCTGCGGCGCATCGGCGCCCGACGTCGTTTCGATCTCATCGCTCATGGTGACCTCCTCAGTACACAGAGTCGTAGATGGCCGCAACGCCTCGGCCCGCGTCGGCTTCACGCGGCGCGGCCACTGGCGTGCGGAAGGATGCGTGGGTTTTGCGGCGTGGTGCGCCGCGTGCGGCGCGTCCGGTCAATCTGCTAGGCTTCTTCGGAAGCAACTACGATACCCGTTCGCGCCCGCGCGTGAACGATGAGGACGGTGAGCGGTATGGGCATCATGGAAATAGCAACGCCGGTGCTTCTCTGCCTGGGTGCGATCTGCGTGGCGGCGGCGCTCTACGGCATCGTCGCCGCCGTGAAGGGCCGACGGGAGCGCCGGCGCGAGCTCGACGCCCTGCGCGGCGGTTCCGCGGGCGCCCCGGGAGGACGCCGTCGCGCCTAGGACCGGCGCGCCCTGTTCCCCGGCTTGGCGTCCTTTCGCATCTTCGCCATGAAGAAGCCCTCAAACTCACGGGACGGGCAGACGACGAGCGCTCCCTCGACGCCGCAGGGGAGCGTCTCCCAGTCCCCCTCGAGCGCGATGGGGACGATCTCGCAGTCGCGATGCCGCGCCAGCGCGGTCGCGACCTGCTCCTCGTTTTCGGCGGGAAGGATCGAGCATGTGGAGTAGAGCAGCTCTCCGCCGGGCTTGAGTACGCGCAGGGCGCGGTCGAGCAGGGCGCGTTGCGCGCGGGTGCTGCGCTCGAGGCTCCTTGCGTCCATATGGCGCGCCGCGCGGGCATCTCCCGCCCTTATGGTGCCGCTGCCCGTGCAGGGCGCGTCGAGCAGGATCTGGTCGAACGAGAAAAATGTGTCCAGCTTGCGTGCGTCGCAGTGCATGACCTGCACGTTCCTTGCATCCAGTTTGGCCAGGTTGTAGGTCAGCTTCTCGGCGCGCGGGCCATTCATCTCGCAGGCGGTGAGGCGCGCTGCCCCGCCCAGCATGGCCGCTATCTGGCTCGTCTTGCCGCCGGGCGCCGCGCACATGTCGAGGATGTCGGCGCCGGGCCGGGGTCCGAGCGCGAGCGGGGGCAGCATGGAGGACAGGCTTTGGAGGTAGACCTTGCCGTCCCGATAGATATCGAGGTCCCAGACGGCCCGTTCACGCACGGCGTCGAGAACGAACGCCTCTTCATACCATGGGCACCGCTCATAGGCGATGGATGCCCGATCCAGGGCGCGTGCGACCTCGTCGGCAGTCGCCTTCAGGGTGTTCGCGCGCAGCGTGACGGGCCGCTCGGCCGCGTCGCGCATGCCTTCGAGCGCACGCCGCGCGTCATCGGTTCCGTAGGCCTCCTCGACGGCTTCGACGAGAAACGCCGGAATCGACTCGGCGCGATCGATGGATTCGTTCATGGTCCCTCCGGACGGTTCGTTCGCTTAGGGGTTTCAATAGTAGCGAAAGACCGGCCGCTCGGCACGTCGCGCGGCTTGGTGGCCCTGCGGCCGCGCCGCCGCATCCGTTTGCGCGGATGCGGCGCGGGGGTGCGGGCTGCTACAGGAGCGCTGCGGCCGCAACGAGCGCGACGCCAAGCGCCAGCGCCCCGGCATCGAGGGCGCGCAGGGGGTAGCGCTTGTAGCTGCTCGCACGCGTCCTGAGGTAGAAGCCGCGCTGCTCGGCCGCGAGCGCGCAGGCGTCGGTCTTGCCGACGCTCGAGATAAGCAGGGGCACGCAGAGCGGCAGCATGAGGCGCAGCTTCTTGATGGGGTTTCGGGTGTCGTACTCCACCCCGCGCGCGGTCTGCGCCTCCATGATCGCGTTCATCTCCTGGGAGAAGACCGGGACGAAGCGCAGCGCGGTGGTGAAGGTGAAGGCGTAGCGGTAGGGCACGTGGAGCACCTCGACGCATGCGTTGGCGAGGTCGTTGAGCTTCGTGACCGTGAGCATGAGGATGAGCGGAAGCGCCACGCCGAGCAGCCGCAGCGCCGTGCGCGCTCCGGACGCGAGCCCCTCGTCGGTGATGCCGAGCGCGAGCGGGGTCCCCGTGCGCACGAAGAGCGTCTGCAGGACGAGCATGAGGACGCCGAGCGGAACGAGCACTTTGAGCAGCGCGAGAAGACGTTCGAGGGATCCTGCGTAGGCGCCCATGCAGAGCGTGAGCGCGAGCAGCCCCA
Organism: Collinsella phocaeensis; assembly: GCF_900119895.1. Taxonomy (GTDB): domain Bacteria; phylum Actinomycetota; class Coriobacteriia; order Coriobacteriales; family Coriobacteriaceae; genus Collinsella; species Collinsella phocaeensis. Next base: position 1,431,848 of record NZ_FQLR01000004.1, on the reverse strand, counting down.
CGAGCGCGGGGAAGCTTTGGGCCAGAAAGGTCGCAAGGATGATGCATGCGGCGAGCGCGAGCTTGGCGACCGGGTTCAGGCGGTGCAGGACGGTTTCGCCCGGAAGGTAGTCGATGACGTTAGTCATGGAAGATCAGCTCCTTCACGGTGTCGACGATCCCCGACACCTCTTCGATGCCGGCGAAGGCGGTATAGCCCTCGGCGGCAAGCCGTGCGGCCAGGTCGATCACGTTCGGGGGCGCAATCGAGGCGCGCGCCATGAGGTCGGCGTCGGAGAAGATCTCGTGCGAGGGGCCGCAAGCGAGCATGCGGCCGTCTGCCATGACCGCGATCCGGTCGGCGAAATCCGAGACGACCTCCATGTCGTGGCAGACCATGAGCACGCCGCAGCCGCGCTCCGCCATCTCGCGAACGGTCCCCATGACGGTCATGCATTCACGGTAGTCGAGTCCGCTCGTGGGCTCGTCGAGGATCACCAGGGCCGGGTCGAGGACGACCGTGCTCGCGAGGGCGACCAGCTGGCGCTGGCCGCGCGACAGCGAGAAGGGGGCTTCCGCAGCCGGAAGGCCGAAACGGTCGATGACCGCCCGGGCGCGCTCCAGGGCCTCGTCGCGCGGCGTGCCGTGCAGCATGAGCCCGAAGGCGACTTCGTCGAGGACGGTGTTTTGGCAGAGCTGCCGGTCCGGGTTCTGGAAGAGCGTGGCGACGCGGGTCGCGAGTTTCGAGACGGGGACGGAGACGGTATCCATGCCGGCCGCGACGACGCTGCCGCGCGAGGGTTTGAGCAGGCCGTTGACGAGCTTGGTGAGGGTGGTCTTGCCCGCTCCGTTCTGGCCAACGACGCCCATGATCTCGCCGGCGCGCACTGTGAGCGCGAGGTCGCTCACCCCGGCTCCGCCCGCAGGATAGCGGAAATCCACGCCGGACAGCTCCAGGACCGCGGGGCGCGGAGCGGGGCCCGGCTCGCCTGCTCCCGCCGCGGTGCGGACGCGGGGTCGCGCCGCGCCCGTCGCGCGGGGCTCGGGCTCGACCCCGTGGGCGCGCAGGATCCGATCGATCTGCGCGAGCGCCGATGCCACGTCGAGGGCCGGAAGGGGATCCTCGAGGATTCCTTCCGCAGCGAGACTGTTGGAGATGCGCGCGCACCGTGGGCTGTCGACACCGATCCGGCGCAGCCGCGTGCCTTGCGCGAAGACCTCGCGCGGGCCGCCGTCGAGGGCGACGCGTCCGTGATCGAGCACGACGACGCGGTCGCAATAGGCGGACAGCAGGGCGACTGCCTGCTCGATCACGATGACGGTGACGCCGTGATCGCGGTTGACGCGCCGCAGGGTCTCGAAAACCGAACGGGAGCTGACGGGGTCGAGCGCGGCGGTGGGTTCGTCGAGCACGAGCACGCGGGGCCGAAGGGCGAGGGCGGCGGCGATGGCGACTTTCTGCTTCTGGCCGCCCGAGAGCGTCGCGATCTCACGGTCGCGGAGATCGGCGATGCCCACGTTCTCGAGCGCGCTGACGAGCCTGCCCTCGATCTCATCGTGTGGCACGCCGAAGTTCTCGAGGCCGAACAGGATCTCGTCCTCGACGACGGATGCGACCATCTGGGCATCGATGTCCTGGCTGACGCTTGCGACCGTGCGCGAGATGTCGGTCAGCGAGACGTCGCAGGTGTCTGCGCCCGCGATGCGGACGGCGCCGAAGAACTCGCCGGCATAGTGGTGCGGCGCGGCTCCCGAGAGCAGCGCCGCGAGGGTCGACTTGCCGGCGCCCGCCGCCGCGACGACGCCGACGACGCTTCCCTCGGATATGGAGAGGTCGATGTCGACGAGCGCGGGGTCGGTGGCGTCCGCATAGCGGAACGTAACGTGTTCGATGCTGATGATCGGTTCCATGGAGGCCTTCCTGATGGACGGAGCCGCCCCGGCCGCATCGTGCGGTCGGGGCGCGGGGCGGGGCTATCGGTTGAGCGCGGCGCGCAGCGGGGCGCTGAGGCACTGGACGACCAGCGCGTTGAAGACGGCGGTTCCCAGCACGAGCGGGACCTTCACCAGCACGGTGGGGAGCGCGGCGCCCATGAGCAGGGTTCCGGCGACGGCGAAGAGAGTGCCGGAGACGAGCGTGGCGAGGCCGCCCGCCGCCAGGGGCGTCACGTCGCGCCCGGCGATGCGCAGGCCCGCCCGTCCGATCAGGGCGGCGCACGTCGCCCCTGCGAGTTCCGTGGCGAAGTTGAGCCCGGGGATGGACGTGGAGAACTGGATCACGGCGGCGGAGATGAGGCCGAAGACGGCCGCCTGGCTCACGTCGGCACTCGTGAGCAGGATGGCGAGCGTGTAGGCCGAGATGATGAACTGCGGCTTGATGCCGGTGGCGGCGAGCGCGTTGCCGACGGTCAGGTTGAGGATGAAGCCGGCGGCGAGCAGGACGGCGAGCAGGACGAGCGAGCCGATGGCGGCTTCGCGGCGGATGGGGGAGGCGACGGTGCGCGCCTGGGTGCTGGGATCGATGTCCATGGATGGCTCCTGGCTCATGTCAGGGTTCGAGATGGCGGTTGATGGGTGAGGCTTAAAGGGGCCTTCGCCTGGCCCCTTTAAGCCTTGAGGACGCGGCGCAGCGGGATGTAGAGCGCTTGGACGAGGATGGCGTTGAACACGGCGGTCGCCACGATGACGGGCACCATGGCGGCGGCGAGCTCCATGACCGCGCCGATGAGGGCCATCTTGATCACCATGAAGACGAGACCGGACAGGACGGTCGTGACGAAGGTCCCCACGAGCGGGACGAGCTTCTCGCCGCCGACGCGCATGCCCGCCTTGACGATGAGCGCCATGACGACGGCCGCGACGCCTTCGGCGGCGAAGTCGATGAACGGGGAGGTGGTGGTCACCTGGATGACGGCGGCCGAGATGAGGCCGATGGCGAGGGCCTGGGCCGCACTCGGGCGGACGATGAGGATGGTGAGGCAGAAGGCGGAGATGATGAACTCGGGGCTGATGAGGCCGCCGGAGACGCTCGAGATCGCGCGGCCGACGGTGAAGTTGAGGATGAACCCGGCGGCGAGCAGGATGGCGAGCAGGACGAGGGAGCGGATGTCGAGGCCGCCCTCCTGCTGAGAAGTCGAGACGGTGCGGGGCTGGGTGGTCGGGGTGTCCATGGCGCTTCCTTTCGATGGATGCGGGCGCGATGCGATGCGGGGCCGGGGGGGGGGCGTTCGCTGCTGCGAGACAGCAAAAAAGCCCCCGGTCAAACCGGAGGCTTCACGAATGCTGATGAAAACAGGCGTGAGGGAGCCTACAGTCGACCGACCGCAATCGCATCACGCCACCACCAGTTGTTGAGGGAAACGGAAACGTTCGAGATCATCTTGGTGGCTCCTTTCTGCGTGAGCGAGGTCAATCGTCAAGACGCGGTGCTTTCCGCGTCGATGTGCACTATAGCACAGTAAAGACATCAGGCGATGACGGCAGTGAACATTTCGACCCTGTTACGCCATGCCATGCCTTTCCGTGCGCGCCGCAATTCCGGCGGTTCGCCGACGCGCGACCGTCGCACAGCGCGGCGATGCCCGGATTCCGCCTGGCGCGCGCCGCGCTCGCCTCGCGAGCGGACCGTTGCGACCTCCACGAGTTGAAATAAGCGGACCGGTCGAGCCGGTCCGCTTGGCGGTCCTATGCCTTGCCGGCGTCCAGGAATCGACGACGGGAGAAGAAGTTGTACCACGTCACGAAGAACGTGGAGATGAGCTTCATCGCTTGGTAGCCGATGTTGAGCACGCCGACGCCGATGAACATGTACAGGTCGTTGAGTCCGAGGCCGATGGCGGAGAGGACGGCGAAAATCGTGAACTCGCGCTTGCGGCTGATGTCCTCGCGGCGCTCGAACACGTACCGCATGGACAGGAGGTAGTTCACCACGACGGAGGCGAAAAACGAAATGGTGGTGGCGACCAGGTAGTTGATGCTCTGGACCTCGACCATGTACAGCAGGAGGGAGTATTCGACGGCGAGGGAGACCAGGCCCACGACGGCGAATCTGCCGAACTGCTTCGTCGCGGTGCTGCTGAGCGCTGCGCGCACGTGCTCCTCCTCGGTACGGTTTCCCATGGACAACTCGGCTCGTCGAGCGCAACCACTCTATCCCATATGCAAAGAGAATGTAAGGTGCCGTACCAGATCCCGCCAAGTCATCAGAATGCGCCCACAATCGGGCGCATTCCGCATCGCGCGCCTCGGTTCAAGCGGTAAGGGCTATCGCAGGCGGCGCTCCGCGATCGTGCCGTTGCGGTAGGCGTCGAGCAGCAACCGCAGATCGTTGATCTGCCCCCGGATGACTTCGCCCGTATCGGTGTCGGAGACCATGAGCCGCCGCGTGGCGACGTCGAAGCGGTTGGTCTCGCTCTGGATGTCGGCATTGCGGGTGAGCGCCTCCTCGACGCTCTTGAACGCCTCGTGCGCCTTCAGGCGCATGCCGCGAGAACTCGAGATGAGCGTATAGCCCGCGATGCCCGTCTTGGGGTGGTAGGCCTGGCAGAATCCGCCGTCGATGACGAGCAGGCGGCCGTCTGCCCGGATGGGCTGCTCGCCCTTCTTGGTCTTGACGGGCGTGTGCCCGTTGATGATGTGGCCGTAGCCGGGCATGAGCCCGAATTCCCGCATGATCGCATCGCATGCGTAGATGTCGTGCGTCAGCTCGAAGTAGGGGTCCATGGGCTCCTCCCAGGTGGACCTGTCATCGATATAGGAGCGCTCGAAGGTCTTGACGACGCGGCCCGAGATGGGCGATTTGAAGCCGATCCACAGGTACCACATCCAGTCGAGGGCCTCTTGGTCGCGGTCGCGCCAGGCCTTGCGGGCTATGCGGTCGCAGAAGTCCAGATAGTCCTTGCCGGCGCGCCAGGTGCCCATGCAGTTCATGCTCGAGAACGTTCCGTCCTCGTTCATGGGGACGCAGCCGTGGAACAGGAGGTTGCCGTTGCGCGCGAGGTAGATCGAGCCGTGGCTGTACAGGAACTCCACGTGGCGGCTGAGGCGGTCGTCGCTGGTGAACTCGTAGACGAGCTTGTCGACGATGCGCTGCTCGTCCTCGGTCAGACGGTACGGATGCGCGGGATCGAGGGTGGGGAAGTCCCGGGTGTTGAGGGCGTGCTCGGTGCCGGCGATGGAGACGGTTCCGCGGTCGACGTCGATCTTGTCCAGCAGCAGGCGGTCTTCCATGTCGAATTCCGGATGGCGCGCGATGATCTGCCCCTCGAGCTTGAAGAGCAGCACGTTGATGGCCTTGATGAGAGGGGAGCGCCCATCGTCCTCCCGATAGGTCCGGTCGGCGAACGCGACGAGCTCGCGCAGCGAGATGCCGTAGTCGTTCTCCAGGATCTCGTAGTTGTCGTAGCGCAGGTTGTTGCGGAGCACGCTCACGATGCAGGCGGGCTCGCCCGCGGCCGCACCCATCCACAGGATGTCGTGGTTTCCCCACTGGATGTCGAGGGAGTGGTACTCCATCAGGCTGTCCATGATCTTCGCTGCGCCGCCGCCGCGGTCGAACACGTCTCCGACGAGGTGCAGGTGATCGACGGCGAGGCGCTTGATGAGAGCCGAGAGCGAGCGGATGAAGTCGTCGGCGGATGCGGTCTCGAGGATGGAGTCGATGATGCGCTCGTGGTACCGCACGCGGTAGTTGTTCTCGTCGGGATGCGTGTGCAGCAGCTCGTCGATGATGTAGGCGTAGTCATGCGGGATGGCCTTGCGGACCTTGGAGCGCGTGTAGCGGCTCGAGAGCGCGCGGGCGATCTGGATCAGGTTGTCGAGGTTCTCCTTGTACCAGGAAGGGGAGTCGAGGCGCGCGGCGCGCACGCGGGCGATCTTCTCGCTCGGGTAGTAGATGAGCGTGCAGAGCTCGCCCTTCTGCTCGGAGGTCAGCTCGTCGCCGAAGATCTCGTCGACATGCTCGCGGACCACGCCGGAGCAGTTGTTGAGGATGTGCATGAACGCCTCGTACTCGCCGTGCAGGTCGCTCATGAAGTGCTCGGTGCCCTTGGGTAGGTTGAGGATGGCCTGGAGGTTGATGATCTCCGTGAAGACCGCTTGCTGATTGGGGAACTGATGCGAGAGCAGCGTGAGGTACTTCAGAGTCTGCTCGGTCCGTTCTTGGGCAACCATGGGTGGTCCTCCTTGCCGGCGCCGGCGGGCGGCGACGCCATGTGATATCTGTTCACGCAGACCAGTATGGTCCATGGTTGTCGAGGACCTGTGGAGGAGGTCGTTACTTTCGGTGTACGGAAGGGCCCGGGCGCTCGCGGTGCGCCCGGGCCCATGAGGAGTCCCTTGTGAAGCGAGGGGGCGACCGATTAGGCGAACTGGTTGCGATAGGCCTCGCAGACCTCGTGCACGGGGCCGTCCATGCGCAGGTCGCCGCGCTCGATCCACACGGCGCGCTGGCAGATGCGCTCGACCTGCTCGAGCGAGTGCGAGACGAAGAGCACGGTGACGTTGCCGGATTCGATGAAGTGTCGGATGCGGCGCTCGCACTTCTCCTGGAAGAACACGTCGCCGACGGAGAGCGTCTCATCGACGATGAGGATGTCGGGCTCGGTGATCGTTGCGATGGCGAAGGCGATGCGCGCGACCATGCCGCTGGAGTAGTTCTTGAGCGGCATGTCCATGAAGTCGCGCAGTTCGGCGAACTCGACGATCTCGTCGAGATGGCCGTCGATGAAATCCTTCGTATAGCCCAGGAGCGCGCCGTTGAGGTAGATGTTCTCGCGAGCGGTCAGCTCGAGGTCGAAGCCGGCGCCGAGCTCGATGAGCGGCGCGATGTTGCCGCGGACGATGCAGGTCCCCTCGCTCGCCTCGAGGACGCCGGCGATGATCTTGAGCATCGTCGACTTGCCGGAGCCGTTGGTGCCCACAAGCCCCACGACCTCACCGGGGCGGACCTTGAAGGAGATGTGCTTGAGTGCGCGGAACTCGCTGAAGAACAGCTCGTGGCGCATCAGCTTGATGAAGTACTCCTTGAGGGAGTTGAGTTGCTCGGAGGCCATGTTGAAGACCATCGAGACGTCGTTGACCTCGACGGCGTACTCGGGGGCGGTGGTCGATGCCATGAGGATTCCTTAGACGTAGAGGATGAACTTGTGCTGGGTCTTCCGGAAGACGGCGATGCCGATCAGGAGCGTGACCGCCGCCCAGCCCGCGCACATGAGGAGGGTCGATGCCGCAGGGCTCTGGTTCCACAGGAAGATGTCGCGCATGAACGTGACGAAGTTGTACATGGGGTTCACCTTGACGATGCCGATGACCCATGCGGGGGCGCCGCGGTCCAGCAGCATCTGGAAGTCCCAGAAGATGGGCGTGAGATAGGTCCACGCCGTGAGGATGACGCCCCACAGATGGATGACGTCGCGGAAGAAGACGGCGAGCGAGCCGATGATGAGGCCGATGCCGACGCAGAACACGACGAGCAGCGCGAGGCATACAGGCAGCCACACGAGGTGCCAGGTGGGCACGACGCGGAACCACAGCATGACGATCGCGACGGCGACCAGGGAGAAGGAGAAGTTGACGAGCGCGAACAGGACCTTCTGCAGCGGGAAGACGAAACGCGCGACTTTTACCTTCTTGAGCAGCGGGGCAGCCTCGATGAAGGAGACGAGCGCCGCGTTCGTGGAGTCGGTCATGAGGGCGAACGTGATGTTGCCCAAGATAAGGTAGAGCGGGTAGTTCTCGATGTTGGCGCTGAACAGGAAGGAGAACACGATGCTCATGACGACCATCATCAGCAAGGGGTTCAGGACCGACCATGCGACGCCCAGCACGCTGCGGCGGTATTTGAGCTTGAAGTCTTTGGTGACGAGCTGTTTCAGGATGAAGAGGTTCTTCTGGTATTCGCTGCGGGCGTGGGACGCCGTCGCGCAGGTGGGGCTGTTTGCCACAGGTCGCTCCTCGACGCTTGTCTGTATCTCTTACGAGGGGATATGGTAGCACAGGGGTTGGGACGGCACAGGATTTGCACGCTGCGGCGCGCTGCCCAGCGTGCCGCCGGGGACGCCATCGGGAGCGTGCCCGCTTGGCGTGGCACGGGCAATGCTGGAAGGTCGGTCCTGTCAGGAAATCATGATTCGCCAAGCGGGGATGCAGTCCTGTCGAGAAATCGTGATTTGCTGACAAAAGGTCCCGTGCTGCCTTGGTTTTCCGACGGAGCGCGTCGGAACATCATGATTATCTGACAAGATGTCGCTCCGCCGGAAAAACGACTTCGCCGTCCTTGCGGCTCCGCGCCCTTCCGGGTTCGATTCCCCGGGAGGGCGCATGAGACGATATGAGTTGAACATTGGGAGCCCCTCCCCTTGTAGCTCTATCGTGGGTCGGGCGACAATGGTCGTAACGCCAACCGTGGCCGCGCGCCACATGCGACGGAGAGGGGCCCGCCATGTCCAATTATGTCACAGCCATCGGTCTCGACGTCCACGCGAGGAGCATCTCCGCATGCGCCTTCGACCCCATGACCGGCGAGGTGGTCCGGGCCAGGTTCGGCTACGACCCGGCGTCGGTCGCCGAGTGGGTCCTGGGGTTCGAGTCGCCCAAGGCGGTGTACGAGAGCGGCCCGACCGGCTTCCACCTGTGCCGCGCCCTGCGCGCCCTCGGCGTCGACTGCGCCGTGGGCGCCGTCTCCAAGATGCACCGGCCCGCGGCCGACCGGGGCCGCAAGAACGACCGGCGCGACGCCGAGTGGCTGGCCAGGCTCCTCGCCTGCCGCAACGTCGTCGAGGTGTGGGTGCCCGATGACCGCACCGAGGCCGCCCGGGACCTCTCCCGCGCGCTCGAGGACGCCCGCGACGACCTGCAGCGCGCCAGGCAGCGCATGTCCAAGTTCCTGCTCAGGCACGGCCTGGTGTTCGACGAGACGACGCCGGCCGGGCGCCGCAGGTCGAACTGGACCGAGGCGTACTGGAGGTGGGCGAGGTCGATCGAGTTCGGCGAGGCCGACGACGCGGCCGCCTACGAGCACTACATGGACGCCGTGGAGCGCTGCGCCGAGGCCAAGAGGGAGCTCGAGCGCAAGGTGGAGGAGGCCGCCGCGCGCCCCGAGTGGGCGCCTGTCGTCGACGCGCTCTGCCTGGTGAAGGGCATCGACGTCGCGAGTGCCTTCCTGCTCGCCGCCGAGGCCGGCGACTTCTCGAGGTTCCCGACCGCGCCGTCGTTCGCCTCGTGGTGCGGCCTGGCCCCCTCGGAGCGCTCGAGCGGCGAGACGGAGTCGCGCGGCGGGATCACCCGCGCCGGTAACGGCCACGTCCGGCGCGCGCTGGTCGAGGCGTCCTGGCACGTCCCGATGTCGACGAGGCACCCCAAGAAGCCGAGGCCGGGCCACGGGGTCGCGCCGGCCGTGTCGAGGCACGCCGCGAAGTGCAACCGCCGCCTGCAGGACAGGCGGGACGCCATGTCCCAGGCGGGGAAGAGGCCGTGCGTGGCGAACTGCGCGACGGCCCGCGAGATGGCCTGCTGGGTCTGGGCGATAGCGCTCATGGCCCGGTAGCGCCCGCGGCCCCATAGGAGTCCGACCCCGGGGGCTCGCCGCGCTCGAGGCCGTTGGGAGGCCGTTCCAGTCCTTTTTCTGGGCGGCGGGAGACCGCCACGCCCGCCACGAGACTGCGACCGAGCGGAGGCCCCCAGCCGTAGCAACGAGATGCGGTTCCGACCCGCGGATATTAGAGTGCCGAACGTGCGTCGAGCAGACACGCCCTCAAGCGGCGCGGCCACCGGGTGAAGATAGATGGACCCTGCCCTCCGCGGTAGCTCCGCGGAGGGCAGGGCCTTTTTGCCACTTGACAATGTTCAACTCATATTAAAAAGGCTCCAACCGAAGTCGGAGCCTTCACAAGTCATTGGTGGAGACGAAGGGAATCGAACCCTCGGCCTCTGCCATGCGACGGCAGCGCTCTCCCAGCTGAGCTACGTCCCCAAGACGAAAAGTTATGATAGCAGCAATCGTGTCACTGTCAACGAAAAAAATCGTCGGAAGAGGACCGCCCCACACTTCACGATAATGAACCCACCTCTTCAAGGTGGGCGCCCTCATCGCGCCCTCCAGCGTCCTTAACAACGAAGGATACCTGTACCGGCAACGACTGTGTGGGCTCCCTAAATAAACGCGACGGTTCACCCAGTTGCTCCGCGTGGGGCGGAACAACTTCATCATAGGGCAGGCCTTTTCCAATACCAGTCTTGACTTACGAAAAATGGTGAAGGAAGATGAGCGATGTACGTGCCCGTGTCCAGTTCGGGCGAACAGTGTGATTCTCTCGCAGGTAGAAACATGAATAGCAGTCTTTTTGCCGGAACTCTCGATGCGTGCGCCCTGTGCCCGCGTAGGTGCGGAGCCGATCGCGCGGGGGGATTCGCGGGGGTCTGCGGCGCGGCCGGTTCTCTGCGCATCGCGCGTGCGGCGCTGCACATGTGGGAGGAGCCGCCGATATCCGGCGAGCGGGGATCGGGCACCGTGTTTTTCTCGGGCTGTCCGCTGAAATGCGTGTACTGCCAGAACCACGAGATCTCGACCGGCAACTTCGGTGTCGAGGTCGAGCCCGGGCGCTTGGTGCAGATCATGCTGGAGCTCCAGGAGCAGGGGGCCCATAACATCAACCTGGTCACCGCGACGCAGTTCGCGCACCTCCTGCCCGATGCGGTGGCCTGCGCCCGTGCCCAGGGGCTCACCATCCCGATCGTGTACAACACCAGCGGATACGAGCGGGTCGCCGCCGTGCGCGCGCTCGAGCAGACGGTCGATATCTGGCTGACGGACTTCAAGTACGCCGATGCGGAGCTTGCGCGGTCCTGCTCCCATGTCGCCGACTATCCGGGTGTCGCCCGGCGCGCCTTGGTCGAGATGGTCGAAGCGGTCGAGCGCCGCGGGGGCGCGCGCTGCGATTCGAAGGGCATGATGCTTCGCGGCGTCATCGTGCGCCATCTGGTGCTGCCCGGGCATGCCGAGGACTCTTGCCGCGTGCTCGACACGGTGTGGGACGCCGTGGGCGATGTTCCCATCTCCGTCATGAACCAGTACACGCCGAACGAGCGGATGCTGAGCGAGGGAGGGGAGCTGTCGCGTCCCGTCACGAGCGAGGAATACGAGCGCGTGCTCGACCATGCGGACGACCTGGGCTTCACCACCATGTTTTGGCAGGAGGGCGGCGCGGTCGACGAAAGCTTCACCCCCGCATTCGATACGACCGGCGTGCTAAAGGCGGCTGACGGACCCACCGAGAAGCGCGGAGCCTAGTTCCCATCGTGTGAGCTTTCCGTCGGTCCGATGTAAAGCGTAACTTCTGTCCTTGGTGAAATAATGACCCATTATGCTCGCTATGGATACTGTTGTGAGCAAGACCCTGGCGCGCCGCGTGCGCGAGGGGCGGGAGGTCATGGGCCTTTCGACATATCGTTTCGGACTGATGGTGGGGCTCTGCGGCACCACCATCCGAAAGCTCGAGCAAGGGGACGCGAACGTTCGCCTGGACACTCTCGAGCGCGTCGCGTCCGGTCTGGGCACGGAGGCGTGGTTGCTGTTGCGGAGGGATGCTCCTCGCGAACCCATGTAGATGCCATGCGATTGGATGAAAATGTAAACTGCGAGTTACGTCCCGAAGCTCCGGCCACTTCAGACTCGGCAGCATGAACGAGAATCTCCGACATATCTTGGGAACGAATGTGCGCCGGCTTCGCCGGGCACACGGTATGTCGAAGGTCGACTTCTGCATGACCGCCGGAATCAGCAGGCCGATTCTCGACAAGATGGAGCGCGGAGAGGCGAATGCCCAGCTCGATACGTTGTGCAAGGTCGCGGCGGCGCTGGGCGTCGAGCCGAGCGAGCTGCTGAGGAGCCGTCCGCCGCGCCGCTAGGCTCTCCTAAGCGACGCGTCCGGGCCGGGCGCCGTCGGCGCGCACCCCCCGTTGGCTCCGCGTCGCCGCGAAAGGTCTCGAGCACGGCGCGCCCGATATGGCGCTCATTTATCCTGCGGTCTCGAGCCGCACCCGTTGCGCGGTATACTTACACCCATGATTGGATACGTGCGCGTGCCCGCCGGGTCGCGCCGGGGAGACGGAGGCCGCCGCATGCAGGATAGGGAAGCGATGCCGCTCACGGACGAGGAGCGCGCCGAGCTCGAGCAGCTCCGTGCGGAGAAGGCCGCCCGCGAGGAGGCCGAGCGCGCCCGCCGCGAGCGCGCCGAGCTCGAGGAGCTCCGTCGCGCCGCGCGCGCCGAGTCGGCTCCCGCGCCTGACGCCAAGCCCGCCCCTCGCCGTCCCCGCCGCGCGGAGGAGCCCGTCGGCGAGCCCACCTTCGGTCAGCGCATGGTGATGACGCCGGAATCCGATGACGACGTGCCCGGCATGGCCCCCGCCCAGAAGATCGTGATCGCCGTATGCGCTCTGTGCGCCGTGGGCGGCATGGTGTGGGTCGTGCTCAGCAACGCCGGCTTGGTCGGATAGCGACGCGAGCCCGTGCGGGGCAAACCGCCGCCGCGCACCTTCATTACTCACGAGGAGCTTCCATGGCACTGACCGATATCGCGCATCCGACCGACATAGCCCTGCTTACCGACTTGTATGAGCTCACCATGGCCCAAGGGCTGTGGCAGAACGGCAAGATCGACGACGAGGCGTGCTTCACGGCGTTCTACCGCGACCGTCCCTTCGGGAGCGCGTACGCCGTGATGTGCGGCACTGCGGAGCTCCCCGAGCTCGTCGAGAACATGCGGTTCACCGACGAGGACATCGCCTATCTCTCGAGCATCTCCGCCCCGGGCGGCGGCGCCCTGTTCTGCGCGGGGTTCCTCGACTATCTTCGCGGGTTCTCGCCGCGCGTCGACGTCGACGCCGTTCCCGAGGGCGAGCTCGTCTTCCCGCGCGAGCCGATGGTGCGCGTGGTGGGCTCGATGCTCGAGTGCCAGCTGCTCGAGACGGCGCTGCTGAACATCGTCGGCTTCCAGACGCTGGTCGCGACCAAGACCGCCCGCGTCGTCGCGGCGGCGGCAGGCAGGCCCGTCGCCGAGTTCGGCCTGCGCCGCGCGCAGGGTCCCGACGGCGGCGTCGCCGTGGCGCGCGCGAGCTATGTGGCGGGATGCGCCTCGACCTCGAACGTTCTGGCGGGCAGGCGCTACGGCATCCCCGTCTCCGGCACCCATGCCCACAGCTGGGTCATGGCGTTCCCTTCGGAGCTCGAGGCGTTCCGCGCGTTCGCCAAGAGCAGCCCCAAGAACTGCGTCCTGCTCATCGACACCTACGACGTCCGCGAGGGCGTGGAGAACGCGATCGTCGTCGCGAAGGAGATGGAGGCGGCGGGGGAGCGCCTCGCGGGCGTTCGGATCGACTCGGGTGACCTCGCCAAGCTCTCGGCCTACGTGCGCAGCCGCTTCGACGAGGAGGGGCTCGGCTACGTGCGCATCGTGGTCTCGAACGACCTGGATGAGTACACGATACAGTCGCTGCTCGGCCAGGGGGCGCCCGTCGACAGCTTCGGTGTGGGCACCAAGCTCGCCACCTGCTACGATCAGCCTGCGCTCGGGTGCGTGTACAAGCTTTCAGCGCGCCGCGAATCGGCGGGCGCCGCCTGGACTCCCGTAGTCAAGCTCTCCGAGCAGCCCTATAAGCGCACGATCCCGGGGCTTCAGGCGGTTCGCCGCTACATCGACGCATCCGGCTGCCCCGTTTGCGACATGATCTACGACGAGGCGCGCCCGCCGCGGCCGGATGAGGCGCCCTCTCTCGTCGCCGTGGACGACCCCGCCCTCGTCGCCGATATCGAGGGCCTGTGCGCGCGCGAGCTGCTGCAGCCGCAGGTTCGAGGCGGCCGCGCCTGCTCCCCGCGCGAGTCCATAGAGGACGCGCGCGCCCGGTGCGCGGCGGCGCTGGCGTCGCTCGACCCGGCGTATAAGCGCTTCCTGTACCCGCAGTCCTACATGGTGGGCATGGAGGCGGGTCTCGCCCGGGAGCGCGACGAGCTCGTTCGCGAGCGTATGGCCGCCGCATCGTCCGTGCTGCCGTGGAGGAAGGCGCGCGCCTAGCTCCTCTTCCGCCTGCGCGGCCGGTGTGCCGCCGTTCCCCGTCAGTTCCCCGCCTCGCTAAGGAGCGTGCCCATGAACGCATCGAAGACCATGGTCGTCAAGATCGGTTCCTCCACGCTGGTCGGCCGCGACCGTGTGCTGCGCCGCGACTTCATCGCCCAGCTCGCCTCCCAGGCTTCGGAGCTGCGCGACCTTGGCTGGAGCCTGGTGGTCGTGAGCTCGGGCGCCATCGCCTGCGGCGCTCCGCATCTCGGTTTCTCGCGTCGCCCCGCCGATATGCCGAGCCTGCAGGCGTGCGCCTCGGTCGGCCAGTGCATCCTGTCCGCCGCGTACGACGAGGTGTTCCGCGCAGCGGGGCTCAACACCTCCCTCGTCCTGCTTACGCGCCACGACACCGCGCGCCGGTCTTCATACCTGCATGCGCGCGACGCGCTGACGCGCCTCGTGGAGCTCGGCGTCGTCCCCATCGTCAACGAGAACGATACGACGACGGTCGACGAGATCAAATTCGGCGACAACGATACGCTCGCGGCGCTCGTGAGCTGCCTCGTGTCCGCCGACCTCTGCGTGACCCTCTCGGATATCGACGGCTTGTACACCGCGAATCCCTCGCTTGACCCTACCGCCGAGCTTATTCCCGTCGTCGAGAAGATCGATGCTCGGATCATCGGGTCTGCCGGCGACTCGACCACGGCGGTGGGAACGGGCGGCATGATCACCAAGATCAGAAGCTCCCGCATCCTTATGACCGCCGGCATCCGCAGCGTCATATGCAGCGGGGCGGAGGAGCGTCCGCTCGTCCGTCTAGCGCGCGGGGAGCGCGTGGGGACGGTGTTCGTCCCCCCTGCGGACCGGCTCGAGATCGCGCCGCGCAAGCTATGGATCGCGCTCGGGGATTCCGCCCACGGCACCGTGACGGTGGACCAGGGGGCTGCGGACGCCCTGGTCTCGCACGGCTCGTCCCTGCTGCCCGTGGGCATCGTCGCCGTCGAGGGGACGTTTTCCGCCGGGGACACGCTTGATGTCCGCGGGCCCTCGGGGACCGTGCTCGCCCGCGGTATCGCGGAAGCGGGCTCCGACGCGCTCGAGCTCGCGTGCGGTATGCGTCAGGAGGATATCGCCTGCAACCGTCTGCTGGTCGAGCTCGCGCACAAGCCCGCGATACATCGCGACAACATGATCGTGTTCGCCTGATGCCCGGGTCGACCCGGGCCGCTTCGAAGGATTGGAGGCACGTCATGACCGAAGACGTGCAAGCATATGTGAAAACCCTTGCGCTCGCCGCGAAGGAGGCTTCGCGGCCCCTGGGGTTCGCCGATGACGCCGCGCGCTGTGCCGCGGTACGGGCTATGGCAGGGGCGCTTCGCGCGCGAGCCGATGAGATTCTGGCCGCCAACGTGCTGGACATGGACGCCGCGCGTGCGGCGGGGACGAACGAGGGCCTGCTCGACCGTCTTTTGCTCACGCCCGATCGCATCGAATCGATGGCATGCGGCCTGGAGAAGCTCGCCGACCTGCCCGATCTCGTCGGCCGGATCCTGGAGGAGCGCACCATCGACTGCGGGCTCGAGCTTCAGAAGGTGAGCGTCCCGCTCGGGCTCGTCGCCATGGTCTATGAGGCGCGCCCCAACGTCACCGCCGACGCCGCGGGCATCTGCATTCGCACGGGCAACGCCTGCATCCTGCGCGGAGGCTCGCTGGCGCAACGATCTTGCGTGGCGATCGCCCACGTGCTGTCCGACGCCGTGGAGGCCTGCGGCTTCCCGCGAGAGGCCGTGACCGTCATCGAGACAACCGACCGCGCCGCGACGGGCGCGCTCATGGCGCTGCGCGGCGTGGTGGACGTGCTGATCCCGCGCGGGGGAGCGGGGCTCATCCAGCGCTGCGTGCGCGAGAGCCTCGTGCCGGTGATCGAGACGGGTACCGGCAACTGCCACGTGTACGTGCACGAGAGCGCTGACTTCTCCCGTGCGCGCGCCATCGTCATGAATGCCAAGACCCAGCGGGTCGGCGTGTGCAACGCTTGCGAGTCGCTGCTCGTCGACCGTTCGGTGGCGGCGGACTTCCTGCCCGAGATGCTGTCGGAGCTCAATGCGGCGGGCGTCCTCGTGCACGGCGACGAGACGGTGCGCGACCTGGCGTTCATCACCGGATTCGTTGACGCCACGGATGACGATTGGGGCCGGGAGTACCTTGCGCTCGAGATCAGCGTCAAGTGCGTGGACGGTCTGGACGAGGCCGTCGAGCACATAAACCGCTACGGGACGGGCCACTCGGAGGCTATCGTCGCCGAGGACGAGGCCGCCTGCGAGCGCTTTCTGCGCGAGGTCGACGCCGCAGCCGTCTACGCCAACGCGAGCACACGCTTCACCGACGGCGGCGAGTTCGGCCTGGGAGCCGAGATCGGTATCTCCACGCAGAAGCTGCATGCCCGCGGGCCGTTCGCTGCCGAAGCGCTGACCACCTACAAGTACGTGGTGCGCGGGAACGGCCAGGTCCGTCCCTAGCTGCGTTTCCTCAAAAAGGGGACAGGTACCGAATTGAGGTGGGCGCGCCACGCTGCGCCGTACTGCACGATGCGTCTTCGCGCGTATGGAACGGGCCCAAGCGGTTGCCGCCTGGGCCCGTTCCGTTGTCTTAGCTCCTCAAGCGATGCCGGCGCTGCTCTGAGGACCTCAATTCGGTGCCTGTCCCCTTTTTGAGAGGCGGTCCGTCTTACGGCATCAATTCGGTGTCTTTCCCTTGATCGGGACTAGCTGACCTGCTGCAGGGCGAAGAGCTGCGCAGGCTCGTAGTCGATGGCCTCGTCGTCGAACGAGGCTCGCCAGGCGGCCCGGTCTTCCCACCAGAGCTCATCGAAATCCTCGACGGGAACGATGCGGTAGACGTGGGTCTGCGCGCTTCCGTCCGCGAAGGTCGCGGTAATTTCGAGCGTTCCCGATGCGAGCTCCTCGGCGCAGGCGCGCTCGATCTCGAATGAGTGGTGGTCGCTTACGTTCTCGTCGTACGTGCCAGCATACGAGAGCTCCCTATACGCCTCGTCAGCTTCCTTGATCGCATCGGTTGCTGCCACGGTGACACGCAGGTCGAGCTGGTGGAGGTCCGGCAGCGTCGCGTTCGGCCCGCCCACGGTGATCGACGAGAGGTATTCGGTTCCCGGGCTCTCGCCGGGCAGCACCTTCCCGCGGTCGCGCATGCCCTCGAGCACCACGCTCTCGTTGGTCGAGCGGTACTCGACCGAGACCACGTCGTTTCCGAGGACGCTGGGGTCGATGGTGTACGCTGTCGTGTAGCTGCCGTCTTCGCCCTGGCTCCAGGAGCCCGAGCTCATGATGATATCCGTTGAGGTGACCACGGTGCTCTCGCTGCCTTCGACTGCGCTGCCGTCGGCGTACGCCGCAAGGACGAATCCCTGCATGCCCGCCACGGGGGTCGCGGGGGAGCTGCGGTTCATCAGGCGGGGGAGCGCGATGGCGCCGCCGAGCGCGAGTAGCGTCGCGCATGCGGCGATGGCGGCGATGCGCATACCACGACGTGGCGTGCGTCCGGATGCCGATGCGGTTCGTGCGGACACGGCGGCGCGCACAGGTGCGGCTGCGGGGACGGATGCGCTGCGAGCGCGCTCGTGGGCGATGGCGCGCCGGATGCGCCCGCGCGAGGCGTCGTCGCTGCCCACGCGTTTCATGGTGCGGACGTAGTCGTTCATAAGATTCTGTGTCATGACGGGGGCTCCTTTCTAGCGTGCCGTCTGCTGCGTTGCGGGGTAGGTCGGGTCGTTCGGGTCCGCGGCTGTTCTGCGCGCAGGGGCGGGTGCAGGCCCTGCCGCTTCAAGCCGCGCGATCTCGGCGGCCAGCTTCTTGCGTCCGCGATGCAGGCGCGTGCGGGCTGCCGCCTCCGTGCATCCCAGGATGCCCGCGACCTCGGCGATGCCGTAGCCCTCGACGTAGTGCAGGTGCAGGGCGCATCGCAGCTTGTCGGGAAGGCGCCCCATGGCCGTCCATACCGGATGGTCCATGACTTCCTCGATGGCCGGGTCCATCGTTGCCCGATCTGCGACGGCGCCCATGTCTTCACGCGTCTCAACGCGCCGCCGCCAAGCCTGGCGGTGCAGGTCCACGCATGAATCGTGGGTTGCGCGCAGCAGCCATGCGCGCAGGTGATCGTCGTCGTGGAAGCGCGCGGTGCTCCGCAGGAGCTTGATGAACACCTCTTGCGCGATATCCTGGGCATCCGCCGCGCTGCGTGTCCGTGCGAGCGCAAGCTGGATGACGGCCCCGCGGTGCCGTTCGACGGTGTGCTCCATGAAGACGTCCGGTCGCGCGGCGACGCCGGAATGGAGTGGTTTTCGTCTCATGCTCTCCACCTCCTCGCTTTATACACGAAGCATCGCCCCGATTCGTTACATCTCAAAAAGGGGACAGGCACTTATTTGAGGTTTTCGCAGGCGCCTGCCGGGGGGGCTTTCGAGCGGCTCGGCTTCGATCGTTTCCAGCGATGCGCCTGGGCGCCGTGCGCGGTTGGTGATGACCCTGGGAGCCGTCCGCGTTCGGCGATGCGCTCGGGTGCTCCGCTCGTCGGTCTCAAATGAGTGCCTGTCCCCTTTTTGAGGAGATCGCTACCGCGGGGTACGGTCGGACGACCGCGGTTTGACCCTGCCCGCGGCCTTACGGATCGCCCATTCGCCGATGCCCGTAAGCCGCTGAACGTGTTTTACCGACATGCCTCCGTCGCATAGTGCCTTGAGAACCTGATCTCTCGTGACCTTCGGGAGCTCCTTTACGTTCGCGGCGGCGCATCCGAATCTCTCGAAGATGTCATGCGCCAAGCGCTCGCGCTCGTCGGCGTCGGCGTATCTTCGAAAAGCGGGACGGTATGCCTCCATGTCTCCTCGCTCCGAGAAGGCGATGAACCCCTGCGTGCCCCCGAGCATGCCGAGCACGCCGTCGATGTCGGTATATGTCGACGCGCCGGACGCGTATTCGCTGTAGCTGCTCCACGGGTAGCGGTCGGGGGAGATTCCCATGCCCTTGAGCGGATTGTCGTGGACGTATCTCACCGCCGCGAGCAGTTGTCCTTCGTCGCGGATGGCGACACTTCCGAAGCGTCCCTCGAACACGTGGCCCGTGTGACCGAATGTGCGGTTGAAGTACGAAGCGTAGGACGACGATATGCGATGGATCGCTTCGCTCATGCGGCCGTGCGGATCGTCGATGATGAGGTGCACGTGGTTGCCCATGAGGCACCACGCGATGAGCGAGATGCCGCTGTGCATAAAAGAGGACCGGGCGGCTTCCATGAATGCCGCCCGGTCCTTACCGGTTTCAAACAGGAGCTGCTTTCCGTTTCCCCGCAGGGTCACGTGGTATTAGCCGGTTTCTGATCGTTGCCGTGGCGTTCGTGGCATCTCAGCTCCTGTTCCCCGTCGCGTGTAGCTATGCGTCCCGAGCCCGTGCAGCTCTGGACGGGCTTCTCACATTAGCACGAAATGCGAGCGCCCCGCCACAGATGCCCGCCATTCGCGAGCATCTCAATTCATGCTTCGATGCGGAGGGAGCAACGGTTTTCCCGGGCAGCCGTCACGGCGGACCGTCGACCTTGATGCCGAATCTCAGAAACGGAATCTCAGAAAAGTGCCTGTCCCCAATCTGAGCACGCCTCAGAAACGTGCCTGTCCCTAATTTGAGTCGCTGAGGTTATTCGGCCTGGAAGGTGTCGCGGTCGGGGGCGAAGGACTGCATTGCCTCGATGGTGCGCGCGAACAGCTCGTCGAGTTCCCAGCCGAGCATCTCGGCGCCGGAGCGGATGACGTCGCGGGAGACGCCGGCGGCGAAGCGCTTGTCCTTGAACTTCTTCTTGAGCGATTTGACGTTGAAGTCCATGATGCTCTTGGACGGGCGCATCACCACCGCGGCGCCGATGAGCCCGGTGAGCTCCTCGGTGGCGAACAGGATCTTCTCCATCATGAGCTCGGGTTTGGGAAGGCTCGTGTTGTAGTCGCTCGTGTGCGTCTGGATGGCGCGGACCAGCTCGGGGCTTCCACCCGCCGCCTCGATGTCCTTGGCGGCGTAGATGGTGTGCCGCATGGGCTCGTCGTCATGCTCCTCCCAGTCGAGATCGTGGAGGAGTCCCACGATGCCCCAGAACTCCTCGTTCTCGGGGTCGTACTCGCGGGCGAAGTAGCGCATGGTCTGCTCGACGGTCTCGCCGTGCTCGATGTGGAAGGGGTCGTGGTTGTGCTCCGAGAGCAGGTTGAATGCGGCCTCGCGGGTCAGGCCGGCGTCGAGCTGTGCCATGGTTCCTCCTAGGTATCGGCACCGATATGCAAAAAGGTGCCCGGGACCCCTGCCTTATAGCGCTGCGCGAGCGCCGTACCTACGGTCGGGGGCCGGACACCTTGATTCCCCCATCCGGTGAAGGGGGAGGCTTACTGCACCACACTATAGCACGAGCGCCGCCGCGCCTCCTGCGCTCAATTTGGTGCCTGTCCCCTTTTTGAGAGGGGGCGGGTACGGCGGTCTGGTCTCGCGCTAGTTGACCGACGGCAGCTCACCGGCTGCGCGGGCGGCGGCGCAGATGCGCGCCTCGGCCGCCTCCTCGGTGACATCGAGTGCGACGGCAAGCTCCTCGATGGTCCGGCGCCGCGCCTCCTTGAGGACCCGTGCGTAATAGCTGCTGGGTTTCTTGGCGCGCGCCTCGGCATCGTGGATGCGCCGGCGCATGGTCTTGGCGACGCGCAGGGTCTCGGGGGCACCGAGCTTAAGCTGGCGCTTGAAATAGCTTTCCTCGAGTGAGCTGTTGCGCTCGGTATAGGGGTCGCATTCGAGTTCGGCGTATGTGGAGATGAGACGCTCTGCGTCCTCTCGGCCGATGCAGGGATGCAGGCGGTCGACCTGCGCGACGGGATATTTGAGCGTGGTCCGCGCATGGCCGCTTCTCGCCTCGAGGACGATCATGGGGGCGGGGGAGTCCTCGAAGCCCGTGACGGTGCAGACCCCTTGGCCGGGATGGATAATGTGCTCTCCGATACTGAACATGCTACCTCCAACATAAACACTGTGCGCTACCAGCAACAATAGCATGCAGTTGCGGGTGTCATCAAAAAATTGACACAAACGGTACAAGCCGGCTGGGCGCATGGGCGGACTCGGTCGAATCGAGATGGCTGTCGTGCGATGAAGGGGGATAAAACCTATCTGCAACCTTGGTTATTAGTCTATACGGTCGTCGTTAAAAATCCATGTATGTGGGCCATTGTTTCCGCGAGCGGCACATCGGTGTGGTAAAGTACGCAGCACATCTATGGTGTTGCCCTGCGAGACCGACATTTCGGGGCAATTGAGTACGAGGAGTTCTGTATGCCTGAGAAGATTGAAGAGCTGGTACGCGCCGCGCTTTCCGCCGCGCAGGAGGCGGGCGAGGTTCCCGCATTCGACCTGGAGGACTGCGGCCTCGAGCGACCGGCTGACACTTCTCATGGCGAGTGGACGTCCACCATGGCGATGAAGTCTGCCAAGCTCGCCCATTGCGCCCCGCGCAAGATCGCCGATGCCGTCGTGGCGCACATGCCCGAGGACGCTTCCATCGCCAAGGTCGAGGTGGCCGGCCCCGGCTTCATCAACTTCTACCTCAACGCCGCCGCCAACAACGCGGTGCTGGACGTGGCCCGCAAGCAGGGCATGGACTTCGCCAAGTCCAACGTCGGCCAGGGCCTGAAGACCCAGGTCGAGTTCGTCTCCGCCAACCCCGTCGGCCCCATGCACGTCGGCCACGGCCGCTGGGCCGCGCTCGGCGACTCCCTCTGCCGCGTCATGAGCCATGCCGGCTATGACATCCAGCGCGAGTTCTACATCAACGACCACGGCTCGCAGATGGACGTCTTCGGCAACTCCATCTCTTACCGCTACATGCAGCTCATCGAGATCATGGAGAAGGAGGGCCTCGATATCGACGGCGCCCGCGACTTCCTGGCCAAGGACCGCGACAACTACGTCCAGGACGAGGCGGACGAGCATCTCGACTCCCATCCCTACATGGACGCCTTCACGCAGGGCCTGGGCGGCAACGCCTACGGCGGCACCTACATCATCGACGAGGCCGCTGCCTTCTACAAGAAGGACGGCGGCAGGTGGGCCCATGCCACGGATGAGGAGCGCATGCTCTACTTCCGCGAGGAGGGCTACGCCAAGATGGTGGAGAACATGCGCCAGCTGTGCCACGACGTCCGCTGCGACTTCGATAAGTGGTTCTCCGAGCGCACCGTCTATATCAAGGACACTGAGGGCCCGAACGCCGGCACCTCCGCGGTCGACCGCGCCTTCGCCAAGCTCGAGGAGATGGGCTATCTCTACAACAAGGACGGCGCCCTGTGGTTCCGCTCCACCGATCTGGGCGACGACAAGGACCGCGTCCTGGTCAAGGCCAACGGCGAGTACACCTACTTCGCGTCCGACGTCGCCTACCACTGGGATAAGTTCCAGCGCGTCGACCACGTCATCGACATCTGGGGCTGCGACCACCACGGCTACATCAACCGCGTGCGCTGCGTCTGCGACGCGCTCGGCTACCCCGGCCAGTTCGAGGTCCTGCTGGGCCAGTTCGTCAACCTGCTCCGCAACGGCAAGCCCATCCGCATGTCCAAGCGCAAGGGCACCATGGTCACCTTCCAGGAGCTCGTGGACGAGGTCGGCGCCGACGCCACCCGTTACACGCTGATCTCCCGCTCCTCCAACCAGGCCATCGACTTCGACATCGAGGCCGTCAAGGAGAAGAGCCAGAACAACCCGGTGTACTACGTGCAGTACGCGCATGCGCGCATCTGCTCCATCCTGCGCAAGGCCGCCGGCGTCACGCCGGAGCAGGCCGCCGAGATGGGCATGGACGCCGTGGCCGCCCAGGCCATCGGCGAGAACGTCGACTACGCGCTGCTGACCGACCCCACCGAGCTCGCGCTTTCCCGCAAGATCTCCGAGCTTGAGGATCTTATCGCCAGCTGTGCCCGCGACCGCGCGCCGTTCCGCCTCACGCACTTCGCCGAGGAGCTCGCCGGCGGCTTCCATAGCTTCTACCAGGCGTGCCAGGTCCTTCCGAGCGAGGGCCGTCCCGTCGATGCCGAGCTCTCCCGCGCCCGCCTCGCCGCGTGCGACGCCGTCCGCAACGTGCTCGCGCTCACGCTGTCGCTCATCGGTGTCTCCGCGCCCGAGCAGATGTAGCCGGAATTCCTGAGATTCCATCGTGGCATGCAGGAAGGGCGGTGCCGCCGTTGCGAACGGCGCGCCGCCCTTCTTCGTGCGCCGCGCGCCCTTGCGTGAACCTTGGGATGTGCCGTTCGTTCGAGCGGCGCCTCCCGCCTGCTCCCTCTATCACGTTGAACGCTTCGCCTGCGGGCCGTATCGGGAACCCGTCTAATTCCACACGCTCGCGAGCCGCGCCGCCGTGCAGGTTCTGCATGTGATACACTCGAGCAGAGCTGCGCTCGTACCGTGGCACGCATATCCCTTTCAAATCACACCATGCTTTCCGCGATATGCGCCATCGCGCCGCTTGCCCTACATTTGGGTACATGTCGCAAAGGGCGACAGGATATAGGAGGTTTCACCATGAAATTCTTCATCGACACCGCTGATCTCAACGAAATCGCAGAGGCCAAGAGCTGGGGATGCCTTGCCGGCGTCACCACCAATCCGTCCCTGTATGCGCGCACGGGCGGCAAGCTCGCCGACTTCGAGCCGCATATGCTGAAGATTGCCGAGCTTTGCTGCGGCCTGCCTGTTTCCGCTGAGTCCACCGCCACCACCGCGGAGGGCATGATCGAGGAGGGCCGCCGCCTTGCCGCCCTCGCGCCCAACATCGTGGTCAAGCTCCCCGTGTGCGAGGCCGGTCTCGCGGCGTGCCGTGCGCTCGCCGACGAGGGCGTCCGCATCAACATGACGCTCGTCTTCTCCGCTCCGCAGGCCCTCCTGGCCGCTAATGCCGGCGCCCGCTACATCTCGCCGTTCGTCGGCCGCTTCGACGATATCGCCGAGGACGGCATCTCCCAGCTCGCCGACGTCGTCGCCTGCATCGGCAATTACGATTGGACCGGCAAGAACGTCGACGACCAGGTCGAGATCATCACCGCGTCCGTGCGCACCCCGAACCACGTGACCCAGGCCGCGCTTCTCGGCGCCGACATCGCCACCGTTCCGTTCGGTGCGCTCAAGAAGTGCCTGAAGCACCCGCTTACCGACGCCGGCCTCGCTTCCTTCGAAGCCGATTGGAAGAAAGTAGTTGAGCAGGCATAGTGGCAGACGACCAGACCATGACACCGAATGACGGGACGGCGGGAGCGGCGGATACGCCCGCTCCCCGTCCTCGTCGGGTCCGTACGGGCATCTCCGAGGCGGAGCATGCCGTCGAGCTCGCACAGGCCCGGGCCCTCGCTCAGGTCTCTCAGGCGGAGGTGGCGCGTCGGCAGCGTGCCGACCAGAAGGCCGCCTCTGATCTGATCTCCGGCGAGGCCCCGAAACCCGCCCGCCGTCGCCGGGCCGCTGCGCATGCGGACGGCCCCGAGGCCGTTCGCCCGGCACGCGAGTCGGTTGACGTCTCAACGGACCGGCTTCAGGCTGCGGCGACAAAGGAATCGAAGACCGCGTCCGTTGCGGCCGAGGCTCCCGTACGCGCCGCCGCATCCGAGGCTCCCGCCGCCGAAGTCTCCCAGTCCGTCGCGCCGTCAGTCCCGTCGGACGCGGCCGATGCCCCGAAGCCCGAGAAAAAGTCCCGCCGCCGCACGCGCAAGACTGCCGACGACGGGCAATCGCCGGACGCCCCGGCTCCTGCCGAGGCTGCGCCCGCCGCGCCGGGGGTCGCTCTCGGCCCCGACGGCGTCCCGGTGATAGATCCCGCCCTGCGCCCCCACCGCCGGGGTCGCAAGCCGAAGGCGTACGTTGAGGCGGAACGGGCTGCCGCCGCGCTCGCGGCACGCGCCGACGCGGCGCAGGATTCCGCTCAGGCGGAGGGCGGGCCCGCGGGGGATGCGGATAAGAAGGATACGCGTCCCGGCCGCGCGCGCCGCTCTAAAGATGTCGCCGAGGCGTCCGCCGACGCGGCGCCCGCACCCGAGGAGGCCCCCCGTCCCCGCAAGAAATCGGGTCGAAAGGCCAAGGGCGACGAGACGCTTGCCGGAGACGGCGCTTCGTCCGATAGTCCGTCGCCTTCCTCCGACGTGGCCGAGACGGCGCCTGCGCCCCGTGAGCGCAGGCAGCATCAGCGCCGCGAGGACCGCCATGCCGCGCGCGAGCAGCGCGCTGACCGCCGTGAACGCAACGGGCGGAACGGCAAGCGGGGCAACCGCTTCAACGCGGGCCCTGTCGAGCCCAGCGTATCGCGCGAGGAGCTTGCCGCGCTCAAGGTCGCAGAGCTCCGGGAGCGCGCCCGCGAGCTCGATATCGATGTCGCCGGCAAGAAGAAGGCGGAGCTCGTCGAGGAGATTTACCTCACTGCGGCGCGTGCCGAGGGTTTCCGCGACATCGAGGGCATCCTGGATATCACCAACGAGGGCTTCGGCTACATCCGGGCTCATGGGTATATGCCGAGTCGGGACGACGCGTTCGTTCCCGCCCAGATGATCCGCGGCGCCCGCCTGCGCGCCGGCGACATCATCGCCGGCACCCTGCGTCCCTCCCGGACCAACGACAAGTTCCCCGGCCTCGCCAAGATCCGGAGCGTGAACGGCCTCGATCCCGAGGAGATCCGCAACCGTCCCAAGTTTTCCGACCTGACGCCGATCTATCCCAACGAGCCGCTTAAGATGGAGCATGGCCGTGAGTCCATTACCGGTCGCGCTATCGACATCGTGAGCCCGATCGGCAAGGGTCAGCGCGGCCTTATCGTCTCTCCGCCCAAGGCGGGCAAGACCACCATCCTGAAGAAGATCTGCCAGTCCATCGCCGCGAACAATCCCGAGGTGCACCTCATCTGCCTGCTCGTCGACGAGCGCCCCGAAGAGGTCACCGATATGGAGCGCTCCATCAAGGGCGATGTGGTGGCTTCGACCTTCGATATGCCGGCCGACAACCATACACGCGTCTCCGAGCTCGTGATCGAGCGCGCGAAGCGCATCGTGGAGCTCGGCGGCGATGTCGTGGTCGTGCTCGATTCCATCACCCGCCTCGCGCGCGCCTACAACCTCGCCGCGCCCGCGTCCGGTCGCATTCTGTCCGGTGGTGTCGACTCTGCGGCGCTGTATCCGCCCAAGCGCTTTTTGGGTGCTGCGCGCAACATCGAGAACGGCGGATCGCTTACCATTCTCGCCTCCGCGCTCGTGGATACCGGATCCAAGATGGATGAGGTCATCTTCGAGGAGTTCAAGGGCACGGGAAACATGGAGCTCAAGCTCGACCGCGATCTGGCGGATCGCCGCATCTTCCCGGCGATCGACCCCATTCAGTCCGGCACGCGCAACGAGGACCTGCTGCTCGACAAGAACATGCAGCCGTTCGTGTGGGGCATTCGCCGCATCCTTTCGGGCATGAACAATACGGAGCGCGCCGCCGCTTCGTTCATCAAGGGGCTCAAGGGCACGGACACCAACGAAGAGTTTCTCATCAGGACGGCTCGCAAGGCCGCCGACCACCCCGAGGCGCTGTAGCCTTGGGTGCGCATCGCCCGCTCGGCCTCAGGTTCGCTTAAGGGCCCCGTGCGATACTCTTTGTGTTCCGTTCGCGCGGGCCGCTCCGAAATCTGCTCGGGGCGGCCCGCGCGCTCGTTGAGACGCAAGAACTCGGAAGGGGTCTGACGAAGGGCACGTGGGGGCAGGCGGCGAGATTCGGATTCGTGGGCTTGATTGCCACCGGCGTGGACTTTGCGCTGCTCATGCTCCTGGTCGAGTTAGCCGGATGGGGGTGTTTTGCGGCTGCGACCTGCTCATTCCTGATCTCCACGGCTTGCAACTACCCGGCGAGCATGCGCTATGTGTTCCGGCGCCGTGAGGACATGGGGCGCATGCGCGAGGCATCGACGTTCTTGGCGCTTTCGCTTGCCGGCCTCATGCTTAACGACGCGTGCATGTATGTCCTCGTCGCCGGCGGCATCGATTGCCTGATGGCGAAGGTCGCGGCGACCGCGCTCGTGATGGCCTGGAACTTCGGTTCGAGAAAAGCCCTGCTGGATGCAGG
This sequence comes from Collinsella phocaeensis, assembly GCF_900119895.1. Classification (GTDB taxonomy): domain Bacteria; phylum Actinomycetota; class Coriobacteriia; order Coriobacteriales; family Coriobacteriaceae; genus Collinsella; species Collinsella phocaeensis. The sequence continues at coordinate 1,404,653 of NZ_FQLR01000004.1, read as the reverse complement.
GGGCTGAAGGCGATTCACGCCGGGTCGACGGGATCGGCGGTAGGGGCGGGTCGCATTCGCTGCGCGACGGTGCGCCTTGGGGAAGGCTGCGCCCGTCGCGCAGCGTCCTTCGTGACCGGTCTACAGGGCGCCGACAAGGCGCTCGAGTCCGAGCATGACCTTATAGGGGAGCACGCGCGATGCGGCGTAGTACGCCTTCATGTCCAACGAGGGGATGCACAGCGACGCGCCGGCGCGGGAGGCCGCAAGGGCGCGGGCGGCGACCCGGCCGGGTTGCTCGAATCCGATCGCGGTCATGCGACGCGCGACCTCGACGTCGCCGGGCGTATCCAGAAACTCTGTCTTCATGAATTTCGGGCATACGGCGGTGATATGAATATCGACGCTGCCGAGTTCCGCATCGAGCGATCGCGAGAGATCGAGTAGGAAGCGCTTGGCGGCAGAGTAGACCGCGAGCCCCGGCTGGGGCGTGAACGCGGCGACGCTCGCGATGTTGATGATGCGGCTGCCTGCGGACATGTACGGGAGCGTGCGGTACATCAACTCGACGGGGGCGGTGACGAGCAGGGCGCACATGCGGGACGCGTCGGTCCTGTCGGCTTCGCGGAAAGAGCCGAATGTGCCGAAGCCCGCGTTGTTGATCACGAGGCGCACCCGGGCGCCGGGCGTCTCGGCAAGCGCGCCCTCGATCAGGTCGAAGGACATGGGGTCGCACAGATCGAGGCAGAAGGGTCGAACGGGGAGGGACGTCGTTCGCACGAGCGCGTCGAGCCGATCGGCGCGCCGGGCAACGGCCCAGATCTCATCGATGCCCTCGAGCGCCCCCGCGTCGAGCAGGTGGACGAATTCGCGCCCGAGCCCCGAAGATGCACCCGTGACGATCGCGATCGCGCCCATACCGTGTTCCTCCGTCCTCGATCCGCGATATCCTGCCGCTTTCCGACATCGCGGAGAAATCTTATGTATTTCATTACCTACCACCGGCGCGGCCTTCTTGCAAACATGCATGCTATCTCGCATAATAACCACAACGATCGCGACGGAAATCACAGATGAAACGAACTCAATCCGTTGCTCGGGGATGTCCCCAAGCCGCCCTTCATCATTTTCCGCGAGAGCGATACGACCCCTGGCGCAGCCGGGGGCGAGGTGTTTGGATGAGGAGGACGGAGCCAGCCATGGAATCCACGACGCGCGTGAACGGTGTTCTGATCGCCGGCCTTTCAGCCGGTGCGGGTGTTCTGCTGCCCGCCGCCGCCTATGTCGCGACGCTTCCGTTCGAGGACGCGCACGCGTTCGTCGGAAGCGTCGCCGCGCCCGTCGCCTTCGGTTCCGTTATGGGCGTGGGCCTGCTGTGCGCGGGGTCGCGCATCGCCGATGCCCTGGCCGACCGCGCGGAGCACGAGGAAGAGTATGTCGCCCGCGCCGAGGCGCGCTACGCATCCCGGGTCGCCGCGGCATCCAAGGGCGTTCCCACCATCGCGCGCGCCCAGGACGCCCTGTCCGATCGCGATGCCTGGGCCGACATCGATGCGCTCATGGAGGACTCCTCGCCGGTGAGCTGCGACCCGGTTTCGTCGAGGGATATCTACGAGATCGCTCTGCGCGAGATGATGTCAGGTGGGGAGGGCCCTGCGCCCGCGGGCGACGCGTTCGATGCCGGACGGGCCCCTGAGCCCGTCCCCGCCGACGTCACGGCCACTTTTATGGCGGCGGCCTCCCAGGCCGCGCCGGGGTTCGGCGATGCCCGCACCGCCCCCGTCTTTGAACTCGATGAGATCGAGGAGCCCGATGGCGCCTCCACCGGCACGCCCGCCGCGTCGCGGCCTTCGACGGAGACCGATCTTGCGTCCCATGCGGCCGCTCCTGCGCCCGGGGCCGCCGACGAATCCGGTGATGAGGGCATCTTCGAGGTTCCCGTCGCGGACTACTCCGGGCACGAGGCCATGTGGGCCGCCGCTCTCGATATCCTTGCGGAGGATGATGCTGCCACGTCCGCTCCTATCGGGAAGCATGCCGTGCAGCGCGGAATCGATGCACTCGGCGACCCTGACCGCACGGAGGTCGTCCCTCTCGACCGCCTTGAGGCGTTTGCCGAGGGTGCCCAGGAGACGGGGATGCATGTTCGGGTGAACGAGATCCTCGAAGACGAGTTGGGCTCCAACGGGTCCACAAGCGTTCGCCATACGAGCCGCGAGTACCTGCGGGTGATTCAGGGCGGCACGGCCGCCATGCCCCGCATCTCGGCGGAGGCGTAGACGCTTGCGGAGGGCAGCCGGCGCTCGCGAGCGGACCGTATCGTGGCCATGGGTCGCGGCCGCCGCGTGCATGGTCATGTTGATTTGGGGCAACTCGCTCGTCCCGGGCGAGGGCAGTTCCGGTATCAGCCTTGCGGTCGTGGATGCCGTCCAGCGCTTCCTGCACGGTCTCGGCCTTCCCTGGGAGTGGGTGACGAACTTCCTCGTCAGGAAGACGGCGCATTTCACGGAGTACGCCGCCTTGGGCGTGCTGGTGTCCCAAGCGGGCGATCCTCGGGGCTCGCGCGCGCGGTTTCGCTTCCCTGCCATCGCCTTGGTGCTCGCCTGCGTGCCGTGCGTCGACGAGGCCATCCAGCTTTTCGTCTCGGGTAGGTCCGGGCAGCTGACCGACGTGCTTCTTGACTGTTGCGGGGCGCTCGCGGGCGTCGCGGTGCGCTGCGTCGCAGTCGCGCGGGCGCGCGGCCGGCGACGCGCCTCCGCGTGATCCGTCCGGATGGGCCCGCGGGATCTTTCCTGCCGTGCATCTGAGGTGGACGTCCCCCGCACGGCATCTCTGGTCCGCCGCCGACGTCGCGTCCTGTATCGAAAAGCACGGCATCAGGGACGGTTGGGTGTCGAATCAGGTGCCCGGCCGTCTCGCAGGTCATGCTTTTGAATGGCGCGCTGTTCAACGGCGACGGGGTTAAGGCGAGGACGCCTCAACGGGCCGGTTGGGGTGTTAGATGAGCCAGCGCGGCGATCGCTGCACTAAGCCTGGCAATCAAGGGTGTCGACCAACTTTTTTGGTCGGCCATCTTTTTCAAAAAAGTACTTGCGCTCAAACGCTCCAGCATGCATAATATTCTCCGTTGCGCAAGAGGCACACATGGTGGGTGTAGCTCAGTTGGCTAGAGCGACGGGTTGTGGTCCCGTAGGTCGAGGGTTCGAGTCCCTTTACCCACCCCATTCCTCTTTTTGCAAGGCATAATGGACCGTTAGCTCAGCTGGCTAGAGCAGGGGACTCTTAATCCCAAGGTCCAGGGTTCGAATCCCTGACGGTCCACCACTCGTGCCTGTGCTTCATGCGTACATCGGATCGTTAGCTCAGCTGGCTAGAGCAGGGGACTCTTAATCCCAAGGTCCAGGGTTCGAATCCCTGACGATCCACCATCGATTTCAAAAGCCCCGGTGACGGGGCTTTTTAATATGAGTTGAACATTGTCAAGTGGCAAAAAGGCCCTGCCCTCCGCGGAGCTACCGCGGAGGGCAGGGTCCATCTATCTTCACCCGGTGGCCGCGCCGCTTGAGGGCGTGTCTGCTCGACGCACGTTCGGCACTCTAATATCCGCGGGTCGGAACCGCATCTCGTTGCTACGGCTGGGGGCCTCCGCTCGGTCGCAGTCTCGTGGCGGGCGTGGCGGTCTCCCGCCGCCCAGAAAAAGGACTGGAACGGCCTCCCAACGGCCTCGAGCGCGGCGAGCCCCCGGGGTCGGACTCCTATGGGGCCGCGGGCGCTACCGGGCCATGAGCGCTATCGCCCAGACCCAGCAGGCCATCTCGCGGGCCGTCGCGCAGTTCGCCACGCACGGCCTCTTCCCCGCCTGGGACATGGCGTCCCGCCTGTCCTGCAGGCGGCGGTTGCACTTCGCGGCGTGCCTCGACACGGCCGGCGCGACCCCGTGGCCCGGCCTCGGCTTCTTGGGGTGCCTCGTCGACATCGGGACGTGCCAGGACGCCTCGACCAGCGCGCGCCGGACGTGGCCGTTACCGGCGCGGGTGATCCCGCCGCGCGACTCCGTCTCGCCGCTCGAGCGCTCCGAGGGGGCCAGGCCGCACCACGAGGCGAACGACGGCGCGGTCGGGAACCTCGAGAAGTCGCCGGCCTCGGCGGCGAGCAGGAAGGCACTCGCGACGTCGATGCCCTTCACCAGGCAGAGCGCGTCGACGACAGGCGCCCACTCGGGGCGCGCGGCGGCCTCCTCCACCTTGCGCTCGAGCTCCCTCTTGGCCTCGGCGCAGCGCTCCACGGCGTCCATGTAGTGCTCGTAGGCGGCCGCGTCGTCGGCCTCGCCGAACTCGATCGACCTCGCCCACCTCCAGTACGCCTCGGTCCAGTTCGACCTGCGGCGCCCGGCCGGCGTCGTCTCGTCGAACACCAGGCCGTGCCTGAGCAGGAACTTGGACATGCGCTGCCTGGCGCGCTGCAGGTCGTCGCGGGCGTCCTCGAGCGCGCGGGAGAGGTCCCGGGCGGCCTCGGTGCGCTCGTCGGGCACCCACACCTCGACGACGTTGCGGCAGGCGAGGAGCCTGGCCAGCCACTCGGCGTCGCGCCGGTCGTTCTTGCGGCCCCGGTCGGCCGCGGGCCGGTGCATCTTGGAGACGGCGCCCACGGCGCAGTCGACGCCGAGGGCGCGCAGGGCGCGGCACAGGTGGAAGCCGGTCGGGCCGCTCTCGTACACCGCCTTGGGCGACTCGAACCCCAGGACCCACTCGGCGACCGACGCCGGGTCGTAGCCGAACCTGGCCCGGACCACCTCGCCGGTCATGGGGTCGAAGGCGCATGCGGAGATGCTCCTCGCGTGGACGTCGAGACCGATGGCTGTGACATAATTGGACATGGCGGGCCCCTCTCCGTCGCATGTGGCGCGCGGCCACGGTTGGCGTTACGACCATTGTCGCCCGACCCACGATAGAGCTACAAGGGGAGGGGCTCCCAATGTTCAACTCATATCGTCTCATGAGCTTGCTGATTCATTTTGCCTCTCATCCAGATACCGCCTCTTAGCCTGTTTCGGTTCTGCAAATCCACCCTGAGGGCGCACGTTCCTTGGGATTCTCGTCGTAAGGTGATGTCCGAAGCGATGTAGGCGTTATCTTGCTTGATGGGAGCTGTCATGCGCAGGCTGTCCGACCGTACCGAAACGTTCACCGATTCCGTCATTCGCCGCATGACGCGTATCTCAAACGCGTACGGCGCCGTGAACCTATCCCAGGGTTTTCCCGATTTCGATCCGCCCGCCGAGCTGCTCGAGAGCCTTGGGCACGTGGCATCATCTGGTTCGGTGCTCAACCATCAGTACTCGATCACGTGGGGAGCTCAGGCGTTTCGCGACGCGCTCGCCGAGAAGCAGTCCGCCCGCATGGGTATCGACATCGACCCGGACGAGCATATCGTCGTGACCTGCGGTTCGACCGAGGCCATGATGGCCGCCATGATGACCGTGGCCAACCCCGGGGACCGCGTGGCGATCTTCTCGCCGTTCTATGAGAACTACGGGGCGGATGCGATCCTGTCGGGGGCCGAGCCCGTCTACGTCCCCTTGGTGCCCCCGATGTTCTCGTTCGACCCGATGCGACTCGAGGCAGCGTTTCGCGACGAGGGGGCGAAGGCGCTCATCCTGTGCAACCCCTCCAATCCCTGCGGGAAGGTCTTTACGCGTCCTGAACTTGAGCTCATCGCGGATATCGTGAAGCGGTACGACGCATACGTCATTACCGACGAGGTGTACGAGCATATCGTCTACGCGCCGCATGTTCATACCTACATGGCAAGCCTTCCCGGTATGTGGGAGCGCACCATCTCGTGCAGCTCGCTTTCCAAGACGTATTCCATAACGGGTTGGCGCCTGGGCTACACCATCGCCCCGTCCGGGATAACCGATCGCATCAAGAAGGTCCATGACTTCTTGACGGTCGGCGCCGCGGCCCCGCTCCAGGAGGCGGTGGCGTGCGCGCTGAAGTTCCCGCAGTCGTATTATGATGACCTGCTCAACCTGTACAGCGGCAAGCGCGACCTGCTGTGCGGCGGTCTTGACGACCTGGGAATCCCCCATACGGTGCCGGAGGGCGCGTACTACGTCATGCTGGATATCTCGGAGTTCGGCTATGCCAGCGACCTTGAGTTCTGCGACGACCTCGCCCGCCTCGTGGGGGTCGGCGCGGTGCCGGGGTCGAGCTTCTTCAAGGAGCCGGAGAACCGCTACGTCCGCCTGCACTTCGCCAAGCGCGACGAGACGCTCCGCGCCGCGTTGAAGCGGTTGGGCGGCCTGCGCGAGCGCATCGCGCCGCATGTCGGCTGACCGCCTCGCTCGGCGTGTCGGATGGCGCCCTACCCGATGACGGTCCGGGGTGACGCGTCTGCTCCGAGCCGCGTGCGCGAGGGGTGCGCGAAGCGGGCATCCGGACCCGGCCGGTCCGTGCGCATGTGGGCGCCCCTGCTCTCGGTGCGCGCTCGCATCGCGCAGATCATGCTCTGAGCGAGGAGGATCTGCGCGCGCAGCCGAAGGTCCGCGGCGCGCTCAGCCGCCGCATCCGTGTCGCGCTCCGCTGCGCGGCGCTCCTCATCTACGCGGTGAAGCGCGATGGCGGCCTGTCCGAGTCCGGCTTCATCGCGAGCGACCATCGCGCGTGCGCCCATGATCTCTCGGATGCACTTGAGGCCCGAACGGCCCTTCTCGACAGGAATTCCGCGCGCGCTCGGGCACTTGGCCTCGATGCGCGTGCGCATGCCGTCGCCCTCTCGCCTGCGCGCCCATCGCGCTGCGGAAGCTCCCGCGATGCGCCCGAAGACGAGCCCGTTGGCGCTCGATAGCCCGCCGATGCGGTCGGCGCCGTGCATGCCCCCGGTCGCCTCGCCGCAAGCGAACAGCCCGGGAACCTCTGTCTGGGCGTCGCTCCCGATCGCGATGCCCCCGTTGGACGCATGGGCGTAGAGGGCGACGCGCAGCTCGTCGGTGGGCCGTATGCCGTGTTCGTCCTCGAGCCATGCGTTGAACACGCGCACGAACTCCGGTTGCGCTTCATAGGGCGGCAGGTCGTAGTGAACGGCGAGTCCCGCCTCGCCCGCTTCGTCGATGGCCAGGTCTATCAAGCGGTCGTCGCGACGCGCGGAGAAGGGCCCGTGCCCCGAGCGCATCTCGAGCAGCGCGGCCTGGCGGGTGGGGGAGATGCCGCGAAGGCGCGGTGAGGAGTCCGTCCCCTCGATGTAGCGGAAGGTCTTCTCGTTGAATACGAGCCCGGGGACGGGGGCGACATAGCCCGGCATCATCTGCATGAACTCGATGTTGGCAAGCGTGCAGCCCTGCTGGAGCGCGATGCCGTGCCCCGACCCGATCACGTCGCCCGCGGTGAGTCGGCGCGCGAACAGGCCGCTCGTCCCTCCGCAGGCGAGCACCGCGGCTCCGACCCGGCATGCGCGAAGCTCATCGCGGCGTCGGTCGTAGAGCCAGGCGCAGGAGACGCCGCCGCCGCCGTCATCTTTTATCATATCGACCAGCTCGGTGTGTTCGAGGATGCGTACGCCGCGCTGCCGCACCGCGCAGGCGAAGGCGCGCTCGAGCTCCGTGCGGGTCAGTCCGCGCCAAAGCCGACGGTTGTGGTCGAAGCAGGGGATGAAGGCCGCCTCCTCGGCGCTCGCATCGCTTTCGGGGCGCTTGAGCGCGACGTCCAGCTCGCGCTCGAGCCAATCGACGGCGGGCAGGATGCCCTCGACAAGCGTCCGCACGAGGCCGGGCTCCGCGACGCCTTGGCCGACGTCCAGGATGGAGTCGATGAGGTCTTCGGCATCCGATGTGTCACGCGGCCCGATGAGCCCGAGCCCCCAGGTTCCGGGGAAGAAGCTCGAGCCGCCGAGGAAGCGGCCGATGCATGCGAGGGCGACGCGTGCCCCCTCGGATGCCGCGGTGATGGCGGCTACGGTCCCGGCGATTCCCGATCCGACCACGAGCACGTCGACGTCGAGGGGCGCGGGCGGCGCTGGGTCGATGCCTGCGGGGGATTCGGTCGCGCGAGCGATCCGGCTTGTCGCCATGGCGGTCTCCTTACGATGGCTGTGCGCCCGGCCAGGGCGTGCGTGCGGGCTGGGCGCCGAGTGCCCGCGCGCCGGGCGCTCGGCGCCTTGCGGCTCCAGACAGCGTACCTTGCGGCGCGTGCGCCCGGAACCTCGTGCGCGAACGGTCGGTTGCGGTCCGGGAGTGGACGGATGTCCGGAAGCATGCGCAAGGTCTGTGAGACCCCTGTCGCTTCTGTCGCCTTCGGTCTATAGTGCACCCGTCCAGGTTTCCCGTAAGGAACGAGGGTCCTATGATCATCAATATGTACGAGCTTCGCGACGACGAGCGCCCCGCGTTCGACCGCGTGTGCGCCGAGCTGCCGGGTGAGGTCACGGTGCGCGGTATCACCGAGCACCTGTCTGCAGCGAACCTTGACGGTCTCGATGGGGCCGAGGGCGTCGTCATCGTGAACAAGAGCCCGCTTGACGCCGACTTGCTCGCCCGGCTTCGCGACCGCGGGGTTCGCTATGTCGCGACGCGCAGTATCGGCTTCAACCATATCGACGTCGAGGCCGCCCATGCGCTGGGCATCCGCGTCTGCAACACGACCTATCCGCCGTATGGCGTGGCGGAGTTCGCCGTCATGCTCATGCTGATCGCGCTGCGCAAGTATAAGCCCGCGATGTGGCGGCAGCAGGTCAACGACTACTCCTTGGCGGGCCTGCAGGGCCGTGAGCTCCGTTGTCTCACCGTCGGCGTGATGGGCACCGGCCGCATCGGCCGTGCGGTCATCGAGTATCTGTCCGGATTCGGTTGCGAGATCCTCGCGTACGATCCGTTTCCGGCGGAGGACCTCGAAACGTCCGGCGCGGTGCGCTACGTGGGCCTTGACGAGCTGTATGCGTCGAGCGACCTGATCACGATGCATATGCCGCTTATGGACGCCACGCGCCAGATCATCGATGCGGGCACAATCGCGAAGATGCGCGACGGCGTGGTGCTCGTCAACGTCAGCCGCGGCGAGCTCATGGACGTCGAGGCGCTCGTCGAGGGCATCGAGACCGAGAAGATCGGGGCGCTGGCCATGGATGTGTTCGCCGAGGAGGACGGCATCTACCACGTCAACCGCACGCACGATATCCTCGCCAACCGCAACATGGCCTATCTGCGCCAGTTCCCCAACGTGGTGCTCACCCAGCATATCGCGTTCTTTACCGATGTGGACGTGAGCAGCATGGTCGAGCAGGGTATCGGCGGTGTCGTCGCGATGGCGGCCGGCGAGCCTTGGGCGGCGGAGCTGTAGGGCGCCGTCGAGGCGCGTTTCGTTCAAGCTGTCGGCGGCATGCCGCCGACAGCTTGAACGCGAGGGGCCGCTACCCGACCGGGTGGCAGCCCCTTTGCGGTCGTATCCAACAGGCCTTGTGTCCTATCGGGGACGCGTGGGCCCTGAGGGCCGGAGGCGCATGACGCGGCTGGAGGCCATCGGGGCCGGGACATGTTGCGCATGGCTGCCCTCTGCCGTCCCGTGCGGCCGGCAGAATGCAAAAAGGCCGCCACCCGGAGGTGACGGCCTTCTCTTGCCGTAGGCGAGCGCGCGGCGGCGACTCGACGAGGCGAGACGCTCCTAGGCGTTCAGAGCGGCGTTGACGGCAACGGCGCAGGCGACGGTGGCGCCGACCATGGGGTTGTTGCCCATGCCGATGAGGCCCATCATGTCGACGTGCGCGGGCACCGAGGAGGAGCCGGCGAACTGGGCGTCGGAGTGCATGCGGCCCATGGTGTCGGTCATGCCGTAGGAGGCGGGGCCGGCAGCCATGTTGTCCGGGTGCAGGGTACGGCCGGTACCGCCGCCGGAAGCGACGGAGAAGTACTTCTTGCCGGCCTCGAGGCGCTCCTTCTTGTAGGTGCCAGCGGTGGGGTGCTGGAAGCGCGTGGGGTTGGTGGAGTTACCGGTGATCGAGATGTCGACGTTCTCGTGCCACATGATGGCAACGCCCTCGCGGACGTCGTCGGCGCCGTAGCAGTTGACGGCGGCACGGGGACCATCGGAGTAGGGGATGGTCTGAACGATCTTCAGCTCGCCCGTGTAGTAGTCGAACTCGGTCTGCACGTAGGTGAAGCCGTTGATGCGGGCGATGATCTGGGCGGCGTCCTTGCCGAGGCCGTTCAGGATGACGCGCAGCGGCTTGGTGCGGGCCTTGTTGGCGTTGAGGGCCAGCTTGATGGCGCCCTCGGCGGCGGCGAAGGACTCGTGGCCGGCGAGGAACGCGAAGCACTCGGTGTCCTCGGAGAGGAGCATGGCGCCCAGGTTGCCGTGGCCCAGACCGACCTTGCGGTCCTCGGCGACGGAGCCCGGGACGGTGAAGGCCTGGATGCCCTCGCCGATCAGGGAAGCGGCCTCGGAAGCGCTTTTGGCGCCCTTCTTGATGGCCAGGGCGCAGCCCAGGGTGTAGGCCCACTCGGCGTTCTGGAACGCGATGGACTGGGTGTCGTGAACGATCTCGCGGGCGTTGACGCCGCGGTCGAGGCAGATCTGCTCGGCTTCCTCGAGGGAGGCGATGCCGTTCTCGGCGAGGCAGGCGTTGATCTTCTCAACGCGGCGCTCGTAACCTTCGAAAGTAACAGCCATGGTTATAGTCCCTCCCTTTCTTTACTCGTGGACCGGGAAGACGTTGGCGACCGTGTGGGTCTCCTCGTCGTTGCGCGGGTCGATGTACTTGGCGGCGTTCTCCCACTGGCCGTAGTGGCCCATGGCTCCGGCGATGGCCTCCTCGGGGGTCTTGCCGGCCTTGAGGGCGTCGGTGAACTTGCCGAGGTTCATGAACTCGAACGCGATGATCTCGTTCCTGTCGTTGAGCGCCATGCGGGTGACGTAGCCCTGGGCGAGCTCGAGGTAGCGAGCGCCCTTGGCCTTGGTGCCGAACATGGTGCCGACCTGGGAGCGCAGGCCCTTGCCGAGGTCGTCAAGGGAGGCGCCGACGGGCAGGCCGCCCTCGGAGAACGCGGTCTGGCTGCGGCCGTACACGATCTGCTTGAAGATCTCGCGCATGGCGACGTTGATGGCGTCGCAGACGAGGTCGGTGTTGAGGGCCTCGAGGATGGTCTTGCCGGGAAGGATCTCGGAAGCCATGGCGGCGGAGTGGGTCATGCCCGAGCAGCCGATGGTCTCGACGAGGGCCTCCTCGATGATGCCCTCCTTGACGTTGAGCGTGAGCTTGCAGGCGCCCTGCTGGGGTGCGCACCAGCCCACGCCGTGCGTCAGACCGGAGATGTCCTTGATCTCCTTGGCTTTAACCCACTTGCCCTCCTCGGGGATGGGCGCGGGGCCGTGGTATGCGCCCTTGGCGACGGGGCACATGTTCTCCACTTCCTGTGAGTACTGCATGCCTCTCCTCTCTTTCGTGTTGGTGCCCGCGCGTCGCCCGAAGGCGTCACGATGCGGGCAAACCTGACATGCAGTTCCATTTTACCGTTTTCCCGCTGTCTTTTTCGGTGAGCGGTCATGATTATTTGAGATTCATCGATCCGGGTTCCATGCTTTCGATTCATTTCCCCGCGGCGCCGTGCCGCGTGCGCGCAAGTCGCGTAGACTGTATCGGAACATATTTTGGCGAGTCAGCCGGAACGAGAGGACCGCACATGGCAGAGAACGCATCCGAGAACCGACGCACCGTCGCCGTCATCGACGGCAACTCCCTCATGCACCGTGCGTTCCATGCCGTTCCGCCCACCATGAACGCGCCGGACGGCCGTCCCACCAACGCGGTGTTCGGATTTCTCAACATGTTCCTCAAGATGGTCGACGAGTTCTCCCCTGCGGGCGTCATCGTCGCGTTCGACAAGGGCCGCCCGAAGGTGCGCATGGAGATGCTTCCGCAGTACAAAGCGCAGCGCCCCCCGATGGACCCCGACCTGCGCGCGCAGTTCCCCATGATCAAGGAGCTCCTGGGCGCGCTGGCCGTGCCCGTGGTCGAGCTCGAGGGCTGGGAGGGCGACGACATCCTGGGAACGCTCGCGCGCCGGGGCGAGGAGCAGGGGTGCGACATGTACCTCGTCACGGGCGACCGCGACATGTACCAGCTCGTGACCGAGCACGTGCACGTCGTGTCCACGCGCAAAGGCCTCTCGGACATCGCCGTCATGACTCCGGAGAGCGTCGACGACCTCTACCACGGCATAACGCCCGCGCTCGTGCCGGACTTCTACGGCCTCAAGGGCGACAGCTCCGACAACATCCCCGGGGTGCCCGGCATCGGCCCCAAGAAGGCGAGCGCGCTCATCGCCCAGTACGGCAGCCTCGACGAGGTCATCGCGCATGCCGACGAGGTCAAGGGCAAGATGGGCGAGAACCTGCGCGCCCACATCGAGGACGCGCTCGTCTCCCGCAAGATCGCGACCATCATGACCGACGCGCCGGTCGCCTGCGATCCCGTCGACGTCGTGTTCCCCGCCTTCAGCGCCGACGACGTCTCCCGCGCGCTCGGCTCCGTGGGCATCACCGCGATGCAGGGCAGGTTCCTCGCCCTCATCGGGCAGGCGGCCGAGGATTCCGCCGCGCGCGTGATCGAGCTGCCCGACCGCCGCATCGAGGCCGTTCCCGCCGATCCGGATGCGGTGCGCGCCGCTGCGGAGGAGCTCCTGCGCGCGACGTCGGAGGGGGAGTGGGTCGCGGCGGCCCTCGACGGCGGCCAGGGCGCCGCGCCGCTGTTCGGGCCCGCGCGGACGTTGTGGATCGCCACCTCGCGCGCGCTCATCTCCCTCGAGGAGCCCGCGGACTCCCCGGAGGGCTGCCCGGTCGCCGAGGGGGCGCTCGACCTGGCCGGCGGGCTGGTCGCCGGCGCCCTGTCCTACCTGTTCGCCGAGGGCCGCGTCGTCTCCCCCGACATCAAGGCCCTGCTCCACGCGGTGGCGCCTGCCGATTCGGCGCTGCCCGCCGCGTACGATCCGCTCGAGGCGGACCCCGCGCGCCTGTTCGACACCTCGGTCGCCGCCTACCTGCTGGACTCCGCGCGCTCGAGCTTCGAGGCCGCCTACATCGCCGAGACGTACCTCGGCGCTTCCGTTCCGGCCTGTCTCGGCGAGGAAGGCGCCGGTGAGGGCGCCCCCGCGCGTGCCGCCGTGGACGCCGCGCTCGCCCTGGCGTCCGCATCGACCCTCGCCGACGCGCTCGTGCGCGACGGGGCGGCCGACGTGTTCCGCGGCATCGAGATGCCGCTCGTCCCGGTCCTGGTGGACATGGAGCGCACGGGCATGCTGGTCGACCCCGCCCGCCTCGCCGGCCTCTCGGCGGGCCTCGCGGGCCAGATCGACGAGCTCGCGACGCGCATCCGCGCGCTCGCCGGCGACGAGACCTTCAACATATCGAGCCCGATGCAGCTCTCGCATATCCTGTTCGACGTGATGGGCCTCCCCGCGCGCGGGCTCAAGAAGACGCAGCGCGGATACTACTCGACCAACGCGAAGGTTCTCGAGGATTTGGCGCACGACCACGAGATCGTCCGCCTCATCCTGGAGTACCGGGAGAAGACCAAGATCAAGTCGACCTATCTGGACAAGCTGGGCGGCATGCGCGCCGCCGACGGCCGCGTGCACACCACCTACAACCAGACGATCACCGCCACGGGGCGCCTGTCCTCCTCGGACCCGAACCTGCAGAACATCCCCACGCGCTCCGAGCTCGGCCACACCGTCAAGACGGCGTTCTCGGCGGGTTCCGGCGCGGTGTTCCTTGCGGTCGATTACAGCCAGATCGAGCTGCGGCTGCTGGCGCACCTCTCTGCCGACGAGCATCTCGTCGCCGCCTTCAACGAGGGGGAGGACTTCCATGCGGAGACCGCCGCGCGCGTGTTCGGCGTGCCGGTCGACCAGGTGACGCCCGCCCTGCGCAGCCGCGCGAAGGCCGTGAACTTCGGCATCGTCTACGGGCAGCAGGCCTACGGCCTCTCGCAGACCCTCGACATCCCCATGGCGGAGGCGCGCGAGATGATCGACAGGTATTTCGAGGCGTATCCTGGCGTCCGCGCCTACCTCGACCGAACGGTGGAGGAGGCGCGCGCGTCGGGCTTCGCGGCCACGATGTTCGGCCGCCGCCGCCCCATACCCGAGCTGCGGGCCAAGAATCCGTCCCTTCGCGGCTTCGGCGAGCGCACCGCGATGAACCATCCCATGCAGGGCAGCGCCGCGGACATCATCAAGATCGCCATGGTGCGCGTCGCCCGGCGCCTGCGCGGCGAGGGCTTCTCCGCGCGCATGGTCCTCCAGGTGCACGACGAGCTGGACTTCGAGTGCCCGCTCGACGAGCTCGAGGCCCTCACCGCCATGGTGCGCGAAGAGATGGAGCATGTCGTCGCGCTGCGCGTGCCCCTCATCGCGGAGGCGTCCTTTGGGGAGACCTGGGCCGAGGCGAAATAGCGCGTCGATCGCATGCGCGGCCCGCGCTCATGGCGCGCGGGGCGATGCGGGAGATGCGAACTGGAAGATGCGAGCCGCCGCGCGGCGGGTGGGGACGGATTATGAACGAACCGGAATGGTACGAATGCGACAACGACCTCGCGGGGATCCGCGTCGTCGCGACGGATATGGATTGCACGCTGCTCGCCGATGACGGGACGATGCCGCCCGACATGCCCGTGCTCATCGACGCGCTCGACGGTCTCGGCATCACGTTCTGCGCCGCTTCGGGCCGTCCCGGCTACACGCTCGAGGATATGTTTTCCGACCGCCTCGACCGCATGGCGCTCATCTCGGATAACGGTGCGGGCGTGGTGTGCCGCGGCAAGCGCGTGTATTCCGACCGCATCGAGCCGGCGCGCTACCACGAGCTCATCGACTTCACGTTGGCTGATGGGCGCGGATGCCCCACCGTCTGCGGTATCGATGCGTGCTTCATTCTCGAGCGCGACCGCGCCTTCGACGCCTTCTTCCGCCGCTTCTACAGGAAGATCGTCTACCTCGAGAGCTTCGAGGGCCTGGATGCGGAGGTCAACAAGTACACGGTGTGCTTTCCGGACGGTATCGCCGAGGACGTGTACCGCGAGGCCTACCGTGACGCCTGGGGCTCCGCCTTCACGGTGACCAACGCCGGCCGTGAATGGATCGACCTCATGAACCGGGGAGTCGATAAGGGGTCCGGCCTCGCGCGGCTTTGCGGGCACGTGGGATGCACGCCCGCCGAAGCCATGGTGTTCGGCGACACGTACAACGATATCCCGATGCTGCGCGTCGCGGGCCATGGCGTGATCGTCGCCAACGCCGAGGACCATATGCGGGCGCATGCCCGCTACGTGGCGCCTTCGAACAACGACCGGGGCGTGGCGCGCGTGCTCGAGCGGCTGATAGACCTGCGTTTATGATGCACGGGTGCGCATAGGTTCGGAGGGGAACCGTGTAACCATCGTATTTCCTGATGCGTCTCACGCCCACGCTCCATTTAGATGGAGTATGCTTGCCGGCAGCACGCGGAACTTTCACGCATTAAGTTGCAAGGGAGAGGGGGATGGGCCCCCTCTGGTTGCGCCGTGCGGAAGGGGTCTCAGACAAAATCTGGAGGTAGCATCATGACTCACGAGACTGTCGATGTAACTGCACAACCCGCCATGCGCTCCCGTAGGGACTTTTTGAAGCTCTCCGGCATGACGGCTTTGAGCGTGGGAGGCTTGATGTTCCTCGCGGGCTGCGGCCCGGCCCCCCAGGGCGACGGAGGCGATGCCGCGGCGGACGGCGATGCCGCCACGGCGCAGCTGGGCGACGGCAAGACGCTGCGCGTCGGCATGGAGGCGGCCTACGCCCCGTATAACTGGCAGGTCTCCGAGGAGTCTGACTTCACCGTCCCCATCGAGAACGTCGACGGCGCCTACGCCGACGGCTACGACGTGCAGGTCGCCAAGATCATCGCGGAGGGCCTCGACATGGACGCGGTCGCGGTGAAGCTCGAGTTCGGCTCGCTCATCGACGCGCTCAACAACGGTCAGGTCGACATCGTGTGCGCGGGCATGTCCGTTACGCTCGAGCGCGAAGCGGCCGCCGCGTTCTCCGATTCCTACGTCGACGACGACATCATCATGATCGCCAAGAAGGACTCCTCCTTCGCGGGCGCCACCACGTTCGCCGACCTCGCCGGCGCCTCCGTGCTCGGCCAGGCTGCCACGATGTTCGACGACGTCATCGAGCAGATCCCCGACATCAACCACATGACGCCCGCCGAGACCGTCCCCATGGTCGTGGAGAACCTCGTGAACGGCACCTGCGACGTCATCACCTATTCCAAGCTCTCCGCACCCAAGCTCCTCGAGGTCTACCCCGACTTCATCCAGCTTGAGATGACCGATGCGTTCACGGGCTCCGTCATGCCCGACAACGCCGCCATCGCCAAGGGGCAAGACGCCGTCCTCGACGCGATCAACGAGATCATCGCCGGCATCACCGAGGACGATCGCCAGTCCATGTGGAACGACTGCATGGACCGTCAGCCGGCGTAGCGCACGAGCGCGGGCGGCGTTGCCGCCCTGACATGAGGAGATAGGCTGGGCGCGCGCCGGGCGAGAGTCCGCGCGCGTCCTGCGCAATCGAGAGACAACGGGGGAGAGCATATGGGCTCCAACCAATCCGGCGCCGGGGCGCCGCGCATCGCGCGCATCTCCGCGTTCATCACGGGCGACCATCGCTACGTGCTGCTCGGCACGAGCGCGATCGCCGCAGTGGGCATGTTCCTTTCGAGCTTGAGCAGGCCTGCGCTCAGCTTCCTGGCCCGTGCCTACGTCGTCGAAGTCGTCATGTACTATCTGCTAGCCGCGTGGCTGGCCGTCGCCGCCGTGGCGCTCGCGTTCAAGCTCGTCCAGCGGGACGCATACGCCACCGCATCGCCCTTCGTGCGTCCGGCAGTCGCCCGAGCGCTGCGTTACGGCTCCTACGCCGTCTGCGCGATCGTCGCGGTCCTCGTCGTCGACCGCGTGGCCATGGGGCTCGCCTCCGCCTGGCAGGTCGCCGTCGCGGCTCCGTCGCGGCCCGAGCCCATGCTCGAGAGCATGCTCTTCCTGCTCATCAAGAGCCGCGACATCTTCTTCACCGGGTTCAAGACGACGGTCGCGCTCGCGGTCTTCGGAACCGCCATCGCGTTCTTCCTGGCGCTGCTCCTGGTGTTCCTGCGCATCCAGGTGCCCGACCGCTCGGATAACGACTTCGTGCGCTTCTGCAAGATCGTCGGCTCCGGGTTCGCGCGCGTCTACAGCACCGTGGTCCGAGGCACGCCGATGATGGTCCAGGCGATGATCGTCTTCTTCGGCGTGTTCAAGCTGTTCAAGCTGACGGATCTCACCACCACGCAGATCAACTCCATCTGGACCACGTTCGCGGCGGGCCTCGTCACCATCGTGCTCAACTCCACCGCCTATATGATGGAGGTCTTGCGCGGCGGCATCGAGTCGGTCGATGCGGGTCAGGCCGAGGCGGCTCGCTCGCTCGGTCTCTCGCAGTGGCAGGCGATGAGGAAGGTCGTCTTCCCGCAGGGCGTCAAGTACGCGATCCCCGCGCTTTCCAACGAGCTCGTCATCAACATCAAGGATTCCTCGGTGCTGTCCGTCATCGGTACGTTCGACCTCATGTTCGCCACCACGACGGTCGGCGGCACCTATTACGCCAACTTCGACGCCGCGCTCATCACGAGCGTGGTGTACCTCTGCCTCACCATGTTCGCGTCGTGGTTGCTCGGGCGCTTCGCGAAGCGCCTGGACGTCCGCGCGGTCAAGCTGGGCAGCACGTCCTGTCAACCGATCAACGTCGAGGAGGAGTAGCTATGAGCCAGATGTCAAACGGCACGGCGGCTGCCGT
This sequence comes from Collinsella phocaeensis, assembly GCF_900119895.1. Lineage (GTDB taxonomy): Bacteria > Actinomycetota > Coriobacteriia > Coriobacteriales > Coriobacteriaceae > Collinsella > Collinsella phocaeensis. Next base: position 1,386,820 of record NZ_FQLR01000004.1, on the reverse strand, counting down.
GGAGCCGATGGTCCGCATCGAGGGGCTGCGCAAGTCCTTCGGCGACCTCGCGGTCTTGAACGACGTGAACCTCGACGTGATGCCGGGGGAGGTCGTCACGATCATCGGCGCGTCAGGTTCTGGAAAGTCCACCCTGCTGCGCTGCATCAACCTGCTCGAGACGCCCGATGCCGGCAGCGTCTGGTTTCAGGGCAAGGACCTCACGTCGGACCACGTCGACGTCAACAGGCTGCGCGAGGACATCGGCATGGTGTTCCAGGGGTTCAACCTGTTCAACAACATGGACGTGCTCGACAACTGCACGCTTGCGCCCGTTACGCTCAAGAAGTCGGACAAGCGGGAGGCCGAGCGCGTGGCGCTCGGGCACCTCGAGTCGGTCGGGCTCGCTGATTTCGCCCACGCCTCGGTCCAGACGCTGTCGGGAGGGCAGAAGCAGCGCGTCGCCATCGCCCGCGCGCTCTGCATGAGCCCGAAGATCATGCTGTTCGACGAGCCCACGTCCGCCCTCGACCCCGAGATCGTGGGCGAGGTGCTCGAGGTCATGCGCAGGCTTGCCGGCGAGGGCATGACGATGGTGGTCGTGACGCACGAGATGGCCTTTGCGCGCACGGTGTCCGACCGCGTGGTGTTCATGGACAAGGGCGTGATCGCCGAGCAGGGCGACCCGGAGCGGATGTTCACGGCGCCGGAGCATCCGCGCACGCGCGAGTTTCTCTCCCGGTATCTCGAAGGCTAGGGACGGCCTGTGGCGAAAGGAGGGCTTCAGGGCCCTCTTTTCGTCTGGCGCGCGACGCTCCGGGCGTCGTCGCTCGAGCGGCGCTGCATGGCGATCGCCCAGGGCCTTATGGCGCCCGGCTCGACCATGGCGGCGACTCTGACATGAGGGGTTCAGCCCGGAAGCCTATGGAGGGTTGCATATAGGTTTGTCTCCGGGCATTCGGGCGCGTTTCCGGTGACGGTCCCTCTGTCTGCGGTTAGACTCCGCCGGTGGACACGCCCCTTCTCTGCCGTTACGGGGTTCTGAAAGAATGACCCACGTAACGGTATCGAAACAATATTCAATGGGAAAAAATATCCTTGCAAGAGTCGAGAACTTTAGCGTAGGATAGCGTCCAACGTCGAGCGGACCCGTTGGTCTACCATTTACGGACCGGTGATTGCCGCTCGCGGTTTAGTTGATCGCGTACTGGATGAAGAAGGAGGGGTTACCGGTGAGCAACGTTTCGCTGACGTGCATCGTGGCGCAGAGCGCCCTCATGCTCAGCTCCAACACCGCCGATAACGCCATCCGACGCCAGCGCGCCATCTCCCGACGACGATAACCTGTCGTCTCTGTTCGTATGAGGGTTCGCCCTCAGCAGGGTTCGAAATAGGTGCGTCGGGAGCTTCTTGCGCCATCGCTGGGCTGCGGTGGGCAACGTCTTCAAGCTACAACCCGATATCGCGTGTGCGCAGCGCAACGCCTCATTTTTGGACTCGTCCTATCCCCATTTGCAGTCTTGCACGTTTGAAAGGACGCTCCCATGAGCAAGGAAAAGGTTGTTCTGGCGTATTCCGGCGGTCTGGATACCTCCGTCTGCATCAAGTGGCTCCAAAACGAGCTCGGTCTCGACGTGATCGCCATGCTCGGCAACGTGGGCCAGGAGCACGACGGGCTGGAGAAGATCGCCGACAAGGCCCGTTCGCTCGGCTGCATCGCCGTCGAGGTTGTCGACATGACCGATGAGTTCGCTGACGAGTACCTCACCCGGGCCATCGCGGCGAACGCCATGTATGAGAACAAGTACCCGTTGCTCTCCGCTCTTTCCCGTCCGCTCATCTCCGCCCATCTGGTGGATGTCGCCCATAAGTACGGAGCGACCTGCGTTGCCCACGGTTGCACCGGCAAGGGCAACGACCAGGTGCGGTTCGAGACCTCCATCGCCACGCTCGACCCCTCGCTCAAGGTCCTCGCCCCGGTGCGCGAGTGGGACCTGGGCATGCGTCCCGACGAGATCGCCTACGCGAAGGCGCACGGCGTGCCCGTCGCGCAGAGCATCGAGAAGCCGTACTCCATCGACGACAACCTGTGGGGGCGCGCTATCGAGGCGGGCGTGCTCGAGGATCCCTGGAACGAGCCGCCCGCGGACATCTGGACGATGACGGTCGATCCCGCCTTGGCCCCGGACGAGGCCGCGTACGTCGAGATCGGCTTCACCGCCGGCGTCCCCACGAGCCTCGACGGCGAGCGGCTCTCCGTCGCCGAGCTGGTCGCCAAGCTGAACGTCATCGCCGGCGCCAACGGCTACGGGCGCATCGACATGATCGAGAACCGCTACGTCGGCCTGAAGTCGCGCGAGTGTTACGAGGTGCCCGCCGGCTTGGCCCTCATCGCCGCCCACAAGGCCCTCGAGGACCTCTGCCTCGAGCGCGACGTTCTCCACTACAAGCTGTCGCTCGAGCAGACGTGGGCCGACCAGGTCTACAACGGTCGCTGGTTCTCGCCGCTCAAGGAGGCGCTCGACGCGTTCATGGCCGATACGCAGGCCGCACTCACCGGTGTCGTGAAGCTGAAGTTCTACAAGGGGTCGTGCGTCGTCGTCGGCCGCAAGAGCGCGGCCGCCCTCTACGACCAGAGCCTCGCTACGTATGACAACGACGACGCGTTCGATCAGAAGGCCGCAAAGGGCTTCATCGATATCCAGGGCCTCTCCCTCAAGACCTGGGCGACCAAGAAGGCCGAGGTCGCCTCAGCGACCGCTGCCGCCGCGTTGAAGCTCGACGTGGTCATGGGCTCCGCCGAGCCCGTCTTGGCCGACGCCGTCAACTACTAAGGCGCCGCGTGCGCTCATATCCGCTCGGTTCCGCACACGGGTGCGGGATCGCTATGGACGGGAGGTCCGTTATGCTATCTGACGCTTACGCCCACGGGGCGAAGAAGGACATCTATACCCTCAAGGGCTGGTGCGCCGGCAAGGGTCCCCGCACCCGGCTTCGCGAGGCTCTTGGGGCCGAGGATGCGCCGATCGATCGGAAGCGCGCCGTCTACACGCTTTCGGGGTATGCTCATCAGCACGGCGTGCGCGCCCACGCGCTCGCCCTCGGTTACTGCTAACGGTTCTTGCGCGGGGCTTGTGCCCGCATGGGACGGCAGCGCGACGGCGCCCATCGCGACTCACGGGGCGCCGTCGCGTTCGTTTGATTTCACACGGAGGTTCATATGGCGCTTTGGGGCGGTCGGTTCGAGGATGGCGTGGCGACGTCGACGCAGGAGTTCGGCGCGTCGCTTCCGGTCGACAAGCATCTCTATCGACAGGATATCGCGGGGTCTCGGGCGCATGCGGCGATGCTTGCGGCGCAGGGCATCATCAGCGAGCAGGACGCCGAGGCCATCCGTGCCGGGTTGGCGGGGATCGAGGCCGACATCGATGCCGGCGCGTTCACGTTCGATATCGACGACGAGGACATCCACATGGCTATCGAGGCCGAGCTCACGCGCCGCATCGGCGAGGCGGGCGGGCGGCTTCACACGGGCCGCTCGCGCAACGACCAGGTCGCGACCGATACGCGCCTCGCGGCCAAGGCGCTCTGCTCCGAGCTCATGGCGGCAAACCTCAGGCTCCGCCGCGCCCTTGTCGAGGCCGCGAAGTCCGATGGCGACGCCGTCCTGCCCGGGATGACCCATCTCCAGCATGCCCAGCCGGTGCTGTTCGCCCATCATCTGCTTGCCTATGCCTGGATGTTCTCGCGCGACTTCGCGCGGCTTCACGCGGCGTTCGACGCCGCCGACGCCAGCCCGCTCGGCGCGGCGGCGCTCGCGGGCACCACCTATCCGCTGGACCGGGCCATGACTGCGGCCGAGTTGGGGTTCTCGCGCATCATCGAGAACTCGCTCGATGCCGTGTCCGACCGCGACTTCCTGCTCGATCTCCATTACGCCGGAAGCGTGACCTCCGTGCACCTGTCGCGCCTCGCGGAGGAGATCGTCCTGTGGAGCAGCCAGGAGTTCGGCTTCATCGTCCTGTCCGACGCGTATTCGACCGGCTCGTCGATCATGCCGCAGAAGAAGAACCCCGACTTCGCCGAGCTCATTCGCGGCAAGAGCGGGCGCGTCTTCGGAAACCTCGTCCAGCTGCTCGTGACCTGCAAGGGACTTCCCCTGGCGTACAACAAGGACCTGCAGGAGGACAAGGAGGGCGCGCTCGACACAGCGCGCACGCTGGTGCAATGCATGGATGTCATGGCCGGCATGGTCTCCACCTGGACGGTGCGTCCCGACCGGATGCGCGCCTGCATGGACCGCGGCCACCTCGCCGCCACCGACGTCGCGGACTATCTGGCCAAGCGAGGCATGCCCTTCCGCGAGGCGCATGCCGTCGTGGGGCACCTCGTCCTGGCGGCGGAGAAGCGCGGGTGCGACATCTCCGAGCTCCCGATCGAGGAGCTGCGGGCGGCAAGCGACCTGTTCGGGGACGATATCGAGGGCGCGCTCGACATCGATGCGATCGTCGCGGCGCGCACGACCCGCGGCGGAACGGCGCCTTCGGCGGTCGCCGAGCAGCTCGCGAAGGTCGAGGGGGGAATAGCGGACGATTCCGCGACCTTCGGGGGGCTTTCCCCGGTCGTGGAGATGGGACGGAACTAGGCGGGCGCACGGGCCGGAGCTCAGACGTGCCGGCCCGGTGCAATCTTGGCCGCTTCGGCGCGTCGGGGCCGGTCCGATGCGCGAGAACGAGGGGCCATCCGGATCGCGCGAGCGATCGGATGGCCCCTCGTCGTGTTGTCGGCCTTATGCGCGGCCCGGTGCGCTAGCGCGTCTTGCGTCGACGGCTCGCGCCGTATCCGAGGGCGCCGATCCCGCCCGCGGCGAGCAAGCCGAGGACGGTCATGCTCGCAGGGTCTCCGGTCTGCGGCAGGTCGCCCGGCTTGGGCTTGTTACCGGTCTGCGGCTTTCCGCCCTCCTCCTTCTTCGGGGGCTCCGGTTTCCGAGCGGGCTCCGTGACGGTGATGGTCGCGACCGCGCTGTCGCAGCTGAGCCCGGCGGCGTTGGTGACGCGGCAGAAGTAGCCGGTGGTCCCCACCGCATCGGTGCTTACGGGCATGCTTGCGGCTTTGATCCCGGTCGAGGTCGGCGTCTCGCCCGCCACGAACCACTCGTAGGAGAGCTGGCCGGTGGCGTTTCCGTCCGCTTCGACGGAAAGGTCGGCCGCCTCGGCCCCCTGCTCATAGGTCGCATCGGCGGGCTGCTTCGCGATCGAGGGCGCAACGAAGGTCGCGGCATAGGTCAGCGGCGCCTGCAGGTCTCCGGACTGGGCCAGGTCGGACGGGGAGAACGGGGCGTCGAAGTCGCCGGCCTTGACGTAGGCGCGCATCTCGTCCAGCAGGGCATCGCACTTTCGGTAGGTCTGCTCGACGACGGTATCTTGAGCCTTGTCCGCCAGCTCGGCGCGCTGCTCGGCGGGCGTCTGGCGCATCACCGCGTCGACGAGGGCGTGCTGCTCGATGATCTGGTTCTGCAGCGCGTCGAGGTAGGCTCGGGTTCCCGACGACATGCTGTCGCGGTGGTTGTACGCGAGCGTGTTGATGTCCATGAGGACGAAGGGCAGGGAGTCCTCGGGCTCCTCCTGCAGGGCGAAGGCGACGTCGTCGGACTGGTCCGGACCCTGGTGGGACTCATCGCAGTCGAGGTTGCTGAAATAGGGGCTGGGCTCGGTGATCAGGGCGGAGTACAGCGGCACGAACACCGAGAACTCGGCGCGGGAGAGCGCCTCCCACTGGACGGTGGCGATGTCGTCGGGCAGCTCCTCGCGAATCTGGAACATATGGCTCTCGACGGTGCGGTTGTTGCCTATGGCGTAGAACCCCGCATGCGCGTTGGCGTCCACGTCGGTGCCCTCCCCGCGTGCGGCAAGCGAGCGCAGGATGAACGCGGTGTCCATGTCCTTGGTGCCGGGCGTGAAGAAGAGGGCGGGGGAGTCCAGGCGGGTGACGCCGCCGCGGCTCGCGTCGAGGTCGTAGAGCTCCTGGGCGAGGGACGCGCCGAAGTAATGACGGCCCTGGACGTAGCGGGTCATCTGCCCCACGCCCTGGCCGTCATCCGGCCGGCCGTAGGTGCCCGCGATGTTGGGCGCGCCGTCCTCGTAGGTCTCAAGCAGGCCGTGCTGGCGCGGAAGCTCGAGGAGGTCTTTGGAGTGCAGGCAGGTCTCGCTGTCGTCGAGGTCGACGTCGAACAGCAGGTTGCCCATGTTCGGGTTGACCGAGACCTGGTCGGCCGGCAGCTGGAAGGCGATCCACTGATGCCCCGAGAGGGCGCAGAACAGCCAGGACTCGTCCGTATCGGAGATGGTGATCTGGTCATTACCGCTCGTCCCGTGCTCGTCGAGGACCTCGCCGAGAAGGATCACGGCTTCGCGCGCGGTCTTGTTTTCGCCGAGGATGACGTCGGCGTAGTTGAACTCGCCGATGCCGCCGGTCTCTCCGTTGGGGTTGTCGAAGTCGCAGAGCGGGTCCACGGCGAGGATCTCGTCGCTCGCGTTCGTCGTGAGCGTTGCGGAGCAGGACACGCCGTGCTCGTTGATGCCCGCCTCGGAGTAGGAGAAATGGCTGCCGTCCCAATCGCTCGGGTGGTCGCGCACGTAGGTGTAGCGGTAGGTCTTGGGCAGGCGGGACTTCATGTGGAAGTCGCTTTCCTCCGATTCGTAGACCTTGCCCGCGACGGGCTCCTGCACGCCGAAGATCTTGACGTGGCGCGATGCGTAGTCCTCCGAGCGGCCGACGTAGCGGTCACCGGTCTGCGTGAACGCATCGGGCACCCACACCTGCGTGCAGGCGAGGGCATCGGAGGGGGCGCAGGCCAGCGCGGCGGCGCCGAGCATGAGGCCTGCGGCCGCCACGCGGACGCGCGGCAGCGGGGCACGGTTGGGGTTCGTGAGCATGGCAGCTCTCCTTCCGCAGTCGGACCGTATCGCACGGGTTGTACGAAATGAATAAAATCGACTGCAAAATGAATGGTATTCGAGTGGCTGCGCATCTTGGGAATATGGGAAGAATTTGAAGCCGAACGGTTAAAAACGTCGGTGGATGGAATAAAACTCGTGAATATGGTCACTATATCTGAATAAAGTAATTATTAAACCAATGAGGTATCGTGAGAATAAAGACATACCCGATATGATTGCGTTATACATATTTGCATATTATGTCAGCTAACAGACGAAGTTGGGGCGCCATGCGGGCCGAGCTCGGAGGCGCGCGGGCGCACGCTCGTCGGATTCGGGACGGACGGCGGATACGCCATGCCGAGACACGACCCCGCGCGCCGGGACGGGACGCGGGGTCGTGTCTCGCTTCCTTGGTGCGACCTGCGGCGGAGGTTAGCGGCCGAGCGGCGAGAAGTCGTCGATGATGACGTCGAGGTATTTCGGAAGCACCCGAGCGCCGAAGCACCCGGAGTTGTTCTCGATGAGCTCGCCATCGAACTGCATGCCGAGCGACGGGGTGCAGGTTATCTTGGCCTCCTTGGCCTGGAACATCTTGAACTGGGGGCGGCCCAGCCCGCGACCGGCGGGGTCGAAGACGCCCGCGAGTAGCGTGGGGAGAAGCTGGACGGTCGCCGCGGGCTCGATCACCGCGATGTCGATGAGGCCGTCGTCCATGCGGCATTCGGGGAAGAGGTTGATGTCGTTTTGGATGAGGGCCGTGTTGGCGACCATGCAGCTGATGCCGTCGAGCTCGTCGACGACGCCGTCGTGCTCGATCGTGAAGCGGGCGACGTCGGGCTCGGGCGTTCCCAGGGCCGCGAGAACGTAGGCGATCTCGCCGATCTCGTTTTTGCTGGGAGCGGCCTTCTGCATGATGGCCGCGTCGAACCCGGACCCGGCGATGATGATGAACCCGTGCCGGCGTACCTCGCCCGCCTCGTCCGTCCAGAAGAGCTCTCCCATGTCCACCTGGGCGGTGCGGCCCTCGCGGCACGCTTTGGCGAGCGCGGCCGCCTCGGGGGCGTTGCCGATGTTGTTGAAGAAGAGGTTGGCGGTGCCGGAGGGGAAGATGAGCGCGGGCACGTGCGTGTCGCGCAGGCTGTCCAGGACGTTGGAGACGGTGCCGTCGCCGCCCGAGATGACGACGCGGTCGAAGGTGCGGACGTCGGCGACCGCATCCTCCGGCTCCATGCCGTCTCCGATGAACCGCATGCAGATCTCGTCGCCGCCTATCGAGAGGGCGCGCGCGAACGCGAAGATCTCGTCGGAGCTCGGGCCGGACGCGAGGTTGTGGATGATGAGGATGCGCATGTGTTCCCCGTTCGTGCAAAGCCGAGTATAGTAATCGTGTCGACTATCCTACCCTCCGCGCGCGGAGCGGCAAACCATCACGGGTGAGGCATGTACATATCTACATATGAGGACCTGCAGGCATTCTGCGACCGCGCTTCCGCCTATGCGGCCGTCGCGATCGACACGGAATTTCTCAGGGAGCGCACGTACCATCCGAGGCTCTGCCTGGTCCAGGCCGCGACGCCGGACGAGTGCGTCGTCATAGACCCGCTCGCCATCGATGATCTGGGGCCGCTCGCCGCGTTCATGGGGAATGCGGACGTCCTCAAGGTGTTCCATGCGTGCTCGCAGGACATGGAGGTCCTCTACCATGCGCTCGGCGTCCTGCCCGCGCCCATCTTCGACACGCAGGTCGCCGCCGCGTTTTTGGGCGAGCGCATGCAGATGTCCTACAACAACCTCGTGCAGGCCTTCTGCGGTGTCGCGCTACCCAAAAGCGAGTCGCTCACCGACTGGTCTCATCGCCCGCTCACCGGCAAGCAGATGGAATATGCCGTCGATGACGTGCGCTACCTGATTCGCGCCTACGACGTCATCGCCGCCCGCCTCGCCGAGGAGGGGCGCCTGACCTGGGTCGAAAGCGAGCTCGCCCCCTTACGGGACCTCGGACACTACGTCGTCGACCCGCGCCTTGCCTTCAAGCGCGTGAAGCGCATCAGCTCGTGCACGCGTCGCCAGCTCGCGGTCGCCCGCGAGCTGGCCGCCTGGCGCGAGCAGCGCGCAAGCTCGCGCGACATCCCGCGCAAGTGGGTCATGTCCGACGAGGTGCTCATGGCGCTCGTCAAGCGCGCTCCGCGCGACGCTGCGGACCTCAAGCGCGTCCGGGGAACCGAGCAGCTCTCCGAGCGCGACGTGGAGGCCGTGCTCGCCGCCGCCGCGCGCGGCGCATCCTGCCCGCAGGAGCGGCTGCCCTTCATCGGGCACGCGCGCCGCGCCCCCTCTCCGGAGACGGAGAGCGTCTGCGACCTCATGTTCGCCCTGCTCCGCCTCGTCTCCGAGCGCACAGGCGTCGCGACGTCGCTCATCGCCAGCCGCGACGAGCTCCTGTCCTATATCGACGATCCGGCTTCGAGCCGCCTGCGCGAGGGCTGGCGGTTCGAGCTCGTGGGAACCCTTCTGGACGACCTGCTGTCCGGCAACATGGGCCTGACCGTCAAGGACGGAGCCGTCCAGATCCTCTAGGTGCGCGATTCGGTCGATGTGCGAGATTTCGTGCAGTCGGACGCGCATCGCGCCGAGCCCGCCCGGGGTGGGTACAAGGACCGCTGCACGCTCACGCACCGACCGACTCGAAAGGTTGACCCATGCCCTACTACGGTTTCGGATACGGCTTCGGCATCGATCCGGCATACCTGCTGCTCGTCATCGCGTCCACGGTCCTCGGCCTCGCGGCCCAGGGCTATATCGACCGCACCTACCGCGTATGGTCCCGCGTGGCCTCGGACGGCGCCAGCGGCGCCGACGTCGCGCGCCGGATGCTCGACGCGAACGGGTGCGGCCAGGTGGGCATCGTGCGCGTGGCGGGACGCTTGACCGATCACTACGATCCGCGCGATAACAACCTGCACCTCTCCTCCGACAACATGTCGGGCGGATCGGTGGCCAGCGTGGCCGTCGCGTGCCATGAGGCGGGCCATGCCGTCCAGCGAGCGCAGGGGTTCGCGATGATGCGCGTGCGCGCGGCGCTCGTCCCGGTGGTCAACTTCACCCAGGGCACCTGGATGATCGTCTTCATGCTGGGCGTCTTCATGAACATCTCGGGGCTCACCGCGCTGGCCATCGCGCTGTTCGCTTTCTCGGTGGTGTTCCAGCTCGTCACGCTTCCGGTCGAAATCGACGCGAGCCGCCGCGCAGTCGCCTACATCGAGGCGTCCGGAATGAGCGAGAAGCAGGTGCGCGGTGCGCGCAAGGTGCTCACCGCCGCCGCCCTCACGTACGTCGCCGCGGCCCTCACGAGCATCATGCAGCTGCTCTACCTGTTTTCCCGGACGAACGGCGACGAGCGGTAGCGGCGCTTCGCCCCGCATCCGGCCCTTAAGGTGCGGAGGCGGTGCGTGTCCGGACGCCGAGATAGCATGGGGCCGACGGATTGCCCTGCAGAAAGGGGGAAACGGATGGAAGGATGGAGCCTGACGGGCGGCGCGCCGCGCGGCTCGGACGGGGGTGCGCTCTCCGTATCGCAGGCGGTCCAGTACGCCGCCGACGCACTCGACTCGATTTCGCAGCTTACCGTCCTGGGCGAGGTCACGGGCTTCCGTGGGCCGAACGCCAAGAGCGGGCACTGCTATTTCCAGATCAAGGACGCCTCGTGCGCCGTGGACTGCATCATCTGGAAGGGCGCGTACGCCAAGCGCTCCTTCGAGCTGCGCGACGGCATGCAGGTCCAGTTCACCGGCGGTTTCAACCTGTACAAGGCGACCGGGCGCATGAGCTTCGTCGCCAGGTCGTTCACCTTGGCGGGGGAGGGCCTGCTGCGCCAGCAGGTGGCCCAGCTCGCCGAGCGCCTGAGGCGCGAAGGCCTCATGGACCCGGAGCGCAAACGGAAGATCCCCGCGTTCTGCACGCGCGTCGCGGTGGTCACCTCGTTTTCCGGCGCCGTGATCGACGATGTGAAGCGCACCCTCCGGCGTCGGAACCCGCTCGTCGAGCTCGTGTGCGTCGACGCGAAGGTCCAGGGCGAGGGCGCTCCGGCCCAGATCGCCGATGCGCTCGAGCGCGCCGCCGCCCAGCGGCCCGACTGCATCCTGCTGGTGCGCGGCGGCGGCTCGTTCGAGGACCTCATGACGTTCAACGACGAGGCCCTCGCGCGGGCCGTGGCCGCATGCCCGGTTCCCGTGGTCACCGGTATCGGCCATGAACCCGATACGAGCATCTGCGACATGGTGAGCGACCGGCGCTGCTCGACGCCCACCGCGGCTGCCGAATCCGTCGCGCCCACGATGGCGGACCTCGAGAGCGTGACCGCGGCCCGCGAGCAGCGCATGGTCGCCGCGATGTCGCGCTCCGTCGCCGACGCCTCGGCGTCGCTCGACGCCTCGGCGTCGCGTTGCGTCCGCGCATGGTCCGCGTACGTGGGGCGGTTGTCGCTCGCGCTCGACGCATTCGCCGCGCGTCCCTGCCTGCAGGGCCCGCGCTCGTTCGTGGATCGCCGCCGGTTCGAGCTCGAGCAGGGCGCCGAGCGCCTCGATGCCGCCTGCGCACGCTCCTTCGAGCGCGCGGGCGCTCAGTTCGAGAACCTGGCTCCTCGGCTGCGTGCGGTGGAGTCCCATATCGCATCCTTCCGCCACGAGCTGGATCTTGCCGGTACGCGGCTCGGACGCGCCGGCGAACGTCAGGTCCAGTCGCGCGCGGCGTCCCTCGGCGGGGCCGCCGCCGCGCTCGACGCCCTCTCGCCGCTCAAGGTCATCGGCCGCGGCTACGCCATCGCGCGCGGCGAGCGGGGCGTCGTTTCCAGCGTTGCCGCCGTACACCCGGGCGACGGCATCGCCGTTTTGGTCGCCGACGGCACGATCGAGGCGACCGTCGACTCCGTCCGTCTGGATGCGGACCGATTGTAAGAACGAGAGGGCGGCTGCCGCCGCCCGGATAGGAGGCCATCATGGCTGAATACAAGAACGTCGACGAGCTCACGTACAAAGAGGCCTCGACGGAGCTCGAGCTCATCATCCGCGGTCTGGAGAGCGGCGAGATGGAGCTCGAGGAGTCTCTCGCCAGCTATACGCGCGGGGTGGAGCTGCTCGCCAGCCTGCGTGCCCGCCTCGCGGACGCCGAGCAGAAGGTGAGCCTGCTCGTCAAGAACGACGAGGGCGCGGACGTGCTCGTCGAGGGCTCCGCCGCCGATACGAGCGACGAGCTTCGGCTCTAGCGGCTCGTTCCCCGCGACGCGCGCTCCGGCGTACAATGGGGCGGTACCGCATCCACGAGATAGGAGTGGCCATGTCCGATTGCATCTTCTGCAAGATCGCCGCGCACGAGATTCCGTCGAGCGTCGTGTACGAGGACGACCTCGTGATCGCGTTCGACGACCTCAACCCCCAGGCGCCCGTTCACACGCTCGTCATTCCCAAGGCGCATTACGACAACATCGTCGACGGCGTTCCCGCCGGGACGCTCGCCGCCATGGTCCACGCGGTCGGCGAGGTCGCCCGCGCCAAGGGCCTTGACGACGGGTTCCGCGTGATCGCGAACACCGGCGCAGGCGCCGGCCAGACCGTTATGCATGTCCATATGCATGTGCTCGGCGGCAAGGAGCTCGGCGAGAACCTGGTGTAGCGCCGGCGTGCCCCGGCACCCGTTCGGGTGCGGCATGCACTCGCCATGCGGCCCCGATGCCCGTCTATCGACGCCCGCGCAGCATCCGTGCTGCCCCTACGCGCCCTTCGGGTGTGCGGGGAGTGTTTTTCTCACAAATTCGAAAGAAGGCGTATTATTTAACCGTTTCGGTTCCGCGCGGCGCGGGACCATCCGTATCAAGATGGGAGATCCATGAACGTACTTGTTGTCAACGCAGGTAGCTCCAGCCTCAAGTATCAGCTGCTCAACACCGATACCCGTGAGGTCTTTGCCAAGGGCAACTGCGAGCGCATCGGCATCGACGGTTCCTTCATCGGCCACGAGGAGATGGGCGTCAAGGGCAAGCTCGAAGTCGCGCTTCCTGACCACAAGACGGCCATCAGCCACGTCTTCGAGATCCTCAAGTCCGTCGACCAGCCCATCGAGGGCATCGGTCACCGTGTCGTCCAGGGCGGCTGGTACTTCCCCGAGTCCGCCGTGGTCACCGACGAGACCCTCGGTTGGGTCCGTGAGGTCGCCCCGCTCGCACCGCTGCACAACTACGCCGAGGCCGACGTCATCGAGATCTGCCGCGACATGTTCCCGGAGCTCGGCAACGTGATCGTCCCCGACACGGCGTTCCACTACAACATGCCCGAGCACGCATGGCGCTATGCCATCCCGCGTGACGTCGTCGAGAAGTACCATGTCCGCAAGTACGGCGCCCACGGCACCAGCCACCGTTTCATCTGGCGCACGGTCAACGAGTTCCTCGGCGGCGAGGCCCACAAGGTCGTGAGCTGCCACCTCGGTTCCGGCGCGTCGCTTTGCGCCATCGAGGACGGCAAGTGCATGGACACCACCATGGGCCTCACCCCGCTCGACGGCCTCATCATGGGCACCCGTTGCGGTACCGTCGACCCGGCGACCGTTTTCTATCTCAACCGCGTCGCCGACATGAGCATCGACGAGATCGACACCATGATGAACAAGCAGTCCGGTCTGCTCGCCGTTTCCGCCAAGTCGTCTGACTCCCGTGATATCGAGGAGGGCATGAACGAGGGCGACGAGAAGTGCGCCATGGCCATGGAGATGTTCTACTACCGCACCTCCCAGCTGTTCGCCGAGATGGCCGCTTCCATGGAGGGCGTTGACACCATGGTCTTCACCGCCGGTATCGGCGAGAACTCCGTCACCATGCGCGCCGGCGTCGCCGAGCGCCTTGGTTGGATGGGCGTGAAGATCGACCCCGAGCTCAACAAGATCCGCTCCGACGAGCCGCGCGTCATCTCCACCCCGGATTCGAAGATCCGCGTCCTCGTGGTTCCCACCAACGAGGAGCTCATGATCGCGCTCGACGTCGAGGCTCTGCTCGGCTAGGTTTTCGCGCGTCTTTTCGCGTTGCGCTTGACCTTCGTGCCCCAACAAGGTCTACTGTGCATCGCGAGGGCCCTGCGGGCATGCGCCCGCGGGGCCCTTTTGCGTTGTCCCGCGTTGAGGGAGCGCGCGATCCGCGCCCCTCGGCTTCGCCGCCGGCCGCGCGAAGCGCCCGTCGGGGATCGATGCGGCTATCTCGGTTGGGGGCCGCCGGCATGTCAAGGAGGGGGCATACCCGTGAGAGGATCGTTCTCATCGCTTCATCCAGCGGTCCTGTTCGCCCAGTTCTTCATCGTGGTCTTTTCCTCGATGTTCATCCTTCACCCCGTGTTTCAGGGCATCGCGCTGACCGGCGCGTCCCTGTACTCCTTCCGCCTGTCGGGTGCTCGGGCGCGGCGGTTCAACATTGCGGTCGGTCTTCCCGTCCTGGGCTTGTTCGCGCTTGTCAATCCGCTGGTGAATCCCGGAGGGTCGACCGTTCTGTTCATGCTGGGGATGCGTCCCGTCACCTTGGAGGCGCTTCTGTACGGGTGCTCCTCGGCCATGATGTTCACGACGGTGGTCATCTGGTTCTCCTGTGTGAACGCGGTGATGACCTCCGACAAGCTCACGATGCTGTTCGGGCGCATCGCCCCTGCGACCTCGCTCGTCTTCTCCATGGTGCTGAGGCTCGTTCCGCGCATCAAGGCTCATGTGCGTTCCGTCGCGTGCGCTCAGCGCACCCTGGGGCGGGACGCTTCTTCCGGGGGTGCCGTCCACCGCGCTCGCCACGGGATGGCGATTCTGTCCTCGGTGACCACGTGGACGCTCGAGGGCTCTATCGAAACGGCTGACTCCATGCGCGCTCGCGGTTACGGGCTCGAGGGACGCTCGTCATTTCGCCCCGTGCGCTTCACGCGCCGCGACGGGGCCGTCGCCGTCGTGCTGCTCCTCTGCTCGGCGGTGTTTCTGGGCTCCTGCCTGCAGGGGAGCGCGGGCATGTCGTTCTTCCCGCGCGTCTCGGTTGCGTACGTGCCGGTCGCCAGTCCGCTGGCATACGTCGCGTTTGGGGTCATCTGCCTGCTGCCGGCGGCGTATGAGGTATGGGAGGGTCGCGTATGGGCGCGTTCGATATCGCGCATCTGACGTTTCGCTATCCGGGGGCTGCGGTTCCCGCTTTGGAAGATGTGTCCCTGACGATCGAGGATGGAGCGTTCTTGGTGGTCTGCGGCCCATCGGGGTGCGGCAAGACGACGCTGCTGCGTCACCTCAAGCCCGTGCTGTCGCCCCACGGCGACCGCACGGGGTCCATCGTGCTCGACGGCACGCCGATCGGAGAGCTGACCGGTCGCGAGCAGGCGTCGCGCGTGGGGTTCGTGCTGCAGGACCCGGATACCCAGATCGTATGCGACAAGGTATGGCACGAGCTTGCCTTCGGGTTGGAGAACCTGGGGCTGGCAAGTGAGGTCATCCGGCTGCGCGTGGCTGAGATGGCGAGCTATTTCGGCATCCAGCATTGGTTCGAACGACCCGTCTGCGAGCTGTCCGGCGGTCAGAAGCAGCTGCTCAATCTGGCCTCCGTGATGGCTATGCAGCCCCGGGCGCTCGTGCTCGACGAGCCGACGGCGCAGCTCGACCCCTTGGCGGCGCGGGAGTTCCTCTCCACGCTGCGTGCGGTCAACCGCGACTTGGGCACCACGGTCATTCTGTCCGAGCATCGCCTGGAGGAGACCTTGCCGATCGCCGACGGCGTGGTCGTGCTGGATTGCGGCCGCATCGTCGCCGAGGGCGAACCGCGTTCCGTCTGCGCGCATCTCGAGGCGGCCCGGCATCCCATGCGCCGCGCTATGCCCACCCCCGCGCGCGCATACCTCGAGGTCGAGGGCGCGTCTGCGGGCGAGATCCCCATTCCCCTCACGGTTCGGGAGGGGCGCACGTACCTTGCTGCCCGCGCGGCGGAAGGCGCGGTCGCGCCGACGTCGAGCCCGGTGGACGTTGGCGCGCGAAAGCGCGATTCCGTCGAAAGCGCCCTTGAGCTGCGGGATGTATGGTTTCGCTATGCGCGCGACGGCGAGGACGCGCTGCGCGACCTCGCGCTCCATGTCACGAAGGGCAGCTGGCACTGCATTCTGGGAGGCAACGGAGCGGGCAAGAGCACGGCGCTCGGCATCATGTCGCGCGCGTATGCCCCGTATCGCGGGAGCGTGCGCCTGTTCGGTCGCGACATGCGGCGCATTCCCGCGAAAGAGCTCTTTTCCGGATTGCTCGGCGTCCTTCCCCAGGATCCGCAGGCGCTGTTCGTCCACGACACGGTACGTGCGGACCTGGAGGACGTCGCGGGCGCGACTCCAAAGGCGCATGCCCTCATCGAGCGGGTCGCCGAGCAGGTCGAGATCGCTCACCTGCTCGATCGGCATCCCTTCGATCTGTCGGGAGGGGAGCGGCAGCGTGCCGGCATGGCCAAGGTCTTGCTGCTGCGTCCGCGCGTGTTGCTGCTCGACGAGCCCACCAAGGGGCTCGACGCCGCCTTCAAGGAGCGCCTTGCGCGCGTGCTCGAGCGCGTTCGCGCTGACGGCATGACTATCGTGATGGTCTCTCACGACGTCGAGTTCTGCGCGAGCCATGCGGATACCTGCTCGCTGCTGTTCCGCGGAAGCGTGGTATCCACGGCCCCCGCGCGGGAGTTCTTCGCCGGCAATAGTTTCTACACCACGGTCGCCAACCGCATCGGGCGGGCCGTTCGCCCCGACGTCGTGGTTGAGGAGGACCTGGTCGAGTTGTGCGGGGGGCCACGATGAGCGCGCCGACGGAGCGGGATGCGCGTCGGCACGCCCATCAGGCGTCGCGTCGCGTCGCGGTATCCCTCGCAAGCCTCGTCGCGATCGCAGCGGTGCTCGTGGCCGCCGGTTCAGCGGGCGCGGGCTCCCTCGTCTTCGACCTGCTCGGCCGCGCTGTCGAACTGCGCCTTCACTACCTGGTCTCGTTGGCGGTCTTGGGGCTCGCCCTGCTGTCCTTCTTTGCGTCGTTCGAGCGCAGAAAACCGCAGGCGCGCGAGATCGTGACGGTCGCGACCCTCTCCGCCCTCGCGGTGGCGGGGCGCGCGGCGTTCTTCTTCGTCCCTCAGTTCAAGCCGGTCTGCGCCATCGTGGCCATCTCCGGCGTCGCCTTCGGGGGGCAAACCGGTTTCCTGGTGGGGGCCATAGCGGGGTTCGTGTCCAACTTCCTGTTCGGCCAGGGCCCCTATACTCCCTGGCAGATGACGGGCTTCGGCGTCGTGGGACTTTGCTTCGGCGTGCTGTTCGCGCCGGGGCGCCTTCCCCGATCGCGGGGCGCGCTGTGCGCGTTCGGCGCCTTGGCGACCTTTCTCCTGTATGGCGGCACGGTCAACATGGGGAGCGTCCTGTATTCCGGGATGCCGCTCACCTTCGAGACCTTCTTCGCCATGTGCGTCACCGCGATTCCCTTCGACGCTGTGCACGCCGCGGCGTCCGCCTTCTTTCTGTTCGTGCTCGCCGATCCCATGCTCGCCAAGCTGGATCGCCTGAAGGCGAAATACGGGCTGGGCTCGTAAGCTCCCGTGCAGCTGCTATGATGGGTTCTCGTGTCTGGCCGCGCTCGAAGGGAGCTCTCGCATGTCCGTGAAACTCGTCGCGTTCGATATGGACGGAACCGTCCTCACCTCGGATAAACGCCTTCCTGACGGGCTGTTCGACGAGATGCGCCGCCTGCGTGCGGCAGGTGTATCCTGCGCCGCGGCGACGGGTCGCTTCTCGGGCACCGTGGGCGAGATGTTCGCCCCGGTCGCCGACATCATGTCCTGCGTGGCGTGCAATGGGCACGAGATCGTTCGCGACGGCCGCGTGCTCGCTCGCTCCGTGTTCAGCCCGGAGACGGTGCTCGCCTTGAGCGGGTTCGCAGAGGCGTGCGGCGGCATGGTGCCCGTGTTCTTCACGCCCTCCCGCGGCTTCGCCCTCGCGCGTCCGGAGGCTTGGCATCCGATCGCCGCCTCGGAGTACGGCCCGACCGACCTTTTGGACGAGCCTGACCTGTCGGAGGACGTCATCAAGGTCTCGTTCTTCAAGCCTCAGGGCATCGAGGCGTGCCTCGGCCCCCTCGAGGCGCGCGCCGCGGAGCTCGCGCAGGATGTCGGCTTCGTCCAGACCTCTCCGTGGACGATCGACTGCTGCCTGGACGGCATGAACAAGGCGCGCGGCCTTTCGATCCTCGCGCGCGATATGGGTATCGGCATGGATGAGGTCATGGCGATCGGCGATCACATGAACGACTACGAGATGGTCGTCGAGGCGGGGTGCGGCGTGGCGGTGCGCAACGCCATCGACGAGCTCAAGGCCGTCGCCGACCGGGTGAGTCCCTTTACCAACGACGAGTTCGCCGTTCTTCGCGAGATGCAGGCGCTGTAGGCCTCGGGGACGCGTGAAGCGCTCTCTCGGGTTCGATACGCGGTGCGTGAGGACCGCACCGCCTCGCTTCGCTTCGAAAACGCGACGAGGCCCCCGGCGCAGCGCCGGGGGCCTCGTCGCATAAGGTCCGTGCCTGAAGGACCGGGCAGGCGTCCTGCGGGCTATTCGGCCATCTGGGCCTGGACGGCGGTGATGGCCACGACGCCCACGATGTCGTCGGCGGAGCAGCCGCGGGAGAGGTCGTTCACCGGACGGGCGATGCCCTGGAGGATCGGGCCGTAGGCCTCGGCGCCGCCGAAGCGCTGGACGAGCTTGTAGCCGATGTTGCCGCTCTCCAGGTCGGGGAAGACGAGGACGTTGGCGGAGCCGGCGACCTTGGAGGCCGGAGCCTTGAGGTCGGCGACGGACTGCACGAGTGCGGCGTCGAGCTGCAGGTCGCCGTCGAGGGCGAGCTCGGGATTCTTCTCGTTGGCGAGCTCGGTGGCCTGCTGGACCTTCGTGGGGACGTCGCCCTTGGCGGAGCCCATGGTGGAGAAGGAGAGCATGGCGACCTTGGGCTCGATGTCGCCCATGAAGGCCTTCCAGCTCTCGGCGGAGGCCAGCGCGATCTCGGAGAGCTCCTCGGCGGTCGGGTTGATGTTCAGGCCGCAGTCGGCGAACAGCAGGGTGCCGTCGGCGCCGTACTCGGGCGTCTTGGTGCACATGATGAAGAACGCGGAGACGAGCTTGGTGCCCGGGGCGGTCTTCAGGATCTGCAGGGCGGGGCGCAGCGTGTTGGCGGTGGAGTGGCAGGCGCCGGACACGAGGCCGTCGGCGTCGCCCATCTTGACCATCATGGTGCCGAAGTAGGTGGCGTCGTTCATCTGCTCCATGGCCTCGGGCAGGGTCACGCCCTTCTTGGCGCGGAGCTCGGCGAACTTGGCGGCGTACTCGTCGTGCTTCTCGGCGGTGCGGGGGTCGAGCACGGTGGCGCCGGGGACGTCGATCGCGGCGGGGTCGCCCAGGATGATCAGGTTGGCGAGGTCCTCCTCGACGATCTTCCTGGCGGCCTCGATGGTGCGGGGATCCTCGCCCTCGGGCAGGACGATGGTCTTCTTGTCAGCCTTGGCGGCAGCCTTCATGCGGTTCAGGAAATCGCTCATGCTTCTCCTTTGATAGCAGCCCCTCGCGCGCCTGCGTGTTGAGCTTTCCTTGTGTTGCGTCGTTCATTATAGGATTTCGGCGCTATAATCCGTAGGCACATTTTGTGTCTCTCTTGTCCCGAGGGGCACGTGGACCCCGAGGAGTTGTGATGCAGATCACGTCTGGTCTTCCCGAGACCTTCAATCCCGATTCGTACGACATGATCGTCGTCGGAGCCGGCTACGCCGGCGCCGTCTGCGCCCGCCGCCTGGCCGAGACCTCCGGGTTCCGCGTTGCCGTTCTGGAGCGCCGCCCGCACATCGCGGGCAACGCCTACGATCGCTTTGATGCGGACGGCATCCTCATCCATGAGTACGGCCCGCACATCTACCACACCTTCAGCGAGCGCGTGCACAGCTTCCTGTCTCGCTTCACCGAGTGGACCGATTACCAGCACAAGGTGCTTGCCAACATTCACGGCACGCTCATGCCCGTCCCCTTCAACCACCAGAGCCTGAAGCTCGCGTTCGGCGACGAGCGCGGCGAGGAGCTGTACCGCAAGCTCGTGGGGACCTTCGGCGAGAACGTGAAGGTGCCCATCCTCGAGCTTCGCGCCAAGAACGACCCCGAGCTTACCGAGATCGCCGACTACGTCTACGAGAACGTCTTCCTCCACTACACGATGAAGCAGTGGGGCCAGACGCCCGACCAGATCGACCCGTCGATCACCGGCCGCGTACCCATCTTCATCGGCGACGACGACCGCTACTTCCCGCAGGCGCCGTATCAGGGCATGCCCAAGGACGGGTACACCGCGCTGTTCGAGCGCATGCTCGACCACGATCTTATCGACGTGTTCTGCGATGTCGACGCCCGCGACATCTTCGACATCGACGCCACCAACGTCCGCGTCTGCGGCAAGGTCTACGGCGGCGAGATCGTCTACACCGGCCCGCTCGACGAGCTGTTCGGCCTCGATCTCGGCGCCCTGCCGTACCGCACGCTCGACATGGTTTTCGAGACGCTCGACATGGACCGCTTCCAGCCCGTCGGCACCGTGAACTACACCACGAGCGAGGACTTCACGCGCATCACCGAGTTCAAGAACATGACCGGCCAGGTGGTGCCCGGCAAGACGGTCATCATGAAGGAGTACAGCCACGCCTTCGAGCCCGGCAGCGGCCAGACCCCGTACTATGCGATCCTCGAGCCCGAGAACCGCGCCCTGTACGAGCGCTATCTCGAGCGCGTCGTGAACCTCACCAACTTCCATCCGGTCGGGCGCCTCGCCGAGTACCGCTACTACGATATGGACGCGGTGACCGACTCCGCCCTCAACCTCTCGGACGAGATCATTGCCTGCCATGCGTAACCCGAGCGAGCAGCATAAGGTCATCACGTTCGGCATCCCGTCGTACAACGCCGAGAAGGATCTTGATCGGTGCGTCCTCTCTATCTTGGAGGGCTCATCGTTCGCACCCGACATCGAGGTCGTCATCGTCGATGACGGCAGCAGCGACGGCACCGCCGCCAAGGCCGATGAGTGGGAGGCGTCTTACCCGGGCATCGTCCGCGCCGTGCATCAGGAGAACGGCGGGCACGGCATCGCCGTGCTCTCCGGGCTGCGCGAGGCGCGCGGAACGTATTACAAGGTCGTCGACTCCGATGACTGGCTCGATGGCGCCGCGCTTTCCGCGATGCTCTCCATCCTGCGCGGATTCGAGGAGCGGGACTGCCGCGTGGACCTGTTCATCTCGAACTACGTGTACGAGAAGGTCCACGAGGGAAAGCGCAACGTGGTCAGCTACCGTACCGTCCTTCCCCGAAAGAAGGTGTTCGGCTGGGACGACATCGGGCACTTCCGCCCGGACCAGAACCTCCTCATGCACAGCCTGTGCTACCGCACGGAAGTGCTGCGCGAGGCGAACCTCCCGATGCCTCCGCACACCTTCTACGTCGATAACATCTACGCGTACGTTCCGCTGCCGCTGTGCCGCACGCTGTACTATGCCGACATCGATCTGTACCGGTACTTCATCGGGCGCGAGGGGCAGAGCGTCAACGAGGCGACGATGGTCAAGCGTCTCGACCAGCAGTTCCGCATCACGCGGATCATGATGAACGCGTACCATCTGCATCGCGACGTCGAGAGCGCCCGTCTCCGCTCGTACATGGAGGGGTATTTCGCGATGATGCTCGCGATCTGCTCGGTATTCTCCAAGCTCTCTGACGACCCCGAGGCCGACGGCTGGCTTACCGACTTGTGGAGCGAGCTCAAGGAGTACGACGAGCGCATGTACCGCCATGCCCGCTACGGCGTCATCGGCCTGTTCACCAATCTCCCCTCGCGTGCAGGCGAGAAGACGACGATCGGCCTGTATCGCCTGGCGAGCAAGATCTTCAAGTTCAACTAGGCCGCAGCTTGCGCGTGCGCCATAAGGGATGCGCCCCTGCGGCATGCTCGGCCGTGCGGACGGCAGTATCGCCGGGTTCCCCGATCGGGGTGCCCGGCGATATGCGTTTGATGCCGTGCGAGGGAAAGCGGCGCTCGCGCCCGTGCGCGCCGGAAGGGGCGTACCCCTCCGGCGCACGAGCCGACGCGCGCTTGAAGTCATGGGACGAAGCGGGGCGGGCTTCCATGTTGGCTGGGCCTGCTACCCTGAGATGAGTGTCGGGTCTTTGACCACGAGCACGATCGTGACGATTGCGATGACGACGATCGCGGCTGCAAACAGGCGCTCGATAGGGGAGAGGGCCCGCTCACCCTGCTCTCGGGAGGCCATAAGGTAGAAGACGATGCCCGGCACATACGCGATGCAGCAGAGCATGAGCAGCTCCATGCCCGCGACGAGCACCGCGATCGTCAGGAATGCGACCGCGAACAGCGCAAGCCCGATGTCGACGGGCGTGATTCCCATCGCGGTCCGTCCGGTCTTGCTCAAGCCGAGCTTGACCATGTACGCCGCGGCGAGTATCCAGCTGATGGCGATCGATGCGGTGCACAGCGAGTAGGCGAACCTGTAGGCCTCCTGCGAAAACAGCATGAGGATGGCAAGCGCTTGAATCATGAGGCCGGTCGTGAAGAGGCAGGCCGTGGGTGCGCTGTAGGTGTTGAGGCGGGCGAAGCGGCGTGGAAGCAGGCGCATCTGGGCCATGCCGCACATCGCCTCCGCGGCGAGGATGGTGAACGAGAGCCAAGCTCCGAGCACGGAGACGATGAGGCCTGCCGAGATGAAGGTTCCGCCCCAGGGGCCCATGACGCGCTCGAAGATGTAGGGCATGGAGGGCGACCCGATCTGCGCGAGCTCCTCGCGGGGCAGGTAGCCGTAGGGGAGGATGGACGCGGCGACGTAGATCACGACGAGCGCCGTGCAGCCGAGTATGGTGGCGCGGCTCACATCGGACTTGCGCTCGGCTCGATGTCCCAACACGCTCGCCCCCTCCATGCCCACGAAGGTCCACATCATGACCATGAGGCAGGAGACGATTTGACTCGGTGCAGAACCGGTGCCGGGGTCCGCCGTCATGTTCGCCGCGAGGGTCCCCCAGAAATCCGCCGTGAACACGTCGAAGCTGAACACGAAGAGCATGGCGACGATGAACGCGCAGATGGGAACGAGCTTGCACACCATGACGATGGCGTTGAGGAAGCTCGCCTCCTCGACGCCGCGGTTCACGAGTAGCACCATGAGCCAGTTGACGCAGGATATAAGCACGAGCCCCGGAACCTCGAGCTGGCCGGAGAGCGCCGGGACGAAGTAGCCGATCGCGCTGACGAGCATGACGCCGAAGGCGACGTTGCCGATCCAGATCGAGAGCCAGTAGCCCCAGCCCGACACGAAGCCCACGAAGCGTCCGAACCCCGCGCGGGCATATCCGACGACGCCGTCGATATCCGGGGCGACGATGGAGAGCCGGCCGAGCGTCGTGGCGAGGCCCATGAACCCGATGCCCGTGATAAGCCACGCGATGAGCGCGGGGCCGGGCGCGGCGGCGGTCGCGATATCGGACGAGAGGGCGAAGACGCCCGAGCCGATGGCGGAGCTGATCACGAGCGCGATAAGCCCCATGAGGCTGATGCCGCGGTGCGGGTGGGACGCATCGGGTGCGGAATCGTGCTTCGTTTCGGCCATAGATGCTCCTCGTCGGACGGAATCGATCGGGAAGGAAGCGCCGCGCCCGCCTGGGGCGGTCGCGGCGCGATGGGTCCTTCTATGAAGTGTAGCGTGAACGGTCCCGTTCGGCCCGCTCGCTCCCGCTAACGGTTCGAGGGGCGGCATGCGTGCCCGCGCGGGGAGCGCTATGCGAGGTCGCGATGGGCGGGCAGGCCGCCTGCGCCTTCGGACTCGGTGCACCCTGCGACGATGGCCGCCTCGAGCGCGCGCGTCGCCGCGAGGCCGATCAGGTCGATGGGGAGCGAGGAGGACTCCTCGGCGCCAAGATGCCCGCTCGCGAGCACGTAGATGGTGTCCCCGTCGTTGGAGGTGTGCGTCGGGCGGATGGTGTGCGCGTAGGCGTCGGCCGCCATCTGGGCGACCTTGGTCGCCTGCGCCTTGGTGAGGCATGTGTTGGTGACGATGCACGAAATGGTGGTGTTCGTCCGGTCGAGCGGCATCGTGACCTGCTCGGCGGCGGCGAGCATGGCGTCCTCCATGTCGACGATCGTCGTGCCGTCGGCTGTCGCGCGCATGCCGGCGACTGGCTCCTGCGTCGCGGGGTCGATGACGTTGCCCACGGCGTTGACCGCGGAGATGGCGCCGACCATGAGGGGCCCGAGGCGGAAGGCGCGCGCCCCGAGACCGGATTTCATGCAACAGTCCGGTCCGTTGAGCTTGCCGACCGTCGCGCCCGTCCCTGCTCCGACGTTGCCCTCGTCAAGGGCCGCGCCGGGTTCGCGGGAAAGCGCGTCGCGTACCGCGAGGATGCCTGCGACGCTCGACGGGCGGACGTCGGCACGGCCGAACGCGAGGTCGAACAGGCAGCTCGAGCACACGATGGGGACCCGGGCGACGCCGACGTCCAGGCCGATGCCGTGCTCCTCGAGCTCGCGGGCCGCCCCGCTCGCCGCCTCGAGGCCGAAGGCGGACCCGCCGGAGAGGATGACGGCATGCACCTCATCGACGGTGTTCTCGGGGCGAAGCAGGTCGGTCTCGCGCGAAGCCGGCGCGGCCCCGCGCACGTCGACGCCTCCGACTGCGCCCGTGGGCGCGACGATGGCGGTGCAGCCGGTCCCGCCGTCTTGATCGGTGTAGTGGCCGAATCGGAATCCGGGAATCGAGGTGAGGGGGATGGGGTCGAATGCGGACATGGTTGCTCCTTAGTGCTCGAGTGCGCGGACGAGGCGTGCTATGGGAAGACCCACGACGTTGTAGAAGTCGCCGTCGATGCGCTTCACGAGCATGCGCCCGCGCGATCCCTGGATTCCGTATGCGCCGGCCTTGTCCATGGGCTCCCCGCTTGCGACGTACGCGGCGATCTCCTCGTCAGCGAGCTCGTAGAACGTGACGTCGGTCACCTCGACGAAGGACGAGATGGAGTCGCCGCGCATGATGCAGACGCCCGTGGCCACCTGGTGCGTCCTGCCCGAGAGGGCCCGGAGCATGCGCCGGGCGTCCATCTCGTCGGCGGGTTTGCCCAAGATCGCGTCATCCAACACGACGACGGTGTCGGCAGCGACGACGGTGTCGCCGCCGGCGGCGGCGTGCGCGGCGGCGGCCTTCATCCGCGCAAGGCGCTCGACGAGCGCGAAGGGCGCCTCATCGGGATGCGGCGACTCGTCGATGTCGGCGGGGCGCACGGTGATGTCGTAGCCGGCATCGCGCATGAGCTCGATGCGTCGGGGGGATTGCGAGGCGAGTATCACGGTTCGTTCCTTATGGGTCGGTGGGGCAGGGGGTGATGTCGAGGTGGTCGGGCCGGGGTCGACCATGCGCGAGGGCGCCCGCCGCCCAAAGCCGTGCGGCTCGAGCGACGGGCGCTCTGGGACGGGGCGGGCCCGTGGCGGGGAATGGCCCTAGAGCTGAATTCCCTCGCGGACCTTCGCGACGGCGACCTCGCCCGCGATGTCGTTCAGGATGGCGAGGGCGAACGGCAGCGCCTGGCCCATGGCGGAGGCGGTGATGATGTTGCCGTCCACGACGACGGTCTTCTCCCCGGCGTAAGAGCCCTTGGGGAACGCTTCCTCGAACCCGGGGAAGCAGGTGGCGCGCCGCCCCTCGAGCAAGCCGAGCTCGCCGAGGATGGAGGGCGCGGCGCAGATCGCGGCGACATGGCGCTTCGCGGCGAAGGCGCGGACCACGTCGCAGACGCGCTCGTCGTGGCGCAGGTTGGTGGTGCCGGGGAGCCCGCCGGGGAGCACGACGTATTCGAAATCGTCGAAGTCGATCTCATCGAAGGTGTAGTCGCAGGTGAGCGAGACCTGCTGGGCGCTGACCACGTCGCGCGTAGCCATCACGGAGACGAGCGTGGCGCGTACGCCGCCTCGGCGGAGGATGTCTACGACGGTCAGGCATTCGATGGTCTCGAAGCCGTCGGCTACGAGTACGGCGACACTGGGCATGGCGGTCCCTTTCATATGGTGGTATATGTCGTAGCGCTTATACCCCGCCTCGGTCCGCGGATTCAGGCTATTGTCTACAATGGGCTTTCGAGTACTGAAGCGAGACACCCGGAGGTTCATCGTGGCCGAGAACGCTGCGTCCCCAACCGTGACCGATCAGGAGCTGTGCGATCTGCTCGAGCATGAGCTGATCTGCGCGCTGGGCTGCACCGAGCCCATCGCCGTCGCATACGCCGCCGCGCTCGCGCGGCGCGTGCTCGGGTGCGAGCCCGAGCACATGGAGGTCGGCTGCTCGGGCAACATCATCAAGAACGTCAAGAGCGTGACGGTTCCCAACTCGCAGGGCATGCGCGGCGTCGAGTCCGCGGCGGTGCTCGGAGCGATCGGCGGCGACGCGGCGGGCGCGCTGGAGGTGCTCGAGGGCGTCACCGATGCGGACGTCGCCCGCGCGCGCGAGCTGCTCGCCGTCGACGGATACTGCGCGGTGTCCCTGGTGGAGGCAGTCCCCAACCTTTACATCGAGGTGCGCGCCGAGGCGCTCGGCCATGTCGCGGAGGTGGCGATCTCCGAGCACCACACCAACGTCGTCCGCTGCACGCGCGACGGGGTCGCGGTGGCCAGCATGTGCCCGGCGGCCCGCACCGGATCGGTTCAGGACACCTGCTCGGGCACCTGCGCCCTCGCCCAGGTCCCCCCGACGGAGCCGCAGCAGGCGGCGGGCCGCCCCGGCCTCTCCCTCGAGACGATTCTCGATTTCGTCGAGCATGGGGACATATCGGCCGCAGCCCCGTCGCTCGAGCGGCAGGTCGAGCTCAACCGGGCCATCTCCGACGAGGGGCTCGCCAACCCCTGGGGAGCCGAGGTCGGCCGCACGCTGCTCGCGACCCGCGGCGGCGACATCGCCTGCCGCGCCCGCGCCCGAGCCGCCGCCGGCTCGGATGCCCGCATGAGCGGCTGCGCGCTGCCCGTCGTGATCGTGTGCGGATCGGGCAACCAGGGCATCACGTGCGCGCTGCCGGTCATCACCTACGCCGAGGCGCTCGGGGCCGACCGCGAGCGCCTGCTGCGCGCCGTCGCGCTCGCCGACCTCGTCGCCATCCATACGAAGAGCTACATCGGCGCGCTCTCGGCCTTCTGCGGCGTGGTCTGCGCCGCCTGCGGGGCGGGCGCGGCCATCACCTGGATGAGCGGTGGGTCTCGCGAGCAGATCGGGGCGACTGTCGTCAACACGCTCGGCAACGTGGGCGGCATCGTGTGCGACGGCGCGAAGGCGAGCTGTGCCGCGAAGATCTCCGCCGCCGTGGATGCCGCGATCCTGGGCCACGACATGGCCATGGCCGGGCGCGGGTTCCGCGCCGGCGAGGGCCTGGTGCAGGAGACGGTCGAGGACACCATCGCGAGCATGGGCTATGTCGGCCGCGTCGGCATGAAGGACACGGACGTGGAGATCTTGAACATCATGATCGGCAAGACCGACGTAGAGGCCTGCTAGCCCTTCTTCCGTCCGTGCGGCGCGGAAGAGCCGTTCGGTCCCTTTCGCTTTCGAAGAGGTCAGCCGGCGGGTTGCGCGTCGGCTGACCTTCTGGCCGCTTCGGCCTCCTGCCGGGCGTAGAACAAATCGACGACCTCGTCGAATCCGTCCGCGAGCTCCTGGAGCGTCCCCGACCAGGTGGCGCGGGCGGCCTGGCCTGCGCCCACGTAGGCGGTCTGGATGCCGCAGTCAGGGGAGGGGAAATCGCGCTTCGGGTCGTTGCCCACCATGAGGACCTCCTCCGGCGCGAGCCCGAGCGCCTCGAGGCTCTCGAGGTAGTACCTGGCGTCAGGTTTGCAGCGGGTCGAGTTCTCCATGCTCGTCACGAGCTCGAACGGCATGTCGAGCATATCGCCCCAGCCCATGCGGCACTCGATGCAGGCGCGGCTGAAGCTCGGGTTGGTGAGCAGCGCGGTGCGGAGCCCGTGCGAGACGACCTGCTCGATAATGGCGTGGGAGCCGGTGCGGGGCCGGGCGCGGATGATCGAGTCGTTGCGCGTGGGAAGCACCTCGCGCTCGTAGAACTCGAAGGCCTCGGCGACGACGGGGTCGTCGAGGGGCACGCCGCAGCGGCGCTCGATCTGGTTGCGGAAGAACTGCATGTTGGTGAGGTCGTCGTCGCGCTCGTTCGCATTGAGCTCGAAGAGGGCGCCGCTGAACTGCGCGAACGTCGACAGCATGTTGCGCCGGGCGATCTGCGACAGGATCGTCGCCTCCTCTTTCGCGAAGACCGCGATGAACGCGCTCAGGTTGAGGTGGAGGAGGGTGTCGTCCATGTCGAACACCACGGCTTTGAGCATCGGGTCGCCTTTCTTCTCGGCGCGGTCGCCTAGCGATTGGTGGAGCACATTGTATAGCGTCGGGGCGCGCGTGCGCGCACGGTCTCGCCGGGTTTGTGACGCTTGCCTAAAAAACAATCTTCAACCTTGAAAACGTGCCCGTTTCCACGTAATGTAGACAAACGTGAATGCATCCGCATCACATCCGTATCTGTCGGCTCCCGAGAAGTTCCAAACGTGCGCGCGGTCCGAGTCCGCTCGGTTGCGCAATCTGCAGGTCCTAGCAATCGGGGCCCCGTAGTTCGAAAGGGGTCCACCTTTGAGTGAGATTCAGAACTCGTCCATTTTCTCCCTCGACGATGTCAACGAGGAGGAGATGAACAGCCTCATCGACGGCACTATCACCGATTTCGACGAGGGCGATCTGGTTAACGGCACCGTCGTTAAGATCGAGCATGACGAGGTTCTCGTGGACATCGGATTCAAGTCCGAGGGCGTCATCCCCGTCCGCGAGCTCTCCATCCGCAAGGATGCCAACCCTGCAGACATCGTCGCCCTGGGCGATCCCATCGAGGCTCTCGTGCTCCAGAAGGAGGACAAGGACGGCCGTCTCGTGCTCTCCAAGAAGCGTGCCGAGTACGAGCGCGCCTGGAACCGCATCGAGGAGAAGTTCAACGCCGGCGAGAACGTCGAGGGCGAGGTCATCGAGGTCGTCAAGGGCGGTCTCATCCTCGACATCGGCCTGCGCGGCTTCCTGCCCGCCTCCCTCGTTGACCTTCGCCGCGTGAAGGACCTCACCTCCTACCTGCACACCTCCATCGAGGCTCGCGTCATCGAGATGGACCGCAACCGCAACAACGTCGTGCTGTCCCGCCGCGTCGTGCTCGAGGAGTCCCGCAAGGCCGAGCGCTCCGAGATCCTCTCCAAGCTCAAGAGCGGCATGCGTCTCAAGGGCACCGTTTCCTCCATCGTGGACTTCGGCGCCTTCGTGGATCTGGGCGGCATCGACGGCCTCATCCACATCTCCGAGCTCTCCTGGAACCACGTCAACCACCCCTCCGAGGTCGTCAAGGTCGGCCAGGAGGTCGAGGTCGAGGTTCTCGACGTCGATCTGAACCGCGAGCGCATCTCCCTCGGCCTCAAGCAGACCACCGAGGATCCTTGGCGCGCTCTCGTCAAGAAGTACCCGGTCGGCGCCATCGTTGAGGGCACCGTCACCAAGCTCGTCCCGTTCGGCGCGTTCGTCGACCTCGGCGAGGGCATCGAGGGTCTCGTGCACATCTCCGAGATGGCCAACAAGCACGTCGACCAGCCTTCCCAGGTCACCCGCGTGGGCGAGAAGGTCCAGGTCAAGGTCATGGAGATCGACCTCGACCGTCGTCGCATCTCCCTGTCCATGAAGTCCGCTGCCGAGACTCTCGGCATCGAGATCGAGGTCACCCCGCTTCCTTCTGAGAAGAAGGACGACGACGCCTCTGACGCCGAGTAGCGTCTGAGCTTCATGTTCGACAAGGTCCCTCGGGTTCGCCCGGGGGACCTTTTTTCTTGCGCCTCGAAGGATGCCTCGCTCATGGCGCGGGCGGGCGCGGCGCGTCGCCCGCGTCCGCCGCGGCATCGCGTTCGGGCGCCGCTTTCTGGTATCGTTCGGTGCGTTAGCTGACGCATAGTGTAAGGAGATGGGCCTATGGACGCAGTTCGCGAGCGCGCCCGCGCGCTCGGACTCGAGCGCAAGCCGGTGGTTCTGTTCGATTTCGACGGCACGATCGCCGATACCAGCAAGGCTATCATCCGCATGGCGCGCGAGACGCTCGAAGCGCGCGGCTACGACGTCGACGCCCTCGGCGACCTGCATGCGCTCATCGGTCCGCCCCTGTTCGACGGCTTCGCCGACCTCTGCCATGTTCCGCGCGAGACCGCGATCGAGATCACGCATGAGTACCGTGCGCGGTTCGAGGCGGAGGTGACGGCCGATGACTATCCTGCGATGCCGGGCGTCCGTGAGCTGCTGCGGGCTCTCTCGGACCGCGGAACGCGACTGGGCGTCGCCACCTCGCGCCTCGAGGGCCCAGCTCGCGAGATGATTCGGAGCCTCGACCTGCCACCGTTCGAGGTCATCGTCGGCAGGCTCGAACCGGGCCGCGACACCAAGGCCGACTGTATACGCGATGCGCTCGCTCAGCTCGGCGCCGATCGCGCGGAGGCCGTGATGGTGGGGGATCGCCGGCACGACGTCGAGGGGGCTCACGAGATCGGACTTCCCTGCATCGCCGTGTATACCGGCGCGGCGCCGGCTGGTGAGCACGAGTCCGCCGGTGCGGACATCGTCTGCCGGGATTTCCGTGAGGTCGCTGCCGCACTCGGCGTGGAGCTGCCGCAAAGCCTTCAAGATGCGTAAACGATACGACCTATGGTCCAGTTAGGAGCACTGATATGGATAACAAGCTCGTCCGTGACGTCGAGTCCTACGTCGACGAGGTCTGGGAGGACGTCGTCGCTGATATAGCCCGTCTGGTCGAGGTCCCCTCGATCGCCGACGCCTCCGCTGCCGAGGCGGGCGCCCCGTTCGGCCGTCCGGTGCGCGAGGCGCTCGACCGTGCGCTCGCCGTGGCCAAGCGTCTCGGCTACCGCACGGCGGATGATGACGGCTATGTGGGCATGGCCGATGTCCCGGGCGCACAGGCTGCCCAGGTGGCGACCATCGCGCACGTGGACGTCGTGCCCGCGGGCCCCGGTTGGGCCACCGATCCCTTCCGCATGGAGTGCCGGGAAGGCTGGCTGCTCGGTCGCGGCGTCATTGACGATAAGGGTCCGGCTGTGCTCTCCCTCTATGCCGGCGCCTATCTCATCAAGCGCGGGATCACGCCGCGCTACACCTTCCGTGCGCTTCTGGGCTGCGATGAAGAGGTGGGTATGACCGACGTCCACCACTATCTCGACTCCCATGAGGACCCTGCGTTCCTGTTCACCCCGGATGCGGAGTTTCCCGTCTGCAATGCCGAGAAGGGCTGCTTCGGCGGTACCTTCGCGAGCGCCCCCGTCGCGCACGGGGCGATCCGCAGCTGGAGCGGCGCCGAGGCGACCAACGCCATTCCGAGCGAATCGGTCTGCGTGCTCGATGTGCCCGTCTCCGAGCTGCCCGAGCCGCAGGCCCATGCGGACCGCTTGACCGTCGAGGCGATGGATGAAGGGGCCGTCCGCATCTTCGCGCAAGGTGTCGGCGGGCACGCATCGCTTCCCGAGGGCACGGTCAACGCCATCGCGCTCGTCGTCGATTATCTGCGCGAGGTCATCGCGGCCCTGCCCGAGTCGTTCGACCCGGCCGAGGCCTCCTTCATCGACCTGCTGAGCCGCGTACATGCCGGCTCCGACGGCACGGGCATCGGCATCGCGTGCGCAAGTCCGGCGTTCGGGCCGCTGACCTGCAACGCGGGAACCGTCGAGGTCGCACGCGGCCGGATTCGCCAGACCATCGACGTGCGCTTCCCCGATGCCATCGATGCCGACGCGCTCGAAGCGCGCTGCCGGTCGCTTGCCGACGAGTTCGGATGCGGTTTCGAGTCCACGCGCGCCAAGCCGCCCTTCTCCGTCTCGGCGGACAGCCCTGCCGTCCAGACGCTGCTTTCCGTCTACCGCGAGGTGACGGGAAAGCCCGCCGAGCCGTTTTCCATGGGCGGCGGCACCTATGCGCGCAACTTCAAGAGCGCCGTCTCCTTCGGTCCCGAGGACAACAGCCTGCTGCTGCCCGCGTGGGCGGGCACCATGCATGGCCCCAACGAGGCGGCGAGCGAGGAGCTGCTGCGCGATGCGCTCAAGATGTACATCCTCTCCATCCTGCGCCTGCAGGACGTTGAGCTCTAGGGAGCCGGACGCGACAAGACTTCGAACATCGAGCCATCGGGCGCACGTCTTGAGCACGTGCGCCCGATGGCTGCCGTGTCGTCTTGCGAAGGGGCCTGATTCCGCGATTGAGCCGGGTCAGGCCCCTCACTTCCTTGCGGGCTCCCGATGTTTCGCGGGCACTGTAAACAATCCGTAAGGCTGAAAGCAGCCCACCGTAAGCATGCGTCAGGCATGCGTAATAACACGCGAACGAGCAAAATCGCCCGGTGAGCGCGCGATAGAGTGCATATCGACACGCGGGCAGGACAGAACCGGCCTGCCTAGCATCTCAGGGCGGACATGCGTCCGCGAAAGGAGAATCATGTTCGATAACGCTTGCTCTCGTCGCCAGTTCCTCGGTCTTGCCGGTAGCGTCGCCACGTTCGCGGGCCTCGGTCTCGCCGGCTGTGGCAGCAACGATGCCGCCACCGCTGCGGGCAGCGCCGCTGAGGCCAAGAAGATCACCGGTACGGTCACCTACGACGGCGCCTCTTCCTTCCAGGCCCTCGTCGAGGCTGCCGCCGAGCAGTTCATGGCCGAGAACCCCGACTGCTCCATCTCCGGCTCCGGCAACGGCTCCGGCACCGGCCTCACCGCCGTCGCCTCCGGCACCGTGACCATCGGCAACTCCGACGTCTTCGCGGAGGAGAAGCTCGAGGCCGCCGACGCCGAGAAGCTCGTCGACCATGAGGTCGCCGTCGTGGGCATGGGCCCGGTCGTCTCCAAGAACGTCACCGTCGACGACCTGACCCTCGAGCAGCTCGCCGGCATCTTCTCCGGCGAGATCGCCAACTGGTCCGAGGTCGGCGGCGAGGACGCCAAGATCGTCGTCCTCAACCGCAAGGCCGGCTCCGGCACCCGTGCCACCTTCGAGGCCGCCGTCTTCGGCGCCGATGTCCCCGAGTTCGCCGGCGACGCCGAGCTCGACAAGTCCGGTGACGTCCAGACTCAGCTCGGCGGCACCGACAACGCCATCTCCTACCTCGACTTCTCCCACTTCGACGACGCCAAGTTCACCGCCATCAAGGTCGGCGGCGTGGAGCCGAAGAGCGACAACGTGCTCGACGACTCGTTCCCCATCTGGGCTACCGAGCACATGTACTGCGCCAAGGATGCCGACGAGGCCACCGTCGCGTTCCTCGAGTACATGCTCTCCGAGGACGTCCAGGGCTCCCTCGTCGAGGAGCAGGGCTTCATCCCCGTCTCCGAGATGAAGGTCACCAAGGACGCCGAGGGCAACGTCACCAGCAAGTAACACGGACCTCGCGGGTGTCCGCGAGTCTCAGAAAGGTGCGTCATGGCGAAAATCATGCCGAAGCGCAACCTTGAGAGGGTCGGTCTGGGCGTCACGGGCGCGTGCGTCGCGCTCGTGACGCTCGTCGTGTTGGCGCTCATCTTCATGGTGGCCCAGCGCGGCCTCACGACCTTCATCAAGGACGGAGTGGATGTAGCCGGATTTTTCACCGGCACGAAATGGAACCTCGCGTCGACGGGCCCTGACGGGCTTCCCGCGACGGGAGCCCTCCCCCTCATCGTGACCTCGTTCTCGGTAACGGTGCTTTCGACCGTGCTGGCGCTTCCGGTGGCGCTCGGATCGGCGATCTTCACCGTCGAGATCGCGCCCAAGTTCGGGCGTCGGGTGTTCCAGCCGCTCATCGAGCTGCTGGTCGGCATTCCCTCCGTCGTGTTCGGCCTCATCGGCTTCCACGTCATCGTCGGTGCCGTGCGCGCGATATTTAACGTGGACGTGGGCCTCGGCATCCTTCCTGGATCCATCGTGCTCGCCGTGATGATCCTTCCCACCGTCACGACGCTTTCGATCGATGCCCTGCGCGCCGTGCCGGACAGCTACCGCCAGGGTTCGCTCGCGCTCGGGTACACCCGCTGGCAGACCATCTGGCACGTCGTGCTGCGCAGCGCGACCCCCTCGCTCATGACCGCGGTGATCTTGGGCATGACCCGCGCGTTCGGCGAGACGCTTGCCGTCCGCATGGTCATCGGCGGCATCGAGGCCATGCCGACCTCCCTCATCAGCTCGGCTTCGACCATCACCACGACGCTGACGACGAGCATGGCCGTCTATGCGACGGGTTCCGTCCAAAACGATGCGCTGTGGTCGTTGGGCCTGCTGCTCATGGGCATGTCCCTCGTCTTCATCATGATCATCCATCTCATCGGACATAAGGGGGCGAAGTCCCGTGGCTGACAAAAACGATGGGGCGCAGGCCGCCCGCATCCGCCGCTCGATGCGCGCAGACCGCATCGCGACCGCGGTGCTCGCCGCGATCGTCGGCGTCGTCATGCTGATCGTCGTGTCGATGGTCGCCTACATCCTGTTCCAGGGTGTCGGCCAGCTCGTCAAGCCGGGCTTTCTCACCGAGGCTGCCCGTTCGAATGGTACGGCGGGAGGCGTCGCCTACCAGCTGTTCGATTCTTTCTACCTTCTGGTCATCACGTTGGTGATTTCGGTGCCCATCAGTCTCGGCGGTGCCGTCTACCTGGTCGAGTACGCCCCCGACGGACCGGTGACGCGCATCGCGTCGACCGCTATCGAGACGCTCTCATCGCTTCCCTCCATCGTGGTCGGCATGTTCGGGTTCCTGATGTTCTCTGTGAACTTCGGATGGGGCTACTCGCTCATCTCGGGCGCCATCGCGCTCACGATGTTCAACATCCCCATTCTGGTCCGCGTCATCCAGCAGGCGCTCGAAGACGTCCCCTCTTCGCAGCGCGACGCCTGCCTCGCGATGGGCCTCACCCGGTGGGAGACGACAGTCCACGTGCTCATCCCCGCCGCGATGCCCGCGATCGTCACGGGCGTGGTCCTCTCCGCGGGCCGCGTGTTCGGCGAGGCGGCCGCCCTGCTCTTCACGAGCGGCATGAGCTCGCCGGCGCGCCTGAACTTCCTCTCCTTGAACTTCGCGAGCCCCACGTGCGCCTGGAACATCTTCAGGCCGGGCGAATCGCTCGCCGTCCACATTTACAAGATCTACGGCGAGGGAAGCCCAGAGGCCCAGAGCATCGTGTGGGGAACCGCTGCGCTGCTCATGATCTGCGTGCTTCTGTTCAACGTGCTCTCCCGCGTCGCGGGCAAGGCGATCGCCAAAAGGATGACTGCCGAATGATGAACGAGAACAATACCACCACGGTCGGCTCGGATTCCCAGGCGTTTTCCGAAGCCGTGTGCGAGGCGCGTCCCGCACACATCAGCGGCGTCGCCATTTCCGACGAGGTCGTGCTCGAGACGCGTGACGTCAACGTGTACTACGGCGACCACCATGCGCTGCACGACACGAGCCTCGCGTTCCACAAGGGCGAGATCACGGCGCTCATCGGGCCGTCCGGATGCGGCAAATCCACCTTCCTGCGCAGCCTCAACCTCATGAACCGCGAGATTCGCGGCTGCCGGGTCGAAGGGCAGATCGTCTACCGCGACCACGACATCAACACGCGCCGCGAGAACCTCTACGAGCTGCGCAAGTCGATCGGTATGGTCTTTCAGCAGCCCAACCCGTTCCGCAAGTCGATTCGGGAGAACATCACGTTCGCGCCGAAGCGGCACGGGCTCACCGACCGCGCCGCGCTCGACCGCCTCGTCGAGGAGTCCCTCCGCGGAGCGGCCCTGTGGGACGAGGTGAAGGACAAGCTGGACGAGAGCGCCTACGCGCTCTCGGGCGGCCAGCAGCAGCGCCTGTGCATCGCCCGCACGCTGGCGCTGAATCCCGACGTCATCTTGTTCGACGAGCCCTGCTCGGCGCTCGATCCCATCTCCACGCTCGCGATCGAGGACCTCATGAACCAGATCGCGCAGGAGCGGGCCATCGTGATCGTCACGCACAACATGGAGCAGGCGGCCCGCGTCTCCAACCGCACCGCGTTCTTCTACATGGGCGACATGGTCGAGTACGGGGAGACGGACCAGATCTTCCAGCGCCCGAACGATGCGCGCCTGAACGATTACCTCACGGGGATGTTCTCCTAGTCGCAACGTCCCTGCAAGCCCGCTGCGTAGCCTCGATGCGGCTTCTCGGTGCGGCCTATACGAAGCGAGCGGCGACCCGAGATTGGCGGGTCGCCGCTCGCTTCACGTCAATATGGGGCCGCTGCCCGGGCGGCGAAGGCGCGGGCCGGCGATTCGTGCCTCGGCGGCGGGTCGGCGCGGCTTCGATGCAGCGGCCGCGCCGCCCTTGGCTTCGGCGGGCTTCCGCGACGCGTCTCCGCGCGCGGTGGCTAGGCCTCGTCGCCGTACATGTAGACGATGAAGCCGTCGCCGGTGTCCTGGCTGTGGTCCTCGGCGATGCGGACCATGCCGAGATGATCGTAGAACGCATAGTCGCTCTGGTTGTCGGTCATGAGGAAGAACTTCGTGCACCCCTGTGCGCGCAGCTCCGCCCGCGCCCGCTCGATGAGCGTGCGGCCGAGGCCCCGGCCCTGCCAATCGGGCCGGATGATGATGAGGTTGATCTGGCCCTGGGCGTACTCGTTGCCCGACGCGGCGAACTGGTCGGCGGTCACCTTCTCGCGGCTGTCCCCGAACAGCGAGCCCTCGAGCTTGGCGTCACCTTGCTCAGCGCGCACGGTCGCCCGCCCCAGCAGGTCTCGGTAGGTCGGCTCCCATGCGTCGTTCTGACGAGGGCTCCCCGAATCGAAGATGCCGACGCAGCAGGCGGCGACGATGCCCGCCCCGGATTCGGCCACGAGGGCGATGGGGGAGCGCTCGAGCTGCATGGCGATGTTGAAACGGGAGGCGAGCTTCGCGTCTTCGAGGTCGCCGCGGTTGCGAAGCGTGTTGCACCACAGGGTGCTGTAGATCTCTGCGATGGCGTCGAGGTCGTCCAGCTCGACCGCGCGGATCGAGATGCCGTCGGGTGTCATGGTCCTGCTCCTTGTCATTGCGTGCTTGCATCGGGTCCCCGATGCCGGTTCGTCCCTATGTGTACCATGCGCCCCTGCGCTCCGACAGGGGTCGTCCGCCGGCCGCATGTCCGCGGTGCGCGGGCGGCTGCCGATCCGATCCTGTCCACAGGATTTTCAAGGCACGGCCTCTTGTTCGCGTCGCCGTGCCCGGCCCTCAATTCGGTGCCTGTCCCCAAATTGAGATCCGAGCAGCAGGAAGGGGCGGGTTCTCGATCGGCCTCGACGCCCTCGAGGAACGGCGCGTGCTAGGATGGAGGGCTGATGCAACCTGATCGGATGAGGAGCACGGTATATGGCGATCCTTCTGGGATGCGATTCGGTGGGGCTCGAGTTTCCCACCAAGCATATCTTCGATTCCGTCACCCTCGGCGTGAACGAGGGGGACCGGATCGGCATCGTCGGCAGGAACGGCGACGGCAAATCGACGCTGCTCTCGGTGCTCGCCGGCGCCATAGAGCCCGACGGCGGACGCGTCACCCGCAGACGGGACGTCACGGTCGGCCTGCTCGGGCAGAAAGATGCGCTCGATGACGCCTCGACCGTCCACCGCGCCGTCGTCGGCGACATGCCCGAGTACGAATGGGCCTCGCAGCCTCGCGTCCGACAGATCCTCGACGGCCTCATCGCCGACGTGCCCTGGGAGGGGGCGGTGGGGGAGCTTTCGGGCGGGCAGCGCCGGCGCGTCGACCTGGCGAGGCTGCTCATCGGCTCCTATGACGTCCTCATGCTCGATGAGCCCACCAACCATCTCGACATGCGCACGATCAATTGGCTCGCGGCGCATCTCAAGGAGCGCTGGGGTTCCGGGTCCGGCGCGCTGCTCGTCGTGACACACGACCGCTGGTTCCTCGATGAGGTGTGCACCTCGATGTGGGAGGTCCACGACGGCCGCGTCGACCCCTTCGAGGGCGGCTACTCCGCCTACATCTTGCAGCGCGTCGAGCGCGACCGCATGGCTGCGGCCTCCGAGGAGCGCCGCCGCAACATGGCCCGCAAGGAGCTCGCCTGGCTCTCCCGCGGTGCTCAGGCGCGCAGCACCAAGCCCAAGTTCCGCGTCGAGGCGGCGCGCGAGCTCATCGCCGACGTCCCGCCCGTGCGCAACGAGCTCGAGCTGAAGCGCCTGGCTGTGAGCCGCCTGGGCAAGCAGGTGATCGACGTGGTCGACGTCGATGCCGGCTACGAGGGGGCTGCCGCGCCCGTGCTGTCCGATGTGACATGGCTCATCGGCGCGGGCGACCGCTACGGCCTGCTCGGAGAGAACGGTGCGGGAAAGTCCACGCTCCTGCAGGTGATCCAAGGCAAGCTCGCACCCACGCGCGGCCGCGTGAAGATCGGCGCCACGGTTCGGTTCGGCGTGCTGTCCCAGCAGCTCGACGAGCTCGCCCCGCACATGGACGAGACGATCCGCGAAGTGCTCGCGCGCTACAAGCGCGTCTACGTCGTGGACGGCAAGGAGACGAGCCCCGAGAAGCTCTGCGAGCGCCTGGGCTTCACCACCCAGCAGCTCTGGAGCCGAATCGGCGACCTGTCCGGCGGGCAGCGCCGCCGCCTGTCGCTGTTGCTCACGATCCTCGACGAGCCGAACGTGCTGATCCTCGACGAGCCCGGCAACGACCTCGATACGGACATGCTCGCCATCGTCGAGGACCTGCTCGACGGCTGGCCGGGAACGCTCATCCTCGTCACCCACGATCGCTACCTCATGGAGCGCGTCACCGACCAGCAGTGGGCGGTGCTGGGCGGGCGTCTGCGCCATGTTCCCGGAGGGGTTGATGAGTACCTGCGCCTGACCGCATCGTCCTCGGGGGCCGTGTCGCGCTCCCAGGCCCCGGCAGCCGCGCCCGCCCCGGCGCAGACCGAGGCCGCGCGGGGCCTCTCCAATGCCGAGCGCCAGCGTCTGAAAAAGGAGATCGCGTCGCTCGAGCGCAAGATGGATGCGCGACGCGAGCGCGTCGAGGAGCTGGAGCGGGGGATGTTCGACATCGACCCCACGGACTTCGCCGCGCTGTCGTCTCTTCAGGACGAGATTTCCGCCGCCCGCTCGGAACTCGAGGAGCTCGAGCTCGCGTGGCTTGAGGCGAGCGAGCGGCTCGAGGGCTAGGGTCCGCACGCCTCCCGAGCTGAGCGCTTCGCTCTCGTTTTCCGCGCCGTTTCGCTGGCACCGGACCGTCTGACGCCGAATCCCGGCGATGCGCCCCCGTTTCTCACCCTAAAGGGCTAGAATGAACCTACTTGGACGGGGCGCTGTGCACGGATGCGCGCCCCGGTGAACGAGGAGGTTTCATATGTCCGCTGTTCCCGCACCGATCGATGCCGTCGCGACTCCCGCCTGGGCCGCCCTGCAGAAGCATTATGACGAGCTCAACGCCGCCGGCATCGATCTCAAGTCCTGGTTCGCGTCCGATCCCGAGCGCGTCGCCAAGATGAGCTTCGATATGGGCGAGTTCCACATCGACCTGTCCAAGAACCTCGTCACCGATGAGACCCTGAAGCTTCTCGTCGATCTCGCGCGCTCCGTCGACCTCGAGGCTCGCCGCGACGCGATGTACTCCGGCGTGCACGTCAACACCACCGAGGACCGCGCCGTGCTGCACACGGCCCTGCGCCGCCCTGCGAGCGACGCCGGCAAGTTCATCGTGGACGGCCAGGACACCGTCGCCGACGTCCGCGAGACCCTCGACCGCATGTACGCGTTTGCCGAGCGCGTCCGCTCCGGTGCCTGGACCGGCGTCACCGGCAAGAAGATCGAGCACGTCGTGAGCATCGGCATCGGCGGCTCCGACCTCGGCCCGGTCATGGTCTACGAGGCGCTCAAGCCCTACGCCGACGCCGGCATCGACTGCCGCTACATCTCCAACATCGACCCCAACGACATGGCCGAGAAGGTTCGCGGCCTCGATCCCGAGACCACGCTCGTCATCGTCGTCTCCAAGACTTTCACCACGCTCGAGACCCTCACCAACGGCCGCGAGGTCAAGGCATGGATGCTCGACGCCCTGCAGGCCGCGGGTGCCATCGACGGCTCCGAGGAGTCGTGCGCCGAGGCCATCAAGAAGCACTTCGTCGCCGTTTCCACCGCACTCGACCTCGTCGCCGAGTTCGGCATCGACCCCGAGAACGCCTTCGGCTTCTGGAACTGGGTCGGCGGTCGCTACTCCGTAGACTCCGCCGTGGGCCTCTCGCTCATCATCGCGCTCGGCCCCGACCGCTTCGAGGACTTCCTCGCGGGATTCCACGACGTTGACGCCTATTTCCAGGACACGCCGCTCGAGGAGAACGTCGTCGCGCTGATGGGTCTCATCAACGTGTGGTACGTCAACTTCTTCGGCGCCGAGAGCCATGCCGTGCTTCCCTACAACCAGTACATGCACCGCTTCCCCGCCTATCTCCAGCAGCTCACCATGGAGTCCAACGGCAAGGGCGTCCGCTGGGATGGCTCCCCGCTGACCTGCGCCACGGGCGAGATCTTCTGGGGCGAGCCGGGCACCAACGGCCAGCATGCGTTCTATCAGCTCATCCATCAGGGAACCCGTCTCATCCCCGCCGACCTCATCGCGTTCGTGAACACCGCGAACCCGAACCGCGACGGGGACCAGGACGTCCACGAGCTGTTCTTGGGCAACTTCCTCGCCCAGACCAAGGCCCTTGCGTTCGGCAAGACGGCCGATGAGGTGCGCGCCGAGGGCACCCCTGAGGAGATCGTCCCCGCCCGCGTGTTTACCGGCAACCGCCCGTCGACCTCCATCTTCGGTATCGACCTCACGCCCCATGCGCTCGGTGCGCTCATCGCGCTCTACGAGCACATCACCTTCGTCGAGGGCACCGTGTGGGGCATCGACTCGTTCGATCAGTGGGGCGTCGAGCTCGGCAAGCAGCTCGCCCGCCAGATCACGCCCGCGTTCCACGATGACGAGGCGCTCGCCGACCAGGATGCCAGCACCAAGGCGCTCATCGAGTTCTATCGGGCGAACCGCCGCTAGGCGACACGCAGACCGCAGGCGGCCGCGCGCCGGCGCGAGCGCGGGGGACGGTGCATCCGTCCCCCGCGCTCTTCTCGCGACGCGGAGGCCATCCCGACACGTAGGAGACCGTCCATGAGCAACCGATTCCCGTTCGACGCCGTCATCTTCGATATGGACGGCGTCATCGTCGACACCGAGGCCTTCTATCAGGACCAGGAGCGCCAGTTCGCCGACGAGCTCGGCCTGCCCGTGGGCGACGATGAGATCCTGGCTCTGGTCGGCCAGTCCCATCAGGTGTTTCTGGCTACCCTCGTCGACTGGTTCTCGCGCGCGGGCCGCGAGCTCTCCGGCGAGGAGGCCGAGCGCGAGTTCCGCGCCTGGTCGGCGCTCCACCCGTGCGACTACCCGTCCATCCTCAACCCCGGCGTCGCGGAGACCATCGACGAGCTGCATGCGCGCGGCGTCCGCGTCGCGCTTGCGTCGTCCTCGCCTCTCGAGAGCATTCGCGCCGTGCTCGCCGCATGCGGCCTGGAGGGGCGGTTCGAGGTCGTCGTCAGCGGGGCGGACTTCGTCGAGAGCAAGCCGAATCCCGCTATCTACCGGCATACGGTTGAGTGCCTGGGTCTGCCTGTCTCAGCATGCTGCTGCATCGAGGACTCGGTCCCCGGCATCACGGCGGGAAAGCGCGCGGGGCTTACCGTCTTCGCCAAGCGCGAGGACCGCTTCGGGTTCTCCCAAGATGCCGCCGATGCCGTCATCGACGAGATTCCCGATGTGCTGACCGCCGCTTGCGCGTTCGCTGGATAGACGTCCTGCCGCGTGCCGTCGTCAGGCCCTTCGGCCTTCTTCGAGCCGCATGAGCGCGCGGCTGGTGGCGGCGATGCGTTCGGCAAGCTCGGCGCGGGACTCGCGGCGGATCTCGGCGAGTCCGTCGAGCACGGCCTCGAGGGCGCATGCGTAATCTGACGCAGCGACCGGCGCCTCAAGCGGGGCGGGCAGGTCGGTTTCCAGTAAAAGGCGGTCGAGGGGCGCCTGACGGGCGAACTCGCGGCCCCGCCTGGTCTCGAGCATGCGTGGGTTGACGGAAAAGAAGCACCCTGCATCGCGCGCCCGAGCGAACTCATCGCCGGTGCCGGAAAACCAATGGAACACGCAGGCTGCGCGCGCTGTCATGCCGTAGGTCTGCAGGATGTCGAGCACCGTGCCCGACGAGCGCACCGCATGCAGGCTGAGCACGCGGTGCGGGATGTCCGTCTGGGAGCAGGCTTCGACGATGTCCGCGAACGCGGCGATTTGCGCCGGCCTGGTTCGGCATCGGGCGGGGGAGAAGTCGAGGCCCACCTCGCCTACGAGCCGAGCGCCGCCGCAGAGCTCGGCG
Source organism: Collinsella phocaeensis (assembly GCF_900119895.1). Classification (GTDB taxonomy): domain Bacteria; phylum Actinomycetota; class Coriobacteriia; order Coriobacteriales; family Coriobacteriaceae; genus Collinsella; species Collinsella phocaeensis. Next base: position 1,344,332 of record NZ_FQLR01000004.1, on the reverse strand, counting down.
GCGCGTCTCGCGGCGCGGCGGCCGTCTTCGTCCGCCTCGACCCACCAGGGATGGAGGCCGCAGGCCCGAGCGACGTTGCGCGGCCCGGTCGTGCGGCTGGCCCCCTCGTCTGCGTCGGGGGTGACGCCCATGTCGAGAAATGCTATCCCGAGCCGATCCGCCTCGTTCGCGATGGCTGTGCAGGACGTGGCGGCGGACAGGTGGCAATGCATGTCGTACAGGCGGTGCATCGCGTGTCCCTTCGCGCTAGCGGCTGGTTTTGCGGGCACGGATGATCGCGCCATCCGCGCGCATCGCCTCGCAGCCCACGCCGGAGATCTGCCGGATGACCTCGCCGGCTATCATCTGCCCCATGATGGGCGGCATGAACGAAGCGGTGCCCAGGTCGCTTCGCTCGCTGCGCGCCGCCCCCTCGCGCGCCTTGATGTGCAGCGGCTCCTCGCAGGAATAGAGCACCTGAAGCTTGCGGATGCCGCGGCGACGGCACTCTTTCCGCATGATGCGCGACAGCGAGCAGTTGACCGTCTGGTGGATGTCGGCGATGCGGAGGCATTCGGGGTGGAGCTTGTTCGCTCCGCCCATAGAGCTGATGAGACGGAAGCCTGCGGTCTCGGAGAGCTGGGCGATGGCGAGCTTGGTCGAGACGGTGTCGATGGCATCGACGACGTAGTCGAACGGTCCCCCGGCCAGCCTGACGAGCTGCGCGTAGAGCTCCGCCACGTTTTCGGCGAGGACGAACGCGTGCTCGGCTATGACGCGGCAGCCCGGATTGATGTCGGCGATCATCGCCTCGGTCACATCGACCTTCCGCTTGCCGACGGTGCTGTGGTAGGCGATGGCCTGCCGGTTGATGTTGCTCGGCGCGACGATATCGCGGTCGACGACGGCGATCGTGCCGACGCCCCCGCGGGCGAGGGCCTCGATGCAGTTCGAGCCCACGCCGCCGCAGCCGAAGACCAGCACGCGCGCGCGGTCGAGCCGCTCGACGCCCTCGACGCCCAAGATGACCTCGAGTTTCGATTTCGGGCTCTCCTGGGGAGCCGGGGACGGCGGCGTCTCGGGCGCGGCCTCGAGTGCCGGCTCGTGTCCGGCGGCGGTCTGGTCGATCATGATGGTCCTCCTCGATGGTGCGGACCCATTATACGTTCAGGCATTCGGCGCCCGCCAGGGGAGGCGAGCGTATCGTGCCATGAGGGTACGTCCTTTTTTGGCACGGCGCCGCTGGATTCGCGCCGGGCGGCGGCGAGATCGATCTTCTGCACATGCGTATGGAGTGACCATGAAAGCTGGTGCGCACGATGGACAGGCTGGTAGAATTGCGGCATCCGCGTCGTGCGCCCGGGATGGGCGTAACGGCGGAAACCCGTACGAGCGCATGCGCCCCGGCGCGCGCACCGTGAGGAGATGTACATATGGCGCACCCTAAACGCACCCGCACCGCCATTCCCGTTTTCGGCCTGAGCGTCGTGCTCATGGCAGGCCTTTGCCCCACCCCCGCGCTGGCGGTCTCTTCCAGCGAGATCCAGCAGCAGCTCGATAGCGCCCAGGACAAGCTGTACAGCCTGTACGCTGCTGCCGAGCAGGCCGGCAACGATTACGCGACGGTCTCCAACGACCTCAACGCCACGCTCGAGCAGATCGACCAGACCTCTGCCGAGATCGAACAGGAGGAGCAGCAGCTCGCCGCGTTCCAGGAGGAGCTCTCCGGACTCGTGACGAGCCAGTACAAGTCCGGTGGCAGCGCGAACATCGTGTCCGCCTTGCTGAGTTCCGGTAGCTTCACGAGCCTCATCTCCAACCTCCACTATGCCGACAAGGCGGCTGAGCACAAGCAGGACGTCATCACCGGCGCTCGCGAGCTCATGGCGTCGCTTGAGCAGAAGCGCTCCGACCTCGAGGAGCAGAAGGAGAGGCAGGAGAAGCTCGTCAGCGAGCAGGAGTCCAAGATGAACGCCGCGCAGGCCGCGGCCGATGATGCGCAGACGTACTACGACCAGCTCTCCGACGACCTCAAGCAGGCCATCGCCGCCGAGGAGGAGGCTGCGCGCAAGGCCGCCGAGGAGGAGGCCGCGCGCCAGCAGGCCCAGCAGCAGTCGGGCGGCGGCAACAGCGGAAGCACCGGCAACAGCGGCAACACGGGAAACAGCGGTAACAGCGGCAGCACGGGAAACAGCGGCAACACCGGTAACACGGGAAACAGCAATTCCGGCAACAGCGGCAGCACCGGCGGCGGCAGCACCGGAGGCAACGTAAGCAATACCCCGACGAGCAGCGCGAACGCTATGGTCGCCCGCGCCCAGAGCGTCATCGGTTCCGGCTACAGCTACACCGGGTACAAGTGGACCGGATCTACGTCCACGTCGTACTTCACGTGCTCCGGCCTGGTTGACTACGCGCTTGGCTACGGTCCTTGGTCCAACAGCCCGGAGTCCTACCTGGCGTCTGTCAAGGCGCGCGGGACCTTTACCACGAGCGTGAGCCAGCTCAAATACGGCGACCTCGTCTTCTTCTCTTCCGGCGGTCGGTATTGCGGTCACGTGGGCATCTACATCGGCGGCGGATCGATGATCGACTCGATTCCCGGCGCCGGCGTGGGCTATCGCACGCTCAGCTACATCGGCGGCTTCCTCGGCGGCGGATCCATCATCTAGGCGAGCCGCTTAACCCACAGGATCGAGTCGGCCCCAGGACGCTAGCGTTCTGGGGCCTTCGTCTGTAACAGGGAGGATTCGGCCCATGGCCAAGAAGGACAAGACCCCAAAGACCAACGTGATGCGCGAGCTCGATCGCGCCCGCATCCCCTACGAGGTCAGGACCTACGAGGTGGACGAGAACGACCTTTCCGGCATCCATGTGTCCCAACAGCTCGGGGAAGATCCGGGCCAGGGCTTCAAGACGCTCGTCACCGTGGCGCCTGGCGGGGAGCATGTCGTTTGCTGTATCCCCGTGGCCGAGGAGCTCGACCTCAAGGTCGCGGCGCGCGTGGCGGGGTTAAAGTCGCTTTCGATGCTGCACGTGCGCGATCTTCTGGAAACAACCGGTTATATTCGCGGCGGCTGCTCGCCCGTGGGCATGAAGAAGCGCTTCCCGACGCTCATCGATGAAAGTTGCCTAAGCTACGACATCATCTTTATCTCCGGGGGCAAACGCGGCATACAATTGAGGATCGCGCCCCGCGACCTTATCGCTCACACCGGCGCGACCGCCGCTTCGATCTGCAGGAAGGGATAGCTGTGACCTCAGACGACTCGATGGACCAGCGCCCCCGTGGCGCGCACTTCTCCGGTAGCACCGACGCTTCTGTTCCTGCGCCGCCGCGGGCCGTTCCTGGTCCGGACGAGACGACGGCATTTATCATCGCCGCAGGCGCGTCCTCGCACGGATCGGTTCCCGGCACCGCCGACGCGCGTGACTCCGACTTCGCCCAGCGCCCCGCTTCGCCTGACGAGACCGCCGCGTTCATGGTCGCCGCCCAGTACGCTTCGGCGCCGGCGTCGGGCTCCGCGTCCGTCCGTGCCGACGAGACGGCCCAGTTCGCCCTGCTTGACGGCGATCTGGACGAGGATGCGCCGCTCGGCTGGGACGATGACCTTCCCGTGCGGCATGCCTGCGGTGAGGCCGCGGAGGTCGACGACACCTTCATGTTCGCTTCCCTCGCCGAGGCCGATGGCCCCTCCGGTGCGGTCGAGGCCCCTGCGCAAGACCCTGTTTCCGGCGATTCGGCCGAGGAAGACGAGGCGAGCGCCGAGGACGTCGGGCGGTCCGCTGCGCTGATGAGCGGACTGGTGATCGTCAGCCGCATCACGGGGTTCTTCCGCACGTGGGCCCAGGCCTTCGGTATGGGGACGACCCTCGTCTCGAGTGCGTTCACCGTCGCCAACAACATGCCCAACGCCCTCTACGAGCTCGTGATGGGCGGCATGCTCGTCACCGCGTTCCTGCCGGTCTACGTATCCACGAAGAAGAAGGCGGGGCGCGAGGGGGCGAGTGCGTACGCATCCAACCTGCTCTCGCTCGTGACCCTGCTCATGGGCGCGCTGTCGGTGCTGTCGTTCATCTTCGCCGGCGAGATCATCTGGACGCAGTCGTTCAACGCCTCGGCGCAATTCGACTTCGACCTCGCCACGTACTTCTTCCGGTTCTTTGCGATCGAGATCGTCCTGTACGCGCTGTCCTCGGTCATATCGAGCGTCCTCAACGCGGAGCGCGACTACTTCTGGTCGACGGCCGCCCCCATCGCCAACAACATCGTCATCACCGTGGCGTTCCTGCTCTACGGCCTGCTCGTGGATTCCAACCCGCAGGCGGCGATCCTGGTGCTCGCGGTCTCCAACCCGCTGGGCGTCCTGGTCCAGGTCCTCATGCAGGTGCCTGCCCTCAGGCGTCACGGCGTCAAGCTGCGTGTGCGCATCGACGTCCACGATCCGCTCATCCGCGAGACGCTCTCCATCGGCATCCCCACGCTCGTCGTGACGGTGGTATCGTTCGCCACGACATCCGTCCAGAGCTCGTGCGCCCTCTCCGTCAACCCGAGTGGCGCGGCTATCACCTACTATGCGCGCATCTGGTACATTCTGCCGTACTCCGTCTTCGCGATCCCCATCACGACCGCCATGTTCACCGAGCTCTCCTCGTTCGTGGCGAGCGGGAGGATGAAGCGGTTTATCGACGGCCTTGCCCAAGGTTCTGGGCAGATCCTGTTCCTTCTCATTCCGTTCGCGCTCTACCTCATCGTGTTCTCGCCCTGCTTGGCCAACATGCTGCGCGGCAGCAAGATGCCCGCTGAGGACGTGCATGCGCTCGCGGTCTACATCGGCTGGCTGTCGCTCTCCCTGCCCGGCTACGGCTTGTGCACCTATCTGCAGAAGGCCTGCTCGTCCCTTCGCAAGATGAAGCTCTTCGCGGTCGCCGAGTGCATCGCCGGCGCGATCCAGATCGCGATCTGCCTCGTGTTCACGCCCCGGTTCGGGTTCAACGTCGTCGGCTTCTCCTCGACGTTCTTCTTCGTCTCGATCGACCTCGTCACGCTGGCGTTCCTGCGCCATGAGCTCGGGCGGATCGGGGCGCGCGCCATGTTGCGCGCAAGCGTCCGCGCCACGGTCCTGGGTATCGCCGGAGCCGGCGTCGGCTTCGCGATCCTCGCCGCGCTGCAGGCCCTCGTGATGCCGCTTTCCGAGGGCGGCATGCTCGTCGCCCTGCTTTACGCGGTGGCGGGAGGAATCCCTGCGGTGCTCGTCACGTTCGGCGTCGCTATCGCCCGGAACATGCCCGAGGTGGCGTTCCTGTCTTCCATGCTGAGCCGTTTCCTGCCGAAACGCGCTGGCGCGCGGTAGCGCCGCGTTGATATCGATCTGGGATTTCACCTGGTTCTTTGAGCCGGTTGCAACCGAGAGGGGCTTTTCTTATGGACCGAACTGAGCGCGAGGCGTCAATCGCCCGCATCATGGCCGAGCGCACGGGGACGCGCCCCGAGGACTGGTACTGCGTGTACCGGGCCCGTCACGGTATGCTCGCGGCGTGCGAGGCCGTGCGCGCGACGATAGGGGAGGGGCACGTCGTGACGCAGCTCCTCACCTGCTGCACCGCGGTCGACCCCATACTCGCCGCCGGCCTGATCCCGCGCTACGGGGAGGTCTCAGCAGACACGGCCTCCCTGGATCCTGCCGCCTTGCCGCTCGACTCGTCCGTCCGCGCGGTGATGCTGCAGCACACCTTCGGGCTTGTGGACGATGGCGCCTCGCGGCGCATCGCCTCGGCGGCGCACAAGGCGGGCGCCCTTGTTTTCGAAGACTGCGCGCACGGCGTGGCGCGCATGGCCAAGGGTCCTGATGGGTCGCCCCTGGCCGACGTCTCCTTCCACTCGTTCGGCGTCGAGAAGATGCTTCATGCCCAGTTCGGCGGCGCCGTCTGGGTGAATCCGGAGGGCGCCTCCCCAGAGGTGCTGCAAGTGCTGCGCGAGCGCCTCGCGCAGCTCCCCGTCACCGGAGCCCACCTTACGGCGCTCACCGGGACGTTCGTCTTCTGGAACCGAGTCTTCAACCACCTGCCGCTTCCCGTTGCGCGCGGGCTTAGAAGATTCCTCTCCGCGACCGGGCTTTTCGAACCCGCCGTTTCGGATGAGGAGCGTCGTGGCGGCGTCTCGCACGACCCCATGCGTCCGAGCGATGCGATCTGCGATGCGGTCATCGAGGCGTTCGGGTGCCTGGATGAGGATGTCGTGACGCGCACCGAGGCCACGCGGGCGTACTCGGAGCTTCTTGCCGACGTCCCCGGTGTGACGCTTCTCTCCTCTGCGGCGCAGGGCCCGTACCAGCCCCTGCTCAAATACCCCGTGCTCGTTGCGGATGCGGCTACGTCGGATGCCGTCTGCGAGGCGTGCTGCGCGGCGGGGCACTACATGACCGTCTGGTACCGCCCCGAGCTCGGACCGGGCGTCCTCGACGAGTCGGCCTACCATGTGCCCGTCGATCGTTCGGCGATACCCGTGTGCGACGATATGGTGCAGAGGATCCTCACGCTCCCCACCAACCAGGGGGCCGAGGGCGCACGAGCCGTGGTCGATGTGCTCAAAGGCGTGGTCTCTTCATAGAAACGGCGGGTCCGTTCCTCGCGCCCGGTCGCCGGCGGTACAATCGATACCCTATGTGACGCACGCGAGCAGTTGAGACGGAGCGGCGATATGCAGGCCAAGAAGTTGACGCGCGAGGAATACGAGTCCACGCTGGGCGAGCTGGGGACGGGCGTCCCCGTCGAGCAGCTTCCCGTGTGGCTGGAGTTCGAGGCGACCATCCCCGGGCGCAGCCCGTGGGGCTACGCCGCCGTCGAGGACGCTGGCCGCACCGTCGCCGCGGTCTGCTTCGCGCAGTACGAGACGCACGGCTACCGGTACCTGCGCGCCCATCACGGCCCGGTGTGGGCGCAGGAGCCCACCGCCGAGCAGGAGGCCGCGGCGCTCGAGGCGCTTCGCGCGTACGTGCGCGCCGAGGATCCCCGCCAGGTGTTCTGCCGCCTCGCGGTGAAGCACGAGCTCCCCGCGACCCGTCCCTGCCTTTCCACGCTTCCGTACGACACCACCGTCATCATCGACCTCACGGGCGGGGAGGATGAGATCCTCTCGCGCATGAAGCCGCGCGGCCGCCGCGACGTCCGCAAGGCGCTGCGCGAATGCACCCTTTCGTTCAGCGACGAGACCGAGCGCGCGCTCGCCTCGTTCGAGGAGTACTACGAGGTCATGGTCGAGACGGGTGCCCGCGACGGGTTCTCTCCGGCGCCCATCGAGGATTATCGCAGCATGCTGCGCGTTCTCGGGCCCGAGCATTGCCGTCTGTTCGCAGGGCGCGACGGCGACCAGGTGATCACCTGGACCATCGCCACCATCTCCGGAGCGCGCGCGACCCGATACTACGGAGCGTCCCGCTCCTGTGACGCCCGTTTCCTCGCCACCGACCGTCTCATCTTCTTCGAGTGCTGCGAGCTCGCCCGCATGGGGTGCACCGAGTACGACCAGATGGGCATCGGCAGCGAGTTCGCCCCCGAGACCTTGAACCTCAACACGTTCAAGACCAAGTTCGCGAAGGACGGCGTGCGCATGATCGCCCCCGATCGCGACCTCCCCGTGCGGGCAGGGTTCTACGGCGCCCTCGTCCGCATCAAGGCGCTGCGCTCGCGGCTCCGCTAGCTTCCGTCCCCCTTTTTTATTTGACGATAGGTGGTCCCATGATCGATACGTCCCGACTCACGGCATCCGACCTCTCGAGCCGGCTGGTTCCCGTCGCCCTGGGCGGCGAGATCATGTCCTACGGGTTCGCCCGCTGCTTCCACGAGGCCTACGGCGTGAAGACCATGGTCGTCTCCGCCGTCGACGTGAAGGTGACCTCGACGAGCAACCTGGTGGACTACCGCGTCGTTCCGGCCATGGGCCAGGGCGACGAGGCGGTCATGGACTACCTGCGCGGCCTCGGTTCCGAACTTGCCGCCGCGGGCAAGGTCGCCATCGTCTTCGGTAGCGCCGACTGGCACGCCCGCATCCTCTCCCAGAACAAGGAGGAGCTCTCCCAGTGGTTCGCCGTCCCCTACAACGACTTCGACCTCCTCGACGACATCACGCAGAAGGAGCGCTTCTACGCCATCTGCGAGGAGCTTGGGATCGCCTATCCTAAGACCTGGACGTTCGACTGCTCGGACGCCGAGGTCAAGATCGATGCCGAGGCGTTCACCTACCCGCTCATCGCCAAGCCCTCCAACTCCGCGCGCTACGACCTGATGGACTTCCCGGGCAAGGAGAAGGTCTACGAGGTCCACGGTCCGTCCGAGCTGCTCCGGATCTTCGACCTCCTGCGCTCCGCGGGATACGACCGCGAGCTCGTCGTGCAGGACTTCATCCCCGGCGACGACGATGCGCTGCGCTCGCTCACCACGTTCTCCGATGCGTCGGGCGAGGTGCGCGTGGTCTCGGGCGGCCGCGTCGTTCTTCAGGACCACTCCCCGGCGCGCATCGGCAACCCGATGTGCATCCTTCCCGAGCGCGTCGAGCGCATCATCGAGGACGCCAAGCGCTTCTGCCGTCATGTGGGCTACCGCGGGTTCGGCAACTTCGACATCAAGTACGATGCGCGCGACGGGTCCTACAAGTTCTTCGAGATCAACACCAGGCCCGGCCGAAACACCTACTACGTCGCGCAGGGCGGAGCGAACATCGCCCGCCTGCTCGTCGACGAGTACATCCTGCATCGCGAGATTCCTTATCAGGAGGCCTTCGGCGAGACCCTCTACACCTGCGTCCCCAAGAAGGTCATCGAGCGGCACGTCTCGAACCCCGAGCTGCGCGAGGCGGTTCTCGGCATGTACCGCGCGGGCAAGGCCGGCTATCCGTACGACAACCCCCGCGACACGTTCGCCCATAAGCTGTACGCCCGCGTGACGTATCTGCACCAGACCGAGAAGTTCGACCGATTCATGGGTTCTGGAGCCAGGTCCTAGCCATGGCCGAAGCGCCTGCGAGTCCCGGCCGCCACCGCCTCGGTTCCCCGCTTGACGCGAGGGCCGCGCGCGAGCACGTGACCTCTTCGGATTCCGGATCACCATCGCTTGCGGAACAGGTCGCCCTCGTTCCGACCGATCCCGGATGCTACCTCTGGAAGGATGCCTCCGGTGCGGTCGTCTACGTCGGCAAGGCGAAGAACCTGCGCGCCCGCATGAAGCAGTATGTCACGCTGGCGGACGATCGCGCGAAGATCCCGCTCATGATGCAGACGGTGGAGAGCTTCGACTACATCGTCGTCGAGTCGGAGCACGAGGCGCTCGTCCTCGAGCGCGAGCTCATTGCCCAGCATCGCCCGTACTTCAACGTCGACTACAAGGACGACAAGACCTATCCCTACATCGCCGTCACGCACGGCGACGCCTTCCCGGCGATCAAGTACACGCGCGAGAAGCACAAGCCCAAGACGCGCTACTTCGGTCCCTACACGGATGCGCGCGCGGCGCGCGACACCATCGATACGTTGCGCCGGATCTGCCCGATCTGCTCGGCGACGTGTGCGGAGTGGAAGCGCGTGCACCGACTGCTCGCCAAGCAGCCGGCCGATGCCGACCTCATATCGCTCATCTGTGCCCAGAACGGGCGCCCCTGCTTCGACTATCACGTCGGGCGGGGCCCTGGCGTCTGCGCGGGGCTCGTCAGTCCGGACGAGTACGCCGCCTCGGTTCGGCGGGTCGAGCGCTTTCTGTCCGGCCATCGTTCCGATGTGGTGACCGAGCTCAAAGAGGAGATGGCCGAGGCCGCCGCCGAGCTCGATTTCGAGCGCGCGGCCCGTGTCAAGCGCAGGCTGGAGGTCATCGACGGGCTCGACGATCGGCAACAGGTGGTGTTCCCGTCCCGTGTGGACATCGACGTGATCGGGTTCTTCCGCGAGGAGACCATCGCGGGGGCTTGCGTGTTCGCGGTGCGCGAAGGGCGCACGCAGCGCACCTGCGAGTTCATTTTGGACAAGGGGCTCGACGTCCCCGAGGACGAGCTCGTCGCCGGTTTCGTCAAGCGGTATTACGACGAGACGGCGGACATACCCGCCGAGGTCGATATCGCCGTGGACCTGCCCGATGCCGAGGTGATCGGGGAGTGGCTCTCGGAGAAGCGCGGCCGCGCGTGCCATGTCCACCGTCCGCAGCGCGGCGAAAAGCGTCGTCTGCTCGAGATGTGCGAGCGGAACGCGCGCCATGCGCTCATGCGCTACATGCTTCGAACGGGGTACGCCGACGACAGGACGAACCAGGCGCTTCTGGAGCTCGAGAGCGCGCTCGCGCTCGACGCTCCGCCCCTGCGGATCGAGTGCTTCGATATCTCCACCCTGCACGGGGCCTTCACGGTCGCATCGATGGTGGTGTTTAGCAACGGGCGCCCCGACAAGTCCCAGTACCGGAGATTCAAGATCAGGGCGGAGCTTACCGAGGCGAACGACTTCGCGTCCATGTCCGAGGTGCTAGGGCGTCGGTACGCGCCCGAGCGCATGGCCGACGAGCGCTTCGGCAGCCGGCCCGACCTCCTCGTCGTCGACGGCGGTCGCCCTCAGCTCACCGCCGCGATCAGGCAGCTCTCCGATCTCGGGCTCGACATCCCCGTCTGCGGCCTGGCGAAAGCGGACGAGGAGGTGTTCGTCCCCTGGGACGACACCCCGGTCGTCCTGCCGACGGGCTCCGCCTCGCTCTACCTCATCAAGCAGGTTCGCGACGAGAGCCATCGGTTCGCCATCACGTTCCATCGCGAGCTGCGCGGACGTGCGATGACGGTGTCGATCCTCGATGAGATCGAAGGGGTGGGCCCTACGCGCAAGCGGGCCATCATGCGGCACTTCGGCTCCATGAAGCGGCTTCGCGACGCGAGCCTCGAGGAGATCTGCGCGGTCAAGGGGCTCCCGGCCGACGTCGCCCGCGAAGTCTTCAGGGTGCTGCGCGCCATGGACGGATCCGACGGCGGCCCGGAAGGGGAGTAGGGCCGCTTGCCTCCCTGCTCCTGGGGTGTCGGTAGGAGGCTGCTCGGGGTGAGCATTCGGTTCATTCAACAAATTGAGATAATGATGACGTATAAATTGCAGGTGTCACTTAAACGTTCACCGAACGTTTAGTAAATCTCATATAAAAGAGACCCCTATTCGAATGATTTCTTACCTTCGGCTTCTTGCGTTTTGCGATTGCTTTAGTCTCATGCAGCGCCGTCGTTAGGCAACATATGTGCAGGTCAGACTATCTCACTGGAGTGGTATGCATTACGCCATAAGCAAAACCTGCTGTCAACAAAACAGCCGGATGGTTGCAAATTCCGCGCGGACGGCATCGCGACCGTTCACTGGTATGTGAAGTGGTATTAGGTCATTCGTGGATAAGGTAAAGGCAGTTCTAACGGGCGTCGTCTGTGCGGACGACGGACTGCACGATTGGAGTGCTCCATGGATATGTTCAAGAACGGTCTCACCAGGCGTTCCTTCCTCGGCCTTTCCGGTGCCGCCGCTGCGGTCGCCGGCATGGGCCTCGCCGGCTGCGGTGGCGGCGGCGACGAGAGCAAGGGTTCCGCGTCCGCTGAGGGCGGTAAGGTCGGCGGCGGCGTGATCACCGCCGGTTCCGCCTACACCACCACCAACTTCGATCCGTCCAGCACCTCCTCCGCGCTCGCCTGCGGCACCAACTGGCATGTCGTCGAGGGTCTCTACGGCCTCGACTTCCACGACTACAGCGTGTTCAACGAGCTGGCCGCCGGCGATCCCGAGCAGGTCGACGACACCACCTTCGAGATCGCGCTCCGCAAGGACGCCAAGTTCTCCACCGGCGACCCCGTCACCGCCGACGACGTCGTCGAGTCCTTCAACCGCTCCAACGCCGAGGGCAACATCTACGTCCCGATGCTCGCCCCCATCGCCTCCGTCGAGAAGAAGGACGACACCACGGTCACCGTCAAGACGACCGTCCCCAACTTCTCCCTGCTGAAGGAGCGCCTGGCCATCGTCCGCGTCGTTCCCGCCTCCTCCACCAAGGAAGAGATGACCGCCAAGCCCGTCGGCTCCGGTCCGTGGATGTACGAGTCCATCTCCGACGCCGCCGTCGACATGGTTCCCAACCCCGAGTACAACGGTGACCATGCCGCCAAGGACGAGAAGCTGCACTACGACATCCTCGTCGACCCGACCGCTCGCGTCCAGGCCCAGCAGGAGGGCACCACGCTCGTCATGGAGATGGTCACCGCTGACGCCGTCGAGCAGCTCGAGGGCGCCGGTTGCTCCATCGACACCGTCGACGGTTTCGGCACCCGCTTCATGATGTTCAACACCAAGAAGGCCCCGTGGGACAACGTCAAGGTCCGTCAGGCCGTCATGTACGCGCTCGATTACGAGAAGATGATCGAAAACGCGTTCGCCGGCCTCGCCACCGCCCCCACCTGCTACCTGCCCAAGTCCTTCACCAACTACAACGAGGCCTCCACGGTCTACACCCATGATGTCGACAAGGCCAAGAAGCTCATCGAGGAGGCCGGTATCACCCCGGGCGCCGTCGAGCTCTGCACCACCGACAACGAGCAGGTCGTCAACATGTCCACCCAGGTCCAGCAGGACCTCGAGGCCCTCGGCTTCACCGTCACCCTCAAGGAGCGCACCTCCGCCGACACCTACGCCGACATCGATGGCGGCGCTGAGTTCGATATGCTCCTCGCCCCTGGTGACCCCAGCTGCTTCGGTGCCGACCCCGACCTGCTGATGAACTGGTGGTACGGCGACAACGCCTGGATGAAGACCCGCGCCCGCTGGAACGAGTCCGCTGAGTGGAAGCAGCTCACCGAGCTCATGGCCACCGCTCTCGGCCAAACCGGCGACGAGCAGCAGGAGACCTGGAACAAGTGCTTCGACCTCATCGCGGAGCAGGCCGTTCTGTACCCGGTCCTCCAGGTCAAGACCGCTACGGCGTCCTGGCGCGACACCGCCAACGCCGAGGGCGTCAAGATCGACGGCTTCAAGGGCATCGGCACCACCGGCATGTCCTTCATCGACTGCGCCACGGTCACCGAGTAGCATCGGTGCCTCAACGAGCCCACGCGCCCGCGTGAGCTGAGATGTGTGAGCGTGGGGGGCTCGGGTGACTCGGTCTACCTGGGCCCCCCACTCACCGTCTCGATGCGTCCTATAAGAAGAGAGAGAGGGGAAGAAGTGAACAATCTTTTGCGCCTCATCGGCCGACGTCTTATCGCGCTGCCCATCATGGCGCTCGGCGTCACGCTGCTCGTCTTCGGGTTGATGTCCTTCACCGACCCGAGCATCCCTGCGCGCAACGCGCTGGGCGAGGGCGCCTCGCCGGAGGCAATCGAGCAGTACATGGAGGAGCAGGGCCTGAACGACCCGCTTCCCGAGCGGTACGTCAACTACATCGGCGGTCTGCTCCACGGCGACCTCGGCACCTACGGCGCCGGTCGCACGCCCGTCGTCGACCGCATCGCCACCGCGCTTCCGGTCACGATGCAGCTCACGTTCATCGGCCTCATAATCGGTGCCGTCGTCTCGTTCGTGCTCGGCGTCATCGCCGCGCTTTACCGCGACAAGTGGCCCGACCAGCTGATCCGCGTGTTCTCCATCGCGGGCATCGCGACGCCGTCCTTCTGGTTCGCCGTCCTGCTCATCCTTCTCTTCTCCTCGTATATGCACGTGCTGCCGGCTTCCGGCCCGCTGCCCAGCTTCTTCGCTAACCCCGGCGGCTACCTCGCCCGCATGCTCATGCCCGCGGTCGCCCTCGCGTTCCCGCTCACCGGCCAGATGACCCGTATCGTGCGCACGGCCATGGTCGAGGAGCTCGACAAGGACTACGTGCGCACCGCCCGCGGCGGCGGCCTCCCCGAGTTCGTCGTCATCGCGCGCAACGTGCTGCGCAACGCGCTGATCACCCCCGTCACCACGCTCGGCCTGAAGATCGGTTACCTCATGGGCGGCGCCGTCGTCATCGAGGTCATCTTCAACCTGCCCGGCATGGGCACGGCCATCCTCGCCGGCATCACCGGCGGCGAGACCATGCTCGTCCAGGGCGTCGTCATCGTCGTGGCCCTCGCCTTCGTCATCATCAACATCGTGGTTGACATGCTGTACCTGCTCATCAACCCGCGCATTAGGACGGTGTAGGCCATGACCAAGATTCGTGAAGAGCAGACCGCCAAGCTCGAGGAGGCGGCCTCCAAGGGGTTGAAGTTCGGCGGCTTCAAGAACATGAAGCTCAGCAGCAAGATCTCTTTGATCCTGCTCGTGCTCGTCGCGCTCACGGCCATCCTGGCCCCGCTGATCGCCCCGCATAACCCGCTCGAGATCTTCACCGCCCGCCAGGCTCCCGGCGACGGCTTCCTGTTCGGTACCGACGACAAGGGTCGCGACATCCTGTCCCGCATGCTGTACGGCGGACGCTACTCCCTGATCATCGGTTTCGGCGCGACCCTGTTCGCGCTCGTGTGCGGCTCCATCGTCGGCGCCATCGCCGCGGTCGCGCGCAAGGGCGTGTCCGAGGTCATCATGCGCGTCCTCGACATCATCATGTCGGTGCCCGGCATCGCGCTCGCCGCCGTCCTGGTGCTGATTCTCGGCAACTCCGTACCCGCGATCATCTTCTCCATCGGCTTCATGTACACGCCTCAGATCGCCCGTATCGTGCGCGCGAACATCGTGTCCGAGTACGGTGAGGACTACGTCCGCGCGGTCATCGTGTCCGGTGCCCAGGCGCCGTGGATCCTCATCAAGCACGTTCTGCGCAACTGCATCGCGCCGATCATGGTGTTCACCGTCACCCTCGTGGCCGACGCCATCATCTTCGAGGCGTCCCTCACCTTCATCGGCGCCGGCATCACCGAGCCCACCGCGACGTGGGGCAACATCCTCGCCGACGCGCGCGGCGGCGTGCTCGCCGGCCGTTGGTGGCAGGCGCTGTTCCCGGGCATCGCCATCATGGTGACCTGCCTTGCGCTGAACATCCTCTCCGAGGGCCTCACCGACGCCATGGCGGCCAAGCCCGGCGCCCCGGTCAAGTCCAACGACGCCGAGTCCAACCGCGCCGACGACATCCTCGTCAACAACCCGGTTCTCGCTTACGAGCAGCAGGCTGAGTCCCTCAACCGTCGCCTGGCCGCCCTGCGCGAGGTCGAGCTCAAGCGCACCGACCGCCATGTCCCCGACCTGACCGTGCCCCCGCTGCTGCAGGTCAAGGACCTCTCCATCAGCTTCGAGAGCCACGGCGACGTCAAGGTCGTCGACGGCGTCTCCTTCGAGGTCCGTCCGGGCCAGTGCATGGCGCTCGTCGGCGAGTCCGGCTGCGGCAAGTCCATCACCACCAAGGTCATCATGGGCCTCACCGACCCCGGCGAGAAGATCTGCGGCGAGGTGCTGTTCGACGGCAAGGACCTGCTGAAGCTCACCAAAGACGAGCACCGTCAGCTGCTCGGCCACGAGATCGCGATGGTCTACCAGGACGCCCTGTCCTCGCTCAACCCCTCCATGCTCATCTCCAGCCAGATGAAGCAGCTCACGAGCCGCGGCGGCACCCGTAGCGCCGAGGAGCTCCTCGAGCTGGTCGGCCTCGATCCGAAGCGCACCCTCGAGAGCTACCCGCATGAGCTGTCCGGCGGCCAGCGCCAGCGCGTCCTCATCGCCATGGCGCTCACCCGCGACCCGAAGCTCATCATCTGCGACGAGCCCACCACCGCGCTCGACGTGACCGTCCAGAAGCAGGTCATCAAGCTTCTGAACGACCTTCAGGCCCAGCTTGGCTTCGCCATGATCTTCGTGTCCCATGACCTGGCCCTCGTCGCCGAGGTCGGCTCCGAGATCACCGTCATGTACGCCGGCCAGGTCATCGAGCAGGCCCCCACGGTCGAGCTCCTCACCAACCCGATCCACGAGTACACGCGCGGCCTGCTCGGCTCCGTCCTCTCCATCGAGGAGGGCGCCAAGGACGGCACCCGCCTGCACCAGGTCCCGGGTTCCGTGCCCTCGCCCGAGGACTTCCCGAAGGGCGACCGCTTCGCCCCGCGCTCGAGCCATCCCACGCTCGGCCTGGACGTGCATCCCGTCATCAAGTCGGTGCCCGGCAAGTACCATCGCTTCTCCGAGCTCCCCGACGACTACCTCAAGGCCAACGGCCTCACGCCGTACCTCGAGACCGTCAAGACCGCTACCGCCACGGAGGTGAACTAGATGAGCAACGCATCTGCCGAGAAGGAGCCCATCATCTTCCTCGATGACATCTCCGTCACGTTCAAGACGCGCACCGGCTCGCTTCTGCACCCCAACCTGGTGCACGCGGTCAACCACGTCACGATCAAGTTGATGCCCGGCGAGACCATCGGCATCGTCGGCGAGTCCGGCTGCGGCAAGTCGACCACGGCCAACGTCATGTGCGGCCTGCAGAGCCCGACGTCCGGCAAGGTCTATTTCAAGGGGCAGGACGTCACCAAGCGCACCGCCGACCTGCGCAAGCAGATGGGCCGCGTCGTGTCCGTCGTGTTCCAGGACCCCGCAACCGCGCTCAACCCGCGCATGATCGTCCACGACCAGCTCCTCGACCCGCTGCTCGTCCACAAGGTGGGCAGCCCCAAGGAGCAGGAGAAGCGGATCAACGAGCTGATCGGCCTCGTGGGCCTTCCCAAGAGCGCTCTGCGCGCCCTGCCCGGACAGCTCTCCGGCGGCCAGCGCCAGCGCGTCGCCATCGCACGCGCCATGTCGCTGAACCCCAGCGCGATCATCGCCGACGAGCCCACCTCCGCGCTGGACGTCTCGGTCCGCGCGCAGATCCTGAACCTGCTCACCGACCTCAAGAAGGACCTCGGCCTGTCCATGATGTTCATCAGCCATGACATCCAGACGGTCCGCTACATCTCCGACAAGATCGTGGTCATGAACCATGGCCAGATCATGGAGGAGGGCCCGGCGAAGCAGGTCTTCGAGAACCCGCAGGACCCCTACACCAAGATGCTGCTCGGCGCCGCCCCGTCGCTGCTTCATCCGAAGCTCGGACAGTAACGCCAGCACGAGCCGGCGCGCCCGACCGCATCCGTCGGGCGCGCCTTCTTACCAGGCGCGCTACGTAGTACGTAGTAGTATGTACGCGCCAAGTTGTCCGGGCGCCAGCCCAGCGCCCGCCTTGAAACAGATTGGAGCCTTCCCATGACGAAGCCCGCGTTCACCGGTGTCTATCCGCCCGTCGTCGTCCCCGACACCCCCGACCACCAGCTCGACGTCGTCTCGTTCGAGCGCAGCATCAACCGCATGATCGACGCCGGCGTCGACGGCCTGTTCTTCCTCGGCTCCTCCGGCGAGGTCGTCTTCTCCACCGACGAGCGCCGCCGCCAGATCATCTCCGAGGCCGTCCGCATCGTCGACCACCGCGTTCCCGTGATGGTGGGCATCATCGACACCGAGACCGAGCGCGTCCTCGAGCACGGCCGCGTTGCCCAGGAGCTGGGCGCCGACGTCCTCGTCGCCACCTGCCCGTTCTACGCGTTGGGCGGCATGGCTGAGGTCGAGGAGCACTTCCGCATCCTCCATGCCGAGCTCGACCTCCCCATCTTCGCCTACGACATCCCCGTGTGCGTCCACACCAAGCTGCCCTGGAAGCTCCTCGCCAAGCTCGGTGCCGAGGGCGTGCTCGCCGGTGTCAAGGACTCCTCCGGCGACGACGTGTCCTTCCGCTACCTGGTCCAGGAGAACGAGAAGCTCGGCCATCCGCTGACGCTGCTCACCGGTCATGAGGTCGTCGTCGACGGCGCCTACCTGGGCGGCGCAGACGGTTCCGTCCCGGGCCTCGCCAACGTCGAGCCTGAAGGGTACGTCCGCATGTGGAAGGCCGCGCAGGCCGGAGACTGGCCGGCTGTCAAGGCCGAGCAGGACCGCCTGAACGAGATCAGCCACATCTGGGACGTCACCTCTGGCGTCCAGGGCTATGCTGGCGGCGTCGGCGCGTTCAAGACCGCCATGCACCTGATGGGTGTCTTCGACAGCCCCACGATGCCGCGTCCGGTCAAGGCCCTCGAGGGCGAGAACGTCGAGGCCATCCGCAAGGTGCTCGTCGACAACGGCCTTCTGTAGGAGGCCGTCATGGATGCCCGTACCATCGTCGCCGTCGACATCGGCGGCACCAAGATCGCCTGCGGCCTCGTGGTGATGGGGGAGTCCGCCCCGACCGTCGAGAGCGTCGTCAAGGTCCCCACCGATGCCGCCCAGGGCGGCCCCGCCGTGCTCGCGCGCGTGATCGAACAGGTCCGTGACGCCATCGAGCGCAGCGATCGCCATCCCGTGGGCGTGGGCATCTCGTCCGCCGGCGTCGTGGACCCCAGGACCGGAGACATCACCTACGCCAACGAGATCATGCCCGGGTGGGGAGGGACGCATCTGGCCGCCGAGGTCACGGCGGCCGTCGGACTTCCGTGCTGCGTGCTGAACGACGTGCACGCCCATGCTCTGGGCGAGGCGCGCTGGGGAGGCGGACGCGACAAGGCGAGCTGCCTTGTCGTCGCCGTCGGGACCGGCATCGGCGGGGCCTTCGTCGAGCGGGGCGGCATCATGCTCGGCGAGCACGACGAGGCGGGCCATATCGGCCACGTGTGCTGTCCGGCTGCCGCGGGCGTCCCCTGCTCGTGCGGTGCCACCGCGCATCTGGAGCCGATCGGCGCCGGTCCGGGCATCATCCGCGAGTACATCCGCTTGGGCGGAGACGAGCTCTGCGCGGACGGGTCGCCTATGCATGGCGCCGAGATCGACCGTCGCGCCGCGGCGGGCGATCCGGCCGCCATCGCGGCCGAGGCGCGCGCGGGCCGAGCGCTCGGCGAGGTGATGGGCAGCATGTGCAACATGCTCGACCCTTCGTGCGTGATCCTTTCCGGTTCCGTCGCCCAATGCGGTCCGGCATGGTCCGACGCCATGCGCGCCGGCTTTGCCGAGCAGGCCATGCCGCCCGTTGCCAAGACCCCGATCATCGGGGGAGACCTGGGCGGGGACGCCCCGCTCATCGGTGCGGCCGAGAACTTCGTCCGCTCCGCATACGTCGAGATCTAATTCCTAGGAGGTACCATGGCTGTTGACCCCATCATTCAGTCCCTGAAGGGCAAGCTGATCGTCAGCGTGCAGTCCTACATCGGTGAGCCCCTGCGCTGCCCGGAGACCATGGCCCAGATGGCCCGCGCCTGCGAGCTGGGCGGCGCCGCCGCCATCCGCTGCCAGGGCCTGGCGGATATCGCCGCCATCCGCAGCCGCGTCGAGGTTCCCGTGATCGGTCTGTGGAAGGACGGTCACGAGGGCGTGTACATCACCCCGACGCTGCGCCACGCCCGTGCCTGCGTCGCTGCGGGCTCGGACATCGTCGCGTTCGACGCGACCGACCGCCCGCGCCCCGACGGCAAGACCGTCGCGGACACGCTGATCCCCCTCAAGGAGGAGGGCGTTCTCTGCATGGCCGACTGCGCTACCATCGAGGACATCCGCCGCGCGGTGGACATGGGCTTCGATATCGTGTCCACGACGCTTTCCCACGGTGTCGCCGCTGTCGATTGCACCATGGCGGACGGTCCGGACCTGCCGCTCCTGCGTCAGGCCACCGAGGAGTTCCCCGAGATCCCCGTGATCTGCGAGGGGCGCGTCCACACGCCGGAAGAGGCCCGTGCGGCCATCGACGCCGGCGCATGGGCCGTCGTGGTGGGCACCGCCATCACCCACCCCACGAGCCTCACCAGCTGGTTCAAGGCCGAGGTGGAGAAGTAGGGCCTACCGTCTCTCGATAGCCTCATGATTGCTGCCCCGTCGCGCTTTGAACTGCGCGGCGGGGCTTTCTTGTACGAGATGCCGCAATTTCTTCTCGCTCGGGAAGAAAATCCGCAACGTGAGGAAATCGTACCGAACGGGAAGAAATCTACGAATCGATGCGGAGCACACTGCGAAACCATTAGTGCTCGAGCAGCCTTTCCTGATGCCGATGGAGCCGGGCGGCATTGACGCGCCACGCGGCGTGGTACCATGATGGACGTGAGAGAAAGGGGTGCGCATATGTCTGTGGAGCTGCATGAATGCAGTAAAGGCGTATGGCGCGCTCCCGGCGCCCGCATCGTGGACCGCACGGGGCGCAGACGGCTGCCCATCGGCGACGACGGGTTCACCTCTGCCGCCGCGGTGTCGGTGCTGGTCGACAAGACCGCCCTTATCGCTGACGTGCTCGACTCGAACTACAAGGCGACGCTGTTCTGCCGCCCGCGGCGCTTCGGCAAGACGCTCAATATGACCATGATGAAGGCGTTCTTCGAGGCCGTCCCCGCTGGTGTGGCCGATCCCTCCCTGTTCGAGGGCACGGAGGTCTGGGAGATGGGCGGCGGCGCGTATCGGGAGCATTTCGCGGCGTATCCCGTGATCTACCTCAGCATGCGCACCGCCAAGGGCGACACCTGGAAGCAGACATACGAGGCGCTCAAGGACGTGCTCGCTGCGGAGTTCGATCGGCACGCGTACGTGCTAGAGTCTGATGCGGTGGCAGCGTACGACTGGGATGCCGTGATGGGTATCATCACAGGCTCGGCATCCGAGTCGGACTATGCGGGGTCGTTGCTGTACCTCGCCCGCCTGCTTCGCGCCTACCATGGGCGCCCGGTGGTCCTGCTTGTCGACGAGTACGATGCCCCGGTCATGGCGGGCTATTCCGGTCCTAACGGCGGGTATTACCGCGAGGTCGTCACGTTCCTCAAGCGCCTTCTCACCGGTCCGCTCAAGGACGGAGGCGAGGTGCTGGCCTTCGCGTGCCTTACCGGCGTTCAGCGCATCTCCAAGGAGTCGATCTTCTCCGACCTGAACAACCTCGTGGTGTCCACGCCGCTTTCCACCGACTCCGACGAGCGCTTCGGCTTCACCGACACGGAGACGGCTGCGCTGATCGCTTACATGGGCTATGACGATCCAAAGTATATGGTCGAGGCGCGCCGGTGGTATGACGGGTACCGTTTCGGTGCGGCCGATGTGTATAACCCTTGGAGCGTGCTCAACTACGTCAACTACGGCTGTATTGCGGATGTGTACTGGGGAAACACGTCGGGCAATTCCGTTTTGGCCGACCTTGTGCGCGATGCTGACGAGTCCATGCTCGCTAAGGTGTACAGCCTTCTCTCGTCAAGCGGTACCCTGCTTGCTCCGCTCGATCTTGGTGTTGTCTTTCCTGATATCGGCGTGCGTTCGGATGCACTGTGGAGCATGCTGTATCTGGCAGGCTATCTTACGACGGAGGATACGGGGCTACCCAACAATACGCGGATCCAGCGCCGAATGCGCATTCCCAATGCGGAGGTTTCCGAGCTGTACAGAAACGAGGTCGTCGAACGGTTCGCACGTGGCGCCGGTGGGCGCGACAGCCTCGCTGCGTTTCACGAAGCGCTGGTCTCTTGTGACGCCGTGACGGTGCGCGCAGAGCTGAGGCGCATCTTGAGGGATTCCGCAAGCTATCACGACATCACGTCCGAGCGTTCCGTTCACATGCTCATCCTGGGTCTTTGTTTCGGGATTAGCGGGTTTGCCGACCCTGTTTCTAATCGCGAGGTGGGAGACGGCCGTCCGGACATTCAACTTGTGCCCCAGGCGACGCCTTTCTTCGAGGGTAGCCGCCCCCTGGTCACCATCGAGCTCAAGTATATGCGCGGGGCTGATGAGGGCGACCTGAAACGGCTGGCGCAGGAAGCTCTGCGGCAGATCGATGATCGTCGCTACGATGCGGGCGCGTTGCCGGAGCGCGCGTCGTCGCGCGTGCGCTGGGGGATTGCGTGTTCCGGTAAGCACGTTGCGGTGGCGGCGGAAACGGTGCCTAGGGTCTAGATCCCGAGTTTCGCCCTTTCATGGTCATGCGCCGCTCATCGTCGAGCCCGATGCCGGGGCTGCACCTCTGTATTGCAGGCTTCCTCGTTTCAAGTTCAAATCGATTTGAGATGGTCGTGCCCCTAGAGTAAAATGACCCCGTATCACGTTGCTGCTGTGAGGGGTCTATACCTATGAGCTATTGGAAGAGTGCGGTTGTTTCGCTGCTTACGGGCGTGATGATCGCTTCGTCTGCGATTCAGCCGGTTGCCATCTATGCCGAAACGGTCTCGGACGAAGGCGGGCAGGCGGATTCTGCTCAGGACGGGTCAGTTCAGGCGGACGGGACGGAATCTGATCGCTCAACGTCCGACGAACCTGTCGATTCGGAGGCGGAGGCGTCGCAGGATGCCGATGAGGCCCCTGGCAGTGCGTCGACCGAGATGGGGGAGGGCGCAGCGTCGACGGATGAACTTGCCGTAGCGCAGGATGATGTTTCTGAAGCTGAGGAAAGCGTCGCAGCTGAAGACGCCTCTGAGGCGAACACCATGGCCTCGCGCACGCTTGTCGAGAATTCTTGGCGTTACCAGAACGGTCAGCGCATCGAGTCCCTGGACGACGAGAGCGCCCCGAGCGGTGATTTCTTAAGTCGCGCCATGGATCCGTTGCCCGATGGCGCTACTGCACAGGGCATCGACGTCAGCGAGTTTCAGGGCAAGATCGACTGGGATGCCGTCAAGGCGGCCGGTGTGGACTTTGCGATCCTGCGGATCGGATATGGTGACCAGAATGCCGGCGATACGGATAAGTATTTCAAGCGTAATGTCGAGGAGTGCGAGCGCCTTGGTATCAAGTGGGGCGCCTATCTGTATTCCTATTCGGTGAACACCAAGGAGGCGGCTGACGAAGCCGCACACGTCCTTTCGGAGATGAAGGGTCTCACGCCGGATCTGCCCATCTATTACGATATGGAGGACGATTCGACTCTCGGAGCCAAGGACAGGTTCGCGGATATCGCCCAGACGTTCTGCTCTAAGATCGAGGCCGCCGGCTACGATGCGGGCGTGTATGCGGGCGCCCGCTGGTGGAAGTACTACCTCACGAGTCCTGTTTTCGATTCGTGGAGCAAGTGGTCGGCGCAGTACTACAAGATTTGCGAGTATCCGAGCGATCCGGATGCGTGGCAGTACACGTCTCAGGGTAAGGTTCCGGGCATTTCGGGCAACGTGGACGTGAACTATGCGTATGAGGGGCTTGTGCCGGGCTCGGTGGCTGAGGCCAACCAGCACATCTCCACGCACGCCCACGTTGCCGACATCGGCTGGCAGAATCAAGCTGCCCTTGATGGCGAGACTGCTGGCACGGTGGGGAAAGCGAAGAGCATAGAAGCGCTCAAGATTACCCTTGTGAATCAAGTGAAGACCGGCTCCGTTCAGGTCCGCGCCCACGTCTCTAACGAGGGCTGGCAGGACTGGACCTCCGGCACGGCCGGCACCACGGGCCGGGGCCTGCCCATCGAGGCGGTCCAGGTGCGCCTCACCGGCGAGATGGCCGAGTCCTACGACGTCTACTACCGCGTCCACGCCGCCAACATAGGCTGGATGGGCTGGGCCAGGGACGGCGAGGAGGCCGGCACCCAGGGCTACGCCTGCGGCGTGGAGGCCGTCCAGGTCCTGCTCGTCGAGAAGGGCGGCCAGGCCCCCTCGTCCTCCGGCTCCGCCACCCCCGAGGCCTTCCGCCGCAGGCCGGTTGACGTCTCGGTGCGCGCCCACGTCTCCGGCATCGGCTGGCAGGGGGCCGTCCGCGGCGGGGCGACCGCCGGCACCACGGGCCGCGCGCTCGCCGTCGAGGCGCTGCAGGTCGGGCTCACCGACCAGCAGCTCGCCGGCTCCGTCCAGGTCCGCGCCCACGTCTCCAACGTGGGCTGGCAGGACTGGACCTCCGGCACGGCCGGCACCACGGGCCGGGGCCTGCCCATCGAGGCGGTCCAGGCGCGCCTCACCGGCGATATGGCCGAGTCCTACGACGTCTACTACCGTGCTCATGTTTCCAACATCGGTTGGCTGGATTGGGCGAAGGACGGCGCTACCGCAGGTACCGTCGGATTGAGCGCGCCCGTGGAGGCCGTTCAGGTCAAGTTGGTCAAAAAGGGCGCATCCGCTCCCGGTTCGACGGCCCGCCCCTCTCTCGAGATGCCCGTTATCGCCCTGCAGACCTCAACGGGATCGGCCTTGTCTTCCGCTGTCGGCAACAACGCCGTGAGCGGTAGCACGGGGTCGCGTACCGCTCTCAACGCCATCAAGCTCTCCGTTCAGAGCGGTGTCTCCGGTGGGGTTTCCTATCAGGTCCATGTGTCCAATGCGGGCTGGCTGGGATCGTACGCCGGGGGCTCCGTGGCCGGTGGGTTGGGTTCGGCCAACAGGGTCCAGGCCGTGCGCTTCTCGTTCACTGGGGAGCTGTCGAAGTATTTCGATATCTGGTACCGCGTCTACGTCCAAGATGTCGGATGGCTCGGTTGGGCTCGCAACGGTGCCACGGCGGGCACCACGGGCGCGGGGCAGGACGTCACCGCCATACAGGTCTCGGTGCGCGCCTGCGGCTCTGCGGTGCCGAGCAGCGGTAGCTACGGTCCTTATTACGTCGGCGGCGTCCCCCAGGCCCTTGCCGCGGGAAGCGCCATGCAAAAGCGCGTCGTCGAAAGCGCTCGCACCGTTCCGCGTCCCGGTCCTAATATGTGCGCTGAGTGGGTCGCACGCGTTTTCGACAACATCGGGCTCGGTAACGTCCATATGGATGCGTATGAGTACTACTGGAACTTCTGCACCTCGTCTCGACCTGCCGACCTCAAGGTCGGTATGGTCGTTTCGGTTCCCTCCCATGGCAATACGGTCATGGGGTCCCGATACGGCCATGTGTGCATATACGTGGGGGACGGTCTTGTGATGGACAACGCGGACGGGCGAATCCGCACGTTGTCCCTTGAATGGTGGACCTCCCATTATGGTACGACCTACGCACCGAAATGGGGTTGGTATAGAAACGCGCCGCTTTTGTAGCTGGAATGAGGGATAGCTATGCACAGAAGAAGATTGCTGACAGCCTGGCGATGCATTTGCGTGCTGGCGTGCATCGCGCTTTTCACGCTATCTTTAACGGGAGGGTTGAGCCAGGCGGTCGCGGAGAGCTTGCCGGTTACGGCGGAATCCTCTGATGACGGAGCGTCTGCCGTCCTTGGCTCCGATGGTCCGGCTTCCGAAAACGCCACTGAATCCCCGCAGGTGGACGCATCCGATCAGAGCCCCTCTGCCACCGAAGGGGACGAAGCGGACGACCCTGCTATCGTCGATGCGAACGATGCTGCCGCTCAGCATGTCGAGTCCGTTACGCCGGCAAAGGAGACGGCGATCGCATATTCCGCACATGTCGCTTCTATGGGCTGGCAGGATGCCCTCCGCGACGGCGCCACCGCCGGCACCACCGGGCGCTCCCTTTCCATCGAGGCCTTGAAGGTCACCCTGGAGAACCCAGCCGTCGCCGGCTCCGTCCAGGTCCGCGCCCACGTCTCCAACGTGGGCTGGCAGGACTGGACCTCCGGCACCGCCGGCACCACCGGCCGCAGCCTCAGGATGGAGGCCCTGCAGGTCCGGCTCACCGGCGAGATGGCCGCTTCCTACGACGTGTACTACCGCGCCCACGTCTCGGGCATCGGCTGGATGGGCTGGGCGAAGGACGGCGAGGAGGCGGGCACCCAGGGCTACTCCAGCGCCCTCGAGGCGGTCCAGATCCTGCTCGTCGAGAAGGGCGGGGAGGCTCCGTCGTCCTCGGGATCTGTGACCTCCGAGGCGTTTCGCCGCAAGCCGGTCGACGTGTCTGTCGGGGCGCACGTCTCCGGCATCGGGTGGATGGCCGCCGTGTGCGACGGCGCCACCGCGGGAACCACCGGCCGCTCCCTGTCCCTCGAGGCCCTGAGGGTCTCCCTCGAGAACCAGCAGCTCCCCGGGACGGTCCAGGTCCGCGCCCACGTCTCCGGCATCGGCTGGCAGGACTGGACCTCCGGCACCGCCGGCACCACCGGCCGCAGCCTCAGGATGGAGGCCCTGCAGGTCCGGCTCACCGGCGAGATGGCCGCTTCCTACGACGTGTACTACCGCGCCCACGTCTCGGGCATCGGCTGGATGGGCTGGGCGAAGGACGGCGATCCCGCCGGCACGGTCGGGATGTCGCATGCCGTCGAGGCCGTTCAGGTCAAGCTCGTCGCCAAGGGCTCCGCCGCCCCGGGCTCCACGTCAGGAGCGTATCTTGGGTCCCAAGAGCAGCTGTCGGGCTCCGTTTCCTACCTCTCCGGCACATCAACTGGCTTTGGCAAGGCGACGACCGTTACCCTCGGCTCCGAGAGGGGTGGTCGTATCTCGACGTTCGCCTTGTCGGTTGATAACAAGCTCGCCGCCGGATCCCTCCAGTATCGCGGGCTCTCGCAGTTCGGTGGTTGGGGCGCCTGGGTTTCCGAGGGTTCTGCCGCCGGTGCATCGGGCGATGTCCTGAAGGGCGTCTCGCTTAAGCTGTCTGGCGATCTGGCGAGCTCCTACGATATTTGGTACCAGGTATACGATTCCGATGCCGGCTGGCTCGGCTGGGCGTCCAATGGAGCCGAAGCCGGTTCGACCGGTACGGATTCGCATGCCGTCGCGGTGCGCGTGGCGTTGGTGAAGAAGGGCTCCTCCGTCCCGGGCTCGACGTCCAATGCGTACGTCCAGACCTCCTACGATACGCCCCATATCACGATCCAGGCCCACAGCGCTAACGTCGGGTGGCAAGACCCCGTCCGAGAGGGCGCTTCCGTGGGCGTTACCGGAAAGTCCCTTTCGCTCCAGGCCGTTCGAGCCATCGTTTCCGGTCCCGTCTCCGGTGACATCCAGATCAGCTCCCATGTGTCCAACATCGGCTGGCAGAATTGGGTGAACGGCGGCACCATCTCTGGTACCACCGGCAAGAACTTGCCTATCGAGGCCATCCGCATCAAGCTGACGGGCGAGCTCGCCGATTCCTACAGCGTGTACTACCGCGTGCACTCCGCAGAGTACGGCTGGCTCGGTTGGGCTCACGACGGATCCGACGCGGGCACGGTGGGCACCGCCCTGCAGGCCGAGGCCATCGAGATCAGGCTCGTGAAGAAGGGCTCCTCCGATGCGCCCGCGAGCGATAAACCCACCGTCGTCTCGAAGCCCACGCTCACGTCGCAGGCGCACGTTTCGAACAAGGGCTGGCTCTCGAGCACGACCGATGGCACGGTGGGCACGACGGGTCAGGCGTTGAGCCTCGAGGCGCTCAAGCTCTCCGTCGACTCTTCGCTCGACGGCGGCATCGCCTACTCCGCCCACGTGCAGGATATCGGTTGGCAATCCGAGGTCTCCGATGGCTTGCTTGCTGGAACCACCGGTAAGGGCAAGCGCATCGAGGCCGTTAAGATCCGGCTCACGGGCACGCTCTCCCAGTACTTCGATGTGTGGTACCGTGCGCATTCCGAGGAGTACGGATGGCTCGGTTGGACCAAGAACGGCGAGCCGGCGGGCACGAGCAAGCTCGGGTATCGCCTCGAGGCGGTCCAGATTCGCATTCTGCCCAAGGGCTCTGCCGCTCCGGGCTCTACGTATAAGCCGTTTACGGATAAGCCCATCGTTCCTGCGGACCAGCTGGAAATGAAGAACCGTGCCAATGCGTACGGCAGCAGGACCCCGTGGCTCATCATGGTCAACACGACGACGTGCCGTGTGGGCATCTACCGTGGCTCCAAGGGCATGTGGCAGCAGCAGGCGTACTGGGTATGCTCCGTGGGTGCGCCGCTCACGCCTACGGTCCTCGGCGAGTACACCGTCGGGATTAAGGGGTACGTGTTCGGTCGCGGCTACAGCTGCTACTACTACACCCAGTTCTACGGTGATTACCTGTTCCATACGATCAAGTACGACCAGGGGACCTTTAACGTCCAGGACGGAAGGCTCGGGGAGCACGTCTCGGAAGGGTGCGTGAGGCTTTCGCTCGAAAACGCCAAGTGGATCTGGGACAACATCCCAACGGGTACCAAGGTCGTTACCTACGAGTAACGTGATGCTCGTGGTCGGGAAGCGCTCGGTCGATATGGCCGGGCGCTTCGCTGTATTGGGCGAGGTCGGGGTTTCCCACAGTCCATACGGCGCCTTATCGGGGCTCTGCGTATAATGGATGCCCTGAGAACGAATGGATGTAAGAATGTAAGGGGGACTGCGCATGAAGTCGTTGAGGAGGACGATCGCCTGGATTTCCATGGTGGCGTTCGTGTTGGGATACCTGATTCAGCCCGTCTCGATCTATGCGGACGCCGTAGTGAATGACACCGTATCGAGCGACGTTGACATCCAAGACGGCGCAGCCGCCGCGCAACCGATGGACGGGGCTGCGTCGACTGATGGCGGCGTCGACGGCGTCAAGGACGAGGACATGGATTCCGACAAGGTTGCCGATGATTCGGGAGCTTTTGAGCCGACCGATAGCGAAAGCACTTTGGTTGAGGGTTCATCCACGTCCGGTGGAGCCGGGGCGAATGAGGAGATTCCTGTCGAACCTGATGTTCAAGATGAAAACCAGTGCCCTCTGGACGCAGGCGAGAATGCATCGGGCGAAGGGCTTCTCGTCCAGGCGCATGTGTCCAACTTGGGATGGCTCGATCCGGTAGGGGCTGGGAAGACCGCCGGGTCGGACCGTGCGGGCAATGCGCTCGAGGCGCTGCGCGTCGCGTATTCCGGTGACGTGCCCGGCGGCATCGAGGCGAGCCTTCACGTTTCCAACATCGGCTGGCAGCCATGGACCGCGATGGACGGCACGGCCTATGCGGGAACAGTCGGTAAAAGCCAGGCGGTCGAGGCCGTGAAGATCCAGCTCACGGGAGAGGCCGCACAATCGTTCGACCTGTACTACCGGGTCTGCGGGGCGTCCGGCTGGAGCGGCTGGGCCAAAAACGGAGAACCTGCGGGGTCTCAGGGCTTCGGGCGCAAACTGTACGGTGTCCAGGTGGCGCTTGTTGCATCGGGCGCTTCGGCTCCGGGATCCACTGGTGATGCCTTTACACAGGCGCTGGTCGGTTACTCTGCCCATGTTGCGGATATCGGCTGGATGGGGCAGAGCAGGGACGGCGAGACTGCCGGGACGACGGGCCGCGCGCTGCGGCTTGAGGCGTTGAGATTCAGCCTTCTTGCAGATGCGGGTGGCGCAATCGAGGCGCGGGCGCATGTTTCGAACATCGGATGGCAAGGCTGGTCGACGGGCAGTGTAGGCACGACGGGACGCAAGCTCGCCGTTGAGGCCATCTGCATGAGGTTGACCGGGGAGGTTGCGCAGAAGTACGACATCTGGTATCGCGTCCATTCTGCTGAGTTCGGCTGGCTGGGATGGGCGAGCAACGGGGACCCTGCCGGATCCCAGGGGTACGGACGAGACGTGCAGGCAATTCAGGTTGTTCTGGTAGAGAAGGGCTTCGCTGCCCCGGGCCCGCAATCCAACGCATTCAAGGCGCCTGTCTTCGAGTACGGTGCCCATAGCGCCGAGATAGGCTGGCGCACCGGTAAGGAATACTCCCCAGGGGCCCACATCGTTCTCGGTACGACCGGTCGCGGTCTTTCGCTCCAGGCTATTCGCCTTTCCTGTCCTGGTATTCCAGATTCCGGGTCCATCGTCTACGCATCCCATGTCTCCAACATCGGATGGCAGGGCTCGGTCCGCGATGGGGCGACATCGGGCACGACGGGCAGGAACCTTCCGATCGAGGCCGTGAAGATCAGCCTGACGGGATCTTTGGCGGACCGCTACGACGTTTGGTACCGCGTGCATGTCGCCAATATCGGTTGGCTCGGCTGGGCATGCAACGGTGATGCGGCAGGGTCGGAGGGGCTTGCGGCCTCTGTCGAGGCTGTCGAGGTCTGCTTGGTCTCCAAGGGGGCCGCGGCGCCGGGTTCTACGGGCACGCCATTCATCCAGACGCCGCAGATCTCCTACTCCGGCAACGTGGAGGGGTCTGGCTGGCAGACTGCGGTCTCCACCGGATCCGTATGCGGCACCGTCGGGCAGTCCAAGGTGCTGAAGGGTCTTCGAGTCACATACGGGTCTTCGAGTCTCCAGGGCGGAATCTCCTATCGCGTCCATGTCTCGAACAAGGGTTGGCTTTCCGCGGTATCAGATGGTGCGGACGCTGGGGCTGCTAACGAATCGCTGCAGGCTGTCGCAATCTCACTGACCGGCCAAGCGTCCAAGCATTTCGACGTGTGGTACCGCGTGCACGTTGAGAAGATCGGATGGCTTGGATGGACGTCCAACGGCGCCGTGGCGGGCACGACGTCATGCAACTTGAGCGTTCAGGCCGTTCAGATCCGGCTGAGAGCGAAGGGTGCCGCTGCGCCCGGCTCGACCACGGGGGCGTACTATGCTGCCGTGGGGTCTCTGCCATATATCGGCTACCAGACGCCGGGTAGCTATTACAAGGTGTCTAACAAGTCCGTCTCCATCAAGAACCAGGGCTCGGGTATCTTTGGGTATCGAACCGAATCGCGCATCCCGTTCGACGCTACGCGTATGGATTGCGTGAACGCGATGGTCACACGCTCGATGGACTATCTCAACACCCCATACATCTGGGACTACTCGTGCGCACCCGGCGTGGGGGTCGACTGCGCCGGTCTGGTTATGCAGAGCCTCTATGCATGCGGCATGGACCTGTCTCCCATGAACCCCTGGGACCACTACTACACGCCCGGTCACGACCAGTACGCGAACCAGATGAGGGCGTCGTCGCGCTTCATGCACGTATCCTTTGCGAGCAGGCAGCCTGGCGATTTGATCCTGTCTTCCGGCCATGTGTCGATCTATCTGGGCAATGACAAGATCATCGAGGCGTACAGCCCGCGCGTCGGGGTGAGGATCGCGAGCGTGTACAACGCAAAGGTCCTTGCAGTCGCTAGGCCTATGCCGTAGGGGCCCTGCTCGACAGAATCCTTTGTGTGCCCGGGCTTTCTTGGGAAGGCTCGGGCACAACTGTTTCCAATATGGCCTAAAGGGGAGTTTGCCTTTAACCATCGAGTCGATGCATAAGAGCACGCCACGGGAAAAGACTGCTGAGGGGGGCGACCGCATCCTAGTTCAGCGCCGTTCATCGAGTGCCCCTGGTGTTTGGCTGCGCTCCCGTAGAATAGGTATGGCTGTGCTGTGTACGATGTATTGAGTATGTGAGGTGTTTCGAATGAAGCGACTCGCTCGGTGGCTGGCGATCGGTATCTTCGCTATAGGCGCATGTGCAAACCCGTTTGCTATCTATGCAGAAGTTGAACCCGAAAGCATCGATGTGGCAGCGGAGCTCTCTGCGACGGGGACGGCTGACACGGGAGCTTCAGCCGCTACGGATTCCTCCGAAGAGGCGATGAATGAGCCGATCTCTGAAGAGTTTACAGCGGGCGATGCTGAGGGCTTTCCGGGTCAGGAGCGGGCCTTAAAGGATTCTTCCACTGATGCATCCTCGGCAGCGCCGAGCGTCGAGGATGCCGAAGTCGTCGACGCCGTTGCTCCTGCGGCGGACGTCAAGGGTCGAATCGTGCAGAACATCAATGCCGGATGGGAGTTCGACGCCGGAACGACCGACTTCTCGGGTTGGACCTTTCCCGTTGGAGGATCTTCCGGCATGGTCGATCTTCCGCACTCGTGGGAGTACACGCATCCCGCCATGTCATTTATCCCTCAGATGAACACGAAGACGGTCACGTACAGCAAGACGATCGATGTTGCTGCCTATCAGGGACGGAAGCTCTTCATCAAGTTTTACGGTTCGAGTCGCAATACCGTGCTTCTCATCGACGGCGTGAACGTGGGTACCCATGTGGGAGGCTATTCGGCTTTCACGTTCGATATCACAGACTACGTGCAGGGCAAATCGTCGGTCTCCGTGGTTGCAAGGGTGACCAATATCGACACGGTGTCCATACCGATCAACGTCGACTACACCCAATGGGCGGGCATCTATCGTGATGTCGAGCTGATATCCCCTGAGGCTCAGCACGTTTCCCTTGAAGACTACGGGTCGGACGGGTTCTACATCGATTCGGCTGTTTCGGGCGGTGTTGCCGACATTTCCATTCGCGTCCAGCTCTCCAATTCGGCATCCTTCGACGCTCCCGTTACGCTGCGCGCTTCCGTGTTGGATGCTGATGGCAATCTGGTTCGATCCGTCGATGTTCCTTCGGAGCTTTCTGCGAGTTCGACGGCAGTTCCGCTGCGGTGCAGCCTTCGGGTGAGCAACCCCCATCTTTGGAACGGTGTTGCCGACCCCTATCTCTACACCGTCTCCCTCGATGTTTTGGATCGGTCCGGAGCCGTTCTCGATCACGTCGAGCGGCAGTACGGCGTGAGGACGTTTGAGATTCGCGACGGGGCTGCCTATCTGAACGGATCAAAGATAGAAATCCACGGTGTGGGTTACCACCAGGATCGTCAGGACCGGGGTAACGCCGTTACAGCTGAGGATATGCAGCAGGACCTGGACATGATGCTCGATATGGGTGTCAACGCGGTACGCGTGGCGCACTATCCGCACGACCGGCAGTTCTTCGAGATGGCGGATCGAGCCGGCGTCTTGGTGTATACCGAGATTCCCTATTACCTGCTGTACTCGAAGGCGGAGAGCTATCGTCTCTCCGTTCTGAACCAGCTGAAGGAAATGATTCGCCAGAGCTACAACAATACGTCCGTCGTGATGTGGGGCGTTCAGAACGAGGTCGGCTGGAATCCTGGCTTTGCGCAGTTCGGAAGCGATTTCAACGTGACGCAGGATGAGGTTGTGGCGTTTAACAAAGATCTCGTCGAGCTTGCTCAAATTGAGGACCCCAACCGCCTCATTGTTCAGGCTACGATTGATTCCTATGACACGGCATCTCTGACGAACCGCTGGAGCGCCTCGATTGACCTTACGGGCGTCAACCTGTACGACGGCTTCAAGACGCCGGTCGCGAGTGCCGGCACGTCGGGAAAGCAGCAGCTTGCTGCGCAGATCAACGAGAAGCTCGATCGCTACAAGAGCATCTATCAGACTCCTTCGATCATGGTTTCCGAATACGGTTCCGGAGCGAATACTAATCACCACTGGGAAGTGGACGAAAACTTTGCCTGGAATGGAAACGAGGACGCATCGCATGCCATGCATACCGAGGAGTACCAGGGGTTCGTTCTTGAGACGTTCTGGGATACGATCTCCAAGCGAGACGATGTCCCCGCCAGCTTCGTGTGGAACATGTTCGATTTCTCGTGCTATCGCGATGAGGGCGGAATCTCCCGCATGAACACCAAGGGGCTCGTCAACTACGACCATGCCACACAGAAGGATGCGTATTACTTCTTCAAGGCCGTGTGGAATGACGATGAGCCGTTTGCGCATATCACGAGCAAGCGTTTTACGCAGCGACATCGTGCCGAACGGGACATCAAGGTGTATTCGAACTGCGACGATTGCGTGCTCTACGTGAACGGTAAGCAGGTGGGTTGCGGTGTGAAAACCCAGGACGGCGTGTTTGTGTGGGACAGCGTCGCCTTAGATTCCCGTGCGCTCAACTCGATCCGTGTGGTCGCAACTCGCGATGGGGTGCAGTGCGAGGATGTCGTCGAGGGCATCACGGTGCCGCAGGACGAGTTGGTGGGGCAGGCCCATGTTTCGGAACTCGGCTGGCTCGACGAGAACCCCGCGGGCGCTACGTTGGGAACCATAGGCCGTAGCTTGAATCTTGAGTCCATCAGGCTCGACGCGGAAGGCCCGACTGCGGGCGATATAGAGCTTTCTGCCCATGTCCAAGACATAGGATGGCGAGCATGGTCTGCTGGCAAGGCGGGCACGACGGGTCAGGCAAGGGCGATCGAGGCCATTCGCATTCGACTGACGGGTGATCTCGCTTCCCGGTACGACATCTACTATCGTGCCCATATCGCAGATAGCGGCTGGCTTGGATGGGCGAAAAACGGTGAACCAGCCGGTTCGCAAGGGCAGGCGAAGCCCATGCAGGCGCTTCAGGTCGTGCTCGTGGAGAAGGGTGCCGATGGACCCTGGTCCAACCTACAGGCGTTTTCCGTCGCATCCGATAGGAGTGCGCAGGTGGTGTCCACCGCGCATGTGGAGGATATCGGCTGGATGACTCCTGTATCGGGCGGAGAGACTTGCGGTACCGTAGGAAAGAACAAACAGCTTGAGGCCCTTCGTATGACTGTGGAGAATGTCGTTGCGTATGGCGATATCCAGGTTTCTGCCCATGTTTCCAATATCGGGTGGCAGGGCTGGACTGCGGGCTCCGGTGGAACCGTCGGGCAGGGCAATGCCATGGAGGCAGTCAAGATAAAGCTGACGGGCGATATTGCCGGCTTGTACGATGTGTACTATCGTGCCCACATCGCCGATGCGGGTTGGCTTGGTTGGGCCAAGAATGGAGAATCTGCTGGCAGCGAAGGCATGGCAAAGGATATGCAGGCCCTTCAAATCGTTCTGGTGGAGAAGGGCGGTGCTGCTCCCGGTGCGACTGAAGGCGCATTCCTGCAGCCGATGATTTCCTATAGGAGGCATGTGTCTGATATTGGCTGGCAGGCATGGGTGCACGACGGCGCTCTTGCGGGAACGACCGGTCAGGCGAAAAGCATGGAGGCAATTCGGATCAAGCTTGATCTTCCAAGCGATGACCTGGGAATTCGCTACAGGGCGCACTCTGCGCAGATCGGCTGGCAGGATTGGGTCGATTCCGGCGAATTGGGCGGCACTACCGGGCGTTCTTTGCAGCTCGAGGCTCTGCAGATCGAGCTGACAGGTGCAGATGCGGGTCGCTACGATATTCGGTACCGTACGCATGTTGCCGAGATAGGCTGGCAGGGCTGGGTCTCCAATGGTGAGACCGCCGGCACGACCGGGCAGGGGAGAGCCATCGAGGCGTTGGAAATCAGGGTGGTGGAGCGATAACTATCAGTAGTTTCAATGAATTCAAACCGCTTTTGGTTAAGCTAAATGAATTGCCCCACGGTCAAGTCATTTGGACGTGGGGCGACAGCTGTATTGATCCAGCTGCTCACCACTCAGTTGGTATTTTCATTATCTGGGTTATATGGGCTCTAAATCGACAAGTATTGAGATACATTTATCTTTGTTACTTTATAGCTGTCTAGTGGCTTGTATTTTGTGTTGAGAAAGAAGCGACTAGACTTATCCAAAAACTGGTTCAAGGAAGGTGCGCGTGGAGCTAAGGGTGAAACTCATCAACAAGCAACATGTTGTTTTTGGCTCAATGGTGCTGATGCAAATCGTTCTCATTTTATTTTGGGCCTTTCGAAAGGAAGGTTTCCATGTTGATGAGTTGTGGACCTTTGGTTTGGCTAATAGCCTGTATCAACCTTCATTATTCTGGAACGGTGCAATGGATGGAACTGTCCTGCGCCCAGATTTCTTTAAAAGCTATTTACAGGTTGATCCAGGTGAAGCTTTTAGATTCGATTCTGTAATCTATAATCTATCGAACGACGCGCATCCACCTCTATACTTTTTAATTATTCATGCTATCTGCTCGTTCTTTCCAGGAACAATTTCCAAATGGTATGGAATTATTCCAAATATTATGTTTTTCCTGCTTATCCAGCTTGTTCTATACAGTCTATCAAGACGGATAATATCAAATTCTGACACAGCACTACTGCCTCCGTTGCTATTCGGTTTCAGCCCTGCTGCTGTTAGCTTTTCTATTTATATTCGTATGTACATGCTGGCGATGTTGGCGGTTATTGTGTGCTGCTACTTTCAGTATAGATATCTTTTTGAAAACAGTCGTGATCCGAAGATCCTGATCGGAGTGTTCTTGTCCGCATTCTTTGGATATATGGTTCATTACTATATGTTCATAACCATGTTCTTTATTGCATTATTCACATGTCTATATCTTCTAATTAAACATAGCTATACAAGCGCACTAATCTACGGCTGCGTCATAATTGCTAGCGTTCTTGTGGCCTTTGCCGTGTTCCCGAATGCGGTTGAGAGCATGTTTGGAAACGGATATACATCAGGGGCAAAATCGGCTCTTCCTTTGGAAGCGAGGGCCGAGCGTGTACTGAGCACTGCCCTTTTGAGCATAAATGATTTGGCTTTTGGTTTTAGATGGATCGCCTTCCTATATTTAGTTATTGTCATAGTTGCTTTGTTTGCTGGTTTTAGGAGTCTTCGTCGACAGCGGGTGGATGGTGCAATCGTTGAAGACACCAAGGCAGCATCTTTACATTCCGTAGTGTTGCTTTCAATTGTCTCTTTATGCTTTTATTTTGTGTCTGCAGCGGTTTCTCCTTGGATTTCTTCCAGGTACGTTTGTTTTGTCTACCCAGTTCTTTGCCTAATCGTTGGCTGGGCCGCTGCTGCTTTAGTAGAATCATCCTCAATCGAGCGTCGTTTTTCGAATGTAACGCTCTCCTTCGTTGGCGCTGCAACGATGGTTGCAATTGCTATGCTTGGCATTGCAGGACAGAGCTCCAATGTTCTTTACCTAATAGCAGGTGCAGAAGACAATCTAAGCGCTGTTGTGAATGAATGCGAGGGTGATACAGATGCATTCTTTATTTCATATAATTACTTTAAATTAACATCTAAATCTATTGAGGCTCAGAACTTTGATGAAGTAATTGCTGATGTACCCACAGAAGAAGGAATTGAATCCGCTCTTGGCAGGTATGACGATGACGGAGATATTGTTCTATATACTGATGATCCGAATGCTCTTTCTACATTTATACCATTTCTGGCAAATCGATTAGGAACTGATGAGTATGGGCCTCTGCCGGGCTATCAAGTTATTCAAGACGAGACCGATTGTATGGCTTATCTTATTAAAGTAAGTTAAGTTTGGAGAAGTCAATGGGTCAGTTTCTAAAATTTCTTATTGTCGGTGCTTCTAATACTATAGTGTCCTATCTATCTTATCTATTTTTAATTATGATAGGCTGCCATTATCTTGCTGCAAATGTTGTGTCATATTTTGTAGGAGTTCTCAATTCGTTTTTTTGGAATAGTAGGTTTGTTTTCAAACTTGGTTCCGTAAGCTGGAGGCGTAAATTTGAAGTGCTGTTGAAGACACTCTGCTCCAACGCCTTTACTGGTCTCATTTTAAATAATATCTTACTTATTGTGTGGATAGAAGTTTTAAGATTGCCTTCATTGTTGGGCCCTTTGTTTAATCTATTCTTTACTATGCCTTTGAACTATCTATTAAGTAAGAATTGGGCCTACAGAAAGAAGGATGATTAGATGGGTGCTAACCCCCCCATTTTTTATCTTGTTGTTCCGTGCTTTAACGAACAAGAAGTACTGAGTGAGACTTCTCTACAGCTTAAAGATAAGTATGAGGACCTTATACAACGTGGAATGATTTCTACTTTTAGCAGGGTTCTATTTGTTGATGATGGGTCAACGGATAGGACATGGGAGATCATTTGTTCACTCTATGATTCCGCAACCATGTTCTCTGGACTTAAGCTATCTCGTAATCGCGGCCATCAGAATGCGCTTATTGCCGGTTTAAATTATGCCATGGATAATGCTGATGTTATCGGCTCAATGGATGCTGATCTTCAGGATGATATTAATGCTCTTGATGAAATGCTTGCACGCTACAATGAGGGATATGAGGTGATCTATGGTGTTCGTAAAGACAGGTCATCTGATACTTTTTTTAAGAGGACGAGTGCTCAAGCATTTTATAGGCTTCAATCTAGATTAGGAGTGGAGTCCGTATATAACCATGCTGATTATCGCCTTATGAGCAGGCGTGCAGTCTGCTCCCTTATGAAGTATGACGAGGTTAATCTCTTTCTACGCGGTATGGTTCCTCAGATTGGTTTTAAATCATGTTCTGTTTACTATTCGCGTGCTGAGAGGTTTGCTGGCGAATCGAAGTATCCACTTAAAAAAATGTTAGCTTTTGCCTTCGAAGGCATTACCTCTTTCAGTACAAAACCTATTAGGTTCATAACCATTGCCGGCATGGTGATATTTATAGTAAGCCTGCTATTCTTATTATATTTCCTTTTTGGTCGACTGTTCGGTGATGTTCAGGCTGGTTGGACGAGCATCGTGATGTCGATCTGGTGTCTGGGTGGTCTTCAGCTCCTTGCTATTGGTGTAATTGGTGAATATGTTGGCAAGACTTATATGGAAAGCAAGCACAGGCCAAGATATATCGTTGAAAAAATAATAGACCATAGAACGGATGATGATGAAACCACTTGTTAGCATATGCATGCCCACATATAATGGCTCAAGGCATATATCTGAAGCAATTGAATCAATATTGAATCAGTCGTTCTCCAACTTTGAACTTTTGATTATTGATGACGGCTCATCAGATGATACCGTTTCGATTATTAAATCATTTTCTGATGACCGCATTCGTTTCATTCAAAACGTCAAGAATTGTGGCTTAGTTGGTAACTGGAATAGATGTCTTTCAGAGGCAAAAGGATCATATATACGTTTTTTGTTTCAAGATGACATTATGTCTGGTGATAGCCTCGAAAAGCAAGTCGATGCTTTCCGAGGCAATTCGATGGTATCCCTATGTTTTGGCGCTTCTTGTGTAATAAATGATCAAGGTAGAGTCACCATGCGGAGGCGCCCTTTTAAACGGAGTCGTATATTTAACGGTGACGAGATTTTGCATAGGTCTTTTCGTACATATAATTTCTATGGAGAGCCTTCTAATGTGATGTTCTCCATGTCTGCTTCAAAGCGCGTGGGATCATTTGATGATTCTATGACTTATGCTCCTGATTGGGAGTATTGGCTTCGGTTGTCATCTTGTGGCGATGTTGCATATGTCGATGAAGAATTATCTCGTTTTCGAGTAAATACTGAATCTATGACGGGAAAGCTATTTCAGGAAGATTCAGCCCGGCTTAAAAAGGATGATGCCTTCTTTATAGAAGCTGTCTCAAAACGATTTGAGACATCAATATCTATTGTTGATGTTTTACTGCATAAGGTATCTGTTACATTAAGGACGTTTGGTAAAAGGATCTATTTCTTAATTAATAGGTAGGGCCAATATGAAGGGCATCATACTCGCGGGCGGCAGCGGAACGCGCCTCTACCCGCTCACCACCGTCACCAGCAAGCAGCTGCTGCCGGTCTACGACAAGCCGATGATCTACTACCCGCTGTCCGTCCTCATGATGGCCGGCATCCGTGACGTCCTGATCATCTCGACGCCCTCCGACCTGCCGAACTTCGAGCGGCTGCTCCGCGACGGGTCGGACTACGGCGTGAACCTGTCCTACGCCGTCCAGCCCAGCCCCGACGGCCTGGCGCAGGCGTTCGTGATCGGCGAGGGGTTCGCCGCCGGCGAGCCCTGCGCCCTGGTGCTGGGCGACAACATCTTCTACGGCAACGGCCTGGGCCGCCACCTGCGGCGCGCCGTGGAGAACGCCGAGACCCGCGGCCTGGCCACCGTGTTCGGCTACCACGTAGACGACCCCGAGCGCTTCGGCGTCGTGGAGTTCGACTCAGACCTCAACGCCGTCTCCATCGAGGAGAAGCCCGAGCACCCGAAGTCCAGCTACGCCGTCACCGGCCTGTACTTCTACCCGGGCGACGTCGCCGAGCGCGCGAAGCGCGTCACCCCCTCCGCCCGCGGCGAGCTGGAGATCACCGACCTCAACCGCATGTACCTGGACGACGGGCTGCTCTCCGTCGTCACCCTCGGCCGCGGCTACGCGTGGCTGGACACCGGCACCATGGAGAGCCTCCACGAGGCCGGCGAGTTCGTCCGCGCCGTCGAGCGCTCCCAGGACATGCCGGTCTCGGTGCTGGAGGAGATCGCCTACGAGAACGGCTGGATCGACCGGGAGACGCTCTCGGCCTGCGCGGAGCGCTACGGCAAGTCCGAGTACGGCCGGCACCTCAAGCGCGTCGCCGCCGGCGAGTTCGTCAACCGTAATTCGGAGTACTAGGGGGAGACATGACCGACACCGCCTTCGAGCCCCGCCGCATCGTCGTCACCGGCGGCTGCGGCTTCATCGGCAGCAACTTCGTCCACCACGTCGTGCGCGAGCACCCCGGCGTGCACGTCACCGTGCTGGACAAGCTCACCTACGCCGGCAACCCGGGGAACATCGCGGGGCTCCCCGCCGACCGCGTCGAGCTCGTCGTGGGCGACATCTGCGACGAGGGGCTGGTGGACCGCCTCGTGGCGGACGCCGACGCCGTGGTGCACTACGCCGCCGAGTCCCACAACGACAACTCCATCGCCGACCCCTCGCCCTTCCTGGAGACCAACGTCCGGGGCACCTACGCCCTGATCGAGGCGTGCCGCAGGCACGATGTCCGCTACCACCACGTCTCAACCGACGAGGTCTACGGCGACCTGCCGCTCGACGACCCGGCCCGCTTCACCGAGGAGACGCCCTACCGCCCGAGCTCGCCGTACAGCTCCACCAAGGCGGCCTCCGACATGCTCGTGCGCGCCTGGGTGAGGACCTTCGGCCTTGCGGCAACCATCTCCAACTGCTCCAACAACTACGGCCCCTACCAGCACGTGGAGAAGTTCATCCCGCGCCAGATCACCAACCTGATAGACGGGGTGCGCCCGAGGCTCTACGGCGACGGCCGCAACGTCCGCGACTGGATCCACACCGAGGACCACAGCTCCGCCGTCTGGTGCATCCTCACCCGCGGCCGCATAGGGGAGACCTACCTGATCGGCGCCGACGGCGAGCGCGACAACCTCGCGGTCCTGCGCGAGATCCTCAGGGCCTTCGGCCGCCCGGAGGACGACTTCGACTGGGTGCGCGACCGCCCCGGCCACGACCGCCGCTACGCCATCGACAGCTCCAAGCTCCGCCGCGAGCTGGGCTGGGAGCCCCGGCATACCGACTTCGCCTCCGGCCTGGCGGAGACCATCGAGTGGTACCGCGAGAACGAGCCCTGGTGGCGCCCGGCCAAGGAGGCCACCGAGGCCAGGTACCGCGCGCAGGGGCAGTAGGAGGGGAGAGACAGGTGGCAGACATCGCATTCGAGAAGGACCTCTCCGTGGCGGAGACCGGAATCGGGGGCCTCAAGTTCGTCGACCTCGCCGTCCACGGCGACTCGCGCGGCTGGTTCAAGGAGAACTGGCAGCGCGCCAAGATGTGCGCTCTGGGCGTCCCGGACTTCCGCATCGTCCAGAACAACATCAGCTACAACGAGAACCGCGGCGTCACCCGCGGCATCCACGCGGAGCCCTGGGACAAGTTCATCTCCGTCGCCCGCGGCTCGGTCTTCGGCGCCTGGGTCGACCTGCGCGAGGGCAGCGCCACCTACGGCAAGGTCTACACGACCGTGCTCGACCCGAGCAAGGCCATCTACGTGCCCCGCGGCGTGGGCAACTCCTTCCAGGCGCTCGAGGACGGCACGGCCTACACCTACCTCGTGGACGCCCACTGGTCGGCCGAGCTCAAGGGCACCTACACCTTCGTGAACCTGGCCGACCCCGAGCTCGCCATCGAGTGGCCGATCCCGCTGGAGGAAGCGACCGTCTCCGAGGCCGACCTCAACCACCCGATGCTCGCCGACGTCGTCCCGATGGCGCCCAAGAGGACGCTCGTCACCGGCTGCAACGGCCAGCTGGGACATGCGGTTCGCGCGCTCGCCGAGGAGCGCGGGCTTACCGCCTGGTTCGACTTCTGCGACATAGACACCTTCGACATGTCCGACCCGGCGGCCTACGGCCAGTACGACTGGCCGCTCTACGGCACGGTCATCAACTGCGGCGCCTACACGGCCGTGGACAGGGCCGAGACCCCCGAGGGCCGCACCGCCGCCTGGAGGGCCAACGCGACCGGCCCGGCGCTCCTCGCCCGCACCTGCGCCGAGCACGGCATCACGCTCGTCCACGTGTCCTCCGACTACGTCTTCGACGGCGCCGCCGAGGTCCATACCGAGGACGAGCCCTTCAGCCCGCTGTCCGTCTACGGCCAGAGCAAGGCCGCCGGGGACCTCGCCGTGGCCGGGTGCCCCAGGCACTACATCGTGCGCAGCTCCTGGGTCATCGGCGAGGGCCGCAACTTCGTCAGGACGATGAGGTCCCTCTCCGACCGCGTGGCCGACCCGCAGGACCCCCTCGATCAGGTCACCGTGGTCGACGACCAGTACGGACGGCTCACCTTCACCCGCGACATGGCCGAGGGCATCCTCTGGCTGCTCGGCTACCGCGAGGCCGACGTCGAGCCGACCTCCCCGTGCCCCCACGGCACCTACAACCTCACCGGGAGCGGCCCGGTGGAGTCCTGGGCGCAGATCGCCGCCCGCGTGTTCGACCTCGCCAACGGCAATGGGGACCGCGTCGCGCCCGTCTCCACCGCCGAGTACTACGCCTCCGCCGAGGGCCCCATCGCCCCGAGGCCGGAGCACTCCGCGCTCGACCTCGCGAAGATCGGGGCGACCGGCTTCGTGCCGGCCGACTGGACCGAATGTTTAAATTGCTTGTTTTAAGGAATCATATTACGATTTCTCCATAATTGTGTGGTTTTCAATCATTGATGACTTCTAACAGGTATCGTGTCATTTGAATGGATGGATGATATGCAATTTAAGCTTGCTAATATTGTTTTGAGCGACTCCAGCTTCGCGTTGAATAATCCAACCCTATGGTGTAGGCGCGAGTCGGGCCATCTGATGTTGCATGAAGATAGATCTTTTTCGCTACTTGGGCCAGGTGTATTTGATTTCACTACCTACTTCAATGCCCTTTCTACAATGAAATGGAAACGGTACACTGTTGCCAAGGATTTTTATCTTCATCTTGAATATAGGGGCGGTGCTGGTTGTCTTGTTCAGACGGCCGCGGATGCCTTCGATTGGTCTGCTAGAAAGATAACCGGATCCGAGGTGGCCCTGGATGCTTCATCTGAATGGAAAAACTTGGATTTGAGGTTGTCAGTCATTGACGGCGATGTCCTTAATTCCTTTGAAATAAGTACCGATGATAAACTAGATATTAAAAATGCATTTTATTACACTTGTGTAGATGAGGTCGATGTAAGGCCTGTTGAGCTTGCTCTAGCTACAACTACGTTTAAAAAAGAATCGTATATATATAAAAATATCGAGCTAATTAAAGCTAATGTGCTTGATACAGATGAATTGATATCTAGTCATTTCCAGGTTCATATTGTCGACAATGGTCGCTCGCTTTGTGAAGAGCGAGTGTGCTGCAGCAATGTCCATCTGCACCCAAACCCCAATGTTGGTGGTTCAGGAGGATTTGCTCGTGGCATGATTGAAGCAATGGAGCAGTCTCCGAAGGCTACCCATGTCTTATTAATGGATGATGATGTCGAGGTGATGCCTGAGAGTTTTATTCGTACTTACAATCTTCTTTCAATTGTTAATTCTAAATATAGCGAGGCGTTTGTTAGCGGCGCGATGATGAGCCTTGAGGAGCCTGACCTCCGTACAGAGGATTTGGGTTTCTTTACCTATAAGGGCAAGTTCCGTCCACTAAAGCCATCCGGACATATGAGCATCCTTCATGATGTAATTGAGACTGAGACATTCGTGGCGCCAACTGAGGACCCTCTTTGCCAAGATACCCTTCAGTGCTACGCCGGATGGTGGTTCTGCTGCATACCGGTCTCTACAATCGAACGAGAAGGCCTACCTCTTCCGCTGTTCGTTCGATCGGATGATGCTGAGTATTCACTTCGGTGCAAGCCGAAGTTCATCACCATGAACTCCATATGCGTTTGGCATGCGTCATTCTTCTTTAAATACAATGCCGCTGTTGAGCGCTACCAAGTCAGTCGTAATCCCTTGGTATGTCAGTTTACTACCGGGGTAGCTCCTCTATCTGATTTTGTGGAGGAGGTCTATCGCGAGGTTCAGCTTGATTTGAAAAAGTTTAATTACGATGATGCGCTTCTTGCCGTCGAGGGGTTCGAGGATTTCTTAAAGGGCCCATCTTTTATTCGAGAGCCTGTTACTGAGCGCCGCTTCCTTGAGGCAAACAGGAATCGAGAAAGGCTTGTGCCATTTAAAGATCTTCAAAAACAAGTGGATGATTATGGCATTAATCTTAAGCACCTTACTCACAGTGAAGTGATTCGTGATCTTCCTCGAAATAGAATTGAGGCTGCGAAGGATTTTATTACTTTTAATGGTCAACGTTATGTTAAGGAACAAGGCAAGAGGGGCAATCGTGCTGCCGTAATTGATGCTGCTGGATGGGTTTACCCTGCAGGAAAAATTCGTGGTGCTGAAGTTTTGGTTGCAATAGATATGCCTAACCGTTGTGGCGTAGTTCGCAAGCTTGACATTGCACGATTCAACGAAGTCTGGACTCGATTCCGTAAGGCGATGAAGTTTTATAAGAAGAATGAGCAGAAGTTGAAGGAAGAGTATTCGCGCGCGCGCGCCGAGCTAACGTCGATTGAGTTTTGGAAGAAGTATTTAATTAAAGCTTCACAAAGTTAACTCTAATTATTTTATATTATATATATTATATCCATATATGAGCAATGCTTTCGCGTGTTAATTCATGTAATAATTGCTGCTATGACGGACACCCCCTCTGGAGGTGTCCGTGTTTTGTTTACTCTTTGTCGCTACAGTTTGACTATCTCTTGGTTTGCTTGGGAGCCATTGAGGATCTAACACAATTGTTTCAATCCCTATTGAAATGTATGACCACAACAAGCTATGTACCTTATGTATCTAGAAAGCTGAGAATGTAGATA
Organism: Collinsella phocaeensis; assembly: GCF_900119895.1. Lineage (GTDB taxonomy): Bacteria > Actinomycetota > Coriobacteriia > Coriobacteriales > Coriobacteriaceae > Collinsella > Collinsella phocaeensis. Next base: position 1,299,726 of record NZ_FQLR01000004.1, on the reverse strand, counting down.
ATTCATGAGCGAGTACATGGATGTAAGCATCGCTTCTGAGAAATGGGGAGTGCTTGCTGAAGGGGTTCGCTGATGATGTAATGATCCGGCTAACGTAAGGAAGATTGGTGTCGAGCACGATAGGAAGTGCGGTCCATGGATAATTAAATCGGATGCTTTGCGCCCTAAATAACATGCATTGTGAACATGCATTTCGCTCGTTAAGAGTTCTCGCTAGAATGTCACCGAGCTACAACCCCGCGCCCACTGCGCGGATCCACCATAACGGAGACCCTACATGCCCATTTCCTTCAAGCTTCAAAACGTTCTGCTGTATGTCGACGATCACGCTGCAAAGCATCCGGAGCTCTACTATCGCACGGCCGCCGGCTCGGCGTCCGTCGACGCGGAGGCCGGCGCCCTCGTCTGCAGCGCACCCATTGACTTCCTCACGTACCTCAACGGCTTGTCGATAGGGAAGTGGCGCCGTTACGCGGGCATACGGAACCCCGTGCTCCACATCGAGCTCGCAGGCGCCGGCGACTTGCGTATCGAGGGCATTCCCGTCTCCACCCCGATCGACCCCGATGCCAAGCCCTCCGGGCTCGATCCCGAGCGTACGGTCATCTGCTCTCACGAGTTCTCGGGCACCCTGCAGGCTCCCGCCGTCCTGGACGTCGCGGTCGCGGCGGATGACATGGACCTTATCGGATTCGCCATCGAGCCCTCCCGCGGCGACGCCGTCTCCATCGCTCACGCCTGGTGGTCCTGCGAGGTCGATCCTTCCGAGGTCAACGAGGTGCGCCTCGCCATCGCCACCACCACCTTCAAGAAGGAAGCCTACATCACGGCCAACATCGACCTTGTCCAGCAGGCCGTTCGTGCCGAGGGTGCGCCCATCATGGGCAATTTCCATATGTTCGTGGTAGATAACGGTCGCACGCTCGACGTCGATGCGCTCTCCGACGACCTCGTCACCGTGCTGCCCAACCCCAACGTGGGCGGATCCGGCGGTTTCGCGCGCGGCATGATGGCCGCCACCGAGGTCGAGGGTGCCTTCACGCACGTTCTTGTGATGGACGACGACGTCCGCATCGTCCCCGAGAGCCTCATCCGCACGTTCAACCTGCTGTCGCTCGCGCGCGGGACGTACCGAAATGCGTTCCTCAACGGGGCGATGCTCTCGCTCGAGCACCCGACGCGCCAGTTCGAGGACGTCGCCTTTGTCAACCCCACGGGAGTCTACGCCAAGGTGAAGCGCGACTACGACGTCTCGCGCCTGTTCGACATCTGCGCTAACGAGCGCAAGGACGTCGAGGTCCCGGGTGCGTACGGCGCGTGGTGGTTCAGCTGCATCCCCACCTCCGCCATCCGTGCGAACGGCCTTCCCATGCCGTTCTTCATCCGCTGCGACGACGTCGAGTTCGGAGCGCGCAACAAGCCGGTCTACATGTGCATGAACGGCATCTGCGTGTGGCACGAGAGCTTTGAGGGCCGGTTCCGTGCCTCGGTCGACTGCTACCAGTACGCGCGCAACTTCTTGGCCATGATCGCTGTGGACGACTGCGCCGACGAGCGCCTGTTCGTCCTGCGCCTTCGCCGCAACGTGCGCCAGCAGCTGCGCGACCTCGACTACACGGCCGCCGAGCTCATGCTGGACGGCTTCGCGGACTACCTCAAGGGACCGAAGTTCCTCGAGGAGGCCGACGGCGCCGCGCTCATGATGTCCAACGGTCGCAGGAACGAGAAGGTCGTGTCCGTGGGGGAGATGGATCCTGGGGTGCTCGCGCAGGCGGGCGTTACCGAGGCCGTGCTCTCCAGCCGGTCCATGGAGTTCCATCCCACCCTGTGGCGCAAGCTGGTTACCACGTTGCCGTACGACAAGCACTACCTTCCCGACTTCCTGCTGCGCTCCCGCCCCGGCTACGCGGTGAAGAATGGCGCCGCAACGCTCGAAGGGGATTCCGCTCGTTGTCGCACCATCGTGTATCTGGATCCCACGCGCGAGAAGGGCGCGGTCCGCACGATGGACAAGGCACGTTTCGCGGCGATCCGCAAGCGCGAGCGCGAGCTGCTTAAGACCTGGCGCCGTGACGGCAAGGCGATCCGCGCGTCCTGGACGGTCGAGTTCCCGCGCATGACGTCCCGCTCGTTCTGGGAGGAGTACCTCGCCGCTCGTTCGGAGTAGGTGCGGACCTTGTAACCAAGCGTTTCCACAGCAGCCGCCGCGCACCTCGTTGTTCGGCGGCTGTATCTGTGGCCGCATGGGGTCTGATGGACCTCAGTTGCTGCAGAATGACGGATTTCTGGTCCTCATTTCGCGCAGTGTGTCTCGGTGTCGCTTCTGACATCGAGCGACCTGCGGGTTTGTTCCCGGGCAGGCATCCCTAGATGTTGCTCTAGGACTCACATTCAACAAACCCGAAGATTTGCAGCAAGGTATCCGGCCCGGAGCCTTCTGATGCGCTTGCCGATCGCGGCGGGGCATCCTTGGAGGTCCCTAAGGGGGCAAGCCGGCGACTACGCCTTGATTGCGCTGCGGCCGTAGCAGTCAAATATATGTCGCTTGTTGCGTCGAGTCTGGCGGCCTGTTGCATCAAACCTGGCGGCTTGCTACGTCGAGCGTGGCGGGCTGTTGCGTCGAGCCCGATGGGCGGCTCTCATCAGGCGGCCTACGCTGCAGATACCTTTGGCATGGCGACCGGGCATGGGCTGACCATCAAGGGAGATGCGCAGATATATCGAAATCCCAGCGTGAGCGGCGGTGCGTATCGACACGTGTCCGCAATCTGGTATCATACTTGGGCTGTGCGCACGTTGCGGGCGTGGCGGAATTGGTAGACGCGCTGGGTTTAGGTTCCAGTGGGCTTCCCGTGAAGGTTCGAGTCCTTTCGCCCGCACCAACGCACGCATATGGTTATCAGGGGTTTTCGGCACCCGATCAAGCCGTACTGTAAGAGGAGGAACGTTGAACATCACTTCTGACGTCGAGAACAACAAGCTCACCGCGACGGTCACCATCCCGGCCGCCGACGTCGACGCTGCCATCAAGAAGGCCTACAAGCAGGCCGCCAAGCAGTACCGCTTCCCCGGCTTCCGTCCCGGCAAGGCTCCGCGCGCCGTCATCGACAGCGCTCTCGGTGCCGAGGCCGTCCTCGCCCAGGCCACCAACGACATCCTGGGTTCCAACGAGGCCGCCCTCCTCAACGAGCTCGACATCGTCCCCCTGAAGGAGGGCGACTACAGCAAGGTCGAGGCCATTGCTGCCGACGGCCAGGACTACGTCTACTCCGTCGAGTTCACCCTTCGTCCCACCGCCGAGCTCTCCAGCTATGACGCCGTCGCCATCGAGATGCCGCCGGCGGAGGTCACCGAGGGCGAGATCGACGCCCAGGTCGACATGCTCATGGGCTATCACGCCACCGTCGAGGACGTCGAGCGCGGCATCGAGGGCGAGGACTTCGTCACCGTCGACATCAAGGACGTCAAGGGCGCCGAGGGCGTCGCCGGCGAGGGCCGCATGGTCTCCATGTCCTCCAACAACCTTCCGGCCGCCGTCGCCGAGGCCCTGCTTGGCATGAAGGTCGACGAGGTCAAGTCCGTCTCCTGGACTCCCGAGGAGGAGGGCGCCGAGGAGTCTTCCGTCGAGCTCACCGTCAAGTCCGTCAAGGAGCGCAAGGTCCCCGAGCTCACCGACGAGTTCGCCAAGGAGTCCTTCGGCTTCGATGATATCGCCGCCATGCGCGACGCCGTCAAGATCGAGCTCGAGGCCGACAAGACCTCGAAGCTCCCCGGCATCAAGGAGACCCGCGCCGTCGCCGCGCTCGCCGAGCGCCTGCAGCTCGACGAGGTCGACGAGACCTACGCCAACTCCGTGTTCTCCGAGCTGGGCCAGAACTTCCTGCAGCAGATCGGCTCTCGCGGCATGAACCTGGACACCTACCTGCAGATGACCGGCCTCACCTCCGATCAGTTCATCGCCGACCTGCACAAGCAGGCCGATGACGTCGCCCGCGAGTCCCTGGCCCTCGACGCGCTCGCCCGCGAGCTCAAGGTCGAGGTCACCGACGAGGACGTCGACGCCGAGTTCGAGCGCGCCGGTGTCGAGGACGCCGCCGCCACCAAGGCCCAGTTCCTCGCCGACGGCCGCATGCCCGCCGTTCGCGACTCCATCCGCCGCTCCAAGGCCGTCGACTGGCTCGTCGACAATGCTCAGGTCACCGAGGTCGACGAGTTCGCCAAGGCTGACGCCGAGTAGCATTCTGTCCGCGCAAGCGGGTACCATACCGGGAGACCGGATGTACGTGTACGGTGCAACGATTCCGCGCTCTGGCGCCGGGCGTGCACCGTACGCTTTTCTCACACACGATTCCGAAAGGAGATGCGCCCATGCATCGTATCGAGTCCGCGCTCGTGCCGTACGTCATCGAGCAGACCCCGCGTGGCGAGCGCAGCTACGACATCTATTCCCGCCTGCTTAACGACCGTATCATCTTCCTTGGCGAGGAGATCAACTCCGTCACCGCCAACCTCGTCATCGCCCAGCTCCTCCACCTGGAGAGCCAGGATGCCGAGAAGGACATCTCGCTCTATATCAACTCTCCCGGCGGCGAGGTCTATTCCGGCCTGGCCATCCTTGACACCATGAACTACATCAAGCCGCAGGTTTCCACCATCTGCGTGGGCATGGCCGCCTCCATGGCCGCCGTGCTGCTGGCCAGCGGCGCGAAGGGCAAGCGCTTCTGCCTGCCCAACTCCATGGTCATGATCCATCAGCCGAGCGGCGGCGCTTCCGGCCAGCAGACCGAGATCGAGATCGCCGCGCGCGAGATCCGCGAGACGCGCGCCACGCTCAACCAGATTCTGTCCGATGCCACCGGGCAGCCCTTCGAGAAGGTCCAGGCCGACACCGAGCGCGACAACTACATGCGCGCCCAGGCCGCTCTCGAGTACGGCCTGGTCGACCGCATCGTGACCTCTCGCATCGAGGCTGCTAAGGGGAGTGCCCAGTAATGGCGAAGGACCAGACGCCCGATACGATGGACTTCGGCCCCATCCATTGCTCCTTCTGCGGCAAGACGCAGGAGCAGGTCCGCAAGCTCGTCAAGGGGCCGAGCAACATCTTCATCTGCGATGAGTGCGTCGCCGCGTGCTCCGAGATCCTTGAGGAGTCCCTCACGCAGGACTTCCTCTCCCAGCAGCAGATGCCCTTCCCGTCCGACATGATGCTTCCGCAGCAGCTCTCCCAGTTCATGGCCGAGCCCGAGGACGAGGAGGACGGCTTCGAGGACGCCGCCCACGTCGCGAGCGACCTCATCACGCGAGTACCCACCCCGCACGAGATCTACGACCGCCTTTCCGCCTACGTGATGGGCCAGGAGGACGCGAAGCGCGCGATGTCCGTCGCGGTGTACAACCATTATCGGCGCGTGCTCGAGCGCGAGGCCGCGGGCGACGCGCCCGCGTCCGACGCTTCCGAGGGGCCGCTGGGACAGCATGCTGCGGGCTCCGATCTTGACGACGTCGAGCTCGCCAAGAGCAACATCCTGCTGCTCGGTCCCACCGGCACCGGCAAGACCCTGCTTGCGCAGACGCTCGCCCGCATTCTCGAGGTTCCGTTCGCCATCGCCGACGCCACCGCCCTCACCGAGGCGGGTTACGTGGGCGAGGACGTGGAGAACATCCTGCTGAAGCTCATCACGGCTGCAGACGGCGACGTCGAGCGTGCGCAGATCGGCATCGTCTACGTCGACGAGATCGATAAGATCGCGCGCAAGGCGGAGAACCTCTCCATCACCCGCGACGTCTCGGGCGAGGGCGTGCAGCAGGCGCTGCTCAAGATCCTCGAGGGCACCGTCGCGAGCGTTCCGCCCACCGGAGGGCGCAAGCACCCGCAGCAGGAGCTTATCCAGATCGATACCACGAACATCCTGTTCATCTGCGGCGGCGCCTTTGTCGGGCTCGACAAGATCGTTTCCGACCGCGTGGGCAACAAGGGCATCGGCTTCAATTCGGAAATCGCCGGGCCCAGTTCCGAGGACGAGACCGACCTGCTCCATCAAGTGCTGCCCGAGGACCTCAACGCCTTCGGCATGATCCCTGAGTTCATCGGGCGCACCCCGGTCATCACGCAGACGTGCCCCCTTGCCGAGGAGGACCTCGTCTCCATCCTCACCGAGCCCAAGAACGCCATCGTCCGTCAGTATCGCCGTATGTTCGAGCTCGAGGGCTGCGAGCTGGAGTTCACCGACGAGGCGCTGCACGAGATCGCGAAGCTCGCGCTCGCGCGCAAGACCGGCGCGCGCGGCCTGCGTTCCATCTGCGAGGACCTGCTCCAGCAGACGATGTTCGACCTGCCGAGCGAGGAGAACGTCGCCAAGGTCGTCGTCACCGCCGAGTGCGTCACCGGATCCGAGCAGCCGCGCCGCATCTACGACGTGGACGTCGACTGACGTCGGGCAGAACACCGCCCGCTGTCATTTCAGCGAATCACCTTCCGCCCCCGAGCCGCTTACGGATCGGGGGCGGTCCCGTTGTAGCCTTGGTCGATTCAGGCCGTGTGCCAAAAGGGGCAGGTCCGTGCCAAGAGGGACGTACCCTAATGGCATGCCCTGGCGGTATGCCTGCGTCTGGTGTGTTGCGCTCTGCCTCCGATGCCCCAGGCATATGTAAGCGATCCGCTCGCTGTGCTATCCTCTTGGACAGTTGTGTAGATTGACCTTCATATCGCGAGAACGAGGAAGGATTTCCCTATGGCAGAAGAGATGCCCAAGAATTATGACCCGGCGGTCAACGAGCCCGCGATCCTGCAGAAGTGGCTCGATGGCGGCTACTACAAGCGCCGCCCCGGCGTTGGCGACTGCACCGTCACCATTCCGCCGCCCAACGTCACCGGCATCCTTCATATGGGTCACGCCACCGACGATTCCATCCAGGACGCCATCGTCCGCATGGCGCGCATGCGCGGCCGCTCGACCCGCTGGATCCTGGGCACCGACCACGCCGGCATCGCCACGCAGACCAAGGTCGACAAGAAGCTTAAAGAGGAGGGCATCTCCCGGCTGGAGATCGGTCGCGAGAAGTTCCTCGACGCCTGCTGGGACTGGACACACGAGTACGGCGGCACCATCGTCGAGCAGATCAAGCGCATGGGATGCTCCGTCGACTTCGAGGCCGAGCGCTTCACCATGGACGATGAGTATGCCGAGGCCGTGCGCCGCGTCTTCTGCGATTGGTACCATGACGGCCTGATCTACCGCGGCAAGCGCATCGTCAACTGGTGCCCCGACTGCACCACCGCCATCTCCGACGACGAGGCGGAGTACAAGGAGGAGGACGGCCACCTGTGGCACCTCCGCTACCCGCTCACCGAGCCCGTCAACGGCCAGGAGTACATCGTCGTGGCCACCACGCGCCCCGAGACCATGCTCGGCGACACGGGCATCGCCGTATCGAGCAAGGATCCCGAGAAGGCCGCGTTCGTGGGCAAGACCGTCAAACTTCCCATCGTCGACCGCGAGATCCCGATCTTCGACGATTGGCACGTCGACCCCGACTTCGGCTCCGGCTTTGTGAAGGTCACCCCGGCGCACGACCCCAACGACTACGCGATGGGCGAGGCCCATGGCCTTGAGAAGATCAACATCTTCGACGAGCACGCCGTCGTCGTCGAGGGTTACGACGAGTTCACCGGCATGACCCGCGACGAGTGCCGCGAGGCCGTGCTCGCATGGTTCGAGGAGCACGGCCTTCTCGACCACATCGACGAGCACAAGCACTCCGTCATGCACTGCTACCGCTGCGACCAGACGCTCGAGCCCTGGCTCTCCGAGCAGTGGTTCGTCGCCGTCGACAAGCTGAAAGGCCCCGCGCTCGACGCCGTGCGCGACGGCCGCGTGACCTTCCACCCGGCCCGCTGGACCGATACCTACACCACCTGGATGGAGAACCTGAAAGACTGGTGCATCTCCCGTCAGCTGTGGTGGGGCCACCGCATCCCCGTGTTCTACTGCGAGGAGTGCGGCTGGGAGGACGCCTGCATGGAGGACGTCACCGTCTGCCCCAAGTGCGGCGGCACCCATATCCATCAGGACGAGAACGTGCTCGACACCTGGTTTAGCTCCCAGCTGTGGACCTTCGCCACGCAGGGCTGGCCGCAGCACCCCGAGCAGCTCGAGGGGCATCACCCCACCACCGCGCTCGTCACCGCGCGCGACATCATCGCGCTGTGGGTCGCCCGCATGGTCATGAGCTCGCTGTACTTCCTCGACGAGGTGCCGTTCCACGACGTCGTCATCTACCCGACGATCCTCGCCAAGGACGGCAGCCGCATGTCCAAGTCCAAGGGCAACGGCGTGAACCCCATGGACCTCATCGATATGTACGGCGCCGACGCCATGCGGTACAACCTGCTCACGCTGTGCACCACCAACCAGGATGTCAAGTTCGACGCGGATATCGATAAGAAGACCAAGGCGCTCAAGGGCTCTGCCCGCACCGAGCAGGCTCGCGCGTTCGTCACCAAGATCTGGAACGCCAGCCGCTTCCTGCTCATGAACATGGATGGCTACACTCCCGGCGAGCCCGTGGCCGAGACCGCGGCGGACGCCTGGATGTTCAGCCGCCTGGCAAAGGCGGTGCGCATGGTCACCGAGGGCATCGAGCGCTACACGTTCGGCGAGATGGCCCGCGGCGTGCAGAACTTCTTCTGGAACGAGGTCTGCGACTGGTACGTTGAGGTTACCAAGACCCGCCTCAAGGACGATGCCGCCCGTCTGCAGGCCCAGCGTAACCTCATCTTCGTGCTCGACACCTCGCTGCGCCTGATGCACCCGCTCATGCCGTTCGTCACCGAGGCGATCTGGGACACCATGCCCGCTAGCTACCTCGACGTGAAGGAAGACGGTTCCTATGAGCGCGCCGAGGCCCTCATGATCGCCTCCTGGCCCGAGCCCGCCGATTTCGAGCGCTTCGTCGACGAGACGTCCGAGAAGTCCTTCGAGCTCATGCGCGCCGTCGTGACCGATGTCCGCACGAGCCGCGCTCGCTATCGCATCTCGCCCAAGCAGGAGCTGCGCTGCGAGGTCAAGGCCACCACGCCCGAGGTCGCCGAGGCGATTCGCGGCATGGCTGACTTCATCTGCGACCTGGCGAACGTGAGTGAGCTCGCCGTCTCGACCGCCGATGAGTTCGTGAAGCCCGAGAAGGCCATCGCGCTTGCCGGTCCGGATTTCGACGCGTACGTGGTCATGGGCGACCTCGTGGACTTCGAGGCGGAGCGCGCTCGCATGGAGAAGGAGCTCAAGGCTGCCGAGAAGGAGCTCGCGAGCGCTGAGAAGACCTTGTCCAACCAGGGCTTCATCGCCAAGGCCGCGCCCGAGATCGTCGAGGCCAAGCGCGCCCGCGCCGCCGAGCTTGTCGATACGATCGCCGCGCTCAAGGCTCAGCTGGCCGATTTCTAGTCCCATGCCCCGGTTCCCGAGGATTCTTGCGGGAGCCGGGGCTTTTCTGCATTCGGGGAAGACTGCGGCGCGTTTACGGTGCGAGTGGTCCTGTTGATCTTTCGGGCGCGGGCAGTCGACCACGGGGCACCGTTCAGGTTTGCGGCTTTATCGCGGGTGTACTTGGACAAATATGGCAAATATATACGTTCCAACGGTCTCAAGATGCCATGCATACTCGTTGTAACGCCACGTTTGCCTTGTTTGAGTCGGTTTGGCGCGCACCGTCGGGCATGTTTTGGATTCTGACGGGCTTTTGGATATAAGACTCGCGCCCGCGTTTATATATTTGCCATCTTTATCCAAAAACATAGTGGGTCAACAAAATAAATGGGGGCATCATGCCAAAGCGAACGAATCAGTATGCAATTCCGTTTCCTGTAGAGCCGCTTTTATACAATGAGGCAGTCAGCCTTGCCGCCGATACCGGAACGTTGCCCGGCACGACGGGCCCGTTGCTCGAGACGGTCATCGATATGCTCGAGGAGCTTGGTCGCCCCGATGAGCATTTCGATTGCATCCAGGTCGCCGGCACCAACGGCAAGACCTCCACGGCGCGCTTCACCGCCGCGATTCTCTCTGCTGCCGGTAAGCGCTGCGCTCTGTACACTTCTCCCCAGCTCGTGCGGTATGAGGAGCGCATGGAGGTCGACGGGAGGGTCGTGAGCCCGGAGGCGTTTGCGCATGGAGTCTCGGCTGCGGCGGCCGCTGGGTCGCGCGTGAACGCCCGACGCTCAGAGCGTGGCGAGGCACCGTACGCCATCACCCCGTTCGACCTGCTGACGGTCGCCGCGATGGTTGTGTTCGCCGAGGCGCGCGTTGATGTTGCGGTGCTCGAGGTCGGAATGGGCGGTCGCTGGGACGCCACGAGCGCAACCGACCCGGTCGCGGTCGCCATTACGGGCATCGGTCTCGACCACGTGCGCATTCTCGGCGACACCCTTGAAGCCATCGCGGGGGAGAAGGCCGCCGTCATCAAGTCGGGACGTCGCGTCGTGCTCGGAGAGGGCACCCATGAGTCTTCCGTCGAGCGGGTCATGCGCGATCGTTGCTGCGCGTGCGGCGTAGATCCGTATTGCTCCGGCCATGTGGTCACCCATGGGCCCGAACGACTCGGGGACAAGATGCATCTATCCTGCTCGACCCCTCTCGCAGATCATGCGGTATCTCTGAGCAAGCCGATCTACCAGGCGCAAAACGCCGCGTGCGCCGTCGCTCTCGCCGAGGTGTACCTGGGATATCCCCTTGCTGATGACCTGCTGTCCGGCGCCCTCGACGCCTGTCCCGTCCCAGGGCGGTTCGATGTCGTCCGCCGCGATCCGTTCGTCCTCGTTGACGCCTGCCATAACCCTCAGAGCTGCGAGTATTTCATATCGGCTTTAGGTGAGCTCGCTCCCGATGCCGGCGACCGTCCGACCCTGCTCATAGCGGCCCTTTCCGATAAGGACGTGACGGGAATCGTCGAGCGTCTGGTCCCCGCGTTTCCCCGCATCGTGGTCACCGCGACGGCATCCGATCGCGCCATGCCTCCCGCTGAGCTTGCGCGGCTGGTGCTCGATGAGCTCGATCGCGAGGGCAGGGATTCGAGCTGCCTGATCGGGACGTTCCCGTGCGTGCAGGATGCGCTGGATGACGCCACCGAGCGTGGCATGGCGCTTGTCGCCGCCGGTACCATCACGCTTGCGGGCGAGGTGGCCGCGCTGTTGCGGTAGCGGTCGGGGTATATGCTTCGGACACTTGGGGCCAGCTTGCTCGATGGGCCGTACGCTGTCTGGCTGTTAGGGGAGGGCGGCAGCCTTCGCGGAGCGGCGGCGCATGCGGAGTTCGCCATCGGCTCGCCGCCGACATCCGTCCTGCATATGAAGGGAGCCGGCAGCGCGTGCCGGCTCCCTTCGCATGGGCGATAGTCGAGCGCCCGGGCCGCTGACGACTCTCGCCCGTATTACAAAAAGCGGTACTGCACGGTTCCGACGCCCACGCTGATGAATCCGAGCGCCCGGGCGACGGCGGGCTGCATGTCGATGACGCGCCCGTGCACGTAGGGTCCGCGGTCATTGACGTATGCGACGACCGATCGCCCACCGTACCGTATTTCGACGCGCGTCCCGAACGGTACGTTCAGCATGGCGATGCCCATGGACGTCTCGGTGACGATCTCGCCGCTGGCGGTCGTGCCGCCCATGAACCCGTCGCCGATGCCGTAATAGGAAGCGACGCCGGAAAGCCAGCCGCTGTCCGTATCTCCGCCCTGGTTGCCACCGCTATTATCGGTAGCGCCGCTATCCGGTTCTGGTTGCGATGGAATCTGTTCGTTCTGGTCCGCGTCGTCGTCGGGCGTCGATTCGGCGGCGGGAGGGGCGGCGGGGCTTTCGGGGGCAGGAGACTCGGATACGGCCTGGTCGATGGAATCTTGAGCCGCCTCGACCTTTGCGCGGTCCTCCTCGCTCGACTCGCTCGCCGATATGTGTTCGGCCATCGCCGCATGAGCGGTGCGCGCATCGTCGAGTGCGGCGGCTGCGGTGGCCTGATGGGCCGTCGCTTCGTCTTTGGCTTCGGAGAGGGCCTTCAGCTGCTGCTCCATCTTCGACTGCATGTCGTTGAGGTCCTCGAGCGCATCGATGTTATCCTGCTCCACCGTTCCCAGGTACTTGGTGAGCGTGATGAAGTCGCCAAAGGATTCCGCCCCGAGAAGCATGGACACGATGTTCGCCGATCCGCTGCGCATCTTGTAGAGGTTGCTTGCCGCCTGCGATGCCGCGGCGCGTTGAGCGGGGAGGGTCTCCTGCTCAAGGGTCAAGATCTCGTCGGCCATGGCGTCGATCTGCTGTTGGAGTTCCGCGGCCTGCGCGCTGGCATCCCTATACGTTGCCGTGGCGGACTCCACCCGCGAAGCGAGACGGTCGAGCTCCGTCGTTGCCGTGGCAGCATATGCCGTCGGGGCGGAGCCGGTGATAAGGGCGAGCGAAAGCCCTGCCATGATGGCGATGTCGGCGCCGCGCCGGAACGATGGCCGCTGCTTACGGTTCTGTGTGTGCATGGATACCGCCTCGGAATCGGATGTTCCGCTCCAGTATATTCCAAGCTGCTCAGGTTCAGGTTGAACTTGAATGTTTCTCCATCAGCGTGCGGATGCCGATTCGACTCGCGGGGCTTCGTCAAGAGGGGAGTGCCCTGTCGATGCAGCCGACCGCGCGGGAGGCCGCGGGTGCGCTGCGCGGTCGGCGCGCCGGCCTAGGCGCGGTCGATATCCATCGACGCGATGACGTCGACCCCGGTCCCCAGGACATCGGCGAGCACCACATCGCCCATGCGTATCGGTGCGTCTACGACGACGGAGCGAAGTGCGCGCATGGCCTCGACGCTCAGGTCGCGGGGGATGGGGGCGGCGGTGCGCACGGGAAGGAGTCGCTCGTCTCCGCCGTTCACGAGCACGGTCGTGGTCAATACGCGGACGGGTCGCACGATTTCCTGCCGTGCGAACGCCTCGCCGCGCGCGCATCGGTTTCCCGTCACGTTCAGAACGCACGGTTCGCCCGAGCCGGCGCGGTCCGCCGTCACGGACAGACTGCATTCAGAGGGGCAGGTCGTGCACGAAAAGGTCTCAACGTATCTGGTCATCGCAGGGCCCTCCGGTAATCTCCTCGATGCTCAAGGTCACTTCGCCGTGCGCCTCGGCGAGCATGCGGCCGGTCACGGGCGCCGATTCCATGCAGCTCGGCTTGAACGGGCGCGGCTTGCCCTCGAACAGCGTCACATCACCGCTCGTGATGCGTATCCTGCCGCGTTCTACGGGCTTGCGAACCCTGAAGAACAAACGGCAGCCCGACCGGTCGGAGATCCGTGCAGGGACGACGTATCCCGCGAGGCCGGAGGGGCGCACCTCGAGGGGCACCTGCTCGAGGTCGGCATCCGGTTCGGATGCGCATCCCGGCCCCCCTTGTCGCGCGCGCTGCCGTTCGGCCGCCCACGCCGCCGCCGCGGCTCCCGCCCGCTCGGCCTCGGCCGTCACGTTGTCCGCCAGGTCGTGCACGTGCAGGACGTTGCCGCAGGAGAAGACGCCGGGAACCGTGGTCATGAGGCGGTCGTCCACCGCCGCGCCGCGCGTTCTCGGGTCGAGCTGCACGCCCGCCGCGCACGCGAGCTCGTTTTCAGGTATGAGCCCCACGGAGAGCAGGAGCATGTCGCACGGAACCGTGCGCTCCGTTCCGGAAATGGGCTTGAGGGCGTCGTCGACCTGGGATATCTCCACCGCTTCGAGCCGGCCGCGCCCGATGATGCGGGTCACGGTGCAGGAGAGGTGCAGGGGTATCCCGAAGTCCTCCAGGCAGTTCTTCACGTTGCGGGCGAGTCCGTTGGCATAGGGCATGAGCTCATAGACGCCTTCGACCTCGCACCCTTCGAGCGAGAGCCGCCGGGCCATGATGAGGCCGATGTCACCCGAGCCCAGGATCACGGCGCGGTGCCCGGGAGCGAGGTTCTCGATGTTGAGGTACCTCTGGGCGAGTCCGGCCGTGAAGACTCCTGCCGGTCGGGAGCCGGGAATCTTGATCTCGGAGCGCGTGCGCTCGCGGCACCCCATGGCGAGGACGACGGATCCGCAGCGGACGCGGCGCATGCCGTCTGGACTCATGATGGTGAGCAGGTGCCCCGGGGCTTCATCGGGCTCGCGGTCGATCGCGATGACCATGGATTCCGTCAAGACCTCGATATCGGTCCGCTTCACCTGGTCGATGAAGCGCTGGGCGTATTCGGGGCCGGTCAGCTCCTCTTTGAAGTGGGAGAGTCCGAAGCCGGGGTGGATACATTGTCGCAGTATGCCGCCGAGGTGCTCGTTGCGCTCGATGAGCAGCACCTGTGACCCGGCGCGTTCCGCGGCGAGCGCCGCGCCCATGCCGGCCGGCCCGCCACCGATGACGGCGACGTCGCATTCCATGGAGGGGACCTGCTCCTCGACGGCTCCTCCTGTGGCCGACGTGTGCAGAACGGCTTGTTCAGTCATCTCAGCGCCCCTCCTTGACGGGTCCGTACACGATGGGGGAGCCCGCGTCCTCGAGCGGGACATCCCAGGGATCGCATTCGAGCTCTCGCGCGAGGATCCGGACGACCTTGCTCTGGCAGAAACCGCTCTGGCAGCGTCCCATGCCCGCGCGGCACCGGCGCTTGACGCCTTCGACGGACACCGCCCCCGGATCGCGGCGTATGGCCTCGACGATCTCGGCTTCGGGTACGGTCTCGCAGCGACAGACGATGCGGCCCCAGGCGGGATCGAGCTCTATGAGCGCCTGCTGCTGTTCAAGGGAGGCGGTGTCGAAGTCGGTCGGGGCGCAGCGATGCGGGTCCCAGTCTGCGCGCGGCGCGAGCGCGAGGCCCTCCTCGCGCACGAGCTCCTCGACGCGCTCGGCGATCGCCGGCGCGCTCGCGACGCCGGGCGATTGGATGCCCGCTGCCTGGATGAGCCCGGGGCGGCAGGACGAGCGCCGGATCATGAAGTCGTTGAGGCCGCGGATCACGGCGCGCCCGCCGGCGAACGCGCGCACGACGCGCCGGCAGTCGAGGTCGGGGACGAGCTTGCGCGCCCCGGCGAGCAGCGCCTCGATATCGTCGGCGTAGGTCTCTGTGTCGCCCGCGGCGCGCTCATGGGCGGTCGCGGTGATGACGGTGTTGCCGTGCACCGTCCCGGTAACGATGACGCCTTTCGATACGGGCGTGGGCGTGGGGTAGAGCGGCATGAGGGGGCGCGCCTCATGGTCGAGCACGACGATGTTGCCCTGGCGCCAGGCCATCTCCATCGTCTCGCCGCCCGCCATGCGGGAGATGTCCGCGCATTCGTTGCCTGCCGCGTTGATCAGGACGCGTCCCTCCATCGCCGCCCGGTCGGTGACGATGCGGAATCCCCCGTCGCCGGTGCGCTCGATCGCGCGCACCGGCGCCTCGCGCATGAACGCGACGCCGTTGGCGGCGGCGTTCTCCGCTGCGGCGATCGCCACCTCGAAGGGGTCGACGTAGCCGGTGGAAGGGCACCATAGGGCGGACGTCGCCTCGGCGCTCGCCCGCGGCTCATGTTCCCGGATGACGTCGGGCCCTATGAGCTCAAGCCCCTGGACCCCGTTGCGCTCTCCTTGGACGCGCAGGCGCTCGAGCTGCGCGCGGTCCCCGTCGCTGAAGGCGAGGACCATGGAGCCGCAGCGCCTGAACGCGAAGCCGAGCTCCTCGGACCACCTGCCGTACAGCTCGCATCCACGCGCGTTGACCCGTGCCTTGCACGTTCCCGGCGCAGGGTCGTATCCCGCATGGACGAGGCCGCCGTTCGCCTTGGTGGATCCGCATGCGATGTCGTTCGCGGCTTCAACCACCGCGATGGCGAGGTCGTAGCGCGCGAGCTGACGGGCGATCGCGCAGCCGACGATGCCGCCTCCGACGATCACGATGTCGTATCTGTCCACGTGTGCCTCCCGTCTCGAATGCTCACGTCCCTATCCTATGCTCGGCCGGGCGCTGCGGCCAATCGAGTAGACGAAGTGTCAACAAGCGTCCGCGAACGGTCGGGCGGCCATGGGCCGATCGGGTGGGCATGTGCTGAGGAGGGTGCGTCCAGACGGCTCTCCATGCGCCTGCGGTGCGCCCCATCCGGGCGCGGCATCGGTTCGGGAATGCGACGGTAGACTGCATTTCTCCTGCACGATGGACGAATTCCCCGCATGCGGGTTACAATGCAACGGTTAAGCAGCATATCCATCCACGATTGAAGGGTGATCAAGTCCATGGCTCAGTACATCCAGGAACTCATGTCGCCTCAGCTCATGATCGCGCTGTACGCGTTCGCCGGCTTCTTCGCCGCGCTGTATGTGCTCTCCGTGGTCTACGTCTTCATCGACGCGAAGCGCCGCGGGGTCTCCGCCTATTGGGGCTGGGGACTTATCGCCCTCATCCCGTTCGTCGGCCTGATCGCCTATCTTGCCCTCCGTCCCAATTCCTACCTCGCCGACCGCGAGGAGCAGGAGCTGGACATCGCCCTGCGCGAGCGCCAGCTCGCCCAGTACGGGACCTGCCCGCAGTGCGGCGGTCCCATCGAGAAGGATTTCGTGGTCTGCCCCGTGTGCAACACGCAGGTCCGCAACGTGTGCCCGAGCTGCCATCGTCCGCTTGACGCGCACTGGAAGGTGTGTCCGTACTGCCGAACTCACATCCAGTAGGCGCGGCCCCGTCCCGTGCGCAGCATGGGGCGCAGAGAGGCGCGTCGGCCCGCACCCGCCACCGTAACCGGTGGCGGGTGCGTTTTCGAACGGGTTCGCTGCCCGCGTACCCGTTCTTCCCGTGCGCACCGCGTCCGCGTATCCGGTTGGAATTCTGCAGGATGCCTGCATCCTCGATTGGAAGCGCGGCCCCA
Organism: Collinsella phocaeensis; assembly: GCF_900119895.1. Classification (GTDB taxonomy): domain Bacteria; phylum Actinomycetota; class Coriobacteriia; order Coriobacteriales; family Coriobacteriaceae; genus Collinsella; species Collinsella phocaeensis. Next base: position 1,282,860 of record NZ_FQLR01000004.1, on the reverse strand, counting down.
GGTGAAAACGGGTACACTTAGACACCAAATCAGGTACTGCACCATATAAGGAAGGCATTCATATGAAGGCACTCTACAACGACGGCTCCGTGGCCGAGGTCGAGGGCGACGAGGCCCTGCGCGTCATCCGCCACTCCGCTGCGCATATCATGGCCCAGGCCATCAAGCGTCTCTATCCGGAGGCGGACTTCGCGTACGGGCCGGCTACCGACAACGGCTTCTACTACGATGTCGACCTGGGCGATAAGAAGATCTCCGAGGACGATCTGCCCGCCATCGAGGCCGAGATGAAGAAGATCGTCAAGGAGAACCTGAAGTTCCAGGTCTTCGAGCTTCCCCGCGATCAGGCCGTCGCGCTCATGGAGGAGCGCGGCGAGAAGTACAAGGTCGAGCACATCGGCGACCTTGCCGAGGACGCCCGCATCACCTTCTACCAGCAGGGCGACTACATCGACATGTGCGTCGGCCCGCACCTTACCTACACCAAGGCGCTCAAGGCCTTCAAGCTCACGGGCGTCTCCGGAGCTTACTGGAAGGCGGACGCCTCCAACAAGATGCTCACGCGCGTGAACGGTACCGCGTTCGCCACCAAGGACGAGCTCGAGGCGCACCTCACCATGCTCGAAGAGGCCAAGAAGCGCGACCACCGTCGCATCGGCCGCGAGATGGACCTGTTCATGATGCGCGACGAGGCCCCCGGCTTCCCGTTCTTCCTGCCCAACGGCATGATCCTCAAGAACACCCTGCTCGAATACTGGCGCGAGATCCATCATGCTGCCGGCTACGTCGAGATCTCCACGCCGCAGATCATGAACAAGCAGCTGTGGATGACTTCGGGCCACTGGGACCACTACAAGGACAACATGTACTCCACCATGATCGACGACGAGGAGTACTGTATCAAGCCGATGAACTGCCCCGGCGGCGTGCTGGTGTACAGCTCCAAGCCGCACAGCTATCGCGAGCTGCCCATCCGTGCCGGCGAGATCGGCCTGGTGCACCGTCATGAGCTCAAGGGAGCCCTGCACGGCCTGTTCCGCGTCCGCTGCTTCAATCAGGACGACGCGCACCTGTTCGTCACGCCCGAGCAGCTCACCGACGAGATCGTCGGCGTGGTGAACCTCATCACCTCCGTCTACGACAAGTTCGGCTTCACCTACCATCTCGAGCTCTCCACGCGTCCCGATGATTCCATGGGTTCCGATGAGGATTGGGCCGCAGCCGAGGAGGGCCTCAAGACGGCCCTCGAGCAGCTGGGGATGGATTACGTGGTCAACGAGGGCGACGGCGCCTTCTACGGCCCTAAGATCGACTTCCATCTGGAGGACTCGCTCGGCCGCACCTGGCAGTGCGGTACCGTGCAGCTCGACTTCCAGATGCCGCAGAACTTCGACCTCACCTACGTGGACGCCGACGGCGAGAAGAAGCGCCCCATCATGCTGCACCGCGTGTGCTTCGGCTCCATCGAGCGCTTCATCGGCATCCTGATCGAGCACTTCGCCGGCAAGTTCCCGGTGTGGCTCGCGCCCATGCAGGTCAAGGTCCTTCCCGTGTCCGAGAAGAGCCGCGCATACGCCAACGAGGTCACCGCGAAGCTCGAGGCCGCCGGTATCCGTGCCGCGTGCGACAACCGTGACGAGAAGATCGGCTACAAGATCCGCGAGGCCCGCGGCACCGACCGCGTTCCCTATATGCTCATCCTGGGCGAGAAGGAGGCCGAGGCCGGCAACGTTTCCGTCCGCGACCGCTCCAACGAGACCGTGCCCATGGATCTCGATGCGTTTATCGCGCAGGTCGTCGAGGAGACCCGCACGCGCGCGTAGTCATTGGGCCCTGCGCACCAGCGAGAGTCGAAGCGTTGATATTGCCGGTCGTCGCGTGTATGCGGCGACCGGTTTTCATGTCTGGTGGAGACGCTGCGTGCGTCGAGGGTCGCGGGCGCGGGGCGCACCGTCTCCTTCGGGGCGTGCGATGTGGGACATGGTCTCTGCCTCGCTGCAGACATCCAAGGGGTTCACGGTATACTGATGCGGTTGGGTCGTTGACGAGGGGGCTTCATGGCATCCGATAATGCTGGTTTCGAGGGGGCGTACGCGCAGGCCGCGTCCGCACGCTGCGCGTGGGTTTCGCGCGCCGCATCGTCGGCTGAGCTCATCGCGAAACTCGGCCTCATGGGTGCGGGCGACCGCCTCGTCGCGTGCGCGGGCGACCCCGATGCCTTTGAACGGCATCTCGGGTGGCACGGGCTTTCGCTCATCGCCGACCCGACCCCCGATGCGTTCATCGCCGCGGGGGCCGCGGCCGTCGACGGCCCGGCGGCCTCGGATGCGGCCGAGCCGTTCGCCCGCGCGTCGTATGCCTACGCCGCGGGGGCCTGCCCGGGCAGGACGTTCTGGTATGTCGACATGCTCTGCGGTCCCGTCCTGCGCGTGGCCGACGTGCGCGCGCTCGGTCGCGCCGCTCGCATGGCCGGGGCCACGCTGATCGTGGGCAACTCCGTCCCCACGGTCGCGTGCTGCCGGCCGCTGGAGCTCGGTGCGCATGTTGCGGTCGAGGATCTGTCGCCACTCGGCTGCCCGGGCTGCCTTGTCGTATCGGTGGGGCGCTCGGTCGCCCGCCGCGGCCGGCACCAGGTGGCCGACCCTGCGGCGGAGGACGCCTACCGCATGCTCGCGCGGTCCCTGGGCGAACCCGGCGGGGTCGTGCCGAGCTCCCGTCGCCTGCCCGAAGACCTGCTGCTGCATGCCGCATCGTCGCTTCCCGTTCTCCTCGACGTCCTGCAACCCCGTATGGACGCCGCCCGTGCGGTCGCCGAGTACCTTGCGTGCCATCCCCGTGTCGGCAGGGTGAGCTATCCGGGCCTCTCTTCGCATCCCGATCGCGGCCATGCCGCGAATGTGCTGATACACGGCTTCGGTACGCGCGTGTCGTTCACGCTGCTCGGCGGGGAGCGGTCCCGCGAGGCTGCCGAGGTGGAGAGTCTCCGTGCCGCCCTTCGCCATCGGTTCGGCCCGCACGAGCTGTCCGTGGACCTTGCCGAGGGCCCCGGCGGGGTCCCTCGCATCATCCTCGATGTGTGCTCCGATGACGCCCTTGGGGTCATCGACGGCCTGGACGGCTGCCTGCGTCGAGCCCCATCCTGATCGCCTCGGGTGCGCGGCGCCGGTCTTCACGTCGCGTCTCCGATGCTCTTCTACAGCGGACAATACGGAGGTCTCATCAGATGCTCGATACCACGGTCTTCATCGAGAGCGTGGCCCTTGGCGTCGCCCTTGCGATGGACGCGATGGCGGTCACGCTGTCCAACTCCCTTTGCGAACCCGACATGCCGCCCTCCCGCAAGTTCGCCATGCCGATTCTCTTCGCGCTGTTCCAGATGGGGATGCCGATCGCCGGGTATTTCGGCGGAACGCTCATCGCGCCCCTGATCGAGGCCTACGCGGGCATCGTCTCCCTTGTGATCTTGGGCATCGTCGGCGGCAAGATGATCGTCGAGGCCCTTCACGAGCTGCGCGAACCCGAGGCGTGCCCGGCGAGCCGGCTCACGTTCGGGACGATCATGGTGGAATCCGTGGCGACCTCGATCGATGCCTTCATCGTCGGCATCTCCCTGGCTGCCGAGGGTGCGGACATCGTCGTGTACGGCGCCTCGATCGGCGTCACGACGTTCGTCTGCTGCATGCTCGCCCTGCTCGTCGGTCGCCGCCTCGGTGAGCGCTTCGGCTCGCATGCCCAGATCGCCGGCGGGATCGTGCTCATCGGTATCGGCCTCAAGGCGTTCCTCTCGTAACGCAATTCCCCCAGGCGTGCGGCATACCGCCCGTCCCGGCGGCCGTTACGGCCCCAGCGCCCGCTTCCGCTGCAATAGGATAAAGTTCTCCCTGCGACGTTGCAGTGGATTCCCCTTTATCTCCCGTGACCTGTATCGAGTTCGTTCATTTGGCCCGATACCAGCGATTGTGCGCTAGAATAGGTCAACATTAACGGGCGCCAAAGGCGGTCGTCCCGCCGGTAGCAATGAGTAGAAGGAGCATCATGGCAACGTTCTTCCCAGGTGAGTCCCATACGTTTTCCGAGTACCTGCTCGTCCCGGGCTACTCCTCCTCGGAGTGCATCCCGGCCAACGTGTCGCTGAAGACGCCGCTCGTTCGCTTCAAGCGCGGCGAGGAGCCTGCCATCTCCCTCAACATCCCGATGGTCTCCGCGATCATGCAGTCCGTCTCCGGCGTGAACATGGGCACCGCCCTCGCCACCGAGGGCGGCATGGCGTTCATCTACGGCTCTCAGACCCCGGAATCCGAGGCAGCCATGGTGAAGGCCGTCAAGGACCACAAGGCCGGTTTCGTCGAGTCCGATTCGACCCTCACCCCGGACATGACGATGGAGCAGGTCATCGAGCTCAAGGACCGCACCGGCCACTCCACCATGCCCGTCACCGACGACGGCACCCCGCGCGGCAAGCTGCTCGGCATCGTCACCAGCCGTGACTACCGCCCGAGCCGCGACGACCACTCCAAGAAGGTCTCCGAGTTCATGACCCCGCGCGAGCAGCTCATCGTCGGCGACAAGGACATCACCCTCAAGGCCGCCAACGACGTCATCTGGGACAACAAGCTCAACGCGCTCCCGGTCGTCGACGACAACGACCACCTGATCGGCATCGTCTTCCGCAAGGACTACGACTCCCACAAGACCAACCCGAACGAGCTCCTCGACGCCAATAAGCGCTATATGGTCGGCGCGGGCATCAACACGCGCGACTACGCCGAGCGCGTGCCGCTGCTCATCGAGGCGGGCGCCGACGTGCTCTGCATCGATTCCTCCGAGGGTTTCTCCGAGTGGCAGAAGCGCACCATCGAGTGGATTCGCGCCAACTACGGCGATTCCGTCAAGGTCGGCGCGGGCAACGTCGTCGACGCGGAGGGCTTCCGCTTCCTGGCCGACTGCGGCGCCGACTTCATCAAGGTCGGTATCGGCGGCGGCTCCATCTGCATCACCCGCGAGACCAAGGGCATCGGTCGCGGCCAGGCGACCGCGCTGATCGACGTCTGCCGTGCCCGCGACGAGTACTTCGAGGAGACCGGCGTCTACGTCCCCGTGTGCTCCGACGGCGGCATCGTGTACGACTACCACATGACGCTTGCCCTCGCCATGGGTGCCGACTTCATGATGCTCGGCCGCTACTTCGCCCGCTTCGACGAGAGCCCGACCAGCCGCGTGAACGTCAACGGCCAGTACATGAAGGAGTACTGGGGCGAGGGTTCCGCCCGCGCCCGCAACTGGCAGCGCTACGACCTCGGTGGCGCCGCGAAGCTCTCCTTCGTCGAGGGCGTCGACTCCTACGTCCCGTACGCCGGTTCGCTTAAGGACGGAGTCAACGGCACGCTGTACAAGGTGAAGTCCACGATGTGCAACTGCGGCGCGCTCTCCATCAAGGAGCTGCAGGACAAGGCGCGCCTCACGCTCGTCTCCGCCACCTCGATCGTCGAGGGCGGCGCGCACGACGTCGTCGTCAAGGACTCGCAGCAGACGGTGAGCTACAACTAAACGGTTCCAAATCATCCTACAGGCTAATGCTCAGAAGGCTCGCGTGCGCCCTCATGCGAGCCTTCTGCTATTTTGGGTACGAAGGATTTGTCAGTATTTAATGTGAAGCTGGTTTGACGGCGTTCTGCCAAATTGACGTGGGTGTAGCCTGCGTTTCAAAGCTGCCTGCCATTGCCCCGTTGCTCGTTTGCTGCTATCTACAATCGCTTGCCGTAGTTCGCTGGTCATGGTCGCCGCTTTTCGAATGAATCGAGTTAAGAGTGGATAAGTTTTCTCCAAAAACAATCGAAGCGCTTGGGTATTACGTCTATATATATTCTGATCCCGTGACTAAAGTTCCTTTTTATGTTGGCAAAGGAAAGGGCAATAGGGCATTCGCTCATTTGCACGACGGTTCCGAAAGCGATAAGGCACGCAAGATTGCCGAGATACAAGCGCGTGGCAGGCAACCTCTCATCGAGATTTTGGCTTTCGGCCTTGATGAGAAGGCCGCATATAAAGTCGAGGCGGCGGCAATTGACTTACTCGGACTGAAGAATCTGACGAACAAGCAGGCGGGTCATGAATCGAGCCTATATGGGCGGATAGAGGTATCGGAGCTCGACGCGAGGTTCGATCACGGCGAATTGACCGAGTCGGATTTTCTCGAAGATACGGTCTTGGTCAAGGTCAACCAGCTCTATCGAAACGGAATGTCCGATTTTGAGTTGTATGAGGTAACACGAGGGTTTTGGCGTGTGGACAAAAGTAAGATTGAGGGAATCCATCTTGCTCTGGCGGTCTATGACGGTATGGTTCTTGAAGCCTATGAAATCGCGGCATGGTTGCCGGCGGGTTCGGGCATGTGTGCGGCTCGCTCGGTCAGTCAAGCCGAGTCGGCTCATCGCATGGAGTTCGTGGGGCGCGTTGCCGATCAGTGTATTAGAGATCGCTATGTCGGAAAGGGCGTCTCGGGGTTGTACGCGCCGGGGAGCGCAAATCCCATCCGCTATGTGAAGGCCGCTTATTCACGTAAGGCGCTCGTGGAGATCCACAGGGTGCTCGAGGATATCGAGTTGACAGGGGAGAAGAGAGAGTGGTGCTCAAGCTTCAGCTTCTATGACCCACAGCAGGATGATCCCTACGGCCTTGAAAACAGCTTGAATGGTTTGCTGGATTTGGCCTACCGAGGAGGATTTGTCCCCGTTGACTACGGGGTTGTATATCAATCGATAGGAAAAGATGATATAGCGCTCAGAAAGGCATCCAAGAAGGAGCTTTCGAACCTGAGCGACCACCAGCTAGTTTCGATTTTAGGTTATCAGTTTAGGGACGACCACTTCGATAATGGATCGTGGATTAGGACGTATGTGGCGAATGGGCTTGCGTATCACTATTTCCATGAATTGGCTGCGCGCTGGGGTTGCTTGTAGTTTCCTTGCCCTAATACGACTTGTTGCAAAAATCCCTTGCAGTAAATGTACAGAACGATGGTGACATATCTAAGACGGGTCAATTGTATTCTTTCCGCAGGTCGCAACTGGATGCAGCATCGTTGGATTGCACCCTCGCAACATTGCTTTTATTTCAAGGGAATTTTGCAGCATCACTGGGAAACAATGAACATCATCCACGGGCAATGGGGGGGGATGGTCGGATGAAAACCTATGTGCTTTCTCATTTTTCTGCGCTTCACTGGCTATTGAGTCACCGAGATCCACGTGTGGGCAACAATGCGCCGTATCTTGATGTCCCGGCATCGTCCGATGCTCCAGATTCCCAGGTGGTGGAAGAGCTGCGGTGGACTATTGGACTGGAGGGTCCTCTTGACTTTTTGGTTATCGGCGACGGCGCGCTCCGCCGAAGTTCTGCGGTTCGCCCGCATCGTTGCAGTCAGGACATTCCGCCCGGCAGTCTGATTCCCATAGCATGCCGTGTCCACGGTGCAGAGATGCTGGTATGCTGCCCGGAGCTCGCCTTTTTACAGATCTGCCAGGCGGTTGATACGCTGGCGGCGATTTATTTTGGCATGTGCGTCTGCTCGGACTTTCGGTTTGATTCCTTTGCGCTGGGCGGCGTCGTGTTCCGTTCGGAAGGTGGTCACGCAATCGCAAGCCAAAACTCGATAGCGAGGTACTTGGATAGATCTGATGGCCTCAAGGGGGCCAAACGGGCGCGTTTGGCTCTAAGGCATGTCCGCGATCATGCAAGGTCTCCAAAAGAATGTGCGTTGGGAATGATGTTTTGTCTGCCCGCGAGGCTCGGGGGTTTTGATTTGGGTGACCCTTCCTTCAACGAGATGGTTCGCGTATTTGATGGAAGCGACCGCAGGGGCAAGCCAAGGTACTCGATTCGATATCCCGATATTGCGATACGTTCCACGAGCCGCAAAGGCGAACGGCGCATGGTGTTTGTGGATTACGACCCGGCAAGTACGCATTCGGGAATGGAAAAGATGATGCTCGATTCTCGGCGTAGGAACGATATGGCCACAATCCGCGATGTGCCCCATTTCACCATCACCTCCGATGATGCAATGAGTTTTGAGTACTTGGAAAAACTTGCTGATCGCATGAGGAGATTGCTGGGCAGGCGCTCGCGCCCCTTGCTTCGCGGGGCAAAAGATTCTGCAGAGAGCAGGGAGGTGCTTCTCAGGACGCAAGAGCGGAGGCGACTGCTGTGGTTGCAGTTCGTAGTTAGATCGTTTGATTCCGTGTTGGCAGATTATGCATGTGCGAATCTGGCGAATGCCCGCATGTAAAAAAAGTTCGGTCTTCCTGCGCCAAGCGCGGCTGCTCGTCGCGTTCACGCCCGCGAGCATTGCTATGCCCCGAATCTTTCATATTATGCGCTGCGTTTGTGTGCCGCCGCGCTTCTTTAGTGCTGCAAAAATCTCTTAGAGTAAAATGATATAAAACAATAGCAATAACATCGACCATGCAATCAATAAAAGGCGCAGGTCGAAGAAGTTTGAAATGCGCTTCGAAATATATAAAACCTGCAACAATTAACTGCAAGGGGATTTTACAGCACATATTGCGAGCATTCCGGGTTGGATTGGTGTGCATGCGGTCGATTATTCCTTGGTTTGAGTTTGAAAGATCTGCCAAGGACTTGCCGTAGCGTGCGGTGCGCGAGATCGAACAGTTTTGCTTGCTGCAGACCTGTTAAACTCTTGAACATTACCGACGCGGCGCGGCGGCCCCCGAGCGGCCCCGGCGCTTGAACGATAGGAGCCAACCATGTGCGATTGCTGCGAGCACGATCACGCGAGCGCGACGGCGGGGGAGATCCCGGCCTACGACGCCCAGGCGATCGAGACCAAGTGGATGGAGGCGTGGGACGAGGCGAATCTCTTCGCCGTGGACACGGATTCCGCCAAGCCCAAGAAATACGTCCTCGAGATGTTCCCGTATCCTTCCGGCGACCTGCACATGGGCCATGCCCGCAACTACACCATCGGCGACGCGATGGCGCGTCAGGCCCGTATGCGCGGCTACGACGTGCTGCATCCCATCGGTTTCGACGCCTTCGGCCTGCCTGCGGAGAACGCAGCCATCAAGCACAACACGCAGTCCGCCGCGTGGACGTACAAGAACATGGACCAGGCCCTCGCCACCATGCGCCGCATGGGGTTCTCGTATGACCTCGACCGTCTCGTGAAGACCTGCAGCCCCGATTACTATCGCTGGGGCCAGTGGATCTTCGAGAAGCTCATGGAGCGCGGCCTGGTCTACCGCAAGAAGAATCCGGTCAACTGGTGCCCCAAGTGCGAGACCGTTCTCGCCAACGAGCAGGTGACCGAGGGTCGCTGCTGGCGTTGCGACTCCGAGGTCGAGAAGCGCGACCTCGAGCAGTGGTACATCAAGATCACCGAGTACGCGCAGGAGCTCCTCGATGACCTGGATAAGCTTTCCGGCTGGCCCGAGCGCGTCAAGCAGATGCAGGCCAACTGGATCGGCCGCTCCGAGGGCGCCGAGGTCGACTTCACCCTGTGCGATGCCGAGGGCGAGCCCATCCCCGGCGATGAGGGCAAGATCACCGTCTTCACCACGCGCGCGGATACGCTGTTCGGCAATACCTTCTTCCTGCTCGCCCCCGAGTACAAGGGCTTGATGGATCTCGTCGAGGGCACCGAGTACGAGACGGGCGTGCGCGAGGTCGTCGAGGGCGCCAAGCACATCTCTGCCGTCGAGCGCGCTCAGGGCACGCTCGAGAAGCACGGTGCGTTCACGGGCCGCTACGTGCTCAACCCGGTTTCCGGGCAGAAGGTGCCCGTCTGGGTCGCGGACTACATCGTTTCCGATTACGGCACCGGCGCCGTCATGGCGGTCCCGTGCGGCGACCAGCGCGACTTCGAGTTCGCCAAGAAGTACGACCTGCCGATCGTGCCGATCATCCTGACCGACGAGGAGCGCGCCGAGCTCGAGGCCTCCGGCGCCTCTATCGATACCTATCATGCCGAGACCGTCGACTGGGCCGAGGCGCATGCCCAGGACGGCACGCTCGTGCAGTCCGGCAAGTACACCGGCATGCGCGGCGGCAAGCACTCCGAGGGCGAGGCGGCCATCGTCGCGGACCTCGAGGAGGCCGGCACCGGTCGCCGCTCCGTGCAGTTCCGCCTTCGCGACTGGCTCATCTCCCGCCAGCGCTACTGGGGCAACCCCATCCCGGTCATCCATTGCGAGCACTGCGGGATCGTCCCGGTGCCGGAGGACCAGCTGCCCGTGACCCTGCCCGAGAACCTCGACCTCACCGCCGGCGAGACGCTCGCCGAGTGCCGCGAGTTCTACGAGACCACCTGCCCGGTGTGCGGCGCCCCCGCGCGGCGCGAGACGGACACCATGGACACCTTCACGTGCTCCAGCTGGTACTACCTGCGCTACACCGACCCGCACAACGCTGAGCTGCCGTTCTCTCGCGAGACGGCCAACCGCTGGATGCCGGTCGACAACTACATCGGTGGCATCGAGCACGCGATCCTGCACCTGCTCTACAGCCGTTTCTTCACCAAGGCCCTGCGCGACATGGGCCTGCTCGACGTCGACGAGCCCTTCACCAACCTGCTCTGCCAGGGCATGGTGAAAGACGAGCACGGCGACACCATGTCCAAGTCGAAGGGCAACGTCGTCCCGCCCAGTTCCGTCATCGAGCCCTACGGTGCCGACACGATGCGCCTGGCGATCCTGTTCATCGCCCCGCCGGAGAAGGACTTCGACTGGGATCCCAACGCGGTGGAGGGCGCCAACCGCTTCATCAAGCGCGCGTGGCGCATCGTGTGGCAGCTTGCGTTCGCCGGCGATGCGCAGGCAACGCTTGACAAGGGGACTCTCGGAAAGGCCGCGCTCGCGCTGTACCGCGAGCGGCACCGCACGCTCGCGAAGTGCACGGAGGACTTCGACCGCGGCCAGTTCAACACCGCAATTTCCGCGATCATGGAGCTCGTCAACGCCGCGAGCGCGTACCTCAACTCCGGCGAGGAGCTCGATGCCGCGTTGTCCGCGCAGGTGGCGACGGATATCGTGAGCGTCATGGCGCCCATCTGCCCCTTCATGGCCGACGAGCTGTGGCATGCCGCCTTGCATTGCGAGGGAAACGCCTTCACGGCGAGCTGGCCCGATTTCGACCTCTCCGAGGCCGCGTCGGACACCGTCGAGATCGCCGTCCAGGTGCTCGGCAAGGTGCGCGCCCGTATCGAGGTCGCTGCGGGCGCCGATCAGGCGGATGTCGAGGCTGCCGCCAGGACCGCGGTCGCCAAGTGGCTCGAGGGCAAGAACGTGATGAAGGTCATCTACGTCCCGGGCAAGCTGGTGAACATCGTCGCGAAGTAGCGAAGCGTTTTTTGCAGGTATCTATGTACGAGTTGAAAGGGAGGTCCGATGCGAGGTCGGACCTCCCTTTGCGTTGCGCGGCCCTGCGGAAGGCTTGGAAGGTAGAAGACGGGCTGAACGCGATGAATGCTGCTTATACTTGAGGCGGTTCCTTGAGCGAAACTCTCATCCCTGCGAGCTCTCCAGCATCATTGGGGGTCGGAAGGTAGGTAAATGCGACCAGGTCGCCGGCTTTCAGCTCGTTAAGCGCCTCGGAACCGGCGTAGCGGTACGAAAATGCGACCGTCACCGTATCTTCTTGCCCATCACTGGGCGCGATGTCGTCCGAAAGCTCGATGTTCATAACGCAATGGCCATCAAGGGTATCTCGCTTTTCGTGTATGGTTCCCTCGGCTGAATAGAGGGCCCCGGGCCCCGCCTCTTCATTTCTCCCGTTCGGCTTGTGCTGGAAGGACAGGAGGATGCCAAGGGAGAGCACTGCGATGAGGGCCAGTCCACCCATTGTATAGGGAACGACTTTTTGGGTCATGTGAATCCTACCGATAGAGAAGCGTCGCGTCGATGTAGGAGTAATACTGAGCTTTGACATTGAGACATACGGGCTCCATGTACCATCCATCGGCAACAACAAGCATTTGATTGGTATTACCAGTTTGATTTTGGCGAATGGTTGCATAGCCTTGTACTGTCATTACATGCCCTATGTTTCCTCCATTTTCGAGCCTGCCATGAATTAATGAGCATCCCTTGGAATCAACGTGCGATTGGAACGTTGAATAAAGGGCATTCGAGACATAATATGAAGAAGTGGTAATTCCTTTAGATTTGGTAAATCGTGAATAGCCGGGTCCGCATTTTGAATTTGTAGTGGATCCCAGAATTATTCCAGGCTTTGTCTGTGCGCTTTCAGGGAGCGGTTTTGTTTCGGTCAGTTCCCATAGCTTTAGATAGTCGTTTGGATTGCTGTAGATGCTAGAGATGCCGTGCAGTTCCGATGCCAGCATTAGAGCTGTTACAGCGCATGCGTAACGACCGGTCGATGCTTCGACTGTTGCTTCGGATATGCCTCGTACCTCTCCGCTATAGTTTTCTTTTAAGATGGTGTAATTAGAATAAACTTCTCCCATTCCGACCATAACGTCGCCCCAACTTGAAGGGATCGATGAAGGCTGTGGAATGTTATTTAGCGAGATAGTCCTGTTTGTGTTGAGACGCATGACTCCGTCATTGCCTACTAAGCCGAATTCTAGGGGATTCAGCATTACCACATACATTTCGGATTGATTGAGGTGTGCATTACGACTTGCTCGCAATTGAGTTGCTGGGCCAACCCGGTTTTTCGAAAATGAGTATGAAGAGATTAGACCTGTGGTCTGTGAATCGATAACTACATATCCATAAGGAGTGTCTGCACGATAAAAATCGACAATATAGCCTTGCGCCTTTCCCGAGGTGTCGTAGAACTTAATTGGCTCACTGGGGATGCACGTGAAATCGGGCTTAGTGCAGCTCAAGAGGTTATCGGCAATAGCTTGAGCGTTTTCAGGGGATAGTACAGTCAGTTCATCATCGTTTGCGAATGCATTACTGGGTAGCAGGTTGCTTGCGACCATGGAGGCAACTATAGCTAAAAACTCTTTACGTGATAGCATTTTGACTCCATTCCTTTGACGAGCTTTGGTTCTGGCGCGCCGTTGCAAGTTAGGATAAAAGCAAAGGGCGTCTTATATAGTTATGCATTCTATAGTTGGCGCGAGCGGTGTAATTGCTCGACAAACGGCAATTATGGAGAATCTGTGCAAGAACGTGATGAAGGTCATCTACGTCCCGGGCAAGCTGGTGAACATCGTCGCGAAGTAGCGTCTCGTTACTCAAACTGAATATGTGAAACGCCGAAGGGGGCCGATGGCATATCGGCCCCCTTCGGTTTTCCGTTCCGCCTTGACGCCCTCGGCGCATCGGAGGTTATGTCCCGTTGCGAGCCGAGCTGCCGGTGCGGCCTGCTTGCATCACCGGACCGGCGTACTCGGCCCATGCGGGTTGCGGCTTCTTGATGAACGGTCCTACGCAGCGCCCCCATGGCGCTTGTCACGTGCACGCAATGCCGTGAACATGAGCACGGATGTGACGTAACCGATAAGCATGAGCGGGATATACGTCGCCCACCAGGCGCTGATGACGCTGCCGCCTGAAGGCGTCTGGATGAACGCCATCGTGAGCGAGATGCACGTCACGAACATCAGGTTCTCGAGGAAAATCGATACGTATGGGCGGCATGCGCGCGCATCGAGCGGGCGCGTCAACACGGCGGCGATGGCAGACACCGGTACCAGGAGCTGGATGAGCACGTTGGTGCCAAACGCCGCACAGGTGAGGGGATACCATGATGCAAACAAGATCGGGGCACCCGCCAACAGGGTGGCGCTCGTGTTGATCACGATGGCCAGAACGATATCCTGAACGATCGTGCGTATGTTCCAGTCCGCCATGGTGCGCTCCAATCCGTATCGATGCCGTATCGCATGTGGCCGTAATCGTGTATATGAAGGTCACGGGTATTGTAATGACCCGACACACCGTTTGAGCGCTGCGTTGCTTCCGCGTCAATCTTTTGCACCTGTGCACAAAAAGGCGCGGCGTACATCCAAGAGCTTTGGAATTCTTTCCATTGTTCGAGCGCTGTCTTCATACCAGACTTTCGAGTATGGATACGGAGCGGATTGGCGGCCTGCGCGCACGTACCTTCTCGAACGGCACCGATACCCTTGTCGCCGTGTGTTTCCGCTCTCTGCACGAAAGGGGTTGCCATGCCTGGGGCGCGTAGGGAAACCTTTGCAGCGCTGCGTTCATGCGTATCTCGCGTGTCCGGAAGAGCCGGCTCCGACATATCGGAGTGCACGCGTTTCGATGAGCTGGGCATGACGCTTCTTCAGACCTCGCAGCTCGTCGCAAGCCTCGAAGACAGGTTCGGCATCGAGATTCCGTATATGAAGTTCCGTCGTAAGCAGACGATTGCAGACGCCGTCGACTATGTGATGGAGCTTATGGAGGAATAGGGGTCAAGCGGAGCCGGAATGTGCTGCGCGCGAGACGGCGGCACGAGATCCCCACCATGCGGTGAGCACCGAGGCTTCAACGCTCGCTCGCATTCCGTTGCGAACGCTCCATGGGTACGCGCATATGCGCTAAGCCGCTGCAAGCGAACCCGAAGTGAATGCGCTCATGCGTTGCATGTGCAACCAGACCAGCATCTTTTCAAGGACGACCATATTAAAGGACCGCTTGTGCCACGCTACGAAAGTGATACCTCCGACCTCCTTGGAGAGTGGACGCTCCTTAGGAGGTCGGGTCGGTTCGTTTTCGCAGGTGGCCTGCGTTATGGTTCCATCGTACGGACCGCTGACCGGATTAGCCATGGCTCTAATTTCAAAAGCTAGAGCGCTTCGGCGTATAATAATTGTGCAAATGCACAACAGGAGGGGAACGATATGAAGCTGGGGACGCTCATCATGGGACTGTCTTGCGATGATGTCGCTTTTGCCGCGGGCGAGAGCGTCAACGTCGAGGTCGTCCCCTCCTTCGATGGCCCTGGCGGCGACTTCGACATGGAAGGCGTCCTGCCCGTACGCATAGAGAACCTGGGTTCTCGCGACTTGGGCCAGGTCTCCCACGATCCAAGCGAGATCGTCGTGGTCTACGTTGGGGAGTCGCTCACGCAGGCGACGAGGCGTCCTTCTCGCGGCGTGGTCGCCGTGGCGCTCAAGGATGGTTTCGGTGCCCTCGAGCGTCGTTTCTCGCGCATCCCCGCTATGTGCGCGGAGACGGGTGCGCTTTCTGCGCGCCTGTTCGATGCGTTCAAGAACTCGATGAGCGTCGGCAGGTTCGCGCAGCATGCAAGTGAGATCTTGGGCAATCCCCTAATCATATCCAATACCGATTGCCGCGTTCTCGCCTATGCCGGCTCCTTTCCCGAAGACCTGCCCGAGGTGATCCAGAGCCTGATACGCGGCTACGTGTCGCCGGAGGCGAACGACCAGCTCAACGAGGATGGCGTCTTGCAGGGTCTTCGAATGACGCATTGGACCGCGCTTTCGCATAATGCCCGCACCGGGAGCAAATGGGCAGTGTCGATCGTCTATTACAAGTCGATCGAGATGGGCCGCCTTGATGTGCTCGAGGAAAAACGGCCCATCACCGCCGTCGATATCGAGCTCATCGATTTTGCCAGCTATCTTGTCGGCATCCTTATCGCCCAGTCCGGCGAGGCGGGAGAGCGCGCAGGGACCGGCTCCTCGGTGCTTTCCGATATGCTGGGCAACCGCATGGCTACCGAAGAGGCGATGCGGGCGCAGCTTGCCACCACGAGCGCGCCGCTCGACGAGACGTACGTCGTGGCGCAATGCGTGGGCGACGAGAGCCTCACTGCCGCCGATTATCGGGCGTTTATGCCGAGTTTGGTGTCTTGCATACCGGCGCGATGCATCTGGACGATGACGGGAGATGCGTTCGTGATCTTGATTCCCATCGGGAACGGGGAGCATGCCGCCGGGTACAGCGATTACAATCGCGCCTCGCACTTCCTGCTTGAGAACACCCGACTTTCCGAATGCCTGGACCATAACGGGATGCGGCTCTTCGTGTCCGAGCCGTTCTCTCAGCTCATGCTTCTGCCCATAAGATTCACGCAGGCGAGGGGCCTTGTCGATGCCGTTGATGCCCTTGATGGCAAGAGCGCTATCCTGCTGTTCTGGCAGTACCGGTTCCGCGTGATGGCCAACTCGGTCAGCTCGTTCGATCAAGTGGACATGATGCTCGACAAGCGCGTCGTCGCCATGTACCGCTACGACCGTGCGCACGGCACCTCCTATTTCGATACCGCGGTGGTGTCGGTTTTCTACCCGGGCGCTCCCGGTGTATCCGCCGATGTGCTCTGCGTGCACCGAAACACGTATTTCTACCGGATCGGGAAGATACGGGAGCTGTTCGATCTCGACCTCAAACTGGGCGAAGACCGCCTGGCGATATCGTTCACCGAGCACGTCATGAAAGGCATGTCGGGTTTATCCGATCTGTATTAGGCGTTTATCCGTTCATCTTCGAGATTCAACCGTTGACAGGGAGATTGTTGACCGGGTTTTTGAGTCCGATGCATACTACCAACCAGTGGACAAGGTCATGGCAGCGCTATGCGCAGCCAATGTTTGGAGACCGGGGTCCACTTTTTTGTTAGCCTTCCGCTTCCAGCGCGAGCTTGTCCAGGGTTGTGTGAAACAACCTCCCCATTCGGGGCAGGCGTCGCCCGTCGCGACGTCGCAGGTTCTGGATCGCCGCAAGAGAGGGAGCAGGCAATGACCAAGATCGTCGGTGTCTCGTTTGGCACCAAAAACGGCAATAACGACTGCATCTGCAAAGAGGTGCTGAGGGCATGCCAGGAAGAGGGCTGCGAGATCGAGTTCATCCGTGCGATGGATCTCGATATCAAGCACTGCACCGGGTGCATCACGTGCGTCAAGATGCTCATGAGCGGCACGAAGAACATGTGCATCCACAAGGACGACTTCGATTGGCTCGCCTTCGAGATGTTCAACGCCGACGGCGTCATCATGGTCGATCCCATTTTCGAGACGGGCGCCTCGGGTCTGTTCCATACCGTCATGGACCGCTTCGGGCCGCGCATGGACACCGGTAACAACTTCATCAGCACCCAGATCGCGCAGGGCCGTCTGGCTCAGGGCGGCGATGCGGCGAAGGGCGTCGTCGTTCCCGACCCCGCCATCATGAGCCCCAAGGTCGTCTCTTATATCGGCATCGGCGGCTCCGACTGGGGCACGCACGTCCAGTCCGAGCACCAGATCCAGGCCATGACGCCGAGCTGGAAGGTCATCGACAACGAGTGGGTGCCGTGGTCCAAGACGGCCCTCATGGAGGACGCGCTCATCGAGCGCGCGCATCAGATCGGCGTTAATCTGGCCAACGCCGCCAAGGACATCGACAATGCTTCCTACCAGGGTGAACCCGGTGTCTGCCCGCATTGCAACTGCAACGATTTCTATCTGGTCCCCGGCGAGAACCGCGCCATCTGCTGCGTGTGCGGCCTCGAGGGCACCGTCTCTATCGAGGACGGGGCCGTCAAGGTCTCCTACGGGGACGAGGACCTGCACAAGGCGCACGACATCATCTCGGGCAAGCAGATCCACGGCAAGGATATCCAGGAGAACGAGGGCCGGCTCGCCGAGATGAGGAAGACGCAGGCTTACAAGGACCGCGTCGCCTTCTATCGCGACTTCATCACCCCCACGATGCCGCCGCGCGCATAGGCGCCGAAGCGCTGCTCGTATCTGCCGGGCTCCAGATGGGACCCGGCATCCTCTTCGGGCGTGCCCAAGTGGTTCCGTCTGGGGAGTTGCAATATACCGTATTGAGGAGGTAGAAATGAAACAGCTTGAGACCGATGTCGTCGTCGTCGCGGCGGGCCTGTCCGGCTTGGCCGCATCCGTGGCCGCCGCAGAGTCCGGCGCCCGCGTCATCACGCTCGAGAAGGCGTCCAACACCGGCGGCGCCGCCAACATGGGCATGGGCCCGGCCGCTGCGGGCTCGCCCGTGCAGAAGGCGTCGATGATCGAGGTCACGCCCGGGGAGCTCTTCCGCCGCCACATGTTCTACACGCACTACCAGGTGGACGCCCGCCTGGTGCGCGCGTACTACTTCAAATCCGGTGACACCATCGCCTGGCTCCAGGACATGGGCGTGGAGTTCAACAGCGTCCGCCCGGCCTTCCGCGCCCGCGAGCGCACTCGCGCCTACGCCGATGGCGAGTACACCTGGCATGTGGTCCAGCCCGAGGACGGCTCCGAGCCCGGCCCGCGAGCGGCGACCACGATGACCAAGCGCATGACCGAGCGCGCGCAGGAGCTGGGCGTCGAGTTCATGTTCGAGACCCCCGCCACCGAGCTGATCTGCAACGACGAGGGGGCTGTCACGGGCGTGCGCGCCAAGGACAAAGACGGCGAGGATATCGAGATCTCCTGCTCGTCCGTTATCGTGGCGACGGGCGGCTTCGGCGCCAACGCCGAGATGATCAAGAAGTACATGGGCTTCGAATGGGGCAAGGACCTCTTCAGCTTCGCCATCCCCGGCATGGATGGCGACGGCTTCAACATGTGCCATGCCGTGGGCGCGGGTCACACGCCTGTCACCATGGAGATCATGTACCAGCTCCCCGACAACATGAATCACTTCTACGTGGAGGGCGCGTTCCGTCAACCTTGCTACTGGTGCGACCGCAACGGTGAGCGCTTCATGCCCGAGGACGAGATCTTCAACACCACGTTCGTGGGCAACGCAATCAACCACCTTCCCGGCCGCGTCGGCTACGCCATCTTCGACGCCAAGATGCTCAAGCATTGGAAGAAGGACGGTCCGGATATCGTTTCCCACGTGCATCCGCACGATCTCTACGAAGGGTTCGACGAGCAGTGGGAGCGCGACCTCGCTGACGGCTACGAGCCCATCTGCCAGGCCGACACGCTCGAGGAGCTTGCCGAGAAAGCGGGGATCGACGTCGACGGCCTCATCTCCAACGTCGAGGAGTACAACGCGATGTGCGCCGAGGGGTACGACGAGCTCTTCGAGAAGGAGCGCGAGTTCATGCAGCCGCTGGAGAAGGGCCCGTTCTACTGCTGCAAGCAGTTCGTGGGCGCCTACGGCACCCTGGGCGGCGTGCTCGTCAATCACAACCTCGAGGTCATGACCGACGAGCACAAGGTCATTCCGGGGCTGTACTGCGTGGGCACCGACGCGTGCACCATCTACGGCGATTCCTACAACTACTGCATCCCGGGCAACACGATGGGATTCTGCCTGAACTCCGGCCGCATCGCCGGCGAGAACGCCGCCGCCAAGCTCTTCGAGTACTAAGCGGTTCGCGTACCTGAGCGCGGCGGCCGCGTGCCGCCGCGTGACCCGCCTTATGCGGGGGCGAGGGCCTTCCGTATGCGAGGGCCCTCGCTCGTCTTACAACTGGAGGCATGCTTTGAACCTAACGATCAACGGCCAGCAGGTCGAGGCCGCCGAGGGCGCTTCCGTTCTCGACGCCGCGCTCGATGCCGGCATCTTCATCCCGCATCTTTGCAAGCATCCCGACCTTGAGGCCGTGGGCGGCTGCCGGCTTTGCATGGTCTGCGTGGACGGCGCGTCCGAACCCGTCTGCGCATGCAAGACGGCTGCGCGCGAGGGCATGGTCGTGGACTCCGAGGCGCCGGCGGCGGACCGCGTTCGCCGCATGGCCATGGAGCTCATCTTGGCCACGCACCCCACCGACTGCACCGGCTGCGTGAAGTACGGCAAGTGCGAGCTGCAGTCCATGTACCAGTACATGGGCGTCTCTCCCATGCGCTGGCGCGTCAAGAGCCGCCCGGTGGCGACCGACGACTCCAACCCGCTCATCACCCATATGTTTACGCGGTGCATCCGTTGCGGCCGCTGCGTGCGCGCGTGCCGCGATGTGCGCGGCGTCGGCGTGCTCGATTACCAGCATACCGAGAACGGTATCAGGATCGGCACCGACGGGCACGTGACGCTCGAGCAGGCGGGCTGCCGGTTCTGCGAGGCCTGCATCGAGGTCTGCCCCACGGGCTCCATCATCGACGTCTTGGGCTCCCTGCGCGACGACCGTTCGCGTGAGGACAACATCGTGCCGTGCCGATCGGGCTGCCCCGCGCACATCGATATCCCCGAGTACCTGCGCCACGTCAAGGACGGCGCATGGGACGACGCCGTGGCCGTGGTGCGCGAGAGGGTCCCGTTCCCCGAGTCCTTGGGGTGCATCTGCACGCACAGCTGCGAGAGCGAGTGCAAGCGCAACGGCCTCACCGCGCCGCTTTCCATCTGCCGCCTCAAGCGGGCCGCCGCCGTGCGCGATACGGGATCGTGGAAGGCGCGTGTGCGCCACGAGGCGCTTACGGGCAAGCGCGTCGCCGTGGTCGGTGCGGGCCCCGCGGGTCTCACGGCGGCGCTCTATCTGGCCGAGAAGGGCCATATGGTCACGGTATACGAGGCCAACGAGAAGGTCGGAGGCCAGATGCGCTACGGTATCCCCGCGTATCGCCTGCCGGATGAGGTGGTCGACCGCGAGATGGCAACCATCTCAGAGATTTCGCAAGGATGCGATGAGAGCCCGCGTATCGAGCTGAGGTGCGGCGAGCGCATAGGCGACCCCGTCGCGCTCCTCGCGGCGCACGGCGGAGCGTTCGATGCGGTCCTGGTGAGCGTGGGCACCCATGCGGGCACCCGCCTGCCCATGTCGGGCGCAGACCTCGCAGGGGTCTATCTCAACACCGACTTCCTGAAGGCGGCTCGACAGGGTTCGCCGCTGGACGCAAGCGGGCATGTTGTGGTTCTCGGCGGCGGTAACGTCGCGTACGACTGCGCGCGCACGGCGGTGCGCCTGGGCGCCGCGAGCGTCGATGTGTGCTGCCTCGAAGCCGAGGACAAGATGACCTCGACGCCCGAGGAGCGCGCGGAGGGCGCCGAGGAGGGCGTGGTCCTGCACGATGCGTACGCCTTCAACTCGATCAACGAGTCCGAGCCCGGCAGCGGCCGCGTGGGCTCGGTGACGGTCCAGAAGATATCCCGGTTCTATTTCGATGAGGACCACCGCGCGGTGACCGAGCTCGTCGAAGGCGGGGAGGTCACGCTCCCGGCCGACCACGTCATCTTCGCCGTGGGACAGAAACCCGAGGATACCGCAGGAATGGGCCTCGAGCTCACCCATGGCCCCTATGTGTCGACCGATGCGGCGCTCCGCACCTCCGTCGAAGGCGTCTGGGCCGCCGGCGACTGCGTCACGGGAACGAAGTCCGTGATCGCCGCTATCGAGCAGGGCCGTATCGCCGCGAGCTCCATCGATGAGTTCCTGGGTGGGGACGGCGACATCTCGGAGGTCCTCACGGATCATCCCGAGCATTCGCCGCTGCTCGGCAAGGTGCCCGAGGGGTACTACGACGGACGCGTGGAGCCCGCTTCTGCCGAGGGGGTCGTGCGCGCCAAGACCTTCGCCCCCTTCGAGGCCCCGTATACGTGCGATGAGGCGCGCTGCGAAGCGAGCCGCTGCCTGCAGTGCGACCTGCGTCTCGACCTCCATGCGCCGCGCCTGTGGAACGAATACTAGGAAGGAGGGCCTGACATGCTGACTATCGTCAACTTCATGCCCGTGTATCACCAGGCGCCCGTCTCCCTGCATCTCTTGAAGGCGGATGTCGCCGCTGCTGCCGAGCGCATCCGCGCGGCGGTCGAGGACGGAGGCGACCTCCGCGTCCTTGTGCCTGCGTGCGAGACTGCGCTCGCGGACGAGCTTCGCTGCGCCCTGGGCCTCGGCGCGGATGCCGTCATCGAGGCCGACCCCCTTCTGGGGTTCGTCTACGAGAACGACACCGCCTGCGTCCAGGTGACGCGTGGCGAGAAGCCCATACCGTCGGACGTGGGCGGCAATCTGCCCGACGTGCGTCTGATACCCGGCTCGGAGCTCTTGGGCGCGCCGGGCGTGCGCACGGTCTGGATCGAGGGGGCGGATGCGCCTGTCGATCTGCCCGAGGCGTGCGCGGTCGCCGATGTCTGCTCGGCTGCCGGCGTGGCGCCCTCCGATGCGAAGGCGGTCTACGTTGGCTTTCCCTCGGGCGCGCTCGTGAGCGCCGGCGACGGGGAGGCGCGCGTGGAGCTCGGGTCCGATTACGTGCGCGTGTTGACCAAGAAGGACTGCGCCGCCTCGGTGCTGCTCGAGATCTTGTCGACCTACCGCCAGGAGGGATGCGGTCGCTGCGTCTACGGTCACGAGGGAACGTACCAGCTTGCCACCATCGTGGGCGACATCTGCCGCAAGAAGGGACAGCGTGCCGATCTGGACCTCATGCGCGACTTGGCCCCCGTCATGGCGACCCAGTCCCTCTGCGAAGTCGGCCGCGCCGCCGGGCGCACGACCGCTTCGTTCATCGAGCTGTTCGGTGACGAGATCGAGGCGCATATCACGAAGAAGACCTGCGCGGCGGGCGCGTGCAAGGCGTTCATGACCTATCACATCCTGCCCGACAAGTGCGTGGGCTGCGGCGAATGCGTCGACGCGTGCGAGGAGGATGCAATCCTCGGCAAGGCGCGCTTCATCCACGTGATTGACCAGAAGGCCTGCGTCCAGTGCGGGGCATGCGTCTCCGCCTGCGACGAGGGCGCCATCATCCAGGCCGGTGCCGAAAAACCGCGCACCCCGCCGCGCCCCATACCCATCCGTCGCAGGTAGAGGGTCGCATCTTTTCTCGTAAGGCGTATACGTTGCGGACCGCGCCGGGTGACGGGGCGATCGCCTCCGGCCCCGTCACCCGGCGCGGTCCGCGCGTGATGCACTCAGATGCCTGTCCGCCCGCAACGATGCGTTGGCGCTCCAGGGTGTCCTCTCCGCCCGTTGAGGCTTCGCGCGTCTGCGCCGGCGGCATCTGACCCACAACGGCGCAGGCGGCCTGCGGCGAGGTGCCGCCCGTCGCCTGCGTATCTATCGCTCTGGAAAGGAGCTCACATGAAGGTCATGGCGATTTGTGCCGGAAGGCACGGCGGCAACGGCGAGGCGCTTGCCAAGGAGGCGCTCTGCGCGGTCCGGGAGGCGGGCGGAGAGGTCGAGCTCATCAACCTCTTCGACTACAACATCCTGCCGTGCACCGGTTGCGAGGGTTGCACCATGCAGATGGGCAAGGTGGGCGCGGGCCTTCAGAAGGAATACCGCGGCTGCGTGCTCAAGGACAAGGATGACGCCGACGCCATCATCAACGAGATGCACACCTGCGACGGCATCATCTTCGCGGTTCCCACCTACGACCTCACGCCCAGCTCGGTCTACACGCGCCTGGCCCAGCGCTTTCTCGCCTACGAGCTCTCGTTCCTGCTCGCCATCGGCGCGGTCGACCGCAACCCGCACACCGTCGCCGGCCTCATCGCCGTGGGCGGCTCCATGCACGACTGGCAGACGCTGGCCTTGGAGTCCATGCAGGCGACCATGTTCACCATGTCGCTTACCGTGGTCGACCGCTACATGGCCACGCGCGACGGCCGTCCGGGTAACACCTTCGTATGGGGAGACCAGCTTCCGCGTGCCCGCAAGATGGGCGAGAACATCGTCAAGGCAATCAGGACGCCGGTCGAGGAGCGCACGTGGCTGGGCGACCCGCATGACGGCGTGTGCCCCAACTGTCACAGCTCCCTGGTCTATCCCGGCGACGCACATTGGGACGGAATCGAGTTCCCCTGGGAATGCGCGGTGTGCGGCGCAGGCGGTGACCTCGTGACGGACGAGGCGACCGGCCGGCCGGTGCTCAAGATCGCCGAGAACGGGCTCATCCGCGACAGGAACGACGACCGCGCCCGCGCCGAGCACCTGAACGAGATCAACAAGACGCGCGACGAGTTCTTCGCGAAGCTGCCTGAGGTCAAAGACGAGATCGATCGCTACAAGAGCATGCAGTTCCCCACGCTCGAGATCAAGCGTTAGGGTATCCGCGACCGCGTGCGCGGTATCGCTCACGCGGCTTTGCGCCCGACCGGTGGGGAGCTGCCTGGCTGCCCACCGGTTTTTTCGGATGGTTCTTCTGGGTGTTTTTCTACCTGGGGGCGGCATGAGGAGTCGTTTGCCGTGTGCGAGCCCGATCGCCGTTCGGCCATGTGCATGCAAAGGAGAAGGGACGGTATGCGATGACGGCCTGGGGATACGATGCGCGTCGCGAGGCGGTCGACGAGCGGATCGAGGATGCGGTCTTTGCGCTTATGGCGACGACGGATATCCCCGACATCCACGTCGCCGACGTCGTGAGGATCGCGGGTATCTCGCGATCCACGTTCTATCGGCGCTTCTCAAGCGTGGACGAGGTGGTCAAGGCGTTTGAGACCGATCTTCTGGCGAACATGCACGACATCAACAGCTATGCGCTCAAGGCGCGCTTCGGCCAGTCCGAACTCGACCCCACGCCCACGATGATCCGTCGCATGGAGCTTCTGTACGAGCGGCGAGACAAGGTGGTGGCGCTGAACGGGCCTCACGGCGACCCTCAGTTCGTGCACAAGGCGACGGTGCTCATGCACGAGCATTTCCGCGAGCGGCTGGCCGACGTGCCGGGCTCGGCCGAGGACCGCGACCTCTACTTGGCCTTCGCCATCGCCGGGCACCACAACCTCATCCAATACTGGCTGGAGAAGCGCCCGGATCTCTCGCCCGAGGTGGTGGCCGGCGCGCTCAACCGCCTGCTGTACGCGCCGTTCTTCCTGGATGGCGAGCGCGCGGGAACGCCGTTTCCCTCCGAGTGCCACCACGCGCGCCAGCTGTAGGCGCATGCGGCCTGCCGGTTGCATCTCGGTCGTGAACGGCATGCGCGCCAGCTGTGTGTGCCGCCGCCACAACCTGCTCTGACCTGCAAGATGGAACATATGGAGCTAAAATGTCCCAGCGCGGGGAACACCGCGCGCCGGACCGTTCTTCCATGAGCGGCGCGCACGCCGTAGCATCCGAGTTATCGTATCCGTCTGCAGCAAAGGATGTGAGGCCATGACAACGGTCAAGCTCGGTAAGAACGCGCGCAGCGTGTCCATCGTGGGCGTGGGTTGCACCCCGTTCAAGGACTTCGAGGAGCACCCCGAGACGCAGGGTATCGGTGAGGGCGAGGCGTTTGGCTACGCGGCCCTCGAGGCCATCGCGGATGCTGGCCTGGAGCCGCGCGACGTCGACTTCTTCTACCACGGCGCCGCCAACCCCTACCTCATCAACGACTGCATCACCCCCAACATGCAGGTCGCCGACTGGTTCGGCATGCGCGGCAAGGGCTCGGTCCACCACTCCGAGGCGTGCTGCACGGGCTATGTGGCCCTTGAGCAGGCGGTCATGGCGGTGGCGTCCGGCGCCTACGACGTGGTGCTCAGCGGCGCGGTCGACCTGGCCTCCACGCTCCCCGTCGAGCACATGCCCTCGCACGTGCGCACGGACTTTCCCCTAGAGGTCATGATTCCCTCGCTCGACAAGATCTACGACCGCGCGTACGGCCGACCGCTCGATGGCGCCTTCGGCGTCTCGTTCGACAACTGGATCAACGAGTACGCCATGACTTACGACCTCACGGCAGAGCAGATCGACGATGCCCTGAACGGCCTCACGAAGTCGCTTCGCCGCGGCGCCGTGGCGAACCCCCTGGCGTACTTCGAGACCACGATCGAGCAGGACGCGGCCGAGATGGGCTTCGCCACCGCGGACGAGTACCTCAAATCCATGTATAACCCCAAGGTCACCCAGTACCTGCGCGTGACCGGCTTCGAGAAGAAGTGCGACGGCGCGGCGGCCGTGGTGGTCATGCCCACCGAGAAGGCACTCGCCATGGGCGTGCCGCACACGCCCATCGAGGTGCTCGGCACCGGGGCCTCCGCCGTCGAGGCGGGACTCGTCCACAACGAGCACTGGGCCACGCAGGTGGCCAGCCGGCAGGTCTATGAGCTCACCGGCGTGTCGCCCGACGAGATCGACCTGTTCATGTGCAACGACTTCTTCCTCGCCTCCGAGATCGTCTCGGCCGAGGAGTGCGGTTACCTGCCGCGCGGCGAGGCGTGGAAGTACGCCATCGAGGGCCGCACCGCGTTTGACGGCGACAAGCCCATCAACCCGCACGGCGGCCGCTGCAACTTCGGCCATGCGCACGGCGCCTCGGGCATCGCCGACATCTACGAGGCCGTGAAGCAGATGCGCGGCGAGGCCGGCGCCACCCAGATGGCGAAGCGCCCGCAGACCACGTTTTTGCGCGGCTTCGGCGGCTCTCAGAACGTCCGCTGCCAGATTCTGCGCACCGTGGGTTAGCCCGACGGTCTCATCGAAAGGGAAGGACAAGCCATGCAGCTCAAGGATATGGAGCCGGTCGTCAAGAAGTTCTACGAGGGCCTGGAGGAGGGCAAGCTCTGGGGCCGCAGGTGCCTGGAGTGCGGGGCCGTGGAGTTCCCGCCGCACCTGGCCTGCAATGCCTGCGGATATCACGCCACCGAGTGGTACGAGGTCTCGGGTCACGGCCATCTCATCGACTTCACGGTGCCGGGGCCCCAAAACGACAAGCCGTATTTGCGTGAGGTCGGCAAGTATGCCTACGGCGCCGTGGAGCTCGACGAGGGCCCGCAGTACACCTACGTGATCTTCGGCATCACCAAGAAGACCGCCAAGGACGTCCGCGCCCGCCTCATGGCCGGCGAAACGGTGGGCGTGCACCCCAAGATCATCGACCGCCCCGGCTACAAGGAGCTCTGCTTCGAGCTCGACGCCTAAGGCCCCGTTTTCGGCAAGGCGGGGCCCGCCATCGTCTCGCCTTGCCCATCACGCATCACACCCCACGGAAAGGAACCCATCATGAACCAGGAGATCTTCGAGCAGGTCGCCGCATTCGCCAAGTCCGCCTACAAGTTCGAGGGCGACATCACACCCGACACCACCTTCGAGGAGCTTGGGCGCGGCTCCATGAAGATGATCGCCCTCACTTCCATGATCGAGAACGAGCTCGACGCGGAGGTGCCCGTGCGCGAGGTCATGGTCATGAAGACCATCGGCGAGCTCGCGTCGCGCGTCGAGGAAGAGATGGAGTAGCCCATGCCATCCACACGTGTCACTTCCCCCGGCCTCATGGAGGCCCTGCGTCGCCGCGCCGCAGCGCGCCCGATGCGCGTGGCGTTCCCGGAGGGGGACGACGAGACGATGATGCGCGCAGTGGCCGAGCTCCAGGCGGATGGCCTCGCCCAGTGCGTGCTAGTGGGTGACGGCGCCGAGCTTGCGCGCCTGGCGGGGGAGCGGGGCCTCTCCCTTGAGGGCGTCGAGATCATCGACATTGCGGACGAGGCCGAGAACGCCCGGTGCTGTGAGCGCTATCTCGCCCACCCGGATTGCCGCTACAAGCCCAAGGGGGCCGCGCGCCGCATGACCCGGCCCTTGGAGCGCGCGCTCATCCTGCAGGTACTCGGCGATGTGGACGTCATGTTCGCGGGCATCGCCAACGCCACGGGCGACATCATCCTGGCGGCGCAGACCATCGTGGGCCTCGCAGAGGGCGTCGCCACCGTGAGCTCCTGCGGCATCGCCGAGGTGCCTGGCTGGGACGGCGGCGAGGGCGGCCTCATCGGCTTCGGCGACTCGGCGGTCTGCGTGGATCCGACCCCCGGGGAACTGGCCTCCATCGCCTGCGCCTCGTGCGACACGGTGGCCGCGCTCACCGGCTGGGACGTGCGCTGCGCGCTGCTCTCGCACTCGACGGACGGCTCCATGGACAACGCGCTCGTGGACAAGGTGCGCGCCGCCCGCGACATCGCGCGCGCCGCCCGCCCCGACCTCGCGATCGACGGCGAGTTCCAGTTCGACGCCGCCGTCCGCGCGGACGTGGCCGCCAAGAAGGTGGGCCGCCCCTCCGATGTGGCTGGCCGGGCGAACCTGCTCATCTGGCCCGACATCAACGTGGGCAATATCGCAGTCAAGATCATCCAGAACCTCACGGGCGCCGATGCCTACGGCCCCATGCTCCAAGGGTTCAAGAGGATCGTGTGCGACTGCAGCCGCTCGGCGCCGGTCTCCGAGATCGTGGGCAACGTGGTCATGAGCTGCGTGCGCGCCCAGGCGCTTGCGGACGCGCTGGCTAGGGAGGTGCGCTGATGAGCGATGCGAAGCCCTGGCGCGTCCTGGCGATCAACCCCGGATCAACCTCCACCAAGGTGGGGCTGTTCGAGGGGGAGGGCTGTGTATTCTCAGAGAACGTGGCGCACGCGGCCGATCGGCTCGCGGCGTTTCCCACCATATCTGACCAGCTGCCCTACCGCCGCGATGCGATCCTCGCCATGCTCTCCAACCATGGCGTCGAGCTCTCCTCCATCGACGCCTTCGTGGGGCGCGGGGGTGGCCTCATGAGCCTTCCGGGCGGCACGTACGCCGTGTGCGGCACCATGCTCGGGCACGCCCGTGCCGGGGCCAACGGGGTGCAGCACCCCGCGCAGCTCGGACCGCAGCTCGCGCACGAGTTCGCCGAGGCTGCGGGCGGCAGGCCCGCCTTCGTGGTGAATCCGCCCGATACCGACGAGCTCTGCGACGCCGCCCGCATGACCGGTGTGCGCGGCGTGTACCGCAACGTGCACCTCCATGCGCTCAACTTGAAGGAGACGGCCATCCGCCATGCGGCATCGCTCGGCCGCGCCTACGAGGACTGCGACTTCGTGGTCTGTCATCTCGGCGGGGGCGTCTCGATTTCCGCGCATCGCCATGGCCGCATGATCGACGGCAACGACATCGTTGGCGGCGACGGCCCCATGGCGCCCACGCGCTGCGGCGGCATGCCGGTGGCGGGGATCCTGGACTGGCTCGATGCCGGGCACACGGTCGCCGAGGCCCGCGCCCTCTGCATGAAGACGGGCGGGTTCGTGGACCTTGTCGGCACCTCGGACGCCCGCGAGGTGATCGCCCTTGCCGAGGGCGGAAGCGCCGCTGCGGCGCGCGCCTGGGATGCCATGATCTACCAGGTCTGCAAGGAGATCGGCGCCATGGCGGCGGTGCTCGGGGGACGAGTCGACGGCATCCTGCTGGGCGGCGGCATGGCCTTTGATCAGGGCCTCGTGAACGCCATCTCCACGCGGTGCGGCTGGATCGCCCCGGTCGCCGCGTACCCGGGCGAGTTCGAGCTCGAGGCCATGGCGGCGGGCGCGCGGCGCGTGCTCTCCGGCGTCGAGGAGGCGCGCACCTACACGGGCGTCCCGGTATTCCGGGGATTTGCTGAGGATTAGGCGCGCGCGGGCGTGTTCGCCTACACTGGTGGCTCGGATCGCGTGCAAACGGCTCGACGCTCGGGAGGTGCCGATATGGATGACGGTTCGGTCGCGCACGGCCCGGTTCTGGGCATCGGTGTGGACTCCGTCGACATCGAGGAGATGGCCCGGTTTTGCGTCGACCGCGAGGGCAGCTTCGCCCGCAGGACGTTTTCCGCGTCGGAGCGCGCCGAGGCGTATGCCCGCGCGGACTGGGCCTCGGTGCTGGCGGGCAAATTCGCCGTCAAGGAGGCCGTGTTCAAGGCGCTCGCCTGGCGCACGGCCGAGGGGTTCGACTTCCGCGCCGTCGAGACGCTCGAGGATGCCAACGGTCGTCCTTGCGTGACCATGGGCGAGGGGACGGCCCTCGCCCCGGTCTTTACGGAGGCGGGCGTGCGCGAACTGCTCGTTTCCATCACGAACGAGCGCGGCCTTGCCACGGCGTTCGTCCTCGCGCAGTAGCGCGCCGGGCCCGGCTCCGCCTTGTGCACTGGTACAGCGGGAACCGTTCTTTTACGACGTATTTGGGATCCGTCGCCATAGGGTGCGCGGTTCTTTCTCCATATCATCTACATGAAGGGTTGCAGGCCCGGGCACCGGAGCCCGGGCTCCGGCGCCACGCGCACCGGTAGGCTCCAACGTGAAAGGTGTTGCCATGCCCATGAAAACCAGCACGAAGCTCGTCAAGGTCCTGCTCACCAACATCCCGATCGCCATTTCGATCTCACTCGTGGCGAGCTACATCGGCATCTCGTCGGCGGGCGTGCCCGAGGAGGCGTTCATGCCCGCCTTCCTGTCCGCCACCGGCCTGAACATCGTCCTTTCCTACATCATCTCGTTTTTCGTGGGCTGGTTCATCCCGTCCGAGAAGCTCGGCTTCGCCTTCGCCGGCAAGTGCGGGCTCAAGCCGTCCGACGGCATCAAGTTCGGCCTGGTGCTCAACATCGTGGTGAATAGCATCTACGTGGTCGTCAACGCCCTTATCCTCACGTACGTGAACGCCATCGTCATGCAGGGCATGCCCATCCAGATGTTCCCGATGGCGCTCTTCGGCAGCTTCTTCCAGTGCTGGCTCGTCGGCTACGTCGTGAGCTTCCTGTGGGCGCAGCGTGCCGAGGGCATCGCCCGCAAGCTCATGAACGATCCCGCCCCGCAGATGCACTAGGCCCTCGCGCGCCCTTCTCTCCCGCGTGAAGAGCCCGGTTTTTTGAGCTGGCCCGCCCGTGTCCCGTCACGTGCGGGCCATTGTTGTAGAGAGGATGATTGCCATGGCTGCACTGGGGGACGTCATACGCGCGCGCTCGCTGGGCGAGGGCCTTTTCCAACTGAGCGACCCGTTCGGCTACCGCGCTTACCTTGTGGTGGGCGAGCGCGAGGCGGCGCTTGTGGACACGATGGGCGGTTGCGGGAATCTCATGGCCACCGTGCGCTCCCTTGCGGGCGCACGGGCCGTGCAGGCGCTGCTCACGCACCGCCATGCCGACCATGTGGGCGGTGCCTGGGCGTTTCCCGAGGTCGCCATGGCGGCGGGCGAGGACGGCCACTGGGGCGAGGCGGCGGCGAACCTGGGCGAGCTGCGCGCAGCTGCGGTGCGCGACGGCATGGTGGCGCCCGATGAGCCTTGGGCTTTTGAGACGGGCGCGCGCCCGCGCGTGGCCCATCTCGCAGATGGGGATGAGATCGACCTTGGGGGCCGCAGGCTCGTCTGCGTGGCCCTTCTCGGTCACACGGACGCCAGCATGGGCTATCTCTGCCCCGAGCTCAAGGTCCTGCTCTCGGGCGACGCCGTGACCCCCATCATGTGCCTATGTTTTGCCGAATCGCTTCCCGTCGCGGCGTGGCGGCACACGCTGGAGAAGATGGGGCACCTCGATTTCGAGCGCTTCTACACGGGGCATCACGACCGTGCGTTCACCAAAGCCGACCTGCCCGGCTTCAAGGCGGCGGCCGATTTCGTGCAGGCGGGCGATCGCGGCTTCCCTTGGCATCACGCCGTGGTGGCGGGGTGGGAGGGCACCTGCCATCTCTGCCCGTGCGACACCGCAGACGCCGACAGCCCGGATTTCCGGGCGGTGATCACGCGCGGGCTCCCGGCGCCGCGCAGATCGCGTCTGAGGCATCGGGGATAGCGGGGGGGGGTGGGCATGCTCAGCTGACATGCTTGGCGCGATTGGACTCAAGGGCGGTCACCTCCACGCATCGCGGCCGGCTCCGTCTTGAGTGTCTCGCCCTATGGCATGCCGTGCCGCGCCATGGCATAAACCCGCGGGCTATTCTCCTTTGTATTTCGGAAGATGGCCCGCGGGTTTTTTGCGTTCGAGGTGACTAAGGTCAAGGCCCTACGTAGCCACGTGCCCGTGCTTCCATGCCAGGGCGTAGAGCGCCAGCGCGCCGCAGCTCGCCAGGAGCACGTAGCCCATCATGAACATGAGTGGGTAGCCGCCGGCGGAGTCCACGATGAAGCTCCAGGCCACGGCCGAGACGGTGCCCATGAGCGCGCCCACCATGGTGATCTTGGAGTAGATGTTGGTGTAGTCGGCCCCGCCAAAGACCGTGCGGGTCAAAAGCGGCGTCTGCACCGTGGTCATGGCGTAGGCGATGCCGAAGAGGAACGCGCCCGTCAAGAGCAGCGCGATCTGTCCGGGCACGAGCCACATGAGCGTCATGCCCGCGATGCCGGCGCCTACGCCCAGACAGATGCCTGCACGCACGGAGCGGTCGTTGATGATGCCCAAAAGCACTTTGCCCACGGCCTGGCCACCCATGCAGGCGCTCGCGACCACGCCCGAGGCTGCCGCCACGGCGGGCAGGGAGTCGGCGAAGGAGCTCGCGTAGCTGGGCAGGAACTGATAGATGTTCTGGTTGAGCGTGATGAGCCCGGAGAAGGCCAGGACGGCGAAGAAGGCGGGGCTGTGCAGCGCCTGCGCGAGCGTGAGCCCCGAGGTGGTGTCGTTCACCGGCTCGACGGCCCTCGCAGTCGAGCCGACAGGGGAGGCCGCGTCGGGCGCCTGCGTCGCGCCGAAGGGGAGCAGCCCCTTGTCGGCCGGGGTGTTCCTGATCACGAGCAGCGTGAACGGCAGCGTGCCCACCAGGATGATGACGCCAAAAACCATGTAGGCCACGCGCCAGCTCTCGGCCCCGCCGGCGATGAGCGCGGTGCCCACTGGGTTGAAGATGACGCCGCCGATGCCCGTGAACGCCATGCAGAGCCCCACGAAGAAGCCCACGCGC
Source organism: Collinsella phocaeensis (assembly GCF_900119895.1). Taxonomy (GTDB): domain Bacteria; phylum Actinomycetota; class Coriobacteriia; order Coriobacteriales; family Coriobacteriaceae; genus Collinsella; species Collinsella phocaeensis. The sequence continues at coordinate 1,250,443 of NZ_FQLR01000004.1, read as the reverse complement.
TTGACGAACCATGCATTGATGAGGGTGGGGATGGCGAGGTAGAGCAGCGGCGCCAAGCCGATGCCCATCACGCCGCCGCAGACGTAGAACTGCCACATCTGCTGACAAAACCCCATGCCGATGCACCCCGCGCCGCACAGCGCCACGCAGCCCGAGAGCAGCGCGCGCAGGTCGCATTTGCCCATGAACTTGCCGCTCACGGGCAGCGCCACCATCATGGCAAGGTTGAGGATGGAGAAGTACAGGGTGAACGTGGCCTTGGGCACGCCGAAGAACTCCGACACGGGCGTGAAGAAGATGCCCGCGCACGAGAGGATGAGCGCGCACGGCAGGCAGGTGATCGCGATGCAGGCCGCCACGATGGCGTAGGCGTAATGCGGGCCGCCCTTCGCGCGCTGATTGGTATCTGTCACGCCCGGGCCTCCACGTCCGCGATGGCGCCCGGCATGGTGAAGCCCTTCCAGCTGGGCTCGCCCGTGAATGCCATGACCTCCTCGGCGCCCTCGAGCGCACGGATGGCACCCGACGCCAGCGCATCCATCTCGAAATCGCCGCCGTAGACCTTGACCGGGGCGATCCAGCCCACGCGCTCGGTCACGTAGCCCGCAAAGTACGGGTCGTTGGACACGCCGCCCGTGAGCACGATGCCGTCGACCTTGCCCGCGAGCGCCGCCGCGAAGCCGCCGATCGCCTTGACGACCTGGTAGGCCATGGCGTCGTAGACCAGCTTCGCCCAGGCGTCGCCCTCCTCGATGCGTGCGAGGATGACGCGTGCATCGTCGGTGCCGGCAAGGCCCAGAAGGCCGCCGGTCTTGCCGATGACGCCGTCGATCTCCTTTTTGCTTGCGCCTTCGGCAAAGGAGAGCTTCACCACGGGCTTCAACGGGGCGTCACCCGAGCGGTTGGGCGCGAAGGGCCCTGAGCCCTCCAGAACGTCGTTGGTGTCGACCATGCGCCCGTGGTCATGCGCGGCCACGGACAGGCCGCCGCCCACATGGGCCACCACGAAGTTGCCGTCCTCATAGGCGATGCCCAGCTCGGCGGCGCAGCGGATGGCGCATTCCTTCTGATTCAGGCAGTGCACGTGGCTCTTGCGGTACACGCCGGGAAAGCCGGTGATGCGCGCCACGTCGGCGAGCTCATCGGTGTCGGGCTGGTTCACGGCGTAGGCGGGCTTGCCAACCTCCTGCGCGAACGCCCAGAGCAACGGTGCGCCCAGGATGGAGGGGTGGTTGATGCCCGCGTTCATGACGTGGTCGCACACCGTCTGGTCGATGGCGAAGATGCCGCCCTCGGTGGGGCCCATGGCGCCGCAGTAGCCGGCAAAGGCGTCGATGTCCGCAAGGCCGATGCCCTGCTCATCGAGCGCATCGAGGATGGTCTGGCGGCGGTAGTCGAACTGGTCGGCCGCGCAGTCGAAGGCGGCGAGCTCGTCTGCGGGGTGGGTGACGTTCAGGCGGAAGAGGGCCTCGTCACCGTCAAAGACGGCGACCTTGGTGGAAGTGGAGCCGGGTGAGAGCGTGAGGATCTTGTGAGCCATGCGAGTTCCTTTCTGCTGGTGGGACGGGTGGGGTGCGGCGACCTTAGCGGCAGGCCAGGACGAGCATCGCGATGTCGCCCACGATCTCGTCGACGGTGGCGCCGCGCGAGGAGTCGGCGACGGGGCACTTGAAGCCCGAGAGCGTGTGGCCATACGCCGAGCCATGCGCGAAGCGCTGCACGAGCTTGACGGCGATGTTGGCGGCGTTCAGATCCGGGAACACGAGCACGTTGGCGCGACCGGCGACCTCGGAGGGGCGGTCGACCTTCTTGGCGGCGACCGCCGGGTCGATGGCAGCGTCGAGCTGGAACTCGCCGTCCACCGCGATGTCGGCGCGGCGCTCGCGGACAAGCCGGATGGCCTCGGTCACGCGATCGACCGACTCGCCGGCGCCCGAGCCGTTCGTGGAGAAGGACAAAAAGCCCACACGGGGCTCCCAGCCCATGATCGCGCGCACGTTGTCGGCGGCGGAGATGGCGATGGAGGCGAGCTCGGAGGCGCCCGGCTCGGGGTTCAGGCCGCAGTCGGTGAAGCAGACGACGTCGCCCTCCGGGCCCGTGAAGCCAGCCGTCTCCACGAGGGCGAAGATGGACGGGACGTCGACGCCCTCTTTCAGGCCGATGATGGTCTGCGCGGCCATGAGGACCTCGCCGGTGGTGTTGGTGTGGCCACAGAAGGTGCAGTCCACCTCGCCGAGCTCCTCCATCATCATGGCGTAGTACATGGGGTTCTTGATCTTGCGACGGCTGCTCTTGGCCGAGATCAGGCACGCGCCGGCGGCCATGTAGCGCTCGGCCAGGGCATCGGCGGCCGTCTCGTCGGTGTTGTCGACGATCTCCATACCCGCAAGTGGCACGCCCGCGCGCTCGGCGGTCGCCTCGACGACGTCGCGCGGGCTCACGAGCACCGGGGTGCCGATGCCCTCGTCGAGCACGCGGCGGGCGGCGAGCAAGGTGTTGTCGGCCTCGCACTCGGGCAGGGCCACGCGCTTGGGCGCGCCCTTGGCGTCTACGATGAGCTTCTCGATCAGGGTTGCCATGGTGTCTCCGTTTCTTCCAAGCGGTTGTTCAGGCGATTGAAGGCGATGCGGCCTCGCCGGGCGACCTGTGGCCATGTGTCCGGTCACGCGGCGAGACGGTATCGGAAGGGCGCCCCGGGCGAGCGGATGCATGCCCGGGGCGCCAGTACCGGCTACATGGACAGGGCGTCGTCCACGAACTTCGCGGCGTCGGCGAAGGTCTTGCACTTGTTGAGCTGCATGAACGGCACCTCGACCTCGTACTCGTCCTCGAGCGCGGAGGCGAACTGCACGATGTTCACGCTCTTGCAGCCGAGGTCGTCCACGAAGGACGTCTCGGCGGAGAGGGAATCACGATCGGCGCCGAAGATCTCGACGGCCTTGTCCTTGAGGATGTCGAGGACCTCTTTCTGGAATTCGTTCATAGTGTGTTCATTTCCTTTCTGGACTGGATGCCGGGCACGCACTCGGCTAGGTTTACTAACGGCCCGTCTGGTGGTCGCGGCATATTCCGGCTCAATGGATACGCGGCCGCCCGGCGGCTTTACATCCCGCGCACGTTGGACGCGATTTGCCGGTAGGGCAGCGCGATTACAGGTACGAGCGCGACGATGCAGATGATGAACACGGCGAGCATGACGTTTTGCTGGCCGGCGAGGGCGGCGACGGTGGACATGACCGAGACGCCTGCGAAGTTGAGCACGTTGAAGATGACCTGGATGGGCGTGTACGCGACCTCAAAGTCCTCGCGACCATAGATGGACGCGGTGAGCGACATGCAGACATTTGCCGCACCCGAGAGCCCGAACATGAACATGCCCGTGGCCACGGCGCAGACAACGGTGTTCGCACCGCCAATCCTCATGAGCAGTCCACCGAGCCCCAACACGCAGATCACGGCGATCGTGGTCTTCTTGGTGCCGAGTTTTTGGTCGAGCACGCCGATGAGGTAGTGGCCGAGCAGCCCGATGGGCCACATGGAGGACAGCAACACGACGCCCAGCATCGGGTCTTGCCCGTACGAGGCGAGCGTGGGAACGAGCAGGGCGATGGTTCCGGCGCCGACCATCATGGGAAGACCCGTGCCGAGGCCGATGAGCCAGGTCTGCGGGGTCTTGAGAACGCGGGCCATCGTCCAGGGGCTCGTCTTCTTGTACTCCTGCGCGGCCCTGAACTCCGCTTCGAGCTCCTCACGGCTCACGGATCGGTCGTTATCGGGATAGGCGCCCGCCTCCTCGGGGTTGTTCCTGACGAAGAGGAACACGACGACGACCGTCGCCGCGACGATGGCTGCCATGACCCAGAAAAAGCCGGAGATGCCGAGGCTACTGCCGGCAAACCCCAGGATGATGGGGTTCAACGTGGCCGAGGAGATGGTCATGCCCATGGTGGCGATGCCCATGAAGGCCCCCTTGGTGCGCGGGAACCACGAGGATCCAAGCAGGCCCACGCCGATGGTCGCGTACGCCACCATCGAAAAATTGAAGATCACGACGCCTGCGGTGAAGATCGCGAACGTACGGGCGCAGGCGAGCACGGCGAAGCCTGTGGCCGACCCGGTAAGTCCGATGACCGAGACCATCTTGGCGCCGATCCTGCGACCGAGCGTGCCGAAGAGCACGACGGCGATTAGGCTGATCCAACCGGCGATCGTGATGACATAGGACATGTCGGTCTGCTGCCAGCCGTACATCTCATTGAAGAGGCCGAATAGCGTGTTGGTCGCGGCGTTCCAAAACGAGTAGAAGTAGAAGAACACGAAGCAGGCGATGGTGATGCCCCAGCCCTTGGTGCCGAAATCGGGCAGCCAGGCGTTGAATTTCTTGCTTTCTGCCATAAGACGACTCCCTCGATAAAGCGGAAGGGGAGAGGTCCGCCCTCACGCTGGATGATGTCCCCTGGGTGCACGTGCCCCCAGGGGGTGGGGCGCATGCGTGCGGCAGCGCCCCATTGGAATCGCGGTCGGTCGCGCTGTTGCGACTTACGCGCAGTCGCCGCGCCAGATGTAGTCGCCCACTTGGTACTTTGGCGGCACCACCGGGATCTGGAGGTAGGAGTCGTGCTCGCCGCCCGTGTGGATGACGTGGATGCCGTCGCCGTTGTCGGTCTTGTGGTTCATGTCGTTGTCGTGGAACCACTCGGTCTTGATGAAACGGCCGGCGATGACCACTTGGATCTTCTCGCCCTTGTGCCAGAAGCGGGAGTGCGGGTACATCTCCACATCAACGGGCACGATCTCGCCGGGCTGCATGCGCTCCTCCTTCTCGTGGGAGTGCACGGGCTGGAAGTCGCTCGCGTACTTGGGGTCGAGGTCGCGATGCGAGCAGCGCAGGAAGCCCCAGGCGCCGCGGAAGGGCGCGCCCATGACGCGGATCGGCACGTAGTTGCCGTCGTTGTCGAGCTTGATGACCCAGGGGAACAGATCCATGTTGTCGTAGCCGCGGCACTCGACGTTCAGGTGGAGCTTCATGAAGCCCGTGATCTCGGTGTCCTCGGTGAACTCATAGGTGAACGTGGTGGTCTCGGTCTTGGGGTCGTAGGTGACCTCGGCCTCATCGGCGGGGTTCTCGAAGCTCGCGGAGCCGTCCGCGGCGTTCAAGTAGAGCTTCTTGTACTCGGTGCGCTTGAGCGGGAAGGTGTCCTCGGCGCGGCGGCTGGCGTAGTCGTAGCCGTAGCCGTCCATGACGTCGAGGCGCACGCGCGGCGTCATTTCCCAGCCGTTGTGGATCTCCTTGCAGTAGCGGTCGAAGAACTTGCGCAGATCCTCCATGTTCTCGGGCGTGTAGGTGTCGGGCCACTCGAAGTCGCGGTGCGCGCGCATCCACTTCTTCGGGGTGCGGATGCGGCGGAAGCCCTCGAACGCGCCGCGCAGGTGATGATGGACCCAACCTGCGGTGACGTAGGTCGGGATGCGGATCTTGTTCCAGTCGACGATCTTGTCCTTGTAGTAGGCGTTCATCAACGGGTACTTGGCCACCATGGCCGGCGTGTCCTCGATGTAGTTATTGACCGCGAGCGCCTGGATGATGTGGGTCTCGTAGTCGGGGTTGGGAATGCCGCCGCAGAAGTAGCTCTCGCGGTACAGGTCGCCCTGGCCCTCCCAGGCGGCGAGGCAGGCGAGGTGCGGCGGGCGGGTGGCGGCGATTCGCCAGTGGGCCATGCAGACGCCGGAGTTGCCGATCATGGTGGCGCGGCCGTTGCACCACTCCTGGGCCGTCACCCACTCGATGAAGTCGTAGCCGTCCTGGGCGTCCTGGGAGCCCCACAGGTAGACGTCGCCCTCGGAATTGCCCACGCCGCGCGGGTCGACGTTGGCCACGGCGTAGCCGTAATGGCACCAGTACCCGGGGTCGGGCGCCTCGAACTTGGCGTACGGGGAGACCGTCTTGGGCGGAACGCCCATGAGCTGCCAGGAGTCCATGCCCTCGGAGGGGTTCTTGCCGAAGGGTGCGAACACGCAGATGACAGGAACCTTCTCGGTGGTGTTGGCCGGGCGGTAGATGTCGGCGTAGATGGTGGTGCCGTCGCGCAGGACGCATGCCACGTCGCGCTCGCACATGACGCCGGGGATGTCGGTCATGTAGGTATGCGGGTCGTATTTGGCGCAGAAGCCCATGGTGGCGACCATCTCTCCGTCGCCGGCGGCCTCGGGGTCCTCGCGCATGCGCCTCTTGATCTCGTCGAGCTCCTCGCGAGTCTTTCCGGGGTTGCCCTTGGCGAACGGGACGTCGAACTCCTCGTCGCCGAAGGTCATCTTCTTCACGATGCCCGGCTGCTTGTCTGCCATGCAAAGCTCCTCTCACGTCTGCCCGGCGACCGCCGGGCCCCGGCTGATTTCCGGGTGCTTTCGTATCGGGTTTAGTGTCACGTGCGACGGGTTTACGGTCATTGGACGCTGTGACAAACTTTGTGTCGCTTGGAGGTCGGAGGCTGTACTCATGACCACAGCCCGGACGCTCGCATTGCGGCACATGGGGGTTCATGTTGTGGAGAAGATGTGTCGGGTTACGAGCCACATGCCCGTCGGGGACACGGGTCTGGAGCATGTTCTGCCTGCTTATGCTAAGGTATATGTGCAATTGAAGTTGTAACGTGAAGGGAGTGCGGGCTTGCCTGCGCTTCCTTTCTTGTTTGGGGAGGTGTTCATGGTCAAGAGCAAGCTGGAGCAGCAGGTCATCGATGCGCTCGAGCAGGTTTCCGAGGCCCATGGCGTCGACATCGTCGACGTCGAGGTCGTCGGCGCCACCAAGGCGCCCTGCGTGCGCGTGCGTATCGACCGCCTGGACGGTGAGGCCATCACGCTCGACGAGGTCACAGCCAACAACGCGTGGGTGAGCGATGTCGTGGAGGGTCTGGATCCCTTTGCGGGTTCCTATACCCTCGAGGTCTCGAGCCCCGGTCTTGCCCGCCCGCTCCGCCGTCCGTCCGACTTCATTCGCTTCGTGGGCGAGCCGGTCGAGCTCACCACGACGGCGTCGGAGGGCCAGCGTCGCTTCAAGGGCACGCTCGCCGCAGCCGACGAGCAAGCGGTGACCATCGAGGCCGAGGGCGCCGAGCCCGCCATCATCTCATATGAGGACGTCAAGAAATGCACTTTGAAGCCGGTCATCGACTTCAAGGGCGGAAAGGGTGATAAGTAATGGCATCTGACATGATGGATGCGCTGATGGCGCTCTGCCAGGAGAAGCACATCGACCAGCTCTACCTGATCGACCGCCTCGAGCAGTCGCTCGCCAAGAGCTATGCCGAGATCCTGCATCTCGATTGGGGCGCGAAGGTCACCATCGACCGCGCCACCGGCAAGATCTACGTCTACAAGCTCACGCCGATCGACGACTCCATGGACGAGGAGGGCAACTACACGGAGTGGGAGGAGACCGACGTCACCCCGAAGGACACCTCCCGCATCGCCGCGCAGCACGCCAAGGCCGAGATCAACGCCATCGTGCGCAACTCCGCCCGCGAGCAGATCTACGAGGAGTTCTCCGGCCGCATCGGCGACATCATCACCGGCACCGTGCTCCAGTCCACGCCTGACTTCACGATCGTCAAGATCCGCGAGGGCGTCGAGGCCGAGCTGCCCCATTTCGACCAGCGCCGCTACGACAACGAGCGCAACGAGCGCCCGCAGGGCGAGCGCTACATGCACAACCAGCGCCTGAAGGCCGTCATCATCGACGTGCGCGACCCCAATTCCACGCTTCCCCCGGTGCGCGGCGAGCACTCCCGTCCGCCTATCGTCATCTCCCGCACGCACCCCGCGCTCATCAAGCGCCTCTTCGAGCTCGAGGTCCCCGAGATCTACGAGGGCACCGTCGAGGTCAAGTCGATCGCCCGCGAGCCCGGCCAGCGCTCCAAGGTCGCCGTCCACTCGCTCGACGACCGCCTCGACCCGGTCGGCGCCTGCGTCGGCCCCAAGGGCAGCCGCGTCCGCACCGTCGTGGGCGAGCTGCGCGGTGAGCGCGTCGACGTCATCCTGTGGGATGAGGACCCCGCGGCCTATGTCGCCAACGCCCTGTCCCCGGCGAAGGTCACGCGCGTCCTGATCGACGAGGACAAGAACTACGCCGGCGTCATCGTCCCGGACGACCAGCTCTCCCTCGCGATCGGCAAGGAGGGCCAGAACGCCCGCCTCGCCGCCCGCCTGACCGGCTGGCACATCGATATCAAGTCCGAGTCGCTGGCCGCCGACATCCTGCGCAGCGTTCCCGTCGTCGAGCCGCCTGCGGAGGACCTGCTCGCGGATGACGAGCCGCGACGTTGCTCCCATGTGGACGCCGAGGGCGTCGCGTGCCGCAACCAGGCCCGACCCGGTTCTCGTTTCTGCGGCCTGCATGATGAGGGCGACGCGTTCGACGGGGGCGCGGACGCCTTCGACGACGCTGAGGACCTGATCTAGCGCACGGCGCGCGCGGCGGCGTCTCGCATGTCGCGCGCCCGTAGCCGTTTCGATCGTTGATTTGGGGCGCCGCGCGCCCGAGAGGTAGGTGAATGGCCCATGGCGAAAGTTCGCGTTTCGACCCTGGCCAAGGAATTTGGTTTGTCCTCCAAGGAGCTGCTGGACCACCTCGCGGAGATGAAGATCCCCGCGAAGTCCGCATCCTCCGCGCTCGAGGACGCATATGTCGCGATGGTCAAGAAGCAGCTCGCTCCCGTCATCGAGGCGCGCGCCGCGGCGGTCGAGGCCGCCCGCCGTGCTGAGGAGGAGGCTGCCGAGAAGGAGGCCGCCGAGGCCCGCGCCGCAGCCGAGGCCGAGCGCATCGCTGCCGAGGCCCGCCGCGAGGAGGAGCGTCGTCTCTCCATGGCCGCCCAGGCTGCCGAGGAGGCCGCCCGCGCCGCCCGCGAGGAGGCCGAGCGCGCCGCCCGCGAGAAGGCTGCCGCCGAGGCTCGCGAGGCGGAGCTCGAGGCCAAGCGTCGCGCCGTCCCCGCGTCCGATTCGGGTTCGCGCTTCCGCTCCCTGCTCGACCAGATCGCGGCCCAGGAGGTCGTGCTGAAGGAGAAGAAGGAGGAGGAGTCCAAGCGCCGCGCGGAGTCCGCCGACAGCCGCCGCGGGTCCGATCGCGGCCGCGGTCGCGGCCGCGCCGAGCGCACGTCTTCCGATGCGCCCGCGCGCACCCGTCGCTCCAACGCCGTGCCCGTTGTCCCCGCCGGCATGGACGTCCCCAATCCCGACAAGGCGTCCCGCGGCGGCAAGAAGCGTCGCGGGGCCCACGAGGAGACCGGCGACCGCTACACCCGCATGGCGCGCGAGGCGGAGGAGTACAGCCGCGAGAAGGTCCTCGAGGAGGCCCGCGCCGCCGTCGAGGAGGCCTCCCGCGAGTCCTCCGGCCGCCGCAAGAAGCGCAAGGAGAAGCGCCAGGCCGAGGCTGCCGCCGCTGCCGAGGAGCGCAAGATCGAGGAGGCGCTGGCCCAGGGCATCAACCCCGAGGACCTCGACGCCGTCAAGGTCTCCGAGGGCGTGACCGTGGCAGAGCTCGCCGAGGCCCTCGACGTCCCCGCCAACGACATCATCAAGCGCCTGTTCCTGCTGGGCACCCCGCTCACCATGACCCAGACCATGAGCAACGACCTCGTCGAGCTCGTCGCCGACGACCTGGGCCGCAAGGTCCGCATCGTCACGGCGGAGGAGGAGAACTCCTTCAGCTTCTACGACGATCCGGCGGACCTCAAGCCCCGTCCTCCCGTGGTCACCGTCATGGGCCACGTCGACCACGGTAAGACGAGCCTGCTCGACGCCATCCGCCACACCAACGTGTGGAGCGGCGAGGCCGGCGGCATCACCCAGCACATCGGCGCTTCCGAGGTCACGATCAACGGCCGCCAGATCACCTTCGTCGATACCCCGGGCCACGAGGCCTTCACCGCCATGCGCGCCCGCGGCGCCAAGATCACCGACGTCGTCGTGCTGGTCGTCGCTGCCGACGACGGCGTCATGCCGCAGACCATCGAGGCCATCAACCACTCCAAGGCTGCCGGCGTGCCCATCATCGTCGCCGTCAACAAGTGCGATAAGCCCGAGGCCAATCCCGACCGCGTGCGCCAGATGCTCACCGAGTACGGCATCATCCCCGAGGAGTGGGGCGGCCAGAACATGTTCGTGAACGTGTCCGCCAAGCAGCACATCGGTATCGACGAGCTGCTCGAGACCATCCTGCTCCAGGCTGACGTCCTCGAGCTCAAGGCCAACCCGGACACCTTCGCTTCGGGCAACATCATCGAGGCCAAGCTCGACCGCGGGCGCGGCCCGGTCGCCACGGTGCTGGTGACCCGCGGCACCCTGCGCGTGGGCGACACCATCGTCGCCGGCATGAGCTATGGCCGCGTTCGTGCGATGCTCGACCAGCACGGCCAGCCCAAGGACGAGGCGCGCCCCTCCGATGCCGTCGAGATCCTGGGCCTCAACTCCGTTCCCGCCGCGGGCGACGAGTTCCGCGTCTTCGAGGATGAGCGCGATGCGCGCAACCTCGCCGACGAGCGCGCGCTCAAGGCCCGCATCGAGGAGCAGAACAAGGTCAAGCACGTCACCCTCGAGACCCTGTTCGACGAGATGAGCAAAAACGAGCTCAAGGAGCTCAACCTCGTGGTCAAGGCCGACACGCAGGGCACCATCGAGGCCCTCGCGGACTCCATCGGCAAGATGGACCAGTCCGAGGTCCGCATCAACATCATCCACTCCGCCGTCGGCGCCATCTCCGAGACGGACGTCTCGCTGGCAGCCGCGTCCAACGCCATCATCATCGGCTTCGGCGTGCGCCCTCAGGGCAAGGCCCGCGACGCCGCGGAGAAGGAGAGCGTGCAGATCAAGACCTACTCGATCATCTACAAGGCGATCGAGGACATCGATGCCGCGCGCATCGGCATGCTCGCTCCCACCGAGGAAGAGGTCCAGACCGGTATCGCCGAGGTCCGCGACACCTTCCGCGTGCCGAAGGCCGGCGTCATCGCCGGCTGCATGGTCATCGAGGGTGAGATCAGCCGCGACGACAACGTCCGCGTCGTGCGCGACGGCGTCGTCATCTTCGACGGCCACTTCGGGTCCATGCGCCGCTTCAAGGATGACGTCAAGACCGTCAAGAACGGTTACGAATGCGGCCTCGGCATCGAGAAGTACCAGGACATCAAGGTTGGCGACCAGCTCGAGGCCTACAAGGTCGTCGAGGTCGCCCGCACCGAGTAGGGAAGGGGGCACGTCGTGAAGCAGACCGCTGCGACACGCCGCACCGCCGAGCAGCTTCGCGAGAAGCTCGGCTACATCCTTCTGTTCGAGATCGCCGATCCGCGCCTCGACCTCGTCACCCTCACCGGGTGCGAGGTCAGCGTGGACCGCGCGTACGCCCGCGTGTTCGTGAGCTGCGAGCCCGGGCGCTACGAAGAGGTCCTCGAGGCCCTCGCGAGCGCTCGCGGCCGCATTCGCACGCTGCTCTCGCGTGCGCTCGATTGGCGCATCGTCCCCGAGCTCGATTTCCGCATCGACCGCTCCACCGACGAGGCCGAGCGCATCGCGCGCGCCCTCGAGAACGTCCCCGAGACGCTTGTCGTCGAGAAGGACGAGGAGGGCTACCCCCTCGTCCCGGAGGAGCCCGTCGACGACTGGCCCGACGACGGGGACGACGCTGTCGACGAAGAAGGCGGTCGATGAGTACCACCTCGTGTTGCTCGGTGCGCTCGACGACGCCCGACATGTGGGAGTCCGTCATCGAGTGCATCGTCGGCTCCCAGACGATCGCCATATCGGGGCATACCAGCCCCGATGGCGACGCCTTGGGTTCCGTCCTGGGTCTCGGCCAGGCGCTGATCGGTGCGTTTCCGTCGAAGCGCATCGTGCTGCTGCTGGCCGACGACGCCCCGGTTCCCCGGATCTACCGGTTCCTTCCCGGCGTGGAGCGGCTGGTTCCCGCGCGCTCTTACCTCGAGGCGCCCGACCTGTTCATCTCGGTCGACGTTCCGGTCATGGAGCGGCTCGCCGACTCCGCGGCGGTCGCCAAGCGCGCCCGCGCGCGCGTGGTGATCGATCATCATCCCGCGCGCGAGGAGTTTGCCGACGCTGCCGTCCGCGTCACGTCGGCGGCGGCGACGGCCGTCTTGGTCGAGGAGCTCCTGCAGGCCGGCGGCTGGACGCTGACGCCGCAGATCGCCGACTGCCTCCTCACCGGCCTCGTCACCGACACCGGTCGTTTCCAGTACCAGAATGCGGACCCGTCGGCGTTCGCGTGCGCCTCGCGCCTCGTCGATGCCGGCGCGCAGCCCGCGCGCATCGCCCTCGAGGTGTACCAGAGCCAGCGCATCGAGTACCTCAAGCTCGAATCCATCGTGATGAGCCGCATCCGGACCGTCGCCCACGGCCGCGTCGCCTACAGCTACGCGTACGCGTCGGACCTCACGCAGTGCGGGGTCTCCGCGGACGAGTGCGACGGGCTCGTGGACGTGGTCCGGTCCGTGCTGGGCGTGGAGGTCTGCCTCTTCCTCAAGGAGACGGATTCGGTCCGCGCGGTGCGCGGGAACCTGCGCTCCAAGGGCAGGCTCGATGTGAGCGGGGTCGCGAACCGCTTCGGCGGCGGCGGCCATTCCGCCGCGGCCGGTTTCACCTACGAGGGGTCGATCGTCGAGACGCTGCGCGCCGCGCTGCCGATGCTCGCCGAACTGGTCGGTGACGACCCGGAGGACGTGGCCGTCGAGCTCTGACGCCTGCGCGGCAAACCGATTTCGCCCGGATGGGATCCGGGCGCTGTATCTGAAACGGAGGGTGACGTCGTATCGCGTCCCCTCCCTTCTGCATGAAAGGTGGGCTATGGCAAAGCGTCAACCTTCAGCGCTGAATCTCCTGTTTGCCGTCGACAAGCCGGTGGGGTGCACCTCCCACGACGTCGTGGGCATGTGCCGCCGCGCTCTGGGCGAGCGTCGCATCGGCCACGCCGGGACGCTCGATCCGCTCGCCTCGGGCGTCATGGTGCTCGGCGTCGGCCAGGCGACGCGCCTGCTCGGCCTCATCACGCAGGACACCAAGAGCTACATCGCCGATATCGCCTTCGGTTCCGAGACCGACACCGACGACGCCGAGGGGCGGATCGTGCGCACGGCCCCCGTCGACGGGCGCGTGCTCGACATGGAGTTCGCGCGCGACTCCCTTGCCCGTACCCGCGGGAAGCAGATGCAGGTCCCGCCTGCGTACTCCGCGGTCAGCGTGGACGGCGTCCGCTCGTACAAGCGTGCCCGGCAGGGCGATGCGGTCGACCTTCCCGCGCGTCCCGTCGACGTGCTCGCCGCCGACCTCATCGCCGTGCGCCCCGACGGGGAGGGTGCGGTATGGACCGTTGCCTACACGGTGAGCAAGGGGACGTATATCCGCGCGCTCGCCCGCGACCTCGGGCGTTCCGTGGGGTCCGCCGCGCACCTCGTCTCGCTGCGCCGCACGGCGTCGGGCTGCGTCACCGTCGGCGCCTGCAGCGAAGTCGATTCGCTCGACGCCGCGACGGTGCGCTCCCGTGCGCTCGACCCGGTGCGCGTGCTCGGGCTCCCCGCCGTGCCGGTGGGCGCACGCGATCTCGAGGCAATCTCCTGCGGCCGCCCGCTGCCGGCCTCGCTGGCGGAGGGACGGTGCCCCGACCTTTCCGAGGGCGCAAGGCTCTGCCTGGTCGCGGGGGGCAGGCTCGTCGCCCTCGGGCGCATGGACTCCTGCCGCATCGCGATGACCGATGTGTTTCCGCAGCCGATCGACGGTGCCTGCCTATGAGGGAGGAGCTCGAGCGCCTGCGCGACGACTTCCTGCTGCGGGACGGCGCCCCCGTCGTCTGGCTGGACGATGTGCCCGGACGCGGGCTCGGCGCCTGCAGCATAGCGATCGGCGCCTTCGACGGATTCCATATCGGGCACGCCCGGCTCATAGCCGAAGCCGTCGATGACGCCAGGTCCCGAGGCGTCTCCTGCGTCGCGGTGACCTTCGACCCCGACCCCGACTGCGTCGTGGGCCCGGGGCCGTCCCTCAAGCTGCTCGGTTCGTCCGGGCGCCTGCGGGCGCTTGCCGCTTCTGGGGTCGATGCGGTGCTCGTCGTTCCCTTCACGGCTGAACTCGCCGCGCTCGACCACGCCGCATTCTTCGAGCGCGTGCTCGCTGCGGCCATGAACGTCGTCTCGGTCCATGTCGGAAGCGATTTCCGGCTCGGGCGCGGAGGGGCCTCCACCGTCGACGTCATGGCCGCCTGGGGCGCTGCGCACGGGGTCGACATCGTCGGGCACAGCCTCGTGCTCGACGGCGGCAGGTGCGTGTGCGCCACGCGCATCCGCGCCGCGCTGTCCGAGGGACGCCTCGATGAAGCCCGCCGCGAGCTCGGCCGTCGGCCGATGATCGAGGGGGTCGTGGGTCCCGGGCGCGGGCAGGGCACGGGCATGGGCTTCCCCACGGCGAACGTCGCCGTGCCGTACGGCATGCAGATGCCGGCCGACGGGGTCTACTCCGCGTACGCGCTCGTCGACGGCGCGGCTTGGCCCGCTGCGGTCAACGTCGGCATCCCGCCTATGTTCGCCTCTTCCTCCGCTTCCGCGCGCCTCGAGGCGAACCTGCTCGGGTTCACGGGCGACCTCTACGGGAAGCGCATGGCTATCGCGTTCGACTGCTTTTTACGGCCCTCGGTCCGCTTCGCGTCCACCGAGGAGCTCATCGAGACGGTCCTTGCGGACATCTCGCATGTCGCCGGGTCGCTTGTCCCGGGTCCTATCCGGCTTCAGCCGGAAGCGTAGGTTATCGGTTCTGGGAGGTGCCGGCACACATGATCAGCGATGAGGACAGGGACCGCGTTCGCGCGGCGACCGACCTGGTCCAGCTCGTCCAGGAGACGGTCGAGCTCAAGCCGCGCGGCCAGGAGTTCTGGGGATGCTGCCCCTTTCACGGGGAGAAGACGCCCTCATTCCATATCATCCCGTCGACCCAGGTGTGGCATTGCTTCGGCTGCGGCGAGGGAGGAGACGTCTTCACCTATGTGATGCGCCGAGAGAACCTCTCCTTTCCCGAGTCCATCCGGTACCTCGCCGACCGCGCGGGCATCGAGCTCGCGGATGACCGGCGGGCCGCCCGCTCGGGCACCAAGCGCACGCGTCTCGTCGACGTCTGCGAGGCTACCTGCGACTTCTATCACACCATGCTCATGCGCGGCAAGGACGGCCGCGGGCGCGACTACTGCAAGCAGCGGGGTCTGGATGCCGCCGTCTGCCGGCGGTACCGCATCGGCTACGCGCCGGGGCGCGGCGCGCTTACGGCCCATCTCGGTTCGCTCGGGTTCACCCCGCGAGAGATGGTCGACGCCAACGTCGCCTTCAAGCGCGACGGCGGCGGCCTCGTCGACCGCTTCTTCGGGCGCGTCATGTTTCCCATTTTCGACGAGCGGGGCAAATGCATAGCCTTCGGCGGGCGCATCATGGGTGCCGGGGAGCCCAAGTACCTCAATACGGCCGAGACCGCGCTGTTCCACAAGAAGCGCAACCTCTACGGGTTCAACTGGGCCAAGGAGCATATCGTCGCGCGCGACGAGGCCGTCGTCGTCGAGGGCTACACCGACGCGATCGCCTGCTGGGAGGCAGGTATCGGCAACGTCGTCGCCACGCTGGGCACCGCGCTCACCGAGCACCATGTGAAGACGCTGACGCGCTTCGCCAAGCGTATCGTCTACCTGTTCGACGGCGACGCCGCGGGCCAGAAGGCGGCCGAGCGCGCGCTTCAGTTCGTCGAGACGGGTTCCGTCGACCTGCGGTGCGTCACCCTTCCCGACGACATGGACCCCAACGACTACATCGCTGCCCATGGGGGCGAGCCGCTGCGCAAGCTCCTGGACGAGGCCGAACCGTTGATGGACTTCGTCTTCCGCAAGCTGGAGGGGAGGAGCGACGTCTCCACGCCCGCCGGCCGCGCCCGTGCGCTGGAGGATGCGCTGAAGCTCATCTACCCGCTGCGTGCAAGCTATATGATCGACAGCTACTTCGTCCAGATCGCCGACCGGCTCGGCGTCGACGCGGAGATGGTCCGCGCCTCGTCGACGGGCGTCTTCCGCGAGGTCGCTCGCGCCGAGGAGCAGGCCCGCAGCCGCGAGCGCATGCGCGACCAGGCGACGCGGCGCGAGCCGGCTGCCCCCTCTGAACCCTCCCGCCCGGCCCCGGCGCCGTCGCTCATGCCCTCGTACGCCGACGAATGGGTGGAGGACGCGCCCTACGACTACGTACCGGTCGACGCCGACGCCCCCGCGTCCGCTCCCGCCGCCGCGCCGTTCAGCATGTCCCAGCTCACCGAGCTCGAGCGCCGGTCGCTGGCCGGGGAGCGCGAGCTGCTGTGCCTGCTGTCGAGCCATCCCGACGCGTTTCGTCCCCATGCCGAGAGGATATGCTCGATAGATTGGGTAGACCCCCGCGGCGAGTCGATCGCCTGGGCGATTCTCGCGACGCCGGAGGGCACGCCTCCGGCCGAGGCGCTCGCCGCCGCCCGCGCGGTCTGCTCCGAGGCCGCCGAGCTCGTCGCCGCCGGGACCATAGCGAGCACCTCCTCGCACCCGACGGAGACCAACATCGCGTTTCTCCTCGACACGCTCGAGCTCACGACGATCCGAAGGCGCATGCGGTCCGTCCAGGCCCGTCTGAGAAGCGACCGCGCGCTCACCGCCGAAGAGCGCCGCGAGCTCGCGGTCTCGGCGACGCGGGACGCAGTCCGCGCGCGCGAGCTCGCCGATGCGGTCGAAGGCGTAGCCGATCCGTTCCGGTCCGAATCCTGAGACCACGTCGCGCTCACATGGGAATTTAGGTACTTCGGTTGCAATGTTCCCAATAGGGTATAGAAGTGTGTGGTAGAGTAATGAGTCCTGTGGTTTATGAAGGGAGAGTCTGTGCCTAAGAAGAGCGAGAGCACGGAAACCGAACTCTATTCGTACCTCGAGAAGCTGCTCGACAAGGGTTCGAGGAACGGCTCGATCACCGAGGATGAGATCCAGGTCGCCCTAAAGGACGTCGAGGTCTCCGATTCGCAGCTCACGACGCTTTACAGCGCCCTGCGCAACCGCGGGGTGGAGATCGTCTCCCAAGGCGACGAGGACGCCCTCGACGTGGACTCCGACGACTTCGGCGACGATGACGACCTCGACGGCGATTCCAGCGAGGATCACGACATCAAGGTAGCCAAGAACGCGGACGCCGAGATGGCCTCCACGAAGTCCAAGAAGAAGTCCCGCGCCCGTACCACCCGTTCGCGCAACCGCGCCCGCGGCATCGACGCCTCCACGGTCATGCTCACGGGCGACCCGGTCCGCATGTACCTCAAGGAGATCGGCAAAGTCGACCTCCTCACGGCGGCCGACGAGGTCGACCTCGCCATGAAGATCGAGGCCGGCCTGGAGGCGGGCAACAAGCTCGAGGCCGCCGAGAACGGCGAGATCGAGCTCACCCGCGCCGAGATGCGTCGCCTCTCCCGCGTCGAGCAGGTCGGTCTCGAGGCGAAGCAGGCGCTCATCTCCGCCAACCTCCGACTCGTCGTCTCCATCGCCAAGCGCTACGTCGGACGCGGCATGCTCTTCCTCGATCTTATCCAGGAAGGCAACCTCGGCCTCATCCGTGCGGTCGAGAAGTTCGACTACGAGAAGGGCTTCAAGTTCTCCACGTACGCCACCTGGTGGATCCGCCAGGCGATCACGCGCGCTATCGCCGACCAGGCCCGCACGATCCGCATCCCGGTCCATATGGTCGAGACGATCAACAAGCTCGTCCGCGTCCAGAGGCAGCTGCTCCAGGACCTCGGCCGCGACCCGACTCCCGAGGAGATCGGTGCCGAGATGGATATGAGCGCCGAGCGCGTCCGCGAGATCCAGAAGATCTCCCAGGAGCCCGTCTCCCTCGAGACCCCTATCGGCGAGGAAGAGGACTCCCAGCTCGGAGACTTCATCGAGGACTCCCAGGCGGTCGTTCCGCCCGATGCCGCGAGCTTCTCGATGCTGCAGGAGCAGCTCACCCAGGTGCTCGACGGCCTCGCCGACCGCGAGCGCAAGGTTATCGAGCTGCGCTTCGGTCTCGTCGACGGGCACCCGCGCACGCTCGAGGAGGTTGGGCGCGAGTTCGGCGTCACGCGTGAGCGTATCCGCCAGATCGAGTCCAAGACCCTGGCCAAGCTCCGCCATCCGAGTCGGTCCAGCAAACTCAAGGACTATATCGAGAGCTGATTTGCGATCTAGACTTTACGGCCCGAGATGCATCTCGGGCCGTATTTTGTTTCGAGGCTTTCGCACGGCGGAAAGAACGCCTTCTACCTGCGGATTTCGTTGCCAAAAAATAATTCCAACTTTTTTCGAATTCTTGCTTGCATATCTTTTTCGAGTCCCTATACTATTCCTTGTTGCTTAGCCGCAACCGAATTCCTCGATAGCTCAATGGTAGAGCCCGCGGCTGTTAACCGCGTTGTTGTAGGTTCGAGTCCTACTCGAGGAGCCAGAATCTTATGCCCCGTCGGTGGAAGAACCGGCGGGGTTTTTCGTTATAGAAGCTAATGCAGAGGAGGCTCATGTCCACCACGTTCGATTCGGACCTCCGGTTCGCCATCCTTATCGATGCCGACAACATCTCCGAGAAGTACATCAAGGTCGTTTTGCAGGAAGTCGCCAACGCCGGCACCGCGACGTACAAGCGCATCTACGGCGACTGGACGAGTCCGCGCCTCGCGAGCTGGAAGAGTTGCCTGCTGGATAATTCGATCATCCCGATGCAGCAGTACAGCTACACGTACGGCAAGAACGCGACCGATTCGGCGATGATCATCGATGCCATGGATATTCTGTATTCGGGCACCGTCGACGGATTCGCGATCGTGAGTTCCGATTCCGATTTCACGAGGCTTGTCGCACGCTTGCGCGAAAGCGGTATGACCGTCATTGGAATGGGCGAGCAGAAGACCCCTCAGCCCTTTATATCCGCATGCAATCAGTTCAAGTACCTCGACCTGCTGTACGCGGCCCAGAAGGCCGAGGAAGACGCTGCGCGGGATGATGAGGCTGACGAGGAGCAGCCTTCTTCCGAACAGCAGGGAAGGGGGCGCCGTCGCCGTGGAGGGCGAGGCAAGAGGAAATCTGTCGACCAGGTATCGGATTCCCTTGCCGCCGATCAGGGCGAACCGGAGCCCGATGAGGAGCTTGAGCCCGATTCCGCTTCCGGTGCCGATGGCGTGGAGGATGCCCCCCGCGCCCCTCGCCGCCGGCCGGGCGATGCCGGTGGGGCGCGTCAGATTCCAGCCTCCGAGGGCTTGGATCCGACTGCCGAGGCGGAGCCGGAGGTCGTCGACGTCGCGTTCGGTGAGATGAGCAAGGCCGATCGCCGCCGACACATGCAGAAGATCAGGCTCACTATCAATACGATCGTGGACAAGTTCTCCGATGATGACGGATGGGTCTCCCTCGGGCAGCTCGGCGACCAGCTCTCCCGCCGCCTTCCTGATTTCGACGTGCGCAACTACGGCTTCAAGAAGCTGCGCCCGTTCTTGAAGAGCCTGGGAGTCTACGAGTTCAACGAGCCCTCGGGTGAGTCGGGTGCGCGTCAGATCTACCTTCGCGTCCGCGAGCAGTAGCCCTGGAGGTCCATGCTCCTCTCTCGTCGCGTGTGGTGTGGCTGTGCGTCTGACTTGCATCAGCTCAGCTGCCTCCTGCGACACAAAGCACCCGTCGGCATCGAGCCGACGGGTGCTTCTCTCAAGTCGATTGCGGGGCGTGCGGGGTGCTACGCCAGGTTCTTGCCGAAGGCGTCGGCGGCCTTGATGGCCTCGATGAAGGCTTCGGGCGTGAAGGGCTCGGGGTTGCCCTGCTTCCACTCGTTGGTGTTTTGGGCAAGCTCTGCTATGCGGGGCAGATGGCTTTCATCGAGATCGAGCTCTGCCAGCGTGACGGGCAATCCGAGCTTCTTGTTGAAGGCTGCGTACCGTTCGAGCTGCTCGGTGTCTCCGATGTAGGCGAGCAGCACGAGCACGCCGAAGCTGACGACCTCGCCATGCAGGTACGGGCGCTCGCCGCGCGGAATGCCCGTCGTGGCATTGTAGAACGCGTGCGCGAGCGACGAGTTGTAGTAGAAATCCGGCTGGTTGGTGAGGTTGGAGACGTAGCCGGTGTTGACCACGATGTCGAGCGCGATCTGCTTCACCGCCTCGCTCGCGCGGTTCGCGCGCACGTCGGCGAGCCCCTGCGCGCCAAAGGTCATGAGCGGCTCCGTGCAGGTGTGCGCCAGGGCGAGCCCGAGGGCGCCGGTGTGGGTGAGGCCGCCGCCGCTGGTCGCGTACTCGACCTCGGGCTGCTTCGAGAGCGCGTCGCCGATTCCGGCCCAGAAGTACTCTTCGGGCGCGGCGGCGATGATCGCAGGATTGATGAAGATGTGCGCCGGCGCATCCGGATAGGCGTAGCCCTTGAGGGAATGGTCGTCGTTGTACACGACGGCTATCGCCGTCGCACTCGAGCAGTTGGAGCAGATCGTCGGTACGGAGAAGACCGTCTTGCGCAGGCGCTTCGCTGCCGTCTTGACCGTATCGATCGCCTTGCCGCCGCCGACGGCGAAGGCGATGTCGGCGTCGTGGAACGCCGGGTTCGCCTCGAGTTCGTCGATGGCGCTCTGGGTTGAATCCGTGCCGTAGACGATCGTGTCGAGCACGTAGGCCTTGGATCCCTCGATCGCCTTCTTGATTCCGGGCGCCGCCGCGGCGAGGGCGCGGGCCCCGCCCGCAAGGACGACCGTGCGCGCGCCGTACGCCTCAAGGGCTTCCGGAATCGCTTCGAAGCAGTCCTCTCCGACCGTGTAGTTGCTCATTTGAACGGTGCGCATGAGACCTCCTTGACGAGCTGTCATTCGTGACATTCTAGGATGGCGTTCACGCTTGTCGTTCTGTATCGAAATCGGAAAAAAAGTGTTAACGTGAGATGTTCGTTCAAAGAAGAAGGGCGGTTGCGATGAAGGTTGCGGTGAGCGCTTGCCTGCTGGGAGAGAGCTGCAAGTACAGCGGTGGCAGCAACCGTTGCGAACGCCTGCTGGAGGCGCTGCGCGCCCGTCCCGATATCGAGGTGATTCCCGTATGCCCCGAGGTTGCGGGAGGCCTCCCCACGCCGCGTCCGCCCGCGGAGATCGTGGACGGCGAGGTCGTCAACGATCTCGGTGAAAGCGTGGACGCCGCGTACCGGGCGGGTGTCGCTGCCGAGATGGTGCGGCTCTCGCCTGCGATCGAGTCCGGCGAACTCGCCGCCGCCGTCCTGCAGTCTCGAAGCCCCAGCTGCGGCGTGCACGAGGTGTACGACGGGACCTTTACGGGAACGCTCGTCTCTGGCCGCGGCCTGTTCGCCCAGGCGCTCGCCGCGGCGAGCGTCATGTTGGTCGATGCGTCCGAGGTGTAGGGTCGTATTCACGCCAGGCCTTCAACATGGTGATATTTCATGCGCATCCATAGCGTAAATATTATGTGGGATACGGTTTCGTGAGTTGCAAAAAGAATGGCATGCGCGCGGAGGGAGGCGTATACCCTGCCGCGATGCTCGTGCGCGAGGGCGTCCTTTCGGTCGGTGGATGGACTTATCGCGACAGTCCCGCCATGCATATCAGCGAAAAGGACGCCGAGGCGTTCGACGCCAAGCTTCCTCCCATGGAGAAGCGATGGCAGTCAAACCAGGAGGAGTTCTACATTATGAGCCGGGCTTTGCTTGGGTAGATCGATTCCGAAAACAAGCCGCGTGGTGCATGGTGGCGGGTTGATCGTCTGCATGAAACGGTCGTGTGGAAGGAGCCGCTCTTATGGGTTCTGAAGTGCCTCTCTCGATCTTCGCGCTGGCGTTTCTGGTTCTGAGCATTCCGCTGCTTGCGGGTCGTGGGTCCTGGCTTGTAGCGGGTTATAACACCATGACGCCCAGCCAGCGAGCGCAGTACGATGAGCGCAAGCTTTGTCGCGCTACGGGATGCATGTTGCTTGGCGTCTCCATCGCGTTCTCCCTGATGGCATGTGCCGCCGTGCTCGAGGCTCATTCAACGGGAGCCTGCGGTCTGGCGGACTGGCTGAACCTGTTCGCCGTCGTGGCCCTTATCGTCGATGTTGTCGCTGGCGTGTGGTATGTCAGGGCGAAGTGCTTTCGATCTTGAGATCGACGGTGGGGTTGCTTTTCGCACGATGTGCTGCTAAGTCGTGTTCAAGTATCTACATGCCAATGCTCATCTGCCCGATGCATGGTCAAGCATGGTTTGCCGGCATCGGAATCTTTTGAGGATGATTACCTTAAGGATGCGCGTCTTACTGCTTAAGGGACGTGCCCCACGTGCTATCATCCTGAATCACAGGCGTTGATGGGGACGAGTAGATCGGACCCGCACGGTAAAGAGAGCTCGGGATGCTGTGATCCGGGTGCGTGCGGCCGATTCGAACATCACCCCGGAGCCGCGGTCCGAACGGCTGCCATGGCCAGCTCAGTAGACACCGCCGGGATGGCCGTCGTCACAGGCCAGCCGAGTACGGGGGAGTGCCACGGCACGATCCTTTGAGCTGGGTGGTATAGCGAAACGCATGCGGGTTCTGCTTTCCGTGATTCTTGGCGCTTCGTCCCAGCTTGAGCTAGGACGGGCGCTTTTTTCATGCGTCCATAACGAGAAGGGGGTATTCGTGGCAAACGAGTACAAGCAGACCATGAACCTGCCCAAGACCAAGTTCCCCATGCGGGCGGCCCTGGCGCAGCGCGAGCCGGAGCGCCTCAAGCGCTGGCAGCAGAACCACGTCTACGAGCTCATGCTCAAGAAGAACGAGGGCCACGAGAAGTTCGTGCTGCACGACGGTCCTCCGTACGCCAACGGCCCCATCCACCTGGGCCACGCGATGAACAAGATCGCCAAGGACATGATCAACCGCTACAAGGCGATGCAGGGCTATGAGACCCCCTACGTTCCCGGTTGGGACTGCCACGGCCAGCCCATCGAGCACAAGGTCGAGGAGAAGCTCGGCACGGAGAAGTTCAACCAGACGAGCGTCGCGAAGATCCGCGAGCTGTGCAACCAGTTCGCCGTCGAGAACATCGACCTGCAGCGCGAGGGCTTCAAGCGCCTGGGCGTCCTGGGCGACTGGGACAACCCGTACCTCACGCTTTACCATCAGCACGACGCGGCTGACATCGAGGCCTTCAAGGCCATGTTCGATCGCGGCATGATCTATCGCGGCCACAAGCCCGTGCACTGGTGCAAGCACTGCCACACCGCGCTCGCCGAGGCCGAGATCGAGTACGGCGACGAGACGAGCCCGTCCATCTACGTGCGCTTCGAGCTCGCGAGCAAGCCCGCCGGCCTCGAGTCCTTTGACGGCCCCGTGGACTTCGTGATCTGGACCACCACCCCCTGGACCATCCCGTCCGACCAGGCGGTCTCCCTCAAGCCCGAGGCGATCTACACCGCCATCGAGCACGACGGCCGCGCCGAGATCATGCTGAAGGACCTCAGCCAGAAGGTCTGCGGCATCGCCGGCTGGGACGTCACGCCCGTGATGGTTGATGGCAAGCCGTACGAGGTTCCCGCCGAGGTCCTCGACCACCTGCACTATAAGCAGCCCGTCTTCGACGGGGTCGAGGGCGTGGCCCTGCTGGCCGACTACGTGGGCACCGAGGACGGTACCGGTATCGTCCACAACTCGCCCGGCCACGGCGTCGACGACTACTACGTCTGCATGAAGGAGGGCATGGACGTCTGCATGCCCGTCGACGACGACGGCCGCTTCTACAATGGCGAGGAGTTCGGCACCGGCGGCCCGTTCTCCGGCATGGACACCGACGAGGCCAACCCGCACATCATCCAGTTCCTGCGCGACCGCGGCATGCTCGTGGCCGAGGTGAAGATCACCCACAGCTACCCGCACTGCTGGCGCTGCAAGAACCCGGTGCTCTTCCGCGCGACGGACCAGTGGTTCGTCTCCATGGACAAGACCGGCCTGCGCGAGCAGGCGCTCGACCAGGTGCGCAACCACGTCTCCTGGTATCCCGAGCACGCTGTCAACCGCATCGGCGCCATGGTCGAGCAGCGTCCCGACTGGTGCATCTCCCGCCAGCGCAACTGGGGCGTGCCGATCCCGTCGTTCACCTGCGCCGACTGCGGCGAGAAGATCATGAACGACGACACGCTCGACGCCGTCATCGCGCTGTTCCACGAGAAGGGCTCCGACGCCTGGTTCACCGATGCGCCCGAGTCCTATCTCGGCGACGCCTGCGTCTGCCCCAAGTGCGGCGGCCATCACCTCAAGGCCGACCGCGACATCCTCGACGTGTGGTGGGACTCCGGCGTGTCCTGGAAGGCCGTCTGCGAGTACCGCCCCGAGCTCAAGTACCCGGCTGACGTCTACCTCGAGGGCTCCGACCAGCACCGCGGCTGGTTCCAGTCCTCGCTGCTGACCTCTGTGGGCACCAACGGCGTCGCGCCGTACAAGGCCGTCATCTCCCAGGGCTTCACCTTGGACGGCCAGGGCCGCAAGATGTCCAAGTCGCTCGGCAACGTGATCGACCCCAACAAGATCTGCGAAGAGATGGGCGCCGACATCATCCGCCTGTGGGTCGCCTCCGTGGACACCTCCACCGACGTCGCCTGCGACCACGAGATCCTCGCCCGCACCTCCGACGCGTACCGCCGCTTCCGCAACACCTTGCGCTTCCTGCTGTCCGTGCTCGAGGGTCAGTTCGAGCCCTCGACCGACGGCGTCTCGTTCGACGGGCTCATGCCGCTCGACAAGCTCATGCTCGCCCGCCTCACGCAGGTCCAGGCAGAGGTCGACGAGGCCTACGCCGGCTACGAGTTCAACCGCGCGTACCGCACGCTCTACGACTTCGTGGTCACCGAGCTCTCCAACGTGTACCTCGACGCGCTGAAAGACCGCCTGTACTGCGAGAAGCCCGGTAGCCACGAGATGCGCAGCGCCCAGACCGTCGCGGCCGAGCTGCTCTCCATGCTCATGCGCGACCTGCAGCCCATTCTGTCCTACACGGTCGACGAGGCCATGGAGTTCGCTCCGGCCGGTTGCCGCGACAACCAGGAGTACGGCGCGCTGCTCGATTGGTACAAGAGCCCCATCACGCTCGAGCAGGCCAACGAGTTCGCAGGCGTCCTCGAGGCGTCCCTCGAGCTGCGCGGCGTGGTCACCAAGGCGATCGAGGAGGCGCGCGCTGCGGGCACCTTCACCAAGAGCCAGCAGGTCCGCGTGAAGGCGACCGCGCCCGCCGAGACCTACGCCCTGCTCACGGGTGACAAGGCTGTCGACCTGGCAGAGTTCTACATCGTCTCCGAGGTCGAGCTCGCCTGCGGCGATTCGTTGTCCGCCGAGATCGAGGCAGCCCACGGCGAGGCGTGCGACCGCTGCTGGAACTTCCGCGAGAGCACGGGCGTCCACGGGGAGCACGCGCACATCTGCGACCGCTGCGCCGCTGCCCTGGGGGTGTAGTCGCTCGGTGCCGCGTGCCATGGGGGACGTACCCTTTTGGCACGCGCCCCGCTGCTTTCCGCGTGAATTGTCCATCCATGTGCCAAAGGGGCGCGTCCCTCATGGCGCGCCGTTGCCTTCGGTCGTCTGGAGCTGAGTCGCTTCGGCTTACATGCTCGAAGCGGTTTGCTGTCCCACGCGCCTTCCGTCGCGTGGCGCGCACGGGGCATCGCGCCCTGCCGCATCCATCTGCAATCCGTGGTTTCGAACGGGGCGGACACTTCGGGTCCGCCCCGTTCGGGTATCGTTTCTATATGTTCGTGTACCTACGCCCACTCCGCATCGCGGGTCGGGCCTATGCGTGAAGGGGGACCTGTGGCATCTACCACTGCGAAATCTCAGTTTCAGCCGGCTTTGAGGTGGCGCCTCTGCGTCGCCTCCGTGGTCGCGATCGCGTGCTTCGCGCTCGACCGCGCGACCAAGCTCGCCGTCCAGATGAGTCTGGACCCTGCTCCTTTCGTCGGCTCACGTTTCGAGATGCCGCTCATCCCCGGGTTTCTCGGTCTGTCCTATGTCGAGAACACCGGTGCCGCCTTCAGCATGGGTGAGGGCTTCGGCGGGGCCTTCGTCCTCCTCGCCCTCGTCGTTACGGTCGGTGCCTTCGCGTACCTCCTTCGTGCCGAGGTCGTGTCCAAGCTCGAGGTCGTCGGTCTCGCTCTGGTCGTAGGGGGAGCGATCGGAAACGCCGTCGACCGCGCCGTCTTCGGATACGTGGTCGACTTCATCGCGACCGAATTCATCGACTTTCCCGTATTCAACGTCGCGGATATCGGTATCACCTGCGGAGTGGTCATCGCCTTCATCGGATTCTTGGTTTCTCCGGCCAACAGGGTCGACGCCACCGCCGAGCTCAACCGTCGCGACGAAGCCGACCGGGCGCGCCGCGCGAAGGCGCGCGGCGACCGGGCGCGCGCGTGGCGCGAGAGGAACGGTCGCTGATGTCGCTCGATCTGCACCTTCTCGTTCCTGCGGAAGCCTCCGGCGACCGTCTCGATGCCTTTCTCGGCGCCCAGGCTTCCTGCCCCTCCCGATCCGCGTGCGCCCGCCTCGTCGAGGCGGGGGCGGTCGTCCTCAACGGAGAAACCTGCCTGTCCAAAAAGCAGCAGGTGGCCAACGGCGATCGCATTTCCGTCGAGCTTCCGGACGAGCCCGAGCCCGGCGCGATCGTTCCGCAGGCCATTCCGCTCGACATCCGCTATGAGGACGACTACCTCATCGTGCTCTCCAAGCAGCGCGGGCTCGTGTGCCATCCGGCCCATGGGCACGTGGACGGAACGCTCGCCAACGCCCTGGCCTACCATTGCGGCCTCGACCACCTCGGTACCGTCCAGGGTGAGGACCGTCCGGGCATCGTCCACCGCCTGGACCGTGACACCTCTGGCCTCATGCTTGCCGCCAAGGACGACGATACGCAGCGCGAGCTGCAGAACCTCATCCGCACGCGCACGCTCGATCGGCGCTACATCGCGCTCGTGCATGGATACATCGCCATGGATGAAGGCACCGTCAACACCGGGATCGCGCGCTCGACACGCGACCGCATCAAGATGGCCGTGTCCGATGATCCCTTTGCGCGGCAGGCCATCACGACCTTTCGCGTCCTCGAGCGATTCGATGCAGGGCGCTCGGATGAGGGCTACACGCTCGTTGAGTGTCACCTTTACACCGGGCGTACGCATCAGATCCGCGTGCACATGCGCCATATACATCATCCGCTCGTCGGAGATCCTTTGTATGGAAAGGGGAGTCCTCGTGCCAACCTCGAGCTCGACCGCCAGTTCCTTCATTCTTGGCGCGTGCAGTTCGACCATCCGGTCACGGGCGAGCACGTCGAATGCCGTGACGAGCTTCCGTGGGACCTCGCGGCGGCGTTGGACGAGCTCGGAGGCCGTTCGCTGGGCCGCACCGCGGCGGGCGCGTCCATCATCCCCCAGCTCGGCTTGTTCGAGGATTGATCTGCCGTGCTGGTTCTGTGCGGCAGGCGGCAAACGCCATAGGCGCTCCACCATGCCGTATGGTGAACGCGCTACACTTCTAGCGATTTAGACCTTTGAGATCGAGGGAGCCTTCGTGACGCCTATCGTCTTCTTCAACTCACTCGTGGGCATTCTGTTCAGCCTCTGCTTTCTATACCAGGGTATCTTCTTCCTGATCGGTCTCGTGCGCGGTCAGGTCAAGATCCCTCGCGCCCGGCGTCTCCACAGGTACGCCTTCTTCATCGCCGCCCATAACGAAGAGCCCGTCATCGCAAATCTCGTCAAGTCCATCAAGGACCAGGATTACCCTTCGGAGCTCATCGACATCTTCGTGGTCGCGGATGCCTGCACGGACGGAACCGCCCAGGCGGCGCGCGAGGCCGGCGCCATCGTCTACGAGCGCAACGACTTGTCCCGTAAGGGTAAAAGCTGGGTCATGGACTACGGGTTCGATCGCATCCTCCGCGAGTATCCCGATACGTATGAGGCGTTTTTCATCTTCGACGCGGACAACCTGCTGTCCAGGAACTACGTCTCGGTCATGAACGATGCGTTCGACCAGGGATACCTCGCCCTTACCAGCTACCGCAACTCCAAGAACTTCGGCAGTTCCTGGGTGAGCGCCGCCAACGCCATCTGGTTTTTGCGCGAGGCCCGTTTCCTCAACAACGCCCGCATGATGTGCGGCACCTCGTGCGCCGTCTCGGGTTCGGGCTACCTGATCTCCGCCAAGCTCGTCGAGGGCATGCACGGATGGGATTTCCATACGCTTACCGAGGATATCCAGTTCACGACGTTCTGCGCCGTGCACGGCGTTCGCATCGGGTACGCCCCCGCCGAGTTTTTCGACGAGCAGCCCGTCACGCTCAAGGCGTCCATCAAGCAGCGGATGCGGTGGACGAAGGGGTTCTACCAGGTCCTGTTCACCTATGGCGGCCAGTTGCTCACCTCGATCCGCAGGTATCATCGCTTCGCCGCGTACGACATGTTGATGGTCGTGGGTCCTGCCATGCTTATCTCCCTGGTCTGCCTGCTCGCCAACGTCACCTTCATCGCCGTCGGGTACCTGAGTCACGGATTTCTCGCGACCGATGCCGAGCTCACCATGTGCATAGGCTCGGTCGTCATGATGCTAGGCTATATGTACGCGACGTTCTTCTTCATGGGCTTCATCACGACGGTCGCCGAGCGCAAGCACATCCATTGCAAGCAGGCGTGGCGCGTCGTCGCCAACCTGTTTACCTTCCCGCTGTTCATGTTCACCTACATCCCCTTGACCGTCGCGGCGCTCTTCCTCAAGGTCGACTGGGTTCCGACGCCCCATGACGTCAGCGTTTCGCTCGAGGAGGTGATGGAGGGCGCGAAGTAGCCCCCATCCTGGAATCTACCGAAGGGACCCGCCATGACGAACCAAACCCAGGCTGTCTCCGGGGCAGCGCCTGTCGTCGAGAGCGCCAGCGCGAGCACGGCGTGCCAGACATCGCCGTCCCGGTTCGCGTACGGTTTTGCGGCTGTCGTCCTCGCCGTCATCGCTGCGTTCGTGATCTCGATGGCGCTCCTTGTCGTCGAGATCGCCTCCGCCGCGTACGACTACGACGCGACGGCTCGGTATTACACCTGGGAGGAGGACCGTTTCGGCCAGAACGGCTGGGACGACGAGCTGTACGAGGAGTACGGTTACCAGGACGATGAGCCGGGCGTGTTCTACGGGCGCGCATCTGTCTCGAGTCGCCTCTAGCGAATTTTTCATCCGGGGCCGAGCCATAGCGCCGTGACGATCGAGGCTGCCGTGAAAAACGGAATTAGGGGCAGGCTTCGCCTCGAGAGGGCGCAGCCTGCCCCTGCGAGCGCGATGAGGCCCACGCTGAAGCTTGCCAACCCCCAGAACGGGTCGCGCGCCATGCAGGCGAGCAGGAGCTTGATATCCCCTCCGCCGATGCCCGGAGCGCCCTTGATGCGCCTCCATGTCAGCTCCACCAGCATCACGACGGCGCCCGCGAACCCTCCCCAGAAGAGATTGCATGCCATGCCGCGGATACCTTCTGCCATGCAAGCGGAGAGCAGCGAGCACAGCGCTATCGAGTAGGCGAGTGGGTCGGGCAGGATCCTCTCACGTATGTCCACAACCGACGCGACGACCAGAAGCGCCCCAAGCGCCACGTCGGGCGACTGCAGGCTTTCCATGTGACCTCCTTTCGCTCCGCTTCAAGCGTAGGGGTCCGGACGTGCCGTGCAGCGCGGAATTCGGATTTCCGTCACCCCGGCTAACAAAATCGACCCAACGGCCTAACAGGCCAGCTCGCGGCCGATGATTGCGCGACAGGTGGAATGGGGGTGCGTGCGGGATGCGCGTGGAGGCGCTCCGAGCCGGGCCGTCCGCGCATCGTCTGGCCTGCGGGGTCCTCATCGCGGCGACCGCATCCGCTGCGGCTCCCTGCTCGGCGGCTCTATGTGGCGGATAGCCACATCGGACGGTTTTCCGTCTCACCGTCTTCGCGCTGTGAGATGATGGTCGGCAAGAAGCATCTAAGATGGGAGGTCGCATGACAGCAAGCGATACCACCCTGGGCGCCCGCCTCCGCGCGATGCCCGACCATCTGAGTGACGGTCTCGTCGCCCGCATGGAGTCTGATCGCGCCGCGGGCTGGCTCAATCCGTACCGCGCGCTCGACTCGGCGGCCGTGCGACGTATCGCACGTCCCTCCGACGCAGGAAGCATCTGGCGCCCCGCGTATGTGCGCGATGCCGAGAAGATCATGCATCTTCCCGCATACAGCCGCTATAACGGCAAGACGCAGGTGTTCAGCTTCCGCAGCAACGACGATCTTTCGCGTCGCGGGCTGCACGTTCAGCTCGTGGCGCGCATCGCGCGCGACATCGGTCGCGCACTCGGCCTCAACTGCGACCTTATCGAGGCCATCGCGCTGGGGCACGACCTGGGCCACACGCCGTTCGGCCATGCGGGCGAGAAGCACCTCAACGATATTCTTCAGGCGCGTTGCGGCCGCTCTTTTTTCCATAACGTCCATTCCGTGCGGGTCCTCGATGTCCTATACGGGCGCAACGCCACGCTGCAGACGCTCGATGGCATCCTGTGTCACAACGGGGAGTACGAGCAGCGGGTGTTCGAGCTCTCCGGTCTGTCCGGGTTCGACGAGTTCGACGCGATCGTCGAGCGCTGCCGTACGAGCGGCTTCGACTACGTTAAGACCTTGCGGCCCATGACCCTCGAGGGGTGCGTGGTGCGGATCTCCGACATCATCGCCTATGTCGGGCGCGATCGGCAGGATGCGATCGAGGCGGGGTTCATCGATGCCGGCGCCTTCGACGACGGTATGGGTGGGGGGTATAACTCCTGGATCCTCACGCGCGCGTCGATCGATATCGTCGAGCACAGCTACGGTCGGAACCGCATCGAGATGAGCGAGGGGCTCTTTCGCGAGATCTCGCGCGCCAAGCGTGAGAACTATGCGAAGATCTACCGCTCCGCCGGTGTCGAGGAGGAGCACGGCGCCATGATGGCCCGAGCCTTCGAGCTCATGTACGAGCGCTTCTTGAGCGATCTTCGCGCGCGCGACGAGGCCAGTCCGATCTTCAGGCACCATATCGCCCGCATCGAGCGCGCGCTCGCGTATTACGACCGCACCTATGACTGGGAGTCCGATCCGGACCAGACCGTCGTCGACTACATCGCGAGCATGACCGACGGGTATTTCATCGAGCTTGCCACCAAGCTGTTCGATGAGGTCAGGTTTCCGCAGCGCACCTATATCAACGAACGCTGACGTCCCCGCTTCGTCCGGGCGGGTCGCATCCGGGGTGCGCGCACATGCCCCGGTTGCCGGCCGCCGGCGTACCGTGTACTATAAGAACATATGTACGTATACGATTCGGAGGTCCCATGGAAACCCTGTTCAGCCAGGCAGAATCGGCCAAGCGGCTGAGTTATGCGCCGCTCGCCGTCCGCATGAGGCCGTCCACGCTCGATGAGTACGTGGGGCAGCGGAAAGCCGTGGGACCCGGCTCCTGGCTTCGCTCGGCGATCGAGCACGACGTGCTCTCCAGCGTCATCCTCTACGGCCCGGCGGGAACGGGGAAGACGACGCTCGCGCATATCGTCGCCGCGCATACGCGCAGCGAGTTCGTCGAGGTCTCCGCGGTCACGGGCACGGTCAAGGATCTGCGCCGCGAGATAGACGAGGCGCAGCGGAGGCTCATGGCGTACGGCAGGCGCACTATCCTGTTCATCGATGAGATACACCGGTTCTCCCGTTCTCAGCAGGACGCATTGCTCCATGCCGTGGAGAATCGCACCGTCATCCTGATCGGCGCCACGACGGAAAACCCGTATTTCGAGGTCAACTCGGCGCTCATCTCGCGGAGCCGCGTGGTCGAGCTCGAGCATCTCACGGACGAGGACATTGCCGTCCTCGTGCGCCGCGCCCTTGCCTACGAGCGCGGGCTGGGAGGTCGGTTCAACGCGTCGGACGAGGTCGTGCGCGCCATCTGCACCCTTGCCGCCGGCGACGCTCGCAGCGCGCTGACGAGTCTCGAGCTCGCCAGCGAGGTCGCGTGGTCGCGCTGCCATGCGGATGCCGGCGAGCAGGTTGTCGACGGCGGGGATTCCGAGTGGGAACCGGTCGCCATAACCGTCGAGGACGTCCAGGTCGCAAACCCGAGGCGCGGCCTCGCCTACGATAAAACCGGCGACATGCACTACGACGTCATATCGGCGTTCATCAAGTCGATGCGCGGGAGCGACCCCGACGCCGCCGTCTACTGGCTCGCCCGCATGATCGATGCGGGCGAGGACCCGAAGTTCATCGCCCGGCGCATCATGATCCAGGCAGCCGAGGATATCGGCAACGCCGACCCCTGCGCCCTGCTCGTCGCCGAGGCGGCGTTCAAGTCAGCCGAGGTCATCGGCTATCCGGAGTGCCGCATCATCCTCGCCCAGGCTGCCATCTACAATGCGTTGGCGCCCAAGTCGAACGCGTGCGAGGCCGCTATCGATGCGGCGCTCGAGGACGTGCGCACAAGCGGCATGCGCGAGGTTCCGTCGTATCTTCGCGATCGGCATCGCCCGGGCTCGGAGGAGTACGGGACCTATCGGTATCCGCACGATTATCCAGAGGGCTGGGTGGACCAGCGCTACCTTCCCGAAGGTCTGGAACGCGGGGCGTTCTGGGGTCCTTCGGGCCGTGGCTGGGAGCAGTGGCGCGCCGAGCAGTCCGCGCGCGATCGCAGCGGCCGCGCGCCTCGCTGCGATTGATGGGCTCGTCGTGTCGGAACGTGCTCGCGGTGCCGCGGGGCATGGAAGCCGGCGCGCTGGGTAGTATGATGGACAGTCGTGCGCCCATCGCGGCGCCTGTCATGAACCGTCACGTTGGGAGGCACCATGGATCCCCTTCGGATCGCACTGATCGTACTCGCGCTCGTCGGCGTTTGGGCGCTCGTCGAGCTCGCACTCATGCTCAAACGCGCACGCGCCACGGTCGAGTCCCTCGATCGCACCGTTTCCGACGTCAACGACGTCGTCGGGGAGGCGCGTCCGGTCATCGTGAAGCTCGATGCCGCCCTCGATGCCGTCGCCCCCGCGCTCGAGCAGATCGACCCGCTGCTCAAGCAGGGCACGGTCGCCGTGGAGGCCCTGTCCGCCGACCTGCTGGAAATCAACGGCGTGCTGCGCGACGTCTCCGCGGTTACCGGGACCGTGTCCTCCGCCTCCAGCTCGGTGAGCGGTATCGCCCAGGCCGCCTCCGATAAGGTTCAGGGGTTCTTCGCCAAGCGGCATCATGAGGATGCGAAGAGCCTCTCCCATCCCGTTTCCGACGACGCTTGCCAAGGCGACGCCGCGTGCGGGGACGATGGGACTGCGGAGGAGAACGATGCCAGCAGGTACTTCGTTTACGGTGACGACCAGTCCGTTGCAACCGAAGGGGAGCAGTCCCATGAGTAACGCCGATGCCCCGATCGCGCTTTCGGTCGTCGCCGACCCCGATCTCGCCCGCCTGGTGCGCATGACCGCCGCCAACGTCGCCATGCTCTCCTCCATGTCCGTCGACCGCGTCGAGGATATCCGCATGGCGGCCGAGGAGGCCTTCATCTACGCGTGCTCCGTTTGCCCCGGAGGGTCGCTCTCCATCGAGTTCCGCGCGAGCGCCGAGGCCGTCGCCATGTCCTTCTCGCTCGGTTGCGGCAGCTTTAGCGGCGACGCGGCTGACGGCGAGGTGGCTGCATATGCCGACCTCATCCTGGCTTCCGTCTGCGATTCGTACGAGAAGCGCGAGAACCCCTCCGCGCTTCTCCTCGAGCTGAAGGCTGATGTGTATGACCGATAGGGCGACCGGCAAGACTGCATGGGACAAGGAGCGCACGCACGAGCTCTTCCGACGCTACAAGGAAGAGGGAGATATGGACGCGCGCGAGAAGCTCGTCATGTCCCATCTCAATCTTGTTCGCTTCCTTGCCAATAAATTCAAGAACCGCGGCGAGCCCATCGATGATCTCATGCAGGTCGGCTACCTCGGTCTGCTGAAGGCGATCGACCGCTTCGACCCTGCCCGCGGGCTCGAGTTCACCACGTACGCCACGCCGACCATCATGGGCGAGATCAAGCGCCATTTTCGCGACAAGGGCTGGAGCGTTCGCGTCCCCCGGAGGCTTCAGGAGCTTTCCGCCAAGGTCAATCAGGCCACCGATGAGCTTACGACGGAGCTGCAGCGGTCGCCTACGGTCGAGGAGATCGCCCGGTACCTCGATGTGACCGTGGACGAGGTCCTCGAGGCCATGGAGTCCTCTTCTGCGTACAGCTCCGTGCCGCTCGAGGCCCCCGGCTCGTCCGATTCCGACGACGCTCCGTCCGTGCTCGACCGCTATGCCTCCGAGGACAGCGAGCTTGCGTTCACCGATGACCGCCTGGTCATCGAGGAGGCGCTTGCGGGCTTCTCTCCGCGCGAGCGCGAGGTCATCGAGCTCAGGTTCGTCAAGGGCATGACGCAAATCGAGATCGCCCAGAAGCTCGGCATCTCCCAGGTCCAGGTCAGCCGTCTGCTGAGGCGGACGCTCAAGAAGATTCAGGATAAGATCGACCCCGAAGGGCTCATGGCGGCAGAATGAGCTATCCCCAAGCTTCCGTCCGCGGCGGCTCGGACGCGCGAACCGCGGCGTTTCGCGTCTGGACCGTCGTCGGCCTGATCATCATCGGCATAGCGTTGCTCAACGTCTTCGGCGTGCTCGCGCCGGTCATCGAGTTTCTGGCAGTGGGCTCGCTCATCGCGTTCGTCGCGTCGCCGATCGTGAACTCGCTCGAGCACCGCGGTGTCTCCCGGGGCATCGGATCGCTCGTCGGGCTCGTTGTCGTGCTCGCGGTCATCGCCTGCGTCGTCATGGTCATCGTGCCCATCTTCACCGAGCAGGTCATGGAGATCCTCACCCGGCTCCCCGGTCAGCTCCGCATGCTCGGTGACCTCGCGTCGCAGATCGCCCATGATTTCAAGGCGCTGTCGCAGGGGACCTGGGCATCCGATATCGATACGATGCTCTCGTCGCTCGCGGACGCCGCCTCGCGCTTCGTGACGCAGCTCGCCGGCGATGTCGGCAAGGGCATGGTCCCGTTCATCTCGCAGTTCGCCTCGCAGATCTTCGTCGTGTTCCTGGCCCTGGTCCTCGCGTACTGGCTTGCTCGCGATTACCCGGTCATTCACCGCGAGATCGGAACCATCGTGGGCGAGGACCGCGAGACGAGCTACCGCTTCATGATCGCGATTCTTTCCAGCTCGGTCGGCGGCTACATGCGCGGCATGATCATCACGTCGTTCGTCGGCGGCCTGCTCGCATTCATCGGGTTCGTCGTCATCGGGCACCCGTACGCCGCCTTGATGGGCGTCGTCACCGGCCTGTTCCACCTGATCCCCGTCATCGGCCCCTGTTTCTCGTCGGTGATCGCCTGCCTGCTCGCCTTCTTCACGGCACCCATGCTCGCGCTTTGGACGCTGATCGTCACGGTCGTAGCCCAGAACGTCACCGATAACATCGTGAGCCCCAAGGTCATGCAGTCCGCCGTCCAGGTCCATCCCGCCATGAGCCTCACCGCTCTCGTCGTGGGCTCCTCGCTCATGGGCGCTCTGGGCATGGTCGTCGCGATCCCTTTGTGCGCGGCGTTGAAGGGCCTGTTCGTGTTCTATTTCGAGAAAGAGACGAAGCGCCAGCTCGTCGCCTACGATGGGGCCATATTCAAGGGCACGCCTTTCCGCAACGAGCAAGGTGAGCCCGTTCCCGCCTTCGACGCGCTCGGCGATGACCGCTTCGTGGTGGATTCGGAGCTCATCGACACCGATTCCGTCCCGGAGGCGACCGCGCTTCCCAAGCCCGAGCTCGACAACCCCTGGGCTCGGCTCGCATCGCTCCAGCCCGGCGCTACGGGCGTGTTCCGAAACCCGTTCGCCCAGGACACCTCCGACGATGCCGAGCAGGACGACGGTCGCTGATCCGAACCCTCTTTGCCTTCGCGCCGACTGCCCGACGCATGCGCGCCGCATTCGCAGGGCCCCACGGTTCCGGGGCGCCTGTATTTTGCGCACCGCGCGAGCGCGTCTCGGTTTTCCGATGGGCTGGACGCCCATCGGTGCCGTTCGAAATGTGGATTGGTGCGGTGGGATGCCTGAGCAGCGAGCTTTCAGTATAGAATGATTGAGTTTGACCGTACCGTTCTTCCGAACCAGGAGTCGCAATCGATGAGCGCTGACTATCCCACCATGACAACCGCCGAGATCCGTTCGGCTTATCTCAACTTCTTCAAGGAGAAGGGCTGCAAGCTCTACCCGAGTTCCTCGCTCGTTCCCGACGACCCCTCGCTGCTGCTCGCCAACGCCGGCATGAACCAGTTCAAGGAGTACTACCAGGGCAAGAAGACGATGAAGGAGATCGGTGCCTGCTCGTGCCAGAAGTGCGTGCGCACCAACGATATCGACATCATCGGCGCCGACGGGCGCCACGCCTCGTTCTTCGAGATGCTCGGCAACTTCGCCTTCGGCGGCGTCACCAAGGAGCAGGCTTGCGCCTGGGCCTACGAGCTCATCACCGAGGTGTTCAAGCTCCCGAAGGAGCGCCTGCACTTCACCGTTTTCACCGACGATGACGAGACGCACGACGTGTGGCGCGACCTGGGCGTCGCCGAGGACCATATCACGCGCCTCGGCGAGGACGACAACTTCTGGGCCGCCGGCCCCACCGGCCCCTGCGGCCCCTGCTCCGAGATCTACTTCGATCTCGGTGAGGAAGTGGGCTGCGGCCGCGAGGGCTGCGCGCCGGGCTGCGACTGCGATCGCTTCCTGGAGTTCTGGAACCTCGTTTTCACGCAGTTCGATCGCCAGGAGGACGGCTCCATGCCCGAGCTGCCCCATCGCAACCTCGATACCGGCATGGGTCTCGAGCGCATGGCCGCGATCATGCAGCACAAGAGCTCGTTTTTCGACGGCGACGTCATGCAGAGCCTCATCAAGCTCGGCGAGGAGATCTCCGGCGCGACGTACGTCGATGACGACTATAGCGGCGCCTCCCGCAGCCTCCGCATCATCGCCGACCACGCCCGCTCGGTGAACTTCCTGATCTCCGACGGCGTCCTGCCCGGCAACGAGGGGCGCGGTTACGTCCTGCGCCGCCTGCTCCGCCGCGCCGTCTTCCACGGCCGCCTTCTGGGCATCGAGGACGCCTTCCTGGGCCGTTTCATCGATGCCGTCAACGACGTCATGGGCGAGGCCTACCCCAACCTCATCGAGAACGCCGCGCTGGTCAAAGGCATCGTGAGCGCCGAGGAGGAGCGTTTCTCCAACACGCTCAACAACGGTCGCGTCTACCTTGACGAGCAGCTTGCCGCCCTGGCGGCGGGCGAGCAGCTTCCCGGCAAGGCCGCGTTCATGCTGCACGACACCTTCGGGTTCCCCATCGACCTCACGGTCGAGATCGCCGAGGGCGCGGGCCACGCGGTCGATATCGAGGGCTTCGATGCCGAGATGGCCGAGCAGAAGGCTCGCGCCCGCGCCGCCGCGAAGGGCGATGCCTGGGGCTCCTTCAACGATGTCTGGACCGAGCTGTCCGACGAGCTTCCCGCCACCGAGTTCATGGGCTATGACCACGAGAGCGTCGAGGGCGCCCGCGTTCTCGCCATCGTGGTCGACGGTGCGCGCGTGAAGACCGCCGAGGGCGGCGTCGACGTCCAGGTCGTGCTCGACCGCACCCCGTTCTATGCCGAGATGGGCGGCCAGAAGGGCGATCGCGGCCTGATCGATTCCGATAGCGGGCAGGTCCTCGTGCGCGACACCGTCTCCAAGGGCGGGCTGTACGTCCACGAGGGAACGCTTTCCGGCACGCTTTCCGAGGGCGATACCGTTTTCGCCGGCTACGACCTCGAGCGCCGCGCCCTCGTCCGTCGCAACCACACGGCGACGCACCTGCTCGACGCCGCCCTCAAGGAGGTCCTCGGCGACCATGTGAACCAGGCCGGCTCGCTTGTCGCGCACGACTACCTCCGTTTCGACTTCACGCATTTCGAGGCTCTGAGCTCCGATCAGATCAAGGCGGTCGAGCGCCTGGTCAACCGCGAGATCCTCGCCGCGAAGCCTGTCGTGACCCGCGTCATGGGCATCGAGGAGGCCAAGGCGTCCGGAGCCGTCGCGCTGTTCGGCGAGAAGTACGGCGACGTCGTCCGCGTCGTGTCGGTCGGCGAGGAGGACCGGCCCTTCTCCCGCGAGCTCTGCGGCGGAACGCATGCTGCCAACACCGCCGAGCTCGGTCTGTTCAAGATCATCTCCGAGTCCTCCACGGGTTCCAACATCCGCCGCATCGAGGCCGCGACGAGCGCCGGAGCCATCGAGTGGCTCGAGAACCGCGCCGCCCTCGCCGAGCAGGCTGCGGGTGCGCTCAAGTGCCGCATCGACGAGGTTCCGGCCCGCATCGCGTCACTTCAGGCCGATGTGCGCGAAGTCAACCAGAAGCTCAAGGCCGCGCTCACCGGCGCCAGCTCCGATGCCATCTCCTCCGCTATCGAGGGCGCGCTCGATGCCGACGGCTACAAGCTCGTCCTCGCCCAGCTTTCAGGCCTTGAGGGCTCCGAGCTCCGCAACGTTTGGGACACCATCCGCCAGAAGGTCTCAGGTCCCGTCGCCTGCGTGGTCGCCACGGTGACCGAAAAGGGCACACCTGCGCTTCTGGCCGCCGCTACCGACGACGCGGTCTCCGCGGGATTCAAGGCCGGCGACGTCATCAAGGAGATCTCCGCGCATGTCGGCGGGCGTGGCGGCGGCAAGCCCACCATGGCCCAGGCCGGCGGCAAGGATGCATCCGGCATCCCTGCGGCCCTTGACGCCGCTCGAGCCCTGCTCGGCCTCTAGGGGCCGGCATGGTCGCGCTTGCGCTTGACATCGGGCAGACCCGCATCGGCATCGCTGCGTCCGATAGCGCCGGACGCGTAGCGATGCCGGTGAAGGTCCTGCCCGCCGATGAGGTCCTCGCCCATGCGCGAAGTTTCCGCATGGTCCTCGAGGACTATGAGCCCGACGTCCTCGTGTGCGGGCGTCCTCGGACGCTCGCCGGCGAGGACGGCCCCCAGGCCGAGCGCGTCGTCAGCCAGGCGCGCTCCATCGCGGAGCGCTGCGAGTTGCCGCTCGAGCTCGTCGACGAGCGCCTGTCCTCCTCCGAGGCCAAGCGCATCCTGCGGGAGCAGGGGTTGTCGGAGCGCCAGATGCGCGGCAAGGTCGATATGATCGCCGCCTCGCTTTTCTTGCAGGCGTGGCTCGATGCCCGTACGAGAAAGGACGACGACCGTGAGTAACCGCCCAGACGACGGTTTCAGCCGCCGCTCCACGGGGTCCGGTGACCGTCCCGCCGGCACCCGCTTTCGTGATGACTCCGTGCAGGCGCAGCGCCGGCCCGTTGCGCGTTCCGCGAGATCCGGCGCCCATTGCGCGCCCGGGAGCGCCCATCGGGCCGCCCGTCCGGTCCCCGCGGCGACTCGGTCGAGCTACAGCTCCTCGGCTTCTCGCCGAGCTCGCCCTTCGCGACGCTCCCTCGCCGGTCCCGCGGCCGTCGCGGTCGCCGTCATCGCGCTCATCGCCGTCGCGGTCTTCGCGTTCCCCGTCGTGAAGGGTCTCTTGTTTCCCTCCTCTTCCGCCGAGGCCGGTCTCGAGGTCGAGGTCACGATTCCCGAGGGCGCATCGGGAGACGCCATCGCCTCCCTGCTTGCTGAGAACCATGTCATCGATAATCCCAAAGATTACTATGCCGCTGTCACCAAGCTCGGCGCCGAGTCTTCCCTCAAGCCCGGTTCCTATATCCTGTATACCCTGCAGGACCCCGAGGACGTTGTCCGTCAGCTCGTGGAAGGCCCCAACGCCGATACGTTGACCCTCACCATCCAAGAGGGGCTTACGGTCGCGCAGACGGCTCAACGCGTCGAGGAGACCTACGGCATCCCCGCGGACGAGTTCCTTGCGCAGGCCAAGGCTTCCGCCTACGCCGCCGAGTACCCGTTCCTCTCGGGCGCCTACGAGGATTCTCTTGAGGGGTATCTGTACCCCAAGACCTATAACCTGGGCGAGTCGCCCACGGTCGATCAGATCATTCGCGCCTGCCTTGATCAGTTCGAGGTCGAGACCGCTTCGCTCGATCTCGATGCCAGGCCTCAGGGCCTGACCGCCCAACAGGTCGTGACCATGGCGTCGCTCATCGAGCGCGAGACGGCCGTGGCCGACGAGCGCCCGCTCGTGGCGAGCGTCATCTGCAATCGCCTCGCCCTCGATATGCCGTTGCAGATCGATGCCGCGATCGTCTATGCGCGCGGCGGCGGCAATCAGGGGGTCACCTACGCCGATCTCGAGATCGATTCGCCGTACAACGTCTACGAGCATCTCGGCCTGACGCCCGGGCCCATCTGCAGCCCCTCGATCTCCGCGATCGAGGCCGCCCTTGCCCCGGCGCAGACCGATTACCTCTACTACGTCGCCTCCGCCGCCGGTGACGGAAGCCACCGGTTCACCGCTGATTACGAGGAGTTCGAGCAGTTCAGTCAGGAGTATTCGGAGTCCCTTTCATGAGTTTTTTCTCACCGACACGCTACGTCTCGTGCGTCGAGCGCATCGACCTCGACGAGCTCTGGGTGCGCGGCAAGCGCGCGATCCTGCTCGATCGGGACAATACGCTCGTTCCGCGCGACCGCTCCTGCGCGCCCGATGCCGTCTTGGCATGGCTCGACCGGGCGCGCACGCTCGGCTTCGAGCTCATCATGGTGTCCAACAACTGGCATAAGGATCAGGTCGAGCGCTCTGCGCGCGAACTCGGGATGGACTTCATCCTGTTCGCCTGCAAGCCGCTTCCGTTTGCCATACGTGCGGGCATGCGGAGGCTCGGTGCGCGCGCGCACGAGTCCGTCATGATCGGAGACCAGCTCTACACGGATGTCTGGGGAGGCAACCTGGCGGGCGTGGACACCGTGCTCGTGAAGCCGCAGACGACGGTGGACCTCTGGTACACGCAGATCTTCCGGATCTTCGAGCGCCGCGCGCTCCGCGGCCTGCCCTGCGAGGAGTAGCGTCTATGGCCTCGTCGATCAAACGCGGCTGCGACCATATCTTCTTCATCGGGTTTCTCGGTGCCGGCAAGTCGACGCTCGCGCGCAACCTGGGACGCATGTTCCGTCGCCCTTTCGTCGACACCGATCGCATGGTGGAGCGAGAGAAGGGCATGAGCGTCACCAAGATCTTCCAGCGCGAAGGCGAGCCCGCCTTCAGGGAGCTTGAGACCGAGGCGCTCCGCTCTCTCATGGGGGAGCGCAGCCTGCTCGTCTCCTGCGGCGGGGGAATCGTCGAGATGCCGCAGAACATCGAGCTCATGCACGAGATGGGCTGGTGCGTCTACCTCGATGGGGATTTCGATGACTCCCTGCGCCAGATTCGCCGTGCCGACACGCGTCCCGATTTTCGCTCGAAGCGCCATGCCGCTCGGCTCTACGAGCATCGCCGTCCTCTGTACCGCGCCGCCGCCGACATCACCGTCGACATTCGCGGCCGTTCGTTTACCGAGGTGTCCTATACCTGTGCCGAGATATTGTTGGAGCGTGGATTGCTATGACCATTCGTCGCCAACTCGTCAACTTCGGAAGCACCTGCACCGATTTCCGCTTGGGGTCGGGCCTGCTCGACGAACTCCCCCGTATTCTCAAGAACGTGGTGGGCTCTCCTAAGCGCGCGCATGCGATCGTGTCGCCGGGTACCGATGCGCGCGTCCGCGTGGCGGTTCGCCGCGCGCTCGCCGACGCCGGGTTCTCGATCACGCTGACGGAGTCCGACGACCCGTCTATGGACGCTGCGCTCGCCGCCATGCGGGATCTGTCTTCTGCCGGCATCACCTCCGATGACCTCATCCTCGGGGTCGGCCAGACCGCCGCGTGCTCCCTTGCCATCTGGTGCTCCCGCTCGTGGTGCGCTGGCACCGCGTGCGTCTTGGTCCCCACCTCGCTCGACGGCATGGCTTCGCTCGCGACGGGCATGGTGCCCCTCTCGTGCGGAGAGGCTCCGGGGTGCGTGAGCATCCAGCCCCGCGTCGACATGGTCGCGTGCGATCTCGACCTCGTCGCCGACGGAGACGTCGAGCAGCTCGGGCTCGGGTACACCGTCATCGTGCGCAGCGCCCTGTCCGAGAGCCGTCGCGTGTGGGACAAGCTCGCCGAGAACATCGATCGGATGCTCGAGGGCGACCCCATCGCCCTGATCGACCTGCTCTGCATGTGTCAGACCTCGCGCTCGGGATCGATCAAATCCTCGAGCCCGTCGGCGCGCAGCGCCCTCGCCTTCGGCCTCACGACCGCCGCCGCCCTGAAGGGGCTCATGGGGCCCGAGGCCCCCTGGTATCTGTGCGTCGCAGAGGGCATGCGCTTCGAGGCGCGCGTCGCCCACGATGCGTTCGGTCTCGACCCCGAGGTCATCTTCGACCAGGACGATGCCTTCGAGGCGCTCGGCATCGGCGAGCTCACGTTCGACTTCGAGCCCGACGATCTTGTCGGGGCGCTTCGCGCCGAGCGGTTCCGCAGCTCGAACCGCTTCATGCTGCCGTTGCCCAAGTTTCCCGGCACGGTCAGGCTCACCACGGTCGACGATGATGTCCTCGAGCGCCATGCCGCCGCATTCGTCGCCGCCCGCAGGGCGTGATTGGGATATGCTGTAGGCCGTATGGCGAATAGAAAGGAAGAGCCATGACCCAAGATCTCACCGGCCCCGCCGGCCGCATCGCACGCGTTCGCTCGTTGATGGATGAGCGCGGCTACGACGCCGTGGTCGTTCGCGACGAGGCGAACCTCCGCTGGCTGACTGGCGCTAAGGGCGTGTTCGATTACACCGGGGAGTATCCCCATGCTGCCGTCATCACCCGTGACGCCTGCTTTCTCCACACCGACTCGAGGTACTTCAACTCCTTCGAGGAGAACCTTCCGTCGGGCCACCCCTGGAAGGTCGATATGGACGGCCACGATATCCCGGGCTGGGTCGCCGCCAGAGCCCGCGATGCGCGCTGCCGCGTGATGGCGGTCGAGGACGACATGCAGATCGGGTTCTTCCGCGCCCTCGAGCGCGCCCTCGAGGACCTGTCCGTGAGCGTCGCGCTGCCGCTCATGCATGAGGACCTGCAGATCATGCGCGCCGTCAAGGATGCCGAGGAGATCGAGCTCATGCGGCGCGCGCAGGAGATCACCGACGCCGCCTTCCAGCACATGCTGGGCGTCTTGCGTCCGGGCATGACCGAGAAGCAGGCGCGGACCGAACTCGAGAACTTCATGTTCGAGCACGGCGCCGACGGCCTCGCCTTCGGCTCCATCGTCGCCTCCGGGCCCAATACGGCCAACCCGCATGCGATACCGAGCGACCGGGTCATCGAGAAGGGCGACTTCGTCCTCATGGATTACGGCGCGTCCTTCTGCGACTACCGCAGCGACATGACCCGCACGGTCGTCATGGGCGAGCCCACCGACGAGCAGCGCGCCCTCTACGACCTCGTCCGCCATACGCACGAGGAGTGCGTCAAGGCGATCCATGCGGGCGTTGACGGGCACGACATCCACATGCTTTCCCGTAAGATCATCGGAGATGCCGGGTATGGCGCCTATTATGATCACGGCCTGGGCCACGGCGTCGGCATCG
This sequence comes from Collinsella phocaeensis, assembly GCF_900119895.1. Lineage (GTDB taxonomy): Bacteria > Actinomycetota > Coriobacteriia > Coriobacteriales > Coriobacteriaceae > Collinsella > Collinsella phocaeensis. The sequence continues at coordinate 1,206,753 of NZ_FQLR01000004.1, read as the reverse complement.
ATATCCACGAGCGCCCCGTCTTCGGCCGCACGAGCAACACCGTCGAGGCCGGTGCCGTCATCACGGTGGAGCCCGGCGTCTACCTGCCCGGTGTCGGCGGCGTCCGCCTCGAGGACTTCGGCGTCGTCACCCCGGATGGCTATGAGCCCTTCACGAAGAGCACCCATGAGCTCCAGGTCGTGCCCTGTTAAGCCCCTTGCGTCCCATGCGGCCGCATCTTGTGGTTAAGCCTTGTGGAGATTAAATAGGTCTGTACATGTGCGTTAACTGTGCTAATATCGCTACTTGCGCATATCGCACCAGATAGATAGTTCTTGTAAGGAAGGTCATCATGCCAGTACCTAAGCAGAAGAAGGGCCGCGGCGCCGTCCACACCCGTCGTTCCGCCAACATGAAGATCGACGCCCCCGCCCGTTCCGTGTGCCCGCGTTGCGGTGCCGTCAAGCTCCCGCACCACGTGTGCGGCAACTGCGGTTTCTATAAGGACCGCGAGGTCATCGTCACCGAGTAGCGTAGAGCTTCCCGTTTGTAAGACCGCCTGTCCGCGTGCGAGCGCGCCCGACAAGCAACCGCATGGCCGGCTCGAGGAGTCGGCCATTTTTCTATGGATGGGGGAGACCCTCATGAAGCACGTAACGATCTGCGTCGACGTCATGGGCGGCGACGAGCCGGCCGAGGTGGTGCTCGCCGGCATCGATGCGGCGATTTCCGCCGATCCGGACCTCATCGTCCTGGCCGTGGGCCCCGAAGAGGTCGTGTGCCCCTTCGCCGCCGAGCGTGATCGCGTCGAGCCCCTGGTCGCTCCCGATGTCATCACGATGGAGGACGACCCCATCACGGCGGTCATGCGTAAGCGCAAATCCTCTATCGTCATCGGGTGCCGTGCCGTCAAGCGCGGCAACGCGGACGGGTTCTTTTCCGCCGGCGCCACCGGCGCCGTCACCGCTGCGGCCACGGCCTACGTCACCCCGTTCAAATATGAAGAGGACGGAGAGCGCCGCCCCATCCGCCCTTGCATCGTCAACGCGCTGCCCAATCGGCTCGGCGGCGAGACCGTCCTGTGCGACATGGGGGCCAACCCCGATGTCGAGCCCGGCGACATGGTCCGCTTCGCCCAGATGGGATCCACCTACGCGCGGATCGTCCTCGGCATCGCGGCGCCCCGCGTCGGCCTGCTCTCCAACGGCACCGAGGATTCGAAGGGGTCTCACTTCACCAAGTCATGCTTCGAGCCCATGCGGCAGTCGGTTCCCGGATTCGTCGGCAACTGCGAGGGCGGCGACCTCACGTCGGGGGCCTTCGATGTGGTCGTAGCCGACGGCTTTTCGGGCAACATCGCGCTCAAATCCACGGAGGGCGCCGCGAAGTTCCTCATGGCTGAGCTCAAGGGCATGCTGTCATGCGGTCCTGCCTCCAAGCTCGCCGCGCTCATCCTGCGCGGGCGCTTGCGCGAGCTCAAGGCAAAGCTCTCCGGTGATGCCCGGGGCGGTGCCGTCCTCCTCGGCCTTCGGGGCGTCGTGCTCATCGGTCACGGGGCAACGTCGGCCGAAGCGGTGAAGAACGGCACGCTGGCCGCCGCCGAGGCGGCTCGGAGCAACCTGGTCGAGATGCTTGCGGCCTCGATGGACAACATCGTCCGCTGATGCCCGCGCCGCATCCATAGGGTAAAATCTTCAAGCGTATGGCGCGGACGCACGGGTCCGCGATGATTGAAAGGAGCGCCGCCATGGAGCGTGCCGATATCTTCAACAAGGTATGCGAGATTGCGTCCGACGTCCTCGGTGTCGCTGCGGAGGATGTGACCGAGGAGACGACGTTCGACACCCTCGACGCCGATTCCCTTGACCGCTTGCAGCTCGTGACCGCCATGGAGGATGAGTTCGACCTCGAGCTTCCCGACGACCAGCTCGAGTCGATCAATTCCGTGGCCGACGCCGTCAACGCCCTCGCTGCCGCCCTGGAGGCGTAAGGCGTGGCCCTGTCCGATAAGCTTTCCCGCGCAGAGGCGATCTGCGGCCACGAGTTCTCAGACCACTCGCTGCTCCGCTCCGCCATCACGCATCCCTCCGCCGTCGAGGGCCAGCCTGTCTCGGCCTCGTACGAGCGCCTCGAGTTCCTGGGCGATTCCATCCTCGGGTCCATCGTCGCGCTGTCTTTGTTCAGGTCCTATCCCCAGTTCGATGAGGGCAAGCTCACCCGCCTCAAGGTCTCGCTCGTCTCGGGCATGACCCTGTCCGACGTCGGCCTCGAGCTCGGGATCGACAAATGCATCATCTTCGGCTCCTCCGAGATGGGGACCGGTGCACGAGGCCTGCATTCGGCGCTCGAGAACGTGTACGAGTCGCTTGTGGGCGCGCTCTATCTCGATGCCGGCTGGGACGCCGCCGAAGCGTTCGTCCTGCGTACGCTCAAGCCCCATCTTGCGACCGAGCGCGCGGAGCATCCCACGAACCCCAAGTCCTACCTCCAGGAATGCGTCCAGCGCGACCACATGGAGGCACCCGCCTACAAGCTCGTCGACACGACCGGTCCCGCCCATGAGCCGACGTTCACGGCGGTCACGCTCGTCGACGGCGTGCGACGGGGCCGGGGAAGCGGGTCCTCTAAAAAAGAGGCCGAGGCGGCCGCCGCGCTCGATGCGCTTGAGCGCATGGGCTATACGCACAACGGCGTCGTCCTCAAGCGGAAGCTCAAGTAGCCAAGGAGCCAGCCGTGTACCTCAAGTCCCTCACCCTCAAAGGCTTCAAGTCCTTCGCGGACCGCGCCCATATGACGTTCGAGCCCGGTCTCACGGTCATCGTGGGGCCGAACGGCTCGGGCAAGTCGAACGTCTCCGACGCCATCCTCTGGGTGCTCGGTGAGCAGTCTGCGAAGCAGCTGCGCGGTCAGGCCATGGAGGACGTCATCTTTTCCGGCTCTTCCGCCCGCAAGCCCGTGGGTGTTGCCGAGGTCACGCTCGTGCTCGACAACTCGGACCACGTCCTGCCCGTCGATTTCAACGAAGTGGCCATCACCCGGCGAATGTACCGATCGGGGGAGAGCGAGTACCTCATCAACTCGAGCCCGTGCAGGCTCATGGACATCCAGGACATCCTGCACGATTCAGGCATGGGCAAGGACACGCATTCGATCATCTCCCAGGGCAAGCTCGACGCGATCCTCCAGAGCCGGCCCGAGGAGCGGCGCAGCCTCATCGAGGAGGCCGCGGGAATCTCCAAGCACAAGCGCCGCAAGGAGCGCGCCCTGCGCAAGATCGCGTCCATGGACGAGCATCTCACGCGAGCTCGCGACATCAATCGCGAGATAGCCCGCCAGCTTCGCCCTCTCGAGCGCCAGGTCGACCGCGCTCGCAAGCATCGCGAGCTCACGGCCCGCGCCAACGAGTTGACCCAGATCCTCGCCGTCGACGAGCTGAGGCGCCTCCAGGCGGCGTGGTCCGACCTCGAGATCCGCGGCAAGGAGGCCGAGGCGGGCTCGGAGCTCGCGCGGTACCGGTTGTCCGAGAAGGAGCGCGAACTCGAGAAGCTCCAGGTCATGCTTGAGGAAAAAGGCCTGTTCGTCGGAGACCTGGGCGAGCAGCGCCGCCATATGCAGGATGTCGTCGGCCGCATCGGCTCGGATATGCGCCTGCTCGAGGAGAAGGGGCGCAACATGGTCGCGCGCCTCTCCGAGATGCGGGGAACGCTGTCGGGGTCGGAGCATCAGCGCCGCCGCGTCGTCGAGGAGCTCGACGACCTGCGAGCCCGATTGGACGACGCGCGCGCCGCCGCCGAGGTCGCCCGCGCGGACGTTGAGAAGGCGGAGCCGGCGAGCGACGATCTCCATGCCCGGCGCGTCGACTTGGATGAGCAGCTGCGGGCGCTCACGCGGGACATGCGGGAGCAGCGCTCGGTTGCCGATTCTTGCGCGCTCGACTACGTGAAGGTCAAGGAGGCCTTGTCGAACGCCGAGCTCGAGGACTCCATGTACGCCTCCCGGCTCGAGCAGATAGACGCTCAGGCGGAAGAGGTCGCGGCGTCCCTCGAGAGCCGTCGCGACCGCGCCGACGAGGTCGAGGAGCTGCTCGCCGACGCGCGCGCCCAACGCGATGACATGCAGGAGGCCATCAAGGCCGCGCGCGACGCCCAGGATGCCCGCCGCGCCCAGGAGGGCGAGGCGCGCGGGAGGCTGTCGGATGTTCGCAGCGAGCTTTCCAGCCTCGAGCGCCTCGACGAGCGCGCCGCCGACGCCTCGCCGCTCGCCGCCCAGATTTCGCGCGGCCGCGCCGAGGACGTCCTCGCGCGCCTCGGCGACGTCATCGAGGCGCCATCCGAGCTCGAGTCCCTCGTGGAGCATCTGCTCGGCGCCGATATCGACGCCCTCCTCGTCGCGGGCGACGAGGAGCTGGCCCGGCTCGGAGCCTACGCCCAGGGTCTCGACGCCACCGGGCAGGCGCTGCTCCTGTCCTGCTCCTCCGAGCGTTCCCCCGAGGTTCCCGCCGCGGGGTATCGGCTCGTGGAGCGCCTGCGCGTGCGCGACGGGTATGCGCAGGCCGTCGCGGCACTGCTCGGAGGCGTGTACGTCGTCGATTCCGTAGGCGACGCCGTCGCCGCCCCCAGGTTCCCCGGCGTCGTCTACGTCACGCCCGATGGCGCCCGGGTGGCGGGGCCCACGGTCCGCATCGGCAGCTTGGGCGATGCCGCCGACGGCGTCCTTGAGCGCAAGCGCCGCATCCGCGAGCTCGAGGAGCTCGAGCCTGAGCTCTCGTGCCTGTTCGACACCGCTGCCCAGCGCGCGGAGGAGGCCGCTGCCGCGCTCGCGGACGCTCGGGCCAAGGATTCTGAGGCCGCCGGAGAGATCGCGCGCCTTGAGGGCGAGCGCCGCTCGCTGCTGTCCGAGATCGGGCGTCTCGAGCAGAGCCTTTCGAAGGCCCAGGCCGAGCGCACCCAGGTCGCGCGCCGTCGCTCCCAGGCTGCCGAGTCCGTCCGGGACGCGCAGCCCCAGCTCGAGGAGTTGGCGAGCGCCCGGGATGCGGCGTCGGCCGAGGTCGAGCGCATCTCCCGCAAGGTCGACGAGGTGAACGACGAGCTCGAGCGCGTCCGCGTCCAGGATGCGGAGGCTGCGGGCAAGCTGAGCGACGCGAAGGTTCGCCTGGCGCAGGCCGCCGAACGCATCCGCAGTCTCTCCGCTCGCGCCCCCGAGCTCGAGCGCCGGCTCGAGGGCCTCGACCGCCGCATCCGCGCGACGAGTCAGGCCGCCCGTTCGCTCGAGGTGCTGCGCCTTCGGGTCGATCCCTTGCACGATCGGTACCAGGCGCTCTCGGAGCGCGCCATGGATTGGGCTGCGCGCCTGCGCGACCAGGCGTCGATCGAGGAGGCCGACTCCGCTTCGCTCAAGCGGACCATCGAAGACGCCCGTGGCCAGGTCGAATCCGCCAGGCGGGAGGTCGAGTGCGCCGCCGCCGCGGTGAACGAGGCGAAAGTCGAGCGCGGCAAGCTCGAGGTGCAGGTGGAAAATGCCGTCTCGGCCATCACTGCCGACGGAACCACCGTGCTTGAGGAGGCGTTGGCCCTTCCGGCCCCTTCGGACCGCGCCGCCTGCGAGCGCGAGCTCTCCGAGCTTGTTCGCAAGATCAACAACCTTGGTCCCGTGAACCAGGTGGCGTTCGAGGAGTACGAGCGGTTGCGTGAGCGGGCAGACTATATCTCAGCTCAGCTCGCCGACCTCGAGGGCGCTCGCGCCGCGCTGACGAAGATCACCGCGGCGATCGACCGAAAGATGCGCGCATCCTTCATCTCGACCTTCCAGAAGGTGGACGCCAACTTCCGGGAGGTGTTCGAGATGCTGTTCCCCGGCGGCTCGGCCCACTTGGAGATGACCGATCCCGACCATCCCGCCGATACCGGGATCGAGGTCGTCGCCCAGCCCCGCGGCAAGCGCATCACCAAGATGATGCTCATGAGCGGCGGCGAGAAGAGCCTCACGGCGCTCGCGCTTCTGTTTGCCGTGTACCGTACCCGTACCGTGCCGTTCTACGTGCTCGACGAGGTCGAGGCCGCACTCGACGACTCCAACCTCTCGAAGCTGATCGGCGCAATCGACGTCCTGCGTCGCAGCACGCAGCTCCTAGTCATCTCGCACCAGCGGCGCACCATGGAGGACGCCGACGTGCTCTACGGCGTGTCCATGCAGGCCGACGGCGTCAGCCGCGTCGTCAGCCAGCGCTTGGACCGCGAAACCGGAAAGGTCGTGAATGCATAATGGGTCTGTTCGTTTCCCTCAAGCGCGGGCTGGAGCGCAGCCGCGAGGCCCTGAACGAGGTCTTCTACTTCGGCGGCGACGTCGATGAGGATTTCTGGGAGGACCTCGAGGACACGCTCGTCATGGGAGACATGGGCGCCGACATCGCCTGCTCGGTCACGGACGACCTCCGCGACGAGGCCGCCCGCAAGAACCTGACGACCGCCCCGCAGCTCCGCCGTGCGCTCGCGGCCCGACTGGCACAGGAGTTCGTCGAGCCCGGCTCAGACTTCTTCTGCGACACCCCCAGCTGCGTGCTCTTCGTCGGCATCAACGGCGCCGGCAAGACCACCACGGTCGGCAAGATCGCGAGCGACATGGCGCACCGCGGCAAGCGCGTGGTGATCGGCAGCGCGGACACCTTCCGCGCCGCCGCCATCGAGCAGCTCGACGTGTGGGGATCCCGCGCCGGTGTGCCCGTGATCAAGCGCGAGCGCGGGGCCGACCCCGCGAGCGTTTGCTACGACGTCCTGGACGAAGCCGACCGGGCGGGAAGCGACCTCGTCCTGATCGATACGGCTGGGCGCCTGCATACGTCCGCCGACCTCATGCGCGAGCTCGCCAAGGTCGTGAACGTCACGCGCAAGCGCGCCGCCCAGATGCAGGCGGGCCCCATGGCGGTCCACGTCGTGCTCGTCATCGATGCCGGCACGGGCCAGAACGGCCTCAGCCAGGCGCTCGAGTTCAACGACGCGCTCGGTCTCGACGGCATCATCATGACCAAGCTCGACGGCACGGCGAAAGGCGGCATCGCGCTCGCGGTGGCGAGCCGGCTCAAGCTCCCGATCCTGCGCATCGGGGTGGGCGAGCAGGTCGATGACCTCCAGGCCTTCGATCCCGAGGACTTCGCCCGCGCCCTCGTGGGCGAATAGGGCCCGTCCCCTCAGGACGTCACCAGCACACCCGGCCGCGCCGGCTTCGTCCCGGCGCGCGCCTTCATGAATAAAGGAGAGTTCACATGGCAGCTTTCGGATCCCTGTCCGATCGGCTCAACGATACCTTCGACCGCCTGCGCGGGAAGGGCAAGCTCACCGAGGCCGACATCACGAGCGCGATGCGCGATATCCGCATGGCGCTGCTGGAGGCCGACGTCAACTTCAAGGTCGTCAAGGATTTCGTCGCCAAGACGAAGGAGCGCTGCCTCACCGCCGAGGTCATGGACTCCCTGACCCCTGCGCAAAACGTCGTCAAGATCGTGCTGGACGAGCTCATCTCCCTGCTCGGCGCGAGCGAGAGCAAGCTCGTCTTCTCCAGCCGCATCCCCAACGTCATCATGCTCGTCGGCCTCCAGGGCTCGGGTAAGACGACCGCCGCGGCGAAGCTCGCGTACATGCTCAAGAAGCAGGGCAGAAGCCCGATGCTCGCCGCATGCGACGTGTACCGCCCCGCCGCTGCCGACCAGCTCGCCACGCTCGGCGGCGAGATCGGCGTCCCGGTCTTTCGCGGCGACGGCGCCCATCCCGTCGAGATCGCCCGCGGCGCCATCCGGGAGGCCGTCGACAACCTGCGCGACGTGGTCATCGTCGATACCGCCGGCCGACTCCAGATCGATGAGCAGATGATGCAGGAGGCCGTCGACATCAAGCGCGCGGTCAAGCCCGACCAGGTGCTCATGGTCGTCGACGCCATGACGGGCCAGGACATCGTGAACGTCGTCTCCACGTTCGCCGAGCGCACCGAGTTCGACGGCGTCATCATCTCCAAGCTCGACGGCGACGCGCGCGGCGGCGGAGCGCTCTCGGTCCGCGCGGTCACCGGCAAGCCCATCAAGTTCGTCTCGATGGGCGAGAAGCCCGACTCGCTCGAGACGTTCGATCCCGAGCGCATGGCCAAGCGCATCCTCGGCATGGGCGACGTCGTCGGCATCATCGAGAAGGCCCAGGAGGCCGCCGACGCCGAGCAGATCGAGGCAGCCCAGCGCATGCTGCGCGACGGCCTCACCATGAACGACATGCTCGACCAGTTTCGCATGATCAAGAAGATGGGCGGCGCCAAGGGCATCCTCGGCATGCTCGGAAGCCGGGTCACGCGCCAGATGGGCAACCTCGACAACCTCGACGAGGGCGTCTTCGATCGCTGCGAAGCCATGATCAACTCCATGACCGCCGAGGAGCGCGCCCGCCCGTCGATCATCAACGGCCAGCGCCGCGCTCGCATCGCTCGCGGTTCGGGCACCACGCCGGCCGACGTCAACCTCCTCATGAAGCAGTGGGGAGAGATGAACAAGGTGATGGGGAAGATGCGCTCGATGCAGCAGCAGGCCGCTGCGGGCAAGAAGGGCAAGAAGGGGAAGAAGGGCCGCATGCCCGGAATCCCCGGCCTCGGCAACATGCCCGGCATGGGCGGTATGCCCGGCATGGGGGGCGCGAACCCCTTCGGGGGGTCCGAGATGGACATGCTGCGCGAGATGGAGCGCCAGATGCGCAAATAGCGTCCGTCCCGTCGACGCAGACTGCGATGCGCCGCGGCGCCCGGCCAGCCTCGTGCGGCCGGGCGCCGCTTATTTTGAGCCCGCGCGACAGGGAAGCGCAACGGGCAGTTCGACCCTGGTGAGGAACTCCTCCTCGACCGACGTGTCGCGGTTGTCCACCGCGTAGATCTCGAAGGGGTCGCCGACGACGTTCAGGGCATGCTCGTCGGCATAGCGGAGCATGCGGTTCAGGATGGTGCCGTTCTGCTGATAGCTGCCTCTATACCAGTAGGTGAGATAGGGGCCCGCCGACAGCTCGAAATCGCATGCCACGGCGTCGTCGGGTAGGACGAAGAAGACCGCTTCGTAGATGTTCGTCTTTCCGGAGCACAGGTCCTCGGTGGACAGGAAAGCCCCGATGGCGAGGGTGCCCAGGTGGGGGATCTCGTCTTCATGCCGCTTGTGAAGCCGCTGGATCGCGAAGTCCATCTCCTCGTCTCGCTCGAGGCGCGCGGCGAGCTCCACGCACCGTCGGGCCGGATGGTGCACGAGCGAGAACCCACCCGTCTTTTGCGCCTGCGCACGCTCGATGCCCTCGAGCCGCTCGCGCATCGTCCGCTTTCGCTCCTGAAGCTCCTCGATGCGCTGGTCCACGAGCTCGATCTCGCGCCCGATCAGGCGCACCGTGCCCTCGACCGTCTGGTCGTCGACGTAGTCCTTGATCTGCTGCATGGGGACGTCGAGCCGGCGGAGCTCCTTGATGAGCGCGATACGGCACATGTCCTCGAGCGCGTAGGTCCGGTAGCCGTTGACCTCGCGCCGCGGGCTCAAGATCCCGATGCGCTCGTAATACCGCAGCGAATCTATCCCGATACCGAAAAGCTTCGCGATCTCCCCGATTCGATAGCTTCGCTTCGGCCGTTCGCTCATCGTCACCATCTCTCCATCAAAGGCGCTTGACCCTGGTACGGTACTAGAGTTTAGCGTAGATGACGAGCAAAAGGAGCGTTGGAAAGGAAGCGTGCATCATGGGTCGTCTCGTCTGCAAACTCCGCTCTTGGAGCCTCGGCGCAGGCAGGCGCGTTGCGGTCATAGCCGTTGGCGCCGGCGTCGCCACGTTCGGCATCCACAACATCCATCAGGTGGTGGGCATCACCGAGGGCGGCGCGATCGGCGCCCTGCTGCTCGCTGGCCACTGGTTCGGGATTCCCGCCTCGATCGCCGCCCCGCTCGTCGACATCGCCTGCTACGCGCTCGCGTTCCGCGTGCTCGGCGGCGCGTTTCTCGGGTGGTCGCTCGTGTGCTCCGCCATCGTGTCGGCGTTCTATTCCCTGTGGGAGCACCTTCCCTACATGCTCCCCGACCTCACGGCCCATCCGCTGACGGCCGCCGTGCTCGGTGGGGCGTTCGTGGGCTTAGGGGTGGGCGTCATCGTCCGCCAAGGGGCCTCGTCGGGCGGTGACGACGCCCTCGCGCTCTCCATCGAGCGCCTGAGCGGGTGGCGCCTGAGCGCCTGCTACCTCATCTCGGACGTCACCGTCCTCTTTCTCTCCCTGAGCTACATCCCGCTGACGCGCATCGCGTTCTCGCTGGTGACGGTCTTCATCTCGTCTGCGCTCATCGAGGCGGTCTCATCGTGGGGCGTCGAGCCGCAAGGGGAGGCGGGGCGGGAGGCCGCGGTGGAGCGTTCCTGAATCGCCCGAGTGGGAGCCTCCTGTCGCGCCCCGTGCCGTACAATGGGTCCTCGATACACCTATCTAGGCAAGGAGCGCGCATGAGCAAGGCAGACGAGCTGTTCGTGTCTATGTGCCGCGGCATCCTCGACCACGGCACCACGACTGAGGGGGAGCTCGTCCGTCCTCATTGGGAGGACGGCATCCCCGCCTACACCATCAAGGGCTTCGGAGTCACCAACCGCTACGACCTTCGGGAGGAGTTTCCCGCGCTGACGCTTCGCCGCACGGCCCTCAAGTCCGCCATGGACGAGATCCTTTGGATATACCAGAAGAAGTCGAACAACATCAACGACCTCAAGAGCCATATCTGGGACCAGTGGGCCGATGAGTCGGGGTCCATCGGGAAGGCCTACGGATACCAGATCGCGCAGAAGTCGCACTACAAGGAGGGCGACTTCGACCAGATGGACCGCGTGCTGTTCGACCTCACCCACACGCCGTACTCGCGTCGCATCATGACGAACATGTACACGTTCTCCGACCTCTGCGAGATGCACCTGTATCCATGCGCCTATTCGGTCACGTACAACGTGACCGCGGAACCCGGGTGCGATAAGCCCGTCCTCAACATGGTGCTCATGCAGCGGAGCCAGGACATCCTCGCGGCGAACAACTGGAACGTCTGCCAGTATGCGATCCTGCTCATGATGGTCGCCCGCCACTGCGATATGGTCGCCGGTGAGCTACTGCACGTGATCGTCGACGCGCACATCTACGACCGCCATGTCGACATCGTGCGCGAGCTCATCGAGCGGCCCCAGTTCCCGGCGCCCAGGGTCTCCCTTAACCCCGAAGTCACCAATTTCTACGATTTCACGACCGACGACCTCGTCGTCGAGGGATACGAGCACGGCCCCCAGGTCAAGAACATCCCTATCGCGGTGTAGGTGGTTGCGTTGACGTGCACATTGAAAGCGATCGTCGCGGTCTGCGACGACTGGGGTATCGGGCGCGATGGCGACATGGTGGTTTCCAACCGCGCCGACATGCGCCATTTCGTCGCATGCACCAAGGGGCACCCCGTCATCATGGGTCGCAAGACGCTCGAGAGCTTCCCCGGCGGGAAGCCGCTGAAGGACCGCCGGAATATCGTCCTCACGAGCGACGCGTCGTTCTCCCGCGAAGGGATCGAGACCGTCCATTCGATAGACGAGGCGCTCGCCGCCGTCTGCGACGAGGACGTCGCCTGGGTGATCGGCGGGGGAGCGGTCTATCGGCAGCTCCTGCCGCATTGCGTCGAGGCGGAGGTCACGCACAACCACGTGACGCATGCTGTCGACACCTTCTTTCCCAACCTCGACGAGGACCCGGATTGGCTCGCCGTCGATCGGCAAGGCGAGTGCGTCGTGGGCGAGGGCCAGGGCGACGCCGGTCTTCGCTACGAGTTCGTGACATATCGACGGTCCGGCCGCGAACGCGACGATGTCCGCCCGGGGCTGCTCAAGTTCCTGGATACCGCCTCCGATATCGCCATCGTCGCGTCCGAGCTGCTCTAGGCTGCCTGCGGGACGCCGAGGGCGCACGACTGGACGAGGGACATATAATCTGCAACCAGGAAGGACATACCATGCAGTTCACCATGGCGCACACCGAGATTCACGTACTTGACCTCGAAGCCTCGCTCGCGTTTTACGAGAAGGCGCTCGGTCTGGTCCCCGTGCGGGAGAAGGGGCCCGAAGACGGCTCTTGGAAGCTCGTCTTCCTGGGTGACGGCGTAAGCCCTCATCAGCTCGAGCTGACATGGAACGAGGGGCGGACCGAGCCGTACAACCAGGGCGGCCGCGACATCCACCTCGCATTCGCCGTCGACGACATGGAGGCTGCGCACGATCTGCATGCCTCCATGGGCTGCATCGCCAAGGAGAACCCCTCCATGGGCATCTACTTCATCACCGACCCGGACGGGTTCTACATCGAGATCATCCCCGCCCGCTAGGGCGCGAGGGGCCGGGCGTCCCCGGCACGCATGAAGGGCATCTGCATGAAGACCATGATTCTGTACCGTTCCAAGCACCACGGGAACACGAAGAAGCTCGTGGACGCGGTCACCGCCGCGTTTCCCGAGGTCGAGTCCATCGACGTGGCGACGCTCGGGAAGAACGAGTATCCCGACCTATCCGACTATCCGCTCGTCGGGGTCGCATCCGGCATCTATTACGGCAAGATCGACGCCGACCTCTCGCGGGTTCTCTCCAACGTGCTGCACGAGGGCCAGCAGGTCTTCGCGCTCATGACCTACGGCGGCCAGGACAAATGGTACGGCAAGGACATCGATGCCCTCTGCCGCATGCAGCGCGCGAACTTCATCACGTCGTACGGATGCCTCGGGTTCGACACCTGGGGCCCGTACAAGCTCATGGGCGGCGTCCAGAAGGGGCACCCGACGGACGAGGAGATCCAGGGAGCCGTCGACCATTACCAGCGCCTCATGGATGAGTACGAGGACATCTTCCTCGAGCAGCACGAGCAGTACAAGAGGCGTGCGGCCTGGGCGGCGGCGCACCCTGCAGGCGGGCTGCTCGCCGACGTCAAGCGGACCGTCAAGAAGATCGTCGGGCCCCGTGCGGGCTCCAAGGGTTCCGCTGAGGACAGCGATGAGTAGCCACGAGCCCTCCGTCCTGCGGATCGACTCGCTCGACGACCCCCGCCTGTACGCATATACCCGCCTGACCGAACGCGAGCTCCGCTGCGTGCTCGAGCCCGAGCGCGGGATCTTCATCGCCGAGAGCGCGAAGGTCATCGAGCGTGCGGTCCGTGCGGGTCTGGTTCCCGAGAGCTTCCTGCTGGGGGAGCGCTGGCTCGATCAGCTACTCCCGCTCCTTCGGGAGGTTTCAGCCGCGAACCCCGGACTCGACATCCCGGTGTTCGTCGCCCCCATGGACCTCATGGAGACGCTGTGCGGGTTCAAGGTGACGCGCGGGGCGCTCGCGGCGTTTCACCGCCCGCCCATGCCCGATCCGGCCGCATTCCTCGATGCGCTCATCGAGCGCGGCGCGGGGAGACCCGTCCGCGTCTGCGTCCTCGAAGGCATCGTCGACCACACCAACGTGGGAGCGATCTTTCGCAGCGCCGCGGCGCTCAACGTGGACGGCATCCTGGTCAGCCCGACGTGCTGCGACCCGTTGTACCGCCGCTCCGTGCGCGTCAGCATGGGCACGGTCTTCCAGGTCCCCTGGTGCCGGATCGGCCGCGACGCCGCCTCCTGGCCCCATGACGGGCTGGCGGTGCTGCACGGCGCCGGGTTCACCTGCGCCGCCATGGCGCTCGCCGACGACTCGGTCTCCCTGGACGAGCCCTCGCTGAAGGCGATCGACAGGCTCGCGCTCTTCATGGGCACGGAGGGATCCGGTCTCTCGCCGGCGACCATCGCCGGGTGCGACAGGACCGTCCGCATCCCCATGGCCCACGGTGTCGACTCGCTGAATGTCGCGGCGGCGAGCGCCGTCGCGTTCTGGCAGCTCTGCCCCCATGTCGACAACGGCTACACCTATCGGCCCGGCATGTTCGCGTAAGCGACTCGTCTGCCATGCCGAGCTTGCCCGCATCGTCTCGGCGCGCCTGGTGTAGACTCCTTCTTGGTGTGAAAGCTGCGAGGGGCTGGGGTTGCCTATGGCGGGTCAGGGGAAGAGCGGATCGATCGACGTCACCGAGGGCGTCATCTGGCGGCAGCTCCTGTCGTTGTGTATACCGATCTTCTTCGCCTCGTTCTTCCAGCAGGCGTACAACCTCGTAAACACGTTTATCGTCGGGCAGTTCGGCGGAAAGATCGCCCTCGGCGGCATTCAGTCCACCTCTGCGCTGTCCGAGCTCGCCATCGGGTTCTGCGTCGGTCTCGGTGCGGGCTGCGCCGTCATCACGGGGCAGTTTTTCGGTCAGCGCGATGACGAGCGCCTCGCGCGCTCCGTGCATACCGCCATGACGATAGCCCTTGTGCTCGGTGGCGCCATTTCGGTCGCGGGCGTCATCTTCCTACCCGCGATCCTGAGAATCATGGGCACGCCGAGCGAGCTCTTGGCGGAGGCCATTGCGTACTCGCGATGCTATTTCGGTGTGATGGTCTGCTCGCTCGTGCTCAATATGGGGACCGCGTTGCTGCGCGCCGTCGGAGATACCCGGGCGCCTGCCCTCATCATCGCGAGCGGATGCGTGCTCAACGTGCTGTTCGACCTCGTCTTCGTTGTCGCGTTGCGCATGGAGGCGCTCGGTTGCGGCATCGCGACCGCGCTCACCATCACGGTCAACGCGTCGATGGTTCTTCTGCGCCTCATGCGGGCCGAGGGCCCCTGGCGGCTTGAGCTGCGTAGGCTGGGAATCGATCGGCGTATCTGCCGGAGCATGCTTTCGACCGGGGTGCCCCTCGCCATCCAGTCGTCCCTGTACTCGATCTCGAATATCATCGTGCAGTCCACGGTCAACTCGTTCGGCGCCGATGCCGTCACCGGCTGGGGCCTTGCGGCGCGCCTGGACGGCATCGTCTGGATGGTGACCGAGGCGCTCGGCGTCGCGATGACGACGTTCGCCGCGCAGAACTTCGGCGCGCGCAACTATGCGCGCATGCGACGCGGATACCATACCTCCCTGATGATCACCGTCGCGCTTATCGGCGGCATGGCCCTGCTCCTGATCGCTTTCGTCGACCCGCTCGCCCGCTTCTTCATCGATGATGACGTCGTGGTTGGGTTCACGTCGAAGATGATCCACTTCATCGCTCCGTTTTACCTGTTCTACTCGGTGGTCGACAACACCTCCGGAGCCATCCGCGGCTCCGGCGAGAGCCTTCGACCCATGCTGCTCACCGTCGTGGGCACCGTCATGTTCCGCGTGGGGTGGCTGCTTGCCGTGGTGCCCTTACACCATACGCTCGAGACGATGCTGCTCGTGTATCCGGTGACGTGGATACTGACCGCCACGCTGTTCGTGGCCTACCATCATTTCGGGCACTGGCTCACCCATGCGCAGCGCCGCGCCGAGAAGCTCGATCTCGTCGTGTGATCCCGGGGCGTCGCCCTTGCTTTTCGCGCGCTGCGTCGATCTCGTGGCGTTATCGCCAGTTCGATAGCGGGCACCGGAACGATGCGGCCCATGGTTCCGCGACGGTCTTTCGTGGACGCTCCGGGTTTATCTGACGGGGAACGGGGTACCCTAAAGCAAGTTTCAAGCAATCGACACGTGTGGAGACCAAGATGGAGATGAACGACAACAAGCGCCGGAGGAACATGATCCTCTACGTGCTGATCGCGTTCGCTGTGTATCTCGTGCTGAGCAACGTGCTGTTCCCTAGCATGCGCTACCAGCAGAAGATCACGGAGACCGATTACACGACGCTCGTCGACGCGCTCGACAAGAAGGAGGTCGATAAGGTCGAGTACAACACCGATTCGTACGAGATTCTGTGGACCAAGAAGGGCGAGGGCGACGACGTCGCGTACAAGACCACCGGCATGCCGAACGATTCCGGGTTCACCGACCGCGTCGTCGACGCCGGTGCCGCCCTGACCTCGGTGGTGCCCGATCGCGATTCGGGCCTGTGGGTCTATTATCTGATCACGGTCTTCGGCCCGCTGATCATCTTCGTGCTGCTCGGCTGGTGGCTCAACCGTCGCATGAAGAAGGCCATGGGCGACGATAACCCCTCGATGGATTTTTCCGGCGGGTTCGGAGGTCTCGGCGGCGGCGGCCTCGGCAAGTCCGGCGCGCGCATCGTCGCCAGCAAGGACGTAGGGGTTACGTTCAAGGATGTCGCCGGGCAGGAGGAGGCGAAGGAGTCCCTGAAGGAGGTCGTCGACTTCTTGGAGAACCCGCAGCGCTATGAGGAGATCGGGGCCAAGCTGCCGCGCGGCGCGCTGCTCGTCGGTCCTCCGGGCACGGGCAAGACGCTGCTCGCAAAGGCGGTCGCCGGCGAGGCGGGCGTCCCTTTCTTCAGCATATCGGGTTCCGAATTCGTCGAGATGTTCGTCGGTCGCGGAGCCGCGAAGGTGCGCGACCTCTTCAAGCAGGCGAAGGAGAAAGCTCCCTGCATCGTTTTCATCGACGAGATCGACACGATCGGCAAGAAGCGCGACGGGGGCGGCTTCTCCGGCAATGATGAGCGCGAGCAGACGCTCAACCAGCTTCTCACCGAGATGGACGGCTTCGACAACCAGAAGGGCATCGTCGTCCTCGCGGCAACGAACCGCCCCGATAGCCTCGATCCGGCGCTGCTGCGTCCCGGTCGCTTCGACCGACGGGTGCCCGTCGAGCTTCCGGACCTCACCGGTCGCAAGGCGATCCTCGAGCTGCATTCCAAGGACGTCAAGATCCAGCCGCCCATCGACCTCACGGCCATCGCGCGCGCGACTCCCGGCGCCTCCGGCGCCGACCTTGCCAACATCATCAACGAGGGCGCCCTCCGCGCCGTCCGACTGGGCCGCAAGCGCGCTACGCAGGAGGATTTCGAGGAGTCGGTGGAGGTCGTCATCGCTGGACAGCAGCGCAAGTCCACGGTGCTTTCCGACCATGAGAAGCAGGTCGTCTCGTACCACGAGATCGGCCACGCGATCGTTGCCGCGAGCCAGAGCGACGGTGCCCCGGTCACCAAGATCACCATCGTTCCGCGCACGTCCGGAGCGCTCGGCTACACCATGCAGGTCGAGCAGGACGAGAAGTTCCTGACGACGCGCCAGGAGGTCCTGAACAAGCTCGCCGTCTACTGCGGCGGACGTGCCGCGGAAGAGCTCATCTTCGGCGAGATGACCACCGGCGCCGCGAACGATATCGAGCAGGCGACCAAGCTCGCGCGCAACATGGTGACCCGCTTCGGCATGTCCGAGGAGTTCGGCATGATGGCGCTCGGCACGGTCCAGAACGCCTACCTGAACCAGGACACCTCGCTCACCTGCGCCCCCGGCACCGCCGAGCGCGTGGACGAGGTCGTGAAGCGGATCATCGAGGAGGCGCATGCCAGCGCCCTCCAGACGCTGCGCGAGAACAAGTTCAAGCTGCACGAGCTCGCGCACTACCTCTACAAGAAGGAGACGATCACGGGCGAGGAGTTCATGACCCTCATGCGCCGCGAGAACCCCTTCCAGCCTCCGCAGGCTCAGCAGTAGCGGCCTGATCCGGCTGATTCATCACGTGTGCAACGGGCCTGCCGGTTTGGGCGGGCCCGTTGTTTCCTTGCGGCCTTGTCGCAAGGCGTCCCCGATCGCGACGCCGAGGCGCGGCGCCGGATCCACGCCGACGCTGCGGATCCAGCGCCGCGCGCTGAACATCGGCGTCCGTTCACTTGCGGCATTTCTTGCCTTCGCGCTTGACACCGCCTGCGCTGCGCTTACACTGGTTATGACCATTAAGCGCAGTACGAGATGCTCGCATGGATTGCTACATAGCCCTATCGAGGGCCTTTCTGTGTGGATGTCTCACCGCTGCGCGGTTGGCATCTATTTTTTTGGCGCGACGGCCCGCCGTCCGCCGTGAGAAGGGAAGGAGATCGATGGGCACCTCTTCACCCAAGGCCGTGATCATGGATGAGATCAGCATCTCCCGTGCCATGACGCGCATCGCGCATGAGATCCTCGAGCGCAACGAGGGCTGCGAGAACCTCGCCATCGTGGGCATCGTCACCCGCGGCGACCTGCTCGCCAAGCAACTTGTCGACGAGATCCGCGAGATCGAGGGGGTGGATGTCCCGCTGGGGAGCCTGGATATCAGCTTCTACCGCGACGACTTCGCCACGCATATCTCGCCGGAGGTCCACGCGACCGACATTCCGTTCAACGTGGACGGCAAGCGCATCGTCCTCGTCGACGATATCCTGTACACCGGGCGCACCATCCGCTGCGCGCTCGACGCCATCATGGACCTGGGGCGCCCGAGCCGTATCGAGCTGGCCGTCCTGGTCGATCGCGGTCATCGCGAGCTTCCCATCAGCCCTGATTTCGTTGGCAAGAACGTCCCCTCGTCCCGCGACGAGAGTGTTCGCCTGTTCTGCAAGGAAGTGGACGGTCGCACGTCCGTCGAGATCTCGGACGTGGAGCCCGGTTCCCATGTAGGCTCCGCTCCTTTGGGAGGCGAGTAACCCGTGTTCAACAACCATAAGCACCTGATCGACATCTCCGAGTACTCCGACTCGGAGCTCATGACGATCCTTCAGACCGCCAAGGCCTTCTCCGAGGTCAACGAGCGCGTCATCAAGAAGGTTCCGACCCTCAAGGGCAAGACCATCGTCAACATGTTCAACGAGCCCTCTACGCGCACCCGCAGCTCCTTCGAGCTCGCCGAGAAGCGCCTGTCCGCTGACACGTTGAACTTCGGCGGCTCCTCCACCTCCACGGTGAAGGGCGAGAGCCTCATCGACACCGTCATGACGCTCGATGCCTACAAGATCGACTGCATCGTCGTCCGCGACAAGCACGCCGGCGCCCCGCATATCGTTTCCCAGGCCAGCCCCGCCGTCGTCATCGACGCGGGTGACGGCAAGCACGGCCATCCCACGCAGGCCCTGCTCGACCTGTATTCCATCTGGGAGCGCAAGCAGAGCTTCGAGGGCCTGAAGGTCGGCGTCGTCGGCGATATCGGGCATTCCCGCGTCTGCGGCTCGCTCATCCCCGCGCTCAAGATCATGGGCGCCGAGGTGACCGTCGTCGCCCCGGGCACGCTGCTGCCGCCGCGCCCCGACGTCCTTGGTGCCGATCACGTCGCGTACTGCCTCGACGACGTCCTGCCCGAGCTCGATGTCGTCTACATGCTGCGCATCCAGCGCGAGCGCCTCGAGGGTGCGCCGTTCCCGAGCCTGCGCGAGTACCATCAGCTGTTCGGCCTCACCAAGAAGCGCGAGCGCCTCATGAAGCCCGACGCCATCGTGTGCCATCCCGGCCCGATCAACCGTGGCGTCGAGTTCGATTCCTACATGCCCGACCATCCGGAGCGCTCGGTCATCCTCGACCAGGTCTACGCCGGTATCTGCGTGCGCATGGCTGCCCTGTATCTGCTGCTTGGAGGTGCCGACAATGGCCTTGCTTCTTAAGAACGCTCACGTCGTCGACCCGTCCGTCGAGCTCGACGGCATCGTCGACGTCCTCATCGAGAACGACCGCATCGTGAACGTCGGGGAGGGTCTTTCGGCCGAAGGCGCCGAGGTCGTCGACCTTACCGGCAAGTACCTCGTCCCCGGTCTCGTCGACATGCACGTGCACCTGCGCGAGCCCGGCTTCGAGACCAAGGGGGACATCGAGAGCGAGACCGCTGCCGCCGCCAAGGGCGGCTTCACCGGCGTCTGCTCGATGCCCAACACCGACCCGGTGACCGACAACGGGGTGGTCATCGAGTACATCAAGTCCGTCGCCGCGGCCAAGGGCCACTGCCGCGTGTATCCTTCCGGCGCGATGACCCGCGGCCTCAAGGGTGAGATCATCTCCGAGATGGGCGACATGGTCGCTCACGGCTGCGTCGCGTTCACCGACGACGGGCGCGGTATCCAGGGTGCCGGCATGATGCGCCGGGCTATGGATTACGGCAAGATGTTCGACAAGGTGTTCATGAGCCATTGCCAGGATGAAGACCTGGTCGGCGACGGCCAGATCAACGAGGGCGCCGTCTCCACCCGCCTCGGCCTGCTCGGCTGGCCGGCGGAGGGCGAGGAGCTCCAGATCGCGCGCGACATCATGATCGCCGAGCTCACTGGCGCCAAGCTGCACATCCAGCACATCTCCACCGCTCGCGGTCTGGACATGGTTCGCGCCGCCAAGGCCAAGGGCCTGCCCGTCACCTGCGAGGCGACCCCGCATCACCTGTTCCTTACCGAGGACGCCATCGACGGCACCTACGACACGTGCCTCAAGGTCAATCCGCCCCTGCGCACCGCTGCCGACGCGGAGGCCCTGATCGAGGGCGTTCTCGACGGCTCCGTCGACGCCATCGTCACCGACCACGCGCCGCATGCCGATTGGGAGAAGTCCCGCGAGTTCGAGCTCGCCCCCTTCGGCATGATCGGCCTGGAGACCTCTCTCGCCCTGATCAACACGAACCTCGTGAAGACCGGCAAGATGGGCTATGGCCGCATGGTCGAGCTGATGAGCTCCAAGCCCCGCGAGATCCTCGGCCTCGAGCCGGTGAGCATCGCTGCCGGCAGCCTCGCCGACATCACGGTGTTCGACGCCGATGCCGCCTGGACCGTCTCCGAGGACGAGTTCGCGAGCCACGCGAAGAACTCCGGCTTCAAGGGCGCCGAGCTGCTCGGTCGCGCCACGGACGTCTTCGTCGGCGGTAAGCGCACGCTCGCGGACGGGGTTGTTTGCTAACATAGCACCGTACACGCTGCGCGGCCCTTCGGCTTCCCGGCTGGAGGGCCGCGCGCATCTTTCGCACCATGCTTCGCATGGGGAAGGGAGCATACATGCCGAGTCCTTCACCTGCGCGCATGCACGATTTCGAGGTCGTATCGAACGAGAAGATCGCCGAGGGCATCTTCTCGCTCGTCATTTTGGCCCCGCGTCTGGCATCTGCGCTCAAGCCCGGTCAGTTCGTCAACATCCGCATTCCCGGGGATGCCAGCGAGCTGCTTCGCATTCCGTTGAGCTACGTCTCCAGCGATGCCGAGGCCGGCACCGTCGAGCTCTGGTACGCGGTGGTGGGCAACGGAACCCGCCGCATGTCCGCTTGGGAGCCCGGGTTCAAAAGCGACCTGCTGGGGCCCGGCGGCCATGGCTGGTCCGCGCCGGAGGGCTGCCGCCGCGCGCTCGTCGTGGGCGGCGGGATCGGCGTGCCCCCCGTGCTCTGCCTCGCGCGCGAGCTCGCCTCCGCCGGCGTCCGCGTGGACGCCTGCTTCGGCGCCGCGAGCGGGGACAAGCTCGTGGGCGTGCATGAGTTCGAGGGCCTCGGGTGCGGCGAGATCCGCATCGCTACCGATGACGGCACCGCGGGTTTCGCCGGTTTCGTCACCGAGCCTGCTTCCGAGCTGCTCGCCTCAGGGGCGTACGACTACGTCGCGACCTGCGGCCCAGGCATCATGATGAGCAAGGTCGCCGAAGCCGCCACTTCCGCGGGCGTCTTCTGCGAGGCTTCGCTCGAGCGCATGATGAGCTGCGGTTTCGGCGCCTGCAGCACCTGCAACGTCGAGACGACGGACGGCATGAAGGGGGCCTGCATGTGCGGCCCCGTGTTCGATGCGACCAAGGTGGTGGTCTGGTGAGCCAGGTGAGCATGGCCGTCGATTTCGGCGGCGTCAAGATGAAGAACCCCATCAACACCGCGTCCGGCACGTTCGGGCAGGGGTGGCAGTTCAGCGAGCTCATGGATGTGAGCCAGCTCGGTGCCATCACCACGAAGGGGTGCGCTGCGGAGCCCTGGCCGGGCAACCCCGCCCCGCGCATGACCGAGGTCCGCGGCGGCATGATGAACTCCGTCGGGCTTCAGAACCCGGGCGTCGAGGCCTTCGCGCGCGATTACGGTCCTTGGCTGGCCGATCTCACCGACGCCGGCACGCAGGTGATCTGCCAGGTCGCCGGGCATTCGACCGAGGAGTACGTCCGGGCTCTCGAGATGTTCTGCGAGCTCACCCCCTGGGCGGCGGGCTTTGAGATTAACGTGAGCTGTCCCAATATCGCGGCGGGGGGCGCCGCCTGCGGCTCCACCCCGGAAGGCGCCGCCGAGGTCATGCGGGCCTGTCGCAAGGTCACCGATCGCCCGCTCTTCGTCAAGATGGCCCCCGTCCGCATCCCCGAGATCGCTCGCGCGCTGGAGGCCGAGGGTGCAGACGGCCTCACGGTGATCAACTCCATCCCCGGTATGGCGATCGATGTGCATACGCGTCGGTCCAAGCTGTCCAAGCCCACCGGCGGCCTGTCCGGCCCCTTGTGCCATCCGATCGCGGTGCGCATGGTCTGGGAGGCCGCGAACGCGGTCGATATCCCGGTCTGCGGCGTGGGCGGCGTCATGACGGGCGAGGATGCCGCCGAGTTCATCCTCGCCGGCGCATGCTGCGTTGCAGTCGGCATGGCAAGCTTCATCGAGCCCGATGCGTCCGTCCGCATCCTGCACGAGCTGGAGGAGTGGGCCGAGAGCCAGGGTGTCCGCGATATCAACGAGCTGATTGGAGCTTTCGAATGCTAGAGGCAGATGCGCGCGACCGCGTTATCGTCGCCATCGATTGCGACCGCGATCGCGCCCTCGAGCTCGCCGACTCCCTGTCCGGCCACGCTCGGTGGCTCAAGGTCGGCATGACGCTCTTTTACGCCGAGGGGCCGCAGATCGTCCGCACGTTCAAAGAGCGTGGGTTCAAGGTGTTCCTCGACCTCAAGTTCCACGATATTCCGCATCAGGTGCGCGGGGCCGCCCGTTCGGCGGCCCTTGCCGGGGCTGATCTGCTCTCCGTTCACGGTTTGGGGTCCGGGGACATGCTTGCCGCCTGTCGCGAAGGCGCCGAAGATGCGGCATCCGTGTGCGGGGACCGTCCCAGCCTGGTCGCGATAACCGTGCTCACCAGCATGAACCAGGATGCGCTCGGCGAGATCGGCATCGAGGCCCCCGTCGCCGACGAGGCCGCGCGCCTCGCCGTGCTCGCGCAGCGCAACGGCATCGACGGCATCGTGTGCTCGCCCATGGAGGCGGAGTCCATGCGCGCGCTGCTCGGTCCCGACGCGCTCATCGTCACTCCGGGCGTCCGTCCCGCCGGGGCCGCCTTGGGCGATCAGTCGCGCGTCGCGACGCCCTCCCAGGCTATCGTGCGGGGGGCGAGCCACATCGTCGTGGGACGTCCCATCACCGGTGCGGCCGATCCGGTCGAGGCGTTCGAGCGCATCGTCTCCGAGCTTGTCGATGAAATCTAGGCCTCGCGCCCTACCAGCGGGTTTTAAGGCATCCATTTCGTGAAAAAGTGGCCGATTATCGCTTCTTCCTGCATGTTTGCTTGAACTTTCCGTCCACATCGACTAATGTATTCAGTCGCACCTGACGCCTAGAAGGCATCTTGCCTGCTCAGACGTCGTATGATGATTCTTGCACCACGATTTTTGGAGGTTCTCATGGCCCTTCCTCAGCTCACCGACGAGCAGCGCAAGGCCGCTCTCGAGAAGGCCGCCGCCGCACGTCACGCTCGTGCCGAGCTGCGCGAGAAGATCAAGAAGGGTGAGATCACCCTCGAGTCCGTCCTCAATTCCGAGGACCCCATCGCTTCCCGCATGAAGGTCTCCACGCTCATCGAGTCCCTGCCGGGCTACGGCAAGGCCAAGGCCGCCAAGATCATGGACGAGCTCGGCATCTCCGCGACCCGTCGCGTTCAGGGCCTCGGCGTCCGTCAGCGCGAGCAGCTGCTCGAGCAGCTGTCCAAGTAGTGGACCGCATCGAGCCCAAGCTCTTTGTGATCTCCGGGCCGTCAGGCGCAGGAAAGGGCACGATCGTCGCGCGTATCCGCGCCAGCCGTCCCAACCTGGGCCTGACGGTTTCCGCTACCACGAGGGAGCCGCGCGAGGGCGAAGTCGATGGGGTCAGCTATTACTTCCTGAGCGAAGAGGAGTTCAGCCGCCGCATCGACGCCGATCAATTCGTCGAATGGGCGTCCGTTCACGGACATCGGTACGGGACGCTGGTGAGCGAGGTCTCCTCCAAGCTCGCCGCGGGTTCATCGTTGATTCTCGAGATCGATGTCCAGGGTGCGTTCCAGGTCAAGGAGCGCTTTCCCGAGGCGGTCCTGATCTTCATCATGCCGCCCTCGCTTGATGTTTTGCGTGAGCGTCTGGAGATGCGCGGCACCGAGACCGCGGAGACCCTCTCCGTCCGCCTCGCCAACGCCGAGCGCGAGATGGCGCTCGCCGACCGTTACGATGATGTTGTTATCAACGACGATCTCGATTGCGCATGCGCCGAGCTTGCGAGCGTGATCGAGAAGCACGAAAGGAATTGAGGTCACGTGTCTGTAACTAAGCCTCGTATCGACGATCTGCTCGAAAAGACCGATAACAACCGCTTCCTGCTGGCCTCCGTCGCCTCCAAGCGCGCCTGCGACATCAACAGCATGCTGCGCGGTCAGCATAACCGCGTGCTTGCTGTCCAGGATGTCGACGACATCACCATCGCCCTCTCCGGCGAGGACGCGATTTCCATGGCTATGGAGGAGATTATCGACGGCGGCATCTCCTACGACTCCGACCGCTTCGAGACGGCCCTGCGTCACAAGGTGGCGGAAGCGTAGCATGGCGAGCCGCGTCTGCCTGGTCCATTATCACGAGATCGGACTGAAGGGCAAGAACCGTGCCCGTTTCGAGCGCATCCTCATGGATAACCTGAAGGCGGCCCTGGCCGCCTTCTCTGTTTCCTGCATCACGCGTATCTCCGGGCATATACTCGTGACGTTTTCCGCTAACGGTCTGGCCGAGGATGCGTTCGACACGATCGCGCGTACCCCGGGCGTCGCTCGCGTCTCGCTTGCGTTCCACACCAACCGCGAACCGACTGAGTACTGCCGGGCGGCGGTTTCGGCCATGCGCGAGGCGGGGGAGTTCGAGACCTTCAAGGTCTCTGCCCGTCGGTCCAACACCGATTACGAGCTCTCCTCGCTCGACCTCAACCGTCAGGTCGGCGAGGTCCTCTGCGAGGCGTTTCCCGACAAGAAGGTCCAGATGCACGGGCCCGACGTGACCGTCCATGTGCTGGTGGTCCAGGGGAGCGTCTACGTTTACGCCAAGAGCGAGCCGGGCGTCGGCGGTCTACCGCAGGGCAGCGCCGGCAAGGTCGTCACCTTGCTTTCGAGCGGTATAGATTCCCCCGTCGCGACCTGGATGCTTGCTCGCCGTGGCGCCGTTCCGGTTCCGGTCCACTTCTCGGGTCGCCCCCAGACTGCCGATACGAGCGAGTACCTCACGCAGGACATCGTGCGCGTGCTCGCGCCGTCCGTGCAGATCGGACGGCTCTATGTGGTACCCTTCGGGGACTGCCAACGGGAGATCTCCCTTGCCTGCCCCGGAAAGCTGAGGGTGATCATGTATCGACGGGTGATGTACGCCGTCGCCGAGCGCATCGCCCGCATGGAGGGCGCGAAGGCGATCGTGACGGGGGAATCCCTCGGTCAGGTCGCTTCGCAGACGCTTGAAAACATCATGGCGGTCAACGAAGTCGTCGACCTGCCCGTCTTTCGCCCGCTCATCGGGTCCGATAAGCAGGAGATCATCGTCCGCTCCCAGCAGATCGGGACCTATGACATCTCCTGCGAGACGGCGCCGGATTGCTGTACGCTGTTCATGCCGCGTCGTCCCGAGACGCATGCGAAGCTGGACGAGGTCCACTCCGCTTGGGAGATGTTCGACCATGAGGCCATGATCGAGCGCCTGCTCGATGAAGTCGAGTACATCGACTTCGATCATGTTTGCTACAAGCCTCCGCGTTTCCTTCGGGCTCGCCATGATGAGCTCGCGCCTCGTTCAGTCATTCCGGATCGCGAGGTTCTGCGTTCGGCATCGCCTTCGGATTCGGTATCCGACGTGGAGACGCCGCTTTAGCCCAACCTTTCCCATGTATCCCGTCATGCCCGTCGGCGCCAACAGGCCGGCGGGCATGGTCGTGCGCATGCTTGCCAGAATCTTGCTTACCCTGCAAGGTCGCATGACCATATTCGTTAGGTGGCCTTCGGGAATTTTGTCCGCGGCCCCCGACCTCCGATCCAATCCTTCAGGATGGGGGGAGGAGGTGATCGGCATGGTTCAACGACTCGATAGGACATCCGGCATCGTGTCCTCGCTGCGCGCTTCGTTCGGGGACCCTTCCCGCGTCGTGCTCGCCCTGCTGCTGTTCGCAACTTGTATCTGCGCCTGTGTCTTCGGGGCGGTTCAGGCGGACGGGGACGCTTCGTTCTCGATCGTCCGCAGCGAGGCGCTTGATGATCAAGCTGAATCTGGGGATCAGGCCTCGGGTGCCGCAGATGACGGTCCCGGGGCTGAAGATGACGGAACCGATTCACCTCATGCGTCGTCGACCTCGAGCGCTGCCGGCAAGGCGGATGCGAGTCCGATACTTGTCGACGTAGACGGTGCCGTGCTCGCGCCGGGTGTGTACGAGCTGGCGTCTGATGCGCGGGTGCGCGATGCGATCGAGGCCGCGGGCGGCTTGCGCGACGATGCCGACACCTCCGGAATCAACCAAGCGAGTACGGTCGCCGATGGGTCCAAGGTGCATGTGCCCGCGCGCGGTGATAAGGCGCCTGCCGCCGGGGTCGTGTCGGACGCGGGCGCAGGCGCGGCATCGCGCACCAATATCAATTCTGCCTCCGAGGCTGAATTGGACGAGCTGCCCGGTGTGGGGCCGGCGACCGCCGCCGCCATCGTGGAGGAGCGCACGGCAAACGGCCCGTATGCCTCCGTGGACGATTTGCTGCGTGTCAGCGGCATCGGCGAGAAGAAGCTGGAGCGCCTCAGGGATCTCGTATGCATATGAGGGGCGAGGACGGAGTTCCCGTTCGGCCCCTTCTCCCTCCGGCCGCTCTTGCCGCTGCGGCCATGGTCGGCTCCTGCGCCTATGTGATCGATGGGGGATGGGTCGCCTATCTCGAGGGGGCCGCTTCGCTTGTTGATGTACGGCGCCTGGCGTGCGTCGCCGTGCTTTCCTGCCTGTTCGCGGCGGCTGCGTGGCGCTTGTCATCGACCGGGCCCGCCGCCTCCTTTGCCGCATCGGCCTCGATCCTTCGCTTCATGGCGGCGGGATGTGCGCTCGCTGCGCTCGCGAGCACGGGTTGGCTTGTGCGCATGGATGCGTCGCGAAGCGCCCGTGCCCACCTGTCCATGCCTCTTTCGATCGCCGTTTCCGGCGATGCCGCCAAGTCCGCGACGGGGTGGTCGGCGAGCGGTGTCGTCAACGATGCTCCGGAAGGCGCGGTGCGGCTCCGCATCTCGTCGTCAGATGAGCTCTCGCGCGGCTCGGTGGTACGGCTCTATGGGTCGCTTGAGGAGCTTCCCGACAGCGCGTGGGGACGGTCGAGGTTCGTGCGCGGCGAGGTCGGTGTCGTCTCCGTTCGCCGCTTCACGGTCGAGCGCATGGATGCCTCCTTGCTCGATTCGCTTCGGTCGACCGTGCTCGCCGTCATCGAGCCGCAGCGCGACGATGCTCGGGCTCTATGTGCGGGCATCGTGTGCGGGAACACGACGTACCTGTCGGGCAGCGAGGCATCCGAGGTGTTTTCAGTATGCGGGCTGAGTCACCTCGTCGCGGTCTCCGGTGGCCATCTGGTCCTTATCTCATCCTTTCTTCAGCGCATGCTCACCGCGATGCGCCTTCGTCGTCCGCTCCGCATCTCCCTGCTCGCCGTCGTCTGCTGTTCGTACGCCGCGCTTACCGGCTGCGCGCCCTCTGCGGTCCGCTCGGCGGCGATGGTGCTGACGTCATCCGCTGCTTCCGTTGGCGGCCGCCGCCCGCATGGCATTTCCGGATTATCGATCGCGGTTATTTGCATGGCCGTTGCGGACCCGGCCTGCGTGTTCGATATGGGGTTTCAGCTCAGCGCCCTGAGCGTGCTGTTCCTTGGCTTGTATTCGGGGTACGTCCGATGGCATCTTTTGTCCGCCGGTCTTCCCGAGGGCCTGAGTGAGGCGTTGTCGTGCACGCTGTGCGCCCAATGGGCGACGATTCCGATAACGCTTCCCGTCTTCGGTGAGTTGTCGCTCGTGGCACCATTGGCCAATCTTATCGTGGCCCCGGTGATGAATGGGGTGCTTGCAGCGGGAATCGCAGCCTTTCCCCTTGCTGCCTTCGCGCCCGTGTTTCAAGATGCCGGTTGTCTGGCGGTCGCGCTCGCGCGCATCGCGCTCTTTGCCGCGGAGCTGCTTTCACGGGTTCCCGCCGCGTGCATCGGAGTCGAGGCGGGCTCGTGGATCGCGCTGCCGTTGTACGGCGCGGCGGCGGTCGTCTACATGCGTTGGCGTTTCGCTCGGGGGAGTCGGGTGCGTGCAGGGGCGCTTGCCTGCGCAGCGCTTACGATGATGTGGGGGTTGCTGTGGACGCGATTAGCCCCGCCGCAAGTCGTGGTCATGGATGTTGGGCAGGCGGATGCCATCTTGATACGCGACGGTTCTTCTTCCGTTCTCATCGATGCGGGTGTCGACGAAAAGTGTGCACGAGCGCTCGCGCGCAACCACGTCTATGTTCTTGACGCGGTGGTCATCACCCATTGGGATCGCGACCACTGCGGAGGACTCGATACCTTGCTGCGCACCGTGTCGGTCGAAAGGCTTGTGGTGGCGGAGGGCGCCGCCTCGTCCATGCCGGCGGATATCGAGCGCGCATATCGTGGGCCCGTCGTTGAGCTGCGGCGCGGTGATGCGCTCGCGTGCGGCCGGTACGTTGCGACGGCGCTCTGGCCCTTGATGCCGGTGTCGGGAGATGAGAACGCCGATTCGATCGTCCTCGCGCTTGAGTACCATGGTGGCGCTGCGGGGTACCGCATGCTTCTGTGCGGAGATGCGGAGGCCCCGCAGACCAATCAGGTCATCGAGGCTGCGGGGAACATCGATGTCCTCAAGCTCGGCCATCACGGTTCACGCGATTCGGTCGATGGCGCCCTGCTCGAAGCCCTGGACCCCGAGGTGGCTATCGCCAGCGCGGGGGAGGACAACCCGTACGGCCATCCGGACGACGAATGTCTGGCAACGCTTCGACGCCACGGCGTCGAGACCCTTTGCACCGCGGCGGTCGGCGATATCACGGTCGCGCCGGACACGGCGGGGCCGCGCGTTTCATGGCGGCGCTGGGCGAGGTAGAATGGTGGTCCCCGATTTTCTAGGAGCATCCATGTCGAAGGCCGAGCTTCTGCCCGCATATCTTATCGTCGGAGCCGACGAGTACAAGCGGTCGCACGCCGTTTCCAAGATGCGCGCCCGGCTCGAAGAGAGCGGGATGGCGGCGTTCAACCTGGACGAGCGCGACATGACGAAGGATCCGGCGATCGATGACATCATCGCATCGCTCAACACCTATCCGATGGGATCCGAGTTTCGCCTCGTCATCCTTGATGGATGCGACAAGCTTCCCAAGGCGGTAAGCGAACTGCTGGTCGAGTACCTTGCGTCCCCTGCACCGACTACGGTGTGCCTGCTGGTCGCCAATTCGCTCGCAAAGAATACGAGGCTATACAAGGCGGTTGCCAAGGTTGGGGCGAAGGCGGTCATCGACTGCGCGCCGAAGAAGGCATGGGAGATGCCGAAACAGGTTGTCGGCATGGCGCGCCATCATGGCAAGACCATGGGCCTGCCCGCCGCCGAGGCCCTCGTATCACGCGCCGGGGAGTCGAGCCGCATGCTCGACAACGAGTTGGTCCGTCTTGCCCAGATGGTCGAGGGGCCCGAGATCACGCTGGCTGACGTCGAGCGGCTTGTGGTTCGGACGGCTGAGGTCAAGCCCTGGGATCTTTTGAACGCCGTTTCCGCGCGCGATATGGTTCGGGCGCTCGAGCTTCTGTCCCTGCAGCCCGAGCGCAGCGAGATTCGGCTGTTTTCGCTGCTCGTCACGCGACTTCGCGAGCTGATCGTCGCGCGTTCCCTCGATGCGCGGGGAGCGGGTTCGGAGCTTGCGCATACGCTGGGCGTGCAATCCTGGCAGGTGAAAAACCATCTCGCCTGGTCGCGAACGTGGCGGATGGATGAGCTTGTCGGCGCGTTGTCGGATGCGGTTGACGTCGAGGCCGCCCTCAAGGGGTCTAAGGACTCCCAGCTCGCGCTGCGCCTCTGGATCATCTCGCTATGCCGACGCTCAACCCGGCCTTCGCGCTAGATGCGCTCGGTGCCAAAGACTGCCCGTGAGGGCATCGCGCGACGAAGATGAGCTTTGCCGTGTCCTCCGCATGCGTGGGGTGCGGGTGCTGAATGCAGGGCTTCCATTTGAACGAAGCCGATACATACAAAAATCCCCGCCCGAAGGCGGGGATTTGAAACAACGCGATAACGCGAAGTTAGTTGATGCCGTTGACCAGCTTCTGGATGCCGGACTTGCGGTTGGAAGCCTGGTTCTTGTGGATGACGCCCTTGGCGACGGCCTTGTCGAGCTTGCGGTAGGCGGTGGTGGCGGCGGCGGCCGCAGCAGCCTTGTCGCCAGCCTCGACGGCGGCGTGGACGTGCTTGATCACGGTCTTGAGCTCTGAGCGAATCGCCTTGTTGCGGACGCGAGCGATCTCATTGGTACGGATGCGCTTCTTCTGAGACTTGATGTTTGCCACTGGTAGGTTTCCTTTCGAATTCTTACAAAAAGCCTTACTATCCGGCCTCTGAGACACGGTTGAGGTCATACAGTCAGGGGAGTATAGCACGCGTCGCGGGCCGAGAAAAGAGAGAACCCTATGGATTAGACGTGAATCTCATGTCGTACACATGATGTGCGGGGTCGCTTCGCGCAAGGATTCTGCGCTATCATAGCGCTCATGAATACTATAGACACTTCTCACATCAGGAACTTCTCCATCGTGGCGCACATCGACCACGGGAAGTCCACCATATCCGATCGCATTCTCGAGCTCACCCGGACCGTCGAGGAGCGCGACATGGCTTCGCAGCTGCTCGATACGATGGATATCGAGCGCGAGCGCGGCATCACCATCAAATCCAACGCCGTCCGCGTCATGTACGACGCTGACGACGGGGAGACCTATCAGTTCAACCTGATCGATACCCCCGGGCACGTCGACTTCACCTATGAGGTCAGCCGAAGCCTCGCCGCATGCGAAGGCGCCGTGCTCGTGGTCGATGCGACGCAGGGCGTCGAGGCGCAGACCGTCTCCAATGCCAGCCTCGCCATGAATGCGGACCTGGATATCGTCCCCGCGATCAACAAGATCGACCTGCCCTCCGCTCATCCCGAAGAGGTGAAGGAGGAGATCGAGGACGAGCTCGCCATCCCGGCGGACGATGCCGTGTGCGTCTCCGGTAAGACGGGCGAGGGCATCCACGATCTGCTCGAGGCGATCGTCTTTCTCGTGTCGCCTCCCCGGGGGGATGCGGACGAGCCGCTCAAGGCCCTGATCCTCGACTCGTATTTCGATGAGTACCGCGGGGTCGTCGCCACGGTCCGCGTGTTCGACGGCTGCATCAAGAAGGGGCAGAGCCTGCGCATGATGCAGGGGGGAGAGGACTTTCTCGTCGACGGCGTGGGCGTCAAGCGCCCCGCCGAGACGCCGGTCGACGCCATCGGTGTCGGAGAGGTCGGATTCGTCGTGACAGGCCTCAAGGATCCCGAGGCCGTGCACGTGGGCGATACGCTTACGGATGCCGCGCGCCCCTGCGCCGAGCCCCTGCCCGGTTACCGCGAGGCCAAGCCCATGGTCTATACCGGTCTGTTCCCGATCGACAACAAGGACTACGAGAACCTGCGCGATGCGCTCGAGAAGCTCCATGTGAACGACCCGTCGCTCGTGTGGTCGCCCGAGACCTCGGTCGCGCTCGGTTTCGGTTTTCGCGTCGGGTTCCTCGGGCTGCTTCACATGGAGGTCGTCAAGGAGCGCCTCGAGCGCGAGTTCGGTCTTGCTCTCATCGCCACGAGCCCCAGCGTCGACTACCACGTCTATAAGACGGATGGCGAGATGGTGTGCGTGCGGAGCCCCCAGGATCTTCCCGAGGCCACGCGCATCGACCGTATCGAGGAGCCGTACCTCAAGGCGAAGGTCATCGTCCCGCCCGAGTACACCGGCGCCGTCATGCAGCTCGCCATCGATCACCGCGGCGTCACCACCGACATGATCCATCTGTCGCAGAAGAGCGTCGAGATGCGATTCGATATGCCCCTCGCCGAGCTTATTCTCGATTTCTTCGATCAGCTTAAGAGTCGCACCAAGGGATACGCATCGCTCGATTACGAATTCTCCGAGTACCGGGTCAGCGAACTCGTGAAGCTCGATATCCTGCTGTCCGGCGATGACGTGGACGCCCTCTCGTT
The DNA here is from genome assembly GCF_900119895.1 of Collinsella phocaeensis. Classification (GTDB taxonomy): domain Bacteria; phylum Actinomycetota; class Coriobacteriia; order Coriobacteriales; family Coriobacteriaceae; genus Collinsella; species Collinsella phocaeensis. Next base: position 1,174,455 of record NZ_FQLR01000004.1, on the reverse strand, counting down.
CATCGTCCACAAGGACAAGGCGTACGGGCTCGCTCGCGGGCTGTGCGACAAGCTGAAGGAGATCATCCCGCGCCAGCTGTTCGAGGTCCCCATCCAAGGTGCCATCGGCAACAAGATCATCGCGCGCTCCACCGTGAAGGCGCGTCGCAAGGATGTTCTCGCTAAGTGCTACGGCGGCGATATCTCCCGCAAGCGCAAGCTGCTCGAGAAGCAGAAAGAGGGCAAGAAGCGCATGAAGGCGATCGGCTCCGTCGAGGTTCCCCAAGAGGCGTTCCTGGCCATCCTCAAGGTTGACGAGTAGCGCCTCGGGTTCTCCGGGCGCGCCCGGATCGCGTATCGGGGCTTAAGAGCGCGACCGCTGCATCTTGCGCTCGTCCGTGCCGTATCGTTCGGGCCCGCAGGATTTGATCCTGCGGGCCCCTTGTTTCGAATGGAGTGCCGTGGCTCTTTCACCCTATGCAGATGAGTTGCGAACCCGCTTCTCGGAGCAGCCGTTTCTGCTCGCCCCCATGGCCGGTGTGACCGACGCCGCGTACCGGATCATGTGCCGGCGGCACGGAGCCCGCACGGCATATAGCGAGATGGTCTCGGTCGCCGGCCTCGCGTACGCAAGCGAGAAGACCTGGGAGCTCGTCATGCCCGCCGATGATGAGCCGGACGTGTGCGTCCAGCTGTTTGGGTCTAAGCCCGACCAGTTCGCGGCCGCAGTCGAGGCCGTCGAGCGGCGCGTGGGCGATAAGCTCGTCCTCATCGACATCAATATGGCGTGCCCCGCCCGGAAGGTCATCTCGAAGGGGGAGGGATCGGCGCTCATGGAGCGCCCGGACCTGGCGGAGGACATCGTCAGGGCGTGCGCCGGCCGCGCCCATGTCCCCATCACGGTCAAGATGCGCAAGGACTTCAAGAGCGGTCGCCTGCTCGCCCCGGATTTCGCCGCCCGCATGGAACAGGCCGGCGCCTCCGCGGTTGCGGTGCACGGCAGGTCCGCGGGCCAGCTCTACTCCGGGAATGCCGACTGGTCGGTGATCGATGCGGTGGCCGACCGCGTCTCGGTTCCCGTTATCGGCTCAGGAGACGTGTTCTCCGCGGAGGATGCGTGCCGGATGCTCGAGCAGACGGCGGCGTCTGCCGTCTTCGTCGCGCGGGGGACCTACGGCAACCCTTGGGTCTTCGAAGACGCTCGCGCGCTTGCCCAGGAGGGTGCCGCCGTCCCGGTTCGAGGCGCCTTCGAGCGCCTTGATGCCCTGCGCGAGCATCTGCGCCTGCTGCACGAGCACGATGCGCATATGGCGCGGGCCCGCACCTTCGCCACTTGGTATCTGAAGGGCATGCCGCATGCCGCGGGGTGGCGCGGGCGCGTGGTGGCATGCAGCGAGTTCGAGGACTTCATGGACCTGGTCGACGAGATCGAGGCGGATGTCGCCCGTTGCCAGGAGCTTGTGCGAAACGGCGAGGCCGTGCCGGGCTTCCCCGGTGCCCGCGAGGGCTAGCGAGGCTTCGGCCATGGGATATCGAGCCCTCTACCTTCATATTCCGTTTTGCAGATCGAAGTGCCTGTACTGTGATTTCGACTCGAGCGCGTGCGGATCATCGCACGAGGCCCTGGACCGCTATGTAGAGCGCCTGATCGATCAGGTGCACGCGTGCGGGGCCGATTCGGAGCTCTCCGAAATCGAGACCGTCTATATAGGCGGCGGGACGCCTTCGCTGGCCGGTGACGGCTTGGTCGAGCTCGTGCGCGCCGTGCGCACATATTGCGACCCCTCTGAGTTCACCTGTGAAGCGAATCCCGAATCGTTCACGGATCTCCTTTCCCGTAAGCTCCGCCAGGCCGGCGTGTCGCGCGTGTCGATCGGCGTGCAGTCGCTCGTTCCCGACGAGCTTGCGGCCATCGGCCGCATCCATGGGCCCGGGCAGGCACTTGCCGCCATCGCTGCGGCCAAGAGGGCCGGGATGTCCGTGTCCTGCGACCTGATGTGCGGGCTTCCCGGCCAGACTGTTGAATCCTGGCGCTCGACCCTTGAGCACGTCCTTGCGGCTCCCGAGGCGCCCGACCACATCTCGGTCTATCCCTTGCAGCTGGAGGAGGGGACCCCCCTTGAGGCCCTTGAGCGATCGGGCGGCGTCATGGTGCCTGACGAGGATTTCCAAGCCGCTTGCATGGAGATCGCGTCCGATATCCTGTCTTCTTCGGGATATCGCCGCTATGAGGTGGCGAGCTACGCGCTGCCGGGGCATCGGTGCCGCCACAACATCGCCTATTGGACCGGGGTGAGCTACCTCGGTCTCGGCCGGTCCGCCGCCGGAATGCTCGACCTTGGCGCTGAGGGCAGGATTCGCACGCGACAGCTCGACGACGAGGGTCTCCGCTTCGAGCGCGAGGAGCTGACGTGTCGAGAGGCGCTCGCCGAGGACCTGATGCTCGCCTGCCGCATGGTCGACGGCATACCGCCGGCGCTTTTGGGGCGCGCTGCGCGCACGGTGTCCGCGCCCGCGTTGCGGGATGCAGTCGACCGTGCGGTCGCCTCGGGTCTCGCGCGCTGGGAGGGGGGAAGCCTGGTGCCCACGCGCCGCGGGTGGCTTGAGGGAAACGAGCTGTTCGGACTTTTCTGGGACCTCGCTTGACGCATCCCGGTTTCAAGGGCTGGATCCCGCTCGCGTTTCCGTGTGCGGGCCTTGCGCGCGAGACGCGCTTGCGCCATGCTATGCGCAACGGAAAGGAGCCGTCATGCCTGGAAAACGCGAGGATGTCATCAGTTGGGACGAGTTCTTCATGCGCGCCGCCGTCGCCGCGTCGCTGCGCAGCAAGGATCCTAATACCCAGGTGGGCGCCTGCATCGCCGATACCAACAACAGGATTCTCTCCGTTGGCTACAACGGCACCCCCGCCGGTTTGGACGATGATGACTTTCCATGGGAATCGACCGACGACCCGCTGCTCGATAAGCACAACTACGTGATCCATGCGGAGGCGAACGCCATCCTCAACTACCGCGGTTCGCTCAAGGATATGGCGGGAGCGACGGTGTTCGTGACGCTGTTCCCGTGTCACGAGTGCGCCAAGACCCTTGTCCAGGCCGGTATCGGCGAGGTCGTGTACCTCGATGACAAGTATTGCGGAACGCAGGACAACTTGATCTCCAAGAGCATCCTCGACCGCTGCGGCGTCACGTATCGACAGGTAAAGCTGGACGCCGGCGCGCTGTAGAGCGTCCTCTCGCATTCCGATCGAGGGCGGCGTCGATCCAGCCGTCCCATCCGCGGGCCCCCCTCGCTCGACTGCCGCTTCCTGTTGCGTGCATGTCGGGACATCCGCCTTGCCGTCTTTTCGTTCATGGGCGGGGGGCGAAACGGCCATCCGGGGCGGTCGGTCGGCGACCATCGACACGGCTCAATCGTAATGCCTTGAAGGTGTAGGAGCCGCCCTTGTGGACGGCTCTTACTGTAATGGGGGATCTGCTCGCGCCTCGTTTCGGGTCATATTTTGGCCGGCGGCATCTCGTGGCGGTCTTTCGCTGCGTCGGGATATAATGGCTCCCACTGCGTATGCGAAAGGTTGGAGTGCGCTCGATATGGCCTCGATGAACGAAAAAGACTACTACGCCGTACTCGGCGTCTCGAAGGATGCCACAAAAAAGGAGATCCAGAAGGCGTTTCAGCAGAAGGCGCGCAAACTTCATCCCGACGTGAACAAGGAACCCGATGCCGAGGAGCGCTTCAAAGAGGTTTCCGAGGCCTATGCCGTCCTGTCCGATGAGCAGAAGCGGGCCCGTTACGACGCCATGCGCTCGGGCAATCCCTTTGCGGGCGCGCAGGGCGGCTCCGGTGCGAGTCCTTACGGGGGAGGGTATTCCGGCTCGTACGGCGGGGGTTTCGGGTTCCCGTTCGGGTTCCCGTTCGATTCGGGCTTCGGGGCCCGGCGCCGGGGCGGGTCCGCCTACAACCCCGAGGCGGGGGCCGACGTCGTCGTCGAGGTCGAGCTTACCGCGGAGCAGGCGCGCAGCGGAGTCCGGAGGGCCATCAAGTACCGTCGCTACGAGTCCTGCACCCATTGCGGGGGGAGCGGTTCCGTTTCCGCCGAGACTGCGCATACCTGCCCCTCCTGCGGCGGCCGCGGCTCGATGGAGGTCGACCTGTCCGGGATCTTCGGAGCCGGCACCTTCCAGACCGTCTGCCCCGAATGCGGGGGCAGCGGACGCGTCATCTCGGATCCTTGTCCCGACTGCGGCGGGAGCGGCCGCGTTCCGGTCGTCACCGAGGCGGTGGTCGAGTTTCCCGCGGGGACGCATGACGGGGACACGGTCCGGCTGAGCTCGATGGGGCATGCAGGGACCAACGGCGCCGAGGGCGGTGACCTCGTCGGACGCGCGCGCGTGACGGCGGAGCGCCTCTCCCCGGCCACGGCACGCGCGTTCTACTGGGTCGGCTTCCTCGTTCCGTTCCTCGTGTTCTCGGCCGTTCAGGGCGTATTCTCGCTGATAACCCTCCTGTGCCTCGTTCCCCTCGTCTCCTCTGTGGCGCTTATCGTTCGCGACGACGTCCTCCATAAGACGGGGATATGGTGGAGGCGCGCGCTCTCGCAGGTGCTCAACGGGGCGGTCAACGGGGTCTTTCTCGCGCTTATCGCGTCGAGCTTCGCCTCGTGCAGCCAGCGGGTCATGCTCGCGCCCTATGGGTACGGGTATTGATCGACGGGAAGGCCCTGCGCCTAGTCTGCGTCACATTGGGTATATCAAGTAGGCCCGCCGGCCGGCGGGGTCATGTCGAATACACGGGGAAGGTTCTCAATCGTGTCGGATTCAAAGGATTACTACGAGATTCTCGGCGTCGACCGCGACGCCGACGCGCGCACCATCAAGCGGTCGTTTCTCAAGAAGGCGCGGCAGGTCCATCCAGACGTTTCCGACGATCCCGACGCCGAGGGGAAGTTCAAGGAGCTGAACGAGGCGTATTCCGTCCTGTCCGACGAGCAGAAGCGCGCCAATTACGATAGGTACGGCACCGCGGACGGCCCTATGGGCGGCGGATACGTCGATTTCAGCGACATCTTCGGCGGCATGGGCGTCGACGACATCTTCTCATCGTTCTTCGGCGGCGCGGGAGGCGGACGAGGCGGGAGCCAGCAGCGTCGCGCGGGCCGCGACATGGCCATCTCGCTTTCCATCTCGCTCGAGGAGGCGGCATCCGGCTGCAAGAAGACCATCAGCTTCGACCGTCTCGCCCCGTGCGAGGACTGCGGAGGTTCCGGAGCCGCCGAGGGCGCCCGGGAAGTCGAGTGTTCCCGCTGCCACGGAACCGGTTACGTGACCACCTACCAGCGGTCGATCTTCGGTCAGGTCCAGTCGAGCTCCCCCTGCCCCGACTGCCAGGGGGAGGGCACGGTGATCGATCACCCGTGCGACATGTGCGACGGGCAGGGCCGCACCCCGACGCACGAGAAGATCGATATCGACATCCCGGCAGGCATCGCGACCGGGCGTCAGCTCCGCGTGCGCGGATACGGCGAGGCCGGGTTCCGCGGGGCATCTTGCGGGGACCTCATCGTCACCATCCAGGTCACGGAGCATGCGCGCTTCACGCGATCCGGCGATGACCTGCTGTGCGAGGCGCATGTCTCCATCGCCCAGGCAGCGCTCGGCTGCGAGATCGAGGTCGACGGCATCCTGGAGGGCGAGCGCGTCCAGGTCTCGGTTCCCGCGGGGACGCAGTTCGGTGACGTCGTGACCCAAGACGGATACGGCATGCCCCGTTCCGGTGCCGGATCGTCGAAGGTCCGCGGCCGCCTGCTCGTACGGGTGCTCGTCGACGTGCCCACGAAGCTCAACGCCGCTCAGCGCGAGGCGCTCGAGCGCTTCGCGGAGGCCTCGGGCGACGACGTCGCGCACAAGAAGTCCGTGGGCGATCGCATTCGCGACGCCATCGATGACATGCTTGATTAGGCGGTAGATCTTGAGCACCCCCAGCGTCTCCGTCGTCAATCTCGGCTGCCGGGTCAATCGCGTCGAAAGCGACCGGATCTGCCGAGACCTCTCTGCATGCGGCCTCGCCCTGGTCGATGAGGCCGCGGCCGATCTGGTCGTCATCAACACCTGCGCCGTCACCGGTGAAGCCGAGGCCAAGACCCGCAAGGCGGTCCGCCATGCGCTGGGCCTTCCACGCGGTCCGCACGTCGTGGTGACCGGGTGCGTCGTGAACCTCCATCCCGACGAGCTGTGCGACCTCTCGCCGCGCGTCGTCGCCGAGCCGTCTAAAGTCGATGTGGCGGACCGCGTCTGCGAGCTGCTTTCGTGGGATCCCGATACGTCTTCCCCCGGTTGCCTTGCCCCGGAGCGCCTCCTCGGCCGCAGCCGGCTGGGAGTCAAGATCCAGGACGGCTGCAACAACCGATGCACCTACTGCATCGTATGGAAGGCCCGCGGTCCCGAGCGCAGCGTCCCGGTCGAGGCGGTCCTCGAGCAGGTGCGCGCCGCCGAGGCCGCCGGGGTCCCCGAGGTCGTGCTCACGGGGGTGAACCTCGGCGCATACTCCGCCGCCACCGAGGGCGAAGCGTCGGTCGGATTGGTGGGCCTCATCGAAAGCATCCTCGGCTGCACGGGCATCCCTCAGATCCGCCTTTCGTCCATTGAGCCGATGGACGTCACGGATGAGCTGATCGACTGCATGGCGGCCCACGGCGACCGCATCGCCCCGTTCCTGCATCTTCCCGTCCAGTCCGGCTGCAGCGCGACCCTTGCCCGCATGGGTCGTCCGTACACGACGCGTGACTTCGAGGAGACCGTCGCCCGCATCCGGGACAGGGTTCCGGCATGCGGCATCTCCGGTGACCTGATCGTCGGGTTTCCCGGCGAGACCGAATCCGAGTTTGCCGACACGCGTTCCTTCGTCGAGCGCGTCGGCTTTTCGAGGCTGCACGTGTTTCGCTACAGCGCGCGACCGGGCACTCCGGCGGCGTCCATGCCCGGTCAGGTCGCCCCTGAGGTGATGGCGTCCAGGTCCGCCTCCGTCCGCGATCTCGTGGCTGCTTCCGCTCGCTCCGATGCGCGCTCACGGATCGGGACGTGCGAGCGCGCCGTTCTGGAGTACGGCAACCGAGGGACGCTCGGCTCTTTTCACCGAGTCGTGGTCGACGGGGTCCCCGAGGACGCGTCGTCCGGCATCCTTGAGGTGCAGATCGAATCCATCGACGAGGCGGGGGTCCTGCATGCGCGTCCCGTCGCCGGACCGTCTCGCTAGGGGGCGATCATGGCCGACACCTCTTCGATTGCGTTGCGGGTGCCCCGGGGCGTCGATAGCGTGCGCGCCTTCGGCGCTGGGGATGCCGTGCTTCGGACGCTGGAGCGCGAGCTCGATGCGCGTCTCGTGGTCCGAGGCGATCGCGTGCTCGTTGACGGGCCCACCGCGTCCGTGGAGCTCGCCGCGCGCTGCCTCGAGACCTTGTTCAATCGTGCTGCCCAAGGCGACGCCCTCGATGCGGCCGATGTGGTCAAGCTGGTGTCCGCTCGCCGGGGCGGTGCGCCCGGATCGGCACCGCATGACGGTCGCATTCTCACCTATCGCGGTCGCTCGATCCGTCCAAAGACCTCGGGGCAGGAGGCGTATGTCGAGGCGATCCGCTCCCATACGCTCTCGTTCTGCTTCGGTCCCGCCGGCACGGGCAAGACCTATCTTGCCATGGCTCTCGCCGTGGCCGCGCTGCACCGTCGCGAATGCGGGCGCATCGTGCTCACGCGCCCGGTCGTCGAGGCGGGCGAGAGCCTGGGCTTCTTGCCCGGGACGCTCGAGGAGAAGGTCGACCCCTATGTCCGGCCGCTCCTCGACGCCCTGTACGACATGATGGACGCCGACGAGATCGTGCGCGCCCTCGATGAGGGCACGATCGAGATCGCCCCGCTCGCCTACATGCGCGGCAGGACGCTCAACGATGCCTTCGTCGTTCTCGACGAAGCGCAGAACACCACCCCGGAGCAGATGAAGATGTTTCTCACGCGCCTCGGGTTCAACGCCCGGTTCGTCGTGACTGGCGACCTCACGCAGCGCGACCTCGTGGGCCGGCGCGGCGGCCTCTACGATATCGAGACCATCTTGTCGGGCGTCGAAGACATCGCCTTCGTGCACCTCGATCGATCGGATGTCGTGCGGCATGAGCTCGTCGGTCGCATCGTCGAGGCGTACGAGCGGTATGATGAACGGTGCGGCCGCGCAGATGCGGCCCGCAGAACTAGAAAGGAGCATGGGGATGGCGACGCTCATCGCTAACGACGGCGATCTCGACATGCTTATCGAGGGGCCGCTCGTATCCGCTGCCGTGAACGCGGTGCTCGTCCATGAGGGCGTCATCCGCGACGTCAACGTTTCCGTCTCGTTCGTGGATGAGGACGAGATGCGCGGGCTCAATGCGGCCTGGCGCGGAATCGACGCCCCTACGGACGTGCTCTCGTTCGAGTGCGACTCTCCGTTTGACGATGACGTCCCGGACGACGAGCCGATCGAGCTCGGGGACGTCATCCTGTGCCCCGGAGTCATCGCGTCGCAGGCCCCCGAGTTCGGCAACACCCCTGCCGAGGAGTGCCTTCTCATGCTCGTCCACGGCATGTTCCACCTGCTCGGGTACGACCATATCGACGAGCAGGGCGCGAATGAGATGGAGGCCGGCGAGCTCGCCGTCCTGCGCACCCTGGCCGTTAACCGCGGGCTCGATCCCCATTCCGTCCGCATCGGGCCCATGACCCGCCATCTTGACGACTGACTCTGACCGGAAAGGCATACGGACCATGATTCCCGGTTCCTCTTCAGACCACCCTTCGTTCCTCCGCTCGTTCGGCTACGCGATAGAGGGATTCGCGACCGCTGTCAGGACCGAGCGCAACATCAAGGTTATGCTCGCCGCCGGTGTCGTCGCCGTCGCGGCCGGCCTCGCCATCGGTCTCACGGCGGTCGAATGGTGCCTTGTCGCGCTGTGCTGCGGCATGGTCATCTTCGCCGAGCTCTGCAACACCGCGATGGAGGCCATCGTCGACCTCGCGACCCAGGAGTTGCACCCCTTGGCCAAGCGCGCGAAGGACATCGCCGCCGCCAGCGTCTACACCCTGTCCATCACGGCCGCTGTCGTCGGCGTCATCGTCTTCGCGCGGGCGCTCGGCTTCATCGCCTAGGCGCTTGAACCGTTATCACATGAGGAGGCCCCCTTGGAAGATATGATCGAATTCGACCCCTTCGCCGGCATGACCGACGATGAGATCGACGCGTTGGGCGTCGCGGACGAGGCGTGCGCGGTGCCCCCTGTCGGTGACGGGTTCCGCTCCGGTTTCGTCGCGTTGGTCGGCAGGCCCAACGTCGGCAAGTCTACGCTTCTGAACGCCTGCTATGGCCAGAAGGTTGCGATCGAGTCACCTGTCGCCCAGACGACCCGCAGGCGCATGCGCGCGGTCGTGAACCGTGACGACTTCCAGCTCGTATTCGTTGACACGCCGGGAATCCACAAGCCGAAAGACGGCCTGGGGGGCGAGCTGAACCGCAGCGCCCTCATGGAGCTCTCCGATGTGGACGTCGTGGCGTTCCTCATCGACGCGACCAAGCCCGTCGGCCGCGGGGACGCCTGGGTCGCGGAGCGCGTCAAGAAGTCCCCGGCGGTCAAGGTCCTCGTGGTCACGAAGGCGGACCGCGCCAATCCCGAGGCCGTCATGACGCAGATCGCCGCCGCGCACGAGCTCATGGATTTCGACGAGGAGATCGTGGTGTCGGCCACGGAGGACTTCAATGTCGAGCAGTTCATCCAGCTCGTTGCGAGCTACCTTCCCGCCGGGCCTAAATGGTTTCCCGATGACATGGGGGTCGATGTGACCGATGAGACCCTCGTGGCGGAATTCGTCCGCGAGAAGGTCCTGCTGCGCACGCGCGAGGAGATTCCTCATTCCGTCGGCGTGCTGTGCGACTCCTTTGAGCAGGATAAGCGCCTCCTGCGCATCCATGCGACCGTCTACGTGGAGCGCGAGGGGCAGAAGGGCATCATCATCGGCAAGGGCGGCGAGATGATCAAGCGTATCGGCACCGACGCCCGCCGGGACCTCGAACGCATCTTCGGGTGCAAGGTGCTGCTTCTGCTCGACGTCAAGGTCAAGCCGGGCTGGCGCGACGACGCGCGCGAGATTCGCCGGTTCGGCTACAACGCTGAGGACTGAGGCTCGGACGTGCCCGGGGCGCGCACCTACCGCACGACCGCCATCGTGCTCGGACGCACCAAGCTCAAGGAGACCGACCTTATCCTGACGCTCATCACGCAAGATGGGCGGCAGGTGCGCGCGGTCGCCAAGGGCGCGCGAAAGCCCGGAAGCCGACTCGCCGCGCGATGCGAGCTCGCCTGCTGCTGCGATATGCTGCTTGCCCATGGCAGGACGCTCGACATCGTGTCGCAGGCAGAGCTTCTCGAGGCCCCTTTGGGAGCGTCGCCCGATTACGACCTGCTCTGCGCCGCTTCCGCGGTGTGCGAGGTGGCTCGGCTGTGCTGCTATGAGGACGCGGTCGACCCGTTCGTCTTCGCGATCACGCGCGCCTTGCTCTCGAAGCTGGGGGCCGCCCCGGTGGACGGTCCCCATCTTAATCTTCTCGTGGCGGCTTACGTCTTCAAGGTCCTTTCCCATATCGGATATCGCCCCGACCTCTCGTCGTGCGTCGCATGCGGCGACCCTGCGCTCAGCTACTTCTCCGCATCCATGGGCGGCCTTTTGTGCTCCTCGTGCTCCCGCGACGTCGCCGGAGCCGAGCCCGTCGACTCCGCCTGCGTCACGCTGCTCCGCGCATGCATCGGATGCCGGTTCGAAGAGCTTGCGGCCATGGAGGTCGATGGCCCCAGCGCCGCGTTCGCGCTCGGGCTCTCCCACATCTGGGCGGCGACGCATCTCGATGCGAGGATGCGCGCATTCGAGTTCCTGCTGGGCCGGTAGCGATCCGCGCGAAGCCATGCCGCGCGAATCGCCGGGCTCTGATTTCGCTGCGTACGTGCAGGTATAGTGAAGCCAGATTCCTGTGGTATCATTCGTCAGCGTACTACCTTGGGCCTAGATGCGCGCTGCTCCAGCGGCTTCCCGGCTTGAGGCGAATATCGGATGCGTCGGCTGCTCGCCGCGCGTCCCGATCAGAAAGGTGAAATCATGACGATTTCCAAGGAGCGCAAGGCGGAGCTTACCGCCCAGTTCGGCAAGAACGCCGCCGACACCGGCAACCCGAAGGTCCAGGTCGCCATCCTGACCGAGCGCATCCGCGAGCTCACCGAGCACATGAAGTCCCACCAGAAGGACTTCCACACCCGTCGTGGCCTGCTCATGCTCGTCGGCCGTCGCCGTCGTCTTCTGTCCTACATCAAGAAGAACGACATCTTCGAGTACCGCGAGCTCATCAAGGAGCTCGGCATCCGCGACAATATCCAGTAGTCGTGCATGCAGGGGGCGCCGTTTCGCGGCGCCCCTTTTCATGTAAGGGGCGGTGACGCCATCGTGGTCGCCCCTACACCGATCGGCGGGAGGGTCCCGTCGACCTTAAGAAGCCCGCGCGCAAGGGGCGCGTGGGGATAGGAGAGAAATGTCACTCGTAAGCAAGACCTTTGACCTGTTCGGCAAGACCTACGTGCTCGAAGCCGGCGAGCTTGCCCGCCAGGCGACCGGTGCCGCCGTCGTGAAGCAGGGCGACTCCACCGTCCTCACGACGGTGGTCGTCTCCAAGGAGCGCAAGAACTACGACTTCTTCCCGCTCACCGTCGACTTCAACGAGAAGATGTACGCTGCCGGCCGCATCCCGGGCGGCTACCTCAAGCGCGAGGGCCGTCCCAGCGAGAAGGCCACCCTCACGGCTCGTATGATCGACCGCCCCATCCGTCCGAGCTTCCCGGACGGGTTCCGCAACGAGGTCCAGGTCGTCGCCACGCCGCTAGTCGCCGACCAGGCCAACCCGGTCGACGTCATCTGCGTCATGGGCGCCTCGCTCGCCATGACCATCGGAGGCGTCCCCTTCGAGGGCCCGCTGGCCTGCGTCCGCATCGGCCGCGACACCGAGACGGGCGAGTTCATCGTCAACCCCACGTATGAGGAGCGCGAGAGCTCCGATCTCGATCTCGAGCTCGCCGGTACGCGCGACTTCATTTCCATGGTCGAGGCGGGTGCGGACGAGGTGTCCGAGGAGGACATGCTCGCCGCCATGCAGTTCGGCCAGGAGGCCATCGGCGCCTTCTGCGACGCGCAGCTTGAGTTCGCTGCCGAGTGGGAGCGCGTCAACGGCCCGATCGCCAAGCGTGAGTACCCGCTCGACGAGCCGGTCGAGGAGGTCCACGAGCGCGTCTTCGCCCATTACGACGAGATGGCGGCCGCCCTCCGTGATGCCGACAAGCTGTCCCGCCAGGACAAGGTCGCAGACCTCAAGGAGGCCATTCGCGCCGAGTTCACCGAAGAGGAGCAGCTCGTCTGGGAGCGCGAGATCCCGGTGAACCTCAAGAAGCTCGAGAAGACCGCCATGCGCCGCATGGTCGTCGAGACCGGCGAGCGCGTCGACGGCCGTGCCGCCGACGAGATTCGTCCCATCATGGTGAAGGGCGACTACCTGCCGCTCGTCCACGGTTCCGGTCTGTTCCAGCGCGGTCAGACCCAGGTGCTCTCCGTCCTGTCGCTCGGCATGCTCAACGAGGGCCAGCGCCTTGACACCATCGAGCCGGTCGAGGGCAAGCGCTACATGCACCATTACAACTTCCCGCCCTTCTGCACCGGCGAGACCGGCCGCATGGGCTCCCCGAAGCGCCGCGAGATCGGCCACGGCAACCTCGCCGAGCGCGCGCTGCTGCCCGTCCTGCCCGACGAGAACGAGTTCCCGTACGCCATTCGCGTCGTGTCCGAGGTCATGGAGTCCAACGGCTCTTCCTCGATGGCGTCAACCTGCGGTAGCTGCCTCGCCCTCATGGACGGCGGCGTGCCCATCAAGCGCCCGGTCTCCGGCATCGCCATGGGCCTGATCCAGGAGGAGGGTGAGACCGTCGTCCTGTCCGACATCCAGGGCATCGAGGACTTCCTCGGCGACATGGACTTCAAGGTGACCGGCACCGAGCGCGGCATCACCGCGCTGCAGATGGACAACAAGGCCACCGGCCTCACGTTCGACATCCTCCGCCGTGCGCTCGAGCAGGCCAAGGAGGGCCGTGCGTTCATCCTGGGCAAGATGCTCGACGTCGTCCCCGCCCCGCGCGAGGAGACCCGCGCCACCGCGCCCAAGATCCAGACGATCACCATCCCCGTCGACAACATCCGCGACGTCATCGGTTCCGGCGGCAAGGTTATCCGCTGCATCCAGGACGAGACCGGCGCCTCCATCGATATCCAGGAGGACGGCACCATCTACGTCGGCGGCACGGGTGAGTCCGTGGCCGAGGCGATCGAGCGCATCGAGCTCATCGTCAAGGTCCCCGAGGTGGGCGAGGAGTACACCGGACGCGTCGTCTCCATCCAGCCCTTCGGCGCCTTCGTCAACCTGCTTCCGGGCAAAGACGGCCTGCTCCACATCTCTCGCGTCGCCAACGGCCGCGTCGAGAAGGTCGAGGACGTCCTCAACGTCGGCGATGAGGTCAAGGTCAAGGTCATCGAGATCGACGACCGCGGCAAGATCTCCCTCGATCGCCTCGAGAAGCCCGATGCGCCCGAGGGCTCTGCTCCTTCCGGCCATGAGCGCCGCGAGCGCGGTGACAGGCCCGGCCGCGAGCGCCGCGAGCGCGGCGGCCGCGAGCGCGGACCGCGCCGCCCCGGCGACAACGGCGGCAGGACGCCCCGTCGCCATCACGACGCCTAACCTGCGCCTATCTCCACGCGCAGCTTCGCCTTCTCGCGTTCAGGCGTGACCCAAGGGCCCCGGCATCTTGTCGGGGCCCTTGTTCATGTGCCGCCCCTGCGATTTCGCATGAGGGCCCGCGTGCGTGCCTCCTGAACCGCTGAGGTCGTGTTTCCTTCATGCAACCTTTACGCCCATATGTATGCCCGAACGGTCTGTTGGTAAAATGCAATCCATATGCGCCGTCTCGTTGACGGCGATTCGGGATCTGCGCGGACGCTCCGGCCCTGACCCAAGCCGACTCCGCTTATGTTGTATCAGCTTCACCGAAAGGAGCACATACCCGCTTATGGCAACCACAACTAAAAAGAAAGCTGCACCGCTCCGCATCATTCCGCTGGGCGGCCTTGACGGTATCGGCAAGAACATGACCGTCATCGAGTGCGGCCAGGATATGATCCTCATCGATGCCGGTCTCATGTTCCCCGATGACTCCCAGCCCGGTATCGACCTGGTCCTGCCCGACTACACCTATGTCCTCGAGAACGAGGACAAGCTCCGCGGCATCGTCATCACGCACGGCCACGAGGACCACACCGGCTCGCTCCCGTATCTCCTGCAGGACCTTAACAACAAGGTCCCCATCTTCTCCAGCAAGCTGACGCTCGGATTCATCGAGGGCAAGCTCGCCGAATTCCGTATCCGCGCCCCCAAGTTCCGCGAGGTGCACGGCGGCAGCCATGTCAATCTCGGTTGCATCTCCGTCGACTTCTTCTCGATGACGCATTCGATCCCCGGCGCGCTCGGCGTGTTCATCCGCACCCCGCAGGGAACCGTCATGCACACCGGCGACTTCAAGCTCGACCAGACCCCCATCGACGGCGTGACTCCCGACTACGCGGCGATCAACAAGTTCGCCAAGCAGGGGATCGACTTGCTGCTTTCCGATTCCACCAACGCGACCGTCCCGGGATTCACCCGGTCTGAGGCTGAGGTCGGCCCCTCGCTGTACGCGGCGATCAAGGATGCTCCGGGCCGCGTGTTCGTCGCGTCCTTCTCCAGCCATATCCACCGTCTCCAACAGATATGCGACGCCGCCAAGAAGTGCGGTCGCAAGATCGTGGTCACCGGTCGCTCCATGCTCACCAACACCCGCGTCGCGCGGGAGCTCGGCTATCTCAAGGTCGACGAGTCCGATATCATCGATGCCTACGACATCAACAACCTTCCCGAGAACAAGATCGTCGTGATGTGCACCGGGTCGCAGGGCGAGCCCTTGTCGGCGCTTTCCCGCATGGCCAACGGCGAGCACAAGACCCTGTCCATGCATGATGGCGACACGGTCATCATCTCGGCTACGCCGATTCCCGGCAACGAGAAGGGCGTGCAGGGCGTCATCAACAGCCTGGCGAAGATCGGCTGCGACGTGTACGACAAGAACCGCACGCTCGTCCACGTCTCCGGTCACGGCAGCCAGGAAGAGCTCAAGCTTATGCTCGCCATGACGCACCCAACGTACTTCATGCCGGTCCACGGCGAGGCTGTCCACCTGCGCGCCCACGCGCGCCTCGGGCGCAAGCTGGGAATCCCCCGCGAGAACATCTTCATTATGGACAACGGCGACACGCTCGAGATGCGCGGCGGCGTCGTGAAGCGCGGTCCTTCTGTCGAAAGCGGCGTCGTCTACGTCGACGGACTTCGCATCGGCGACACCGATCCCATCGTGCTTCGCGACCGTCAGAAGCTCGCAAACGACGGCATGGTCACCGCGGTCGCCATCGTCTCGCTCAAGCGCAAGAAGGTCGACGCCATCGAGTTCTCCGGTCGCGGCGTGTCTTTCACCATCGACGATGCATTCTCCGCCGATGCCTCGGCCTCCGTGCTGAAGACCATCGAGAAGGGGTCTTTCAACTACACGAGCAGCGGTACCGATGCGATTCGCAAGGCCGTTCGCGATTCCGTCTCCAACTTCATCTGGAACCACACCAAGACCCGCCCGATGATCATCCCGGTCGTCATGGAGGTCTAGCGTGGCGCAGGGTGGGAGCAAGACCAAGCGCCGCGCCGCCCAGCCGAAGGGCGGGCGCGCCGGCGCGGACAACCTACGGGGAAATCGCGCTCCGCATGTCGAGCACGATGTCGCGGAGCCCCTGCTTGACGGCGGCGCCGCCGCCGATATCGTGGGAGTCGTCCTCGCCGTCCTCGCGGTCGCTTCGTTCATCGCGGTCGTGACGCCGTCCTCGGCGCCGCTCACCCATGTCGTCGCACAGCTGTATCATCTGGGCTTCGGGCTCGGCGCCTACGTAATCCCGCTCGTCATGCTCGCTGCCTCCGTGCTGCTGTTTCTTCGCGGCGCGATCCATGTCCCCGCGCGCATCCTGGGCGGCGTCGCCTTGATTTTCGTCGCGGTCGAGTCCGTTCTGTCGCTCAACGCGCCCAACACCGGGCTTTCCACGGTCGGCATGTTCGAGCCGGAGGCGCTTGCCTCGTGCGGGGGCTATCTCGGGGCCTTCGTCGCAAGCGCGCTCCAGAACGCCCTCGGTAAGACTATCTCCCTGGTCGTGCTCATAGGGCTCGTGCTGCTCGGGCTTGTCATTATCGGCTTCTCCGTCGGTGATATGGCTCGGGCCGTCGCCTTCGGGGCCGAGCAGCTCGTCCGTCGTCGGCGCCCCGACGTCAACGCCGCCCCGTGGGGCGACGCAAACGTCGGGTCCTCGCCGCATGACGATACCTGCAACCCCGACCAGGTCCAGCGCCCCCTGTTCGACGACGAGGGGACCTTTGAGACGACCTATCTGGGCAACCGTTCCACGTCCGTTCTGGATCGCTCCGGCGATGAACCCGAAGAGGACCCGATTCTCGACGTCTCCGACCAGATCGCGGCGGAACGCGCAAAGACCACCCTCATTCCCGTCCGCGAGCATTTCGCGCCGCGATCCGGCGAAGTGGACGCGGTTCCTGCCGAAGCCGCATCCGCTCTGCGCCCTGCGACGTCGGATCTCGACGGCATCTCGGTTCCCGGTGGCGGATTCGTCTCGGATGATCTGCCGTGGGACGATGATGAGGATGCTGACGACCTGCGCGTTCGGACCCCCACCGGTGGCGCTTCCGCCGATTCCCCCGCAATGCCCGATTTCCTTCGTGCACACGCGACCGCGTCTTCCCATCAGAAGGATGGGCAGGGGAGCGTCGAGCCCCCTCGCGACGCCGCAGGCGATAAGACCGCGGAGCCGGAGGGCCGTGTCGCGAAAGAGCCCGAGGCCCCTGCCGTCCAGGAGGGCCTTACGCTCCCGCCCGCTTCCATCCTGCGGCATAATCCCGCCTCGGCTAAGTCGGCGAGCTCCGACAAGGAGCTCGAGCAGACGGCCAACGCGCTCCAGTCCACGCTCTCCGAGTTCAACCTGCACTCCCGCGTGGTGGGCTGGATCTCCGGCCCCACGGTCACGACCTTCAAGGTACAGCCGGGTGAGGGAGAGCGCGTGAGCCGTATCTCGAGCCTCGAGGACGATATCGCCCTGTCGCTCGCCTCCACATCCGTCCGCATCTTCGCTCCCATCCCGGGCACCTCGCTCGTGGGCATCGAGATTCCCAACCGAACGCGTCAGAACGTCAACCTGGGCGACGTCCTTCCCTATGCGAAGGGCGGTCCGCTCGTGCTCGCGATCGGTCGCGATGCTGAGGGCGCCCCGATCGTCGCCGACCTCGCCAAGATGCCGCACCTCCTTATCGCGGGCACCACCGGATCCGGCAAGTCGGTGATGATCAACTCCATCGTCATGAGCATGCTCATGCGCTCGACCCCTGAGGAAGTCCGGCTCATCATGGTCGATCCCAAGCGCGTCGAGCTCGCCGGCTATAACGGGCTGCCCCACCTGTACGTTCCCGTGGTCACGGAGCCCAAACAGGCCGCGAGCGCGCTGCAATGGGGCGTGTCCGAGATGGAGCGCCGCCTCAAGGTGTTCGAGCGCATCGGCGTCCGCAACATCTCGACCTTCAACGCCAAGCAGCAGTCCGGGGAGTTCGAGCACTACGACAACCCGCCTGCGAAGATGCCGTACCTCGTGATCATCATCGACGAGCTCTCCGACCTCATGATGGTAGCCGGCAAAGACGTCGAGGCGTCGATCGTCCGCATCGCCCAGCTGGGCCGCGCCGCGGGCATCCACCTGATCGTGGCGACGCAGCGTCCGAGCTCCAACGTCGTCACGGGTCTCATCAAGGCCAACATCACCAACCGCATCGCGTTCAACGTCGCGACGGGCATCGATAGCCGCGTCATCATCGACCAGATGGGCGCCGAGAAGCTCACCGGCTACGGTGACATGCTGTTCTCAAAGGTCGATTGGGGTAAGCCCAAGCGCATCCAGGGCTGTTTCGTCTCGGACGACGAGATCAGCCAGGTCGTCGAGTTCGTCAAGGAGCAGGGCGCTCCCGACTACCATGAGGAGATCCTTTCCGCTGTGGCTCCGGCCATGGTCGGGGGAGCTTCTGGCTTTTCTGGCCACGAACCCTCTGATGACGACCCGCTGATCTGGGAAGCCGCCCAGATCGTCGTCGAATCCCAACTCGGATCCACTTCCGGGCTCCAGCGTCGCCTCAAGGTGGGCTACGCCCGCGCCGGCCGTATCATGGATATGCTTGAAGAGAAGGGCGTCGTCGGTCCGCCGGACGGCTCGAAGCCGCGTGAGGTGCTCCTGGACGAGGAGGGGCTTGCCGCGCTTCAGCAGGTCGAGGCCCAGATGGCCGAAGACGATGGATATGGAGGGTTGTGATGGCCAGTCGATTCGGCGAGATGCTGCTGAACCGCCGCCGCGAGATGGGTCTTTCCATCCAGCAGGTAGCGAACACCATCAAGATGCGCCCGCAGATCATCGAGTACTTCGAGACGGGAAACTTCGCCGCCATGCCCCCGCGCGGCTACGCACAGGGGATGATCTCGAGCTATGCCCGGTTTCTGGGGCTCAACCCTCGAGAGGTCGTCGGGGCCTACTTCGACGAGCTCTATGTGTTCGAGCGCACCGGAGAGTCTGCGGGCAGCCGGTTCGCCGAGGGTGCGAGCGAGCCCGTTCCCCGGAGCTCTTCGAGTGCCGGGCGTTTCATGATGGTCGATACCCAGCTCCCCAGCTCGAGGTTCGGGCAGCGTCCTCCGCAGGCCGGGTACGTCTCCGACACCACGTCCGGGCATGTTCCCATGCGGGTCGCCGGAAACGAGCGGCGCGCCGCGAACCTGCCGCCCGCGCGACCCGTGCGCCACGGGTCCGGACGTCCCGGCCCCCATGCGGTCGATCGTCCTTCTTACGGCCTGCGCCGCGATGTGAGACCGAGTCCTTCGGAGCGCTCCGGACGCGCTCTCGGTTCCGCCCGTCCTTATCGGGAGGGCTCGCGTGGACGCGATGGGCAGCTTGGACGCCCTGTGCGTGCTCAGGAGGCGTCACGCCGTGCCGGCGGAGGGCCGCGTGGGCCCGTTGGGCGCGGCGGATCGCGCGGCGGCTCCCGGGCGCCTCTATACGATCCCCGCCTGCTCATCGGAGCCCTCGGCCTGATAGCCGTTCTGCTTGTCCTGGTCGTCGTCCTGCTCGTGCGCAGCTGCTCGACGGTGCCTGCTGCCGACAAGGACGCCGTCGCCACGACTGCCGTCACGGAGCAGTCCTCGTCGACGCCGCAGGGCGATGAGGACAAGGATGCCGACGACGCCTCGGCATCGGCCACTTCGGCGAGCACCGGCTCCTCGAGCGATCCGGCAACCGTCGAACAGGTCAAGGTGACCGTCTCCATCGCTGATGGCGAGAGCTCGTTCGTCGAGGTCAAGGTTGATGGCACGTATGCCTACTCGCATAATGCCGTGGGTCCGTTCAGCATGGAGTTCACGCCGACCGAGTCCCTCGAGATCACCGCGAGCGAGCCGTCGGCCGTCAAGGTCACCAAGAACGGGGAGAAGCTCTCTTGGGATACCAAGACCTCCGGTGTCGCAAAGCTTACCGTGACCGTTCCCAAGCCCGTTACCACGCAGGCCGCGACCAACGGCTCTGCCGACGACGGCACCACCGACGATTCCAGCGCTTCGGCTTCGGCGTAGCGCATGCAGAAAGGAGCCGCACATGGCTAAGGATTCCAGCTTCGACGTCGTGTCCCAGGTCGACATGCAGGAGGTCGATAACGCCTACCAGCAGTGCGTTCGCGAGATCGCGCAGCGCTACGACCTTAAGGACTCAGGTGCGAGCGTCGAGCTCTCGAAGGCGGATGCCCTCTTCACCGTCAGCGCCCCGGCCGACTTCGTCGCCCGTCAGGTCATCGATGTCCTCAACTCCAAGCTCATCAAGCGCGGCGTCGACATCTCTGCCGTGAACTGGGATGCGCCTCAGGCTGCATCCGGTGGAAGCGTCCGCGTCGCGGGCCGCATCGTGGAGGGCATCGATCAGCCCACCGCAAAAAAGATCAACCGTGACATCAAGGACCTCAAGGCTAAGGTCAAGGTAACGATCGAGTCCGACAAGCTGCGCGTCTCGAGCGCTTCCAAGGATGCCCTCCAGCAGGTCATTCAGTTCTTGCGCGAGCAGGATTACGGTCAGCCGCTGCAGTTCACCAACTACCGATAAGATCGCCTTATCGTCCACGAGAGAGGTTGTAGCCGTTCCATGAGCCAAGCCAAACCGTCCATTCTGTACATCACGCTCGGTTGCGCGAAAAACGAGGTCGACACCGACCGCATGCGCGCCCTTCTCAACGCTGCGGGCTATGATGAGGCCCTCGATTCAGCTGAGGCCGATGCCGTCATCATCAACACCTGCTCGTTCCTCGCCTCCGCTTCCTCGGAGAGCATCGAGTGCACCCTTCAGTTGGCCGAGGAGGTGCATGACGGGGTGCGCTCGACGCCGATCGTCATGTGCGGGTGCCTGCCTTCCCGCTATGGCGACGACCTTCCCGATGAGCTTCCCGAGGTCGCTGCGTTCGTTCCCGCCGACAAGGAGGACGGGATCGTCTCCGTGGTGGACCGCGTGCTCGGACGCTCTGAGCGCATGGAGGTATCGGTCCCCGACGTCAAGCGCACCGTCGAGGGCGCCGTCGCCTACCTCAAGATCTCCGACGGCTGCGATCGGTTCTGCAGCTTCTGCGCCATCCCGTATATTCGCGGCCGTTACGCCTCCAGGGGCGCTGCCTCCATCCTCGCGGAGGCTCGCGAGCTCGTTGCCGGGGGCGTGCGCGAGTTGGTGCTCATCGGCCAGGACACGGGTATCTGGGGTACGGATTTCGATGAGTCGGTCGAAGGCCCGCGCACGCTTGCGGAGCTTCTGGTCGCCGTCGCGGAGGCGGTTCGCCCCGAACATGTCTGGATTCGCGTCCTGTACCTCCAGCCCGAGGGTATGACCCCTGAGCTCATCTCTGCTATCCGCGATACCCCCGAGGTGCTACCGTACATCGACATCCCGGTGCAGCACTGCTCGGCTCGCGTTCTCGCGGCCATGAACCGCTCGGGGTCCGAGGCGGAGCTTGATGAGCTCTTCTCACGCCTGCGCTCAGAGATCCCCGACATGGTGATTCGCACCACCTACCTGGCGGGTTTCCCGGGCGAGACCGATGACGAGGCCGCGGCGATGCTCGCCTTCATGGATCGTACCGGATTCGACTACACGAGCGTATTCGAGTATTCGGCCGAGGAGGGAACCCGTGCCGCGAAGATGGATTGCCAGCTCGATGAGGCCGTGAAGATCGAGCGGACCCAAGCGGGTATGGACCTTGCTGAGTCGCTCGGCTTCGCCGCGACCGCCGCGCGCGTCGGCACGACGGCCGATGTGATCGTCGACGGCGTCGAGGAGACCGATGACGGGCTCGAGCTTATCGGTCATGCATGGTTCCAAGCTCCGGACTGTGACGGGGCGGTCCATCTCGATATAGAAGAGGCCGCCGTCGGCGATATCCTGAAGGTTAGGTTTACCGACAGCTTCTGCTACGAGCTCGTCGGTGAGGTTGTTGAGGAGTAGTCGTATGGCCGTCAACGCCAAGGGCGAGGAGATCACCAGCATCTGGACGCCCGCCAATATCATCACGTGCGTGCGCATCGCGTTCATTCCGCTCTTCATGATCGCGAGCGAGGTCTCGTTCGCTGTGGCGCAGCAGTCTCACGATTCCTCGATGGCGACCGCCGCCACATGGGCGTTTTCCGCTTTCGTGCTGTACGTTCTTTTGAGCGCCACCGACAAGGTCGATGGGGACCTGGCCCGCAAGCGGGGCGAGGTGACGGACTTCGGCAAGTTTCTCGACCCCATCGCCGACAAGCTGCTCGTGTTCTCCGCACTGCTCGTCCTGCTCGAGCATGGCTATGTGAACGTGTGGTTCGTCTTCATCATCTTGTTGCGCGAGTTTTTGGTGAGCGCCTTGCGCATGGTGGCGAGCGCGAACGGCGTCGTCGTCGCCGCCGGTAAGCTCGGTAAATGGAAGACGGCGGTCACCATGGTGTCGCTTTGCTCCTATCTGCTCGGCGTCGCGCTTGCGTTTTGGTCTGCCGGCTCCGGCGTTTCTACGGTCGCCCTCGCCGTGCAGGTCGTTGCGCAGGTGTCTATGGTCGCCGCCGTGATTCTCACCGTCGTCTCGGGCGCCCAGTACTTCTGGAACCTGCGCCATGTCGTGTTCTCGGTGTAAACCGTGTGCGGCTGCGAGGGACATCTCCGCGACGAGCTCGATCTTGCCGCGCATGAGCTCGTCGATAGGTTCCGGGCTTCATCCAAGACCGTTGCGTTCGCCGAATCGCTGACGGCCGGGCTCACCTCATCTGCGGTCGGCGGCGTTCCCGGTGCCTCGCTGGTTCTCCGCGGCGGTGCCGTCACCTACGTCAACGAAGTGAAGGAGCGCGTTCTCGGCGTCGAGGCCGCAACCATCGCGGCCCATACCGAGGTTTCCCATGAGACCGCGCGCGAGATGGCCGTCGGCGCGCTCGGCCTCTTCGGAAGCACCTGCGCCGTGAGCCTGACCGGCTACGCGGGGCCCGGCGGCGGCACCGCCTCCGATCCGGTCGGTACGGTGTATATCGGTTATGCCACCGAGGGGTTCGTGACGAGCGAGCGCTTTGTCTTCTCCGGAGATCGCACCGCCGTGCGTCGGCAGGCCTCTTTGGCCGCGTTGAGGCTTGCCCTCCGCATCAACAAATGAGCCCGGTCTCTATCGTGGGCCCCGTTCGTTTGGCGGCTGGCGCCGTTTCTCATCTTATGGGGTGTCTGTGGCGGTTCGGATCGCCTTGCGGCACATCCGTCGTGCCGAGCGCATACCGTGCTCTATTTCTTTGAACCAGACTCGTCATCAGCGCGGCCCGTACCTGCGCCGTCGCCATGTCTGAGTACGGGGGTCTGGTTCTGGTTGGAGGTATCCTTCCGCTTGTCGCGTATCTGTTCGAGGTATCGTCACCGTTGAGACCGTCTTGCCCTTATGCTCTGAATGTGCCCTTGACCGCGAACAGCTGTTCGTCTACAGTATGGGGGCACTGAGACCAAGGGAGGAACGGCATGGCTAAGAGTTCAGGACCGGCGCGGCAGATCCACGAGCGCACGTATGGCGAGGAGCGCGACAGGATGGTTGACGCCACCAAGGCGGAGATCATCAAGAAATTCGGCGACGGATCGATCATGCGCTATGGCGACGGCGGGCCCGAGCTCGAGGTCGAGGCCATTCCGACCGGAGCGCTCGCGCTCGACGCCGCGCTTGGCATCGGCGGCGTTCCGCGCGGGCGCATCATCGAGATCTATGGTCCCGAGTCATCGGGCAAGACGACGCTTTCCCTTGAGATCCTTGCGGAAGCCCAGGCGCAAGGCGGTGTCGTTGCGTTCATCGACGCCGAGCACGCCCTCGATCCCACGTATGCGGCGCGCATCGGTGTCGACATCGACGAAGTTCTTATCTCTCAGCCGGATACCGGCGAGCAGGCTCTGGAAATCTGCGACATGCTTGTGCGCTCGGGTGCCATCGATGTCATCGTCATCGACTCCGTTGCCGCGCTCGTCCCACGTGCGGAGATCGAGGGCGAGATCGGAGATTCCTCGGTCGGTCTGCAGGCGCGCCTGATGAGCCAGGCTCTGCGCAAGCTTGCGGGTTCGCTCGCTAAATCCAGGACCACCTGCATCTTCATCAACCAGCTGCGTGAGAAGATCGGCGTCATGTTCGGCAATCCTGAGACCACGACCGGTGGTCGTGCGCTCAAGTTCTTTTCATCCGTGCGCATCGATATCAGGCGTATCGATAGCATCAAGCAGAAGGACGAGATCGTGGGCAATCGCGTGCGGTGCAAGATCGTAAAGAACAAGGTGGCGGCTCCCTTCAAAACCGCAGAGTTCGACATCATGTACGGAACGGGAATCTCCAAAGAGGGCTCGTTGCTCGACATGGGCGTCGATTACGGAATCGTCAAGAAGGCCGGTTCGTGGTACACCTATGGTGAAGATCGCTTGGGGCAAGGTCGCGAGGCCGCAAAGGAGTTCCTGCGCACCAATCCGCCGCTTTCTGAGGAGATAGAGCACCGCGTGCGCGTTGCGTGCGGACTTGATTTTGAAGACGAGCCTACGGGCGAGGCTGTTGATGCGGCCCTAATGGGAGATTCGTCTTCCGACGTCATGTAGTGGCCTGCGACCATGGACGTCATATCGTTTCATGTCGATCTTCCGAACGAGGCCGCCCGTGCCCGGGCGGCCTCGTTCGGCAGAAAGCCCATGGCAGCCGTATCGGTCGAGCTTGAGGATGGACGCATACGCGAGATCGTCGTTCCCACGCGAGTCGGTCGTTTGCTGCGCGAGGATCCCATCCCTCTCCCGATGGAAGAGGACGCTGCGTTCGATGCCGTGCATGCGCTCGAAGAGCGCGTCGCCTTCGCTATGGCGACTGAGATGCTATCGCGTCGCGACCATGCCGAGGCCGAGCTGCACCGCAAGCTTCGGCTGTATGGATTCAGGGAGCAAGAGATAGCTTCTGCTCTCGATCGTGCCCGGTCCCATAGATTCGTGGACGATCGTCGGTTTGCGGGCTATTTCATCGAGGAGCGCATTCGTCGAGGCTGGGGTCCCCGTAAGATTGCAGCCGAATTGAAGTTGAAAGGTATCGACATCTCTTCGATCGAGGGGTATCCCGAGAGGTTTTTCCCCGACGGAAGAGAATTCGAGCTCGCGTTAGACGTATTGCGCCGAAAGCGCGTTCCGGACACCAAGGCCTTCGAACGACTGGTGCGGCATCTGTTGAATCGGGGATTCGACGGCTCCGTTGCCCGTCGAGCCGTTTCGCAAATTCTGGAGGCGAACGTGGAGGCATAGGTTCCAGGGCTTGCCGCCCCGTTGCACTTGAACCTGTTTATCGTGCGCGGTGTTTGACAGAAGTACTATGTAAACGTAGGATTAACATGTCATTTGTTATGTGATATGCGCTCATCATCGATGAGATTGAATTTAGATAGTTTCACTTTCATATTGGGTGACCATACCCTAGCAAATGTCGAGCACGTCCTTCGCGGCGTGCCGTTTTGTCTGAATACTACAAAGGAGAACACAGCATGGAATTCGTCTTCGGTATCGTTGGCCTCCTGATCGGGGCCGCCGCTGCCGTGTTCGCCATGCGCAGCGCCAAGAACGGCAGCCTCCGTGAGGCCGACTCGAAGATTCAGTCGGCTCATGCGGAGGCCGAGCAGGTTATCGGCGATGCCAAGCGGACGGCAGAAACCCTTAAGAAAGAGGCGCTGCTCGAGGCCAAGGAGGAGATCATCCAGGGCAAGCAGGCCGCCGAGGCCGAGGAGAAGCAGCGCAAGCGCGAGCTTCGCTCTCTTGAGAACCGCGTTATGCAGCGCGAAGAGAGTCTCGATCGTCGCAACGAGGCGCTCGATAAGCGCGAGCACCAGCTTTCCAGCCAGGCCGGACAGCTCGATAAGCGTTCTCGCGAACTTGATGAACTCATGTCGAGGCAGACTTCCGAGCTCGAGCGCATCTCTGAGCTGACGCGCGACGATGCGCATCATGAGCTTCTCGACAAGGTCCGCGGTGAGGTCACCCATGAGGCCGCCGCCATCATCCGTGAGTCCGAGCAGCAGGTTCGCGCCGAGTGCCACAAGACTGCTCAGGAGATCATCTCCCTCGCCATCCAGCGTTGCGCCGCCGACCATACCGCTGAGGTCACCGTCACTTCGGTCCATATTCCCTCGGATGACCTCAAAGGTCGCATCATCGGACGCGAAGGCCGCAATATCCGTACGTTCGAGCAGGTTTCCGGCGTCAATCTCGTCATCGACGATACGCCCGAGACGGTCGTGCTGTCCAGTTTCGATCCGGTTCGTCGCGAGACCGCTCGCGTTGCGCTGGAGAACCTCATCGCAGATGGCCGTATCCATCCGGCGCGCATCGAGGAGATGTACCACAAGGCCGCCGATCTCGTTAACCAGCGCGTTCGCGAGGCGGGCGAACAGGCCGCCTTCGATACGGGGATCCATGACCTGCATCCTGAGATCGTCAGAACCCTGGGCGCTCTGCGCTATCGTACCTCCTTCGGGCAGAACGTCCTGCAGCATTCGCTCGAGGTTTCCGAGCTGTGCGGAATCATGGCCGCCGAGCTTGGTGTCGACGTCATGACCGCCAAGCGTGCCGGCCTGCTTCATGACCTCGGAAAGGCCATCGACCATGATGTCGAGGGTCCCCATGCCGTCATCGGTGCCGATCTTGCCCGTCGTTACGGCGAGAAGCCCGTTATCGTCCATGCTATCGAGGCCCATCACGGCGACGTCGATCCTAATACCGTTCTTGCAGTTCTCGTTCAGGCCGGCGATGCCATTTCTGCATCCCGTCCGGGCGCCCGTCGCGAGTCCGCCGAGAATTACATCAAGCGCCTTGAGAAGCTCGAGGAGATCGCTAATTCTCATGACGGCGTCGAGCGTACCTATGCCATGCAGGCCGGTCGTGAGGTCCATGTCATGGTTCAGCCTGACAAGATCTCTGATGCCCAGTCCACGGTTCTGGCGCATGACATCGCTCAGCAGATCGAGAACGAGATGGAGTATCCCGGTCAGGTGCGCGTTGTGGTCATTCGCGAGAGTCGCGCCGTCGATATCGCCAAGTAGCCGCTATGGGCGATTCGCGTGAGCTCATCTCGTTCATCGCCTCCATGACAGGTGAGGGAAACCTCCGTGTCGAGGAGAATCTTGGTGAGGGCTTCGTCAAGCTTCGTGTCTCGGAGGCCGAGCGGCGCCAAGCGAAGCACGATATTCAGCATGTTGAAGATGTCGTTATCGAGATGCTGCGCAACGCTCGTGACGCCGGTGCCTCCAAGATCTATGTCGCCATGCAGAAAGAGGAGGGTGTGCGCACCCTCCTCTTCTTTGATAACGGCTCAGGTGTTCCCGAGGATATGCGCGAACGCATCTTCGATGCGCGTGTGACCTCGAAACTCGAGACCATCAAAATGGATCGATGGGGCGTTCACGGTCGCGGCATGGCTCTGTTCTCGATTCGTCAAAACTGCATGGTCGCTCAAGTTGTGGCATCCGGCATGCAACTCGGTAGTTCGTTTCGAGTGGTCGCGGACACCTCGTCTCTCTCTGAGCGCACCGATCAGTCGACGTGGCCGTCGGCGGCGCGTGGGGACGACGGTGTGGTGGTCTGCACCAAAGGTCCGCACAACATCATTCGCACGGCATGCGAGTTTGCCCTCGAAGAGCTGCATGGATGCGATGTCTATCTCGGTTCGCCTACCGAGATCGCCGCGACGCTTTATGCGCATGCCTCATCATCGGTCGAGGCGAGTACGTATCTTTTCACCGACGACCCCGAGGAGCTGCCCGTCATCGACCGACTCGGGTATGCTGCCGATGCGTCTGATTTTATCGCCATCGCCCACAGCATCGGCATCGACGTTTCCGAGCGGACCGCCCACCGCATCTTGTCGGGTGCTCTTCAGCCCCTTAAGAGCGTGTCCTCGCGGTTGCTTCGTGAGCGCGGCGCGACTTCGCGCAAGCCCGTCTCCGTCGATCTTGTTCGCGATCGCCGCGGTCTGAAGATCTCATCCGAAGACCTCGATCGATTCACTCGATCGGTTGAAAAGAGCTTTTCCGATCTTGCTGACCGATATTACCTCAGCTGTCCTTCTGAGCCCAAGGTTCGTGTTACGCGTGATCGCATAACGATCAGCTTTGATATCGGCAAAGATGACTGACGCTTGCCCTCCTCTATCCCATAGGATATTGTTTTGAGCAGATTAAATGCACTACACACGCTGGAGAAATGGTACTCATGGAATTCCTGAAGGTATCGAGCAAATCTTCGCCCGCTTCCGTTGCCGGCGCAATTGCGGGCATGGTTAAAGACGGCGTTCCCGTTAACATCCAATGCGTCGGGGCGGGTGCCGTCAACCAGGCCATTAAAGCCGTGGCCATAGCTCGCGGTTTTCTCATTCCGACGGGTTTCGACATCTCGTGCGCACCGGTATTCTCCGATATCCTCATCAACGGCGAGAGCCGCACGGCTATCAGGCTTTCCGTCTATGTTCATTCGATTTCAGCCCATTCCGGTGATGCGTTCGATATCGCCGACGATAATCTTCGAGTCGGGTAGGTTATGCAGAATTCCATTCTCAACGGCAAGACGTATTTCATCCGCACATTCGGCTGCCAGATGAATCTTCATGACTCTGAGCGCGTCAGCGGTCTTCTTGATTCTCTCGGGTGCCTGGAGGTTTCTGGTCCCGAGGACGCCGATATCGTCATCTTCATGACGTGCTGCGTCCGCGAGGCTGCAGATACGCGCCTGTACGGCCAGTGCTCCTCTTGCAAAAGTCTTCCTGCGCCCCCATCCGGTCGACGTGTCGTAGCCGTCGGCGGCTGCATCGCGCAACGCGACGGTGAGGGCCTGCTCAAGAATCTTGACAACGTCGACGTCGTCTTCGGCACCGATTCCATCGCGCACGTCGGTGATCTCATTGCCGACGTGTTCGAGAGCGGTGGCAGCCGCGTGCGTTGCATCGAGGGGGATACCGGGGTCGCTACGGATATGCCCTGGCATCGTGCCACCAGCTACCATGCCTGGGTGCCCATCATGACCGGATGCAACAACTTCTGTTCGTACTGCATCGTTCCATATGTGCGCGGACGCGAGAAGAGCCGTTCGTTTGAACAGATCGTCGACGAGGTCACCGGGCTTGTACGGGCTGGTGTGCGCGAGATCACGCTGCTTGGTCAAAATGTAAACTCCTACGGACGTGATAGCTTTGGCTCTCCACGCTTCGCCGAACTTCTGCGCGCCGTCGGCGAGACCGGGGTTGAGCGCATCTTCTTCACTTCCTCTCACCCCAAGGATCTTCTTCCCGAAACGATCGATGCCATGGCTGAAGTTCCTTCAGTCATGCCGCAGCTCCATCTTGCTGTTCAGTCCGGCTCCAACCGCATTCTTAAGCTTATGAATCGCAAGTACACGCGCGAGCACTATCTTGATCTGATCGAGCGCGTCCGTGGCCGGATTCCGGATATCGCCCTGTCTACTGATATCATCGTCGGTTTTCCGGGTGAGACGGAAGAAGACTTCGAGCAGACGATCTCCTTGGCCCAAGAGGCTCGGTACGCCCAGGCATTCACCTTCATCTATTCGAAGCGTGCCGGCACGCCTGCAGCCGAGATGCCCGATGACACGCCGCGCGAAGTGATCCTCGAGCGCTTCAACAGGCTCGTCAAGGTCGTTGAGGGCACTGCATACGACTTCAATCAGAAGGACCTTCATACGAAGGTTCCCATGTTGATCGAGGGCACCTCCAAGAAGGATCCCGGCATGCTTCAGGGCAAGAGCCCCAAAAACCAGACGGTCCATGCTCCTGTTCCTGCCGGCGCAAATCCTGCGGAGCTGCTCGGCCGTATCGTCGATGTCGAGGTCGATACTGCCAAGACCTGGTATCTCTCGGGCTCCATCGTGGGCGACATGAGATGATTGATTCTCTTGAGGCGGCGCTCCCCGGTCCCGTTGTAGCCATATTGGGGCCGACTGCTGTCGGGAAGAGCGCTGTTGCCGACGAGCTCGCACGTCGCATGCACACCTCTGTCATCTCTGCCGATGCGATGCAGGTGTATCGGGGGATGGATATCGGTACCGCCAAGACCCCTGTGGATGAACGTCTGGTTCCATTGCACATGGTCGACGTCGTCGATGTCGATGAGCCGTATTCAGCCGCATTGTTTCAAAGGGACGCTCGTCGCCTGATCGATGATCAGCTAGCTTCCGGCCTACTTTCCATACTTTGTGGAGGCACGGGGCTGTATGTTCGCGCCGTGCTTGATGAAATGGAGTTTCCCGCCGGAGAGGTGGATAGCTCGAGCCGTCGTGTTTATACCGAGCTTCATGAACAACTGGGTGATGATGGTCTGTACGCGCTGCTGCGCGAACGGGACAGCGAGAGCGCCGCGCTCATCCATCCCCATAACAGCCGCAGGGTTATTCGTGCTCTGGAGATGCTCGATGAAGGCGTGTCCTATGCTCAGCAGGTCTCCGGTTTCTCGCGCCCGCGGGCGCATTACCGTTCGGTTCAGTTCGCGCTGAGCATGGATCGCGAACGACTGTATGGGCGCATCGACCGCCGAGTCGATAGGATGCTCGAACAGGGTCTCGTCGATGAGGTTCGTTCGCTTCTCGAACGGGGTCAGGGCGATGCGCTCACGTCGCGTCAGGCGATAGGATACAAAGAAATCATTGATTGCCTTGAGGGGCGCTGCACGCTCTCCGAATCCGTCGAGACGGTCAAGCTCAGGTCGCGGCGCTACGCAAAGCGTCAGCTTTCCTGGTTTAGACGGGATTCCAGGATTCAATGGCTTGATATGGATCGCCTCTCTGTTTCTGAGGCTGCTGGTCTCATTCAACGTGTTCTAGAGGACGACCATGTCGGCTGCTAGCTTCATCTCCACCGCTCCTGTTTCGGAGCGCGCCGTTCTCGTTGGAATTGAGTGGCGCAACTCTATTTGGCCAACCGAGCGCTCCCTCGATGAGCTCGAACGTCTCGTTGAATCCGCGGGTGCTGAATGCGTAGGTCGTTTGACACAACGCCTCGATCGTCCAGTGCCCAGGTCTTTCATCGGTTCGGGCAAGGTCGAGGAACTCGAGGCTTTGGTTGAGCGTCTTGATGCGGATGTCGTGGTCTTCGATGACGACTTGACCCCTTCTCAGCAGTCGTTTCTCGAGAAAAGCGTTGGCCGGTCCGTGAAGATTATCGACCGCACCGCGTTGATCCTCGACATCTTCGGCCTCCGAGCTCGCTCGAGAGAAGGCCGGCTTCAGGTCCAGCTCGCACAACTTCAATATCTATTACCTCGTCTGCGCGGTATGTGGAGCCATCTTGCTAAGGAGCAGACGCGTGGCGGAATCGGAAGCCGATTCGGCCAGGGAGAAAGTCAGCTTGAAATTGACCGTCGTCTTATTCGCGACAAGATCTCCTCTTTGCGACGCGAGTTGAAAACCGTCGAGCGACGCCGCGAGGTTCAATCGAGGTCGCGATCCGAATCCCTTGCGTTTCGCGTAGCCCTTGCCGGCTATACGAACGCTGGGAAATCCAGCATCCTTAATGCACTCACAGCGGCGAATGTGGAATCTGCCGACAAGCTCTTTGCGACCCTTGATCCGACAACGCGGACGCTCTCGCTTCCCGGTGGCAGACGGCTCACGATTACCGATACGGTCGGTTTCATCCAGAAGCTGCCGCACGGTCTTGTCGAGGCGTTCAAGTCAACACTCTCTGAAGTGCTGTCCGCCGATCTCATCATCAAGGTGATCGACGCCGCTGATGACGATGCCGATAGGCATATCGAAGCAGTAGATCGCGTTCTATGCGAGATCGGTGCCGGTGAGCGCCCAGCGATCACGTTGTATAACAAAGTGGACATGCTCGATTCCGAGCAGCGCAGCTATCTTCAGGCCCGGCATCCCGATGCGGTTCTATTCTCGGCTGCGACCTCTTGGGGACTTGAGAGCTTGCTCGATCGCCTGTCCACGGAAGCTACTCGCTCCGATACGCTCATGAGCTTGATGATCCCCTACGCGCAAGGCGATCTGCTGAATTTGCTGCGTACGTATGGTGACGTCATCGCCCTTGATTACCGCTCTGATGGAGCAGATGTCGTCGCGAGGGTTCCTGAGCGCATCGTCGGCCGTATCAGGCGCTATGAAGTAACCGATCGTTAGCCGACGATGAATTCAAATGCTATGAGTAGCACCGGTTGGTGAACGACATAGCACGCCAAGGCGTGTCGTCCAAGTACCGTGAGAGGCGGAAACCAGTCTTTTCTGAGCCATTCCGGACTTTCTGACTGATTGCTTCTTGTGTGCGTGCACGAGGCGAAAACGCCTGCTGCGTACATGAAACCGTAAGGAATGAGCGGATAGTAGTCGCCCGACGAGAACGTTAGCCCGGGAAATCCGAGCCATGCCATGCCCTCTAAGGGATATACGGAGCACGGCAACGGTGACGTCAGCATAAACAGGGAAAGACTGACCGCCATCATGAGCAGCGGATGCTCGCAGCGTCGAACCGCTGGGACCGCGATGGCGGCAAGGGCGGTCGAGGCGGCCATGCAGTACATGATGCCGAACGATATGGGAGTATCGACCGCCGCCACGGAGGTCGCAATCCATATGGCCAAGGCAAGCGCGCCGTACTTGGCGGCGCGCTTGACGTTATTGCGCGATTGGCTAACCATCCATCCGGCAAGGAATAAAAACGTCCAGCTGATGGAGGAGCGCCAGATTGCCTGCAGGGGCGTGCCGGCAAACCAAGGCAAACTGAATCCATAGATGTACGCGGCGTCGTAGCACGCATGGAAGGCAATCATGGAAAGGATGGTGAAACCGCGAAGCGTGTCGAGCGCGGACAGGCGCACGCGAGGCTGCTCGGAGGTGGGCTGAGCCATGGTTCTACAGGCGCCTGAGAAGCGCGACAACTTTACCGAGGATCACCGGATTCGTTGCGTAGATCGGTTCCATGGCGTCGTTTTCAGGCTGCAGCCGAACGCGTCCGCGTTCTTTGTAAAACGTTTTGACGGTGGCTTCACCGTCGATCATAGCGACGACGACCTCGCCGTTCATCGCGCTTCTCTGCTCCTTGACAACGATGTAGTCGCCGTTGAAGATCCCGGCGTTGACCATCGAGTTGCCGTGGACTTCGAGGATGAAGGAGCTCGTGTCGCTTACGATTTCCGTGGGAAGCGTGAGCGTCTCCTCGATGTTCTGCTCGGCGAGGATGGGCATACCGGCTGCCACCCGGCCGACAAGGGGGAGGGAGACCGTCCCTCGTTCCGAAGGGGCTGCTACCGGTTCAACAGGTTTTGCGGAGCTTCCGTCTTGATTGAAGACCTCGAGTGCTCGGGGCTTTGTCGCATCGCGACGGATCAGGCCGTGCTCCTCGAGGGCGGCGAGATGGGCATGAACGGTGGAGGGGGAGGATAGTCCGACTGCGGCCGCCATCTCTCGCACGCTGGGCGGATACCCCTTTTCCAGCTGATACGAACGAATGAAGTCATAGATCTCCTGCTGGCGTTTGGTCACCTTGCGTGCCATGGGCTCTCCTCTCTATTGCAAACATCTGTTCGAATTTCGCTTGACAGGAACAACTGTTCGAACATAATCATATACGAACATCCGTTCTCGCGCCATACCATTTTTGTCCATACGGACCGGTATACCTATCTCGATACGTTTCGAAGAGGGGAGCCCATATGCATGCAGTGAAGATGATTGATGGAAACCTTGCGCTTGACACCGCTTTCGATGATGCCCCTACATTCACGGTGGTCCAGGGCGGTCGTGGACGGGCACGGGATCATTCCCGTGCCGTGCGTACCGCGGCGCCGCTCGCGTCCTTCCGCGCGCTCGCTCTTGTTGTGGCAACCTGCGTCCTGGTGTTTTCCGTCATCCCCTCGGTGCTCGGTCGTGTGACGTTCGAGCATGCGCTTGCGGGTACCGAGACCCAGCGGGTCATTGTGGATTCCGGCGATTCTCTTTGGAGCCTGGCGGAGCGTCATCCCGTGCCCGGCATGACGACGGGCGATACCGTTCGTCTCATGAAGCGCTGGAACCATCTTGAGCACGCCGCACTCGTTCCGGGACAGGAGCTGTACGTTGCCGTCGAGTGAGATTGCCCGAGGTGCGCTCCTCCTCTTCGATGCTATGACGTCTCCTTATTCAGCTTGAGTATTTCTTAGTCAGCTCGATTACGGATGAACTCAACTCATTCGCCGGATTCGTGGTATTCTTGTTCAGTTGTTGTGTTAAGAGGGGGTGCCGATGCGCTGTCCCAAATGCGGTGGGGGAGATACCAGGGTTATCGACTCCCGTATGCAGGACGCGACGAACGCCATCAAGCGTCGTCGCGAATGCCGCTCGTGCGGATATCGCTTCACCACGTTCGAGCGTTGCGAGGATCCTATCGAGGTCATGAAGAGCGACGGCTCTTCCCAGGCATTCGACCGCAATAAGCTTCTTGTAGGGCTCATGCGCGCAACTTCCAAGCGAGATATCGATCTGGCCACGCTTAACGGACTTATCGATGACATCGAGCGCGAGCTTCGGTCTCGCACCCTTACCGCTGTCACCTCTCACGAGTTGGGCGATATGGTCCTCAAGCGACTCGAGAAAATCGATAAGGTCGCCTACATCCGCTTCGCCTCCGTGTACCGTGATTTCCAGAACATCGAGGAGTTCCTTTCGGAGCTCGATAAGCTGAGGTAATTCATGGCTGATATAACTGTTCGCATCAAGCGGCTCGATCCCGATGTTGCCCTTCCTACATACGCGTATGCGGGTGACGCCGGCCTCGACCTGAGGGCTTCCGAATCTGCTGAGATCGCTCCGCACCGCCGGGCGCTTATTCCTACGGGCCTCGCCATCGCGATACCCGATGGGTACGCCGGCTTCGTGCAGCCTCGTAGCGGCATGGCCTTGAAGCAGGGACTTTCCATTGCAAACACGCCCGGCCTTATCGACGCCCATTACCGGGGCGAGCTTAAGATCA
The DNA here is from genome assembly GCF_900119895.1 of Collinsella phocaeensis. Classification (GTDB taxonomy): domain Bacteria; phylum Actinomycetota; class Coriobacteriia; order Coriobacteriales; family Coriobacteriaceae; genus Collinsella; species Collinsella phocaeensis. Next base: position 1,139,673 of record NZ_FQLR01000004.1, on the reverse strand, counting down.
TCGCCGTGAATCTCGATCCGGAGCGTACGATCCATATCGAGCGCGGCGAGCGCATCGCCCAGCTCGTTATCCAACGCGTCCCGGTGGTTGAGCTTGTCGAAGTCGGCGAGCTCGATGAGACCGATCGCGGCACCGGTGGTTTCGGTTCCAGCGGTACGGAGTAATCCGTACCGAGAGCATAGCGCGCACCCTGCGCGTCCTGTACTTTTGAAAAGGGGAGATTATGGATTCGTTCTTTAAGCTGGGAGAGCGCAACTCGTCTGTTTCGACTGAGCTGCGCGCCGGCCTCACGACGTTTCTCGCTATGGCGTACATCATCGTCGTGAATCCGCTGATTCTCGAGGCGGGTGGCGTTCCCGTTTCCGCCGCCGTCACCGCTACCTGCATCGGCGCGGGTATCATGACTATCGCTATGGGCATCTTCTCTAACCGCCCGCTCGCCTGCGCCTCCGGTATGGGCATTAACTCTATCGTGGCCTACACGCTTTGCGGCGGCATGGGCCTCGGCTGGCAGACCGCCATGGCGATCATTTTCGTCGAGGGTATCGCGATCCTGCTGCTTGTTCTCTGCGGTCTTCGCGAGGCCATCATGGACGCCATTCCCGTGTCCCTTCGTCACGGCATTTCCATCGGTCTGGGCCTCTTTATTGCCATGATCGGCCTGAAGGACGGTGGCATCATCGTTGCCAACGAGGCCACCATGGTCAGCCTCGGCGCCGTCACCGACCCCGTGTTCCTGGTCGGTCTCATCTCCATCGTCGCGACCGTCGTGCTCTCTTCCATGAACGTCAAGGGCGCCCTGCTTTGGGGCATCCTCATCGCCGCCGTCTGTGGTATCCCCCTGGGCGTCACCGCCGCACCCTCGAGCATCGTCGCCCCGCTCGACTTCACCACGTTCGGCGCCCCCTTCCAGGCCGATGCTGACGGCGTCATGGGAGTCGTTAAGGCCATCACCACCCCCTCTCTACTGCTGTTCGCCTTCTCGCTCATGATGAGCGACTTCTTCGACACCATGGGTACCGCCATGGCTGTCGCCAAGCAGGGCGAGTTCCTCACTCACGACGGCAAAGTCGAGGACATCAAGCCTATTCTCATCGTCGACTCCGTTGCCGCCATCGCCGGCGGTGCGCTCGGCGCCTCTTCCATTACTACGTTCGTCGAGTCTGCCTCCGGTGCCGCCGACGGCGGTCGCTCCGGTCTCACGTCAGTGTTCGCCGGCATCCTGTTCTTGCTTGCGGCGTTCTTCTCGCCCGTGATCAGCTGCATCAGCTCGGCTGCTACCTGCGGTGCCCTCGTGTACGTAGGCTTCTTGATGATGAGCGACGTGGTCGACATCGACTGGAGCGACATCCTTGAGGGCTTCCCGACCTTCATGATCATCGCAGGCATCCCGTTCACGTACTCGATCTCCAACGGCATCGGCCTTGGTTTCATCGCCTATGTCGTGGTTGCCACCGTGACCGGTCAGTTCAAGAAGATCCGCCCGCTCATGTGGGTCGCCTCGATCGCATTCCTGCTCTACTTCTTGATGCTCTAAGATTGATTTAGCACCATCTTGCAAAATGGGCTCGCGTTTATGTGCGCGAGCCCATTTTTTCATGGATATCTTGGTTGCGAGCCGGTGCGGTAAGGCTAACGAATATGTGCGGGCTTGCCGCCGATATAGAACTTAATGAGTCGACGCCTGTGCTTGCAAGGCTCCTGGGCTCGCCGCATGGTCGCGCGCACGATATCCTCCGCGGCATGAGGCTTGCGAAGCGTATCGCCATTGATGAGCATCGCGTCAAGTGACGCCGGGTTATTGTCGAGGTGTTTGAGGGTGATGATGAGCTCACGCGCTGTCGTTGCGTGCATACTCGCCCCTATGCCGGTGAACATGACCGTGTTGGCTTTTTCTTGGCCGTACGACTTCCCCAGCAAGATCATGGGAAGTCGCGCGCAGATGCACTCGGTGACGGCAAGTCCGCCGGATTTGAGCACCGCCACATCGCTTGCATGCATAAGGGATGCCATGTCCTCGACGTAATCGAGCACACAGACATTTTCAAGCTTCATGCCGCTGAACGTGCGTTTGAGCTTTTCGGCATAGTCTTTGTCTTTACCCGGCAAGAATGCGAAATGCATATCATCAAAGCTGCGAAGATAGGGGAGGGTCTGCTCTATCGCGGCCCTGAACCGCACATAGGGCTGCGGCAGGCTCGCTCCCGCCATGATGAGAACGATCTTTTTGTCGAGCGGAAGGCCGAAGCGCTTTCTGCTTTCCTCTTTTGATTCGCAGAATTCGAATCCTCCTCGAACGGGTATGCCGGTGATGAGTATGTTGGATTCTCTAACCTTGCGCGGTCGAAGGGTCTCGGCCATAAACTCCGTCGCGACGCAGAACAGGTCTGTGTCCAGGTGAGGCCACCAGCCTTCGATTTCGTAATCTGTCGGAATGCAGACGACTGGATAATCCTGTCCGGTGATCATGCGTGCGCCCACCGCCACGTTAGCGGCTGTGATATGGGTGCAGATTAATGCAATTGGATTATGAGTGCGAACGTATTCCGTAAATGCTGGAAACATGACGCGCGACCAGGCGGTGCCGCCTCCCCAAAGCAACCGACCCGTCAGGGTGTAGCGCCAGGTGATATCGTAGATAGGGCGAGTTGCGCCCGTGAATGCGGCAGCAGTCTTGTTTCCGTCAAACTTGATGCGTCCGTAATCGAGTATATCCAGAACATCGATGCGGATGTTCTGAGGGACGCCATCCGTCCCTCGCATACGCTCAACGGCTTCTGCCACTGCGTTCGCGGCGGCCTTGTGGCCGGAGCCGACCGAGGCGTGCACGATGGTGATGACGGGTTCCGGAGCAGCGCTTCCTGATAAGGAGTCGCTTGATTGCATATGGGTTCCAGCCTTTGGTTCGGTGGTCACTTGTCCTCCGTAAGTCGTTAGGTTGGAAACATTTTACGGCACCCAGGGTACGTCACAAAGTCGACACCGCTATCAAGATTCAGCCGACATAATAAAGGGTAGAAGCTAAATACCATATGATTGGAGGTCTCATGGATTCCTCAATGTACGATTCCATCGTTATCGGCGCTGGTCCGGCTGGAAGCACTGCCGGTCTCTACGCGGCACGTGCAAGCTTGAATGTCCTTGTTGTAGAGCGTGGCATACCTGGAGGTCAGATCGCAACGTCTCACCTCGTCGACAACTATCCCGGTCTGCCCGATATCGGCGGCGTTGAGCTCGGCGAGCGCATGCGCGCGCATGCGGAAGCCGCCGGTGCGTCATTTGAATATGGAGCTATCGAGCAGATCCGTAAGGGCGAGCCGGGCTTTGAGGTCGACGTCAACGGAAATACCTTGATGGCTCGCACCGTAATCGTTGCCAGCGGTGCCGTCCCTCGTCCCGCTGGATTCAAAGGGGAGAACTCGTTTCGCGGTCGGGGCATCTCGTATTGTGCAACCTGCGATGGCATGTTTTACCGCAACAAGACCGTGTACGTGGTCGGTGGGGGCAATTCTGCGTGCGAGGAGGGGCTCTTCCTTTCAAACATTGCAAAGCGTGTCGTCATGCTCGTGAGACGCGACGAATTTCGAGCTTCACGAGGTCGCGTCGACTTACTCCTTGCTCGAGATAATGTTGAGGTTAGGTACCTAACTAGTATTGTCGAGGTGACGGGGGAGCGCTTCATCGGATCGATCACCTTTGAGCATAACGACACGAAGGAGTGCTATGTCGAAACGTTCGATGAAGGCAGTGCGGGAGTTTTCGTCTTTACAGGCAATGACCCTGTCGTCGAACTTGTTCGTCCATATGTCACGTTCGGTCCGGATGGTGGCGTGATCACGGATGATTCCATGTCCACTGATACCCCTGGCTTGTTCTGCGCTGGCGATATGCGCTCGAAGCCTTTGCGTCAGGTGATCACCGCGGCTTCTGATGGTGCCATAGCGGCAACGGCAGCTTACGTGTACATTCAGTCCTTGACGGCAAATTCCTAACCTCGGCTTTCGTGTACATAGGGTTGTGGGTCGAGCATCAACTTGAATGTGCTGACGGAGCGATCCACCTACCTTATAATTATTAGTTCTCGCGATAATATATGTTATGTAAAGTAGGTAGTGAAGTACGTAGATGAGCCGGTCTCGCGTGTCTGTGAGATCGGCTCATCTACTTGTATCTACTTTTGTCTACTTGTATCTGAAGGAGGTTGATGGAGGAATCAGTTTACACCGCTTCGATCGCTTCACAAGCACGCTGCGCGCACTCGATGAGCATGTTATCGATTCTGCCATTCGTATCCGATAATGAGGCCCGCGGGCTCTGCATAATGAGAGCATAGGCCACGACACGGCAGCACGTGCACATCTGCATTCGGCCAGGTGTTTACAATTGCCTTCGCTAAATCACGAGCGCCATCTTCGTTCAAGACGTGGTCGATGTACACCAGCCCGCCAGCATAACCGTCTGATGCCATGGTGTCGCAAATCTTTCGATACGTCTTCTTCTCGCCGCGCGTGGGTCCTACGACCTGAATGGTGCCCTCGTCGCTTGCGGTTCCGAGAATCCGAATGCTGAGCATCGAGGCGACCTGGCCTGCAACACGCGGCATGCGGCCGCTCTTGACGAGATTGTCGTAGCTGCTCAAGGAATAGAGCACCATGGAGTGCTTCTCGAGGTCCTCTACAAACGAAACGGCTCCTGTAAAATCGTCGGGATTATCAATAAGGTACCTATCTAATAGCGTGACGATAACTTCGAGCTTGCCGCCAGCTGCCCGAGAGTCCAAAACGCGAATACGGCGTGATGACGCAGCGTCATCGGAAAGTACAAGATCACGTGCGGTCAAAGCCGAATCATAGCTACCAGAAAGTTTGGACGAAATCGTGATCGCGATGACATTGTCCGCAGCCCTAAAGGCATCTGCCCACGATCCAACGCTGGGGCAAGAGGTCGACGAACCGCCCTTCTCCCCTTCCACGCATTTGAGCATCTCGTTGATATCGAGCGCATCGTCATCGACGAAGTCGTATGCACCGGCATGTATGGACAGGGGAACGGAGATGAACTCGGTGTCCGGGGCGGCGGGCTTCCAGCCCTTCAAGTTGCAGCTTGAATCGGCAACGATAGCAAAGCTCATGTCGGTCCTTCCCTTCTTCGTTCACACAAGTATAGACCTGTGTCCGAAACGGTCGAACTGCAATATCGTAGGGTTCGAGGATATGCGGTCCGCGTGCCAAAAGAAAAAAGCACCCGGCTCGCCCTGGATGCGCGCCGGGTGCTCGTGGGTAACTGCGTGTACGCTTACTCCACCTTGATCAAGCTGTAAAGCTCATGGTCTCCGGCCTCCGCGAGCGTTTTGCGCGGATTGAGGAAAGAGAGCTCGAGGATGCAGGCAAATCCGGCAAACTCAGCGCCCATCTCCTGCACAAGACAGGCGGTCGCTGCTGCCGTACCGCCCGTGGCCACAAGGTCATCAACGATAAGCACCTTGTCGCCGGGCTGAATGGCGTCGACATGAATCTCGAGGGAGTCCGTACCGTACTCCAACTCGTATGTAACGGAGCGAGTTTCGCGCGGAAGCTTGCCGGGCTTTCGGGCCGGGATGAATCCGGCGCCAAGTTTATATGCGACCGGTACACCTACCATGAATCCTCGAGCCTCGGGGCCTACGACCTTAGTGATGCCCTGATCTGCAAAATGCCCGGCGATATCTTCGATCATAGCTGCCATACCCCGAGCGTCGCTGAACAACGGCGTGATGTCTTTGAAGATGACTCCCGGCTCCGGATAGTCGGGAATATCGATGATGCGAGATGCGTAGTCGAAAACGGCCATGGGGGCTCCTTGGTTGTATGTGACGGTGTTCTAGCGGATACGTTTGCGCGATGCGGCTTTAGACGAAGACACGGGACGCGATTCGACGGGAAGCGACTCCTGTGTAGGCCTGTGAGGCTTGAGCTGCGCCTTCTCGGCCCGGTTGATCTCGTCGTCGATCGTATCGAGATCGGCGTCGTCAACCACGGCATTGAGGGATTCGAAGACGCGATTCTTGAGAAGCGCCGTGCGGACGCCGTCCGTCAAATCGTGTAGCTTATTGAAGGCGCGCTCGAGCTTGGCGTCGCGCTCGTCATCCGAGCTGTCCATGCCGAGCATGCCGATGAGAACCTGCTCGAACATAGCCGACTCTCGATTGGCAGCGGAGACGTACTGGCGGAGATTGCGCGGCTCGATATGGAACCGATTGAGCTCAGAGCATAGGCGAATGATCTCGAAGTCGCGGCCGTCGACAAGATCGCGATTCTGAGGACTTCGAACGATGCGAATGAGGTCGTTGTCGGCAAGGGCCCGAATGAAGGATATCTCTACACCGAGAAGATCGGGGATGTCCTCGATAGGATGGAGCTTTTGCTTGGTCTCTTTCGGCTCGGCTTTCATGGGAAGATCGGAGAGCAATCCGACTTCGAAAGCGAGCGTAGACAGATCTGTCGCGTTATCAAGCTTCTGCTTGATAACGTTGAGCGGCATGTAACGCGTCTTCTGAAGATGCAGAATGACCTCGAGCCTGTCGACATCTTCTTTGGAATACTGCCGATAGCCCTTAGGGGTACGATGCGGGGTGATCAAACCCTCATCTTCAAGGAATCTGATCTTGGAGTTCGAGAGGTCCGGATACGCCCCGCGCAGAAAGTTAACGACCTGACCGATGCTGAGGTAGTTGCGCTCAGCCAAGCTACTCACCAGTTTCGATGCGCTCCGCAGCGTTCTCATGGTAGATCAGCGTGAACGTACCGATTTGAACGGAAGAGCCATCATGAAGCGGTGCGGAGTTGACGATAGCGCCGTCAACCCAAGTACCGTTGAGCGAGCCGAGGTCTTCGATCAGAACGCCCGCGGCATTTCGAACGATCTTGGCGTGTGCACGGGAGACCGTCATGTCATTCAGGAAGATTCCGTTCGAGGGATCGCGCCCCACGCTGGTCTCCGCGCCCTCGAGCTCGAAGGTGTTGCCGGTCTGGGGCCCCTTGATGATGGTGAGCACCGGTGTCGTGATCGGTGCGCTTTTCATCAGGTCGGGAACGGTGACATCATCTACCGGCATACGAAAGACGCGAGTGGAATCGGCGGGCTGGCCGTCGACGGAACCGGTGTGCATGGCATCAGACATATGAATCTCCTCGCATGGTTGAGGAACGTGCGTGTAACAGGTTTATCTTACCCCAGTCGAGGCGAATTAGGCGACGGGGCCGATCGCTTCTTCATCATCGACTTCGGGATTGAGGAAGTCCTCGTCTTCATCCTCGGGGTGCAGCCGGGCATTGTGTATGGCTATGATCCCCTTCGCCGTATAGATAACGCCCGTCAGCAGCGAGAAGACGACGCCCACGTATACGAAGAAGATGCCCAGGGGCGCTGAGTCGCCGTTAAGGCCGGGAAGCCAGGTGATCGCGCTCGGTACGAAACCAAGGCCGTCAAGAACGGGCAGGCCGAGAAGCATGAGCGTGAAGCCGCTCATCAACAAGGCCGTGGCGATCTTTCCGGTATAGACGACATCGATGGGCCTGCGATGGTAGCGGCGCACGATGAGATTGCCCAAAGCGAGGTAGACGTCTCGCCCGATGATGGCGATGCACACCCAGACGGGGAGCTCTCCCTTGCCGACAAGCCCGACGACACCGGTGAACAGCAGGCATCGGTCGACGACGGGATCCATCATCTTTCCAAGCCAGCTGACCGTCTTGGTCATGCGGGCGATCTGACCGTCAAGCCAATCGGTCGATGCGGCGATGGCGTAGATGACAAGCGCGACGTAGCGGTTCTCATTCGAGATGAAGAGGTAGAGAAACACGAACGTAAGCACGAGTCGCGTGAACGTGATGAAGTTCGAGATGGTGAAAATCTTGTTAGAAGGATAGTCGGATGTGCCGATAAGCTCCTTCTTGATCTTTTTCTTGAGACCCACGTGAATCCTTTATGGCCATGCGCACAGCGCACCGGACAACTTTGGAAATGATACCCAATCTTGGAGTGCCTATCCTGGCACTCATGCAAAGAAGCGCAATTGCAGTATAAACAGGCGTTCATTAAGAATAAAAAAGTCGGAAGGAATACCTTCCGACCTGCTAAAATCTGGTCGGGACGACTGGATTCGAACCAGCGACCCCTTGACCCCCAGTCAAGTGCGCTACCAAGCTGCGCCACGTCCCGTTATGTCGCTGTCTCGCTGACAGCAAGGTATACTTTACTCAACTCTGCGGATTGATGCAAGAGATTTTTTTGAAAAACTTTTGCGAGCGTCGAAAGCACCGTTGTGACGACGCGATGCGAAGATAGGTCTGCCTGACGCAGGGCAGCTCGCTTCGATTCGATCGATCGCTCTCCGGAACTGCAGACAGCCGGGATGCCGACGACATTCGGCGCCCCGGCTCAACATGAGGCAAGCGCATGTCCCTTACAGCTTCGAAACGATGCGTTCGGCGAGCGCCTTTTTGGTGAGCAGCGGAAACTCCTCGATGCCGGAGGAGGTGACCCACCACGCCTTGTTGGTGTCGCGCCCGAACCCTGAATCTGCCCTGCTCACATCGTTGGCAACGATGGCATCGCACCCTTTGCGTTCCAGCTTCCGCATCGCGTAGTCGCAGACCTCATCGGTCTCGGCGGCGAACCCGATGACGCGGCGATCGCCTTTTACGCGCGAGAGCTCAGCCAGGATATCGACGGTCTCCTTGAGTTCGAGCACGTCGAGGGGCTCAAGGGTCTTTTTGAGCTTATGGTTCGCAGGACGGGAGGGCGTGTAGTCCGCAACGGCGGCGGCGCAGATCGCGTGCGTGCACCGTGCGAAGGCGTCGAGCGAAGCCTCGAGCATCTCGTGCGCCGTCTCGACATGAACGGTCTTTACGCCCGCAGGCGGAATGATGTCGCAGGGACCCAAGACCAGCGTGACGCGGGCCCCCGCATTGCGGGCGGCGCGCGCGAGCTCGATTCCCATCTTGCCCGAAGACCTGTTGCCGATAAAACGCACGGGATCGATGGGCTCATGGGTGGGACCCGCGGTGACAAGTATCGAGGATCCGCTTAACGGACCGGAGACGACGTCAGGATCCAATGAGGAGACCGTCGCCTCCACGATCTCGGATAGATCCGTCAGACGCCCTTCGGCAACATCCCCGCATGCCAGATAGCCCGTACCGGGGCCCACGACACGAACACCGCGACGCCGAAGCGTTTCCATGTTCTCCTGCGTCGCGCTCGCCGTCCACATGCCGTTGTTCATGGCTGGGGCAACTACTACAGGGGCCTTGGTGGCGAGCAACGTGGTGGACATGAGGTCGTCGGCGATGCCTTGGGCCATCTTGGCGATGATGTTGGCGGTCGCGGGCGCGATGAGCACGACGTCGGCCTCTTGGGCCAGCGAGATATGGTGTATGGGGTCCTCGGGGTCATCGAACAGGTCGATGGCGACCTTCTCGTGCGTCAGCGCCCTGAAGGTCGTGGGGCCGACGAATCGGGCGGCGTGTTCGGTCATAAGCACCTTGACGCGCATGCCCTCTTTCTGGAGCAGGCGCACGATCTCGCACGACTTGTAGGCGGCGATGCAGCCAGTGACGCAGAGGAGGACGCAGGGATTCTTGCGCTGGGCCACGGCTACTCGCCATCCAGCACGAGCATGCGGTGGCAGTACGGGCATTCTGCGATGCCGTCGGCACGACGAAGCTCGGCCATGGAAGACTCCTGCAGGGCCATGCGGCAGATGCTGGGGACGGATCCCTCGAGACGCTCCACGGCCAGGCCGCCGAACCGTTTGGACGCCGCGCGGTACCCCTGAAGAACGTCTTGCGGGAGACGCGCCGAAATACGCTCGATGCGACGCTCGGATTCGGCGATATCGTTTTGGAGGCCCTCGGCGGCATCGCGTGCGGCCTTGGCGTCGGCGATCAGAGCGTCTTCGAACTTCTTGATATAGCTTGCCAGATAGTTCTCCTTCTCACGGAGTTCCGCAAGCTTCTTCTCGTGCGCGGCGCGGTCGAACGCGACCTTGTCGAGTTTCTTGGCGTGGTCGGACATCGCCAGCTCAAGCTCCTGGATGTCGCGATAGTCGGACATGTCGGTGTTGCGGCGGACAGCGGCGAGGCGCTCTTCGGCCTGCTGCGCCTCCGCGTCGAGGTCGGCGATAAAGGTCTCCTCGTCCTTGCGGGCAGCGAAGAGCTTGGTCGCATCGGCTTTGAGCTTCTGGTGCGCGCGACGCTTCTTCGCGAGCTCTGCGATTTGGGGCATGCTGGCAAGCTCTTCGCGCATGCGGGTGCAGGAAAGCTCAAGGTCCTGCAGTTCAAATAGGTCGGTCGCTACACTCATGCGAGCTCCTCATCTCGTAACGTATTCCATTGACGCGGACGGACTATTGTACTGATACGGCCCCCGTCATATCCGGCGGAGACGCATGCTTCCTTCAAGATATCCACGAACGGCTCCTCGGAGCGGTCATGGCCGAGCAGGATGATGCCGACGCCTCGGGCGCACAAGTCTTGACATACGTGGTATCCCGCTTCGCCGCAGACGACCGCGTCCGCGGAGGACAAGATGGCAAGCTCGCCAAAGTCTCCCAAGGAGCCTCCGAGGAAGGCGACGCGCCCGACCGAGCGGTCGAGCGCCCCCCATACGCGCGGTTCGCAGCGAAATGCGCGGGCGCACGCAAGCGAGACCTCGCGCAAGGTCCTATCCTCGGTACGCACCAGCGCGCCCAAGCCGTGCCGCTCGGGATCATCCGGATACTCCAAAGAGCTTTCGGCCGCCATGCCGACCAAAGATGGAAGGCGATCGCGGGCCTCGCGCGATCGATCGAGATTGGTGTGAAGCGAAACGATGCTTACTCCCCTGCGCGCCGCTTCGAAAAGAGCGGACGAGGACGAGGGCTGCAAGGAGCACGCCGGGCGAAATGACGCGGGCGCTTTGATGTAGACGGGATGATGCGTAAGAAGCACGTTGGCCCCGTGCTCGCAAGCCGCAAGAACGTTGTCCGTGGTCGCATCGAGCGCAACGCAGATGCCCGAGATGCTGGATCCCGGATCTCCGACGGAGAGGCCGACGTGGTCCCAAGCCTCGGCATCCGATGCCGGGAACCGTTGCTCCAGAGCGACCAGGAGATCATCGACTGTCATAGTGACCCCCTAAAGCAATCCCAGGAGCGCGTCCGCGAAGCGATCGAGGTCGCGTGCGTCGACGCGATCGTCGAATGAGATCCGCAGGGCGCCGAGTGCACGGTCCTTCGGCAGTCCCATCGCCGTGAGCACATGGCTTGCGTCGTTGGATCCGGATGAGCAGGCCGAGCCGGCGGAGACGGCGAATCCGCGAGCGTCGAGCTGCAGGATAAGCTCCTCGGAGTCTGCTCCCAAGACGGCGACGGAGACGAGTCCGGGCAATCGGTCGACATGCTCCCAGTCCCCCATCGTCGCGACGATGGAAGGGTGCTCGCACAGGCGTCGATACAACGCGTCGGCATGCTGCTGCAGGCGGATGCGGTCCTGCTCGACCGTAGGGGCCAGCATACGAGCCACGGCGGAAAGGGCAAGTGCAGAGCGAACGTCCTGGGTGCCCGGGCGCCGGCCGGACTCCTGGCCGCCGCCGAACAGCTGCGGGCGAAGCGGGGTGCGCGATCTGAGGTACAGCGCTCCGATGGAAACAGGGGCGCCGACCTTGTGCCCGGCGAGGGTGAGCGCGTCGACGCCGAGCTCGTCCACATCGATAGGGATATGGAGATAGCCCTGGATGGCGTCCATGTGGAAGCGGGCCCCTGCGGCGTGCGCCACGCGGGCAAGATCGGCGACGGGCTGGATGACCCCCGTCTCGTTGTTCGCGAGCATGACGGAAACGAGCGCGACGCCTTCGTCGATCACGCGGGCTAGGGTATCGGGAGAGACCACGCCGCTTGAATCGGGCCTCACGGTCGTCACGTCGAAGCCGGCATCGCGGAGAAGCCCCAGGTTGTCCAAGATGGAATCGTGCTCGATCGCTGAGACAACGACCCGGTTGCGGCGGCGGTCCCGAACACGAACGCCCTCCGCGATGCCGAGCAGAGCGAGGTGATTCGCCTCGGTCCCGCCTCCCGTGAAGACGATCTCGTGGCTGCGGACGCGAGAGCCGAGGGAAGCGGCGATGTCGCGTCGTGCGCCTTCGAGTGCAAGCGCGGCGCGGCGGCCGAGGGCGTGGAGCGAGTTGGGATTGGCGCCAGCGATATCGGAACGGTCGTAATCGGCCTGCGCCTCGATGGCCACGGAGCGCATGGGCGTGGACGCGGCGTAATCGAGGTTGACGGGAACCGTTGCGGAAGCGGATGCGGACACGCGCTACGCACCCGCCTTCGAGAGTCCGGATTCGGCAAGGGCGCGCAGCTCTGCGACGGCCCGATGGGGATCGGCGGCTCCGAACACCGCGGACCCGGCGACAAGGAGATCGGCTCCGGCAGCCGCCACCTCGGCGGCATTGGAGACCGAGACGCCGCCGTCGAGCTCGATGAGCGGGTGCACGTCATGCTCCCTACACAGCGCGACGAGCTGATTCAGCTTGGCATACGTTCCCTCGATGAAGGATTGGCCTCCGAAACCCGGATTCACGCTCATGAGCATGACGACGTCGACGTCTTCGATGATGCTCTCGAGCATGCAGACCGGCGTAGCCGGGTTAAGGACGACGCCGGCCTTGACCCCGCGGTCATGCAGATGGGCGAGGAGCCGATGGGCGTGCCGGGCGGCCTCGATATGGAACGTGATCAGGTCGGCCCCGGCATCGACGAACCAGTCGGCATGGTCATCGGGGTTGTCGATCATGAGGTGGACGTCGAGGGGCACATCGGTCGCGCGCTTGCATGCGGCGACAACCGGGACGCCGTAGGTCAAGTTGGGCGCGAACTGGCCGTCGATGACATCGATATGGATGTAATCGGCGTTGCGCACCGCGTGGAGGTCGCGTGCGAGATACGCGAGGTCGGCAGACATGATGGAGGGGGAGATCTTCACGGCGTTGCTCATTCAGAGGCCTTTCTAGTCGTCCATGCCATAGAACTCTTCGGAGGGGATACGGTCAACGAGTGAGGTGAGTGCCTCATGAATAGACAGCCCGTTCCACAGCGCATCGTTGAGGGCAAACGTGATGGGGGCGTCCACACCGAGGCTGCGCGCGAGCTCCGTCGCGCTTACGGCGGCCACGGCGCCCTCGACGACCATATGAGTTCGCTGCTGATAGGCCTCGAGGGACTCGCCTTGGGAGAAGGCGATGCCGAATGTTCGATTGCGCGAGTGCTCGGACGTGCAGGTCGCCACCAGGTCCCCCATGCCCGCAAGCCCCATGCAGGTCATCGCGTCACCGCCTCGAGCATGTACGAGGCGGCTGATCTCGGCGAGGCCGCGGGTCATGATCAGGGCGAGTGTGTTGTCGCCCAGACCGACCCCCGAAGCGATGCCGCAGGTGACGGCGATGATGTTCTTCACGGCGCCGCAGGTCTCGACGCCCACGACATCGTTGGTGATATAGATGCGGAACGCCTGGGAGATCAAGTTGTCCTTGAAGAACTGGGCGACCTGAGTGTCTTCCGACGCGATGACGGCGGCCGAAAGGCCGCCACGGCAGACCTCTTCGGCGTGGTTGGGACCGGAAAGCACGGCGATGCGTTCGGGATGCCCGCATTCCTCACCGATAATCTCGGACATGAGCAGCCCCGTGCCGCACTCGATCCCTTTTGTGAGGCACAGGATCGGCAGGTTGGAGGGCATGTAATGAGAAGCCTCGTGCGCGACGGCCCGCAAATGCGAGGACGGAACGGCGAAGATCGCGCCGTCCGCCCCCTCGAGCGCGCGCTCGAGGTCGCAGGTCGCCTGCACGTTGTCGGGAAGCCTATAGTCCTCGAGGTACCGCGGGTTGCGATGGTCCCTGTTGATGCCCTCTGCGCACAGCGCGCTGTGCGCCCACATGCAGACGTCGGCGTGGGGGGCGGCAAGTCCGGCGACCGCCGTGCCCCACGAGCCCGAACCAATAAGCGCTATGGTCATGACGCATCATCCATCTTGTCTACCCGCTTGGTGAACGAGAGCTTCGATTCGCTGCCCGCCCGCAGGCGGGAGATGTTGGAGCGGTGGGCCCAGACGACCGTCCATCCGAGAATCGCCCAGATGGCGAGCGCGGAAAGGCTGATCTGCGGGAACGCCAGGTACACCGTGACCGGGACGATGGCGGCGGTGACGACGGAACCGAGCGACACGAGCCTGGTGATCGCGACGATAACGATAAAGACGGCCAGGTGGACGAGCGCGAGCGGCCAGCAGAACCCGAATAGGATGCCTACACCCGTGGCAATGCCCTTCCCGCCCTTGAACTTGAGGTATGGGGAAAAGATGTGCCCGTAGAGCGCGCTCAGCGCTACGAGAGCGAGCAGTACGTCACCAGCGGAGCCGGGGTCCATGATGCTCGGAGCGAAGCCGAAGCCGAACGATGCGATCGCAGCACGCCCGGCGATCACGCACGCGGTGCCCTTGAGGACATCGCACAGAAGCGTGAGGACGGCGACTTTGGGGCCCCCGGCGCGCAGCGCGTTGGTGGTCCCGATGTTACCCGATCCGACCCGCTGGAGATCGACGTGAGCGAGCTTTGCCGCGATGATCTTGCCAAAGGGGATCCCGCAGACCAGGTACGAAACCAGGCAGCATGCGCAGGTCCACAGCCACGGCTCGAAGGAAGTCGGTGCCATCCCCTACTCCTCCTTGGGCTTGGTGTCCTTGCTGCGAAAGCGCAGGCGAATGGGCGTGCCCTCGAAGCCGAACGCCTTGCGCAGGCGATTCTCTACGTAGCGGCGATAGCTGTCGGAGACCAGGTCGGTGTGGTTCACAAAGAAGGTAAAGGTAGGCGGCTTGGTTCCCGTCTGGGTGACGTAGTGCATGCGGAGGCGGCGCTTGCCGTCGACGACGGTGTGGCCGAATTCGCGCATCTCGGTGAGCAGCCTGTTGAGGCTGCTCGTGGATACCTTGGCGGCGCGCGCCTCGGCCGCGGCGTCGATGTACTTCCAGATCTTCTCGACCGAACGGCCGGTCAGGGCGGAGATGCGCAGGTAGCTTGCCCATGGGGCGAGCGTCAGGCGCCGCGCGACGGTTTCCATGACATGTTCGCGCGCATGGTCGTCGGGAAGGAGGTCCCACTTGTTCAGCAGGATGACGAGCGCGCAGCCGCGCTCGATCGCGAGGTTGGCGACCTTCTGGTCCTGTTCGGTCATGCCGGTGCTGGAATCGATCACGAGCAGGGCGACATCTGCTCGGTCGATGGCGCGCAGGCCGCGAACCATCGAATAGTATTCGATGTTCTCGTACACCGTGCTCTTCTTCCGGATGCCCGCGGTGTCGACGAGGCGGTACCGGCGCCCGTCACGCTCGACGACCGTGTCGATCGCGTCGCGTGTAGTGCCCGCGACGTCGGAGACGATGGAGCGCTCGGTTCCGATGATCTTGTTGAAAAGGGACGATTTGCCCGCATTGGGCCTGCCGATGATGGCGACCGAGAGTGAGCCGTCATCCACCTCTTCGAGACCGTCATCGTCGGGGAAGAGAGCGACGACATCGTCGAGCAGGTCTCCGGTTCCATGACCGTGCACGGCCGAGATGGGTACCGGATCGCCGATTCCGAGGGAGTAGAACTCCCACAGGCGCTCGTCCTCGCGTGCAGGGTTGTCGAGCTTGTTCACAAGCAAAAACGTGGGCTTGCGTACGCGCTTGATCATGCGCGCCACGCTCTCGTCCTCCTCGGTGACGCCGACCGAACCATCGACGACGAGAAGGATGACGTCGGCCTCCTCGGCACCTGCCAGGGCCTGGTCGCGAATGGAGGCGGAGAAGACGTCATCGCTCTTCATAGGCTCGATGCCGCCGGTGTCGATGAGGGTGAAGGCCCTGCCGTTCCATTCGGCATCGAAATAGCTGCGATCTCGGGTGACGCCACGGCTCTCGTGCACGATGGCATCGGAGGTCTGGGCAAGACGGTTGACGAGCGTGGACTTTCCCACGTTGGGGCGGCCGACCACGGCGACGATGGGTTTTGACATGCAAAGCTCCTCATGTAGGTACATATACATCAAGGATACCATGCGCCAGGGGTGCCCACTTATGCCGGATGAGCCATCATGGTGTGTCCAAACCTCAGCTGGCGACAAAGAGGGGCGGCCGCGATGGCCGCCCCTCGAAAGCGCAGGTCGAATGCAGCAAGACTAGGAGTCAAGGGAAAACGTGAGGGCGTCGAATGCCTTCTGCGAGGCCTCGGCACCCGACTGGCCGCCAAGCAGTACACCGGTATGAGACCCGTCGATCCACAGGAGGAACAGCTCGTTGACGGTGCCGTCCTCGGTGTACTCGTAGAACACGTAGGGGTTGCCGTCGACATCGGCCTCCTCGATGACCTCAACGGACTCGCTGTCGATGGCCGCCTCCTGCTCATCATATCCCTCCTGCGTGAGGAACGAACCCTGGAGGATCGTCTTGCCATCCTGTTGAACGATGAAGTCGCCATCTTCCTCGACGAGCTTGTGGCCGCCGGATGTGTCGAGGGCGACGGTGACGGAATCCCCGGTGCTCACGTCGAAGGTCAGCGAGGAGGTTGTGCTGGCCGTACAGCCCGTCACCAGTGCGAGGACAAGGGAGCTCGCGATGAGAGCGGATACGAACTTGAAACGTTTCATGGTGAGCCTTTCGAAATACACGCTGCATATCGTTAGGATATGCCGGAGGGCATGTACCAGCCTATCGGGAGCATGGGGCGGGGTCAATGCGCGGTTCGCCGAGGAGGCGTCAGCGCAAAGCACGCCGCAGCGCGTCAAGGAGCTGCCGGGGGTCCGGGGTCGAGATCGCGACGCTCCCCCCACGGCTCTCGAGCTCGCGGACGATCTCGTCCCGATGGACGCCGTCGAGGGTGACGCCGTCGTAGTTGAACATCACGTCGGGGAGCACCACGAGCTTCGCCGACAGGTCGGGCGAAAGCTGCGCGAAAAGGTCGCAGGCGCACGTAAGGCCGGTCACGTTGACGTTTCCGCCGAAATAGCGGTTATCGATCGGGGACGGCGAGACGACATCGCCGCCGAGCGCCTCGCAAAACGTCTGGAACGCGCCGCGCGCCGCCCTGCCGCACACGAGCAGCGCATCGGTGCGGTCGTCCAGCAGCGCCGCATGAACTTCCTCGAGGTCGTCTGCGCATTCGGTCCGTAGGCGCTCGACGTCATCGATGAAGCTTCTCAGCATGCCGATGCCATCGTAGAACTGCGGGAATCCGTCATACGTCTCGGCGGGGGGAACCTCCATGTCGGCATCGACGTAAAACTCGTCCCCGAGTTGGAACACGGTATGCCCGCGCGTCCTTCGCGCCCGCTCCTGATACGGCGCGATAAGGTCCACGACCGCGCGCGACGCCTCAACATCGTCCGAGTAAGAGGACGTGAAGCGCGACTGGTGCTTCGTGAATCCCAAAGGGACGATCGCGAGGCTGGTGATGCCCGGATGGGCCTCTACGTAATCAAGCGTCGCCCGCAGTTCGTCACCGTCGTTCAGGCCGGGGCACAAGACGATCTGGGCATGCACCTCGATTCCGGCTTCGAGAAGGCGCTCGAGCACCTCCATCCCGCGGGCGGCGTTGCGCCCGATCAGGCGGCGGCGTACCTCGGGGCTCACGGCGTGCAGGGAGACGTTCATCGGGGACAGCATCTTCTCGATGACGTCGCTGACCTCTCGATCCGACATGTTCGTCAGCGTGACGAAGTTGCCCTGCAGGAAACTGAGACGGTAGTCGTCGTCTCGAATGGAAAGCGACGAACGGCTTTCCTTCGGAAGCATGTTCATGAAGCAGAACAGGCACGCGTTGACGCAGGTGCGCATGCCGTCGAATACGGCCCCGTCGAAGTCCACGCCCCAATCCTCGCCGGCGAAGCGCTCGATGGCGGCGGTCTCGGTAACCCCGTCGCGCGGGTCGTACACGGTGAGCTCGGCCGACTCGCCGTCCATCTCCCAGAGCCAGACGATCATATCCGTCAGGGGCTTTCCGTTGACGTGCGTGACGCGCATACCGGGCACGATGCCGATGTCGTCTGCAGGGGACTCAGGTAAAACGGACACCACGAGGGCGCCGTCGCTGTCGGGATGCCTCGAGGGCGCATATGGTGCGACCGAGGAGGCGTAGGATGCGACGGTGGGATGCGTGCGCTCCGTCATGCCTCCAGTCCCTCCCCGATCGACCGGAGGGCCTCGACGGCACGGTCGATATGCTCGGGCGGAGTCGAGGCGCCGGCGGTGAGACCGACGACGCGCGCATGGGCGAACCAAGAGCTCTCAAGCTCGGCCGCGTCCTCGATATGAAACGTCGCAGGGCAGCGATCCCGGCAGATCTCGGCGAGACGTCGCGTGTTGCCGGAGTTCTTGCCGCCCACGACGACCATCGCGTCGACGCGGGATGCGAGCTTCGCAGCGCTGTCCTGGCGCTCCTGCGTGGCCGCGCAGATGGTGTTGATGACCCGAAGCTCGCCTGTTCGAGCCGCAAGCGCGGCGACCACGGCGGAAAGCGCCTCTGCGGTCTGGGTGGTCTGCACGACGACGCCGACTTTGCCGCCGATCTCCATCGTGGGGAGCTCGGCGGGATCGGAAACGACGACCGCGCCGGGGCCGGCGTGCCCCAAGATCCCTTCCACCTCGGGGTGGCCGGGCTCGCCGACGATGATGAGGCGGTAGCCCTCCGAAACGAGCCGCTCGGCCGCGCGATGCACCTTCTTTACGTACGGGCAAGTGGCATCGAGGACCTCGAGGCCGCGGTCGCTCGCTTCTCGCACGATTTCGGGGACGACGCCATGGGCGCGCACGATAACCGTGCCGCTTTCAACGTCATCGAGGGAATCGGCCACCTCGACACCGGAAGCCGCAAGGTCCTGCACGACGATCGGGTTGTGGATGAGGGGGCCCAGGGTGTGCACGCGGCCCGTGGCGGCGAGGCCGGCGTCGCGCGCCATGCGCAGGGCGCGCTCGACGCCGTAGCAGACCCCCGCCCTATCGGCGACTTCGACGCAAAACGCTGCCATATCAGAACCTCCCGGGATGCTCGTCGCGGAGCTGGTCGCGGAGTGCGAACATGCGCCTGAGGGCTTCGTCCTCGACCCATCGCGCGCGGTCGCGGCGCTTGAGATCGCCCGGAGCATCGGATGCGCTGACGGCGTCGCCGACGCGGATCCAGCATTTCTTGGGGCGCATGAGCTTCTTCCCCGCGGGCGTTATGTCCCTAAAGCCGCATACGGCCATGGGAACGATGGGAGCCTTCCCCATCTGGGCGATGAGCGCGAACCCGCTGTGCACCTCGACCGGCTGGTCGTCAGAGCGCACGCGCGTTCCCTCAGGGAAGATCAGAATGTCCTCGCCGCGCTGCAGCGCGTGCTGGGCGGCCCGGAGCATGCGAACGTCGCCCGTTCCCCGATCGACGGGGATGCCCCCCGCGACGCAGGGAAACGCCCAGCGCGCGATCGCGATCGAATCGAATTCCGACTTGTAGATGGGCCTGACGCGCCTGCCCGAGGCCCAGATATGGGTCACGAGCGGGAGCACCTCGGCCATGGAGGTGTGGTTGCAGATGATGACGGACCCCGTCTTCCCTTCCGGGACCAACTTCCCTGCATCCTCGACCTTCCATCTCCACATGAGCTTGGAGAAGACGAAGAGGACGGCCAGAACGAAGTTGTAGAGGGCCCGGCGGTACAGGGGGAAGTCGCGCATGGGCGTGTCGTAGCTCGACTCGATGGCGGAGGGGGCGTGCCCAGATGCGGCCATGTCAGCTCCTTGCCTTGATGAGGTCGACGATCATGGCGACGATCTCGTCGATGGAGTGGGATGTGGAATCGATCCTCACGGCATCGTCGGCGGCGCGAAGAGGCGCGGACGCCCGGTGCGAATCGATCTGATCGCGGCGCTCGATGTCGGCAAGCGTCTCCGCGACCTCGCGTTCGAACTGCTCGGGAGCGAGGGATTCGCCCCCATGGCGCTGAAGGACGCGCCGGCGTGCGCGCTCGCGCGGGTCGGCGGTGAGAAACACCTTGACCTGCGCATCGGGGAAGACGACGGTGCCGATATCCCTGCCCTCAGCTACCACGTCGCGCCCTTCGGCAAACGAGCGCTGGCAGGCGAGGAGCGCGCGGCGCACGCCCGGATAGGCGGAGACCTTGGAGACGATGCGGTCGACCTCGGGGGTGCGGATCTGGGCGCTGACGTCCCTGCCGTCGGCAAGGACCCTTGGGCCCTGGGGCGCATCCTGGAAGCGAATCGCGAGCGAGCCCGCGAGCCCGCACACGGCATCCTCGTCGTCGAGGTCGATGCCGCGCGCATGCGCGACGAACGCGACCGTGCGGAACATGGCGCCGGTGTCGAGCTTGCTCAGCGAGAGCTCCGCTGCGATGCGGTTCGCGACGGTGGACTTACCAGACCCCGCGGGGCCGTCGATGGCAACGATCATGGGAAGACCTTTCATAAGCGGGGCACGGGCCCCGTTCGTTATTCCTGTACCTGCAGCAGCGCTATCTCGTCATCATCGAGAACACGCCACTCCCCTGGCTCCAAACCTTCCAGGCGCAACGCGCCGAACTGAACGCGATGCAGGCGAATCACCGGATGATGGATGCGTCCGAGCATGCGCTTGACCTGGTTCTTGCGACCTTCGCGAATGCGCACCTCAACAGGAGTGCTGAACTCGGGAAGGCGCGGGCGCCAGATACCGGAGACCTCGCTTGGGTCGAGGATCCGGCAGCGGGCGGGCTGGCAGGGGCCGTCATCGAGCACGATGCCCTGTCGCAGCTCCTCCAGCTCACGGTCGCGCACGTGCCCGTCGCAGAGCGCCCAGTAGGTTTTCCATACATGCCGAGAGGGATGCAGGAGCCTTTGGCCCAGGTCGCCGTCAGTGCTGAAGACGAGCAACCCCGTGGTATCGAGGTCAAGGCGCCCGACTGGAAAGAGCCCGGGGTACCGGTCGCAGGGCACGAGCCCGGATACGCACGGCCGCCCGAACGGGTCGCTCATCGAGGTGAGGTACCCTGCCGGCTTATTGAGCACGAGCGTCACCGGCGCACTCCCCCAGGTGACGAGGTTTCCGTCGACGCGAACCTCGTCGCGGGACGGATCGACCTTGCATCCGAGTCCGGAGGCGACGGTGCCGTTGACGGTGACGCGACCGGCCGTCATGAGGTCCTCCGACCCGCGCCTGCTTGCGACGCCGGCGCGGGCGAGGAACCGCTGGAGGCGCATGGGGACGATCAGCTCCCCGGTCCCCGGGTCGCGGGGCGGCATGGGAGCGCTACACATCCGCATCACCGCGCTCCGTGGCATCCTCGTCGACCTCGAGCAGGTCCCGCTCCTCCTCGAGGTCCTCCTCGGCCTCTTCGAGCGTTGACTGGATGGAGCGCCCGCTCAAACGCTCCCGGATGAACTGGCGAGACTGCTCATCCGGCGCGAACTGCTCGAGGTCGGGCAGGTCTTTCGTGCTGCGCAACCCGAACTTCTCGAGAAACGCCGAGGTGGTTCCGTAGATGATGGCACCGCCGCGCTGGGCATCCCGCCCGACTTCGCGGATAAGCCCCTTGTCGACGAGGGAGGAGATGACGCCATCGGAGTTGACGCCGCGGATGCCCTTGACCATCTCGCGCGTGACGGGCTGGTGGTACGCAACAACGGCGAGCGTCTCCAAGGCCGCCTGCGAGAGGCGCTGGGTGTCCCAGGACAAGACGAAAGCCTCGACCTGGTCGTGATACGCCGGATGGGTGAACAGCCTCCAGCCTCCCGCAACCTCGCGGAGCTGAAATCCACGGTTCGCCTCCTCGTACTCGACTTTAAGCTCGGCGAGGAGCGATGCCGCCTCGCCCGGGGCGATCTCGAGGGCCGAGCCGAGCGCCGCCGCGCTCACGGGATCGCTCGAGACGAGCAAGAGCGCCTCCAGGGCGCCCTTGAGCGACGAGGCGTCCAATGGTTGCAATTCGATCATATCAGGCCTCCTCGATGGTGAGCGCGTCACCGGGGCGGTATTCCGCCGCGCCCTCGACGCGGTCGATCGCGATGGTTCCGAAGTTCTCATTCTGGCTCAACGTGACCGAGCCGCGCTTCGCAAGTTCGAGAATGGCGAGAAAGGTCGCCACGAGCTGCTCGGTCGTGGAATCGCCGTCCAGCAGCTCATCGAACGTGAGGTGCGGGCGGGAGATGGTGACGCGGTCGACCGAGGCGACCGTGAGCTCAAGGGGAACGCGATGGGGCGCCACGTGCTCGGCCTCGAGCAGGAACGTCTCCCTCCTGCCGTCGAGGTCGGCGCAGATGACGGCGAGCCCGCGCAGCGTGATGCCGGCGAGGTAGTCGGGCATGAGGTTCAGAAACTCAGGGTCGGGCCCCGCGACGCGGGGATGCATCCTGCTTTCGGCTTCCATGCGGGAACCGAGCGCAGCGGCAGCGCTCCTGAACTGCTTGTACGCGATAAGTCGTGCGATGAGGACTTCCCTCAGCGCGTCGCCGTCGAGATCGGCGAGCTCGTCGAGGTCCTCATCGTCGACCGAGGGCCGCGGCTTCTCGTCCGGCACGAGCGATGCGGCCTTGATGTCCAACAGCGTCGCGGCCACCAGAAGGAAGTCGCTGGCGACATCGAGGTCGAGCGCCTCGAGCCGTTCGACCTCAGCCAGGTATTGCTCGGATACCTCCGTGATGGAGATGGATCCGATATCGACCTTCTGCCTGCTTACGAGCTGGAGAAGAAGATCGAACGGACCCGAATAGGCCTGCGTCGAGATACGGTATGACATCTTCCCCCTCAGCTCTCGTGCCGTCGGTGCATCGATCTTCCAGTCTAGCGCACTACGCGCCGAGCGCGAACCTCACGAGCGCGCTGAACAGAGGGTCCACCGTGAACGCGAAATAGATTCCGACCAGGTCTATATGGAGCACGGAGGGAAGAAGGTAGAGGACGACGATCAGGATGGGCATCGCCATGGACTGAATCTGATAGTACCCAGACAGCGCGCGACCGCGAAGAAACGGGACGAGGATCGACGATCCGTCGAGCGGCGGCAGGGGGATGAGGTTGAAAAACGCAAGGGAGAGATTGACGGAAATGCAGGTCAGGCAAAAATAGGCGACGGAACCGGCCATGTTGGAGCCGCCTGCGGCGGGAAGGCCGACGAGGCCCTTGAGGACGAGTGCGGCTATGAAGGCGAGAAGCAGATTGGACGCGGGGCCAGCGAACGACACGAGCACCTCGTCGCGCTTGGGGTGCTTCAGGTTTCCCAGGTATACAGGGACGGGCTTCGCGAAGGCGAACACCGGGCCGCCCGCCGCCATCATGAGCAGCGGGAGCAAGACGGTTCCGAAGGGGTCGATGTGCGCAAGGGGGTTGAGCGATACGCGTCCGCGCGAGCGCGCCGTGCGATCGCCCAGCACGTAAGCGGCGAGCGCGTGCGCGCTCTCATGGATGACGATGCCTCCGATGACGGCAAGGGCGCTGGAGAGCAGGTAGGTAAGGTCCACGGGAACGGCTCCTATCGGAGAGCGCGGGATGCGCGCTGGCAGATGTAGTCAAGAACAAGCAGAAAGCAGGCAACAAGAGCGAAATCGAGGCGAAACACCCCACCGAACGGCGAGGTGACGAGTCCGTAGCCGGAGATGGGATCGGGAAGGGACCTCGACAGATCGATGACGAATCCGACGAGGTTGAGCCGAGCGGAGACGCCGGGAAAGCACAGCATCGCCGTGAGGGCAGCCATGAGGATCCCGGCGATCCGGAAGGCGACGCTGAGGACGGCCAGGGAGATGGCCGCCGCCTTACGCGAGTCCACGTTCCGTCTCCTCCTCGATCGTGGTGGAAAGGTCGAGCCATTCGTCCTCGAGAACGGGCAGCTGCTGCTTGAGCTCGTTGTACTCCCCGAGAGCGGACGAGAAGGCGTCCTGGTCGGCATAGAGAGCCTCAGAAGCCATGAGGGCCATGAGCTCATCGTAGCGGGCGCGCTTGGATTCCAGTTCGCGCTCGACGCGCTTCAGGCGATCTTTCGTCTTCTTGAGCTTCCGGTTGAGAGCCGCCCGCGCCTCGGCCTCGGCGCGGCGTTGCTCGCGCGTCTTCTTGCCGCCCTCGCGCACCTCGGCCTCGACGCGCCGTTCCTGCGCGACGCGCTCGACGGGACGCGCAGGAACGGCGGCGCGCTCGGCCGCGCGCTGCGCCAGATCCTCTCGCTTGAAAAGATAGTAATCGTAATCGCCGTCATAGACCGTCATCTTGCCGTCCCGGATGTCCACGACGCGATTCGCGACGGAGCGGACGAGGTGCTCGTCGTGACTGATGAGGACCAGCGTCCCGGGGAAGTTGCGCAGGGCGCTCTCGAGCATGTCGACAGAGTCAATATCGAGATGGTTGGTGGGCTCGTCGAGACAGAGCAGCGCCTCGGGGGCGACGAGCATCTTGGCGAGGGCAAGGCGCGCGCGCTCGCCGCCCGATAGGACGCCGACGCGCTTGTCGACGTCCTCGCCGGTGAACAGGAAGGCGCCGAGGAGGCTGCGCTGCTGCGGGACGGTCCAGGTGGGGGCGACGGAATCGATCTCCTGGAGCACCGTGTTGGACTCCCGGAGGCCCTCGAGCTGATGCTGGGCGTAGTAGGCGACGCCGACATGCGTGCCGAGCTCCCGGATTCCCGTCGTGGGCGCCTCAACTCCTGCCAGCATCTTGAGCAATGTGGATTTACCCGCGCCGTTGGGCCCCACGAGCGCTACGTGCTCGCCGCGGTAGAGCTTGAGATCGAGGTTTTCGTAGACGACCTTGTCATCGTAAGCCTTGGAGACGTGCTCGAGCGCCGCGACCAAGTCGCCGGAACGCGGCGGGTCGGGGAACTTGAACTCGACATGCTTGTGCCCCTCGGGAAGGATTACGAGCTCGCTTTTGATCTGCTCGATGCGCCTCATGCGCTCCTGGGCCTGTGCGGCCTTGGTCGGCTTGTAGCGGAACTTGTCGACGAAGACCTGCATGTGTGCGATCTCGCGCTCCTGGGCCGCGCGCTTGGCGCGCATCTGCTCGAGGTTGTCCTCGCGCTGCTTGAGATACGAGGAGTAGTTGCCCGTGTAGGTGGTGACGCGACGGTTCTCGAGGGCGGCCACATGGTCCACGCAGGCATCCATGAACGCGCGGTCATGGGATACGATGAGGACCGCCCCCTCATACGAGGAGATGAACCCGCGCAGCCACTGGACGCTCTCGAGATCGAGATGGTTGGTGGGCTCGTCGAGCAGCAACAGGTCCGGGCGGCGAAGGAAGAGCTTAGCAAGCGCGATGCGCATCTGCCAGCCACCGGAGAACTCGGAGCACGGGCGATCGAAATCGTCGACGGAGAATCCGAGGCCGGTGAGGATCTGCCGGGCGTTGCTTTCGAGCTCGTATCCGCCCAGCCGCTCGAAGCGGTCCTGGACATGACCGTACTCTTCGAGAAGCGCATCAAGGTCGGCGTCCGGCGCGCCTTCGGCGATGGCGAGCTGGAGCTCCTCGGCGCGGTCTCCGAGGGAGCGAATCTCCAGGGCGGCATCCATGACCTCGCGGATGATGGTGGAGTCGCTCGCAAGCTTGGTCTCCTGCTCGAGGTAGCCCACGTTGACGTCCTTGGCATACGTGACCGCGCCCGCATCCGGGGAATCGAGCCCCATGATAATCTTGAGCATCGTGGTCTTTCCCGCGCCGTTGGGACCGACGAGCGCATAGCGCTCCCCCGGATTGATTTGGAACGAGGCCCCGGAGAAGAGCGTGCGCGCACCGAATGACTTTTCGATCTTGTCGACGAGAAGAATCATGGCAAACCAATCAGACGTCTCTGCATAGCAAAAAGGCCCCAGTGACCTGGAGCCTTTCGAATGTGATGGTGGGCGATACAAGATTCGAACTTGTGACCCCATCCGTGTGAAGGATATGCTCTACCCCTGAGCCAATCGCCCGTGCTTTTCAGCAAGGAGAATACTACCACGCGAGCGAGGAGAGACGCAACAGTTTTTTCAGATTATGAAGGATCTCGCGCTCATTCAGTCGTGGGCGGGGTCCGGAATCGTCGATCTCGACTGGTTCGGGCTGCACGACAGATGGAACGGAGCGTGCGCGGAACTCGGGTTTCGGCGCATCCCGCCCGAGATGCTCCGCACGCCTTCGAGACGCTGATGCAGGCTGCAGGTCTCCCCGACACGCTCGTGTCGCGCCTCCACGGGCACACGGACCTCAGAACCGATTACATAGCACTATAAGCGGCCCGACATCGCCGCTGCGGAGATGGCCGCCCAAGAGGTCAACAAGCTGCTTCCCGAAACGTCCAGACACAAGAAGATACAGAACTGAGCGTTATGCAAAAAAGAAAAAGGTCAGACACGTGGTCCGGCCTTCTGAATCTCTGGTGGGCCCTCCGGGATTCGAACCCAGAACCCAGGGATTATGAGTCCCCTGCGCTAACCGTTGCGCCAAGAGCCCGATGTGGTTGCCACGCGCGGCACTTCCTCTATCCGTAGAAAAAGGCCTCCGGTTTCCCGGAGGCCCTAAATCTTATGGTGGAGACGAGGGGGATCGAACCCCTGACCTCTTGACTGCCAGTCAAGCGCTCTCCCAGCTGAGCTACGCCCCCATGAAGAGAAGAATGAAGCAAGTGGTGGAGACGAGGGGGATCGAACCCCTGACCTCTTGACTGCCAGTCAAGCGCTCTCCCAGCTGAGCTACGCCCCCTTGCAACGACAAAGTACTATACGGGAAGATCCAGGGTCATGCAAGCACTTTTTCAAAGATTTTGGAGTGGCGAATATCGAACAAAGAACTCCCAGGTAGAACAGCATATGAGCAAAGCCTGACACATCGTCGATTCAAGCGTGATGCAAAAAGATGCGCCCCGGTGCCCACCGAAGCGCATCTTTAGTGAATATGCAGAAGGTGCTATCGACGCTGGCCAACAACGAGCTCGGCGACCTTCGCGGCAACAGACTCGACGGCCACGTCCTCACGCTCGCCCGTCGCACGGTCCTTCAGCTCGACCGTGCCGTTCTTAAGTCCGCGCTTACCGATGATGACCTGATACGGGAAGCCCATGAGGTCGTTGTCGGCAAATTTGACGCCAGGGCGCTCATCGCGGTCGTCGATCACGACCTCGATGCCGGCTTCGCACAGAGCATCGGCGATGCTGGAGCATGCGGCCGCGCAGTCATCCATCTTCGGGTCGAGCGGGATGATCGACACCTCATACGGCGCGATGGAGACGGGCCAGATGATACCGTGCTCGTCATTATGCTGCTCGACGACGGCCGCGAGCGTACGCGACACGCCCACGCCGTAGCATCCCATGATGAAGGGCTTCTCCTCGCCGTTCTCATCGGCAAAGGTGGCCCCCATGGCCTCGGAATACTTCGTACCGAGCTGGAACACCTGGGAGACCTCGATGCCGCGGGCGCCCTTGAGCGGACGTCCGCAATGCGGGCACGCATCGCCCTCGTGGACGGTTACGAGGTCCGCCCACTGATCGACCGTGAAATCACGGTCGGGGCATGCGCCGGTGAAGTGGTAGTCGACCTCGTTGGCGCCGCATGCCCAGCTACGGGACTCGCGCAACGACTCGTCGACGACCAGGCGGATGCCGTCGGGAAGGTTCACGGGGCCGATGAACCCCTTGAACAGCCCTGCCTCCTGGAGCTCCTCCTCGCTCATCATGTGGTATTCGCCAAACAGCTTCTCAGCCTTGCACTCGTTCAGCTCGTGATCGCCCGGCACGATCGCGACGACCTTGGTGCCGTCCTCCGCGACGAGCGCCAAGGACTTGCGCGTCCCGTTCTCGGGGAAGCCGAAGAACTCCGCGACCGCTTCGATGGTTCCCAGGCCGGGCGTATGAACCTTCTGAAGCGTACCGTCGCCGGGACCCTCGGTAACGACGATCGTGGTGGCGGCGGCTTCGTCATCGGCGGCAAACCCGCAGGCCTCGCAATATACCAGGCTGGCCTCGCCGGCATCGGCGAGCGCCATGAACTCGACGGAGGTATCGCCGCCGATCTGCCCCGAATCGGCGACGACGGGAAGAGCCTTCAATCCGCAACGCTCGCAGATGCGGGCGTACGCATCCTTCATATCGTCGTAAATCTCCTGCAGGCTCTCCTGGGTGGCGGAGAACGAGTAGCCGTCCTTCATGATGAACTCGCGGCCGCGCATCAAGCCGAAGCGAGGGCGCATCTCATCGCGGAACTTGTCCTGGATCTGGTAGAGGTTCACGGGAAGCTGCTTGTAGGAGCGCAGTTCGTTCTTGACCAGATCGGTAATGGTCTCCTCATGCGTCGGGCCGAGCACGAACTCGCGGTCATGGCGGTCCTTCATGCGCATGAGCTCAGGACCATAGGCGTTCCAGCGACCGCTCTCGTGCCAAAGGCCGCCATCGACGACCATGGGCATCAGGAGCTCCTGAGCACCCGCAGAGTCCATCTCATCGCGCACGATATCCTCGATCTTCTTCAGGGAGCGCCAAGCAAGCGGGAGGTAGCTGTACAGGCCCGCCGCCTGCTTGCGGATCATGCCGGCGCGCAGCAGCAGTCGATGGCTGGCGAGCTCGGCCTCGGCGGGATCCTCCTTCAGGGTGGGCGCGTAGAGGCTGGACATTTTCATGGCGCAGGTCTTCGACACGGCGACCTCCTTGTGGTCAAAACTTCAAATGTAACAATGATAGCAGGTTAGAGCTTCTCGATTTCTTCCATGAGCGCGTCAACGATTTCGGATTCGGGTACCTTGCGCACGACCGCTCCATGACGGAAGACCATGCCGACGCCCCGGCCGCACGCGACGCCGACGTCGGCGTCGGAGGCTTCTCCCGGACCGTTCACGACGCACCCCATGACCGCGACGGAGATGGGCTTGTCGCAGCCGCGTAAACGCTCCCCCACCCGTTCGGCCAACCCGATGAGGTCGACCTGGGTTCTGCCGCAGGTCGGACAGCTCACGAGCTCGGGGCCTCGACGCCTCAGGCCCAGGGCGGAGAGGATGCCCCAGCATACCGGGGGTTCCTCGACGGGGTCGGCGGTCAACGACACCCGCATGGTGTCCCCGATGCCTTCCGAAAGCAGGATCCCGAGGGCGACGGCGCTCTTGATGGTCCCCTGCCGGACCGTACCGGCCTCGGTCACGCCCAGGTGGAGGGGGACGCGGGGTAGCTCACGCGAGAGCGCGCGGTACGTCTCGAGGGTGGTGGGTACGCTATGGGCCTTCGCGGACAAAACGATGTCGGTAAATCCGCGGGACTCGAAATGATCGACGAATTCGAGGGACGAGGCCACGAGCTTCTCTGGCTGCGTCAGGTCGTCCCGAGCCGCGATGCGGTCATCGAGCGATCCGGCGTTGACGCCGATCCGAATCGCGGCACCGGCCTCCCCCGCCGCGTCGATGACCGCATCGACGCGAGACCAATCCCCGATGTTCCCGGGATTGATGCGAAGCTTTGAGGCGCCGACGCGCACGGCTCCGATGGCAAGTCGATAATCGAAGTGGATGTCGGCGACGATGGGGACTGGGGATTCATCGCAGATGCGTGCGAAGGAGTCGAGCGACTCCTTCGTGGGAACGGTGACGCGGACAAGGTCGCACCCCGCCTCCGCAAGCGCGCGCACCTGGGCGAGCGTGGCGTCGGGGTCCGATGTCGGCGTACACGTCATGGACTGAACGGCGACGGGCGCACCGCCGCCAATCTGCACCCCGCCGACGTGTACCGGACAGGTGAGGTCTCGAGCATTCACGGTACTCATGGCGCCTCCTACAGCAAACGAAGGATATCGGCCCGCAGCATATAGAAGAACATCAACCCGAAGAGCGCGATGCCGAGATAGGAAACGAGATTCTGAATCTTGACGGGAACAGGTCGACGCGCGACGGCCTGAACAGCCTCGATGACGAGCTTGCCGCCGTCCAGCGGAGGGATGGGCAACAGGTTCATGAAACCGAGCGATAGGGAGATAAGCCCGGCAAGCGACAGGTAGGCGGCAGGGCCCGCAGCCGCGGCTTGAGCGGACATGACCGAAATGCCCACAACCGAAGTCGAGCTGTCGAGCACCTCCATCGTATGGGCGGGCTGCAGGAGCCTCAGGACGCCCTGCACCGTCTGGACGACGTAGGCCCACGAGACCTGCAGCGACTCCCAGGGGGCGAGACGGACCGTCGTGAGCGTCGCGCCGACGCCGACCATTCCGTCATCACCCGGCTGAACGGAGACCGTCGCACGTTCACCGGAGCGTTCATAGGTGAATGCGATCGATCCCGAAGGATCGGCGAGCGCGATGGCGTCGAGCATGTCGGACCACGTCGGCGTCTCGGTATCACCGATCGCCAGCACCCGGTCGCCCGCCCGAAGACCGGAGTCCCATGCGGGAGAGCCTTCTTCGACCGAGCCGAGAACGTTGACATCGGATACGGCCTGCACGCCCACGATGCTGTAGACGCTCATGAGCAGCAGCATGCCGCACAGCACGTTGACCGCGATTCCGGCAAGCAGCATGAACGCACGCCTCGCGAATCCCACGCCCTGATAGGTGCGGGAACGCTCGTGCGCCAAGAACTGATCGTCCGACATATCGGAAACCCAGGGCTCGCCCTGCTCGGATGCCTCCGCCCTCATGAAGGCCCGACCGTCGAGGACGGTGTTTCCGGAGCGGTCGCGGGGGACGGACGCGTAGCGCATGGGCAGATACGCGGAATCGTTCGGCTGCCCGTTGGCGGGAGCGCCCGCGATCGAACCCATGGACAGCAGCTCGCCGCAGGACAGAAGCACGTCATCGACATCGAGGCCGAGATCCTCGGCCATCCTGTCGACTTCTGCGAACCCGTGACGGTGGACGTACCCGAGCACGGATGCCGCATGGGGCGTGACGTCCGGATCCATGCCGGCGATAGCGGCGTAACCGCCCAGAAGAAGGGGCGTTACGCCGAATACGGTACCGCAGCCTCGCGATTGCCTCTCGAGGCGAAATCGGCACGGAAGACCGAGGAAAAACTCGGTGACGCGGACGCCGCAGGCGCGCGCGGCGAGAAAATGTCCGCCCTCATGGATAAAGACGAGCACAGAAAGTGTGATCAGGCCCCAGAATACCGTTGAGACGACTGACAGCACGGCAGCACCCCCTTATGCGCAGCCGAGAGAGGACAGCGCATAGCGGGCGCGCTCCCGGGCCCATATATCGATGGCGCGGAGCTGCTGGATCGACTCGACGTCCTCGATGCGATGCGCATCCATCGTCGCTTCCACGACGCGGGCGATATCGACGAAGGAGCAGCGTTCATGCAGAAAGGCATCGACCGCGACCTCATTCGCCGCGTTGAGGACGCACGGCAGCGTCCGCCCTTCCCTGCCGGCGCGCTCGGCGAGCGCGAGGCAGGAGAACGCGTCTGGGTCGGGAGCCGCAAACTCCAAAGAGCCGAGCTGGCGAAAATCGACGCGGGGCGCCGGGGTGGACCAGCGCTCGGGATACGACAGGGCGAATTGGATCGGGATGCGCATGTCGGATGCGCCGAGATGCGCGATGACCGACCCATCGACGAATTCGACCATGGAGTGGATCTTGGATTGACGCTGGATGAGCACGCGGATGTCATCCAGCGGCACCCCGAACAGATGCATGGCCTCGATGCGCTCAAGGCCCTTGTTCATGAGCGTCGCGGAGTCGATGGTGATCTTGGCCCCCATGTTCCAGGTGGGATGCGCAAGGGCATCGTGCACGGTAACGCTCGCAAGGTCGGTCTCGGTGCGACCGAAGAAGGGGCCGCCCGAGCAGGTGAGCCAGATGCAGTGGACGTCACGCGTGTTATCGCCCATCAGGCATTGGAAGATGGCGTTGTGCTCGGAGTCGACGGGGAGCAGCTGGCCTGGCGCGGCGAGAGGCATGAGCAGGTCGCCGCCGACGACGAGCGACTCCTTGTTGGCAAGGGCAAGGCGCTTTCCGGCGCAGAGGGCGGCATGGCTCGCCTCGAGTCCGGCCGAGCCGACGATGGCATTGAGGACGCAATCGACATCGTCATGCCGAACCAGGTCGAGCACGCCCTCCTTTCCCGTCGAGAGCGCGCAGATAACAGGCAGTTCGTTGAGGACGGGGTCCGACGCGTGAGCCGGGTCGGTCACGACCGCCCGACGAATCCCGAACTCGCGCGCATTCGCGACGAGCTCCGCGGTGCGGGAATGCGCGCTGAGCGCGACGACCTCGAGCTCGTCGGGGTGCCGCCGACAGACGTCTAGCGCCTGCGCACCGATAGACCCCGTGCAGCCGAGGATCGCGACACGGAGACGCGGCGCAGAATGATCTTGGGGCATTACAGGACACCTCCGATATGCAGCAATAGATACGCAGTGATGCACCCGAAGATAAGCGAATCGGAGCGATCGAGCATGCCTCCGTGCCCAGGAATCAGATGGCCCGAGTCCTTGACACCGACGCCGCGCTTGATCCTGCTCTCGATCAAGTCGCCGAAAACGCCCATGACGCCGACGGCGACGCCGGCAACCGCCGCGAACCACAGATCGAAGCCGTACAGGCCGGTGGCCCAGAGGATCACCCAGATGAGCACAGAGCCGATAAGGCCGCCGACGAAGCCCTCCCAGCTCTTGTTGGGAGAGATCTTAGGGGCCATCTTGTGCTTGCCGAGCCGACTTCCGACCATGTAGGCGAAAGAGTCGCTGATCCAAAGCGATGCGCACACGCCGATGGAAAGCAGGGCGCCCTCGAAACCGGGCACGGCCTCGCGGAGCAGGACGACGGCCGAGAGCATATACCCGGTATATATGGGGCCGAACGCGGTCACGGCGACGTCGGCCATGCGCGTCCGAGGGCTCCAGACATACCAGAGCCCGAGGGAAAGCACGAGCAAGAAGTTGAGGACCGTGAGCCAGACCGCATCGACAAGCACCGAGAGCGGAAACAGAACCGCCGCCACGAGACCCAAGAACTCATTGGGGACCTTGCCGTCGAGCCTGACCATCCTGAAGAACTCATAGCAGCACAACCAGCTCATGGCGGAAATGAACACGGCGGTGGGAATCGTGCCGAGCGCAAGGCACGCGATGAACAGCCCGGCGTAGATCAGGCCGAATCCCGCGCGAACGATAAAGGAATGCAGGCGGCTCGACGCGCTTTTCGCGCTCGGCGCGGCAACGTTGGTGTCTTTGGTGTCCAAGACGGCTCCTAGAACGAACTCAGATGCTTATTTGGCTGCGGAAAGACCGCCGAATCGACGATCGCGCCCCTGGAACGAGAGAATCGCGCGAACAAGTCCCCACCGATCGAAATCTGGCCAATACGTATCCGTGATATAGAACTCCGCATAGGCGATCTGCCACAGCAGGTAGTTGGAGACGCGGATCTCCCCTGAAGTTCGAATGACGAGCTCGGGGTCGGGCAGCCCGGAGGTATACAAGCGCTCCGCGACGGCGGATTCATCGATGTCGTCGATATCGAGCGAACCGTCGGCGACGCTGCGCGCTATATCGCGGGCGGCGCGGACGATCTCGGCTCGACCACCGTAGTTGACCGCGAGCGCCAGGACCATGCCGGTATGTCCGGCGCATTCCTTGAGGCCGTACTCGAAGACGTCGCGGGTCTTCTTGGGCAGTGCATCGATATCGCCTAGGAAGACGACGCGAACGTTTTCGCGCTTGAGCAGCGGCAGCTCATCGATGAAGGTCTTGGCAAACAGATGCATGAGCACGTTGACCTCGTGCTGGGGGCGATTCCAGTTCTCGGTGGAGAACGCGTAGGCGCTCATGACGTCGACGCCGAGGCGAACGCAGGCCGTGATGATCTCGCGCAGGGATACAATACCCGCCTTATGGCCTTCGGTGCGAGCGAGCCCGCGCGAGGTGGCCCAGCGACCGTTGCCGTCCATGATGCAAGAGATATGGTGCGGTATGCGCTCCATATCCAGCTCGGCCATATCGATATCTGCGGGGGCTTCGGAGAAATACTCCATAAGCTTGTCGGCGTCGTACTGCACGGTATCAGAACTCCTGGGATCTCGTGAATCGAAGCGATCGACGGCGCAAGGCGCGTTGAGCCAAAATCGACCAGATTGCAGTATCGCACGAATGAAACGGGAGGCGAAATTACCGCAGCGGATACCACAACAGCTACAAAGCGTAGGTTTCACCTGTGCAGCTGATTATGAACAACCGCCCCCTCGATAGAACGAGAGGGCGGTTGCAGCACACGGCGCCGATGCTCGGTCGGATTAGATCTCCATCACCTCGGCCTCTTTGGCCTTGAGCAGATCGTCGATCATGGCGACATAGGTGTCGGTGTGCTTCTGCACGCGTGCCTGCTCGCGGCGGACATCGTCCTCGGTGAGCTCCTCGTCGCGCTCGAGCTTGTTGTTCGCATCGCGACGAACGTTGCGGATAGCCACCTTCGCGTGCTCGGCAAGCTCTCGGCACTCCTTGACAAGCTCGCGACGACGCTCCTCGGTGGGAGCCGGGAACGGAAGGCGAATGACCATGCCGTCGCTGCTCGGGGTGATACCGAGGTCGGAAGCGGAAATCGCCTTGACGATGGCGTTGACGAGTGCCTTGTCCCAGGGCTCGACGACAAGCATGTGCGCCTCGGGAGCCTTGACGGCCGCAACCTGCGTGATGGGGGTCGCAACGCCGTAATAGTCGACGGTGATGTCGGACAGGATGTTGGCGTTGGCGCGACCGGTGCGGATCTTGCCGAAGTTGTGCTTGAGGCTCTCGATGGCCTTGTCCATATGGGCGGTGATATCAGACATACTAGTCCTCCTGTACGACGACGGTGCCGACGGGCTCTCCGCAAAGAGCGCGCTTGATATTGTCATCACCCTCGATGTTGAGGACGATGATGGGCATACGGTTGTCCTGGCAGAGCGCGGCGGCAGTGGAATCCATGACCTGGAGACCGCGCACGAGGACCTCATGGTGCGTGATCGTGTCGAAACGGACGGCATCGTCGTTCTTGACCGGGTCCTTATCGTAGACGCCGTCCACCTTCGTTGCCTTGAGGAGGCATTCGGCACCGATCTCGCATGCGCGAAGGGCGGCGGCGGTATCGGTGGTGAAGTACGGGTTTCCGGAACCGGCAGCGAAGATGACGATGTTGCCCTTCTCGAGATGATGGATGGCGCGGCGGCGGATATACGGCTCGCACACCTCGTTCATCTGGATGGCGCTCATCACGCGGCAGGGGGCGCCGGCATGCTCGAAGGCGTCCTGGAGCGCAAGGGCGTTCATGATGGTCGCGAGCATGCCCATGTAGTCGGCCTGGGCGCGATCCATGCCCTTGGCGGATCCAGCAAGGCCGCGGAAGATATTGCCGCCGCCGACGACGATACCGACCTGAACCCCCTCGTCATGAAGGGTCTTGATCTGGGTCGCGAGGCGCGCGGTGACGGACGGGTCGATACCGTAGCCGCCCTCCCCCATCAGGGCCTCGCCGGACAGCTTCAGAAGCACACGGTTATAGAGGTAGTCGGACACAGTTCCTCCTTAGTTGCAGACTTCATTCATTTTAGCAGCATGACCGTGCATTCTCATACAAAAGCGGGCTACGGGAACAAACCCATAGCCCGCTCGCAGCACATGCGAAAGGTCCGCTACTCGCCGCAGACCAGACGGTCGAACACGACGACCTTGACGGTGTCGCCGACCTCCTTGGAAACCTGCTCGGCGTATGCCTTGATGGTGAGGCTGGAATCCTTGATGAACTCCTGCTCGTTCAGGACGAAGCCCTTGAAGAACTTCTCGAGACGGCCATGGGCCATCTTCTCCTGAATGGCCTCGGGCTTACCGGACTCGGCAGCCTGGGCCTTGTAGATCTCGATCTCGTGATCGATGACGTCCTGGGCGACGTCCTCGCGGACGGCAGCGATCGGAGCGGTGGCAGCGACCTGCATGGCGACGTCGTGGGCGAAGGACTTGAAGGCCTCGGCGGAAGCGGTCTCGGGCTTCTCGAAGGAGAACTCGACCAGAACGCCGATCTTGCCGCCCATGTGGATGTAGCTGGAGACGGCACCGGAAGCGGGCTTGCGGACCGCGAAGCGGGCGATCTTCATGTTCTCGCCGATGACGTGGATGAGCTCGGTGAGGCCGGCGTCAACCGTCTCGCCGTCGATCTCAAGCGCCTTGAGGGCATCGACGTCAGCAGGCTCGTTGGCGCAAGCGGCCTCGGCGACCTTGGCGACAAAGCCGGTGAACTTGGGGTTGGATGCCACGAAGTCGGTCTCGCAGGCGACCTCGGCGAGAGCGCCCTGGGTGCCGTCCTCGGAGACGTACGCGGCGACGGCGCCCTCGTTGGTCTCGCGGCCGGCCTTCTTGGCGGCGGCGGCGAGGCCGTTCTTGCGGAGAACGTCGACAGCGGCGTCCATGTCGCCGTCAGCGGCGACGAGGGCCTTCTTGCACTCCATCATCGGGGAGTCGGTCATCTCGCGGAGCTGCTTGACCATAGCGGCGGTGATCTGAGCCATGTTCGTTCCTTTCAAATGAAACGGTACGGATGAGCGGACGGGCTACTCGGAAACGGCCTCGGTGGCCTCGGCGGCCGGAGCGGCCATCTCGGCCTCGGAGATCTGCTCCTTGCCGGTACCGGCGAGGCAGGCGTCGGCGAAGAGCTCGCACATAAGGGAGACGGCGGAGATGGCGTCATCGTTGCAGGGGATGCCGTACTCGACCTCGTCGGGGTCGGAGTTGGTGTCGATGAGGGCGACGACGGGGATACCGAGGCGCTGCGCCTCCTTGATGGCGTTCTCCTCGCGCTTGGTGTCGATGACGAGGAGCGCGGCGGGCAGCGCCTTCATGTCGCGGGCGCCGCCGAGGTTGGTCTGGAGCTTGGCGAGCTCCTTGCCCAGGACGGCCTGCTCCTTCTTGCCGCGAAGAGCCATGGAACCGTCGGCCACCATAGCCTCGAGCTCCTCCATGCGGTTCATGCGGGAGCGGATGGTGA
Source organism: Collinsella phocaeensis (assembly GCF_900119895.1). Classification (GTDB taxonomy): domain Bacteria; phylum Actinomycetota; class Coriobacteriia; order Coriobacteriales; family Coriobacteriaceae; genus Collinsella; species Collinsella phocaeensis. The sequence goes on along the minus strand of NZ_FQLR01000004.1, from coordinate 1,102,711 downwards.
CGAAGTTGGTCAGCATGCCGCCGAGCCAACGCTGGTTGATGTAGGGCATGCCGGCGCGCTCGGCAGCGTTCTTGACGGCCTCCTGAGCCTGCTTCTTGGTGCCGACGAACAGGACCTTGCCGCCGTGGGCGCAGGTGTTCTTGAGGAAGGTGTAGGCGGAGTCGGCCTCGACGATGGTCTGCTTGAGGTCGAGGATGTAGATGCCGTTGCGCTCACCGAAGATGAACGGACGCATCTTGGGGTTCCAGCGACGGGTCTGGTGACCGAAGTGGCAGCCTGCCTCGAGAAGGGTGCGGATATTGATCTTGGTAGCCATGGTAACCTCCTGTGGTTTGCCTCCGCGCTGGGTCATTCCGACGGGCCACCCGGGTACGAGCTACCATGCCACCCGAGCACCACGGCCCTCCGGTCGCCGCGCGTGTGTGATAGAAACGTTGCGAGTCCGCAACAGTCGTTATGTTACCAGCATCCGAAGCCGATTCCAAGAGATAAATACGATATGTGCAGGTTATGGGGTCATGCACGCGGATGAGCGCCCGACACGGCGCGCTTCATGGCCTCCGGGGCCAGATGGGTGTACAGCTGCGTGGTGGATAGGCTCGCATGGCCAAGCAGCTCCTGGACGCTCCGGAGGTCCGCACCGCCCTCGATGAGGTCCGTGGCGAACGTGTGCCGCATCGTATGGGGCGTCGTGTCGGCAGGGAGCCCGCATGCCGCGACGATCTTCTTGAACCGGTAGCGAAGCGCGCCGGCGTCCATGGGCCTACCCCTTCCGGAGATGAAGAGGGCGTGCGTCATCCCACCGGCCGGGCGCGGTGCGCGTGCAAGGAGCTCGTCCCTCGGCCCGTCGAGATACCGAGAGACGGCATCGAGGGCGTGCCGGTACAGGGGAACGATGCGCTCCTTCCTCCCCTTTCCGAACAGGCGGACGCTCCGGTCGGAAAAATCGATGGAATCGACCGTCAAGCCGGCAGCCTCGGAGATACGAGCCCCGCTCGCATACAGGAGCTCGAGCAGGGCACGGTCACGCGCCCCCTCGGCGCACGATGTATCGGGCGTCGCGATGAGCAGCTCGACTTGATGCGCATCGAGGGTCCGCGGCAGCGGTTTCGACCGCTTCGGGCTGAGGAGCGCCCCGGCGGGATCCACATCGACCAGGCCATCGAGCGACGCCCATCGATAGAGGGATCGGATGGCGGAAAGGTGCGCCGACAGAGATGAGGCCGAAAGACCCGTCGACCGAAGTTCAGCCAGATATGAACGCAGCCCCCTGACGTCAGAGCAGAGGAATCCGTCGCATGCGCGGCAGCACCACGTCCCGAAAGCCTCGAGATGGGACCCGTAAGCCCGGACCGTCTCAGGGGAGAGCCCCTCAACCCGGGCGATATATACCACGAACCCATCGATGGCCTCGAAGGCGTCGGTGGCATCGCCCCTCGTCGCATCAGCCACGATGGACCGAGAACAGCTCAGGCCGCGATGCGATATAGGCATCCAGGTCCGTCAGCGCGCGCTGGGCATAGGCCGCATAACGGTCGCGCTTGGACCTGCGCCTGCCGTCCTCCAGCGCCGGAACGATACCGAAGTTGACGTGCATGGGCTGGTAGTCGACTGTTGCGGGGTCGGTTGCATACGCGACGAGCGAGCCGAACGCCCCCGTCCGCGGCAGCTCAAGCGCCCCGGCACCCGTAAGGTCGGCGTAGGTGTTGAGCGCGGCAACGAGACCGGAGGCGATGGCTTCGGTATACCCCTCGGTTCCCGTGATCTGGCCCGCAAGGCGAACCTTCGTGCCCGGCACGCGGAACGTGCCGTCAAGGACGCGGGGCGCATCGACGAAGGTGTTGCGGTGCATCACGCCATAGCGGAAGAACTCGGCGTTCTCCAGACCGGGAATCATGCGGAACACGCGGCGCTGCTCGCCGAACGTAAGGTTCGTCTGGAACCCCACGAGGTTGTACGCCGTACGGTCCGCGTTCTCCGCACGAAGCTGAACGGCGGCCCATGGACGGCGTCCGGTACGGGGGTCCGTGAGGCCGATGGGCTTCATGGCGCCGAAGCGGATGGCGTCCGGGCCTTTGCGGGCGACCTCTTCGGCCGGCTGGCACGCCTGGAACAGATCGCCGGATTCGAAATCCTTCAACACGACACGGTCGGCACTGACGAGCGCGTCGATGAACGCCGTATATTCCTCGCGATCGAGCGGTGCGTTCAGATAGTCCCCCGTCCCCTCCTCGCCGTAGCGGGACTGGCAAAACAGGACGGACCGATCCAGGGACTCGGCGTCCACGATGGGGGCCGCGGCATCGTAGAAGGAGAGCGCCTCCCCGCCGACAAGCTCGAGGACGCGCGCTGAGAGCGCGGGAGAGCACAGCGGCCCCGCAGCGATGACGACGTGCCCGTCGGGAATACCGGTAACCTCGCCCCGAACGACCTCGATGCCCGGGCGAGACGAGACCTCACGCTCGACGAAACGCGAGAACTCGTCGCGATCCACGGCGAGCGCTCCTCCGGCGGGCACCTGGGCGCGCTCGGCGCACGATACGAGCACGGAACCCATTCGCCTCAACTCGTTCTTGAGCAGACCCGCAGCGGAATCGGCGCGCGTCGACTTGAACGAGTTGGAGCATACGAGCTCGGCCATATGGCCCGTATGGTGCGCGGGCGACAGGGTCTGGGGCCGCATCTCGTGCAGACGCACGCGCACGCCGCGGTCGGCAAGCTGGCATACGCACTCGCAACCGGCTAGTCCGGCTCCGACGACATCGACGATATCTGTTTCCATCGGTCCTCCCGTCTTAAGTTTTACGACCCTACATTGTGCATGATTGCGGACCGCGCGTGAAGCGTCCGCACGGATGCGGCGAAGGCTCCATCAGGCAGCCGCTCCACCAAGCCCGACGCCTGCATAGAGGACAGGACGGTAAGGGCCTCAAGCGGAGAGGCCTTCAGAAACGCCGCGACCGACTCCGCCCTCATCGGGTTCGCGATCAGCGCATCGAGGACCGCGAGCTCCCGTTTCCCGATGTCCGAGGGCCCTCCCGGCACGACGCGCTGAAACCTTAGGGTCCCGAAGATCCTGGAGACAGCGACCTCGATGGACTCCTCGTCGACAAGCCCGCATGCACCGTCGGCTATGAGCCTGTTCGACCCGCGAGAATGCGGAGACCAGATGGATCCGGGAACGGCCAGCACCTCGCGCCCGTAATCCATGGCCGCCTCGGCCGTCGAGAACGTGCCCGATGGAAGCGCCGCCTCCACGATGCACACGGCACGGGACAGCCCGGCTATCACGCGGTTGCGGCGGGGGAACGCGTAGCGCCGCGGAGGGGTTCCCCAAGGATCGAGCGAGACGACAGCCCCGCCGGACTCCGCGCACCGGCTCAGCAAGGCCGCGCTTGACTTCGGGTAGACCACGTCCGCTCCGCAGCCGAGCACCGCGATATGCACGCCGCCCGCCCGCAGGGCGGCGTGCCCGGCAGCCTGGTCGCACCCCATGGCGCCTCCGGAAACGACGCATACGCCGGACTCCGCCGCGCAGGTCGCCACGAGCTGGGCGGCCGCAATGCCGTACGGGGTCGCCTTTCTCGACCCTATGACGGCGAGGCACGGGGTCGAAAGGACGGCAGGATCGCCCCAGACGTACAGGCGCTCGGGAGCATCGGGCACCTCGGACAGGAAACGGGGGTACAGCCGGTCGTCTCGGCGAAGAACGTGCTTTCCGCGATCAGTCATGGCTGCCGCACCTCCCTGAAAACATGGCCGCCTCCAGGACATGAACCGCACGCACGGACATCGATTCGGCCACGTCCGCGACGGTGCGGGCGACTCGGCAGAGGCGCACGATGCCCCGCCCGGTCAAATGGCCCGTCCGCGCGTGAGCAAGAAGCGCCGAGACGGCTTGCTCGTCGAGGCCGAACCCGTCGATCACCGATTCTCCGTGCTCCGAGTCCGTCCCCTGCGGCGACTCCCCCGATACCCGGACGCGGTCCGCGCGAAAGGCGCGGGCTCGTTCCACGAGCGCCTGCATCTCGGCTGACGTCATGCCCTCGGCGCCGTCCACGATCAGTTTGGGATCCGGGCGCGCGATGTCGATCGAGATGTCGATTCGGTCTGCGAGCGGCCCGGAAAGCTTTGCTCGATAGCGCTCGATGGCGCCGACGCCGCACGTGCAGGGCACGTCAGGGTCTCCGAGATTTCCGCACGGACAGGGATTGCTCGCGGCGACAAGCTGGAAGCGGCAGGGAAACTCGAACGATCCCTCCGCGCGCACGATGTGGACGACCCCCTGCTCGATGGGCTGCCTGAGCATCTGGAGGACGCCCGAGGGAAACTCGGCCAGCTCGTCAAGGAACAGGACGCCCCCGTGAGCGAGGGAGACCTCGCCGGGCCCCACGGGCCGTCCGCCTCCGACGAGCCCCGCCGAGGAGATGCTGTGGTGGGGGCTGCGAAACGGGCGCCTTCCCGCAAGCAGGCCGTCGACGGGCGCGCGGGCAACCGAATGGATGCGAAGCGCATCCTGCTGGGTATGCGGGTCGATGGGCGGCAGGATCGTCGTCATGCGCCGGGCAAGCATGGTCTTGCCCGACCCCGGAGCCCCGGACATAAGCAATCCGAGCTCTCCGGCAGCGGCAAGCACCATTGCGCGCTTTGCCACCTCCTGCCCCACGACATCCCCGTAATCGAGATCGACTGCAGGCAGCGAGGGGGCGAGCGCGGCCGGCAGGTCACCGGCTGCGCGCTCGATGCCCGCGCGCAGCGAGGATATCGTCGAGATGCCGCGGATCGACACATCCATCGAGAGCACGTGCTCGCCGTCACGAGAGGTAACGAGGGCCAGACGGCTGTCCCGGGCGAGCACCTGGTACGCCACCTCCCCGAACACCGGAGCCACCGAGCCGTCGAGGGCGAGCTCCCCGGCGAACAGGCAGCCATCAAGGCCGGCCGCGGGTATCTGCGCAGAAATCGCCAAGATCGCGACGGCTATGGGAAGATCGAGGCCCGAGCCCGTCTTCCTCATGTCCGCCGGCGCGAGGTTCACCGTGATGCTTTGCCGGGGAAGCTCGTAACCTGCCGCGCGCAGGGCGCACCGGATACGCTGGCGCGCCTCGAGAACGGCCGTCCCGGCCATGCCGACGATAGCAATGCCGGGAATTCCATCCGACATGGAAACCTCGACCGTTACCGGATGCGCCTCCACGCCGCGAATGCAGGCCGCGTGCACCGAGAAGGCCGAGCGGCGCGAAGAGGCGCTCATCGCTCGGAATCCCATTCGAACGCGCCGCAGAGATGGGCGACACCGACGCAGCTGCTGGAGCAGAACGTCACGGCCACGACGTCGAACCGCATCGAGAGCACGGGAACATGGGTCATCGCGTAATGGGCGGCGATCCGAGCATACCTGCGCTGCTTGCGCTCGTCGACGGCCTCCTCGGGATAGAACGGCGCATCGCTGCGGGCGCGGCGCGATTTGACCTCGACGAGCACCACTTCGCCGGTATCGGGATCGACGACGATGAGGTCGGCTTCGCCCTCCGGACAGGTGTATCCGGTTTCGAGCAGCTCATAGCCCCGGTCCTGAAGATAGCATTGCGCGACGCATTCCCCGAGGCGGCCGAGCTCCTTCGAGCTGAGCGATTCGATTGCGCCGGGATCGTCGATGCCCTCCTCCAGGATGCGCCGCGCCCGCTCCCGTTCGCGCTCGATGCGCTCGCGCTTCGCCTTGCTTCTCTTGGCCATATCGACTCCTTTCCATCGGGTATGGATCGGGAGTATGCGGGCGGGACGCAAACAGATATGACGCGAAAGCCGACAGCGATGCGCGACGAAGCGGGCGCATGCCGAACGGGCGGCGAACAGGAGCAGGTCGGGCGAGCGCGGGCGCAGGCAACCAGCGCCCGGATCGACGCCGGTGCCCTAGAACAGCGTGGCCGTCTCCAGGAAATTTCCGCAAAAACTCGCGCGATGGACAGGGGAAAGCCCGTGCTCGCGGATGGCGGCTATGTGCTCGGGCGAAGCGTAGCCCTTCGATTGGGCCAGATGGTACCCGGGATATTCGGAATCGAGCTCGACCATGAGCTCGTCTCGAGTCACCTTGGCCACGATGGAGGCCGCCGCGATGCATGCCACCTTGGCGTCTCCATGGACGACGTTGCGCTCATGCGGCACGGCGCCGAGCGGGTTGCCGTCCATGAGGACGCAATCGGGATCAAGCCCGGTATCCGAAACGGCCCCCGCCACCGCCGCACGAAGCGAGCGCGCCATCCCCATCTCGTCGATGCGCGACGCCGGGATATGGCATATGCCGATCGCCGTGGCGACCTCGGCGATTCGCGCGGCGAGCAGACAGCGCCTCTGCGGGGACAGCTGCTTGGAGTCGTTGACGCCCCAGATGCGGGGCTCATCGGGAAGGCAGACCGCGCACACCGTCAGGGGTCCGGCGACCGACCCGCGCCCGACTTCGTCGACCCCCACGACGACTCCCGGCCCTCCGAGCTCGGCCATCGTCCGGTACATCGCGTCCACGCGGTCCCGCTCCGCGCGCTCGCGCTCAAGCCTCCTGAGAGCGCGCTCGCAGGCTTTGGCAACCTGCACGCGCGGATCTTCGAAGTACCGCTCGACCAGGGCCTCGATTTCGTCCAAAGGCGCGCTGCCGAGTTCAGCGGCGATGCGCGAGGCGGATACGCTGCTCGTCATGTTCGCCATGGCCTTCTCCTGTCCATCAAGAAGGGCCGCCCCAGACGGGACGGCCCCTGTGTTCGTTCCACGTGCGTGTCGAGAGAACCCTAGCGCTTCTCGGGAATGCGAGCGGCCTTGCCGACCTTGTCGCGGAGGTAGTACAGCTTGGCGCGGCGAACCTTACCGTGGCGCACGACCTCGAGCTTGGCGATCTTCGGGCTGTGGAGCGGGAAGGTGCGCTCGACGCCGATGCCGAAGGAAAGCTTGCGGACGGTGAAGGTCTCGCGGGAAGAGCCGCCGCTCATGCGGATGACGTCGCCCTGGAAGACCTGGATGCGCTCGCGGTCACCCTCCTTGATGCGATAGTGCACCTTGACGTTGTCACCGACGAGGACCTGCGGGATGTCCTCACGGATCTGCTGACGCTCGATTGCGCGGATGTAGTCCATTTTCGATCCTTACTCTTACCAGAGGTGCCGCACGCTCGCGCCGGCACATGGGTTGAACAAACAATCGAAATTATACACGGGTCGCCGGCGGGCGCAAGACCGTATCACGTAACGCCGAAATACCGTCACGGCATCCCCAAAACCCCATATAACAGCGACGATGCGCGACGGCACCGAAGAGCCGACGCGCATCGGGAGAGGGAGGCCGACCGGATCGGGCTACTTGGCCGCGAGCTTCGCCTGGGCGGCGGCGAGACGGGCGACGGGCACGCGATACGGCGAGCAGCTCACATAGTCGACGTCCGCCACGTTGAAGAACTTGACGATGGAGGCGGGGTCGCCGCCGTGCTCCCCGCAGACGCCGAAGTGCATCCCGGGGTTCTCGGCACGGCCCTTGTCGACCGCCATCTTGACGAGTTCGAGGACGGCATCGTCGATAGTCTCGAAGGGATTCGCCTCAAGAACCTTCTTGTGCAGGTAGATGGGGATAAACTTGGACTCAGCGTCATCGCGGGAGAAGCCGAACGCCGTCTGGGTCAGGTCGTTGGTGCCGAAGCAGAAGAAATCGGCGTGGCGGGCGATCTCGTCGGCGACGATGCATGCGCGCGGAAGCTCGACCATGGTGCCCACCGGGATGTCGAGAGCAACGCCGTGCTCGGCCGCGACCTCCGCTATGACGCGCTCGACGACCTCGCGCGTCTGGACGCACTCGGCGGTGATGGCGACGAGCGGGACCATGACCTCGGGCCGGGGATCGAATCCCTCGAGCTTGAGGCGCGCGGCCGCGGTCGCGATGGCGCGCACCTGCATGAGCGGGAGCTCGGGGAAGACGATGGACAGCCGGACGCCGCGCAGGCCGAGCATCGGGTTCGACTCGGCCATGACGTCGATGCGCGCGAGCCGTGCGCGCAGGGCGGACACGTCCTCCCCTGCGGCTTCGCGGCGGGCGATCTCGACCTCGAGCTCGCGCGGGTCGTCGAGGAACTCGTGGAGCGGCGGGTCGATGAGGCGGATGACCATCGAGCGCCCGCTCATGGTCCGCTGCATCTCGACGAAGTCCTCGGTCTGGACGCGCAGCAGCTCCTGGACGGCGCGCTCGCGTTCCTCGACGTCGTCGGACAGGATGAACGACTGGATGATGGACTTGCGCTCGCCGAGGAACATGTGCTCGGTGCGGCACAGGCCGATGGCCTCGGCTCCGAACTCGAGCGCCAGCTCCGCATCGGCGGGATTGTCCGCGTTCACGCGGACGTGGCGCGCCCGGCCGCAGGACTCGTCGAGGCGGATCTCGTCCGCCCAGCTGAGGATGGTCTCGAGGGCGCCGGTGAGTTCGGCCGTGACCAGGGGCACGGCGCCCGCGACGACGATCCCCGTCGCACCGTCGATAGAGATGACATCGCCTTCATGCAGGACGACGTCGCTACCCTCGATGCGGACCTCCTTGGCCGCCGCATCGATGCGGAAGGACTCGACTCCGCACACGCAGGGCGTGCCCATTCCGCGCGCGATCACGGCGGCATGGCTCGTCTTTCCGCCATGGCTGGTCAGGATGCCCTCCGCGGCGACCATGCCCTTGAGGTCATCGGGGTTCGTCTCCCAGCGCACGAGGACGACCTTGTGCCCCTCGGCCGAACGGGCGACGGCGTCATCGGAGCTGAAGACGACCTCGCCGACGGCCGCTCCGGGGCTCGCGTTCAGGCCGCGCGCGAGCACATCGTATTCGGCGGAGGCGTCGAACTGGGGATGCAGGAGCTGGTCGAGCTGCTTGGGGTCGATGCGGCGGACGGCTTCCTCGCGGGAGATCAGACCCTCGGATTCCATATCGATCGCGATCTTGAGCGCGGCCGTGGCGGTACGCTTGCCCACGCGGGTCTGGAGCATCCAGAGCCGTCCCTGCTCGATGGTGAACTCGATGTCGCACATGTCGCGGTAATGGCTCTCGAGGACTCCGAACACGCGCTCGAGGGAGGCTCCGGCCTCCTCGAGGCCCGGCTTCGTCTTCAGGTCCGCGATGGGCTCGGTGTTGCGGATGCCCGCCACCACGTCCTCGCCCTGCGCGTTGACCAGGAAGTCGCCGTAGAACTCGTGCGTTCCGTCAGCGGGGTTGCGAGTGAACGCGACGCCCGTGGCGGAGGTGTCGCCCTTGTTTCCGAACACCATGACCTGAACGTTGACAGCCGTGCCGAGATCGTCCGGAATGCCGTTCTGCTTGCGGTACAGGCAGGCGCGCTCGTTCATCCAGCTGCCGAATACGGCCTGGATGGCGAGGCGGAGCTGGAGCGAGGGGTCGCTCGGGAAGCGTACGGCGCCGTCGACGACGAGCTCGGGGTGGGCCTCGGCGTCGACGCTATCCGCGAAGATGCCCTTGAATTCCTCGACGAGCTCGCGCAGGTCGGCTGCAGTGAGGTCGGAGTCGCTGCGCACGCCCGCGACGACCTTCTTGGAGGCGATGGCGTTCTCGAACAGGTCCGCATCGACGCCAAGCACGACGTCGGAGAACATCTGGATGAAACGGCGGTAGGAGTCCCACGCGAAGCGGTCGTTGCCCGTCTGGGCGATGAGGCCCTGGACGGACTCGTCGTTGAGGCCGAGGTTCAGGACGGTGTCCATCATGCCGGGCATGGAGAACGGGGCGCCGGAGCGCACCGAGACCAGAAGCGGATCGTCCGCGTCTCCGAGCCGCTTGCCCATGCGGCGCTCGAGGTCGGCCTGAGCCGCGGCGATCTCGTCGAGAACCCCCTCGGGCCATACGTTGCCGGCACCGGAGTACTCTACGCACGTCTGGCAGGTGATGGTGAACCCAGGAGGCACGGGCAGCCCGATGCGGGCCATCTCGGCAAGGTTCGCGCCCTTGCCGCCCAGGATGTAATTCATACTCGATGAACCTTCGGTCACATCGGCTCCGTGCTCGTCTGTACCGAACCGGTACACGCGCTGAACGTTCAAGATACTCCCCCTTCCGCATCCCAGCGGATGCGAATAACGATATTCCGATCCGGAATGCGACGATTCCGGACAAGGGGAATAGTACGCGTCTAAACGCTCACAAAACGCAAGATATCAAAAGTTGTTTGGTTTTGTGTCAAAGCTTCAAGCCATCTTCGCATGTGTGGTATTGCTATGGTGATACCACTACGTTTCGGTTTCGCAGCATGAAGCAGGGTTGCACGAGCTAAGCCCCGGCATGCCGCGATGCACGTAGAGCCTGCATCTCCTCGAGATGCGCGATGATTTCGGCCCCCGCCTCCTCAACCGCCTTTTTGTCGGTGCGCACGATGAAGCACCCCAAGCGCTTCATGAGGGCTCGCGCCTCATCCATCTCGAGTTCGATGGCCAACGGGTCGGCATAGGAGCCGGCGACCGCGCGCGCCATATCGTCGCCGAGCCTCCTGTCGCGAATATCGGCGATCACATCCGTCGTGGAGAGGAGGCCGAACAGCCGCATGGGATCGACGTCGTACAGCGAGGCGGGCGGCTCCATGCCGTGGGCAAGCGGAATGTTGGCGACCTTGTAGCCATGGAAGGCCAGATACATGGAGAGCGGCGTCTTGGAGGTTCGCGAGACGCCGAGAAGAACGATGTCGGCGTGCGAGAGATCGTCTGCCCCGCGCCCGTCATCGTGCTCGACGAAGTACTCCATCGCATCGATCCTTCGGAAGTAGGCGTCATCCGTGCGGTGGATGGTGCCCGGGATGCCCGAAGGATGACGGCCCGTGAGATACGACAGGATGTACATCGCTGGACCCATGAGATCAACAGCGGGGACGCGCAGGTCGAGCAGGGCATCAACGACCTCGGAGCGCAGAACCTCGGTCACGATGGTATGGAAGACCGCGATGCGCTCGCCCTCCTCGATACGCGGGGCGAGATAATCAACGACCTGCTGAACTCGCTCCACCTTGGGGAGGCGCGCGATTCGAATGGAGCCCTCCTCGAACTGTCCGGCCGCTGCGAGGACGACTTCGCACGCGGTGTCGCCGAGCGAATCGGAAATGATCAGCACGGTGGGCTGAAGCTCGTTGGATTGCGGCGCCATAGGTGCACCTCCGGCATGCAGGGAACGTTGGCCATGGGCCATAGTGTGCCATAATCCGGCTCGATGCATGCGACGAGAAGGCCCCGCCTGCTCGCTGTGTGGGCGAGACGGCGGGGCCAGACGGCAACGATGTGAAGAGGGCCTACTTCTTCTTGGCAAGCTCACCGATGTTTGCGATACCGGCGAAGACGGACTCGAAGCGGTTGAGCAGGCGCAGTCGATTCTCGCGGAGCGAGACGTCCTCGTCCATGACCATGACGTCGTCGAAGAACGCATCGATGGGCTCGCGGAGCGAAGCCAGGGCTTCGATGACCCCGGAGAAGTCCTTCGAGGCGAGCGAGGAGGCGACGGCGCCCTCGGCCTTATCCACGGCCTCGAGAAGCGCGGACTCCGCAGCGCCCATAAGCGCTCGGTCGACCGAGGTGCCGAGAGATGCGTCCGCGAGATGCGAGGCGCGCGCATAGGCGGTAGCAAGGTTCTCGAACGATGCGCGATCGTGCGTACGCGCTCCGTCGAGCGCACGCGCGAGGGCGAGGTAATCGGCAGGAATGGTCACAGAGCCGGCGGAAACGGCTGCGACGACATCCGAGGGCACCTTCTCGTCGCGAGCCATCTGCTCCATGCGACCCTTGATGAACGCGCACACGGCCTCAGCGACGACGTCCGAATCGAACTCCAGGCCCTGCTCGGCGTACGCGTCGAGCGCGGCGCGCACGAGGGGCTCGTAGCCGCACCCGAGACGATCGCGCAGGATGTTGAGCACACCGATGGCGGAGCGACGAAGGGCGAACGGATCCTTGGAACCGGTCGGCGGCTCGCCGATGGCAAACATGCCCGCGATGGTGTCGAGCTTGTCGGCCACGGCCACGATGCAGCCAGCGATTCCCTCGGGCAGCTCGTCGCCGGCGAAGCGGGGGCGATAATGGTCGCGAATGGCGGCCGCGACCTCGGGCGCCTCGCCGGCCGCGGCGGCGTAATAGCCGCCCATGACGCCCTGCTGATTCGTGAACTCGACGACGGCGGAGGACACCAGGTCAGCCTTGGCGAGGTGCGCGGCGCGCTGGGCGTCGGACGCGGAACTCGCACCCACATGCGCCTCGCGCGCGATGGCGAGGGCGAGATCCTCCATGCGGTCGGATTTCTGGAGCACCGATCCGAGCTTCTGCTGGAAGCCAACGGAAGCGAGGCGCTCGCGGAAGTCCTCCAGGTCGACCTTGAGATCCTCGTCGTAGAAGAACTTGGCGTCATAGAGGCGGGCGCGAACGACGCGCTCGTTGCCGTCGATGACGGTCTCGCTCACCGCGGGATCGGCGTTGGACACGACGACGAAGGCGCGCGTCAGCTTGCCGTCCGCGCCGTAGGTCGGGAAATAGCGCTGGTTCGAGAGCATGGACTCGCAGATGATCTCGGAGGGCACGGCGAGGAACTCCTCATCGAAGTTGCCGACCAGGACGGTCGGCCACTCGCAAAGGTTCACGACCTCGTCGAAGATCTTTGCCGGGGTGTCCACGCGCACGCCGAGGTCGGCCTCGACGCGGGCGATGCCGTCGCGTATGACCTGCGCGCGGCGCTCGGCCGACAGGACATGCACGGATTCGAGCACGGCCTCGTAGCCATCGGCGTCGGGGACGACGTGCTCGCCCGGGGAGAGCACGCGATGCCCGCGCGTCACGTTGCCGCTCACGACGCCGGCAAAGGAGACGGGCACGACCTCGTCGCCGAACAGCGAGCAGATCCAGCGGACCGGGCGCACGAAGGACTCGTGCTCGGACCCCCAGCGCTGGCTGCGGTAATTCGGCCACTGGATGGCTCCGATCAGCTCCTCGCTCACGCGGGTGAGGATGGGAAGCGCGGGCTCGGAGGGAGCGTTCTGCTCGGCAAAGACGTATTCCGCGCCGTCAGCGTCCTCGCGGAGGACGAGATCCGCCGCGGTAAGGCCGTACCTGCGGGCGAAGCCCTCGGCGGCCTTGGTGGGGTTGCCGTCCGCGTCGAAGGCGATCTTCGCGGAAGGGCCGCGCATGACCGAATGGATCTCCTCGGTCGACTCGGTGACGTCCTGCACCAACGCGGCGAGTCGACGGGGGGAAGACAGGACGCGGACCGCGCCGTGCGCGAGGCCGGACTCGTCAAGCCCCTTGGCCATAAGCGCCTCGATCTGCTTGACGGCGTTGTTCAGCGGCGCGGAGGGCATCTCCTCGACACCGAGCTCGAACAGGAACGTACGGGTGCTCGCCATTTAGGCCACCTCCCCCATCTGGGCATCGACGTGCGAAGCATCATCACCGGCGACCTCGGCGAGATAGCACTCGCAGCAGGCCTTGGCGAGCGTGCGGACGCGCAGGATGTAGGCAGCGCGCTCGGTCGCGGAGAGGGCCCCGCGGGCATCCAGGACGTTGAAGCTATGGCTGCACTTCATGACGCAGTCGTATGCGGGCAGCGGGAGCTTGGCATCGAGGCAGGCATGGCACTCGGCCTCGAAATCATCGAACTTGCCGCGCATCATGTCGACGTTGGCGACCTCGAAGTTGTAGGCGGAGAACTCGCGCTCGTTCTCGAGGAAGACGTCGCCGTAGGTCATCGGGGTCCCGTCGGGCAGATAGCTCCAGACGAGGTCGTAGACGCTCGTCACCCCCTGGGCGTACATGGCGATGCGCTCGAGCCCGTAGGTGATCTCGACGGGGACGGGATCGCACTCGATACCACCGACCTGCTGGAAGTACGTGAACTGCGTGACCTCCATGCCGTCGAGCCAGACCTCCCAGCCCAAACCCCATGCGCCGAGCGTGGGGCTCTCCCAGTCGTCCTCGACGAAGCGCACGTCGTGCAAAGCGGGGTCGAGCCCGATGGCGGCGAGCGAATCCAGGTAGAGCTCCTGAGAGTTCTCGGGGCTCGGCTTGATGAGCACCTGGAACTGATAGTAATGCTGCAGGCGGTTGGGGTTCTCGCCGTAGCGGCCGTCGGCGGGACGGCGACAGGGCTGCGGATAGCAGGCGCGCCAGGGCTGCTTGCCGAGACTGCGCAGCAGCGTCGCGGTATGGAAGGTCCCCGCGCCGACCTCGGAATCGTAGGGCTGCATGACCGTGCAGCCGTGACCCGCCCAGTAGGCCTCGAGCTTGAGGATCATGTCTTGGAAGGTCAATGCGTTCGGATTCATCCTGAGCCGCTCCCCCTCAATCGTGTGGACATATAGTTCGTAATAGTAGCAGCCCGCGGACGATGCGCGCCGCGGGCTGAACAAATTGCCTATAAGTAACGCGAGGCGTGCAACGTCCCGGCGCGAGAGCCCCGTCTCACAGTCCGCCCATGCGCGTGAGGGGCCAGTACCTCACGACGGCGACCCCGATGACCGAGTCGCAGGAGACGGGACCGAAATACCGGGAGTCGGCGGAGTTCTCGCGGTTGTCCCCCATCACCCATACGCACCCCTCGGGCACCGTGTAGGGATAGGCGATGCTCACGTCGTCGGCTTGGACCGGCAGCGCCTGCGTGAGCCCCTGCGCATAGGGTTCCGTGACGGGCTCGCCGTCGACAAGGAGGCTGCCGTCGGAAAAGTCGACCGTCTGCCCGGCCGTGGCGACGACGCGCTTGATCAGCACCTCGTGCTCGCTTCCCGCCTCGGGATTATCGAAGACCACGATATCGCCCGCCGAGGGATCGATACCGAGCAGGGTCGTGACCTTCTGGGCAAGCAGCTGGTCGCCCACCTGAATCGTGGACTCCATGGAGCCGGTGGGGACCACATAGGGCTCGATGACAAACGTGCGCACGAGCAAGACGACGCCGAGCGCGACGGCGAAGACCGCGATCCACTCCAGTGCGCTGCGGATGAAACCAGAGCGCTCGTAGCTCATAGCCGACCTCCCGTCTCGCATGGGCCATACGGCCCGTGCATCGCCTCGATAAGCGCATCGGCACGGACGCGCTCCTCCTCGTCTAGACCCGCGCGCGCGATGAGGTCGGGCCTCCACCGGCACGTTCGCTCGATGGCGTTCGCACGGCGCCAGGCGTCAACCTTGGCGTGGTCGCCCGAAAGCAGGACTGCGGGAACCGACTTGCCCCGGAACTCCGCGGGGCGCGTGTACTGGGCGTATTCCAGAAGGCCCCCATCGTCGCCCGTCGCGAACGACTCGTCCTTGTTGGACATGTCGTCTCCCAAGGCGCCGGGGATCAGGCGGACGACGGCGTCGGCCACGACCATCGCGGGCAGCTCGCCACCCGTCAAGATGTAGTCGCCGATGGACAGGCGCTCATCGGCGAGATCGTACGCGCGCTCGTCCATGCCCTCATACCGGCCGCAGACGAACAGGATGCGCTCCTGCTCGACGAGGCGCTCGGCGACCATCTGGGTGAACGGCTCGCCGCACGGCGTGAAGAACACGACGCGGGGCGCGGGCCCGCGCGAAGCCAGGTCCTCGATCGCGGTGACGAGCGGCTCGACCTTCATGAGCATGCCCGCTCCCCCACCATAGGGCTCGTCGTCCACGGTGCGGTGCCTATCGTGAGTCCAGTCGCGCAGATCATGGGCTTGAAACTCGAACAGCCCCGCCCGGCGGGCGCGGCCGAGTATGGACGTCGACATGACGGGCTCGAACATCTCCGGAAACACGGAGAGGGTCTCGATGATCACGGTGCTCCCCCTTACAGCAGAGACGGATCGATCAAGCCGTCCATGAGGCGAACGGAGATGGGGCCTTCGGCGGGGACGGACTCGACGACCTGCTCGATGACGGGGACGAGGACCTCTCCGTACCGAGCGCCGTCCACGACCCAGACATCGTTGGCCGGAGTGAGCATGACCTCCCCGATGACGCCGAGCGACCCGAACCGGGCATCCACGACGGCACGACCGATCAGCTCGTCCACGGAGGCGTCGAGCCGGCTGGCATCGAGATCCTCGGTGCAGGCGAGCACCGTCGTGCCGGATATGGATTCGGCATCATGGAGTGAATGGGCGCATGAGAAGGAGACGAGCATCTCCCCGCCGCAGTTCTTGACCTCCTCGACGAGGCAGAACCGGTCGCGATCGAGCGCGGGCGGAGTCAAGGCGACCTCCATGCCCTCATGGAGATAAAAAGGAAGGCCTCGCAGCTCAGCCACGATGACCTCCCCCTTCGTGCCGTGCGGCCTGACCACACGTGCTATATTCCTGAAATCGGTCGACAAGAGTTACCCCAGAACCTCGATCTCAACGGACGTTCCCAACCGTGCGGCCAGGGCGCGGGCGAGCGTTCTGATGGCCTTGATCGTGCGCCCGTGCCGGCCGATGACCTTAGCGACATCATCGGCGGCGACGGAAACCTCGATGGCCGACGAAGACTCGCTGTCGATAACCTCGAGACTCACCGCGTCAACATCGTCGACGATGTTGACGACAAGGTACTCGACAAGATCGGCGATGCGATCGGAAACGAGCTCCGTCCCGTCCGCGACCTCCAGGGTATCTTCGACGCTCTCGGAGAGCCCAGCGGTCAAAGCTACTCCTCGCTAGCCTCAGCGGCAGCTGCCTCAGCCTCGGCGGCCTCACGGGCAAGCTGCTTCTTGGACTTCTTGGGGGCCTCGGCAGCCTTCTCACCCTCGTTGGCGGCCTTGACGAGCGCAGCGACGGCATCGGTGAGCTGAGCGCCCTTGGCCTGCCACTCGGAGATCTTCTCAAGGTCGAGGTTGATGGTCTTGGGGGTGGTCAGCGGGTTGTAGCGGCCGACCTCCTCGATGAAACGACCGTCGCGGGGCGAACGGGAATTAGCGACGACGACGCGGTAGTACGGACGCTTGTGGGAACCGTGACGAGCGAGGCGGATCTTGACTGCCAATGCAAACTCCTCCAACTACGCAGCACATGCTGCAACAACAGACAAACAGTTAATAATGATACGCCTTAGACCGGAGCAGGTGAAGCCGTGAGAAGAACTTCTTCGGTATGGTCGAAAGCATTCCATATCTTACGCACGTATGGACAAAATGCAAGCCCTTCACCGTATATGCGCGGGAACCGTGTCGTACAATCGAACATATATACGCATCTGAAAGGAGAGCCATGGGCGCACGGGGCAACGACGCGGCATGCGGCGCGGATGCGCTGCTGGGGCGCTGGTGCGGCCCAGCCATCGCACTCGTCGATCTCGACGCCTTTTTCGCAAGCGTTGAGCAGCTCGACCATCCGGAGTGGCGCGGGAAGCCCGTGATCGTCGGTGGCGACCCGGAGCGCCGCGGCGTCGTCTCGACCGCATCGTATGAAGCCCGACGCTTCGGCGTCCGCTCGGCCATGCCGAGCTCGCAGGCGCGCCGCCTGTGCCCCCAAGCCATATGGACGCGCGGTCGGTTCGACAGGTACCGCGAGCTGAGCGCGCGCGTCATGGTGATACTCGAAGACGAGACCCCCTATGTCGATCGGGTGTCCATCGACGAGGCGTTCATCGACATCACGCCGGGTCGATTTGCAGACGAGGGCCCGGTGGAGATCTGCCGCCGTATCATGGCCCGCGTGGCCGAGCTCGGAATCACCTGCTCGATCGGGCTCGGCTGCAACAAGACCGTCGCGAAGATCGCCAGCGAGCAGCAGAAGCCCCGCGGCCTCACGGTCGTTCCCCCAGGCTGCGAGCGCACGTTCCTCGCCCCGCTTCCGGTGAGGGCCATGAGCGGGATCGGCGGGCGCGCAGAGGCCGCCCTCGCCCGCATGCGCATTCGAACGCTCGGGGAGCTGGCGACGGCACCTCCGGAAGCGCTGGCAGCGGTTTTCGGCTCCCATGCGGAGGAAGCGCGACTTCGCGCTTCGGGACGCGAGCGCTCGAAGGTCCGCACCGCCGCCTCGCCCCGCGAGGTCAAATCGGTCAGCAACGAGCGCACCTTTCCGCAGGACCTGACCGAGCGCTCGGACATAGAGGCGGCGCTCGCCCTGCTCGCCGAGTCCGTCGGCGCGCGGCTGAGGGCCCAGGGGCTCACCGCCGGATGCATCTGCGTCAAGCTGAAGTACACGTTCGGCGAGGGCCGCTCCGCGCAGAGAACCCTTGCCCATCCGACCGATGACGAGCATGCGATGGCCCCGGTGCTGTCGGAATTGCTCGATACGATATGGTCACCCGGGGTCACCGTGCGCCTCGCGGGAGTCGCCGCATCAGGATTCGACCACGCCGCGGGCGTTCAGGCGGACCTGTTCAGCGATCTGGATGAACGCGGGGCGGAGACGACGGAATTACGCGACCTTTCGGTCGCCGTGGACGGCATCCGCGCCCGTTTCGGAGCGGGCGCCGTAGGGTACGGGCGCGCCGCCCGGTTCGATGAGGACCTCATTCGACGCGACAAGTACCCTTCGAACCCATAAGCGAAAGCCCGCTTCGCGCCGGCCGAACGCGGCGCGAAGCGGGCTCATGGCGGCTAGTCCAGATCGAGGTCGAGCACGGGGTCATCGCCCCACAGCTTATCGAGGCGGTAGAACTCGCGTTGCTCCGGGGTGAACACATGCACGAGGACCGATCCGTAGTCCATGAGGATCCAATCGCCCTTGTCCCTGCCCTCGATAGAGAAAGGATGCTCACCGCAGGCATCCGCGACGCGCTCCTCGACCTCATCGACGGACGCATCCGCCTGACGGGAGTTGTTGGCGGTGGCGATCACGAAATAGTCGCAGACATCGGAGAGCTCGGTCAGATCGAGGACGACGATGTCACCGCACTGCTTATCCGAGACCGCATGCGCGGCACATTCCGCCACGAAACGGGCGTCTATCCCATTGCTCGACAGGCTGGCGGCGGTCCGGTCCGAGGATACGGGCATGACGGCGTCGCGGTCGGCCATGGTTTCGATGTCGAGAACGTCGTTGGATTCGGACATGTTCATCCTTTCTTTCCCGCGCAGGAGAGCGCGTACGAGTTGTAGATGTCGAGGGCGGTCGGATACAGGTACCGACCCGTTTGCATGACGTAGACGAGACCCTGAGTGAAGCAGTCGAAAAACAGGCGTTGGAGATCGCAGGCGCCGACACGGGCCCGGAGGTCATCGGCGTACGCCCCGCACCGCATCGGCTCTATGGCGTCCGCGATGAAGACGACCATGTCGAGCGGCGTCATGTCCGTCGCGCCGACCGTGTGGCGCGCGACGGCCTGAAAGACGGGGGCGGGAAGCTCGGGAAACAGCTCGGGCAGCTCGTGTGCGGCGACGGGACCGTGAAGCAACGGAACCGCATGGATCGGGGAACCCGCGACGCGGATGCCGTACTGAGCGGCGCGGGCCATGAGCTCCCCATCGGGCAGAACCTTGTCCCAGTCGTGCAGGAGGCCGGCGGCCTCGGCGAGAAACGGGTCGACCCCGTAGGTCTCGGCGAGCTCGGCTGCGGTTCGCGCGACGCCGAGCGTGTGGTTGCGGCGACGGAGGTTGTCGCGCATGCGCACATCGAGCAGCTCGCGGATGCGCGCGAGGTACGCCTCCGGGTCATCGATCGAGAACTTAGCGTCCATGTTGCTCCCCTTCCTCGAGCGCATCGGTTCCGAAGGCGTCCGGCCCCGGGCGATAGAGGCCGTTTTTCTGGATGTAGCCGATGACCGACTCGCTCGTCAGATATCGCACGCTCTTCCCGCCGCGGACGCGATCTCGAATATTGGTCGAGCTGATCGCGAGCGCGGGAATCTCGATGTAGCGGACATCGAAGCCGACCCCGCTCGCTTCGACGCGCCGCTGGGCCTGAACGATGTCGTAACCAGGCCGGGTCGCGGCGATGAACGTCGCGAGCCGCGCCATGTCGGCGGCATCGTGCCATGTCAAGAGGTCGAGGATGGCATCGGCGCCCGTGATGAAGAACAGCTCGACGGAAGCGGGGTAATGCGCACGCAGCGCCCTCAGGGTGTCCACGGTATACGTGACGCCGGGACGATCGATCTCGAACCGGCTCGCATAGAAGGCGGGGTTGGCCGCGGTGGCGAGAACCGTCATGGCGTACCGGTCCTCGGCATCCGAGACCCGGGCGTCCTGCTTGAAAGCCGGGGACCCCGCCGGCATAAACAGCACGAGGTCGAGCCGAAGCGCCTCACGAGCCTGCTCGGCGACGGCCAGGTGCCCGTAGTGGATGGGGTCGAACGTCCCCCCCATGATCCCGAGCCGCATGATTCGACCGGCAGCAGGATCTAGGGAGGGAAGCTTGACGGCACGCGAAGCGTCACTCATCGTGCGCGGCTCCCCCTATCGAGGCGACATCCGTCTCATCGGGGTCCTCAACGGACGGTTCGGGGGCTCCGTCGATGAGCTCCTGCTCGTAGACGTACTCCTCGGCCCCCTCGTACGCGAACGAATAGCCGGTGATGCGGACTTCATCGCCCGCGACGCAGCCGGCGCGCTCGAGCGCGTCGTCGACACCGATGTGGGTCAACCGATGCTGAAGGTAGATGACGGCATCCTCGTTCTCCCAGTCCGTCTGGACGCAGAGGCGCTCAACGCCACGGCCCAAAACGCGCCAGATGCCGGGACCCTCGGACACGACGGAGAACGCGCGGTCGCGCTCGCGGCGACGGCGCTCCCACTCCTCATCCAGCAACGCGGTGTCGACGTCATCGGAAGCAAGGTCCTCGCGTAAGCGGCTGACGCGCTCTCCGCAGGCCAGCATCAAGGTGTTGAGGCCGGCGCCGGTGAGAGCCGACACCGCGAAGAACTCGTGACCGTCTTCGAGCGCAGCCCGCTTGAGCTCCGCCACGCGCTGAGTCATGCCGCTCGCATCGCACTTGTTCGCGACGACGATCTGGGGCCGATCGGCGAGCTCTGAGGCGTACGCACGAAGCTCATCGTTGATGACCCGGTAGTCCTCGATGGGGTCGCGGCCCTCGTAGCCGCCCGTGATGTCGACGACGTGAAGGATCAGGGCCGTGCGCTCGATGTGACGCAGGAACTGATGACCGAGCCCGCGGCCCTCCGCGGCGCCCTCGATGAGCCCCGGAACGTCTGCGACGACATAGGAGTAGTCCCCGGCGCGAACCATGCCGAGATTGGGGACGAGCGTGGTGAACGGGTAATCGGCGATCTTGGGACGGGCCGCGCTCATGCGGGCGATGAGGGACGACTTGCCCACGCTGGGCATGCCGACGAGCGCCGCATCCGCCATGAGCTTCATCTCGAGCTCGATCCAGTGCTCGTCGGCGGGCTCGCCCTTCTCGGCGAAGGTGGGGGCGCGGCGCGTCGGGGTCACGAAATGCGTGTTGCCGCGGCCGCCCGTGCCGCCCGGGGCGACGATGACGCGCTCGCCATCGTGCGTGAGGTCGGCGATGTCGTACAGAACCTCCTGGGTCTCGACATCCAGCTCGCGGACGACCGTGCCCATAGGCACCTTGAGAATCAGGTCTTCGCCGCACTTGCCGTCGCGGCGAGCGCCTTGGCCGTGCGTCCCGCGCTCGGCGCGAAAATGATGCTTGAAGCGGTAATCGACGAGCGAGGAGAGTTGGGCGGAGGCCTGTATGACCACATTTCCGCCGCGCCCGCCGTCGCCGCCGTCGGGACCTCCCTTGGGAACGTACGCCTCGCGACGGAACGACATGCACCCGGCGCCGCCGTCTCCGCCCTTCACGTTGATGCGGCAGATGTCGGTGAATTGTGACACGGTGCCTCCTTAAGAAAGAAAGGAGACCCTCAGCAAGCGGCCAAGGGTCTCCCAAAGATGCAAAGATGCGAAAGATGAAGGGTGCGCTTAGGCGTTGGCCAGCGGACGAACGTGCACGCGGTGCTTGACGCCCTTCGTGAACTCGACGGTGCCGTCGACCAGCGCGAAGAGGGTGTCGTCCTTGCCGCGGCCAACATTGTCGCCCGGGTGGATATGGGTGCCGCGCTGACGGACGAGGACGGTGCCGGTGGTCACGGTCTGGCCGGCAAAACGCTTGGTGCCGAGACGCTGACCACGGGAATCGCGGCCGTTACGGGACGAGCCGAGACCTTTTTTGTGTGCCATGAGTGTTACCTACTTTCTTGCAGTTCTCGCGAGTTACTCAGCCGCAGGAGCCTCGGAGGCCGCAGCGGCCTTCTTGGCGCGGGAAGTAGCCTGGACCTTGGTGATCTTCAGACGGGTAAGCTGCTGACGATGACCCTTGAGACGGCTGTAGCGCTTACGCTTGTGGAACTTGAAGACAAGCTGCTTCTCGCCCTTGAACTGCTCGACGATCTCAGCAGTGACCTTAGCCTTTGCAAGCTTGGCAGGATCCGTGATGATCTTCTTGCCGTCGTTGAGGAAGAGAACGGGCAGCTCGACCTTGGTGCCGACCTCGCCCTCGATCTTCTCGACGTTCAGAACATCATCAGTGGCGACCTTATACTGCTTGCCGCCGGTTGAAACGATTGCGTACATTGTTTTGCCCTTCATGCATCAGTTAGTGCAACAGTCGAATATCCTAGCAGCAGAAAAATGCAGCGTCAACAGGAAATATCGACGCAGATTCCACCGCTTCACAAGGACGGCACAGACGAGACCGATTTGGGAGCAGGAGAAGGCTCGTCGGTACGCAGCGGACTCAAGAGGGATCCGTCAGCATCCTCTGCATACTGGGCAGTCCGACAAACAGAATAGCGCGGAATGCGCTCGAAGTCTTGGATTCCTCGAGAAACGATAGGACCTTCAAAATCCGATCCCGCAGGCGCCCACAGGCGGTCGAGCGCCGCGAGCAGGATCTCGGGACGAAGACCCCCCTCGTTGCTTATGCGCGTATCGAGCTCGAGGGCCAGGCGGCCGCGGCTCACCTGCGAGGCGGCGAAGGAGACGAGGTTCCCCGCGAGGTCGAGCTCCTTTTCCTTCTTGCCGCGCATGTACGGAATTCGCCCCTGCTCGAGCAGGCGGGAGACATCGCGCTCGAGGCGGTCCGCGTCGACATCGAGGCGGACCGCAAGGTCTAGATCGATCCGGTACAGTGCCCGCGTGATCTCAGCGGTCAGGGCCGGTGCGCGCACGTCAAGATAGCCGGACGCGATCGGAGCCAGGTCGGCCGGGGAAGATGCTCTCAGGGCATCGAGCGCGGCGGGAGCGGGGACGTAATCGGTCATGAACAGGTCGTAATACTCCGCGTCGGAGGAGGTTCCCACCGGTAGCGCCGACGTGAATCCGACGCGCATGTGCGGAGAGAACCCCTGCGTGACGGCGAACGGAAGGCCGGCTCGCCGGACGATGCGCTCGATCGTGTGGATGAGCTCGAGGTGACCCAGATAGGCGAGCCGCCCGTGCTTGACATAGGACGTGCGCAGCCGGAAGAGCCGCGAAGCCGTGGTCTCGGTCATTTGCGATCACCTACCAGGACGTTCTCGGCGTGCAGGGTCGGGCAGATGCCGCATCCCGTGCACGAGGTTCGGGTGCAGTCGGGCGTGGTCTCGGCCTTCATCGCGCGGCGCCACTCGCGCAGCAGGAAGCCGCGGGACACACCGGGGCTGACGTGCTCCCACGGAAGGCGCGCCTCGAGCTCGAAGGGCGTCTGCGCGACCGCACGCAGGTCGATGCCCTCCTCGCGCGCGGCATCCTCCCAGCGCGCGAGGTCGAACTGCTCGGTCCAGGCATCGAAGCGCGCTCCGCGCCGCCAGGCGCCCATGATGACGCCGGACAGGTCGCGCCCGCCGCGGGAAAGCACGGCCTCGATGAGGGAGGTGTCGGCATCGTGGTAGTGGACGCGCACGGCGCGGTTGCGCACGCTGTGGATGAGCAGCTGCTGCCTGCGCTTGACCTCCTCGTCGGGAGTCTGGGCGCACCACTGGAACGGCGTCGCGGCCTTCGGGATGAACACGGAGACGGAGACGGAGACGGAGATGCCGCCGCGCTGGCCCTTGGGCACGATCTCGCGTGCGAGCTCGTACGTCCTGTCGGCGAGCTCGGCGATGGCGCGGATGTCGTCATCCGTCTCACCGGGAAGGCCCATCATGAAATAGAGCTTGACGCGCCGCCACCCCGCCTCGAAAGCCGCGCGCGTCGCGCGCTCGAGATCGTCCTCGGTCACGTTCTTGTTGATGACGTCGCGCAGCCGCTGGCTGCCCGCCTCGGGCGCGAAGGTGAGGCCGCCCTTTTTCTCTCCCGCCACGGAGAGCGCCATGTCGACGCCGAAGGAATCGAGCCGCTGCGAGGGGATGGACACGCGGGTGCCCGTGTCGGCGAGCCGGCGGTTGAGGCGCGAGAGAATCGGGGCGCAGCAGGAGTGGTCGGTCGTGGAGAGCGACGTGAGCGACACCTCCTCGTAACCCATCTCGGAAAGCCCGCGGGTGACGGCCCCCACGATCTGGTCGGGCGTGCGCTCGCGGACGGGGCGGTACGTCATGCCGGCCTGGCAGAAACGACATCCGCGGGCGCAGCCGCGCAGCACCTCGATCGAAAGGCGGTCGTGGACGAGCTGCGCATAGGGCACGATGCTCTGCGGGACGGGGTCGGTCGCACCGAAGTCCCGCACCACGCGCTTGTAGACGACATCGGGGACGTCCTCCCCCGCCCGGGGAACCGTGAAGCCGTGCTCGGTGCACGGGCCCTCATGGCTGACCTCGTACAGCGCGGGCACGTACGCGCCGCCGACGTGGGCGAGCGCCCGGAGTATGTCGATGCGGGACGCGCCGCTGGCGCGCATGCGCTCGACGCAGCGAGACGCCTCGACGATCTGCTCCTCGCCCTCGCCGATCATGATCGCATCGAAGAAGCAGGCGACGGGCTCGGGGTTGTAGACGGACGGGCCACCGGCGATGACGATGGGATCGTCCTCGGCGCGGTCGGCGGAAAGCAGGGGTATGCCCGCGAGGTCCAGCGCCTCAAGGTAATTGGTCACCGCCATCTCGTGGGGCACGTGAAAGCCCACGATGTCGAACGACGCGACCGGAGCCGCTCCCTCGAGCGACAGCAACGGCACGTGCGCGGCGCGCATGGCGTCGGCCATGTCGATCCAGGGCACATACCCCCGCTCGCAGGAGATGCCCTCCTGCTGGTTGAGAACCGCATAGAGGATGGCGATTCCCTGGTTGGGCAAGCCGACCTCGTAGACGTCTGGATAGATGAGGCAGACGCGGAACGGTGCCGCGGGGTCCGATTTGGTCCCCCATTCGTGATCGATGTAACGACTCGGTTTTTCGACGCGGGCGAGCAGCGGCTCGAGCTCGCTGAAGCGGTCTTCGTAGGCAAGGCGCACGGTGCGTCCTCCTTAGACGGTGGGAACGGGATCGGGGACTGCGATGTCGCGGATGCGCGCGAAGGCGCCGCCGATGAACTCGTTGAGGGGCGCGTAATCGAAGTCCCGTTCATAGAACGCGACGAGCGCTCGGCCGACTCCGAGGGTTCCGGCACCCGCGACGAGCGCCTTGATGGCGAAGGACCATCGAGGGAGCGCGCCGCACGCCGCCCGCGCGGCCGCACGGAACGCGAGGGCGCAGCAGCCGAGCGCGGCGAGCTCGTACGCGCGCTCCGGGCGGATCGGCTTACCGAAGATCGACGCCAACTCGAGCAGCATCCCGGCCTGCACGAGCGTCATGGCGGGAAAGTCGGCCCCGGGAACGAACACGAGGGCCCCGGTGGCCATGTTCGTGAGAGAGGCGGACCTCACGGCACGCGCGGCGGCGGCGATACGCATGAACGGGAATGCCGCGGCGAAGGCGATGCGCTTGTCGCTTCGCGCGACGACCCAGCGCGCGATGCCCTGCAGCATCGCCGTGCGGTCCTGGGATGTGACGAGACCGAGCATGGGGGCATCGCCGCACGCGAAAGGCGCCGCGACCGCGGACTCCGCGACGACCATGCAGGGGACCCCCGCGATGAGCACGGACCTGACAGCGGCCTCAAGCCTGCCCGAGGTTCCCGCCAACACGATGGCAAGATCGGTGTCGGGTTTGATCTCCGGATCCCCGTCGTCAAGGGCGGCGACGCGGACAAGCGCCGTCACGGTTTGCGGCACGAGGGCCTCGCGGAGCCACGCCGCCTGCTGCCGCGAGGCCCCGGCGTCCACGAGCACGGCCACACGGACGGGGGCGGCGCCCTCGTGAAGCGACGAGGCTCCCATCTTGGCGGCCCCGAACAAGGTATCGAACGGAATGCGCACGGCACTCCCCTCCTCTCTGGCTAGGAGGCCTTCGCGCGGCAGCGCCAGATCGACTGGACGATGCCCACGTTGGCCATCTGCATCAACATGGAACTGGAACCGAAGCTGATAAACGGAAGCGGGATGCCGGTGATCGGCATGAGTCCGATGCACATGCCGATGTTCTCGAGAATCTGGAACAACCAGATGCCCACGATGCCGACGGCGACGAGCCGCAGAAACTGCGAATCGGATCGATACGCGATGCGAATCGTCGAGAAGATGAGCAGCGCGTAGAGCGCGAGCAGCACCATGGCGCCGGCGAACCCGAACTCCTCGGACAGCAGGGCGAACACGAAGTCGGTATGCGCCTCGGGCAGAAATCCCTCAGCAGCCTGCGTGGCGGCGCCGATGCCCTTGCCGAAAAAACCCCCGGATCCCACAGCGATCATGGACTGCTGCAGGTTGTACGCGGCGCCGGTCGTGTCCGAGGACGGGTCCAGAAAGACGAGCAGGCGGTTCATCTGGTACTGCTTGATGAGGGTATCGTGCCCGACGATGCTGTCCACCACCGAATCCGCGGCGAGCAGGAGCGCAACGAGGCCGATGAGCACGGCAATGGTCGAAAGGACCCATTCCTTCTTGGGACCGCTCATCATGATGATGAGGGCGCCGGAGCAGAAGACCACAAGGCCGCTGCCCAGGTCGCCCGCCGCGACCACGGCGCAGAACGGGACCGCGAGCATCCCGCACAGCTTCACGTAGTCGCGCACGGAATCGATATGCCCGTTGTACTGGGCCCCGAGGCCGCCCACCAGAAACACGGTCACGATCTTGGCGAGCTCGACCGGCTGGAACGTGAGGTGAATGCCCGGAATCTCGATCCAACCCGTCATGCCCTTGGCGTTATAGGAGAGCCCGGGGATGTACGGGGAGAAGATGATGGCGAGGTCGAGCACGAGGAGGGCCGTGGAGAGTCCGGACAGGCCGCGCCAGTCCCTGCTCCAGCAGAAGAGCGCGAGAATCGCACCCAGGCCGACGCCGAGCAGATGACGGGAGAACGACGCCGCGCTGATCGAAAGCGATGCGGTCCAGATGACGAGCGCACCGTACGCGATCAACGCGACGGACGCGACGAGGACGGGGATGTTCACGACGTTCTTGAAGGACCCGCGGGCTTGGCCGATCCGCTTGTTCACGCGCTCGAGCGCATCGCTCGAGGCGTTCCTTGACTTTGCAGACATGCTCACCCTCCTATCGCGCGCCGTCGCCGGCGGTGTCGCCGGCCGTGTCGGGCTGATCGTAGATGGCCCCCAGCACGTCGCGCACCGCATGGATCGCGCTCGTGGAGCCGAATCCGCCCTGCTCGACCAAGGCGGCGACCACGTACTTGGGATCTTCGGCCGGAGCGTAGGCGACGAACCAGGAGTAGTCGTCCTCGCCGCTCTTCTGGCCCGTTCCCGATTTGCCCTCGACGGTGACGTCGAGGTTGGTGAAGTGCGCGGCCTGGCTTGCGGACTCCTCGTAGATGACGCCGTACAGGCCGCGCTTCACGAGATCGATATCGGATTTCTTTCCGAAGGTGCCTTCAAGCCGCTTGCGCGTCTCGTATGAGGCGGCATCTCCGGTGCCGTCCCTGCCCACGGCGGATAGGAACACATGGGGGACGTACTCGGGACCTCCGTTCGCGATTCCCGCATAGACGCACGCCATCTGCAGCGGCGTCACGAGGATGTCGCCCTGCCCGATGGCGATGTTGCACATGTCTCCGCCGTTCCACGAGCGGTCGGCGTCCTCCCAGTCGGAGAAGAACTCGGACTTCCACTCGGCGTCCGGGACGCGGCCCGCCGCCTCGCTCGGAAGGTCGACGCCCGTAGTCGAGCCGAGCCCCCATCCGCGATACACCTCCTGCAGGCCCTCCGGATTCTTCTCGTCGTAGAAGAACGCCTTGCCGATGTCGTAGAACACCGGGTCGCAGGACATCGTGATGCCCGTCTGGAGGTTCATGGTGCCGTGCCCCGCGTGGTCCCAGCAGTACTTGCCGTTCGCCTCGCCCATCCCGGTCCACCAGCCCGTGCAGACCGTGGTCTGCCCCTCCGTGTACACCCCGTATTTAAGGGCGGCGAGCGCCGAGAGCGGCTTGATGGTGGAGGCGGACATGTATTGGCCCGCGATCGCTCGGTTGATCATGGGGTATCCGCTCTCCTCGCTCGAAAGCGCGGCCCACGCGTCGTTGGAGACGCCTCCGATGAAGACGGACGGATCGAAGACGGGGGCGCTCGCCATGCCCAGGATCTCGCCGTTCGTGACGTCCATGCAGACGCAGGCGCCCTTTTTTGCCTCAGCGTACCCCTGGCTCTGCCCGGCGCTCATGGCGTGGGCGAGGCCGTCCTCGCACGCCTGCTGGATCTTGAGATCGAGCGTGAGCTTGATGTCGCTGCCGGGCTCAGGGGGGACCGAAGACGTCGACCCCGTAACGTTGCCGTAGACGTCGACCTGCACGGTCTGCTCGCCGCGAATGCCCTGCAGGAGGCTTTCGTACTGGATCTCCACGCCGGATTGGCCCACGATGTCGCCTGACTCGTACTGGATCTGTCCGGCGCGCGCGTCGGCGGTGCCCTCCTCAAGCGCCTCGATGCGCGCCTCGAGCTGCTCGGAGGTGATGGTTCCGGTATAGCCGAGGACATGGCCGGCAAGGGTGCCGTAAGGGTACTGGCGCTGCGTTCGCTCGACCACCTGGACGCCGGAGAAATCGCTCGCATGCTCCTGGATGTAGGCGACCGTGGAGCGGCGCACGTCCGTCGCGACCGTATGGAGGCTCTGGGCGCTCTGGTTGTAGTCCTGGATGTTCCGCTTGACGGCGATGTAGGGCATGCCGAGGACGTTGGCGAGGTGCCGGACGAGCACGGCGTCATCGGCGAGGTCGCGATACGCCGCGACCGTGAGCGAGGCGCGATTCGTGACGAGCGGCACCCCGTTGCGGTCGAGGATGCGACCCCGGGGCGCAGGCGTCGTGACCGTGCGCGTCTGATTCTGCCGGGACAGCTCCTCGTAATGGTCAGAAGAGACCATCTGCATGCTCCAGAGCTTCGCGGTGATGGCGGCGAAGACGCCGGCCGCCGCGAAGGCGAGGCCCGTGAACCTTCCCTTCACCGCGACGCCCTGCGTGTTGCCCTCGCCCTCGGTTGCGCGCGGGCGCGTCCCGCCCTGCGTGTCGTAGGTGAATCGACCGGAAGAACCCCGAAGGATCGCGAGCGACGCGAGGATCGCCACGACAAGGATGATGCCGGCGATGATGACTACCAGCTTGGCGTCCAAACCGCCTGCACCCCCTTTACTTCAAACCCTTGAGACGTGACCCGCCGGAACGGGCGGTGAACCCCCGCGTCGGCGCCGAGCCGCCGCCCGCCGCGATGAACGGCAGGCAGGCGAGCGAATCGAGCACGGCGCCGGAAACCCCGTGGCCCAACGCCCACATCAGGTCGGACTGCACGCCGAGCACGTAGAGGAAGACGGCGTAGACGATGTTGACGACGACGACGGAAGCGATGGCGAGGCGCACCCCCTCGACCGTCATGCCGGGGGCCATGCCGTGCGCCATGGTGGCCACGGCGAACGACCCGATGGTCAGGACCAGCGCCATGAGCCCGACGGGGACGGCTGAGGTCAAGTCGAAAAACAGACCGCAGAGAAACCCGCAGACCACGGAGGCGTGCACCTCGCGCGTCAGCGCGAGGGAGACGGCGAGCACCACCATGAAGTTGAACGTCCCCCCGAACAGGGAGATCTGCGGGGCGATTCCCACTTGAAGAAGGCAGGCGACGATCGCCATGGCGGCATACGTGCGCGAAGAGGCGCCTGTTTCGTGCAGTCGCATGGGCTACCCCTCCCCGTTCGCGTCGCTGGAACCATCGTCTTTCGCCGTGGTTTCTCCCGCGGGCGACGAATTCGCGGCTTGGATGTCGGTGTCGCTCGCGGACTGGTCGGTGGTGAGGGAGGTGATCACCAGGACCTCCTCGTTGTTCTCGGCGGACGCCTGAGAGCGAACCGTGATGGTGTAGTACACGTCGTTGGCGCTCTTGTCGACGGAGCTGACGGTCCCGAGGGGAAGGCCCTTGGGGAACACGCCGCCGATACCCGAGGTGATCACGATATCGCCCACCTCGACTACGGCGTCTGCAGGGACGTAGTTGAGGCGAAGCGAGCCGTCGGGCTGGCCTTGGAGCATGCCCTGGGCGCGCGAGGACTGGATCATCGCGGACACCCCGGAGGTCTCGTCGTTCACGAGCAGGACGGTGGAGACGTTGAGGGCGCACTCGACGATCTGACCGATGACCCCGTTCGAGTTGCAAACCGGCATACCGAGCGCGAGGCCGTCGGCCGTTCCCTTGTTGATGGTGACGGTATGGGTCCAAGCGTCCGAAGAGCCGCCGATGATGCGCGCGGCGGTGGACTCGAGGCTGTAGGTGGATTGAAGCCCCAGAAGGTCCTCGAGGCGCTCGGCGGTCTTGGCGGATTCGGAAAGCTCGGCGACGCGCGCGGTAAGCTCCTCGTTCTGCTCGCGCAGCTCGGCAAGGGTCTCCTGGGAGGCCGTGAGGTTGGCGGCCACGTTGCCCAGCGCGTTGAACGGCGCGGCGACGAGGGACCCTGCGAAGCGCGCGGGGCTCGTCGCCGTGGTGACGACGCTGCGCGCGGTGTGCACGGGACCCGCGTCCCCCTCACGAATGTAGAACGTAAGGATCAGGACGGAGACGAGGCTTAAAGCAATCAACGGGCGCATTCCCGTTGATTGCCGCTTGCTATTCAGATGTGCTGATGGGTACTTGCCGTTGCGAGCCAAACGATGGGGTCCTTCCGCTCGATTACGCGTTGCTCTGGACGAAGCCGCCGTCGAACGCGTTGGCCTCGAGAACGCGGGCGCATCCGTTGACGACGTTGTCGAGCGCAGTGGGGCTCACGTTGACCGCGACGCCCGTCTCGTCGCGCAGGCGAACGTCCAGACCGCGCAGCATGGCGCCGCCGCCGGTCAGCAGGATGCCGTAGTACATGAGATCGGAGGCGAGGTCGGGCGGGGTCGCATCGAGCGCCTCCTTCACGGCCTTCGTCATCTCGTCGAGCGGCTTGTTGAGCGCGCGGCGAATCTCCTCGCTCTCGATGCGCACGGTCTTGGGAAGACCGGAGATGACGTCGCGACCGTTGACCTCGACGTCGAGCTCATCCTTGAGCGGGACGGCAGATCCGACCTTGATCTTGATGTCCTCGGCGGTGCGCTCGCCGATCGCGAGGTTGTAGGCATCGCGCACATGCGAGAGAATCGCCTGGTCGAACTCGTCGCCAGCGATACGGATCGACTGCGAGACGACGATACCGCCCATCGCGATGACGGCGACCTCGGTGGTGCCGCCGCCGATATCGACGACCATGGAGCCCGTGGGCTCCTCGACGGGGAGGTCGGCGCCGATCGCCGCCGCCATGGGTTCCTCGATGAGATACGCCTGACGGGCCCCGGCAGAGATGGTCGCCTCGAACACGGCGCGCTTCTCGACGCTCGTCACCCCGGAGGGCACGCAGACGACGACGCGAGGACGCGGGGTCCAGGGATACCGCTTCTCGCTGGCCTTGTCGATGAAGTAGCGAAGCATCGCTTCCGTGACGTCGAAATCGGCGATGACGCCGTCTTTCAGCGGGCGGACGGCGACGATGTTGCCCGGCGTGCGTCCGAGCATGCGCTTCGCGTCGATGCCGACGGCGAGGATGCGTTCATCGTTTTTGTCGATGGCGACCACGGAGGGCTCGCGGATGACGATGCCCTTGCCGCGGACGGACACGAGCGTGTTCGCGGTGCCCAGGTCGATGGCGAGATCGCCGCCGTACTGGCCGAAGAACATGTCCATCAAAGAAAACAAAACCGCTCCAAAGGTTCGTGAATCGAAAGGGGGGCGCGATGGTCGCGCATACGAAGTCTATTGCATCGCGCCCGCGTGGCGAGCCGCGCGGGCGCGGGCGCAGGAAAGCTACATCAGGCTAGGCGGCACTGCCGGCGTCCTGAGGGGTCGTTGCATCGGGCGACGCATCGGATGCGCTGCCTTCGGAGTCGCCCAAATCGATGCTCACGCTCTCGACCGCCCAACCGATATGGTTGGAGGTCCGCGCGAACACGATGTCATACGTCTGGGTGCCGCCCAGGGAAAGCTGGACGGTGACCGTCGCCTCGGAACGGGTCATGCCGCGGTCGAGACCGGAGATCGTGGGCGTCGCGTCGGACGGGATGGACGAGAGGATGAGCGCGCGCGCGTCATCAGACAGGCCGGGCGCCAGGCAGGACGCGGCGGCCTCGTCGTCACCGGCGGTGACGGCGGCGAACAGGCCCTCGACCGCCTGCTGCTGCGAAGGAACGCCCGCGCCGCGGGTGTAGGCGAAGCCGAGTCCGGCGGCGGCGAGAATAAGCACCACGAGGATGGTGATGAACACCTTGAGCCCGGTGTGGCGCTTGCGGCGCCGCGTGCGGGACTCCTTCTTGTCCTGCTGGATCATCTCGTTCTCGGTCAGCGTGAAGAAGCCCGTGTCGGAGGGGTCGGGCATGAAGGCGCCCGACTGCCCCAGCGGGTCGAGGGGATCGACCGCGGCCATTCCGCCCGTGACCGGGGCGGGGGCCATCGAGCCCTGGGCGGCCAGGACGTCCTGGGCCGTCGCGAGAACGGTCGCCTGGTCGGGGGTCAGCTGGTAGATGCCGTCCGCGGTCGCGCGGCCGAAGGCATCGACGGCATCGGCATGGCGGTTGGCCGCCGCGTAGGCGCACCCGAGGCCGGCGTTGATGGAGCGCGGGTCGTCATGCGGACCGACGTAGTCGAGCGCCGTGAGGTAGGATTCGACGGCATCGCCGGGACGGCCCAGGCGCACGAAGCAGTCGCCGAGGCTCGCGAGGGCGGAGGCGGGGGCGGGGTTCGTGCCGTCGATCGCCGCCGCACGGAACGCGACGCCGGCATCGGCGACGTTCCCGAGGGCGAGCAGGGCGTTGCCCAGCCCGAGGTACGCTTTATAAGGCGTCGCGTACGACGTGTCCTGCGCTGCGCGCGAGAACGAGTCGGCCGCGGCCTGGAGGTCGCCGGCGGCGGCATACGCCTTGCCCTGGTTGGTGAGAAGCGCGCCGTATTTTCCGTACGACGGGTCGGCGAGCGCCTGGGCGTACGCCTCGGCCGCCTCGGCGAACATGCCGAGCTTCATGAGCGAGTTGCCTCGGAAGTGATCGGCCTCGCCGCACACCTCGCCGGGCTCCTTGGCCACGTTGAACATCTGGGCCGCGGCCGCGAAATCACCGGCGCGGTACGCCGCGCGCGCGCGATCGAAATACTGTGCGTTCACTTACTGCTCCTTATGGACGATGGAGACGTGCTCGATGACGTCGCCGGCGCGGAGCTCGGAGATGACGTCGAAGCCCTCGACCGTCTGGCCGAAGACCGTGTAGCCGGAATCGAGGTTGTGCTGCGCACCGAGGCAGAAATAGAACTGGGAGCCGGCGGAATCCGGGTTCATGGAGCGCGCCATGGCGAGCGCGCCGTCTTCATGGCTGTTGCGGGGATTGGTGAGGAACTCGCCCTTGATGCAGTAGCCGGGCCCACCGGTGCCGGGACGGCCGTCGGGCCCCATGAGGCCAGCGGCGACATCCGCCGGTTCCATGTCGCGAGTGTTGGGGTCCCCGCCCTGGATGACAAAGCCGGGGACAAAACGGTGGAACTTGAGGCCGTCATAGAAGCCCATGGTCGCGAGCTCGCAGAAGTTTGCGACGTGGATGGGGGCGCCGTCGCCGTCGAGCTCGACGCGGATGGTGCCCTTCGAGGTCTCGATGACCGCGACCTCGTCGCCGGAGACGGAGAACTCGGGCGTGTACAGATCCTGTGGGAACATATGGCAACCCCTTCGATTCAGCAGAAATCAACATCCTGCTTATTCTAGCAAGTTGCGCAGTGGTTCACACGTATCGCATAGGCGAAACGAACGACATGGCGGAAGACGGGGCGCCGCATGCCCGCCGGGCCCTACTTCCGCTCGGGCTCCCACTCAAGGAAGTGCGCGTCGAAGTTGTCGAGGTCGGAACTCCCCGCGCGGCGCATCGGAGCGAGGATCTCGTCCTGATACGGTTTGAGCGACTCCCCGTCGGGAACCGAGAGCGAGACCTCCCAGGAGGCGCAGATCTGATCGACGCGCCCCCGCATCCACTGTGCGAGCTGGATCATATGCTGGATGTCCTCGGCGTACACCGTGTCCTCGGGTGCGCGGAGACCCTCGAGGTCGGCGATGGTCTGATCGATCTGATCGCGCAGCGAGAACGCGGAGGCGGAGCGCTCCGTGCGCTCCTGCAGGCTCTTGGAGAGATAGAAGCCGTTGAAGGAATCGATCACCTCGCCGAAGGCTTCGTCGGCGTCATAGGACTCGATCTGCTGGTAGGCACGGGACAGGGCGGCGTAGACCTCGTCGTCGGTGAGGACGGTCTCCGCCGACTCGGACTCCCCGTCCGTCGAAGCGGGCTCCTCGTCGGCACCGCCCCCATTCGAATCCTCCGCCTGCTGGCGGCTCGGGAAGGCATCGGCGGCGGCGCGATCGAACCACTCGTATGCGCCGGGCATGACGCCCAAGGGATCGCGGACCACGAGATACGCACCCGCGGCGATGAGCAGCACGGCCGCGAGCCCGATGACCAGTCCCTTGCGAGAAGGCTTGTCGGAATGGTACGGATCGTGCGGGGCGGGCTTGGATTCGGAGCGGCCCTTGGGCGAACCGACGGCCTGGGCACGATCGAGCTCGTCGAGGTCCAGTATGTTCGTCTCGCTCGGATCGGCTGCGTCGTCGAGGGCGCGGGCCACCGAGGAAGGTGCGGCCTCCTCGTCGAACGAGGGAGCCGAAAGCCGCGGGAAGCTGGCCGTCTTCCCCGCCGCGAGGTCCGCCGAGGCCGATTCGGTCGAGAGGATGCCGGGGGCCGGCCTGCCGCATTTGGGGCAGGTGCGGTCATGGGAGGACAGACGCGCCCCGCAGCCGTCGCAGAACACGAATTCGCTATATGAGGAGTCGCCCACGAACGCATGGCAATGCGGGCAGAACGTCTCGTTTGCATCGATGGTCTTGAGGCAATGGGGGCAGATCACGACATCCTCGTTTCCTAAGCACCTACCGGTGCGGCTCAATCGCACAAGGCGCGTCTCATCATAGCAAACCGCGCTCAGCTATCGGAGCCCTTCGCGCGGCGGCGATTTTTTTTCATCGACACCTTGATGCCGCCGGGCTCCTTGACCACACGGCGGTACGACCCGCCCCGCGACCCCGTCACGGCGCGCTGCGCCTCGGCGCGGGCGCGGTCAAGGGCCCGCTCGTCGCGCCGGGCGTCAAGCGCCGAGGCGATAGACGCCATCCACCGCCTCGGCGCCGACGCGGACGGGGTGACGCGCTTGGATCCCGCGCGGCCGCTCATGCGCACGCCGCGGCCGAATCCCGTCGCGCGCGCCGTGCGCGCGGGGGCATGGGCGTCGACGCGTCGCGCCAGCAGCAGAAATGCGGTCGTGCCCACGAGTGCGACCGCCGTCGCGACGAGCGCCGAAACCCCGCCGAGCGGGGCGATGGAAAGGAACTCGGGCATGACGAGAACCCCGCCGACGAGACCGCACGCGACGAAGGCGAGCACCGCGATGCGAAGCGGCGTGAAGGGCACGGAGATGCGCGCGATCAGGGCGAAGCCGACGGCGCCCGTGGCGACGACGCACATCGTGGAGAGGTCGGCAGCGGCGAGATGGAGCCGCGCCGCGGCGGCCATGCAGAGCGCGCAGGCGACGAGGACCGCGATGGAGGCGGGACAGGACCGCTTGAGCACGTTCGTCAGGAAGCGGCCCTCCACGCGCGCCCGGTTGGGCTCGAGCGCCAGCACGAAGCTCGGGAACCCGATGCAGAAGAAGTTGATGAGCGTCATCGTGATGGGCTGGAACGGATAGGGCGGAAAGAAGATGCACATGGCCGCGAGCCCCATGGAGAACAGCGTCTTGGTGAGGAACAGGGCGGCGGATCGCTGGAGGTTGTTGATCGAGCGGCGCCCCTCGGCGACGACGGCGGGCATGGACGCGAAGTCGTTGTCGACGAGCACGATCTCGGCGACGTTGCGAGCGGCGTCCGAACCGGCCGCCATGGCGACGGAGCAGTCGGCCTCCTTGAGCGCGAGCACGTCGTTGACGCCGTCGCCCGTCATGGCGACCGTGTGCCCGCGCCTCTTGAGCGCGACCACAAGCTCGCGCT
The DNA here is from genome assembly GCF_900119895.1 of Collinsella phocaeensis. Taxonomy (GTDB): domain Bacteria; phylum Actinomycetota; class Coriobacteriia; order Coriobacteriales; family Coriobacteriaceae; genus Collinsella; species Collinsella phocaeensis. Next base: position 1,066,289 of record NZ_FQLR01000004.1, on the reverse strand, counting down.
TCTGCTGCGGGGTGACGCGTCCGAAGACGTGGTAACGGCCCGCGGCGGCATCGATCTTAGAGGGGGTGTCGAGCGTCGTGGCGTCCACGTAGGCACCGGCTCCCGGGATGCCCACGACGCGCGCGATCGAGGACACGGTGCGCGGGTCGTCGCCCGAGATGACGTTCAGGGTGACGCCCTGCTCCCTGAAGAACCCGATGGTCTCCGCCGCGCTGGCCCGGATTTCGTCCCGAATGGTGACGAAGCCCAAGGGACGCGGCACGCCGAGGATGTCGCCCTCGGGCGTGAATCCGTCCACCTCCGCCGCGACGAGCACGCGGCAGGTGTCGGCGAGCTCCGCGACGCGCTGCTCGTACTCGGCGAAGACCTCGGGCGTGAGGACGAACTGCGCCGCGCCCATGACGAAGGAGCCGTGCTCCGTCTCGGCCCCGCTCCACTTCTTATCAGACGAGAACGGGATGGCGCGCACGATGCGGCCCTCCCCCGCCGGGGATCCCTCGTAGTGGGCGAGCAGCGCCTTGCAGGTCTCGTTCGCATCGCCCGCCGTGGCACGCGCGATGCCCGCGAGGGCGAGGTCGAGCGCCGCCACGTCGGACGCCACGCCGCAACGGGCCTCGCCCTCGCCGCCGGAGAGCGCGATGGGATACGTCCCCTCGACCTCCATGCGGCCCGAGGTGATCGTGCCGGTCTTGTCGAGGCACAGCACGTCGACGCGAGCGAGCGTCTCGATGCAGTACAGCTGCTGGGCGAGCACCTTGCGGCGAGCGAGGCGAATCGTCGCGATGGCGAGGACCGATGAGGTGAGCAGGACGAGCCCCTGGGGGATCATGCCCAGCAGGGCCCCCACCGTGGAAAGCGTCGCGGCGCGGACCTGCTCCCAGGCCGCATGCCCGCCGAGCAGCCACGCCGCGACCGAGGCGCCGCCGCCTTCGCCGGCGGCCCAGGCGGCATACCCCTCATGGACGCTGGAGGCGAACAGCGCGAGCCCGAGGGGCAGCATGATGATGCTGGCGAAGCGCACGATCGCGTTCAGCGCCTCCATGATCTCGGAATTGACCTTCTTGACGTATTTGGCCTCCTTGTTGATGCGGGCGACGTAGTTGTCGGCGCCGACGCGCCGCACGCGGGCGAGCACCGTGCCGGAGTCGATGAAGCTCCCGCTCATGAGCTCGCTGCCGGGGCGCTTGCGGATGAGGTCGCTCTCGCCGGTCAGCAGGCTCTCGTTGACCTGGGCCTCGCCGTCCACGACGACGGAGTCGGCGGGAACCTGGTCGCCGCGGCCGAGCCGCACGATGTCGTCGAGGACGATCTGGTCGAGGTCGAGCTCCACCGGCGCGCCGTCGCGAAGGACCTGCGCGCGCTTGGAGGTGAGCAGCGTGAGCTTGTCGACCATGCGTTTAGAGCGCAGCGCCTGCACGATGCCGATGCCCGTGTTGAGCACGACGATCCCCAGGAAGGTGAGGTTCTTGATCGACCCGGTGAAGACGACGAGGACGGCCAGCACGAGGTTGATGAGGTTGAAAAGGGTGCAGGTGTTCTCGATCACGAGCTCGCGGACGGATTTGGTCTTGAGCTCGGTGTTGATGTTGATCTTGCCCTCGGCGATACGCTGCTCGACCTCTGCCGTCGTCAGGCCGTCAAGGTTCACGGGGACCGGACTGTCGAATTCCGACGCCATGGATACCTCCATATGAAAAAAGCCCCGTTCAGGGGCTTAAATGGAACGAGTGGTGCGCCATATAGGGTTCGAACCTACGGCCTTCTGCTCCGGAGGCAGACGCTCTAATCCACTGAGCTAATGGCGCGCAGCGGTACCGATTATACCCAACGCGGCCGGCTGTCGGTCGATCAATTTGAATCTCATAGAAACGCGAAACGGCGCGCAATCCCGCCGGGGCGACCGGACCGCCTCGCCGGTCAGCACGCTCACGGCGAGATGGGCGCGGCGGCGAACAAGAAGGGCGGGGACGGACGCCGCTCGAAGGAGGCCCATCGAGAGAGCCGTATTGTTAATGTTGCGAGAGCGCCCGGGCCGTCTCCGCGATGGTATACACTTCATGCACCCAAGCATTCGATCGAGCGAACCGAGGAGCGGATATGATCGCCATCCTGCGCAAGAGCGCGCCCCGCGAGGCCGTGGAGAGCCTGATCTCCTGGATCCAGGACAAGGGCCTCGAGACCCATGTGAGCCACGGCGAGAACGAGACCATCATCGGGCTGGTCGGCGACACCACGCGGATCGACCCGTTCCTCCTCGAATCGATGGATATCGTCGAACGGGTCCAGCGCGTCTCCGAGCCCTTCAAGAAGGCAAACCGGAAGTTCCACCCGGCCGACACGGTCGTCGACTGCGGCCATGGCGTCAAGATCGGCGGAGGGCACTTCCAGGTCATCGCGGGTCCCTGCTCCGTCGAGGGCGACAACCTCGTCCGCATCGCCCGCCGCGTGCGCGCCGCGGGCGCCACGATGCTGCGCGGCGGCGCGTACAAGCCACGCGCCTCGCCGTACGCCTACCAGGGCATGGGTCCGGAGGGACTGTCGCTGCTGCGCGAGGCGGCCGACGAACTCGATATGCCCATCGTCACCGAGATCATGGACCCGCGCGACGTCCAGACGTTCATCGACCACCGCATCGAGGTGATGCAGGTCGGAGCACGCAACGCCCAGAACTTCCCCCTGCTCAAAGAGGTCGGAAGGACGCGCACCCCGGTCCTGCTCAAGCGCGGCATGTCCGGCACGATCGACGAGCTTCTGATGGCGGCCGAGTACATCATGAGCGAGGGCAACGACAACGTCATCCTGTGCGAGCGCGGCATACGCACCTTCGAGACGCGCACGCGCAACACCTTCGACCTCAACGCGGTCCCCGTCCTGCACTACCTCAGCCACCTCCCCGTCGTGGCCGATCCCAGCCACGCGACCGGCTACACCCGGTATGTCGAGCCCATGGCGCTCGCCGCGTGCGCGGCCGGGGCCGACGGCCTGGAGATCGAGGTGCACGACGACCCGGAGCACGCATGGTCCGATGGCGCCCAGGCACTCACGCCCGACCAGTTCGACCGCACGATGGAGCGCATCCGCGCCATCCGATCCGTCGTCGCCCCATCCGGCGACGACCGCGCGTAGGGGGAGAGGCGATGGACAACGCATCGAGGCCCACGCGCACTGTGGGAATCGTCGGCCTGGGTCTTATCGGCGGGAGCTTCGCGCGCGCGTACCGCGATGCCGGGTGGACCGTGCTCGCCCACGACGTCGACGCCGACACGCTCGCCATCGCGCTGATCGACGTCGCGTCCGGGCGCCTGACCGACGACACGATCTCATCCTGCGACCTCGTCATCCTCTCGGCCTACCCCGGGGCGTGCATCGCATGGCTGCGCGCGCACGCGGAGGCGCTCGGGGCGGCCGCTCGCGCGGGCGCCGGCCCCGTCGTCATCGACACCGCCGGCGTCAAAGGGACCGTGTGCGCCCAGGCGTTCCCCTTGGCGGAGCAGCACGGCTTCGACTTCGTCGGGGCCCACCCCATGGCGGGAACCGAGAACTCCGGCTTTGCGTGGGCGCGGGCCGACCTGTTCCGCGGAGCGCCCGTCGTCCTCGTGCCGCCCGCATGCGACGACGTGCGCCGCCTGAGGCTCCTGGACCGCGTCCATGCGTTCCTCGCCCCCGCGGGCTTCGGCACCTTCAGCGTCACCACGCCCGAGGAGCACGACCGCGTCATCGCCTTCACGAGCCAGCTCGCGCACGTCGTCTCAAACGCCTACGTCAAAAGCCCGACGGCACGCCAGCACCACGGCTTCTCCGCGGGCAGCTACCGGGACCTCACGCGCGTCGCCCACCTCAACCCGGGCATGTGGGCGGAGCTGATGTGCGATAACGCGGAGCTCCTGAGCTTCGAGATCGGCCACATCATCGACGCGCTCTCCGCATACCGCGACGCACTCGATGCGCGCGACGAGGAGGGGCTGCGCATGCTCCTCGCGGAGGGCGACCGCATCAAGCGCGCCCTCGACGACGCCCAGGCGCGTTGAGACCATCGGCGATAGGAGCCCCATGTACACCATAGACGTCAACGCCTCGCGACCCTATCGGATGCTCATCGGCACCTTCCTGCTGGAGAAGACCGGCGAGATAGCGCGTGAAGTCAACCGGGGCGCCCGCGCGCTCATCATCACGGACGACAACGTCGGCCCGCTCTACGCCGCGCCCGTGAGCGAGTCGCTCGAGGCGGCGGGGTACCGCTGCGCCGTCGCGACCTTCCCAGCCGGCGAGGAGCATAAGCGCGCCGGAACCTACATCGACCTGCTCGAACGGGCCGCCGTCGAGGAGCTCGACCGCGCGGACCTCATCGTCGCCCTGGGCGGCGGGGTCGTGGGGGACGTCGCCGGGTTCGTCGCCGCGACCTACATGCGCGGCATCGACTTCATCCAAATCCCCACCACGCTGCTTGCCATGGTCGACTCCTCCGTGGGCGGCAAGACCGCCATCGACCTCGCCGCAGGCAAGAACCTCGCCGGCGCGTTCTGGCAGCCGCGCGCGGTGCTCGCCGACGTCGGCTGCCTGGGCACCCTCACCGACGCCCAGTTCGCCGACGGCTGCGGCGAGGTCGTCAAGCACGCGATGATCGCCGACGCCGACTTGTTCGGCGAGCTCGAGTCCACGCCGCTCACGCCGGAACTCCTCAAGCGCGACCTCGCCCGCGTCGCCTGGCTCGTAGCGCGCAACATCGACATCAAGCGCGCCGTCGTCGAAGCGGACGAGCGCGAAGGGGGCCTCCGGAAGCTGTTGAACTTCGGTCACAGCATCGGCCACGGCGTCGAGGCGGCGGAGGGCTATCGCCTGGGGCACGGCACCTGCGTCGCCATCGGCATGGTCGCCATCGCTTCCTCGGCCGTGACGGCAGGGGCGCTCGCGGAGGACGTTCCGGCCCGCCTCGCAGCGCTACTCGAGGCGCACGGGCTGTCCCTGGCGTTCCACGTCGACGCCGAGTCCGTTTTCGCCGAGGCCCTGCATGACAAGAAGCGCACGGGCGACGCCATCGAGCTCGTCATCCCGCGCGAGGTCGGCGGCGCCGCGCTCGCGCGGACGCCGCTCGACGAATTCCGCCGCATCCTCGAGGTGGGGCTCGCCTGCACCCGCCAGCTCTCATCTCCGTCCACCAAGGAGGACTAACCATGCTTGCGCGCATCAACCCTCGGCCCCTCGCGGGGACCGTGCCCGCGATCGCATCGAAATCGGTCGCCCACCGGCTCCTCATCTGCGCCGCGCTGAGCAACGGCGCGACACGCGTCGTATGCAATACCACCTGCGCCGATATCGATGCGACCAGGCGCTGCCTCACCGCGCTCGGCGCACGCATCGAGACGCTTGACGACGGCTTCTTGGTCCATCCGGTTCCCAAGAGCATGGAGCTCGGCATCCTCAAGGCCTTCCAGGGGACCACGCTCGACTGCGGGGAATCGGGCAGCACGCTGCGGTTCATGCTTCCCGTCGCCTGCGCGCTCGGCGCCCAGGCGACCTTCACCGGGGCGCCGCGCCTGGGCGAACGTCCCCTCAACCCGCTCGACGGCGAGCTCATGGCGGCCGGCTGCGCCCTGTCCGGCTTGGGCTCGTTCCCGCTTCAGACCTCCGGTCGCCTTCGCCCGGGCCGCTTCGTGCTGCCCGGCAACGTGAGCTCTCAGTTCGTCTCGGGCCTCATGCTCGCCCTGCCGCTCCTGCCCGCCGCAAGCGAGATCGAGGTGCACGGCAGGCTGGAAAGCCGACCCTACGTCAACCTCACCGTGCAGGCGCTCAAGACCTTCGGCGTCGACGTGGCCTGCGAGCGCGGGATCGGGCCCGACGGCATCGAGGAGGTCACCCGCTACCGGATCCCCGACGCCGCGCTGCGCACCCCGGGCACCGTCGAGGTCGAGGGAGACTGGTCCAACGCGGCGTTTTGGCTCTGCGCGGGGGCGCTCGGAGAGGAACCCGTCCAGGTGACCGGCGTGTCCCTCAACTCCGCTCAAGGGGACCGCAACGTCATGGCCGCCCTGTCGCGCTTCGGGGCACGCGTCGTGCGCGCCTCCGGCGCCGCCCGGGTTCAGCCCGACCACCTCTCCGCATTCACCCTGAGCGCACAGGACGTGCCCGACCTCGTCCCCGTCATCTCCGCGGTCGCCGCGGTGGCGCAGGGAACGACGGTGATATCGGACTGCGCGCGCCTGCGCATCAAGGAATCCGACCGGCTCGCCACGACTGCATCCGAGCTTTCCAACCTCGGTGCCAATATTCGGACCTGCGGGGACAGCCTCGTGATCCACGGCGTCGAACGTCTCGCGGGCGGCACCGTCGACTCCCATAACGACCACCGTATCGCCATGATGGCCTCCGTCGCCGCCATTCGCTGCGACGGCCCGGTCCTCATCCACGGGGCCGAGGCGGTGCAGAAGTCATATCCGGACTTCTTCGACCATTACCGCATGCTCGGCGGAGACGTCGAGCTCTTCGAGGAATAGGGGCGTCCATGGCTTCCACCTACGGCAACGCGCTGCGCTTCTCCATCTTCGGCCAGTCGCACTCCCCCGCCATCGGCTGCTCGCTCGACGGCGTCCCGGCCGGCATCCCCGTAGACCTCGATCGGCTCCAGGGCTTTCTCGCCCGGCGCGCGCCGGGCCGCGACGAGACCTCGACCGCGCGCCGGGAGGCCGACGCCCCGGAATTCATCGCGGGCATCACCGATGGGCTCACCAACGGGGCGCCCATCGCCGCCATCATACGCAACGGCAACACGCGAAGCCAGGACTACGACGAGCTGCGCCGCAAGCCCCGGCCCGGCCACGCCGATTGGCCGGCGCAGGTGAAGTACCGCGGCCACCAGGACGTCGCCGGCGGCGGGCACTTCTCCGGGCGCCTCACCGCGCCCCTGTGCGTCGCCGGGGGCATCGCCCTGCAGGCGCTCGAGACGCGTGGGCTGCGCATCGCCGCCCACATCGCGCTTCTCGGACCGGAGGGTATCGCCGACACCCCGCTCGACCCCATGAAGCCCAACGAGGTCGAGCTCGCCGCCATCCTCGCCAACCCGCTTCCGTGCGTGAGCGCGGCGGCGGCAACGCGGATGCGCTCGCGTATCATGGCGGCGAAAGGCGACCTCGACAGCGTGGGGGGCGTCATCGAATGCGTGGCCTACGGGGTGCCGGCCGGCCTGGGCGACCCCATGTTCGACGGCATCGAGAACCGAATCGCACGCATCGCATTCGGGATTCCCGCCGTCAAGGGCGTCGAGTTCGGCGTAGGATTCGCCGCCGCCCGCTTGCTGGGGTCGCAGAACAACGATCCCTACCGCATGGAAGACGCCGTGCCGCGACCGCAGAGCAACAACGCGGGCGGCATCCTCGGCGGTATCACGGACGGCCTGCCGGTCGTTTGGCGCATGGCCGTGAAGCCGACGCCCAGCATCGGTAAGCCCCAGATGAGCGTCGACATCGAACGCGGCGAAGACGCCGAGCTCGTCGTTCGGGGACGGCACGACCCCTGCATCGTCCCCCGTGCCGTCCCCGTCGCAGAGGCGGCCTGCGCCCTCGCCCTGCTCGACGCGCTCTTGGAATCCGAGGGCACCGCATCGTGGGCCTGATACCGCACCATTCCCATATGGCGCCCCGCCCGCGCGCCGCGTCCGTGGCGCATCCGGAGACGTACGCAAAAAGGAGCCAGCATGGATCTCACCGAAGTCCGAACCGAAATCGATGCCATCGACGAACAGCTGCTCGACCTGTTCGCACGGCGCATGGAGCTCGCCTCCGACGTCGCCGCCAGCAAGCTTGAAACCGGCAAGGCCATCTTCGACCCCGCCCGTGAGCGGCAGGTGCTCGCCGACGTTGCCCGGCGCGCGCCAGAAGGCCTCGAGGACCAGGCCGTCTCCCTGTTTTCCCTGCTCATGAGCATGAATAAGGCCGCGCAGCTCAAGATGATCAACAGCAGGAGGCCCGATGCGCCCTCTCGCCGCATGCGCGCGTCCTTTCTGCCGCTCGAGACGGCCTTCCCCGCCGTCGCGACCGTGTGCTGCCAAGGCGTCGAGGGGGCGTACAGCCAGATCGCCGCATCCAAGCTCTTCGACGTGCCCGAGATAACCTTCGCCCCGACGTTTCAAGGCGTGTTTCGAGCCGTCGCGAACGGTGACGTCGAGTTCGGCGTGCTTCCCATCGAGAACTCGACCGCAGGGTCCGTCAACGCCGTCTACGACCTGCTTGGAGCCCACGGATGCTCGATCGTGCGCTCCCTGAGACTCAAGATCTCCCACAACCTGCTCGCCCGCCCCGGAGTTCGCCTGAATGACATCCGAGAGGTCGTCTCCCACAACCAGGCGCTCAACCAGTGCGCCGGGTACCTCGAGCGCCTTGGGGTCGCGACCACGGTGTGCGAGAACACCGCCCGCGCCGCCGAGCTCGTCGCGAGCTCGAGTCGGACCGATATCGCCGCCCTCTCATCGCTCGCGTGCGCCAACGTGTACGGCCTGTCGGTCCTCGCCCGCGGCGTCCAGGACTCCGATGCGAACTACACGCGCTTCGTCGTGATCGCACGCGAGCCCGCCATCTACCCCGGAGCCGACCGCTCGTCCATCCAGCTCAAGCTCAAGAGCGAGCCCGGCGCGCTCTACCGCGTCCTCGAGCGCATCTACGCCCTTCACATCGATCTCGTCAAACTTGAGAGCCGACCGGTTCCCGGCAGCGACTTCGAGTTCACGTTCTATTTCGACCTCGCTTGCCCCGCCGTCAGCCCAAAATTTGCCCAGCTGCTCGATTCCCTTGCGGACGTCTGCACGGACTTCACCTACTTCGGCAGCTATGTCGAGGTCCTTTAGAACCCGGGCGCACGCACCGGCACTCATGCGGGGCCGCATCGCTCCGAGGCCCTGCGGTCACGAATATCAGACGAAACGCCCCATCGGAAAGAAAGGTGACAACATGACGGCGACGACCAGACCCTACGGCGTCCTCGGACGCGTGCTGGGGCACAGCTACACGCCCACCATCTACCGCGAGCTCGCGGGCCTCGATTACCGCAAGTTCGAGCGGGAGCCCGAAGAGCTCGAGTCGTTCGTGCGCTCCGGCGAGTGGGAGGGGTTCAATGTCACGATCCCCTACAAGCGCGACCTCGTGGCCTATATGGACGAGCTGTCCCCGGTCGCCGAGCGCATGGGCAACATCAACACCGTCGTGCGCCTGCCGGACGGGCGGCTACGCGGCGACAACACCGACTACTACGGGTTCAAGGTGCTCGTCGAATCCCTCGGACTCGAACTCGCGGGCAAGAAGGCCGTCGTCTTCGGCGGAAGCGGAGGCGCGGGCTCGACGGCGATGATGGTCCTCACCGACCTCGGCATGCGGGCCGTGTCCATCGATCGCAGCGGCAAGCACACCTACAAGAATCTCGACGAGCATGCGGACGCCGCCCTCGCCGTCAACTGCACCCCCGTGGGCATGTTCCCCGCCTGCCCCAAGGCCCCCTGCAGCCTCACCGCGCTGCCCCGTCTCGAGGGGCTCGTCGACATCGTGTACAACCCGGCGCGCACCGCACTCATGATGGAGGCGGACCGCCTGGGAATCCCCAACGTCGGCGGCCTGCTCATGCTTGTCGCCCAAGCCGCCCAAGCGGTAGAGCGCTACACCGGGCGCACGGTCGGCCGCGAACGGATCGCAGAGGTCACCTCGTCTCTCGCTCGCTCTGAGCGCAACATTGCGCTCATCGGCATGCCCGGATCCGGAAAGACCCGCGTGGGACAGCAAATCGCCGCGCGCCTCGACCGCCCCCACGTCGATATCGATTGGGAACTCGAGCAGCGCCTCAGCTGCTCCTGCTCCGACTATATCGTCGATGCGGGCGAGGAGGCGTTCCGGCGCGCGGAAAGCGACTGCCTGGCACAGATCGCGGCGCGAAGCGGCCAGGTCATCTCATGCGGAGGCGGCGTCGTCACCCAACCGGAGAACTACGACTTGCTGCGCCAGAACTCCATCATCGTGATGCTCGACCGGCCGATCGCCGAGCTCTCGAAGGCAGGTCGCCCGCTGTCGCAGCGCGACGGCGTCGAGGCACTCGCCGAGCGCCGTATGCCGCTGTACCGGTCGTGGGCGGACATCATCGTGACATCCCGCGAATCCGCTGACGCGACCGCACGGGAGGCCGTACGCACCCTCGATGCGGCTGAAATCGCCTAACCGCCGTACGGAACAAGGAGAACCCATGAACGTCTTGGTGCTCAACGGTCCCAACCTCAACATGCTGGGGATCCGTGAACCGGGCATATACGGAACGCAGACCTACGACGACCTCGAGGACCTCTGCCACGCGGCAGGGGCGGAGGCCGGTTTCGAGACCGTAGGCGTTTTTCAGTCCAACCATGAGGGAGACCTGGTGGATGCCATCCAGGAAGCCAGAGGCGTCTACGACGGCATCGTCATCAACCCGGCAGCGTACACCCATACGAGCATCGCGATCCTCGATGCCCTCAAGGCGGTCGGCCTGCCCGCGGTCGAGGTACACATATCCGACGTCGACAGCCGCGAGCCGTTCCGACAGACGAGCTATGCCGGCATGGCATGCTTCGCGCGCGTGGCGGGAGAAGGGCTTCAAGGGTACGCGCACGCAATCAGGATGCTCGCCGAGCATCTTGAGGCATAGCCGCTCCGCACCGATCGCATCGAAGGGGTGGGCCCCATGCACTCGATCGCATGGGGCCCACCCCTTCCATAGCGCTCGCTCGTCTTGCTATCGGGCGGGCCCTTTTGCCCTCCCCCAAGCTACCGGCGCTCACCCAGCAGCTGGCGCGCGTGCTCGAGCGACGCGGAACCGGTGTCCCCCGACAGCATACGGGCGATCTCCTCGACGCGCTCATCGCCCTCCACGGCGAGAAGCTGCGTCTCGGGCACATCACCATCGGACTTGCGCACCACGTAGTGAACGTCCCCCACGACCGCGACCTGCGGAAGATGCGTGACGACGATAACCTGATGCGACCGCGCAAGATCGGCGAGCACGCCCGCCAGCGCGCGGGCGGTGGCTCCGCCGACACCAGCGTCGACCTCGTCGAACACGAGCGTCTCCACGCCGTCGGCGCCACCCAGCACGACCTTCACGGCCAGAAGAACGCGCGAGAGCTCACCGCCCGAGGCGATGCGCCGCAACGGGCGCGGCGTCAAGCCGGCGCCGGACCGGTAGAGCAGCTCGCACGAAGCAGGCCCGTCGACGCCCCATTTCTCGCGCGGAAGCGGACGGGATTCCCAGACGATCTCGGCGCGCCCCATCTCAAGACGCGCCATCTGACGCACCACCTCGCGGCAGAACCGAGGGGCCGCGGCATCCCGCGCGCGCGTGAGGGCGCGCGCCGCGGAGGCGAGCCGGGACTCGGCCGCGTCGCGCTCCGAACGAGCGCGCGCGACCCGCTCCTCCCCGTCGTCGACGAGGCTCAGCAGCTCGCGCGCCTCGTCCCGTTTCGCAAAGACGTCGTCCATGGTGGGGCCCCACTGGCGGCACAGCCCCTTGAGCGAGGCGAACCGCTCCTGAAGACGCTCCAGCTCAGTCGGGTCGAAATCGATGGCGTCGCGATATCTCCTGAGATCGGAAGCGACGTCCTCGAGGGTGATCGAGGCCTCCGCGAGCGTGTCGGAGAACCCTGCGAGGGCGGGATCGACCGAACCCAGACGGGACAGTTCGTAGATCGCCGCGTTGAGCCCGTCGAGCGCGCCGCCTTCGCCGGAGAGCATCTCCTGGGCCTCGTGGGCGCACCGAGCGAGGGACTCGGCATGCTCGCTGCGCGGCAACAGCTTCTCGAGCTCCTCGTACTCGCCGGCGACCGGCGCGACCTCGTCGATGCGGGCGCATACGAACCGCGCCTCCTCGACGCGGGATCCCTGCGCACGCGACGCCTCCTCGACGTGCTCGAGCTCGCGGGCAGCCGCACGCGCCTCCTTGAGACACGAACGGTACGCCTCGAGGGGCGCCGAAATCGAAGCGGACGCCCATGCGTCGACGAGCGCGACGTGTTCCGAAGCGTCGAGCAGGCGCTGATGTTCGTGCTGGCCGCAAAGATCGATATGTCGGCCCACGCGCTCCGAAAGCTCGCGCACGCTCGCCATGGAGCCGTCGATTCGGACACGACTGCGCCCATCGGCGCTCACTCGGCGCTGAGCGCAAAACCCATCGCTGTCCCGAGCGGATTCATACAAGCGGCCCTCGACCATCGCGGCCTCGGCGCCCTCGCGCACCAGCGAAGCGTCGGCACGCTCCCCCATCAGCAGCTTCAGCGCCGAAAGCAACGCGGTTTTGCCCGCACCCGTCTCGCCGGTGAGGACCGTGAGGCGCGGCGAGGGGACCAGGTGCGCATCGCGAATGAGCGCGACGTTGGAAACATGGATCTCATCGAGCATTGCGCACCCCGTAGAATACGCGGGAGACGGAATTATAGAAACTCTCGGGGCCGTAGTCGAGAAGCAGCACGTCGGCATCGCCGCGACGCGCGGTGACGTGCGTGACGGTCGCATCGGTGCACAAGAACTGCCCGTCGACGGCAAGAGCGGGCACGGAAGGCCGGTCATCGGAGAGCATGAGCTCGACGACATCGGACGGGGAGGTCAGAAACGCACGGGCCTGGATGGTATGCGGGGCGATGGGCACACAGATGAGGCCCGTGTAATCCGGGGTGACGATCGGCCCGCCGCCGGAGAGCGCATATCCCGTCGAGCCCGTCGCGGTGGATATGACGAATCCATCGCCCCTGAGGCGATCGATATGGTGCCCCGATACCGAAATGTCAAGCTCGATCATATCGGAGAGCGGGCCACGCGTGAGCGCGACATCGTTGAGCGCGCGAGCGACCATAGAGCCGGCGCGCCCGTCCGCATCGGTGTATTCGATCTCGCACGAGAGCGTGGCGCGCCGGCTGACGTGCATCTCCCCTGCAAGCGCATCGGACACCACGGAGAGGATGTCATGGTCCTCGGGCCCCGCAGCCGTGAGAAAACCGATGTGCCCATAGGACAAGCCGAGGATCGGTATCTCGCGCTCATCGACGATGCGGGCGGCGCGTAGGAGCGTACCGTCGCCGCCTAAGGAGATCACCAGGTCGCTTCCGTCGATATCCGGAACGGACTGGATGCTCGAGCGCTGGTCGGAAGCCCAGGCGACCTCATAGCCCTGCCGCGACAGCCACAGCTCCAGGGTCAGACCGCTCTGGACCGCCTCGGACTTGTAGTAGTTGGGGACCAGAAAGACCTTCATAGCGCACCTGCCCGAGCGATGAGGCGCTCGACGTGATCTGATGGAACGGACGGCGCCTCATCAACCATCCGCTTGATGCCGTACAGGAAGAACTCGCGATTGCCCTTGGCGCCCTTGATGGGCGAAGCGCAGATGTCGATGGGATCGAGCCCCGAGTCGTCAAACAGGTGGATAGCCTGGCGCATAACGCGGGCGTGGACAGCGGGGTCGGATACGACGCCGCCCTCGCCCACCTCCTCCGGACGAGCTTCGAACTGAGGCTTCACGAGCGTGACGAAGCGGCCTCGAGGACCCAGCAGCTCGATCGTCGCGGGGAGGATGACGGATATGCTCGTGAAGGATACGTCGCACACCGCGAGATCGATCGTGCGCGCGTATCCCATCTCGGGAACGGAGACGATGTTCGTGCGCTCGAGAAGGGTCACGCGCGCATCGTTGCGCAGACGCCAATCGAACTGGGCCCTGCCCACGTCGACAGATAGCACGCGCGCCGCCCCGCGTTGCAGCAGGCAATCCGTGAACCCTCCCGTCGAGCACCCGATATCAAGGCACCCAAGCCCGGAAGGGTCGACGCCGAAGGCATCGAGCGCCCCGGCGAGCTTGAAGCCGCCGCGCCCGACGTAGGGGATTCTGTTCTTGACGTGAAGCTCGGATCCAACAGGGACCTTGACCGCAGGGGACGTGAGCCGCTCCCCGCGATACGAGACGAGTCCCGCCATGCATATGCGCAGGGCATCGTCCGAGTCCGGACAGATGCCCTGCGCAACGAGTTCTTCATCGAGACGACGTCGTTTCATAGCGCGTCATTCCGCAGCGGAGGCGGTAGCCGCAGCCTCCGCTTCCGCCTGATCGAGCTGCTCGGCCTCACGCGGGGAGAGATCGAAGGAATCGACCATATCGACCGCCTTGGACCCGAGCTTTATGGCCTCGTCGAATAAGTCGAGACTCCGCTCGAGCGAGGTGTCCTTCGAGCGGACGGTCGCGACGATCTCGTCAAGGCGCTCGGTAATGTCGTCAAACGTGTGGACGGTGGACTCGGCCATCGCCTACTCCTCGGTCTCGTCGACAGGCTCCAGGGGCTCGTCGCCGCAGGCGGCGTCATCGACGGCCGACTGATCGGCGATAGTCTCGACCGCGTCCTCCTCGCTCGCGCGCGGCGCGGCCTGGGGCAGCTTTTCCGCACGGGCGATGCGGCCCAGCACGCCGTTGACGAAACGAGAGGAATCGTCGGTGCCGAAGGCCTTGGCGAGCTCGACAGCCTCGTTGATGACGACGGCATCCTCGATCTTGTCATCGGTATCGTCGCAGCGCATCTCGTAGACGGCGATGCGCAGCAGGGCGCGGTCCGCGGCCGGCATGCGGTAGAGGCTCCAGTTCTCAGAAACGGCCGCAAGGCAGGAATCGACGGTATCGAGCTTGGCGTAGCAGCCGCGGGCGAGCTGCTCCGCATACTCCATGAGCGGGCCCTTGGAAAGCAGGTAGTCGCCGGCGAGGACCTCGTCGACGGGAAGGTCGAGCGCCTCAGCCTGGAACAGGATCTGGAGCGCCTGGCTGCGCGCGCGGGTACGGCCGCGATCGACTTTAAGGCTCACGCATTACTCCTTCGGGAAGACAAGGCCGTCGATGCAGACATCGACCGCGGAGACGGGAACGCCGACCTGGGCATCGATCGCCTTGACCACGGCGACGCGGACGTTGTCGGCAAGCTTCTTGAACGGATACCCGAAGAAGACGGTCAGGCGCACCGTGATGTGCAGGCTGCCGTCCTCGACGATGGCCTCGACCTCGGGAACCGAGGACGTGGCGCTGCGGGAGCTCAGCATGGAGACGAGGTTGGTCGCCAGGTCGTGCGGCCCCACGGAGGCGATGCCCTCGACCTCCTCGGCGGCACGCGAAACGATAGAGGAAAGGACGGCGGGAGCGATAGCCAGGCCGTCGATCTTGATCTCTTGAGTCATGGATTCACCCATCTCTTTCAGAAGGTACCGGGACCATACCCAGACATGGATTCAGTTTACACGAAAGCATATAGGGAGGGCGCGCATCACAGCTAATGCACGCGACCCCTATCTCAAATGCAAAGGGGGCGAGTCTCCCCGCCCCCACGCCATGCGTTCGATGAGCCTCGCGCTACACGCGGGAAACGAACTTGCCGTCGCGCGTGTCGATCTTGATGGTCTCGCCGACGTTGAGGTACATCGGGACCTGGACCACGGCGCCAGTCTCGATGGTCGCGGGCTTGGTGCCGCCCTGGACGGTGTCGCCCTTGAAGCCCGGGTCGGTCTCGGTGATCTCGGCCTCGATGAACATCGGCGGGTTCACGCCCATGAGCTCGTCGTCGGCGTACAGGAGCTGGCAGATGTCGTTCTCCTTGAGCCACTTCTCGTTGTCGCCGATGAAATCGGTGGAAACGGGAATCTGGTCGTAGGTCTCCATGTTCATGAAGTAGTAGTTATCGCCATCGTTGTAGAGGTACTGCATCTCGGTGGTCGTGAGCTGCACGCTCTCGAACTTGGAGCCGGCGTTGCAGGTCTGCTCGACGACGCGACCGGTCTTGATGTCACGAGTCTTGTAGCGGACGAACGCGCCGCCCTTGCCCGGCTTGACGTGCTGGAACTCGACGATGGTGCAGATCTTGTCCTTGATGCGGAGGCCGAGGCCGTTCTTGAAGTCAGCGGTGGTGATGGAAGCCATGTGACGCCTTTCTCAATCAGATCCGGGTAGCGCCCGGTACGTAGAACGAACAAATTATACGCGCGCTGCATGCGCGCACGCCCGGCGCGACGGAATTCATGGCGAAAACCGCGCCGAGCGCAGAGAGCTTACAGGTTGAGGTTCTTGAGCGCGGCGAACGGGTTTTCATCGCTGTCGACCCAGGCCTGCTCCGAAGCGGCGGCGCAACCGCAGTCGCCCTCGTTGAGGTTCGCCCCGCACTGCGGGCACAGGCCCGCGCAATCGGGCCGACAGAGCAGGACGAACGGGGTGTCCATGACGACGGCGTCGGAAATGGCGCCGGACAGGTCGATCGTCCGCTCGGGACCGACGAGCTCGAACCCGTCTTCGAATTCCTCGGGGTCCTCGGGCTCCTCGAAAAGGAAGTACTCCTCGATCTCGCCGGCGATGTCGAACGTCGCGGATTCGAGGCAGCGATCGCAGGCGCCGGCCGCGCGGGCGCGGACGATGCCGGTCGCGAGGACGCCGTCGCCGGCATGCGTGAGCACCACGTCGTAGGAGATGCCGTCATCGAGGGTATAGGCCTTGTCGCCACTCGAATAGCCCTCGAGCTCGAGCTTGCCGGTGACGGGAAGCGAGTCGCCCGGATTCTCGAGGGCGCAGGAAAGGTCGACGACGACCGGCGCGATGGCATCCATTACCAAGACCCGTTCTGGCCGTTCGCACCCTCGTTGAGCTGCTGGCGGCAGCGCGCGACGGTCGAGGTGAGCGACTTCAGGTTCTCCTCGAGGTGCGTGAAGACCTGCTCGGCGTAGTCCTCGGCGGCATAGCGGGTCTCGCGCTCGTACTGCTGCGCGCGGTCGCGGATATCATCGGCCTGCTGCTGGGCTAGGCGAACGATCTCGGCCTCGCCGGCGATGGTGAGAGCCTGCTGCTGAGCGTCCGCGATGATGGAATCGGCCTGCGCCGTGGCGCTCGCCATGAGCTCGTCGCGCTCCTTGAGGATGCGGCGGGACTTCTGCCATTCCTCGGGGTAGCTCATGCGGATCTCATCAAGGATGGCGTAGAAGGCATCCGTCTCGATGAGCTTGAACTGCGCGGTCTTGCCGAAGGGAGTCTTGGCCTCCTCGATCATCCCCTCGAGCTCATCGACCAGGCTCACGATTCGCTCGCCGGGAAAGATATCGCCAGCCATCACGTCTCCTTTCATCGGCTGCATAGTCAACCGTACATACTAACACAGACCTAACGCAGGCCTCCACGGGGCCATGCATGCGCGAAGAGCACATCAACGGGCGTAACGCACGCGCAGCGCCTCGATGACGACGGGGGGCACGAAGGCGGAGACGTCTCCGCCGAGCGAGGCGATCTGGCGCACGACCGAAGAGGATAGGTATCCGAGCTGAGGGGCGCTCATGATGAACACGCTCTCGAGTTCGCTGTCCAGGCGGTAGTTGAGGTCGGCCTGCTGCAGCTCGTACTCGAAGTCCGTCATGGCGCGCAGCCCCTTGACGACGGCGCCCGCGTCGACCTCGCGCGCGAAGTCGACGAGAAGCCCCGTGAACGGCGCGATCTCGACGCCCGGGATGCCGGCCAGGGCAGCACGGGCAAGCTCGACGCGCTCATCGAGCGTGAACGCCGTACCGACCCCGTTCTTTCCGATCGACGCGGCGACGGCGACGGTGACGCGCGGGAACATGCGCGCGGCGCGGCGCACGACATCGATATGGCCGAAGGTGATGGGGTCGAAGGTTCCGGGCACGAGCGCGTGCTCGATGATGCGTTCCATGGAGGGTCTCCTCGAATGAGGTCGATGGGATACTTAGTCCTGCGCGGCGGGGTGCAGGCGGAGCAGATCGACGCTCGTAAGTCCGTAGCGCTTCTCGCGCTCGATGACGAAGCCCGCGGGGCGCGCCTGGTCCTGAGACGCCGAGCGCTCGACCAGGGCCAGAGCACCGGGTCCGATCGCGCCCGACGCGGCGAGCGATTCGAGAAGCGAGCACGCCGGCTCGGGCCCGAGCGCATACGGGGCATCGATCAAAACGAGGTCGAACGGGGCCCCGAGGACGCGCCCGCGCGCGGCGGTGGCGAGGATGTCCGCGCAGGAAACCCGGTAGCGGCCGCGATCGCACCCCACGCCCTCCAGGTTGCGGCGGACGAGCGCGGCGGCGGAGCGGTCGATATCGAAGAACGAGGCGAAGGACGCCCCGCGCGAGAGCATCTCGATTCCCAGCGCCCCCGAGCCCGCGAAGGCGTCGAGCACGCGAGACCCCTCGATACCGCCGTCGAGGGCGGACTCGACCATCGAGGCGCACGCCTCGCGCACGCGGTCCGTCGTGGGCCGCGTGATCTCGCGTCCGCGCGGCTCGGCGAGCTTGCGCCCGCGCCATTCCCCAGCGATCACCCTCATCCTCCGCTGACCTCCTTGAAGACGTCTCCGTACCGATCGATGACGCAGTGCCTGAGCGGCATCAGCGCGGGGGCGGAAAGCGTCGCCTCGTGCGCCAGGATCTCGATCGCGTCGTCATGTGCGCTCTCAATTATGTCCGTATCGGCGTCGAGGTCAACAAATCGAAGCGACATGGCGCCGTGCTGGCGCAAACCGAGGATCTCGCCCTCGTGGCGGAGGCGCAGGTCCATCTCGGCGAGCTCGAATCCATCCGAAGTGGCCTCGAGCGCCTCGAGCCGCTCCATCGAGGGCGTCTTGCGACGAGCGCGCCCCGCCCCCTGGGCGATGACGTAGCACGTGCCGGCACGCGCCCCGCGCCCGACGCGCCCCCGGAGCTGATGGAGGGTGGCGAGCCCGAAACGCTCACCGTTCTCGATGAGCATGACGGTCGCCTCGGGCACGTCGACACCGACCTCCACCACGGTGGTGGAGACGAGGATATCGATCGCGCCCTGACGGAACGCCTCGATCGTCGCGTCCTTCTCGACGGCGGACATCCGCCCATGGAGCGCTGCGACGCAAGCCTCGGGAAAAACGATCTCAAGATGGGCGAGCTCGCCCTCGACGCTGTGCAGCGGCGCGCGCGGGGCGCCGTCCTGGCCGGGAGCGGGCACGTCCTCGAGCTCTTCGGCATCGTCTCGATCGGCGACGAGCGGGCAGACGACGTACGCGCGCTGCCCCGCCCCGATCGCCTCCCTGATCGCGCCGTAGGCGATATCGCGGTTCCCCTCGTTGAGGACGCGCGTGGTGACGCCCGCGCCGGGAACGGGACGATGGCGGATGACGCTGGAATCGAGGTCGCCGTACAGCGAGAGCGCAAGCGTGCGCGGGATGGGCGTGGCGGACATCACGAGCAGGTCGGCGCCGGGCCCCTTGGCGCGCAGCACGTTCCGCTGCCCGACCCCGAACCGATGCTGCTCGTCGATGACGACCAGCGACAGGTGGGGAAAGACGACGTCCTCGGTGAGGACCGCGTGCGTGCCGAACAGGACGTCGATGTCACCGGCAGCCAGACGCTCGAGCAGCCGTGCGCGCTCGACGGCCGGGGTGGCGCCCGTGAGCAGGGCGCACGAGACGCCGATGCCCTCGAGCACCGGCGCCACCTTGACGGCGTACTGCTGCGCCAGGATCCCCGTCGGAGCCATGACGCACGCCTGGGTGCCGGTATCCGCCGCACAGGCGAGCGCGAAAGACGCCACGGCGGTCTTGCCGGTGCCCACATCGCCCAGAAGCAGCCGATTCATGATGCGACCGCCGTCGCGCATGTCGCGAAGAATCTGAGCGACGGCAGCGTCCTGCTCCTCGGAGAGCCGGAACGGGAGCGCCGACCGGAGCGCGGCCACGTGCCCGCCGGGCGTGTGCCCGACCGCGGGCACCCCGAGAAGGTTGGAGTCGTTGCGCAGCCGCAGGCCGAGCTGGAGAACGAGCGTCTCCTCGTAGGCAAGGCGTCGGCGCGCGAGCTCGCGCTCCCCCATCGAGGTCGGGAAGTGGATGGCCCTGAGGGACATGGACGAACTCATGAGGCGGCGGCGCGCCCTCAAGGGCGCGGGAAGCGGATCGGGCGCGCCGAGCGAGAGACCGATGGCGACGGAAGCGATGCGGCGCATCCAGGCGACGCTGATGCCCTCCGACACGGGATGGACCGGAACGATGCCTGCGGCCCGGTTCGCATCCAGCCGCTCGAAGAGAGGGGCGGACATCTGCTTGAATCCGCAGGCGAACTCGACCTTGCCCATGACGGCAAGCCTGTCGCCGCGCTTGATGTCGCGCGACAGCCACGGCTGCTTGAAAAACGCGACCTGCAGCACGCCCGTTTCGTCGACGAGGAAGACCTCGGTGATGACGAGACGGGGGCGCGGGCGCTTCTCCGACACGCGGTCGACCGTGCCCACGATCGTGGAGACCGAGCCGATGGGTGCCGACTCGATGGTCACCGCATGGGTGAAATCGAGGTAGCGCCGCGGTATATGGCAGAGGAGGTCCCCCACCGACTCGATACCGAGCCTGCGAAGGGCCTCCTCGCGTGCGCCAGATACGTATTTGAGGCGGGAGACGTCCTCGTGCAGGACGTCGGCCCGCGACATGCGCGCCGACACGGCAGGTGCTGCGATGCGCGGCGCCACGTCAGCGCCTATTCGATAGAGAAGATGACCGGGTACAACGGCTGCTCGCCGCGGTGCGCGTCGACCTCGAGGTCGGGCTGAGCCTGCTCGATCGCGTCGATGATGTCGGCGAAGTCCTCATCGCTCAGATCGGAGCCCGCGAGGATGGTGAGGGTATCGCCCTCCTCCTCGTCCTGCATGCGGGCGATGCAGTCGAGCGTGACCTGCTTGACGTCGGAGCCGACGATGTCGATGGACCCGTCGATGATGCCCATGACGTCACCGGCGTGGATCGGGGTGTCGTCGGATGCCTTGGAGTCGCG
Organism: Collinsella phocaeensis; assembly: GCF_900119895.1. Lineage (GTDB taxonomy): Bacteria > Actinomycetota > Coriobacteriia > Coriobacteriales > Coriobacteriaceae > Collinsella > Collinsella phocaeensis. Next base: position 1,045,497 of record NZ_FQLR01000004.1, on the reverse strand, counting down.
GACCGCGCAGGTGACCTCGCCGTCGCGAACCTCGCGGACGGCATCGGTCATGGCCTCGACGACATCGTCGAGCTCCGCATCGGGCATGACGGCGAAGAGCGCGGAGAACGCCTGGGGCACCGTCTTGGTCGGGACGACGGCGACGCGCTTGTCGGTGCAGGCGCTCGCGGCGGCCTCGGCGGCCATGCGGATATTACCGTTGTTCGGCAGGATGACGACGGCCTCGGCGTTGACGCGCTCGACGGCCTCGAGCAGGTCGGCCGTGCTGGGGTTCATGGTCTGGCCGCCGGAGACGACCACGTCGACGCCCATGGAGACGAGGATGTCCGCCTCGCCGGAGCCGGCGGCGACCGCCACGAAGCCGAGGGGCTTCGCGGGCTCGGACGCAGCCTCCTGGTCGGCGTGGATCTTGGCGGTGCGCTCGGCGACCTCGAGGTCCATGTTGTGGATGAAGACCTCGTAGACCTGTCCGAACTGAAGCATGTGCTCGAGCACGAGGTTGGGGGTGTTTGAGTGGACGTGGACCTTGTAGTCCGGGTACGCGCCGACGAGCAGCTCGCAGTCGCCCATGGAGGCGAGGAACCGCAGGGCCTCGTCCTCGTCGAAGCGGCGCTCGGCCTTGAACAGGAACTCGTTGCAGTAGCGGAACTCCGAGCCCTCCCAGTCGTCGTTGGCCTCGATCTTCACGCGGTCGAGCGCCCCGGCGCGAGCGGAGTCCGCGTCGGCGTCGAACGTGGCCGAGAAGCCCTCGACCTTAGAGGTGCGGCCGAGGGCGGCGACGACGAAATTCTCCATGAAGATGGCGAATCCGAAGGCGCCGGAGTCGACGACGCCGTTCTCCTTGAGCACCGGCAGCAGGTCGGGCGTGCGGGCGACGGACTGATAGGCCTCGACCACGATGGCATCGAGCGCATCGGCGGCGGAGAGCTTCTTCTTCTCGCACTCGTCGGCCTTGGTGGAGACGTCGCGCAGGACCGTGAGGATGGTGCCCTCGATGGGCTTGCGAACAGCCTGGAAGGCGACCTTGACCGCGCGGCGGAAGGCGCGGGCGATGTCATCGGAGCCGACGGGCTCGGAGGCGTCCACGAGGCCCTCGGCGACGCCGCGCAGGATCTGGCTGGTAATGACGCCCGAGTTGCCGCGCGCGCCCATCAGGGAGCCGTGCGTGATGGCGGCGGCGATGTCCTCCATCGTCGCGTCCGCGGGAAGCGCCGTGAGCTCCTTGACGACGGAAGCGAGCGTGAGCGACATGTTGGTGCCCGTATCGCCGTCGGGAACGGGAAACACGTTGAGCTTGTTGATGTCCTCGGCCTTGTCGGCGACGGCCTTCGCCGCGATCGGGAAGCACGTGCGGATGGTTTTAGCGATCATGTTGAATGTATCTCCAAGTACTCGGACTGCCCTAGGCGCGCGACTTCAACGCGTCGATGTGGATGGCGATCTTCAGGTTCGCGGGATCGAGCTGCGCGATCTCGGCGCAGGTGAACGCGACGGAACTGGAAAGGTTCTCGCACACGGACTTCATGTTCACGCCCGCCTCGAGAACGATGTGGAGGTCGAGGACGAGCCTGCCGTCCTCGGAGCTGACGAGGACGCCCTTGCGCAGGCGGTCGCTCGGCAGGATGCGGACCGCGCCCGCGCCCTGCTCCTGCTCGGCCATGCCCACGACACCGTAGCAGGACATGGCGGCGTATCCGGCGATATCCGCGATCACGTCGTTGGAGACGCTCAGGGTGCCGGCGATGGTATCACACACGGTAATCTCCTTCCTGGATGCATGCGCATCGGATATGGAAGCAATCGTTCTCCCATTCTACAACCGGGATGCCGCGTGCAACAAAAATAGACATACGGGGCGGGTCCGTCCGGGCCCGCACGCCTACCGGGAGGCCGCGTCGATGAAGGCCTTCCACAGCAGGTAGTCGCTTTCAAGCGTGCGCCACGTGTACTCCGGGTGCCACTGCACGCCCAGGCAGAACGACTCCGCGGGCAGCTCGATGGCCTCGGGGACGCCGTCGGTCGCCATCGCCGTCATGACCACGCCCTCGCCCAGGTCCTCGACGCAGCAGTGATGGCTGGAGTTGACCTGGATGGAGTCGCGCAGCCCGTTGATGCGGGCAAGGAGGCTGCCGCGCTCGATGAGCACGGCGTGGGCGGGATCGAGCAGGATGGGCGCATGGCGCCAGTGCGCCATGCCGTCGGGGACGGGGCGCGAAGGGACGTCCATGCACAGCGTCCCGCCGAGGGCGACGTTGAGGATCTGCATCCCGCGGCAGGTCGCGAGCAGGGGCTTGTGCGCAGCGAGCGCGGCGCGGATGAGGCGGACCTCGAAATCGTCGCGCTCGGGACACAGCAGCGCGCGGTCGTAGGGTTCGCTCACGCCCCAGAGCGCCGGATCGACATCCTGCCCGCCGGGAATGGCGACACCGTCAGCCATGGCGACGTACCGCTCGATGACGTCCTGGTCCTCGGTGAGGGCCATCATGAGCGGGATGCCGCCCGCAGCGAGGATCGCGTCGAGGAACACCGTCGCCCCGGATTCCTCGGGGGCGAGCTGCTCGGGCATCTTGAGGCACGGGCGGCACTGCTCGAGCCTCGGGGCGATGAGGATGAGCGGGCGGTCGGCCGGATCGGTCGTGACGGGCGGGATATCGAAAGGCATGGGCTGCTCCAGTATCGAAATACGCTGCGGGAACGAAAGGACGAGGGCCCGTCAGTGGCCCTTGATCGAATCGAGGAACTCGCGCGCGCGATCGGTCTTGGGGTGGTCGAAGAACTCATCGGGGGTACCCTCCTCGACGATGCGCCCGTCGGCCATGAACACCACGCGGTCGGCGACGCGGCGCGCGAAGCCCATCTCGTGGGTGACGACGACCATCGTCATGCCGCCCCGAGCGAGCTCGACCATGACGTCGAGGACCTCGTTGATCATCTCGGGGTCGAGAGCGCTCGTGGGCTCGTCGAACATCATCGCCTTCGGGCGCATGGCGAGCGAGCGCGCGATGGCGACGCGTTGCTGCTGGCCGCCGGAGAGCTGCGCGGGGACTTTGTCGGCCTGCTCCGCCACGCCCACGCGCGCGAGCAGCTCGCGGGCGGTCTTCTCCGCGGAAGCCCTGTCCTGCCCCAGAACCTCTATCGGGCCGAGCGTGACGTTCTCGAGGATCGTCTTGTGCGCGAACAGGTTGAAGCTCTGGAACACCATGCCGAGCTCGGCGCGCATGGCGGCGAGCTCGCGCCCCTCCTCCGGCAGCGGCACGCCCTCGATGAGCACCTCGCCGGAGTCGATGGTCTCGAGGCGGTTGATCGTGCGGCACATCGTGGACTTGCCGGAACCGGACGGCCCGATGACGACGAGGACCTCGCCGCGGGCGACGGAAAGGTTGATGTCGCGCAGGACATGCAGGTCGCCGAAGTGCTTGTCCACATGGCGAAGCTCGATGACGGGGGTGTCTTGTTCGGTGTGCTGGGTCATGTCGTCTCCAGTCGTATGAGTGCGGTGCGTGCGGGCTAGCGGACGATCGTGACGCCCATGCGGCGCGCGACGATCCCGGAAAGCTTGTTGATGGCGTAATTGAGCAGGATGTAGACGAGCGCGACCGTGAGGTACATCGACACGAGGGCGTCGTAGTTCGTGATGAGGACGCGCGCGTTCTGCATGAGGTCGGGGTAGCTCACCACGTAGGCCACCGTGGTGTCCTTGACCACGACCACGAGCTGCGAGATCAAAGACGGGATGACGAAGTGGACGGCCTGCGGCAGGATGACGGTGCGCATGATCTGCGCAGGGCGCATGCCGATCGACCGGGCGGCCTCGACCTGCCCGGCGGGTACCGCGTTGACGCCCGCTCGCAGCACCTCGGCCAGCACGCCCGACGCCGCGAGCGCGACGGGCAGGGTGATCATCCAGAAGCTCGAGAGCTTGATGCCGTACTGCGGGACGACGAGGAAGAAGAAATAGATGAGCAGAAGGCTCGGCACGCCGCGGAAGAAGTCGATGACGCCTCGGCAGGCGGCGGAGAGCGCGCGGATCGAGCTCATCCGGCCGAGCATCAGCAGCAGGCCGAGCACGAGCGCGATGGCGCCCGCGACGAGCGCGACCGAGACGGTCCCGCGGAAACCCTGCAGCAGGAAGGCCCACGTGGTCGGACGGGTCAAGAACGACCAATAGCGGGGCGCAAGCTGTCCGGTGACGTAGAACTGGCGAACGATGGCGGCGATGCCCATGAGGACCAGCACGGCGGAGACGGCGGTCGCGACGTGCATGCGCCGCCGCGTGCGCGGTCCCGGAGCCTCGTACAGGGCATCGCGGATGGAGGCACGGTTGTTTCGAGCGCTCATCGCAAGATCCTCACCTTCCGGTCGATGCGGTTCCCCACCAGCCCGATCACGGCAGCGGTGCCGACGTAGCCCAGGGCGGCGATGAGGAACGCAAGGATGCCTCCGGTCGCGCGAGTGTTGATATAGGAGACAATGCCGGTCAGCTCCTGGGGCGACAAGGGCACCTGCGAGCCGAGCGACGTCGTGAGCATGACGGCGATCAGAAGGTTCGTCATGGGCAGGACCGCGGAACGGAGCGCCTGAGGGATGACGATCCGGGACATGATCTGCGAGAACCGCAGACCGATGGACCGCGCCGCCTCGATCTGCCCGACCCCGATCGTGTTGATGCCGCTCATAAAGTTCTCCGAGCCGAAGGCGGAGCCCATGAGGACCGTCGTAACGATGACGCAGGTGCGGTAGTCGAGCACCACGCGTAGGTTGGGCAGCGCGTACACGACGATGATGAGCAGCGCGACGCCGGGGATGTTGCGAAAGACCTGCACGTAGAGATCGCCCACGGCGCGCAGGGGGCGAAGCGGGCAGACGCGGAGCACGGTGATCCCGACCGAGAGCACCATGACGACGGCGAACGAGACGGCCGTCATCCACCACGTCGTGAACAGCGCCGTCGCATAGTCTTGACCGTAGGTCGACAGAAGCTCGACGAGTCCCATGGCCACCTCCTTGCAGACACGGTACGGAACGCGCGGGCGCCGAGCGCCCGCATCAACGGAATACGAGTGCGCGCCCGGACCCGCGATGCGGGCCGGGCGCGCAAAGGGCCATGCGCGCGGGTGCGCTACGCGCCGATCGCAGGGGGCTCGGGGGCCTCGGCGATCTCCGCGCGATCACCGATGGAGACCTGCCAGAGATCGGCCCAGAGGCCGGAGTCCTCGATGGCGGCGAGGAAGTCGTTCACGAAGGCGACGCCGTCGGAGTCCAGGGGCATGCCGATGCCGTAGGGATCGACCGGGCCGAAGGGATCTCCGGCGAGCTGGTACTTGCCGGGACGCTTGGCCATATCGGACAGCAGCATAGTCTGGTCGATGACGTAGGCGTCGACGCGACCCTGCTCGAGCGCGCTGCGCGCCTCCTCGTCGGTCTTGAACTCCTGGACGGTCGCCTTGGGCGCGTACTCCTCCAGCACGCTCGGGCCGGTCGAGCCGGACTGGGCGGCGACGTTCTTGCCATCGAGGTCCTCGACGCCGGCGATGTCGCTGTTGCCGGCCATGACCAGGGTGCCCTGCTGCGTGGTGTAGTAGGGGCCCGCGAAGGAGATGAGCTTCTTGCGCTCGTCGGTGATCGAGTAGGTCGCGAACACGGTGTCGACCTGGTCGTTGGTGAGGACGGACTCACGGGTGTCCGAGGTGACCTGCGTGAACTCGTACTTGGACTCGTCGCCCAGGATATAGCGGGTAAGCAGCTGGAACAGGCCGGCGTCGAAGCCGCGGAGCTTGCCGTCGGTCTCGTCCATGAGGGAGAACAGCGCGGAGGTCTGAACGCCGCCGACGCGCAGGACGCCCGTCTTCTTGACGGCCGACGCCCACGCGCTCGCGGACACGGCCGCGTCGTCGGCGACGGGGCCTTCGGCGACGAGGGCGTCGTAGGCATCGGCGTCGATCTTGGTGACGGTCTCCTCGGCCGCGTCGTCAGACGCGGCCGAACCGGCAGGCGCCGGCTCGTCGCTGCAGGCGGAGAGGCCGAGGGCGCTCACGGCGCCGAGGGCCGCGACGCCGGCCAGAGCCTGGCGGCGGGTGAGGGTGATGGAATCCATGAGGGTATCCTTCGTCATGGGGACGTTCCTTTCTTGTTGGGCACAATATCCGAGCCAGTTGGTATGGATTATATGGGACCGGAGGGTCATGTGAAACGCGACACGACGTTTTAACGTTATGCCCGCGACGGCGCCCTCAAACCCTCCACAACTGTCGAACGCACCCCCATCGATCCGCCGACGGCAACCGGGGCATGCGCCCGAAGCGCACGGGCGCACCGCCTCAGCGCACCACCGAGCAGCCTGGCCGCGCGAAACCGCTGGACGCGAACGCTCCTCGTAAAGTTTTTCTTGAACGACGCACGGTCTCACTTCACATACGACCTGCGCTTTTCTATACTGTTCCCCGCGCTGCACGCGCCTGCTGCTCCATATGCGTGCAAACCTCCCGCACTATGTGTAGATTCCGCACATGGGCGGGTTTCTATGGTATAGTTCATTGCTGTTTGTTCACGCGGCATCAACAACAAGCCGCCCAAGGAGGGTAAAGACATGTCCAAAGTTTGCGAAATCTGCGGTAAGCACCCCGTTGCTGGTCGCTCCATCAGCCACTCTCACCGCGTCTCCATCCGTAAGTTCCGTCCGAACATCCAGCGTGTCTACGTTGTCGTGAACGGCACCCGTCGCAAGATGAACGTGTGCACCACCTGCCTCAAGTCCGGCAAGGTCGCCCGCTCCTAAGCTTCCTTCGCGGCACATATCGCGTGAACCGTATTTGCCGGTACACCACAAACCTGCAGGGCCCTTTCGAGGGCCCTGTTTTTATATATCGGACTTGAAGCTATATATCGGACCTGAAGCGAACGCGCCGCGCACGCCATCACCGACCGCATGCGCACCGCATCCCCAGGCGCATGCCCCAACCAGCTTGAAAAAACGGGAGCCCCAGGGCTGGGACTCCCGCATCGACGCAAAACCGAACGATCAGCGCCAGACGATCCGCGCATGGAGCCAGAACGGCCCTAGCAGACGCCCTGGGCCATCATGGCGTCCGCCACCTTCTTGAAGCCGGCGATGTTGGCGCCGACCATGTAGTTGCCCTCGAAGCCGTACTCAGTCGCCGCGTCATCGCACGCATGGTAGATGCCGCGCATGATGCCCTCGAGCTTGGAGTCGACCTCCTCGAACGTCCACGAGAGGTGCTCGGCGTTCTGGCTCATCTCGAGGCCGGAGGTCGCGACGCCGCCGGCGTTGGCGGCCTTGCCGGGCATGAAGGCGACGCCGTGCTCGATCAGGTAGTTGGTGGCATCGGTCGTCGTCGGCATGTTCGCACCCTCGCCGACCACCTTGCAGCCGTTCGCGACGAGCGCCTGCGCGTCCTCGAGCAGCAGCGTGTTCTCGCGTGCGCAGGGAAGCGCGATGTCGCACGAAAGCTGCCAGACGCCGCGGCCGTCGCCCTCGTGCCACACGGCATCGGGGCGGGCATCGGCATACAGCGCGAGGCTCACGCCCTGGTCGTGGCCGGAGCGCTTCTTGTTGTAGATGTCCTCGAGGATCTTGTAGTCGATGCCCGCCGGGTCCTCGATCCACCCCTTGGTGTCGGAGGCGGCGATGACGATGCCGCCCAGCTGGGAGACCTTCTGGATCGCGTAGATCGCGACGTTGCCGGAGCCGTGGACGACGACCTTCTTGCCCTCGAAGCTCTCGCCGTGGCACTTGAGGTACTCGTCGACAAAGTAGACGAGGCCGTAACCGGTCGCCTCGGTGCGCGCCAGGGAGCCGCCGAAGGACAGGCCCTTGCCGGTGAGCACGCCGGACCACTCGTTGCGCAGGCGCTTGTACTGGCCGAACATGTAGCCGATCTCGCGGCCGCCCACGCCCAGATCGCCCGCCGGGACATCGGTGTCAGGGCCGATATGGCGGGAGAGCTCGGTCATGAAGGACTGGCAGAAGCGCATGATCTCGTTGTTGGACTTGCCCTTAGGATCGAAATCCGAGCCGCCCTTGCCGCCGCCCATGGGGAGCGTGGTGAGGGAGTTCTTGAAGATCTGCTCGAAGCCGAGGAACTTGAGCATGCCGAGCGTTACCGTGGGGTTGAAGCGCAGGCCGCCCTTGTAAGGCCCGATAGCGGAGTTGAACTCGACGCGGTAGCCGCGGTTGACCCGGCACTTCCCCGCGTCGTCCACCCAGGGGACGCGGAACATGATGACGCGCTCGGGCTCGACGAGGCGCTCGAGGAGCGAAGCCTCCTCGTAGGCGGGGTTGGCGTCGACAGCCGGCGCGATGGAGGAGAGGACCTCGTCGGCGGCCTGGATGAACTCGGGCTGATCGGAGTAGCGCTCGTGCAGCTCCGCGATGACCCTCTCGGTATAGCTCATAATGTATGCTCCTTACCAATGCGCGCAGACGGCATGCCTGCGTTTGACCACGCTCTATCATAATTCAGGCGCTCCGCTGTTCTACCCATGCACTCGGTGGAAACGAAGCGGCAACACCCGTAACACATGAGAAACGCGCGAGCCTTTCAGGCGCGAGCCCCGATTGGAACCAGTACCGCGCCGACGTGCGCAGCACCGACGAGAACCACGAGCCCGTCTCACATGGCGCGCGCTACGTTCCATGCAGAAGGGCCGCTGGCGCCAGGCCAAATGGAAGCGCACGCCCCCCCAACGAGACGGCAGGCGCACGCTACCATGGCGACAAGAGGCCCGCATCGAGAGAGGATGGCCGGCATGACCGATGAGAGGCACGTGCGCGCGAGCAGGCTCCTTGCCCGCACGCTCCGGCACAGACCCGCTGAGCTGGGGGTTGAGCTCGACGAACACGGTTGGGCGCGCGTCGGCCCCCTCATACGCAGCATGGACGGCCAGGTGGAGTTCTCTCGAGAGATCCTGGAGCATATCGTCGCGACCGACCCCAAGGGCCGCTATGAGTTCGATGGGCAGCATGAACGCGTGCGCGCGCGACAGGGCCACTCCGTCCCGGTCGACGTGGGGCTAGAGCGCCAAACGCCGCCGGCGACCCTGTACCACGGGACCGCCAGACGGTCGCTCGACGCCATCATGCGCGAGGGGCTGAAGCCCATGAGCAGGCTTTACGTCCACCTGTCTCCCGACTACGGGACCGCCGTCAACGTGGGCTCCCGCCACGGGAAGCCGGTGGTGCTCGAGGTCGATGCCGCGACCTTGGCCGCGGAGGGCCAAGGGTTCTACCTGTCGCGCAACGGCGTCTGGCTCACCGGCCCGATAGCGCCGCGATACCTCAGGACGGCGATCGCCGACCCGTCGGGCGGAAGGGAGAAGCCTTGATCTACATCACGGGAGACCTGCACGGCCCCATGGGGTTGGACAGGCTCGAGGCCTGGGAGGAAGGGGGACCGGGCGACCACCTGATCGTGACGGGAGATTTCGGCTACCCCTGGGACTACTCAGCCGACGAGTGCGCCGAGATAGCCTGGCTGGAGTCCAGGCCCTACACGATCCTGTTCGTCGACGGGAACCACGAGCGCTACGATCACTGGTCGGGACGGCGCGTGGAGCCATGGTGCGGCGGCGCAGTCCAACGGCTCTCCCCGCACTCCCCCATCCGTCGCCTCATGCGCTCCGAGGTCTACGAGATCGACGGGGTGCGCATCTTCACGCTCGGCGGCGCGGCCAGCATCGACCGAGCCCTTCGGATTCCCTTCGCCACCTGGTGGCCGCAGGAGATCCCGACCGAGCGCAACTTCGATGAGGCGCGGGCAAACCTGTCTGCGCGCGACTGGAAGGTCGACTACGTCGTGACGCACACGTGTCCCAGATCCATCCTCGCCAGCACGCTTTTCCCCGCCACGCCGACTCCGGGCCTTGAAGACGAGGCCCTGACCGCGTTTCTCGATGAGGTCGACCGAAAACTCGACTTCAAGCGCTGGTACTACGGCCACTTCCATCGAGACAGGGACGTCAATGCGCGGCACACGGCGCTGTTCGAGCGCATCGTGCCGCTCGGCGCGGGCGTCGGCTAGGGCAGACGCCGCGATAGGGGAAGGGCCGGCGCGCAGGGGTTCACGTCCCTGCGCGCCGGCCCCCTGATGATTCGCCCAGGCTGGGATGCACCTAGATCCACCCGTACTCGGCCGGGTGGTGGACGGTCTTGTACTCGGCCTCGTGCTTGATGGTCTCGGTCCAGGCGGCCTTGACCAGCACCTTCTCGTCCCACGCCGGGGTGACCACGACGGTCTCGTCGTAGGCATCGCGCACGAGCTCGGTCTTGTAGTGGCCCTCGACCGCGAGCACTTGGCGATCCTCATATTTCCATCCCCCGGGGTCCGCTGGTCCGGCGCACACTCACCATATCTAAGTTAGTTGCGCTTAGATTTGATGAGTGCACACATTTCAGGTTGTTTCAGGCATGAAAAAAGGCCGCACCATCACGGAGCGGACCGGTGCGAGTCGTATGTCGATGCGCTAATCCGCTTGGGCGCGGCGCGGCGGGGTGACGGTCGCCACAACGGCGCCGGTCTCTCGATCTATGAGACAAATGTCAATGTCGCATGCGTCCGCTATGTCGGCCACCGTGTCAAGGCGCGGCGTTCGCTTGGTGGACTTGACCACGGATGCCCACGCTTTCGCCCTGCCAAGCTCTGTGCTGACTTGCTCTTGCGTCTTGCTGGTCCTTGCAAGAAGCGCTGAGATAATATCGTTGACCTGCACTTTGATTCCCCTTTCATCATTACCGAATCATAACAGATATGTATTTGCTCTAACGTTCGTTTGTGCATAATGCAATCAAGCCAAGGAGGCCCCCCGAGGCGCACACCTTCACAACCGCATAAGGCAGACGGGGAGCAAGTGCGCTCCCATCAGAGACGGGCGGGGCCGCGCTTCGAAGGGAGCAAAGCCTATGACTCTTTCAGATGCAATTGCACTTATCGCCCTCGTACTCGCGGCTATTCGGCTAGGACTGGACATCCCTAGAAAAAAATAGCCGCATCCGTTAAACGGACACGGCCACTTCCATGCGCTGTTAACGTTTTTTACGGAGCGGCCAAACTTCGCCGCAACGGATGCCGCCCGCCTTCGATGGTAGCACCAATTACTTTCGATAGTTCGGGATTGCCCTTACCGCGTTTGTATCGTGGGAAATATTTCCCATAGATTTCCCATCAGCATTTCCCATAAGGTGGAAAAATTAAAGCAGGCCAGAATTTCAACCACTCTGACCTGCGTCTTTCTCTGGAGCGGGCGACGGGAGTCGAACCCGCCTCATCAGCTTGGAAGGCTGAGGTTCTACCGATGAACTACGCCCGCGTATGTGGTCGGGACGACAGGATTTGAACCTGCGACATCCTGCTCCCAAAGCAGGCGCGCTACCAAACTGCGCCACGTCCCGTGCGTCCACGAAGGCATAGTATAAAGGGAAAACGAATCCCTGACAACCAGTCCCTCTCGCTCGAACACATCCTCCTGGTCAGCTCTTCGCCCATTTCCCCATCACGACAAAACGAGAGCCGTACAGAGGAACGATTGTCCTAGGCCATTACCTGCTATCCCCAAACGCACGTTGGGGAAGCCTGATTCCGTTTAGAAGGAAACGTCTAACGCCCCGGGCCCCAAGACTCGCTTCCCCCAGACGAGCATGGACGCCGAAGCGCCCTTCTCGCCGTGGCCGTATAATGGTCGCGCACGCGATATGAAGGGAACCCATGGCAGCAACGCAGGACATCGAATCCGATCATTCCGACGACCGTCACGGAGAGGGCGTCCTCGCCGCGCTCTCCTATGAGCTTCAGAGCGCGGAGCGCACGCTCGCCGCCGACACGCGCCGCAATGCCGGCAACATGCGCGCCAGCCTCACGACCCTCGCGCTCACGCTCGTCATCTCCGTCGCGATGGGTTTCGCCGCATGGGCGTTCCTCACCTCGCTGGAGATCGTCACGGGCGTCCGAGGGCGGCACGGATGGCTCCTGCTGCTCCTGCCCGCCGTCGGCGTCGGCACGGCCTGGGTGTACCGCAACCATGGGCTCAGGTCCGCCCGCGGAAACAACCTCGTCATCGACAGCGCGCTCGGAGGGACGCCCATCCATGCCCGGATGGCCTTCCTGACCTTCGCGTGCTCGGTCGCGACGCATCTGGTCGGAGGCTCCGCGGGACGCGAGGGCACGGCGGTGCAGATCGGCGGAACGATCGCGAGCAACGTCGCCGAGCGGTTCGGCGTCAAAAGCGCGCGCACCCGCCAGGACCTCATGCTCGCCGGGGTGTCCGCCGCTTTCGGCGGCGTCTTCGGCACCCCGCTCGCCGGCGCCTTCTTCGGCATGGAGGTGTGCACGGTCGGGAAGCTGAACTACAGTGCCGGGATCTACTGCCTCATCGCGTCCTTCACGGGCTACGCCGTCGCCGACGCCCTCGGCGTCGCGCGCGAATCCTTCCGCATCGCCTCCGTCCCCCCGATGGACGCCGCGTCCGTCGCCCTGGTCGTGGCGTGCGCCTGCGTCTTCGGGATCGTCGCTCGCCTGTTCTCCCTCGCCATCCGCGGCGTCAAGCGGCTGTACGGGACGCGCATCAAAAACTACCTGGTGGCTGCACTCGTGGGATCGCTTGCGCTCTGCGCGGTCTGCTTCGCGTTCTCCTGGCAGCGCTACGCCGGCCTTTCCTCCTGGCTCGTGGAGGCGGGCTTCGAGGGACGCACGTCCCCGCTGGACCCCGTCGCCAAGCTCGTATGCACGGCGCTCACCCTGGGCGCGGGGTTCCAGGGCGGTGAGGTCACCCCGCTGTTCGCCATCGGAGCGTCCCTGGGCGGATGGATCGGGCCCGTCATCGGTTTCGACCCGAGCTTCATGGCGGCCCTCGGCATGCTGGGGATGTTCGGGGCTGCCCTAAACGTGCCCATAACCACCATCATGCTCGCCATCGACATGTTCGGCGGCGCCGGCGCGCCCTATTTCGTCATCGTCGCCTTCGTCAGCTACCTCGTCGAGGGCCACCGCGGCGTGTACCCCGCCCAGCGCATCGTGACGCCCAAGCGACGCTCGCTCGCCCCCGACACCGGGGACACCCTCGAGGCCGCCATCGCGCGGCACCACCAGGCCGCAGACGCCGACGAGGCGCCCGGCGGCCAAGCGTAACCCACCTGTATCCCGGGAGCCGCCATGCACCCCATCGAACTCGGACGCACGCTCATCATCGTCAACCCCGTCGCGCAGTCGGGAAAAGCCGCTGCGGCCGCCGACCGCCTCAGGCGATTCCTCGCTCTCTGCAGCCATGACGCGAGCGCCTTCCACGTGAAGCGCACCGAACTGCCCCGCCATGCGACCGAGCTCGCCGCAGCGGCGTCAGGATTCGACACCGTGCTCGCCCTCGGCGGAGACGGCGTCGTCCACGAAGTCGCCAACGGCCTCATGCGCATCGAGCCCGGAGCGCGACCGACCCTCGGCGTCGTGCCCGTGGGGTCCGGCAACGATTTCGCGAGGTCGCTCGGCCTCACCGACGTCGCCGACGTTTCCGGAACGGACTTCTCCCCGCTTCTTCAGGGCGCCCCGAAACCCTGCGACATCCTGCGCGTGGCGTATGGCGCGGCGGGCGGCGCGCCCGGCTCCGCGTCAGTCGAGTACGCGCTCGAGACCGTATCGTTCGGACTCGACGCGGCCATAGCGATAGACACGCACGCGATGCGCCGGAACACGAAGCTCACCGGGACGCCCCTGTACCTGGCGAGCGGGCTCAAGACGTTCGGCTCCGGATACCGCACTTTCGCGTCCACCGTCAGAATCGATGGCAAGACCCCTCGATCACTCGAGACCATCATCTTCGCCGTCCAGAACGGCGCGACGTACGGTTCGGGCTTCAGGATCTGCCCCGATGCGGACATCTCCGACGGGGAGCTGGACATCTGCTACGCGACGGGGCCCGTCCCCCGCGCGGTGGCCCTGCCCGTGTTCCTCTCGGCCAAAAACGGCGCGCACACGGCCAGCAAGCACGTGCACACGATGCGTGCGCGGCGCATCGACCTCACCCTTGCAGAAGACAGCTACCCCATCCAGGTCGACGGTGAGCGGCTTTCGGCCCGCAGCCTGAGCATCGAGGTCGTCCCGCACGCGATGCGCGTGCTCGCCCCGCTACCCTGACGCCCCGCGGGGCGCTCGTCGATGCAGCGGCCCGCGCGCACCGGGCCGCACCGAGTCAGCCGCGCGCCGAGCCGCGCACGGGTGCGGCATGCTCAGTCCCGCCCGCGCGCCGCGCGCGCTTGAGCACAAGGCGCGCAAGCGTCAGGGCGAATCCCACGGCGACCAAGACGGCCGTCACGCCGTAGACCCAGCGATAGCCATACAGGAAGATATCCGGGCGCCCGGCGACATAGGACGTCACGCTCTCGCCGGCGGCGACGCTCATCTGGCCGTACAGAAGCGAGGTCGAGGCGGAGATGCCCACGGCCATACCCAGATAGCGCGCAAGGGCGGAGACGCTGCCGCCGAACCCCAGTGCCTCGGGCGGAAGCGAGCCCATGATCAGTGAGTTGTTGGGCGACTGGAAGATGGAGGTTCCGAGCGAGGCGAGCGCGAGGCATGCAAGGATGCAGGGCAGGCCCGTGTCGACGCCGAACAACCCCACGAGGACGAGGCCCACCGCGAACAGCAACATGCCGACGCACGTGGGCAGCTCGCACCCGATGCGGTCGGACACGGCACCCGAGATGGGGCCCGAGACGGCGTTGGCCAGCGAGATCACGCAAAACACCAAGCCGGCAAGCGTCGGGGAGAAGCCGCGCGCGTCCTGCAGGTAGAACGGGGTCATCAGCTCGTAGACGCCGATCGCGACGAAGGAGATGAACAGGCACGCGACGTTGACCAGGAACGAGCGCTGGGAGAAGACCTCGAGCACCACCAGGGGATCCTGCGCACGGCGCTCGACGAGCGCGAAGAGCACCAGCAGCGCGACGCCGGCCGCGAGCATCGCGACCAGGGCAGGCGAGGCGCCCGCCTGCAGGGATGTGAGCGCGAAGAACGTCAGCATGATGCCCGGCACGATCAGCAGCGAACCGACGACGTCCAGGCTCCGGCCCCGCTCGGGCCGGACGCGGGGCAGCGTCTTCAGGCCGACGACGAGCGACACGACGCCGACGGGCACGTTGATGAGGAAGATGAACTCCCAGGGAAGCACCGAGACGATGAATCCCCCCAGCACGGGGCCGCACATCATGCCCAGCGCCACGAAGCTTGCGAGGATGCCCAGGGCGCGCCCGCGTTCGCGGGCGGGGAACGACTCGGTGATGATCCCCATGTTGTTGGCCATGGCGGCCGCGCCGCCGGCCCCCTGCACGGCGCGGGCGGCAACGAGGGCGGGCAGCGTCACGGCCATGCCGCACAAAAGCGATTCCAGGGAGAACGCCGCCACGCCCACCTGGAACACCAGCACCTTGCCGAAGATATCTCCCAACCTGCCGAACACCAGGAGCAGCGCGCACGTCGTCAGCAGGTACACGGACGAGACCCATTGTATCTGGTCGAGCCCCACCGCAAGCTCCTTCTGCATCACCGGCAGCGCGACGTTGACGATGCTGGAGTCCAGCGTCGCCATAAACGTCATCACCAGGACCGTAAACAGGATCGCCCACTTGCTCTTTCCATGCGTGTTGCCCTCGACTGCGTCGACCATTCGCTGAGACTGGCTCACGAAGCACCTCGATATTTGATCTTGAAAGGTGAAGGAGCGCCCAGGCGCCGGACGATGCGTCCCGGCCTGAAGCGTCCGCGCTATCGTTCCCGCGGCAGAGCGGGCCACGTCACGGCCGCCGTCTGCTCCAGCGGAGCATTGTCGCATGCGAAACGGCGTTCGTCAAAGGTTCGCAGGGACGCGCGCCAAAGCCCGGACGATGGAAACGTGCCGATGACGGTACCTGTATACTCGAGAGCACCGGCACACCCGCGACGACAGGAGGCGTCATGGCCGCACGCAGCGTGCTCAAGGAGTTCAAGGAGTTCATCGACCGCGGCAACGTCATGGACCTCGCCGTCGGAGTCATCATCGGCGGCGCGTTCACCGGCGTCGTCAACGCGCTCGTCGACAACGTCGTCCGGCCCCTCATATCCTTCATCACGGGAGGAGGCGCGGAGATCCCCGGCCTCTCCCTCGACCTGAACGGCAACGTCGTGGACTTCGGGGCCCTGATCTCGGCGGTCATCAACTTCCTCATCACCGCCGCGGCCGTCTTCGCCATCATCAAAGCCGTGAACGGGCTCAACGACGCGAGCAGGGCCGCTGCGGAGAAAGCGCTCGCGATGGCGGGCCGTCACGAAGAAGGCGGCGGGGACGAAGCGCCCACGACCAAGACGTGTCCGTTCTGCATGTCGGAGATCGACATCAGGGCGACGCGCTGCCCGCATTGCACGAGCGAACTGGGCGACTAGCCCCGTATCCTCCCCCGGTCGCCCGCTGCGCCCGCGCACCCCTCACGAATCGAGCTCTGCGCGCCGGCGCAGCGCCTTCTTCTTCGATTGGATGCGCTTCGCCTCGAGGCGCCGGCGCTTCTGGGAGACGGGAACGCTCGCCTCGACGCGCGCGGCGGGGGTCTTCGAGCGGCGCACGAATTCGCGTCGAAGCTTCTCCAGGCACGCGACGCGGTTGCGGTGCTGGCTCCTCGACGCACGCGAGACGACCACGATTCCCGTTGGGATATGACGCAGGCGCACGGCGGAGTCCGTCGTGTTGACCCCCTGGCCGCCGGGACCCGTGGCGCGAAACGCGCGCAGCTCGCATTCCCGTTCGATCTCCGACGGAGCCATACGAGCCAGCCGGGCGTACTCGGCACGGGTGATGCGCGGCGCGCCGGACCCCTCGTGCGGGGCACGGCGGCGAGGCGACTGCGCGGACGACATGGGCCTTACGCCTCGACGAACGCGATCTCGCCGGTCTCGGCGTCCATAGCCGCGATGCGGGCGAGGCTCTCCACGCGATACCCGGCGGCGCGAAGCTTGTCGCCTCCGCCCTGGAAGCCCTTCTCCACGCCGATGCCGATGCCCTCGACCGTCGCTCCGGCGCTCTCGCACAGGGCGATGAGGCCCTCGAGCGCGCAGCCGTTCGCCAGGAAGTCGTCGATGATCAGGATGTGGTCGTCCGGGGACAGGAAGCGCCTGCCGACGATGACGGGAAACTCGCGCTGCTTCGTGAAGGAGTAGATCGTCGTCGAGTACTGCTCGCCGTCGAGATTGATGGACTGCGCCTTCTTCGCGAACACCACGGGAGCGTTACCGAAATGACGCGCGGCGATGCATGCGATGCCGATGCCGCTCGCCTCGATGGTGAGGATCTTGTTGATGGGCGCGCCCTCGAACAGACGGGCCCATTCGGCGCCCATGGCGTCGAAGAGCTCCACATCGCACTGGTGGTTCAGGAACGCATCGACCTTGAGAACGCCACCCTTCACGATGCCGTCGCGGCGGATGCGGTCCTCGAGCTCTTTCATAGCCAACTCCTCTGCCCTGTTCGCCTCGCGGGCGCACCATCGAACTATTTGGGTTAGGATACCATGACGGCGTGCATGGGAGCCGCGTGCCGCAAGATGGTGCGGCGGCCGCCGCGCACCGCGAGCTCGCACGCCACATAAGCGAACGGTAACCGTTGGAAGCACGGCCGGGGACGGGTCGCCCGTTGCGATACACTCGACTATGCTCACTTTCGTCGAGCGAACCTTGCGAACAACGATCTTGAGGGGAACCCATGCTTCGTGTCGGACTTCTCACGAGCGGCGGCGACTGCCAGGCGCTCAACGCCACCATGCGCGGCATCGTCAAAGCGCTCGTCAACACCAGCGCCGAGCCGGTAGAGTTCTACGGATTCGAGGACGGATACCAGGGCCTGATCTACGGCAGGTACCGGCGCATGACGCCGCGCGATTTCAGCGGCATCCTCACCCGCGGCGGCACCATCCTCGGCACGAGCCGCACCCCGTTCAAGCTCCTCGACGTCCCCGGGGCCGATGGGGTCGACAAGGTCCCCGCGATGATCTCCACCTATCGGGACCTCGGGCTCGACTGCCTGTTCATGCTCGGCGGCAACGGGTCGACCAAGACGGCGAACCGACTCGCCCAGGAAGGGCTGAACGTCATCGCGCTTCCCAAGACCATCGACAACGACACCTGGGGCACGGACATGACCTTCGGCTTCACGAGCGCCGTGGAGATCGCCACCAAGTGCATCGACGACATCCACACGACCGCCAGCAGCCACGGCCGGGTCTTCGTCATCGAGATCATGGGGCACAAGGTCGGCTGGATCCCCCTGTACTCCGCGGTCGCCGGCGGCGCGGACGTCTGCCTCATCCCCGAGATCCCCTATGACATGGACAACGTCATCGCGGCGATCGAGCGCAGGATGGACTCGGGCGCGCGCTTCACGATCATCGTGGCCGCCGAGGGCGCCCTCTCGCGCGAAGAGGCCGCGCTGTCCAAGAAGGAGTACAAGAAGCGGGTCGCGGCACGCACCTCGCCCTCGATCGTCTACGATATCGCGAACGAAGTCGAGCGGCGCAGCGGCCGCGAGACCCGCGTCGCGATCCCGGGCCACACGCAGCGCGGCGGGGCGCCGGACGCCCAGGATCGCGTCTTCGCCACGCAGTGCGGCGTCGAGGCCGCCCTCGCCTGCCTCGACGGCGCCTTCGGCTGCATGATCGGATACGTCGACGGAGCCATGAAGCGCATACCCCTGGAAGAGGTAGCCGGCAAGCTCAAGCGCGTCGACCCCGCGTGCGACCTCGTGCGCGAAGCCCGCGCCCTCGGCATAAGCTTCGGAGACGCATAAGGTACCGAGAAGGCCCGTTTGCCGCACGTGAGCGACAAACGGGCCTTGCGCGTAAGACCGGGTATCCAGACATCCACATCCTCCCCTATAGGACGTCCTCCAGCCAGGCGATGACGTCGGCGTAGACGTCGGCGCGACCCGGCTCGTTCAAGATCTCGTGGCGCATCCCCTCGTAGAGAACCTCGTCGACGCGCTCCATCCCCGCCGAGCGGTACTGCTCGGCTGCGCGATGGACGCCCGCCCCGCACTCCCCCACCGGATCGGCGTCGCCGGCGATGAACAGCAGCGGCAGCGACCGGGGGATGCGCGCGGCGAGGCGCGCGTCCGTGGCGTGCGATACCAGCGTGCTCAAGGTGTGATACGCGCCCACGGTGAAGGCCTGGCCGCAGCGCGGATCCGCCCGGTAGGCATCGACAACCGCCGGATCGGTGCAGATCCAATCGGATTCCGTGCGCGCGCCCTCGATCGCCTTGGCGTATGCGCCGACGCCCAGGCCGTCCACCAGAGGGCTCACGTAGCGCTCGCCGCGCGACCGCCCCAGAGCGCGCGTGAGCACCCTGCCCGCGCCGGACAAGGCGCGCGGCTGGTGGCCCGTTCCGCAAAGGACGGCCGCGCGGACGCCGAACGCGTGGCGGGTGAGGTACACGCGGGTGATGAAGCTCCCCATGGAATGGCCGAACACGACGTAGGGCACCGCGGCCCCCGTATCGTCCGCGAAGCGCCCGGAGACGAGCCCCCGGAGCGCATGCACGTCGGAGATCAGGATATCCTCGCCTGAGTCCAAGGGCATATGGCCCAGATCGGCTTCACGGAATGCCGTCGCGCCGTGGCCGATGTGGTCGTTCGCGCAGACGGCGTACCCCGCGTCGCACAGGCTCTCGGCAAACGGGCGATAGCGTTCGATATGCTCGGACATGCCGTGGACGATCTGCACGATGCCGCGCGGAGACGATCCGCCATCCTGCTCCCACAGCAGTGAGCGCACCGTCGAGGCGCCATCGCGGCTGGGGTACGTCAGGGTCGTGGTCTTCATGGTGAGCCCTTCCGGTCGACTTCAGACATATGGGCGCCGAGGCGCGCAATCCCTCTTCTACCCGTTGGCGCCCATGAAAAACGGCGGCACCCCGTAGAGGGGCGCCGCCGCGCAGCGTGCGGTAGGTATAGGCCTACAGCGTGTCGAGCGCCTGGGCGACGTCGGCGATCAGGTCCTCGGTGGACTCGATGCCGCACGAGAGGCGCACCATATCCGGAGCGATGCCGCAGGCCTCGAGCTCGGCGTCGTTCATCTGGCGGTGCGTCGCGTTCGCCGGGTGCAGGCAGCAGGTGCGCGCATCGGCCACATGCGTGGCGATCTGGGCGATCTTCAGGCTCTTCATGAACTGCTCGGCGGCGGCGCGCCCGCCCTTGAAGCCGAAGCTCACCACGCCGCAGGAGCCGTTCGGCAGGTACTTCTGAGCGAGGTCGTAGCAGTCGTCGCCGGGAAGGCCGGGATAGCGCACGAAGCGGACCGCCGGATGGCCGGCGAGGAACTCAGCCATGGCCTGGCCGTTCTTGCAGTGCTGCGGCATGCGGACATGCAGGCTCTCGAGGCCGAGGTTGAGCAGGAAGGCGTTCTGCGGGCTCTGGATGCAGCCGAAGTCGCGCATGAGCTGAGCCGTCGCCTTCGTGATGAACGCGCCGCCCTGGCCGAACTTCTCGGCATACGTCACGCCGTGATACGTTTCGTCGGGCGTGGTGAGTCCGGGGAACTTCTCGGCATGGGCCATCCAGTCGAAGTTACCGGAGTCGACGATGGCGCCGCCCACGGCGGCGCCGTGGCCGTCCATGTACTTGGTGGTGGAATGCGTGACGATATCGGCCCCCCACTCGATCGGACGGCAGTTCACGGGCGTGGGGAAGGTGTTGTCCACGATCAGGGGCACGCCGTGGGCGTGGGCCGCCTTGGCGAAGCGCTCGATGTCGAGCACGGCGAGCGCCGGGTTGGCGATGGTCTCGCCGAACACCGCCTTCGTGTTGGGCCGGAACGCAGCCTCGAGCTCATCGTCGCTCGCATCGGGAGCCACGAAGGTGCACTCGAGCCCCATGCGCTTCATGGTGTGCGCAAGCAGGTTGTACGTACCGCCGTAGATGGCGGAGCTCGCCACGACGTGATCGCCGGCCCCCGCGATGTTGAAGACCGCGAAGAAGTTCGCCGCCTGGCCGGAACTCGTCAGCATGGCCGCGGTGCCGCCCTCGAGCTCGCAGATCTTGGCGGCGACGGCGTCGTTGGTAGGGTTCTGCAGACGCGTGTAGAAGTAGCCCGACTCCTCAAGGTCGAACAGCCTCCCCATGTGCTCGGAGGTGTCGTACTTCCACGTGGTCGACTGGTAGATGGGGACCTGGCGGGGCTCCGCGTCGCCAGGACGGTAACCGCCCTGGACGCAGGTCGTTCCGAGATGCTCGGCCATAGGTGAACTCCTTTGCTTGCATGGCGCGCGTTTCGCGGACGCGCGGCGTCATCTATACCGCTAAGATGGTAAACCGTCGACAACGCATCCGTTAGGAGAACCATGGCAATCAACAAAGATGAAATCTCGCTCGACCGCGACGCGGTGAAAGAGGCCGCCGCCGCGTTCCATGCGCGCGGGTTCAACTGCGCGCAATCGGTGATCTGCGCGCTCGCCCCCGCATTGCAGCTCGACCCCGAGGTCGCCTTCGACCTCGCCGAGGGCTTCGGCGCGGGCATGGGCGGCATGACCGAAACCTGCGGCGCCATATCGGGCGGGATCATGGCGCTCGGCCAGGCGGGGAGCTCGGGCTTCGACGCGCCGGGCAGCAAGGGGGCGACGTACCGGCTCGCGCGCGCGTACTGCGAGTCGTTCCGCTCCAAGAACGGGTCGACCGTCTGCCGCGAGCTCAAGGGCGTCGGCTCCGAAGCGGGCCCCCTGCGCAGCTGCGCCGGCTGCATCGACGACGCCATCGACCTGGCGATCGACATCCTCACCGCATAGCGCCCCCGGAGCCCCGATACACGCGATGCAGGTCCGCCGCCATTTCGGGGGTTCTTCCGCCATGGCGGCCGCATGCGGCCATGGCGCCATCGCGCAGCCCTGCCCTCCGCTCCAAGGCGGCAGGCCCCGCTCGACGTATCAGAATTCGGTGAAGCCCGGCGTCCCCACCACGACCTGCTCGCGGCCCGCCATGAGCTCGCGCAGCTTTGGGACAAGGGCGCTCTCGTCTCCCTCGCGATACGCGGCATGGATGAGGACCTCGTCGGTGTAGTCGGTCGAGACGACCTTACCGCCCGTGTCGCCGACCAGGCGCAGCGCCTGCTCATACTGAGGGTACGGGACGGCGACGTCCACGGGCACCACGCTCGTCATCTCGACGATATCGCCCGCATCGCGCGCCGCCTGGACGGCGGCCTGGGCGGCGGCGGTGTAGGCGCGCACCAGGCCTCCCGGCCCCAGCAGGGTCCCCCCGAAGTACCGCGTCGTGACGCAGCACACGTCCTTGAGGCCCGCGCCCCGCAGGACCTCGAGCGCGGGCATGCCGCTCGTGCGCTGGGGCTCCCCGTCGTCGCTCGCGCGCTCCGTTCCGTCGACGAGGATAAACGCGGGGACGTTATGCCGTGCGTCGTAGTGCCTGGCGCGCATCGCGGCCTGGTGCGCCTGGGCCTCATCGGCGGATTCGACATGCACCAGCTGCGCGATGAACCTGCTCTTGCGGTCAACGAACTCACCTGTGGCCTCGACGCCCGCGCGCATCGTGAAATAGCTCTCAGCCATAGCTCCCCCACAACCGGACCCGCTCCAGCGCGGGACCCCGTGCATAACCAGATAACGGCCCGAGATCGCGCCGGCCCCGGGCCGACGTTGCGCGCGGGCCGTGCACACGCCCGCTCGCAAGACCTCCGGCCACATGGTACAATATCTCATTGCGAAGCGGGCCAGACGATCACGCGACCCATTGCGCACGCGATGGGCGTGAGGAAAGTCCGGGCTCCACAGGGCAGGAAGCTGGCTAACGGCCAGGCGGGGCGACCCGACGGATAGCGCCGCAGAAAAGAAGACTCCCGCTGCCCGCCTTCGGCGGGTGAGAGAAAAGCTGAAACGGTGGTGTAAGAGACCACCAGCGTCGTGGTGACACGGCGGCTTGGCAAGCCCCTTCCGGAGCAAGCGCGAATAGGAGCGCCATGGGCCGGCCCGGCCCGCGCTCGGGTAGCGTGCGAGGAGCTGCGCGGCAACGTGCAGACAAGATAAATGATCGTCCGTGACAGAACCCGGCTTATCGGCCCGCTTCGCATCGCTTTCAACGCTTCCAACGCAATAGATGCACCGTATCGCCCGGGCGCACGCCCAGGGCGGATGCCGCGGGTCCGCGCCCTCGCTCGCCCGCGCACGCATCGCACGTCGCCCGCGCACCAGCCGAGCACCCGACTCGGGCGAGCATCAGATACCGCATCCGATTGAATAGAGTTATTTGAAACGTTTCACTTTTCATCACGCTTACAACGACTTGATTTACAGCAGATACTTCGTTTACGTGCTAATTCTGTCTAATTCAGCAACATATTTCAGACCTATCTCCTACATCAGCAGGACACAATTCTCCAAAATAATCGACTCTGAAGCGTTTCATTACTACCGTTCACCGTTAAATGTCTACCGTTCACCCCCAATCAGGCGGGCGTTAGATAGAATCCAGGGCGAAGGCAGGCACCGATGAAAAGGAGCTCAGCATGGCAAAAAAGCCAACGGTTGAAGCCGCCCCCGCTATCGTGGATTCCATCGAATCCCTCGAGGCGAAGCTCGCGCGCATGCGCGAGGCCCAGAAGGTCTTCGCAACCTTCTCCCAGGAGCAGGTCGACAAGATCTTCTACGAGGCGGCCCTCGCAGCCAACAAGGCGCGCATCCCTCTCGCCAAGATGGCGGTCGAGGAGACGGGCCGCGGCGTTCTTGAGGACAAGATCATCAAGAACCACTACGCTGCCGAGTACATCTACAACGCCTACAAGGACACCAAGACCTGCGGCGTGCTCGAGCGCGACGAGGCGTACGGCATCACCAAGATCGCCGAGCCCATCGGCATCGTCCCACCAACCCCACCTCCACCGCGATCTTCAAGACCCTCATCTGCCTGAAGACCCGCAACGCCATCATCATCTCCCCGCACCCGGCGGCCGCCAAGTGCACCATCGCCGCGGCCAAGCTCGTGCTCGACGCCGCCGTCAAGGCCGGCGCCCCCGAGGAGATCATCGGCTGGGTCGACGTTCCGTCCATCGACCTCACCAACATGGTCATGCGCGACGTCGACATCATCCTGGCAACCGGCGGCCCCGGCATGGTCAAGGCCGCGTACTCCTCCGGCAAGCCCGCGCTCGGCGTCGGCGCCGGCAACACGCCGGTCGTCCTCGACGACACCGCGGACATCAAGCTCGCCGTCAACTCCATCATCCACTCCAAGACCTTCGACAACGGCATGATCTGCGCCTCCGAGCAGTCCGTGACCGTGCTGGACAGCGTCTACGACGAGGTCAAGGCCGAGTTCGCACGCCGCGGCTGCTACTTCGTGAAGAAGGGCGCCGAGATGGAGGCCCTGCGCGAGGCCATGTTCAAGAACGGTGCGCTCGACCACCGCATCCCGGGCATGCCCGCCGCCAAGATCGCCGAGCTCGCCGGCATCGAGGTCCCCGCGAAGACCAAGATCCTCATCACCGAGGTGACCTCGACCGACCCCGAGAAGGAGGAATTCTCCCACGAGAAGCTCTCCCCCGTCCTCGCCATGTACCGCGCCGCCAGCTTCCAGGAGGCCGTGGACAAGGCCGAGCACCTCGTGCTCGCCGGCGGCCCGGGCCACACCGCGTCGCTCTACGTGCATCCCGCCCAGGCCGAGAAGATCGCCCTGTTCGAGAACACGATGAAGGCCTGCCGCATCGTCATCAACACCCCGTCCTCCCAGGGCGGCATCGGCGATCTGTACAACTTCGGCATGAAGCCGTCCCTCACGCTGGGCTGCGGCTCCTGGGGCGGCAACTCCGTTTCCGAGAACGTTGGGGTGAAGCACTTGATCAACGTCAAGACCGTGGCCGAGCGCCGCGAGAACATGCTCTGGTTCAGGGCTCCGGAGAAGGTCTACTTCAAGAAGGGCTCCACGCCCGTCGCGCTCGACGAGCTCGGCACCGTCATGGGCAAGAAGCGCGCCTTCATCGTCACCGACCAGTTCCTCTTCAAGAACGGCAACACCCGCGCCATCGAGGCCAAGCTCGATGAGATGGGCATCGCGCACGACTGCTTCTACGACGTCGAGCCCGACCCCTCGCTCCAGTGCGCCCGTCGCGGCGCCGAGCAGATGCGCCTGTTCGAGCCCGACGTGATCATCGCCGTCGGCGGCGGCTCCGCCATGGACGCAGGCAAGATCATGTGGGTCATGTACGAGCACCCCGAGGCGAACTTCGAGGACATGGCCATGGACTTCATGGACATCCGCAAGCGCGTCTACACCTTCCCCAAGATGGGCGAGAAGGCCTACTTCGTGGCCGTCCCCACCTCTTCGGGCACCGGCTCCGAGTGCACCCCGTTCGCCATCATCACCGACAAGGAGACCGGCATCAAGTGGCCGCTCGCCGACTACGCGCTGCTGCCCAACATGGCGATCGTCGACGTCGACAACGCCATGACCGCGCCGCGCGGCCTCACCGCCGCCTCCGGCATCGACGTCATGACGCACGCGATCGAGTCCTATGTCTCCATCATGGCCTCCGACTACACCAAGGGCCTGTCCATGAAGGCCGCGAAGCTCGTCTTCGACAACCTGCCGAGCTCCTATGAGAACGGCGCCGCCGATCCGCACGCCCGCGAGGAGATGCACAACGCCTCCTGCATGGCCGGCATGGCTTTCGCCAACGCGTTCCTGGGCCTCAACCACTCCATGGCCCACAAGCTCGGCGCCTTCCATCACCTGCCCCACGGCATCGCCAACGCGGTCATCCTGACCCGCGTCATGCGCTACAACGCCGCCGAGGCCCCGGTCAAGATGGGCACCTTCTCCCAGTACCCGTACCCCAACGCGCTCGCCGCGTACGCCGAGATGGCCCGCTACTGCGGCATCCAGGGCAAGGACGACGCCGAGGTGTTCGAGAACTTCTGCGCCAAGCTCGAGGAGCTCAAGGAGACCATCGGCGTCAAGAGGACCATCGCCGACTACGGCGTCGACGAGGCCTACTTCCTTGAGACGCTCGACGAGATGACCGAGCAGGCCTTCAACGACCAGTGCACCGGCGCCAACCCGCGCTACCCGCTCATGAGCGAGATCCGCGAGCTGTACCTCGATGCCTTCTATGGCCGCGAGCCGCAGGACTACGCCGTCCTGTAGCGTCGCGCGAACGTATGCAGCGCCCGGCAGCCGACGCCTTAAGGCTGCCGGGCCCCATCGGGTAGCAACCCAGAAAGGACGATCGCCATGAACCTTCCGGAAACCAAGGTCGAGCTCGCTCGTCGCGGAAACAAGGTCGTCTACGACCTCGGCGACTCCATCATCAAGGTGTTCAACGAGAACAAGCCCGTCTCCGACGTGTTCAACGAGGCGCTGAACCTCGCGCGCATCAACGAGACCGGCATCCGCTCCCCGAAGGCCCTCGAGGTCGCCCAGGTCGAGGACGCCGGGCACGGCTGGGCCCTCAAGACCAGCAAGGTCGCGGGCGTCACGCTCGCCGAGAAGATGGAAGCCGAGCCCGCTCGCTTCTACGAGTATCTCGAGCAGTTCGTGGACCTGCAGATCGAGATCCACGGGTATCAGGCCCCGCTGCTCAACCGTCAGCGCGACAAGTACGCGCGCATGATCAACGGTCTCGACCAGATCAACGCCACGACCCGCTACAACCTCCTCGAGCGCCTGGACGGCATGACGAAGCAGTTCAACGTCTGCCATGGTGACTTCAACCCCACCAACGTCATCGTCGCCGAGGACGGCCAGCTCTACGTCTGCGACTGGGCGCACGCCACCCAGGGCTCCCCTGCCGCCGACGTGGCCATGACCTATTTGCTCTTCGCCCTGAGCGACAAGCAGCAGGCCGACGCCTATCTCGAGATGTACTGCGAGCGCGCGGACATGCCGATGCAGGTCGTCCGCAGCTACATGTCGATCGTCGCCGCCTCCGAGCTGGCGCGCAAGCGCGGCGGAGCGAACGACGAGTTCCTCATGAGCTGGATCGACGTGGTCGATTACCAGTAAGGCCGCATAGCCGGGCTTGATACGAACCGCCCGCCTGCCGACCGCCCTCAAGGGCGCCGACGCGCAGGCGGGCGGTCGGCGTTCCTGCCCCCATACGGGTTCGGGCCCCGCGCGGGATGATCGCGCGGGGCCCGAACCCGTATGGGGCCGAAATGCAAACGACGCCGATCAGGCCATCCGGAACACCCAGGCCCCCACGGCGCCCTCATGGCATTCGATGACCGCGAGATCCGACTCGATGACGTTGGATATCCCTAAGTCCTCCAGGAGCGAGCAGCGACGGCGGTCGAGCTCCCAGCGCATGCCGCGCTCGCTCACCTCCGCCTCGGAAGAGAGGGGCACAAACGAGAACCTGCAGCCGGTCGCGTCCTCGATGGCCCACCTGTCCCCGTCGCGGAGCACCCGCCCCAAAAAGGCATCCTCGAACAGCTCGACCGAGCCGTCCCAATCCGTCAAGCGACCGAGGGCGGCAAGGAAGTGATCGGGGGCCCCGCCGGTCAGGCAGGTCGCCCTGACCGCGCATGCACCCCAGCGCTCGCGGACGGCGCGCAACGCAAGGGACAGGTCGGTGAAGTCCTTATGCGGGTTGTACCGCTCTACGTCGAACGGGGCGGAAGCGAGACCCTCCCCTTCCGCCCGCGCGACGAGCGCCGCACCCTCGGCGCTCACCGAGTCGGCGTCGCCGCAGAACAGGTCGCAGGGCAGGCAGGCGGCACGGAGGGCATCGAGACCGCGGTCGACGGCGACGACGGCATCGCACCCGGACGCCGCCGCGCAAAGGGTTTCTGGGGAGCAGGGTTCCGGAGACCCTCCGACGATCAGGACGCGCATACGGGTCTAATCCCCGTACGCGCGCAGCGTCGCGAGCGAGAGCTCGGAGAATTCATCGACGCCGATCTCGCAGTTCGCAAAGACGTCCTCGCGCGTCTGACGGCCCTCGACGTCGTAGATGCCCACACGGCGGTAACCGGCCGCACCGGAGCTGATGAGACCGAACACGGCGTCTTCGAACACCCAGACGCTCTCGCGCGGGGGAACCGCGATGCCGCGAGATGAGCACAGGCGCTCGAGGGCGAGATCGTAGACATCGGGATGATCCTTGGAGGCGCCTGCGTCGGCCGTCGTGACGATGATGTCGAAATACCGGTCGAGGCCGTTGGCGGCAAGCCCGTTGCGGACGAGCGGGGCGGGCGTCGACGTGGCGATCGCCATGGGAACGCCGGCGCGGTCGAGCTCCTCGATGAAAGCCGGAACGCCCTCGCGGCAGGTGACCTTCGTGCGGTAGCCGTCACCCAGGATCCCCATCAGGCGATCATAGACTTCGGAACCGTCTTTTCCAACACCCCATTTGCGGTGATAGCCCTCGCAAGCGTCCGCGACGGAGAGCGGCTCGAACTCATGGAAGTCGTCGGACGTGGTCTCGTAGCCGTACGTGGCGAGAACCGCGGGCTCGGCATCCAGCCACATGCCCATGGAGCGCAGGAGCGTACCGTCGCAATCGAAGATGCATGCACGGGGGGTCGCATCGTCTTGAGTAGACATAAGCGCCTTTCAGAAGGGGTGCGCGCGGCACCGGATGGGTACAGGAGCGCCAGAAGGCGGATCGGGGTCTCTGCCGTCGGTTGCGCACGGCGGCGCAGCTTCGCCGCACATCAAACATTCACCTTATCATAAAAGAGTACATATATCCTCCATCCATCGCCGGATGGTCAAAATGGACCCCGAACCAGCTGCCGCACGACGAACGGATGCCTAAGTGCTATGTTTTATATGGCCCCATGTGCCGACATGTGTGATGCCGGGACGTGGGCCCTGTTTGTCTACCAGAACCCGGCTTCACCCAAGCCCGCAGTGATTGGAAGTACGAGTGAAACCCGCACGTGAATCCGTCTCCAACGCAGCCGACCCTGCCACCGAGCAACAGCCCTGCCTCATCATCACCGAAGACGACATCCATCTCTTCTCATGCGGGACCTGGAACCGCAGCTGGGAAAAGATGGGCGCTCACCCCGATGTTCAAGACGGCATCGCGGGCTGGCGCTTCTGCGTATGGGCGCCCGAGGTTGCGGGCGTCAGCGTCGTCGGCGACTTCAACGGATGGAACGCCGGCGCCACGCCCATGGAGCCCGTGCTCTCCAGCGCGCTGTGGCAGGCGTTCGTGCCCGGCCTGGAACAGGGCGCGCTCTACAAGTACGCAATCTCGACCGAGGACGGCGAGGTCCTCTACAAGGCGGACCCCTATGCGTTCTGGTCCGAGGTCGCACCGGGCACCGCGTCACGCCTCATGGACATCAACGGCTATTCCTGGCAGGACTCCGCCTGGCTCGCCGACCGCTCGCAGACGCCGCACATGGAGCGGCCGCTCAACATCTACGAAGTTCATCTTGGAAGCTGGAAGCGCCACGGGGACGAACCCCAGGGCGAGCCCCGTGAAGACGGCACCTGGCCCGGCCCCATGGACCAGTTCCCCGCGCAGCGCGGCACCTACTACACCTACGACGAGCTCTCCGTCGAGCTCGTCGAATACGTCCGCGACATGGGCTACACCCATATCGAGGTCCTGCCCGTCCAGGAGCACCCCTTCGACGGCTCCTGGGGCTACCAGGACACCGGGTACTACGCGGCGACGGCGCGCTACGGCGAACCCAAGCAGCTCATGCATTTCGTCGATGCCTGCCATGCCGCCGGCATCGGCGTGATCCTCGACTGGGTGCCGGGCGGCTTCTGCGCCGACTCCCAGGGGCTCGCGACGTTCAACGGCCATATGCTCTACGAGCGCGAGATCCATCCCAACTGGGGTACGCATAAGTTCGACTTCAGCCGCGGTGAGGTCAGGAGCTTCCTTGTCTCCAACGCGCTGTTCTGGATCGACATGTTCCACGCGGACGGCATCCGCATGGACGGCGTCTCAAGCATGCTGTACCTCAACTTCGGCGTGGACAATCCCGCCGACAAGAAGTTCAACGAGTACGGAACCGAGGAGGACCTGGATGCCTCCGCGTTCATACGCCAGGTCAACACGACCGTCGAACGCGCCTTCCCCGATGTCATGATGATGGCCGAGGAGTCCACCGCCTGGCCCCTCGTCACCTATCCCGCCGAGGACGGCGGCCTCAGCTTCCACTACAAGTGGGACATGGGCTGGATGAACGACACGCTGCACTACATGCAGACCGACTTCCCCTGGAGGCCGGGCAACCACGGGCTGCTCACGTTCTCGCTCATGTACGCCTACAGCGAGAACTACATCCTACCCCTCTCGCACGACGAGGTCGTCCACGGCAAGTGCTCCCTCATCGGGCGCATGCCGGGCGACTGGTGGCGCCAGTTCGCGGGGCTCCGCACACTCGCCTTCTGGCAGATGACCCACCCCGGCGCCAAGCTCAACTTCATGGGCAACGAGATCGCTCAGTTCATCGAATGGCGCTACTACGAATCCATCCAATGGTTCCTCGCGGAGGAGCACGAGACGCACGCGAAGCACCGGGAGTTCATCCGGGCGCTCAACCACCTGTACACCTCCGAGCCGGCGCTCTACGAGTACGCCTACGCGCCCGAAGGGTTCGAGTGGATCGACGCGGACAACACGGAGCAGTCCATCATCTCCTACGTGCGCCATGGCAAGAAGGCCTCCGACGACCTCATCGTCGTCATCAACTTCAACCCCGCCTACTACCAGACCTATCGCATAGGCGTGCCGCGCGAGGGGGCCTGGGCCGAGATCTTCAACTCCGACGACGTCGCCTTCGGCGGATCGGGCAAGGGCAACCGCAAGCTCATCTCGAGCGTCGAGGAGCCCATGCACGGCCGGGAGAACTCCATCGAGCTCACCATCCCGCCGCTCGCCGGCATCATCCTGAAGCGGCGCGGACCGAGCAAGAACAGGCCCAAGGCAAAGCCCAAGGCCAAGCGCGCGGCGTCGAAGCGGGGCGCGGCGGCAGAGAAGAAGGCCGCCGAAGCGGCGGCTCCGACCAAGAAGGCCTCTGCGCGCAAGCCCTCGACCAAGACCAAGCCGCGCGGCACGAAGGCATCGGGCGGCGCCGCATCCTCCCGAGCGTCGAAATCCGACAACTAGCACCCATAAGGAGAACGCATCAATGAGCAAGCTATTCGAGACGACCGACGAGTTCAAGGAGGCCTACCGGGCCATGATCATGGCCGAGGTGGGAAAGGACATCGCCTCCGCGCATGGCGCCGAGCAGTACCGCGCGCTCGCCAAGCTGATCGCCACGCGCGCCAACCGGCAGTTCGCCGAGTGCGACTCCGAGAACGGCCGCAGCGACAGGAAGAAGGTCTACTACTTCTCCCTTGAGTTCCTCATCGGTCCGCTCCTCGATAACTACCTTCTGAACTACGGCGTGCGCGACCTTGTCGAGCAGGGCCTCTCCGAGATGGGCATCTCCCTCGACGAGCTGCTCTGCGAAGAGGTCGACCCCGGCCTTGGCAACGGGGGTCTGGGGCGCCTCGCCGCCTGCTTCCTCGACTCCATGGCGAGCGAGGGCATCCTCGGGTTCGGCAACGGCATGCGCTACCGCTACGGGCTGTTCCGCCAGAAGATCGTCGACGGCCGGCAGGTCGAGGTGACCGACAACTGGCTCGAGAAAGGCTATCCGTGGGAGACCGCGCACCCCGAGAGCCGCGTGCTCGTGCGCTTCGGGGGCGATGTCGTGCGCCACGAGGATGCGGACGGAACCTTCTCCTTCACCACCGAGGGCGGGGAGCTCGTCGCCGCCATCCCCTACGACGTCCCGATCGTCGGCTACGGCAGCAAGACCGTCAACCGCCTGCGGCTCTGGAGTGCCCAGCCCGCCGGAGCCGACTTCGACCTCGATGCGTTCAACGCGGGAGACTATGCCCGGGCCAACAAGTTCCGCACCGACGCCGAGGCCATCTCGGAGATCCTGTACCCCAACGACGCGGGCGAGCACGGGCGCATACTGCGCCTCAAGCAGGAGTATCTGTTCGTCTCGGCGGGCCTCACCTCGATCCTGCGCACCTTCAAGTTCGACAACGGCCCCGATGCCTGGAATCGCTTCCCCGACCTGGTAGCCATCCACACCAACGATACCCATCCGGCCATGTGCGGCGCCGAGCTGATGCGCCTGTTCATGGACGAGGAGGGCCTGGACTGGGACACCGCATGGGACCTCGTCACCCGCTCGGTCTCCTACACGAACCACACCGTCCTTCCCGAAGCGCTCGAGAAGTGGCCCATCGACACGTTCCGCCGCCTCCTGCCGCGCGTCTACATGATCATCGACGAGATCAACCGCCGCTACATGGAGTCCTTCCCCCGCGATATCGAGGGCTGGCAGGAGAAGATGCGCAATACCGCCATCCTGTGGGACGGCCAGGTCCGCATGGCCAACCTCTCCGTCATCTGCAGCCACTCCGTCAACGGCGTCGCCCAGCTGCACACCGAAATCCTCGAGCGCGAGACGCTGCGCGACTTCTACGAGCTCATGCCGGAGAAGTTCAACAACAAGACCAACGGCATCTCGCCGCGCCGTTTCCTGGGCAACGCCAACCCGTCGCTCTCCGCGCTCATCACCGAGCGCATCGGCGACGGCTGGTACCGCGACGCCGCGGAGCTCAAGAAGCTCGAGGCCTTCGCCGACGATGAGGCCTTCCTCGACGGCCTCGCCGCGTCCAAGCGCGCGAACAAGGAGCGGCTCGCCGCATACATCGAGCGTACCTGCGGCGTGACCGTCGACGTCGATTCCATCTTCGACGTGCAGGTCAAGCGCTTCCATGCGTACAAGCGCCAGCTGCTGAACATCTTCAAGGTCATGTACCTGTACGACCGCATGCTGGACGACCCCTCCTTCAAACCCCATAAGACGACCTTCATCTTCTCGGGCAAGGCCGCCAGCGCCTACACGTTCGCCAAGGAGGTCATTCGCCTGATCAACTCCGTAGCGGACGTCATCAACAGCGACGACCGCGTCAACGACACGATCAAGGTCGTGTTCATCCCCAACTTCGCCGTCTCCAACGCGCAGCTCATCTATCCCGCGACCGAGATCTCCGAGCAGATCTCCACAGCGGGCAAGGAGGCTTCCGGCACCTCGAACATGAAGCTCATGATGAACGGCGCGATCACGCTGGGGACGCTCGACGGGGCCAACATCGAGATCGCAGAGCTCGCCGGGCGCGAGAACGAGAAGATCTTCGGCATGGAGGTCGAGGAGGTCGAGGCCCTGCGCTCCGGCAACTACTTCGCATGGGACGTGGTCAACGCCGACCGCGACGGCATCGGACGCGTCGTCGCCCACCTCACCGACGGCACCTACAGCCGTCTGTCGGGCAACTTCGAGTCCATCCACGCCGAGCTCATGAACAACAACGACTACGACTTCGTGCTCGCGGACTTCGCGGACTACATGAGCGCGTGGACCGAGCTGACCGCAAGCTACGACGACACGCGCGCCTGGCAGCGCATGGCGCTCGCCAACATCGCGAACTCGGGGCACTTCTCCTCGGACCGCACCATCCGCCAGTACCGAGACGAGATCTGGCACGCCTAGCGCAAAGCCATGGCACCACGGGCGCCCGCGGCGCGGACCGAGGACACCCTTGAGCACAGTATTGAAGCACGGACACAAGGGAGAATTCGATGAGCAAGAAAGAATGCATCGCGATGCTCCTCGCAGGAGGACAGGGAAGCAGATTGGGGGCGCTCACCTCCAAGATCGCCAAACCGGCCGTCAGCTTCGGCGGAAAGTTCAGGATTATCGACTTTTCGCTCTCGAACTGCTCCAACTCGGGGATCGATACCGTCGGCGTGCTCACGCAGTACCGCCCGTACCTGCTGAACAACTACGTCGGATCCGGTGAGGCCTGGGATCTGGACGAGCGCGGGGCGGGCGTCTCCATCCTGCCCCCCTACGCCACGCAGGAGGGCGGAAGCTGGTACGCGGGGACCGCGGACGCGGTGACGCAGAACATCGGCTATATCCGCGAGCACGACCCGGCGTACGTCCTGATCCTCTCGGGCGACCACCTGTACCGCATGGACTACCGCAAGATGCTCAAGAGCCATATCGAGCACGGCGCCGATCTCACCGTCTCCGTCATGCCCGTGCCCTGGGAGGAGGCGAGCCGCTTCGGCATCATCACCAAGGACGATGACGACCGCATCGTCAAGTTCACCGAGAAGCCGGAGAAGCCCGATTCCAACCTGGCGTCCATGGGCATCTACATCTTCAGCACGGACGTCCTGCTGAACGCGCTCGAGGAGGACGCGCTGGACGCCCGCAGCAGCCACGACTTCGGCAAGGACATCATCCCCAAGCTCCTTGAGAACGACGGGCGCCTGTACTGCTACGAGTTCCACGGCTTCTGGAAGGACGTCGGCACCATCTCGAGCTTCCACGAGACGTCCATGGACCTCCTCGGCGAGAACCCCGAGTTCGATCTCTACGACAAGAGCTTCCCGATCATGAGCAACATCACGACCCGGCCCCCGCACTACATCGGGCCCGAGGCTCGCGTCGACGACTGCCTGATCTCCAACGGCTGCAAGGTGTTCGGCACCGTGCGGCACTCCATCCTCTCCACGGACGCCGTCGTCGACGAGCGCGCCGTGGTCGAGGACTCCGTGCTCCTGCCGGGAGCGCGCGTGAAGGCCGGCGCGCACGTCGTGCGGGCCATCCTGGGAGAGAACTCCGTCGTCGAAGAGGGCGTGAAGCTCGGAAGCGTCGACGCCACGAAGGACACCGCCGTCGTCGGAAACGACGTCGTCATCGGGAAGGGGGAATGAACCGATGATCAACCGTAAGGCCCTCGGTTACATTACCGCGAACTATACCTGCCGCACCCGCACCAAGCTGCTCGACGAGCGCCCCTTCGCGGCGCTGCCGATCTTCGGTCGCTATCGCCTCGTCGACTTCCCGCTCTCCAACATGGCGAACGCCGGCATCAAGACCGTCGGCATCGTCATGCCGGGCAACTACCGCGCCCTTATCGATCATCTGAGCAGCGGGCGCGACTGGATGCTCGACCGCAAGAAGGGCGGCCTGTTCATGCTGCCCGGCAACGCCTTCGGGTCCTCCAAGGAGGGCATGTGCTTCCTGCTCCGCGACATCATCTCCAACAAGATGCTGTTCCAGCGCTCCGACAAGCCCTATGTCGTCATGATGGGCTGCAACATCATCTACAACCTCGATCTCGCCGAGATCATCGAGGCCCACGAGCGCTCCGGCGCCCACGCGACCATGGTCTACACCAAGGCCGAGCGCGCCCATGACGAGGACGTCACCTCGCTCGAGATCGGCGAGGCCGGCCGCGTGAAGGCCCTGCACCCCGGATGCTGCTACGGGGACAACAAGTTCCTTGATTGCGCCATCATCAACCGCGAGGTGCTGCTCCAGATCATCGACCGCTGCGGTGCGATGGATTACCTCGACCTGTTCCATGCGCTCGAGCCCGAATTCGGCCGCATCGATGTATGCAGCTACGAGTTCAAGGGCCTGTCGCTCGGAATCTTCGACGAGGAGTCCTACTTCCAGCGCTCGATGGATCTGCTTAACCCGGCTCTCAACGATAAGCTCTTCTGCCCCGACCGCCCGATTCTCACCAAGGCCCATGACGCTCCCCCGGCGAAGTACACCAACGGCAGCGTCGTCTGCAACTCGCTCATCTCCGCAGGCTGCGCCATCAAGGGCACCGTCCGCAACTCGATCCTTTCGCGCGGCGTCGTGGTCGAGCATGGAGCGAGCGTCACGAACAGCATCGTGATGCAGGGCGTCGTGATCAAGTCCGGAGCGCGCGTCGAGAACGCCATCATCGACAAGAACAACGTCGTCCCGGCGAGCACCGAGCTCCGCGGAACGCCCGATGCGACCCTGGTGGTCGCCAAAGCGCCCGTGATCGCCAAGAAGACGGTCATCATCGACTAGCCGCAGCGGCAACGCCGCGAACGCAGCCGGCGCCGTCGCACCGCCCCCGGTAGCGACGGCGCCGGCTTTCCTCATATCCACCGTGAAAGGACTTCACATGCCAGACACCACACCGCATCGCCTGGGTGTCGTCTTCGCCAGCGCAGAGGCGGCGCCCTTCGTGAAGACCGGCGGACTCGGCGACGTCGCCGGCTCGCTGCCCTCAGCCCTCAACGCCGCCGGGGCCGACGTCATCGTCATGGTCCCGAAGTACGCCACGATTGCCGATGAGTACAAGGCCCAGATGGAGCACGTCGGGGAGTTCTACGTGCCCCTCGGCTGGCGCAACGAGTACTGTGGGCTCGAGCGCCTCGTCCACGACGGGGTCACCTACATCTTCATCGACAACGAGCGCTACTTCGGTCGCAGCTACCCGTACGGCTTCTTCGACGACGGGGAGCGCTTCGCCTACTTCTCCAAGGCGGTTTGCGAGAGCCTGCAGTACCTTCCCGACGGCTTTACGTGCGACATCCTCCACTGCAACGACTGGCACACCGCGCTCGCGCCCGTGTTCCTGCGCGAGTTCTATCAGGGCTTGCCCGTCTACGAAAACGTCAAGTGCGTCTTCTCCATCCACAACATCGCCTTCCAGGGCCAGTTCACCGACATGCTGCTCGGCGACGTCCTCGGCCTGTCGCATATCGAGCCGGCGGTTCGGCAGCTCCGCTGCGACGACCGTTCCATCAACTACATGCTCGGGGCCATCAACTACTCCGACGCCATCGGAACCGTCTCCCCCACCTACGCCGCCGAGATCTGCACGCCCGAGTACGGCGAGGGCCTGGACGGGGCTCTCCGCCGCCGCCGCGACATCCTGCACGGAATCCTGAACGGTATCGACGTCGTGCGCAACGACCCCGCCAGCGATCCGCGCATCGAGGCGACCTACACCGTCGCCGACCGCTCTGGGAAGGCCGCCTGCAAGGCCGCCCTCCAGCGCGAGCTCGGGCTCGAGGTCCGCGACGACCGCCCGCTCATGGTCATGGTCACCAGGCTCACGCGCCAGAAAGGCATGGACCTCGTCACCTACGCACTCGACCGCATCCTCTCCGGCGGCGTCCAGGTGGCGATCCTGGGAACCGGCGATTACGACTACGAGGAGGCGCTTCGCTATTTCGAGCGCACTTATCCGGGCCAGATGGCCGCGCGCATCCAGTTCGACCCCGCGCTGTCCCAGCGCATGTACGCCGCCGCGGACATGTTCCTCATGCCGTCGCTCTTCGAGCCCTGCGGTCTTTCCCAGATCATCGCCATGCGCTACGGCACGCTGCCCATCGTTCGAGAGACCGGTGGCCTGAGGGACACCGTCACCCCCTACAACCAGTACACCGGCGAGGGCACGGGCTTCTCCTTCACGCACTTCAATGGCGATGAGATGGGAGACGCGGTGTTCCGCGCCGCCCGTCTGTTCTGGGACGACCGCGCCGCCTGGGATGCGCTCGTCACGCAGGCCATGGAGGCTGATTTCAGCTGGACGCGTTCGGCCGGCGACTACATGAACCTCTATCTCGACCTGCGGCCTGACATGCGACCCGGCGTCGAGGCGCTGCTCGCCGAGCAGGCGGCAGCGGCGGAAGCCGCCGCGAAGCCGGCGAAGAAGCCCGCGCGCCCGCGCAAGACCGCAACCAAGACTGCAACCAAGACCGCAGCGAAGACGCCAGCCAGGACCAAGGCTCAGAAGAGCACGGAAGAGGCCGGTGAAAAGGCCCCTGCCCCCAAGCGGACGCGCACGAGGAAGGTCGCGGCGCCCGCGGCTGCCGAACCCGCAGGCGTCGAAGATGCCGCCGAACCGAAGAAGCCGACGGCGCGCAAGACCGCCCGCGCCACCAAGCCCGCGGAGGAAGCCGACACCGCGCCCGCCAAGAAGGCGCCCGCGAGGAAAACTCCCTCAAAGCGCGCGCCCAAGGCAACCGAGGACGGCACCGCAGCCCCCGCCGCCCAGGGCGCCGAGGCGGAGCCCGTGAAGATAGCGCCCGCGAAACGCCCTGCCGCGAAGAAGGCTGCGACCGCCCGCACGACCGAAGCGAAGACAGCGGCCGGCGCGACCGATTCGGCCGACAAGCCGGTCGCCGAGGCTGAGGCCGTCAAGCCCGCGGCCAAGGCGGCGGCCAAGCCCGCGGCCAAGCCTCGCCGTGCGGCGGCCACGGCGAAGAAGGCGGCCGACTCCGCCACCGCAAGCGCACCGAAGCCCCCCGCGGCCCAGAAGGCTCCTGCCGCGCCCAAGGCCGCGGCGAAGACAGCCGCCGCCCCCGCTGCGGCCAAAGTCTCCGATGCGGCGCCCGAAGCCCCGAGTGCCACGATCGACAAGCGCGTCCCCCACGTCCGCCGCGGAGCCAGCCGCAAGACGAAATAGACCGCCCTCCATCCCGGGCACGGAGGCGGGGAGGCCCACTTGCGGCCTCCCCGCCTCCTTATGCATGGACCTGAGCACATCCGATGCATCTCCCCTATACTTATCAGGTGATACTCGCATCCGCGACACGGACCTGAACGATAAACGGACTTGCCATCATGAACCTTTTGCACAACAGCCGCCGTCCTGATTTCCGCACCCCCTTTGGAGCGGTCGTGGTCGGTACCGCCGTGCGCCTCGCGCTTCACGTCGAAGATGCGGACGCCCATGCCCTCGAGGCGCGCGTCCGCATCTGGGTCGACGGTGAGGGCGAGCGCTTCGTTCCCATGGACGCGACCGACGACGCCACGCTCTCGGCGACCATCGACTGCGCCGAGCAGGAGCTCGTCTGGTACTGCTTCCACGTCAAAGACACCGCCGGGCGCATGCATTACGTCGGAGCGCGCCAGGGTCGCACCGGAGGCCTCTCGGTTACCTACGACTACCCCGAGGTCCCCTCATTCCAGATCACGGTCTACCGCCATCGCGCGCAACGCCCCTCATGGTACGAGCACGGTATCGTCTATCAGATCTTCCCCGACCGCTACCGCCGCGATCCGGGCTGGCGCGAGCGCTGCGAGGCGGCCCTGGCCCGGGACCGACGCGGCCCCGGAAAGCGCATCGTCGAGGACTGGAACACGCCTCCCGTCTACGAACGCGACGAGACGGGAGCCATACGAACCTGGGATTTCTACGGAGGGTCGCTCGAGGGCATCCGTCTTGACCTGGATCGGCTCCAGGAGATGGGCGTCACGGCCATCTACCTCAACCCCATCTTCGAGGCCCAAAGCAACCACCGCTACGACACGGGGGACTACTTGCGCATCGATCCGATGCTCGGCACGAAGGAGGATTTCGAGCGGCTTTGCTCAGACGCCCGCGAACACGGCATTTCCATCATCCTCGACGGCGTGTTCAACCACACCGGTGACGATTCCCGCTACTTCAACCGCTACGGCAACTATCCCGAAGTCGGAGCATGGCAGTCCGAGGATTCCCCCTGGCGCGACGCGTACCTGTTCAAGGACGACGGGACCTACGACTGCTGGTGGGGCATCACCAACATGCCCGACCTGAACGAGAACTCCGCTCGCGTACGCGAGCTTCTGCTCGGCGAGGACGGCGTCATCAGGACCTGGTTGCGTGCAGGAGCGCGGGGATGGCGCCTCGATGTCGCCGACGAGCTGTCGGACGGCCTCATCGCGGACATCAAGCGCTCCGTCCTCGAAGAGGTTCCCGACGGCCTGCTGCTCGGCGAGGTCTGGGAGGACGCCTCCAACAAGTCGAGCTACGGCAAGCTCCGCAGATACCTGCTGGGCGACGAGCTCGATTCCGCCATGAACTACCCGCTCCGCGACGCCATCCTGGGCTTCCTCGTCTACGGCGAGACCGCCTACGAGGCGGCGGAGCGCCTCGAGTGCCTGCGCGAGAACTATCCGCCCGAGGCGCTCGCCTGCGCCCTCAACCTGCTCGGCAGCCATGACAAACCCCGCATCGCCTCCGTGCTCGGCGGAGGTCCCGACGAGTCGCAGGTGCACGAGGCCGAGCGCGGCCGCTTCCGCCTGGACGAGAACTCGATGGGGCTTGCGAAGGGCCGTTTCTGGCTCGCGACGCTCATGCAGATGACGGTTCCCGGCGTCCCCTCCATCTACTACGGCGACGAGTTCGCCCTCGAGGGGCTCTCCGATCCCGGCAACCGCCGCGCCCTGCCCGAGCTCGAGGATATTCGCGACCGCGACATGCTGACGATGGTGCGCAACGCCATCATGCTCCGGCGCGCCCTGCCTTTCCTCACCGAGGGCACCTTCGAGGCGAGCGCGCTCAACGACGACGTCCTCTGCCTGAGGCGCCGCGGCGCGTCGGGCGAGATGGCTTCGCTCCTCCTCAACCGCAGCCTCTCCAACACGCGCACCGTGCGCCTTCCCGTCGAGAACCCTTACGCCGTCGATGTCATCTCCGGTACAGAGCTCGAGCGCGGAGCCGACGGCTGCGCCGAGGTCCGGCTGTGGCCGCTCGGCAGCTCGGTCGTGTACTCCCAGCGCGAGCGGCGCCTCCAGAAGCCCATGGAGCCAGGTGCCGGCGTGCTGTGCCACATCACCTCGATTCCCAACAGGTCGGGACGACCCGGAACCCTCGGCGCCCCCGCGCGGCGCTTCGTCGACCAGCTCGCCCGCATGGGCGTACGGTACTGGCAGGTGCTACCCGTCAACCCCACCGATTCGTACGGGTCGCCCTATGCCGGCCCCTCCGCGTTCGCCGGCAACATCTCCCTGCTCGAGGAGGACGCGCGCACGCTGAACCACGACTTTGCCGCGTTCCGCACGCACGGAGGGTTCCAGTCCAAGGCGTTCTTCGAGTTCGCACTCGAGAACGAGAGCTGGCTCGACCCCTACTGCGCCTTCATGGCGGTGAAGGACCACTTCAAGGGCTCATCGCGCCATGAGTGGCCTGAAGAGCTGCGCCGTTACGATGTCGCGGTATTCGCCGACGAGCGGTTCGCGCGGCGTGCCCAGTTCCACGCCTTCGCCCAGTTCCGCTTCGAGACCGAATGGCGCGATCTGCTCGATTACGCACACGCGCACGGCATCCAGGTCATCGGCGACATCCCGATGTACGTCTCCGACGACTCGGCCGACGCCTGGAGCGAGCCGACGATGTTCTCGCTCGGACGTGACGGCATGCCCTACGAGGTCGCGGGCGTCCCGCCCGACCGCTTCTCCGCAACCGGCCAGGTATGGGGCAACCCCACCTATCGCTGGGACGAAATGCGACGTGACGGCTACGTATGGTGGCTCGCGCGCCTCAAGCGCTCGTTCTCGCTGTACGACCAGGTTCGCCTCGACCATTTCCTGGGATTCCACAACTACTTCGGCATCCCCGCGGGCGAGGACGGAACGAAGGGACGCTGGCTGCCCGGCCCAGGGATCGAGCTGTTCGAGCGGGCCTACGAGGAGTTCGGCCCCTTGCCGCTCATCGCAGAGGACCTTGGCCTTTTGACCCCTGGCGTCCGCGCGCTCTGCGCAAGCTGCGGATTCCCCGGCATGGACGTCCTCGAGTTCGCTGACAACGACATCCGCCAGCAGATCTGCACGCACAAGGAAAAGGTGCTCTACACCTCGACGCACGACACGTCGACGCTCGTGGGCTTCTGCCAGCGCGCGTTCTGCTCCGACGGAACCGTTCCCGGTGCACGCTACCTGGGTATCGAGATCGTCCGGCATGCGCTCGAGAGCGCGGCAAACGTCGTGATGATGCAGCTGCAGGACCTTCTCATGCTGGGTGACGAGGCGCGCATGAACGTTCCCGGCGTCGCAGAGCGCAACTGGTCCTGGCAGGCCGACGCCGACGATATCGAGGACGCCGTCGACGCGGTCGCGCATATGCTCATGGAGACCGGACGCTCGATCGCATCTTGATCCGCGCGCCGCGCACCGAGCGCCCGAATTCGGGTAGAGTAGGAACGGTTTGAACGAGCGCCCCCCGCCCGCAAGGCGGTCCGGGGGCGCTCATGAGCGAGAAGGAAGCAAGATGGCACGTTACGACTATCGCTGCACGGGCTGCGGCAACATCTTCGAGGTCGAGCACGGGATGACCGAGCGTCCCGAGGTCGTGTGCCCCGCTTGCGGCGGGGCGTCGGAGAAGGTCTTCAGCGCGAGCGGCATCAAGTTCGAAGGCAGCGGCTTCTACAACACCGACCAGCGCGGAGGCGGCTCCTGCACGGAGGCCACCAGCGGCGGGTGCGGGTGCGAGAGTTGCCCGAACGCGTAGCGCAAGGGACAAAGTCGCATCCCGACGGCCCCGTCGATGCAAGAGGACCCGGTAACGGACATAGGCCGCTACCGGGTCCTTCCATGAATCGAGTCGATACCGAGCTGTCCGAGCGACGACGGGTCCGGCCTCGGCCTACACGCGCACGAAGCGTGCGCAGAAATGGCCATCGAAACCGCCGCAGACGGGAAGGGATTGGAAGAGCCCACGCTCATCCTCGCACGCGGCAAGGTCCCAGACGGCAGCGCCATAAGCGGGACCCGCGCCGCGCAACGCACCGGAAAGCGGGGCGAGCGCGAAGCCCTCCCCCTCCGGCGAAGCGAGAAACGCATCCACCGCACCCTGGTTCTCCGCACGAAGC
Source organism: Collinsella phocaeensis (assembly GCF_900119895.1). Lineage (GTDB taxonomy): Bacteria > Actinomycetota > Coriobacteriia > Coriobacteriales > Coriobacteriaceae > Collinsella > Collinsella phocaeensis. The sequence goes on along the minus strand of NZ_FQLR01000004.1, from coordinate 1,003,022 downwards.
ACCGAGCACGTGGCGTAGACGAGCTCGCCTCCCGCAGCGACGCGGCCGGCGGCCTCGCGCAGCATCGCGAGCTGCAGGCCGGGCAGCTCGACATCGCACGCCTGGGGAGCAAGGCGCCAGGGAATCTCGCCGTGCCGGCGCATGGTGCCCGTCCCCGAACACGGGGCGTCCACGAACACGGTATCGAACAGGACGGGGCGGCCCGCCTCCGCATCGATGCCCGACAGGCATGCGTCCAGGTCGGTGGCGTCGCCTGAAACCGCCTTGATCGAACCCAGTCCGGAGCATGCGACGCGCTGCTCGTTCGCGCGGCACTTCCCCTCGTACAGATCGAGAGCGATATGGACGCGGTCCACCTCGCGGCGGCGGGCGTGCGCCATCATCATGAACGTCTTGGTTCCACGGCCGGCACCCACCTCCAGGCATGACCCCGGACGCACGGCGGCGGCGGCGATCAGCTGCGCATGGTAGTCGGACGCGACGACATCCGCGCGCGCGAACGCGCCCGAGCGCACGAGCTCGGCCACGCGCTCGACGGCAAAAGAACCGGGCAGCCCCAACGGACGGGCGCCGTCCCCGCGCAGCGAGACGGCAGCGCCCTCGGCGCGCAACGGGTTGACCTGCACCGCGATGGGCGCGGGCTCGAATTGCGACGCAAGCGTGGCGTCCGCGCGCTCATCCCCCAGCGAATCGACGATCCTGCGCACGAGCCATGTGGGAAGACCGGCGCGCCGAGCGCGGGAGACCGCGATGCGGTGCCGCTCGGGAACGTCGCCCGCATCGAGGAACGCGACGGAATCCTCCGCCACGCGCCGCAACACGGCGTTGGCAAGTCCAGCAGCCCCGCGCGATGCCGCGCGCGCCAGCTCGACCCCCTGGCTGACCGCAACCTGGGGCGGCGTCTTGAGATACAGCAGCTCATACGCACCGATGCGCAGCGCGTCGCGCACCTCAGGATCGAGGGCGCGCGGATCGTCGAGCACGCGGTCGAGGGCATCGTCCAAACAGCCGCACGCCGCCGTCGCGCCCAGGGCGAGCCTGCGCGCGAAGGCGGCGTCCCGCGCCTCGAGCCCCATGGCGGCGCAGACTTCGGAAGCGAGCTCGCGCGCATACCGGTCGCGCTCACGGGCAGACGAGAGGATCCGGAAAGCGGCGCGGCGCCCGCGGGACAGATGGGCCGCCTTACTCAAGACGACCCCAGGCACCGCGCTCCCCGCGCTGACCGGCAGCCCAGGACTTGGCGTCCATCTCGCGTTTGCCGTCGGGCTTGACGGAGAGAAGCTCAAGGGAGCCGTCGGCGCAGCCCATGAACACCCGCCCGGCCTGTACGACGAGCTCGCCGGGGGCGACGTCCGGGCACCCCGCTCCACATGCGGCAGCAGTGACGCGCGCGGGCCTGCCGGCGATCTCGCAGCGCGCCGGTGCGGCATCCGAGGATGCGAGCACGCGACGCACGTTGTCGGTCGCGCTCGCAGCGGGATCGAGTCGAAGCTCGGCCTTGGAGATCTTCGCGGCATGCGTCACGAGCGCCTCGTCCTGCTCGGTCCAGACGGCCGTGCCGTCGGCGAGGGCGGGCAGGGTCTCGACGAGCAGATCGCCCCCGAGCTCCGCGAGTTCAGAAGTGAGCTCGTCGGCGGTCTTTCCGGCGACGGCGCAGGACGCCTGGGCGCAATAGGCGCCCGTGTCGACGCCGTGGCCGATGCGCATGATGGATACACCGGTCTCGGCATCGCCTTCAAGGATGGAGCGCTGGATCGGCGCCGCACCGCGCCAGCGGGGCAGCAGCGACGCGTGGACGTTCACGCAGCCCAGCGGAGCCATGGTGAGAACGGGGTCCGGAAGGATGCAGCCGTATGCGGCGACGCAGAAGACGTCGGCCTCCACGGCGCGCAGCCGGTCCTGCACCTCGGGCGTCATGCGGTTGGCCTCGAGCACGGGAAGTCCGAGCTCGAGGGCCGCCGTCTTGACCGGAGAGGGCTCGAGCTTCTTGCCGCGGCTCCTGACCGCGTCGGGGCGCGTGCAGACGAGCGCGACGTCGTGCTCGCGGGCGAGTTTGCGAAGCAAGGGGACCGCAAACGAGGGCGTTCCCATGAAAACGATACGCATAGAGGGTTCCTTCCCTGAGCGAAGCTGCCCCGCGAGCGGGCGATCGCGCGCTTGGCGCGCCGTGCGCGGAGCCAACGGGTACGGCACCTAGTCGGTCTCGCCGGGGACGGCACCGCGCGACAGCGCATCCTGATAGGAGCGCATCGCGCGCATGCGGGCCATCGGTGACAGGCGCTCGAACATCGTCTTGCCGTGCAGGTGGTCGATCTCGTGCTGCAGGCAGACGCAGAGAAGATCGCCGGCGGCCTCATAGCGCATGAGGTTGCCGTCGAGGTCGTTCGCCTCCACGACCACGCGGTCGGGACGGCTTATCTCGCAGTTGATGCCAGGGATCGACAGACAGCCCTCGGAGAACGGGCGCAGGGTGTCGGACGCCTCGACGATCGTCGGGTTGATGAGCACGAAGGGGTCGTAATCGCTCTCATCGGTGTACTCGGTGTCGATGATGGCGAGCTGGATGAGCTCGCCCACCTGCGGGGCGGCGAGGCCGCATCCGCCGTTCTCGAACATCTGGCGCTTCATGCGATCGACGAGCGCGCGGAGTTCGGGCGTGATCTCCTCGATGCGGGCGCACTCCTGACGAAGACGGGGATCGGGGGACAGCACGATACCGTTGATTTCCATTACAAGATTCCTTTCGCGAGCACCCTGCGGCGCGTGTGTTCTCTCTCGGTCTATATTACCCGCTCGGCCGCCCCGAGCGCGCATGACCGCTCGGCTACATAAGGTCGTAGGGGTCCACATCGACCGACACGCTGACGCCGATAGGGGCGGGATGGCCGGCGAGCGCACGCGCCAGCGGGGCGGAAAGGTCGAAATCCAAGGCGGCCTTGATCAGGAAGTGATGCCGGAACCGGTCGTTCGCGCGCTCGATGACGCAGGGTACGGGTCCGAGCACCTGCGGCAACGACGAGTCGATGGCGTCGCCGGCCTTCCCCGCGGACGCAGCGAGGTCGGGTCGCAGCGCCTGGACCAGCGTCCGTAGATAGGCGCGCACGTCGTCCTCGCGCCTGCCCGTGGCCACGACGCGCGCGAGCCGCACATAGGGCGGATAGAGCGCCTCGGAGCGCTGGGCGGCGTCGTAGTCGCAAAACACCGAGCGGTCGTGCGCGCTGACCGCCCGGATGACCGGGTCGTGCGGAAGGTAGGTTTGGATGATAACGCTGCCCGGCCGTTCTCCCCTGCCGGACCTGCCCGCGAGCTGCTCGAGAAGGTCGAACGCGCGCTCGCCGGCGCGGAAGTCCGGCATCTTCAGCGCATAGTCCGCCATGACGACGGCCGCGAGCGTGACCTCGGGGAAGTCGAGCCCCTTGGCGATCATCTGCGTGCCCAGCAGCACGGCGCACTCTGCCGCGTCAAACTCCTCCAGGAGCTTCTTATGGCCGTCCTTCCCGCGCGTCGAGTCCGCATCCATGCGAATGACCGCGACGTCGTCCGGAAGCAAGGCGCGCAGGGCGTCCTCGACCTGTTGCGTACCGAGACCCATCTTCGCCAGGTACCGGCTGCCGCACTTCGGGCACGCGGAACCCGGCTCCGGATACGGACGGACGCGGTAGCTCGCTCCGCAGGTATGGCATTCGAGGCTGTGCGTCCGCTCGTGGTAGGTGAGCGCCGTCGAGCAATGCCGGCACGTGGGAACGCATCCGCACTCGCGGCACATGAGAAACGGCGCGAACCCGCGGCGGTTGTGCAGGATGACGGCCTTCTCGCGTCGCTCGACGACCTCCATGAGCCCGTCGTAGAGCTCACGGGAGAACATCGAGCGGCTCCCGCCGGAAAACTCGCGCCGCAGGTCCGAGACGATGACGCTCGGAAGCCGGGCCCCGCCCGGACGCTCGGGCATAGACACGAGCCGCCAAGGCTGACCGCGAAACGATCCGGACGCAGCGCGGAACCGAGCCTCCGCCGACGGGGTCGCCGACCCGAGCACCACCGGTATCCCCCGGCGACGCGCCATCTCGCACGCCACCTCGCGCGCATGGTAGCGGGGGCTCGACCCCTGCTTGTAAGATTGCTCGTGCTCCTCGTCGATGATGATGATCCCGGGGTTCTCGAGCGGGCAGAATAGCGCGGAGCGCGCGCCCACGACGACGCGCGCGGCCCCAGTTCGCACCATGTCCCACTGATCGAGGCGCTCGCCGGCGGAAAGCCGGGAATGGAAGACGGCGACCCGGGAGCCGAATCGCGTGCGGAACCTGCCGACGGTCTGGGCTGTCAGCGAGATCTCGGGAACAAGCACGCACGCCCCCTCGCCGCGGGCGAGCACGCGCTCGATGGCGGACAGGTAGACCTCCGTCTTTCCCGAGCCCGTTACGCCGTCGACCAGGACGACCCCGCCGCGCCGGAGCTCGAGCTCCTCGTCGATCGCGGCGAGCGCTTCGCGCTGGCCTCGCGTGAGCTCGGCTGGGGGGACGGACTGCGCCGAAGAGAGCGTCGTGCCGTCATCCAGGCCGCGCCACGCACGACGCTCCTCGACCCGCACGACGCCGCGCCGCTCGAGCGCGCGGATGGCGGCGGACATGTCGGTATAGAGCACGTTGAGCTCGCGCGTGGTCACCGGACCGCACGCGAGCGCCTCGACGAGCTGGCGCTGGCGGCGCGCACGGGCATCGGGAACGAACGAGCGCCCCTCCTCGGTGAGCGAGACCCATCGCGCGCTCGCCGGCTTCGCCTGCGGTCGGTCCAGCCGATACGCCCCGTCCTCACCGCGCTTGAGCCGCGGCGCTGCGCCGGGAGGCAGAAACAGGCGCAGGCACTCGGAGGGAGACGCGACGTACTCGCGCGCCATCCACAGGGCGATGTCGGCAGACGGCCCGTCGAACGCGGGCGGGGCCAGGACCGAGCGGATGGGGCGGACGCGGGCCGGATCGAGCGCCTCCGCGCCGCTCAGCTGGCCAAGCGCTTCGGAGCGCGCGATGACGTACCCGACAGCAGGGCGGCTCCCGAATGTCACCAGAACAGTGGAGCCCACCGCGGCTGCATGCCCGAGCGGCTCGGGGACAGCGTAAGCGAACGGCTCGCTCAGCGATCGGGTCGGGATGTCGAGCACCACCGAGGCGAACCCCGCGAGCGCGTCCGCGCGGACGTCCGGGGCGCACCCCGCAACTGCGTCCTCAAACAGCGCGTCCTGGCGGCCGGAGCCGGCGCCTGCCACCATGTCATCCCCCCAATCGAATCGTCAGCCCAAACAGTAGCCCACGCACAGGAGCCGATGCGGCCGTGCGCGCGTGCGCACCGTAAAACCATCTGGATGCCACGCGCGGCAGGAACCGTGCACGGCTCGCGGTCGCGGGCGGTACGGCTCCGGTCGCGTCGCGAACGGCGGGCGCGTCCCCAGTGGAGCCAAGCATGGGGCCGAGAGCCCGTATCCGGAACGCACGGATGAGCGGGGCCCGCCGTGCTGCGCGAATACAAGAAGAGGGCCCGTGCAGGGCCCTCTTCGATCCATTGCGCGGCAGACGGGCGCAACCGCCTGCAGGAACTGTCGGACGGATGCCTAGAGGCCGCAAGCGGCGCGAAGCTCGTCCACGCGGTCGCAGCGCTCCCACGTGAAGTCGACGTCCTCGCGCCCGAAGTGACCGTAGGCGGCCGTCTTCTCGAAAATCGGACGACGCAGGTCGAGATCGCGGATGATGGCGCCGGGGCGCAGATCGAAGACGGCCTTGACGGCGTCCTCGATGACCTGTTCGTCGACCTTGGACGTACCGAAGGTGTCGACCATGATGGAAAGCGGGTGCGCGACGCCGATGGCGTAAGCGAGCTCCACCTCGCAGCGGTCGGCGAGGCCGGCGGCGACCACGTTCTTGGCGACCCAGCGCGCGGCGTAGGCGGCGGAGCGGTCGACCTTCGTGCAGTCCTTGCCGGAGAAGGCGCCGCCGCCGTGGCGGCCGTACCCGCCGTAGGTGTCGACGATGATCTTGCGGCCGGTGAGGCCGGTGTCGCCCATGGGGCCGCCCACCACGAAGCGACCAGTGGGGTTAACGTAGAGGGTCGCACCCTCCCACGAAATGCCAGCGGCCTCCATAACGGGTGAGATTACGTGCTCGCGCATGTCGGCCTCGATGACGGACATGTCCTCGATCTCGGGTGCATGCTGCGCGGAGATGACGATGGTCTCCACCGCGACGGGACGCCCACCTTCGTAACGAACGGTGACCTGGGTCTTTCCGTCGGGACGCAGGTACGGACATATGCCATCGTGGCGCACCGCGGCCAAGCACTCCGCCAGGCGGCTGGACAGGTAGTGGGGCATGGGCATGAACGTGGGCGTCTCGTTGGACGCGTAGCCGAACATCATGCCTTGGTCGCCCGCGCCGATGAGGTCGAGCGGGTCGGTAGTGCGGCCGGCCTGGGCGTCGAAGGACTCGTCCACGCCCTGCGCGATGTCGGGACTCTGCTCATGGATAAGGTTGAGCACGCCGCAGGTGTCGCAGTCAAAGCCGAACTTGGCGCGGTCGTACCCGATGCGGCGGATGACCTCGCGTGCGATGTTCTGAACGTCGATGTAGGCTTCGGTGCGAATCTCGCCGGCGACGATCACGGTGCCGGTGGTGACGAAGGTCTCGCAGGCGCACCGGACGTTCTCGAGTTTGGCGGGCTGGCCGTTGGGCGCCACGTAGCCCTTGGCCTCGAGCTCGGCCTCCTTGGCCAGGATGGCGTCGAGCACGGCGTCGGAGATCTGGTCCGCGATCTTGTCGGGATGGCCCTCGGTCACCGACTCGGAGGTGAACACGAACGAGCCCGACCCGGGACGCCGCATGGTTTTCGCATCTTGGGTGGAACGAATCTGATCTAGCATATAAGCCCCTTTCCGTGTTGCACCCGGCGACCGTTACCATTCCGCCGGGTGTGCTGGGTAATTGTAGCGCCCGGCGCGGTGCCGGGGCGGGCGTGCGCGCAGGCTCTGCCAAAGCTGCACATGCACCGATGGGACGCGCGCGGCAAAACGGGTACAAGCGCCACAGGACGACAGGGAGGACGGCAGGACATGGACACGACGCACCGCGACCTCGAGCGGGACATCGAGCGCATCGACGCGATGCTGCATGCGGACGAGGCACCGCGCGGGCGGCGGGCCGCGAAGGGCGGCGGCTCCGAGGACGAAAGCGGGCGCAAGGGCGGACGCAGAAGCGGACGCGAGGCTGCCGCGGCGCGCATCGAGGTCATCGACTTGGGCGAGGTCGACGGCCTCGGCATCGAGGACAAGGACGTCCTGCGCACCCTGCGCGAGCTCGCCACGAGCCACTCGACGTTCGCCGAGGCGTACGCGGGGTGCTTCGCCGGCTCCGTCTACCTGCCCGAGGCCCCGGGCGCCACGCGCAAGCGCGTGCGCTTCGGCTTTTGCCTCGACGCCGCCCGCCTCGCGCTGCTCGACATCGACGGCGCGCACTCCGGCACGGCCGAGGGCGCCCTCACCGACGACCTCTCGTCGTACCCGTCGGCCCCGCGCGCCCTCTACGAGCTGCTGCGCCATCTCATCCGCGAGGACTTCCTGCGCCTCGTCGACGTCGAGGGCGAGCTGTCCGACATCGAGGAGCGCATCATCGCCGCGCCGAGCCGCCTGCGCGGCGAGGACGGCCGCATCCTGCGCCGCCGCAGGGAGCTCATGCGCCTGAACGGCGCCTACCAGCAGCTCGACGAGCTTGCCAGCACCATCGCGCAGGACGACGACGGGCTGCTCCCCCGCACCGATCGGCGGCTGTTCAACACGCTGTCCCAGCGGGCGCAGCGCCTGTCCGCGAAAGCCCAGTACCTGCGCGAATACTGCGTGCAGCTCATCGAGCTCAAGGACGCGCGGGCCGACGCCCGCCGCGACGCCACGAATCTCTACCTCACCGTCGTGGCGTCCATCTTCGTGCCCATCACCACCATCACGGGGTGGTACGGCATGAACTTCTCGAACATGCCCGAGCTGAGCTGGGAGTACGGGTACGCCACGGTCATCGCGCTGAGCCTCGTCATCATCGCGGCCGAGCTGGCGTTCTTCAAGTGGAAGAAATGGCTGTGAGATAGGCGCGCCCGGGTGGGGCGAGACGAGGACGCATGCGGTGTGCGCCCGGACGGTGCGCGACACCGGACGCCGGTCCTTCCCGTCCAGCGCGCGAGCCCCCATAAATGCGCGGCGCCCGCACGCGCAGCCGCTAGCGGCGCGCGAGGAAGTTCTGGTAGGCGCCGATGAGGTTCGCATCGTTAAAGAAACGGCACGGCATGATCTCGACCTCAGGGAAGGCGTAGCTCAGCCCCTCGTTGAAGCGCCGATGCGCCGCGCGGACCCCTTCGACGAACAGCGGATTCCTGCTCACGCCGCCGCCCAGGCACACGCGCTCGGGGTCGAGGGCGCGCTGCAGGTTGTGGATGTGCACGGCGATGACGTCGCACACCTCGGCGAACACCCGCGAGGCGACCTCGTCGGCTGCCTCGATCCACGAGAACACCTCGCGACCGTCGCAGCGCGCGATGCCCTTCGCCTCCGCCACGCGGCGGCACAGCCCGATGGTCGAGGCTTGGACGGACAGCGACCCCTCGTCCGCGAGCGCCGTGCCGCGCCGCGCGGGGCGGTCGAACATCATGCCGAGCTCCCCCGCATAGAGGTTGCGTCCGGTGTGGACGCGGCCCCGACCACGATGCCGCCGCCCACGCCCGTGCCGAACGCCAACACCGCGCGCGTCTCGACGCCCACGAGATTGCCGCAGGAGAGCTCAGCCATCGTGGCGCAGCGCGCGTCGTTGTCGATGCGCACCGGCACACCCCAGCGCTCCTCCCACGCGCTCGCGCGGGCGCCGTCGTTGCACGGCAGCGCGCCGCTCGTGACGACGAGCCCCCGCTCGGCGTCGATGACGCCGGGCAGCGACAGGGCGACGCCCTCTATGTCCCCCTCGGCATGCAGGGCGTCGAGCACGCCCTCGATGGCGGCCAGGAAATCACCCGAGCACGTGGCCGGCGTGGGGACCTCGCCCTTGCCGTCCATCTCTCCGTCCGTCATCGCCGCATACTTGATGCCGTGCCCCCGACGTCGAACACCGCAAGCCTCATGTCGCTCTCCCCTCTCATGCGTCGCCCCGCGACGCCCGCTCGCGCTGCGGCGGCGCGAAGTCGAACTTGTGTGTCCATCCTAGCAGGTGCGCCCGCAGCGGGGCATGCGGCGGCGGGATGCATGTATAATGCAGGTCGTTCAACTGGTATCCGTATTGCAGAGGAGCCGTACATGACCTCTAACGTCCGCGTCCGCTTCGCGCCCTCGCCCACCGGCAAGCTGCACATCGGCGGTGCCCGCACGGCGATCTATAACTGGGCGTTCGCCCGCGCCAACGGCGGCACCTTCATCCTGCGCATCGACGACACCGACCCCACGCGCTCCACCGACGAGAACACCCAGATCATCCTGCGCGCCATGCGGTGGCTGGGTCTCGACTGGGACGAGGGCCCCGAGGTCGGCGGCGACTTCGGTCCCTACGCGCAGACCGAGCGCCTGGACCTCTACAAGCAGACCGCCGAGCGCCTGCTCGCCGAGGGCAAGGCGTACCCCTGCTTCTGCACGCCCGAGCAGCTTAGCCAAGACCGCGAGGCGGCCCAGGCCCGCAAGGATCCCTTCCAGGGCTACCAGCGCCGCTGCCGCGACCTCTCGCCCGAGGAGGCCCAGGCCCGCATCGACGCCGGCGAGCCCTACGTCCTGCGCATCAAGGTGCCTGAAGGACGCGGCAACGTCGTGGTCAACGACGCCGTCCACGGCGAGGTCGTCTTCGACGCCAAGGAGCTCGACGACTTCGTGATCTTCCGCTCCGACGGCACCCCCACGTACAACTTCGCGACCGTCGTGGACGACGCGCTCATGGGCATCACCCACGTCATCCGAGGCGACGACCACCTCTCCAACACCCCGCGCCAGGTCATGGTCTACGAGGCCATGGGCGCGCCCGTCCCCACCTTCGCCCACATCTCCATGATCCTGGGCGCCGACGGCAAGAAGCTCTCCAAGCGCCATGGTGCCACCTCCGTTGAGGAGTACCGCGACGCCGGCTACCTGTCCGACGCCTTCGTGAACTACCTGGCGCTGCTCGGCTGGTCGCTCGACGGCGAGACCACGGTCATCCCGCGCGACGTGCTGGCGAGTCAGTTCAGCCTCGATCGCATCTCCAAGAACCCGGCGACCTTCGACCCCAAGAAGCTCGATTGGATGAACGCCGAGTACATCAGCGCGATGGACGACGCGACGTTCGCCGACGAGATCATGCTTCCCGAGCTGCTCGAGGCAGGCCTCATCGACGAGGGCTTCGAGGCCGACGAGACCTGGGTCGACGCCCTAGCCGCCATCGTGCGCCCGCGCACCAAGATGCCCGCCGACGCCGCCGCCGTCGCGGCACCGGTGTTCAAGACCGCCGCGACCCTTGAGTACGACGAGAAGTCCGTGGCAAAGGGCCTCGCCAAGGAGGGCATGGGCGCCGTGCTCGACGCCGCGCGTGCCGCGCTGGAGGCGGTAGAGGATTGGACGGCCGAGGCCATCGACGCCGCCCTTGAGCCCCTGCCCGAGACGCTCGATGTGAAAAAGCGCCTCGCATTCGGCGCCGTCCGCGTCGCCGAATGCGGCAACATGGTGAGCCCGCCGCTCGGCGAGACGATGGCGCTCATCGGTCGCGACGACTGCCTCGCCCGCATCGACCGCGCCCGCCCGATGGCGCTCTAGCCAACCTGCCCGGGCCGGCTCACATTCCCCTGCGCGAGAGGGTGTGAGCCGGCCCTACGTTTACAGATCCCATTCCATCCGCCGGACGCGGCCGTTGCAGCGCAGGGCGCCCGGCGATTCCGCGCCGTGCGGTCAGACGCCCCCTGCGGCTCCGGACCTGGCCCCTGCCTCCTCGAGCAAAGCTCGGAGCGACCCGGCGAGCAGTATCTCCATGCGATGGGAGACGCACTCGATCGGCTCCCGGTCCTCTTTCAGCACCCATGTGCGATATACCGACACCAATCCCCCCAACATGAAGTCCGCGGCATGACCGAGCTCCCTCCCATCGAGCTCCATCACGGAGCCGTGGCGATCACACAGCTTATCCAGCAGCGGCTCTCGAATGCGCTCGACGATGTTCTCCGTCGACATGCACTCGACGAGCCTGCGGTTGACCTCGAAGTTGACGCTCAGCACGCGATTCACGGCAGTGAAGAAGGCGGTGATCTCGCGAGGCCCGTCATCAGAGCGCGGAGAGCCCCCTGAAGCATAGGGCGCTTCCGCCCCATCCGGCTCCGGACCCCCTTCCCCCGCACGGACGTCGAGCTCCTCATCCATCGCCTCGACGATCTGCTGGACGCAGCGTTCGGCCAGAGCGGAGAGCAATCCGTCGATCGTTCCGAAATGCTGGTAGAACGTCTTGCGGTCGACGTCCGCACGCTGCGCGATCGCCGAAACCGTGATCTTCTCGAACGGACGCTCAAACAGCAGCTGCTCGAACGCCCCCATGATCGCGCGCCTCGATCGCGCCACACGGCGATCGAACGGCCTCCCCGCCTCACCCTGATGCATCTTTCCTCCTCGTCAACACCGTATCCGATGTCGATTAGTCCCCACGATGCCCGTCTTCGTTGAACAGACATATAAATTATTCGTCAGATGTAGATTATCACTCATATGGGTAGTATCAAGCCAACGTTAGAAGATGCGCGCCCCATCGCCCCAGCTCAGCGGGAGGGACGCGCCAACCGGCGAAAGGAACGTCATGGCACTGACGCAGGCGGCGGAGCGCGCGGCGCTCAACAAGCTTATCGATTATCTCGACGAGAACCCCGAAGAGCATCTCGACTCCATCATGGCGCTCATAGACCGGCTCGTCCCCGCTTCGGTGTTCCCCGCGCAGCGGGCGGCCTTCTCGCATGTCATCAAGGACCGCAGCAACTGGTACGACCTGATCATGAAGGTGTTCGACCTCAATCCGGAAATGCGCTCCCGCTTGCTCAAAACGCTCATCGTGGACGGCAACATTCTGGCATGGCCCGAGCAGGAAAAGGCTCGCGAGCGGTACGAATGCAACATACCCTGGGCGATTCTGCTCGACCCCACGAGCGCCTGCAACCTTCGCTGCACGGGATGCTGGGCGGCCGAATACGGCCATGCGCTCAACCTCTCATACGAGGACATCGATTCCATCGTGCGGCAAGGAAAGGAGCTCGGATGCCACATCTATATCTATACGGGAGGTGAACCGCTGGTCCGCAAGGGCGACCTCATCCGCATCTGCGAGGCGCACCCGGACTGCGCGTTTTTGTGCTTCACGAACGCGACGCTGATAGATGAGGCCTTCTGCGACGAGATGATCCGCGTGGCGAACTTCGTGCCGGCCATCTCGGCGGAAGGCAACGAGGCGACCACCGACGCCCGTCGCGGCGAGGGCACGTACGCCAAGATCGAGCGCGCCATGGACCTGCTGCGCGAACGCAGGCTCCCGTTCGGCATCTCCTGCTGCTGGACCCGTGCGAACGCGGACGCCGTGGCGACCGAGGAGAACATCGACTGGATGATCGACAAGGGAGCCCTGTTCTGCTGGTACTTCCACTACATGCCGGTGGGCAGCGCAGCCGGCCCCGAGCTCATCCCCACGCCCGAGCAACGCGAGAAGATGTACCGGTTTGTGCGAGCGATGCGCGAAAGGAAGCCGCTGTTCACACTCGATTTCCAAAACGACGGAGAGTACGTGGGCGGCTGCATCGCGGGCGGAAGGCGCTACCTGCACATCAACGCCGCGGGCGACGTCGAGCCCTGCGTGTTCATCCACTACAGCAATGCCAACATCCACGAGGCGAGCCTCCTCGACGCGCTTCGCTCGCCCCTATTCATGGCCTATCACGACGGCCAGCCCTTCAACAAGAACCACCTCATGCCCTGCCCCATGCTGGAGAACCCCGACATCCTGCCGGAGCTCGTGGCGCAAACGGGGGCCCGCCCAACCGACCTCATCGAGCCGGAGACCCCAGGGCAGCTGCGCGACAAGACCGCGCCGGCCGCGCGCGCATGGAAACCCGTAGCCGAACGGCTGTGGAACGACGAGAACGACCCCATGCACGACAAGCGCGCGAACGATCCCACCCAGGGCATGGCCGATTCCGACTTGTCAAAGTTCCAGCATCTGGGCCACCGCGGCTACCAAAACGGCCTTTGATGAAAACCGCCCTCGGGACAAGATTGTGAAAGATGCGCACGACCGGCATTTGTCCTCGCAGATACGTATAATCCTTACCGAACCACCTATGTCCCGGACTTTCGCTCCGAGATTGAGACCCAGCGAGGATGCACGTATATGTCCAACCCCTCAGAGAGCAACCGCAACATCCAGCCCCCGCGTCCCGTCACCGGGCGCTACGGCGCGAACGGCGCCGTAAACCCGCGGCGCGTTCCCGCCATCGATGCAACGAGGCAGCCGGGCGCAGCGAATGCGCAGCGTCCGGCATCCGACGCCTCGGCGACACGCGTGCTCCCTGCTCGGCGCCATGCTTCCCCCGCAGCGGAAACAACATCGCCCGGCCGTCCGCGCGGCGCCGCCGATGCGCTCCGGCAGCCCGAAGGCGCCGCGCGCCACGCGGGCGCCCGGAGCGCATCGGATCGCCCCGGGCGAGGCGCGAAGATCGCTCTCGGAGCGACCGCCGCCGCGATCGCGATCGCCTATGTCGGCGGCGTGGCGGCGTTCTCCAACATCTGCTATCCCGGCACGCGCATCGCCGGCGCCGACGTCTCCCTCATGGGGGCATCGGATGCGGCTTCCGCCGTGGAGCGCGCGCTGGGCGCTTACGAGCTCAAGGTGACCGGGCTGGGCTTCCAGGCGTCCTGGGCGCCCGCAGAGGGTTCGTTTTCCATCGACGCCCCCGCCGAGGCGCAGTCGGTGATCTCTTCCAACGAGCCCCTTATCTGGCCCGTCCGCCTCGTGCGCTCCCTCGCGTCCGCCGAGCAGGACGAGAACGGATCCGTCCGCGCGACCTTCGACGAAGAGGACCTCGCCGCCACGATCGGGGCTGCCGTCGACGCATTCAACGAGGGCCGAGCGGGCACGTTCGACGCCGCGGGCGCCTACGACGCGGAAAGCGGCACGTTCACCGTCGCGACGGCCCGCAGCAACCAGCGCCTCGACAAGGACGCCGTCATCAGCGCCTGCGCCGATGCGGTCGAGCGCGCGTCCGACACCGCCCAGATCGACGAATCCGCCTATGAACCGCTCGCGGGCGGCGCCAGCGACGAAGAGCTCCAGGCCGCCTGCGACGCCGCCAACCAGATCATTGGCGTGGACGTCGACCTCACCATGGGCGGCCAGACGGTCGGCACGCTCGACGGCGCCACGATGACCCAGTGGATCACCTTCGACGAGCAGCTCTCGCCCACGCTCGACCACGAGGCGCTCGCGGCATGGATCCGAGATCTCGCGGTCTCCAAGCTCGACACCGCCGGAAGCCAGCGCACCTACACGCGCCCCGACGGCAAGACGGTCACCGTCTCTGGCGGGACCTACGGCTGGATCAGCGACGAGGCGGCGCTCGCCGAGCTCATCCAGACGGCCGTGGCGGAGAAGCAGACGGGCACCATCGAAGTGCCCACCAAGCAGACGGCCGACCTCTACGCCGGCGTGGGGGCGCGCGATTGGAGCGCCTACGTCGACGTCGACCTCACCGAGCAGCACGTGCGCTACTACGATGCGAACGACAACCTCATCTGGGAATCGGGCTGCATCACCGGCAACCCCAACCACAACAACCAGACGCCCGAGGGCATCTACTTCATCAACTCCAACAGCGGCGGGGCGCTGCTCGTGGGCGCCGACGAGAACAAGGACGGCGAGCCGGACTACAAGACGCCCGTCGACTACTGGATGTCGTTCATCGGTGGCGCCGTCGGCCTCCACGACGCTTCCTGGCAGGCGGCCTCGAGCTTCTCCGATCCCACCGCCTACACGCGCGTGGGGAGCCACGGATGCGTGAACCTGCCGCCCGAGAAGGCCGCGGAGCTCCATGAGCTGCTGCATGTCGGCGTCTGCGTCATCACGCACAGCTGACGCGCCGCGAGCGACCGGCACCAAGGAAGGCTAAGGAAGGTTCACCCATGCCCCACCGCATCCTCCTGGTCGAAGACGACCCGATCATCATCGCATCCCTCACGGAACTGCTCACCAAGGAGGGCTACTGCGTGGACACCGCGGCGACCCAGGAAGCCGCGATCAGGCGCGCCCTCGGAGGTAAGCTCGACGGCTCGTCCCCGTACCAGCTCGTGCTCCTGGATATCACGCTCGCCGAGGGCAGCGGGTTCTCGGTGTGCGCCGCCATCAAGCGCGTCGCGCCCCAGGTTCCCGTGATCTTCCTCACCGCATTCGATGACGAGGGCAACACCGTTGCTGGCCTCGAACTCGGGGCGGACGACTACATCCCCAAACCCTTCAGGCCCCGCGAGCTGCTCGCGCGCGTAACCTCGACCATCCGGCGCACCCAGCCCTCCCAGCGCATCGTCCGCTTCGGCGACCTCACCGTGGACACCGACCGCGCCCACGTCGAACGCGCGGGACGCGAGATCGTCCTCTCCGCGCTCGAGTACCGCCTCCTGCTGCTCTTCGCAACCAACCCCGGCCGGCTGGTCACGCGCGAGATGATGCGCGACGCGCTATGGGACGATGCGGGCACCTACATCGAGGAGAACACCCTCTCCGTGTACATCAAGCGCCTGCGCGACAAGATCGAGAAGGACCCGAGCGACCCCCGTCTGATCCAGACGGTGCGCGGCCTCGGTTACAAGGCCCTGGGCTAGGTGCGGCCATGCTGCTGAGAAACAAGGAGGTTCGTCGGGCCCTCGCAGCATCCGCGCTGCTCGCCTGCGCGGCGGTCGGAGTCCTGTTCCTCGCGCTTCCGAGCGCGCTCCCCGATCTGGGCTCCGAGAATCTTGCTCGGGTGCGCGGCATCGCCTGCGGGACCGTCGCCGTCGTGTCTGCAGCGCTCATCGCCCTGTTCCTCATCGACACGAGCATGCGCTACCGCAAGCTCGCCGAGCTGTCGTCTCGCCTCGACCGAACGCTCTCCGGCGACCGTACCATCGAGTTTCGATCGATGGAGGAAGGCGAGCTCGCCATCCTCGCGTGCGAGCTGGACAAAGTCGTATGCCGCCTCAACCTCACCGTCGACGAGCTCGAGCGCGAGAAGCACGCGCTCTCCGACTCGCTCGCCGACATATCGCATCAGCTCAAGACGCCGCTCACCTCGATAGCGCTGTCGCTGGAGCTCATCCGCACGCGCGCCGGCGAGACGCCGGAGACCGCCGACATAGCGCAGCGCGTCCGCCTCGTGCAGAACCTCCAGGCACGCTTGGAAGACCTCGTCGCCGCGCTCCTCAAGCTTGCCCGCATCGACGCCGGTGCCATACGGCTCGTCCATGCGCCCGTCGATGCGGCCGAGCTCGTCCGCCGGGCGTTCGAGCCCCTCGCGATCGCCTACGACATCGCCGATGTCGCCTTCGAGCCCCATGTGCAGGAGGGCGCGGGCTACAAGGGGGACCTCGCGTGGAGCGTCGAGGCGCTCGGTAACATCCTCAAGAACTGCATGGAGCACACCCCCGCCGGGGGTTCGGTGCGCCTTTCGGTCACAGAGGACGCCCTCGCCTGCCGTATCCGCGTCCAGGACAGCGGGCCCGGCATCGACGAGGCGGACCTCCCCCATATCTTCGAGCGCTTCTATCGGGGCGCCGCCGAAGAGACCCAGCAGGCCCAGGTCAACCCCGCCGGCGTCGGAATCGGCCTTGCGCTCGCGCGCAGCCTCGTTACCGCTCAGGGCGGCGCGCTGACCGCCGAGAACGCCGTCGACGAGAAAGGGAGCCGCACGGGCGCCGCGTTCGAGATGACGTTCTTCAAGACCGTGGTCTAACACCCTTCCCCGGCGCCCGCGTGCCAAAAGGGACGTACCCTAATGGCATACCGAACGTTTAGCCGTGCCATTAGGGTACGTCCCTTTTGGCACGCGGGCGCACGGGCGGATGACCAAACCGTCATCTTGCGGTCACGAAGCGGCAAGCCCGTGCGTCCAGTATCGTAGGCAGGACAAGCATCGTCGGAAGGGCGCGCATGAACATCCTCACCATCGAGCATCTCACCCGCGTCTACGGAACGGGCCCCACCGCCGTCACCGCGCTCGACGACGTGAGCTTCACCGTCGATGCGGGCGAGTTCGTCGTGATCGTGGGGAGCTCGGGCTCCGGGAAGTCCACGCTCATGCATCTCATGGGCGGCGTCGACCGCCCGACATCGGGAACGGTGCGCCTGCAGGGACAGGACATCTTCGCGCGCAGCGACGAGGAGCTCGCCGTCTTCCGCAGGCGCGAGGTGGGCCTCGTCTACCAGTTCTACAACCTCATCCCCGTCCTCGACGTCGTCGAGAACATGACCCTACCCGTCCTCATGGACGGGCGCGCCGTCAACGAGGACCGCCTCGCCTCCCTCATCCAGACGCTCGGGCTCACCGGCCGCGAACACCACCTCCCCAATCAGCTCTCCGGCGGCCAGCAGCAGCGCGTCGCCATCGGCCGCGCGCTCATGAACGCGCCCGCCGTCATCCTCGCCGACGAGCCCACGGGCAACCTGGATACCAAGAACTCCGCCGAGATCATGGCGCTGCTGCGCTCCTCCAACCGGCAGCTCAAGCAGACGCTCATCGTGATCACGCACGACGAGGACATCGCGCTCATGGCCGACCGCGTGATAGCCATCGAGGACGGCCGCATCGTCCGCGACGAGCGGAGGGCTTGAACATGACCGCCCTCGACGGCCGCGGCGGCGTGTTCCGACGCCTCGCCGCCCGTTCCCTCAAGCTCAACCGAACGCGGACCGTCGTGTCGATCATCGGCATCGCGTTGTCGTGCGCGCTCATCACCGCCATCTTCACGAGCGTCGCCACACTCTACTCCGGTCTGCTCAAAGCCGAGATCATGACCGAAGGGGCATGGCAGGTCGAATTCGCGAACCTTGACGCCGCGGGCCTCGAGCGCCTGCGCGAAGACCCCCGCGTCTCGCAGCTCTACGAGCGCGTGCACCACGGCGACGCCCTCATGCCCGAAAGCTTCGAGGGCTACTGGGGCCGCTACCTGAGCGTACAGGAGTGGCCCACCTCCGCGGCCGTCGCCGGCTTACGCCCGCTGCCCCACATCGCCTGCGGACGCGGCCCCCGCGCGCCGGGCGAGATCGTGCTCAACCTCGACCTCAAAGGACAGTCCGTCGAGACCGGGGGCTGGCTCTACGAAGGCCTGCCCTCCACAGGCCTCGACGACACGGCGCCTTGCGCGAGCTGGGACGGCACGCTCGAGCTCGGGAGCACCATCGAGCTCGCCCTCGGTCAGCGCGTGTTCGTCGACCCCGAGACGGGCAGCCAGGTGCCCTGCCTCTACAACGAGCCCCTCTACACGGCAACGAGCGCCCGGGGCGACGTCATCACCGAATACCTGAAAGACCCCGGAGCCCCCGCCTCCTACACGGTCGTGGGGTTCCATGCTCCAGAAGACGACGGCACATACGATCAATGGGGTTCGTCGGGGCCCGGCTACCTGGGATTCGTCTGCGCGCCCGGCATGCCCGCCCTCCAGACGAGCGCCTATGTCGCCACCGACCTCACGACCCGCAGCGGGATCGACGAATTCACGGCCGACTACGCGAGCGCGACGTCCGGGCACCACGGCATCGAGCGGGAACAGCCCGCAGCAGCCGAAGGGGACGATCAGGCCGCCGTGTACACCCACGACAGCCTGCTGCGCTATCAGGGCATGGTGGACGACCGGTCGATCTGGGGAACCCTCTATATGATCGCTGCGATCCTGTCCGCGGTGGTCGTCGTCGCCTCGGTGTCCCTCATCTACAACGCGTTCGCCATCGCCGTCTCCGAGCGCACCCGGCAGTTCGGCCTTCTATCCTCCCTCGGCGCCAGCAGGCGGCAGCTGCGCCGCACGGTCTACGCCGAGGCGCTCATGCTTTCTGCGCTCGGCATCCCCGCAGGCCTCGCCATCGGGCTCGCGGGGACCTTCGTCGTGTTCAACGTCGCGGGCGAGGGCGTCGGCATGCTCATCGACCAGCAGGCGTTCGAGGGGTCGGGGCTCACCGCCATCTCCGTCGAGCCCGCGGCGCTCGTCGTCTCCGCGCTGCTCGCGCTCGTGACGGTGCTCATCAGCGCCGCCATCCCCGCATGGCGCGCGAGCCGCGTCTCGGCCGTGGACGCCATCCGTGCGAACCGCGACGTACGGCCCGCCCGCCGCGAACGCGCGGAAGGTCGCGCGGGGCGACGGAACATGTTGCCGCGCTGCCGCCTCCTCGACGCGCACCGCCTGCGTGTCGGCGGCGTGCCCGCCCTGCTCGCGCACCGCAACCTCACGCGCGCCGCCCCAAAGGGCCGCGTGGCCGTGGCGTCGCTTGCCGTGTCGGTCGCCCTCATCATCATCTCGGGCAGCATCTCCCATTACCTCGGCTACCTCACGCAGGCGGTGGACAGCGGCGGCAGCGATATCGAGGTCGCGCTCAACCGGCTGCTCCAGCCAGACGAAACGGCGGCGGACGGCCTCGCGGATATCGATACCGCCTATCGAAAGCTCGCGCGCGTCGCGGGCGCGCGGGGCGAGGGCTACATGTTGATAGCCTCCCTGTACGGATGCTTCGAGACGGGGATGGTCGACTACGACGAGCTGTCCGGGCAAAGCGGCCAATACGCCATGCCCGACCGCGGCATGACCTCCGACGGCATCGTCTACGCGCCCCTGTCCGTGCTGTTCGTGGACGAGACCTCCTGGCGGGAAATCCTCGATGCCAACGACCTTCCCCGCGCCCGGTACGACAGCCCCGACAGCCCCGTCGCCGTCGCACTCAACGGGACGCAAGCGAGAAACGGCGAGCGCTACACCGTGCACGACCTCTTCGAATCCACGGGCACCGCACGCCTTTTCACGCACATCGCGTCCATGGAGAACGGCATGTTCACCGAGATCGACGTCGACGAGCAGGGTGTGCCGATCGCGCACTACGAAGGATATGGAAGCGAGGGGATCGAGCGCTACGACGAGGACGGGAACCCGATATACCAGACGTTCGACCGACCCCTCTCCGACGTGCTCCTTGATTCGTACGACCTGCCCGTGGATGCGATCGTGACGACCTTCCCCGCCCCCATCGCCGCCTACGCCTCGATCTGGCCCACGCTCGTACTGCCCGCGTGGGCGCTTCCCGCGCTCGCCGCGGGCACCGAGGACGTCGTCACCGACATCGAAGACGGCTCGCTCGCCGCCCCCTTCGCCTTCCATTCCGAAGAGAGCGCATACGGCAACACGCTCTACGCCTATCTCTCCTTTGCCGCCGAGAACGCGCGCGACGCGGCGACGGAGATGAGCTCCATCATCGCGGGCGACCTCAGCGGGAGCGCGTGGTACCGCACCCATCTGTCCAACAACGCCGAGAACGTCCGCACCACGCGGCTCATGGCCGAGACCGTCCAGCTCTTCATCGCCTGCTTCATCGCCATCACCGCAGCCATCGCCGTGGCCAACGTGTTCAACACGCTCACGAGTTCCATCATCCTGCGCCGGCGCGAATTCGCCACGCTCAAGAGCATGGGCATGGAAGACCGCGCGTTCTGGAAGATGATCGCCCTCGAGTGCGCATCGTTCGCGTGGCGCGGGCTCGCGATCGGACTGGCGCTCGGAGCGGGCGTGACGTTTTTGATCTATCAGGCCATGCGGCTGAGCTTCGAGGGGCTCGCCTTCTCCATCCCGCTCGGATGGACGACGGCCGCCGTCTGCCTCGTGGCGGGCGTGCTCGCGCTCTCGACCCGGTACGCGCTGCGCAGGAGCCGGATGGGCTCGATCGTCGCCGTCCTGCGCGAGGACGCCGCCTAGACGCCGCCGCGGCCTGCTTCGCAAGCGCAGGGCATCGTCTGCGCGAACGTCTTCGAATGTCGAGGCGAGCGGTGCCCTGCGGTGGGCAGGCGGCGGCGAGCATGACGCATCCGTCACCTTCCGCACGGCCGCCCCGCCATGCGCTATAACCGATGCTGACGTCCGCTACCCCTACAGCAAGGAGCGCCATGACCATCGAGCAGGACCCCGTTGGACCCGATAAGCCCACAGCCGTCATACCCGCCGTCAAGCCCGACGCCATCCCCCTCATCTCCCCCGAAGCCCCGAACGCGGCTGCGGGAGAGGAGGCGACGTTCCCCCTGGAGGGGTCCGACGCCGAAGCCTATGCCGCCCTCAAGGCGCGGCGCGCCGCACGCCGCAAGAAGAAGCTCATCCGCCGCGGCATCGCCGCAGGCGTCGTCGTCGGCGTCCTGGCGGTCGGCGCCGTCGCCGTGTCGCTCCTCTCCCCCAAGCCCGCGGAGAGCACCGGCGTCGTGACCGATTTCGCCCTGCGCGGCGAGTACAGCACGACCATCGACGCCTCCGGCACGCTCGAGGCGGTCTCGAGCACCGTGATCGCGCCCGAGACCAGCGGCACCATCGCAGAGGTTCGCGTCGTCGCCGGCCAAGCGGTCAACAAGGGCGACGTGCTGATGATAATCAAGAACGACGAACTCGACCGCGCCGTGACGGAGGCCGAGCGCGCGCTCAAGACGGCCAGGGCCGCCCTCGCCGCAGCCAAGCGCGGCGAGGCCGCGATCGACCCCGAGTCCGGGCAGGAGACCACCGTGTACTCCCAGGACGCCGTCGACGCCGCGGCCCTGGAAGTCGAGGCCGCGACGGCCGCTTACGACACCGCGGTCGCCGCCGCGGGGCAGCGTACCGTGACCTCACCCATCACGGGCAACGTGATAACCATGAACGCCAAGGTCGGCGCGCCCGTCGCTGCGGCCATGGATAACGGCCAGCCGCTCATGCAGGTAGCCGACCTGTCCCAGATGAAAGTCACGATCCAGGTGGGAGAAGAGGACATCTCGAAGATCGCTGTCGATCAGCAGGCCTCCATCACGTTCCCCGCCTTCGAGGACCTCGTTCTTTCAGGCAAGGTCACGGGCATCGCCTCGACCGCGACCGGAGACGGCGCGGGCAGCATGTACGGAGCCGAGGGCTCCGTCCAGTTCGCCGTGGACATCCTCATCGAGGCTCCCGACCCGCGCCTGAAGCCGGGCATGACCGCCAGCGTCCAGATCACCACCGAACGCCTGGACGACGTGGTCATGGTGCCCTCCATCGCCCTCATGAGCGACGACGGGGAGCACTACTACGTCGTGGTGGAGACCGACCCCGAGACGGGTGCACACGAGCGCGTCGACGTGCAGGTCGTCGCGCAGAACGACGACTTCGCCGTCGTGGGACGCCCCGCCGATGCGGCCGCCGACTCCAACCCCGACATGGCGAGCTCCCCGCTCACCGGCGACGAGACGCTCGTGATCTCCGGCGCGGACCTCGGCGACGACGGCACGGGTGCCATGGACGATGCGTCCGGGTCTGCCGACATCGACATGGACATGGCGGTGTAGGCATGCTTCCCGACATCTTGGGCGCGGTGCCTCCCGGCCCGGCGGCACCGCCCTTCACAGGGGCATCGGCGGGCGCACCGGGCTTGAACGCCAGGCCCGTCATCGATATCCGCCACATCCACAGGATCTTCGAGACCGAAGCGGGCCTTGCCCACATCCTCCACGACATCTCGCTCACCGTGATGCCCGGAGAGTTCCTCGCCATCGTGGGCCCCTCCGGATCGGGAAAGTCGACCCTCATGAACATCCTGGGGTGCCTCGATACGCCCACGAGCGGCACCTATCTGCTCGAGGGACTCGATCTCGCGCAGCTCGACGACGACGAGCTCGCCGAGATACGCGCCACGCGCATCGGATTCGTCTTCCAGAGCTTCAACCTGCTGCCCCGCATGACGGTGCTCGACAACGTGATGCTCCCGCTCGCCTACACCGACGTCGCCCGCGCGGACCGCGAACGCCGAGCCGTCCACGCGCTGCGCGCGACGGGGCTGCCGGTCGACCACTACGACCACCGGACGAATGAGCTGTCGGGCGGCCAGATGCAGCGCGTCGCCATCGCCCGCGCGCTCGTGAACGACCCGGCGATCATCCTGGCGGACGAGCCCACCGGCAACCTGGACTCCGTGACGGGGCGCATGGTGCTCGACACCTTCCACACGCTCAAGCGGCAGGGGAAGACCATCGTGCTCATCACGCACGACGCGGACGTGGCCGCCGAGGCGGACCGCCGCGTGACCATTCGCGACGGGCGCCTGTACCGCGAGGCCCAAAGCGCGCCGAGCGTCATCGGCGGCAACCAGCCAACAGCGGGGATCCCGATCGCCCGCGCCATGAAAGGAGATGCGCGATGAACGTACGCGACCTGTTGCGCGAGGCGCTCCGCGCACTCGAGGCGAACCGCGGACGCACGCTCCTCACGGTCCTCGGCATCGTGATCGGCATCGCCGCGGTGATCGCCATGACCTCGCTCATCGGCGGCGTCCAGCAGACGCTGCTCTCCGGCCTCGGCCTCAATGCAGCCCGCATGGTGCAGATCGGGACGTCGAGCCCGCTCAGGGAGACCGATATCGAGAAGCTCGGCAAGCTGGTCGGCTCCATCGAGTTCATCGAGGGCACCCTCTCGGGCTTCGGCGAGACCAACGTGGACGACCGCCAGATCTCCATCTCCGTCACGGGGACCTCGGCGCACATGCTCGAGATGACCGGGCAGGTGAAGCTCACCGAGGGGCGCCTGTTCAACGCCCAGGAAGAGGCGAGCGGGGCACGGGTCGCCATCATCGAGCGCGGCGGCGTCAAGACCTACTTCAGCAAGCCCGACGCAGACGTGATCGGCAAGCAGGTCAAGGTCGGCAACGAAAGCTACACCATCGTGGGCGTGGCCGACGCCGCGAGCGGAGGGGTGGGCAACGACTCCTACATGAACCTGATCATGCCCGTCAAGACCGTGGCGCGGGGACTCTCATGGCTTCCGCAGGGATCCTTCGACCAGGCGATCGCCTTCGTGCGGGAGGGCGTCGACGTCGAGACCGCCGTGAGCGACATCAAGGGCGCCCTCGCGAAGACGCAGCGCGTCCCCGAGGACGAGATCGACGACTACATCTGGGTCTACAGCATGAAGGCCCAGATCGACTCGCTTAAGAGCTTCACCATGGCGTTCCAGCTCATCACGGGCGCCGTTGCCGGCATCTCCCTTTTGGTGGGCGGCATCGGCATCATGAACATGATGCTCACCAACGTGACCGAGCGCATTCGCGAAATCGGCGTCCGGCGCGCGCTCGGGGCGCGCGGCCGCGACATCACGCGCCAGTTCCTCATGGAGTCGATCGCGATCTGCGTGCTCGGGGGCATCATCGGCACCGTGATGGGATATCTCGTCGCCTGGGGCATCGCGATCGTCGTGACCAACATGGGACTTCTCCAGTCGCTATCCGCCAACGGGGGAAGCGTGACGTTCGCGCCCGCGTTCTCGTTCGTCACGGTCGCGCTCGCCGTAGGGATCTCCGTCGCCATCGGCGTGCTGTTCGGGTTCTATCCTGCGCGGCGCGCGGCGAGGCTCGATCCCGTCGAATGCCTACGCTACCAGTAGCCGCAATCCGCCAGCGAGGCTCGCCTCCGGCCCCGCCGGACGCCAAGGGCGATATCGGGCCGCCGGTGCGGCACCACGCACCTACGGCCCGCGTTACGACAGCGCCGCCCCGTCTCTCGAACCGAGACGGGGCGGCGCGTTTCCATATAGGGCGAGATGTGAAGCCGAAACCGCCCATTCGCGGCCGCGCGGAACGTCGCCGGCGGTAAGCCGGAAAGGCAGACGGATCAGTAATCCTGCGAAGCGGGGCTCGCCATCCAGGACGAGATGAAGTCCCCGTAGGTGCCCTCGATGATGGCCGCACGGGCGCGGCGCATGAGGTCGAGCAGGTAGTAGATGTTGTGGATCGACAGCAGGATGCCGCCGAGCATCTCCTTGGTGGTCACCATGTGGCGGATATGCGCACGGCTGTAGCCGCCCGTGCAGACCGGGCAGGTGCAGGTCGGGTCGATCGGGCCTGCGTCCCGCGCGAACCGGGCGTTGCGGAAGTTGAGGCGACCCTCGCTGGAAAACGCCGTGCCCATGCGGCCCGTGCGCGTAGGCAGCACGCAGTCGAACATATCGATACCGTATCCCACGCCGCGCACGAGCGTCGTCGGGTTGCCGACACCCATGAGGTAACGCGGCTTATGGCGCGGCATGTGCTCGGAGACGAGCGGCGCGAGCGTCTCGAACATGGTCTCGTGGTCCTCGCCCACCGAGTAGCCCCCGATGCCGTAGCCCGGAAAGTCGCCGAGCTCCTCGAGGTGCTTAAGGGAGCGAAGCCGCAGGTCCATGTGCATGCCGCCCTGAACGATGCCGAACAGCGCCTGGTCGGGGCGCGTATGGGCCTTGTAGCAGCGCTCGGCCCACATGCTGGAGAGCTCGACGGCGCGGGCGACGTAGCTCTTCTCGGCGGGGTAGCCCGGGCACTGGTCGAGCTGCATGCAGATGTCGCTGCCGAGCTTCTGGGCGATCGCCATGTTGTCCTCGGGCGTCCAGAAGACGTGGCTGCCGTCGTAGTCGGTCGCGATGAAGCGTACGCCCTCGTTGGAGAGCTTGACCGCATCGTTATGCGAGAAGACCTGGAACCCGCCCGAATCGGTGAGGATGGGACCGTGCCAGTTCATGAAGGAATGCAGGCCGCCCATCTCCTCGATCAGGTCTGCGCCCGGACGCATGGCGAGATGGTACGTGTTGGAGAGCACGATCTGCGCGCCGAGGTCGCGAACCGTCTCCCAGGGCACGCCCTTGACCGTGGCCCGCGTGCCGACGGGCATGAAGATCGGGGTCTCGATGTCGCCATGCGGCGTATGCAGGATGCCCGCGCGCGCATGCGTCTTGGGGTCCTCGGCGACGATATCGTAGGTGAACAGGGATTGGTCCATGAAGCGGCTCCTCAACATCTCGGCGTCCGGCGCGCGACCGATGCGCATCCGCGGCACCGTGAACGATCAGCCGTCTATTCTACTATCGGGTGCCACCCGATGCGCATCGCCCGATTCAAGCAGCATAAAAAGTCGGCAGGTTCGACGGCGCACCGAGAGGTGCCCTCCCCGATCGCCCCGGATGTCGCACCTGGATCGACAACCCGCAACCCCTCCCCGCCCCTCGGCATGCCGCTTTCGCCTCGGAATCATCATGGGCGGCGCGCGGCCTCTGGATCGGGGAGTCGGCCTTCCGCGCGCCGATGGAAATCGCCTCAGCACCCCAAGCGCACCGCGAAATCATGGGATTGAGGGGTCTGTATATATGCTTTTTCTAGTAACCCCCTCATAATTTGGACAGATTTGCCAGATAGTGACGATGCGAGAGTGCTCATAATTGGAAATTCAATTATGCGGGCGTAAAAGAGCCGCTTTATCCTTGCATTTAAACGACGTATGTTCATCTATACACTGCGATACCGTTAAGATAACCCCGTTGCTCCGCATGCCATCGTCATTTTCTGACAGTTTTGTCCAGAAACGCAGGGGGGTTATGTATTCTTCTTATTCAACAAACCCCTCGGCTAGAGCACGATCCTCAGAGCGGGCTTGATAAGGGCTGCATCGGCCGCCGCAGCACCATGCCCTCCCCTATTTGATCCGCTTCCCAAGCTGACGACATACAAGAGAGACGAAAGGCCCGCCCGACGCGCGGCCGGACGGGCACATCCCCTGCACAGTCCTGGACCTCTCGATGCCTCGGACCGAAACGGGCAAAACGGGTTACCGCCCACGCATGCGGCACACTGCCCGTGAACCCCGAGCCATGGCACCCGAAAAGCCTACGGACACAGGCCCATGCCGCCCTCCAGCGTGAGGGTCTCACCGTTCATATACTTGAAATCGGGCCCGCAGAGCTGGACGACGACGCGTCCGATCTCGGTCTCGACATCGCCGTAATGGCCCGCCGGCGGCATGTGGACGTTCGCCTCGAACGCCTCGGGGTAGGCGTTCTGGAAGTTCTCCAGCTGGGCGGTCCAGGCGAGCGGGCACACGATGTTGACGTTGATGCCATCGACGCCCCATTCGTTGGCGGCGACGCGGGTGAGTCCGCGGATGCCCTCCTTCGCCGCCGCATACGAGCACTGGCCGTAGTTGCCGAACAGACCGGCACCGGATGCGAAGTTCACGACGGAGCCACGTGTCTCCTTGAGGTGCGGATAGCACTTCTGCATGTACAGAAAGTGGCATACAGGCATGAGTACAGGGCCAGGTCGAACTGCTCCATGGTGTGCTCGGCGATGGCGACGCCCGAGGCGGAGGCTTGCGCGTTGTTCACGAGGGCGTCGATGCGCCCGAACCTCGCGACCGCCTCGTCGACGACGCGCTGCACGACGGTCTCGTTGTCCTGGCCCGCCGAGACGTCGGCCTGGACGGGAAGGACCTCGATGCCGTACGCGGCCTCGAGCGATTCCTTGGCAGCCTCGAGCTTGGCCATGTTGCGCCCGGTGATAACCAGGTTCGCGCCCTCCTTGGCGAAGGCGATGTCGATGCCGTACCCGATGGAACCTGCGAACCCGTCCTGAAGCGATGCCTTGCCACCGCCGGTGACGATGACGGTCTTGCCTGTGAAGTATCCCCTGGCCTACCCCTTTCTCGCGCGCATGCGCGCACGCATTGAAATTGCTTGTGCCGAACGAACCCATCCCTCCGAGGCCCCAAACCGCGACCATGGTATTGACGATGAATGGAGGCAGAATCTCGGCATCCGTCTTCGCTGGGGTATATGATGGAGAGCGCAAACGAATCGCGGGCGCAAGACGTCCGCATGCGGTACGAAGCGGAGGATGCCATGGATGGGGAGCAGACGTTGCCGGGTGCGGCCGAGCCGATCAACGAGGTCCCGTCATCAAACGCCGCCACCGATGGCGTCCAGAGCGAGAACGGCGCCCCGCGCATCGATAGCGAAGCGGCCCGTCCCGAGCCGTCGAACGATGCGCGCGGCACCGAGCCGCTCGACAGCGAGGACGCGATCGATCAGGCGGAGCACGCGGCAGGCCCTGCAGACGCACCGGAATCGGGCCGCATCGAGCAGCAGGCCTCCGCGGACGAGGGTTCCGTCTCGCAGGACACCTTCGACACGGAACGGCCCAACGATGAGGACGAGTCCGCAGCGGTCGGCGCGGACGCGCCGCAAGCCTCCTGCGAAAACCCTCCGGGCGCGCATGGTGAAGACCGCATCGATCCCAACGAGCCCGAGGCATACGGCGACGAAACGGCCGAGGCCCCTGCCATCCAACCGGAACCCCAGCCCGACGGAGACCCCGGGCACGACGGGGCCTCCGGCTGCGGTCGCAACGAGACCGACCCGGGCTCCATGCCGCGCTTCCTCACCCGCGAGGAATACGAGAACTTCGGCGACGATCCCGAGCCCTTGCCCCAGGGCTTCGAGGTCATTGACGGCGGTCCCGATGCATCGGTCCCCCCCGAGATTCTCGAAGCCGCCCGAAGCGCCGCCGAGCCCCAGCCCGCGCCCTCCCGCAACCTGGCCGCGGCCGCGACCGAGGCGGCGTCCTCGGTTGGAAATCTCATCGCCCATGGCGTCGGCGCCGTCCGCGAGGTGAGCGCTGCCAAGCGCGCCCATGCGGAGGCTCGCGGTACGCTCGAGGAGCTCGCCCAGCGCATCGAAGAGCAGAGCCGTGAGCTTGCGTACCGGCAGGACGTCACCGCCCGCTTCGCCGATATCGTCGCCGAGCAGAACGAGCGCAAGATGGGGGCCCTCAGGCGGAAGGCCCAGGCGCAGTCCGAGCGCAGCGCCCTTGAGGCACGCATCACGGAGTCCAAGCAGGCGCTCGACCAGATGAAGGACGCCGATGCCGCCGCCGAGAAGCGGCTCAAGGCGGCACTCGATTCCGCCGAGGCGCACGAGGAATCCGCACGCGAGTCCGCTGTGCGCATGAAACGCCGTCTCACCGATGCCGAGCGCGCGCTCGACAAGGCGCGCGAGGACCGCAAGACCGCCGTGGAGGCAGCCGAGCACGCCGTCCACGCAGCGGAGGACCGCCTTGGCGCCCTGCGCGCCGAATACGCCGAGCTCCAGCGCAACCCGTCCGCCAACTCGGCGGTGTACAGCGTGCGCGAGGGGGAGCTCGCGAACGAGATCTCGGACGCGGTCGAAGGGCTGAGAAGGGCCAATGACGAGCTGCCCCGCATCCGCGAAGAGGTGGAGCGGACGCTCGATGCGGCCCAGACCGTGTACGACCAGGCCAAAGAGCCGATCGATGAGGCCAAGGCCGAGTTCCGCGCGGTCTCCGACGAGACCGCTGCGGCGCGCGACGCGCTCGAGACGGCGCGCAAGGAGTCGGCCGCGCGCCAGCGCGAGCTCAAAGACTCCCTGCGCGACCTCGAGCGCGCCCGCAAGCAGCGCGAAGAGGCCGAAGCCGCGGCTGATGCGGAGGCGGCGGACGCCGACGCCTCGATCGAGCAGGCGCGCGACATCCATGCGCACCCCGAGGTGACGGAACGCATCGCCGCCTCCCTCGCCGCCGATCGGGCCGAGGCCCTCGAGACGCAGGACCAGGTGGCGCAACTCGCCGAAGCCGAGCAGTCCGTGCGCGACCGGACCCGGGCATCGCGCATGAAGCTCGGCTTGACCGTGGGAGCCGCCCTCACGGTCGTGCTCATCGTCATCTTGATCTGGTCGGCGCTCTTCGCGTAGCGCTCGCGACGCCCTCCATGCATCTCCCCATCGATACGCGACGATAACGCCTCCGTCCGACCGGACGGAGGCGTTGCTTCATGAAGGAACGGAACGATGCGGGCATCGCCGCAGGTCTTCGCGGCAAACGGTAACCTCTATGAGATATGCCCCAGGAAATCTTTCGTGCGATCCGAGCTGGGGTGGTCGAAGACCTCATCGGGCGTACCCTGCTCGACGATCACGCCGCCGTCCATGAAGATGACGCGGTCCGCGACGTCACGCGCGAATTGCATCTCGTGCGTCACCACGATCATCGTCATGCCGTCGTGCACCAGGTCGCGCATGACGCCGAGCACGTCGCGCACAAGCTCGGGATCAAGGGCGCTCGTCGCCTCGTCGAACAGCATGACGTGCGGGTTCATGGCCAGAGCGCGAGCGATGGCCACGCGCTGCTGCTGGCCGCCGGAAAGCTGCGCCGGCATGAAGTCGACGCGGTCGGCGAGCCCCACCTTGGTGTGCTCCTCGACGGCGATCCGCTCGGCCTCTTCACGGCTCCGCTTGTGCACCTTCTGCTGGGCGATCATCACGTTTCGCTTGGCAGAAAGGTGCGGAAACAGATTGAACTGCTGAAACACCATGCCGAGCGTCGAGCGGACCTTGTTGATGTCCACGCCCTTCTTGGTTATATCGACGCCCTCGACCACGATCGATCCCGCCGTGGGGGGTCTCGAGCAGATTGACGCAACGCAGCATCGTAGACTTGCCCGAGCCCGAGGGCCCCAGCACCACGACGACCTCGCCGCGATGCACGTCGAGGTCGATCCCCCTCAGCACGACGTTGTCTCCGTACGCCTTCTCGAGGCCGCGGATCTGAACGACAGGGGCCTCCTGGCTTGCTGCAACGGGTTTCGCCGTCTCGGCTTCCTTCATATCGGTCATAGCAAACTCTCCTCACCCACGACTAGAGGCCGGCGATATGGTCGGGCGGCGTGGACACAACGGTCCCCGCGCTCTTCGCGGGGCGCTTGGTGACGGGGCCGGCGTTCGTGCCCGCCGTGGCGCCCGTCAGCCGGGCCTCGAGCAGGCTGACGACGCGCGCCAACGGCAAGGTCACCACCAGGTAGAACAGGGCCGCGACAACATACGGCGTGATGGAGCCGGTCGTGGCGACGATGGTCTTGGCGTACATGACAATCTCCATGACGCCGACGGCGGCAAGCAGGGAGGTGTCCTTGTACAGCAGGATGAACTCACTCGTCAGCGTGGGAATCACGTTGCGGAAGGTCTGCGGGATGATGATGGACACCATGGTCTGCGCAGCGCTCATGCCGAGCGAACGCGCCGCCTCGGACTGGCCCGCGGGGATGGACTGGATGCCCGCGCGGAAGATCTCGCACAGGTAGGCCGCGGAGTTCATCGCCATCACGATCACACCGAGCGCATAGTTGTCGATGTTGACGCCCGCCAACGGCAAACCGAAGAACGCGATATAGATCTGCAGGAATGCCGGCGTGCCGCGGATGAGGTTGACGTAGACGGCCGCGATACCGCGCAGGATGCGCGACTTGGAGATGCGCATGAGCGCGAACATGAATCCGAACGGCATCGCAAGGGGGAACGCCACGAGCACGATCGCGAGCGACATCAGAAAGCCCGTGAAGATGATCGGCAGGCTGCTCACGATCAGGACGGGGTTCAGGAACAGGCGCAGGAACGTGTTAGAGTTCCACGCCTGGACCCACGGCTGCTCCTCGAGGTACGTTTTGAACTGATCGAAGGGGGTGACCGCCATCACGTCGACGACGGGAATGCCGTCAACCTCATGCTCGGACCCGTCCGCAAGCGTATAGGTGCCCGCGCACTGCATCGAGCCGCCGGATGCCGGAAACACGACGCCATAGACCTCGAGGCGGAAGAACCGCCCCGCCGGAGCCGGTTCGTCGAACGTCAGGCGGAGGGTCTCCCCGTCCTGCTCGATCTTGGGCTCGATGAACGTGCGCTCCATGAGGTCCTCGCCCGAAAGCATCGTCAGGCGCAGATCCTCCGTCTCGTACGTCGTACCCTCGGGAACCGTCAGGGAAAGGCCCGCGAGCGCCTCGTCCGCACCCGACTGGACCTCCCAGGTGATACGCGTTTCGGAGCCGCCCAAAACGTCGCTTCCCGTATCCGCGTTGGGGCGGCAGGTGAGCTTTTCCACCTCGAGCGCCGTGGCCCTCGTCGGCATGCATGCAAACGAGGCAAGTTGCGGCAAAGCGCACGGAATGCAGGGGGCGCCTGCGCACAAAAAACCGGCCCGGCGATGGTGCCGGGCCGGCCGTGACCTGCCGCGCGCCGATCCTCGCACGGCGGGCGCATGCAGGATCGCCATAGCGAAGACGTGCCGAGTGAGACCCCGATGGCGGATGTGCGCCGTGCGCTAAGCGGTGCCGTCCTCCCCCGCCGCAGTCGTCTCCGCTGCCGGGTCGCCCTCAGAATCCTGGCTCTGCGCACGGGAGCCCTCGAGGGATACGACGCGGCGAACATCGGACGCGCCCGCCTCCGCATCGTCCTCGCCGCCGCTCGCGGGCGCATACCCCAACGTGATCGCATCCCCCACGCGGTAGCGGACGATATCGACCAGACCGGGCAAGGCTACGTCGTAGATCGCCTGATCGCCCTCGAGCGTGAGGTAGAAATGCGAGTTGCCGTCGATCACCGCCTGCGCGATGCTCGCGATGGCGCCCCGTACCTCGACCTCGGCGCCGGATGCCGCCGCCTCCTCCTCGCTCAGCGCGCCGGACGTCGCAAGCATCTGGACGTAGTCCTCCTGGGTCGCGGCGACGGTGCTGCCGGTCGCGACGCTCTGGTAATGCTCGACGTTGATCATGGCGTACATCTTCACCAGGCCGGCATCGTCTTTAAGCGCCATGAAGTAGGTGGGCTGACCGCCCACGTTGAGCAGCAGCGGATAGGTCGCCCGGTACTTGAGGTTCTGGACCTGGCCTTCCGCGCTCGCCTGGGCGGAGTCCTCGGTCGCACCCGCGACCGGATAGTAGTGGGACTCGCCCGTGCGCTGGTTCACCAGGATGAACCCGACGTTGGAGCTGTCGGCCGTCACCGAGCTCACGCCCGTGTACAGGTAGATATCGTCGCCTTGGGCCAGGTAGTTGTACCCGAGCTCGCCATCGGTCCCCTGGGTGGTGTGCACCACGCCCTGCTGGCCGAGCCAGGAGTTGAGCCAGCCGTTTTTGTAGGCCCCGCTCCAGTTGTACTGCTGGATGAGCAGGTCGCTGGGATAGGCGCGGTCGACCCACGCGGGGCAGTCCCCGATGGCGTAATCCGCCGTCTCGCCGGTGCATGCGTTCACGAGCACGACCCGCTGGATCGTCGTGCCCTCGAACAGGCCTATCGTGCGCTTCTGGACGGGGAAGACCCACCAGGGCGTACCGTCCTCGTCGAGCTCGAAGCTCTTCTGGTCGAACATGTAGGTGGGGTACTTGAGCTGCACGTACCGGTCGATGTTGCGTGCGAGCGGCTCGCTTTCCGAATAGCGGATAGGGTTCTCGAGGCGCACGACCTCGGCCTTCTGCGTCACCATGTCCACGAGGACGTAGGCGGGGATGCCGTCGGAGCGGTGGCTCAGCCACTTGAAGAGGCCCGCGTAGGTGAGCGGGCTCACGCGCACCGGGCGCCCATGGTAGTTGATCTGGCTGTACGCGGGGCTGATCTCGAACTGGCTCACGAACTCCGGGATGGAACCCATGGCGCGCGAACCGAGCAGCTGCGCGGAGTCGCGATCGATGACGGGCACGTCATCGTAGTCGACTTCCTCGATATCCTGGGCGAAGTCGCCTTCGGTGGTGTTGAGCACCGTCGCGTAGCGCTCGGCGTTGCCGGGCATGAACGGCTGGCCCGCCAGGACGCCCAGGAAGAAAAGCCCGATGATGCCCACGGGGAGCAGGGCGAGGCGGCCGAAGAGCACGGCATGGCGCTCGGAGCGCAGGGAGAGGACCTTGAGGACGACCGCGGCGGCGAGCGCGACCACGATGATCCAGCTCCACACGCGTGGGCTTTGAAGGTTGAGCGCGGGATGGAACCACCAGTAGCTCACCGCTGCCGCGACGAGCAGCAGCGCGACCGCGACCGCAAGCGCCCTGCGGCTCCACTGCGCCAGGCGCTCCATGAAGGGCGGGACGGGGATGTCGACGTGCGGGGCCCGCTTCGGGCGACGGCCCTTCTCCCGCTTCGCGTGCGCGGCGCGCTTGCGCACGCGCGCGGACCCGGACTTGGGAGCAGCGGAACCCGGCTCATCGGAGGGGCCGTCCGCCGGCACCTCCTCGACCTCGGCCTCGACATCAATCGGACCATCTCCACCCGGCACCTCGACGCCGGCGCGCCTCAGCATCTCAAGGAGCTCATCATGGTTCATCGGGATATCAATCCTTCCGTAGGTAGACAACGTGAGGGATGATACCCGATTCAGCGGCCTTCCAACGCGAACGGAGACGGATGGCGGCCACCTGTCGCCGGCGCGTGCGCCGAGAAGCCCTCGACCACCGAGGCCGCGCTCGCCTCGCCAGCGAACCGTGCCGGCGCCCATGATGGGCGCACGCGCAGCGGACGCCGGGGGCCGAGGATGCCTGAAAGCGCTTGACCTGAAACCGACTTCAAGGGATAACCTTTTGCAGACACCGTGCGCACGGGTCGGCGCCGCCCGTCGGAAGCCGCCGCGCAAAGAACACGCAAGGAGCCCCGCATGTCCCAGCGCAACGTACAGAAACTCGAGAAGCCCGCGGTGCAGCGCACGCTGCGTCGGTTCTGGGAGGTCACGCGCATGAAGCCCGGTGCGACCTTCCTGGCGGTGTTCACCTCCGTCGCCTACGTGGCGCTGCTCATCTTTGTGAACACCTGGGTGATGGGCCTCATCATCGACCGCGTCCAGGCCTCCCCCGTCGCGGCGGACCGGGTATGGGAGGTCTTCGGCCCCTACATCCTGGCGCTGCTGCTGGTGAACCTCGTGGGCCAGGCCTGCTCCAAGCTGCAGGACTACGCCGTCTACAAGCTGCAGATCAACGGTAACTACCATCTGGCGCGCCTGTGCTTCGACACGCTCTCCAACCAATCCATGACCTTTCACACGAGCCGCTTCGGCGGAGCGCTCGTGAGCCAGACGAGCAAGTTCATGAGCGGCTACACGCAGATGGTCGACGTGGTGGTCTACTCGCTCAT
This sequence comes from Collinsella phocaeensis, assembly GCF_900119895.1. Classification (GTDB taxonomy): domain Bacteria; phylum Actinomycetota; class Coriobacteriia; order Coriobacteriales; family Coriobacteriaceae; genus Collinsella; species Collinsella phocaeensis. The sequence goes on along the minus strand of NZ_FQLR01000004.1, from coordinate 968,071 downwards.
CCCCACCATCGCGAGCACCGCCTGCACGTTCATCGCGCTCGCCCCCGCCGTTCCCGCCTACGCCGCGGCGCTCGCGGTCATGCTCGTGGTGTACGTGATCGTCGCCACGCGCATGTACCGGCGCATCCTTCCGCTCTCCGCCGCCACCGCCAAGGCGCAGAATCACCTCTCCGGCGTCCTCTCGGACGCCGTAACGAACATCCTGGCCGTCAAGACCTGCGGGCGGGAGGATTACGAGAAGGACCTGTTCGACGAGGCGGACCTCGACGCCATGCGCGCCGAAAGCCGCTCCATGCGCGCCACCATGCAGCGCGGCTTCACCACGAGCGGCATCATCACCGTCATCATGCTCGTCGTCTCGATCTTCGTGGCCGGCGGCAATGCCTGGTTTGGCATCTCGAGCGGCATGCTCGTCATGATGTTCTCCTACACCTACCAGCTCTCCATGCGCTTCAACTACATCAACTCCATGATGCAGCGCATGAACCGCGCCATCGGCGACGCGAGCGAGATGGCCCGCATCCTCGACGAGCCGCGCCTGGTGGAGGACGCGCCGGGCGCCCCGGACCTCGCGGTGCGCGAGGGCGCCATCGATTTCGAGCATCTGGGCTTCGCCTATTCGGATGCCGTCGAGGGCGACCGCGTGTTCTCCGACCTCAACCTGCACATTCCGGCCGGCCAGCGCGTGGGCCTCGTCGGTCGCTCGGGGTCGGGCAAGACGACCCTCACCAAGCTGCTCCTGCGCCTGTCCGACGTGCAGGACGGCCGCGTGTACGTGGACGGACAGGATATCTCCGCCTGCGCCCAGCAGAGTCTGCGCCGCCAGATCGCCTACGTGCCGCAGGAGGCGCTGCTGTTCCACCGCTCCATCCGCGAGAACATCGCCTACGGGCGCCCCGACGCGACCGAGGACGAGATCCGCCGCGCCGCCGAGCTCGCCAACGCGCTCGAGTTCATCGAACGCCTGCCCGCAGGCCTCGACACCCTCGTGGGCGAGCGCGGCGTGAAGCTCTCCGGAGGCCAGCGCCAGCGCGTGGCGATCGCGCGCGCCATCCTCACCGATGCGCCGATCCTCGTGCTCGACGAGGCGACGAGCGCGCTCGACTCCGAGAGCGAGGCGCTCGTGCAGGATGCACTCGAGAACCTCATGCGCGGGCGCACCTCCATCGTGGTCGCGCACCGCCTGTCCACCGTCGCCGCGCTCGACCGCATCGTGGTGCTCGCCGACGGCGAGATCGTCGAGGACGGCACGCATGCCGAGCTCGCGGCAGCCGGCGGCGAGTACGCCGCGCTCTGGAACCGCCAGACCGGCGCATTCCTGGAATCAGAGTAGACGTCCGCGCCGCGCCGCGCGGCCGGGGCCGTACGCCGTATACTGGTAGGCCCGCGCGCCCGTCCCCGGCGCGAAACGCAAGCGACCGCGGCGGCGCGGGGCCGCGCGCGCATCGAAGGAAAGGAACCCGTTGAAGGTCACCATCTACACCGACGGCGCCTCGCGTGGCAACCCCGGCCGAGGCGGCTACGGCGCCGTGCTCCGATATACGGCCCCCTCGGGGACGGAGCACACGCTCGAGCTCTCGCGCGGCTACGCGCGCACCACCAACAACCGTATGGAGCTGATGGGCGTCATCGCCGCCCTCGAACGGCTCAACAGGCCCTGCGAGGTCGAGGTCCACTCCGATTCCCAATACGTTGTCAACGCCTTCAACAAGCACTGGGTCGACGGCTGGAAGAAGCGCGGCTGGAAGACGGCGGCGAAGAAGCCGGTGAAGAACCCGGACCTCTGGAAGCGCCTGCTCGCCGCCATGGAGCCCCATCGCGTGACCTATGTCTGGGTGCGCGGACACGCCGGGCACGCCATGAACGAGCGCTGCGACGAGCTCGCGACCTCGGCGGCCGACAACGGCCCGCTCATCGATGACACCGGGTTCACCGACGCCGATATCGAGTAAGGTCAGAAGACGCGCGCACGCACGAACGCTTCGAAATAAACGGGGGACAACCATGATCCGCTTCGCCACCGTGGGCACGAGCCCGATCACCGATAACGTCATCGAGGTCATCCACGAGCACCCCGGCGCCACGTTCGTCGGAACCGTCTCGCGCGATGCCGAGCGCGGGGCGCGCTTCACAGCCGAGCATGGCGGCGAGCGCGCGTTCCCGACCGTCGAGCAGGCTGCGTCCGCGCCCGATATCGATGCCGTCTACCTCGGGTCCCCCAACGCCTGCCACGCCGAGCAGGCGCTCGCATGCATCGCCGCGGGCAAGCACGTCCTCATCGAGAAGCCCGTCTGCGCCTGCGCCCGCGAGGCCCGCGAGGTGTTTTCTGCGTCGCGCGCGGCCGGCGTCGTGGCCCTCGAGGCCATGCGCCCCCTGCACGACCCCGCCTTCGCCCGGGCCCACGAGCTCTTCAGCGAGCTTGGCCCCATCCGTCGCGCCTGCATCCGCTTCGGCAAGTACTCGTCCCGCTACGACGACATCCTCGGCGGCCGCCCGAGCAACATCTTCGACTGCGGGCTCGCCAGCGGCGCGCTCATGGATATCGGCGTCTACTGCATCGAGCCGGCGCTCGCCCTCTTCGGAAAGCCGCGGGTAATCGCGGCCTCGGCGGCGCTGCTCGACCCCAGCACCCGTCCGCTCACCCATGGCCCCATCGATGGCGCCGGAGACGCATTGCTGAGCTACGACGGCTTCACCGCCTCGGTGCATTGGTCCAAGATCACCCAGGACTTCGCCTCCACGCAGATCGAGGGAGAGCGCGCGACGCTCACGCTTGACAGCATCTCGATCCCCACCGCGGCGCGCATAGACTACCGAGGAAACGCGGGACGGCAGGACGCCAAGTACTCCGCCGCCGGCGTAGCCGAGCGGACCGAACGCATCGAGCTCCCCCATGTGGCCAACAGCATGTGCTACGAGCTCTCCGACTTCCTCGGCGCCGTCGAGGCCGTGCGGGAGGGCGGGGACATCGAGTCCGCGCCCTGCGGCCCGCTGGGGACGCTCGGACAGCTGCAAGACCTCTCCATCACGGCACTCGAGCTCATGGACGAGATCCGCCGCCAGATCGGCGTGACGTTTCCCGCGGACGCGGCGTAGACGAAGACGGGCGGGTGCCCCGAGAGGCGCCCGCCCGAACGCGATCGGCACGAGGAATCGCCCTATGCGCCCTGAGCCAGCGCGCGGCAGGATGGGCAGACCCCCTCGAACAGCGTGGTGTGACAGCTCACCGCGAAGCCGGTCTCGTCTTCGACCGCGCCGTCCATCAGCGCATCATAGGGCGTCGAGGTATCCGCGACCGAGCCGCACGCGGTGCAGATCACATGGCAGTGTGCGTCGCAGCGCAGATCGAAGCGGTCTCCCCCCGGCGCCTTGATGCACATGATCTCGCCCTGCTCCTGAAGCAGGCGGAGGTTGCGGTAGACGGTGCCACGGCTCACGCGCGGGTCCGCAGCGGACACGTCGCGGTAGATATCCTCGGCACGGGGATGGTCGCAGCGTCCGCGCACGGCCTCCAGAACGAGGGCGCGCTGCCGGGTGTTCCTGCGTTGTACGGCCATGACAACCTCCTTATGCTACTCACTTTGCATCATTTGAGCAGAAAGCGGGAGTCCTGGCAAGCGCTACGACCGCATGCGCCGAATCAGCACAGAAGCGCCCGCGCGGGCGGGCGCTTCACATCGTTAGTCCTGGCGTGCGGGGCGGGTGAAAAACGCCGCGGCGATGGCGCCGGGACCCACATGCGTGCCGATCGTGGAGCCCACGTGGCACACGGGAATCTGCTCGGGGTCGATCTTGCCCTCCCACAGCTCGCGCTGGTCCTCGACGTACTTGCGCAGCAGGCTGTCGGACAGGCCGGAGTAGCCGAGGCAGAACGGCATGCGGAAGTCCACGGCACCGCACTCGTCGATCTCCTTCTTGAGCAGGTTGCGGCCGTTCTTGGACCCGCGGGCGCGGCCGATGACCTCCACCAGGCCCGCGCGCACGGCCACGACCGGCTTGATGGCGAGCATCTCGCCGATGACGCCGACCGCGGCGGGGACGCGCCCGCCGCGACGCAGGTACTCGAGGGTGTCGAGCAGCGCGACCACGCGGATATCGTCGCGGCGCTCCGTGAGCCGAGCGGCGATCTGCGCGGCGTCAAGGCCCTCGTCGACCAGGCTGAGGGCGTAGCGCACGAGAATGTGCTCGCCCACGGTGACGTTACGGCTGTCGACGACGTGGACCGTATCCATCCCCTCGACGGCGGCGAGCGCAGACGCGTAGGTGCCGGACAGGTCGCCCGAGACGGTGACGGCCACGACCTCATCCCCCGCTTCGACGGCGTCGCGGAAGGCCTCCCCGAACTCATAGGGCGTCACCTGGCTCGTGGTGGGCAGCACGTCGCCCTCGACGAGCATCTCGTAGAACCGGTCGGTCGTGATATCCACGCCGTCTCGGTAGATATCCGACCCGAAGGCGACGGTAAGGGGCAGGACGGTGAGCGCAGAATGGAAGCTCGAGGGCAGGTCGCAGGCGGAATCGGCGATGATGCGGACGGACATGTGAACTCCTTGTTCTCACGGATGCGCGGGGCATCGGTCATTACGGGGGGGGATCCCCGCCCAAAGACGTTGGGAGGCTCAGGTGCGAGAAAGGCGGCGAAGGCGGCCCAACGTCTCGTTGAGGACGTCGTACACCCGCTCTCGGTCGCACTCCTCGAACGCGTGCCCCGCCTCGCCGACGACCTCGCAGATGATGTCGAGCAGCGGGACGGTGACCTGGCGGCCGTGCTCGGTGAGGCGCACGAGCGCCCGGTAGCGCGAACCTTCGGAACCGTCGTCGAGCTCGACGATGCCCTCGGATGCGAGATGCGAAAGCGTCCTGGACACCGCGGCGCGGCTTACATCGCAGGCGCGCGCGAGCTCGGAACCGGTCATGCCGTCCGGGCTCTTGACGAGATAGTAGAGGCACATGACGTCGGCGCCCTTGAGTCCCAGGCGCGCCGCCTCGGCCGTCTTGATCCGCTCGATCTCCTTGTGCAGGGCGTTGACGATGCCGACGAAATCCTCGAAGCGCACGGCCTCCATGTATCTCCCGTCTTCGCACTCTTGTTAACGTGTTAACAGTATGGAGCTAAATGTTATCACGTCAACACCTTCATGCGGGGACCACATGCGGCGCGCGCGAAAGCGCGCCCCGGCCGGGCCATGGCAAAGAAACAGCCTCCCATGGCCGCCATCGGGCCATGGGAGGCTGAGGCCTCACCCAAAGCGGCGCATCTCCCGACGAGACAGGAGGGCGGGTCCGGCGCTACAGGAGCAGCGCGCCGCCGATGCCGATGCCGGACATCGCGACGAGGAACCCGAGCACGTAAGGCAGCACCGCGCGCAGCAGCTCGGCGTCCTTGCCCGAGACCCGCACCGCGGCGAGGCCGATCGCAAGGGTCTGCGGAGACAGCATCTTGCCGGCCGCGACGCCGAGGGAGTTGAGCGCGACCATCCAGTACGCGTCGCAGCCCAGCGCGTCCGCCGCCTGCTGCTGGATCGGCCCGAACAGCATGCCCGAGCTGGTGCCGGACCCCGTGACGAAGGCGCCGACCATGCCGATCCAGGGGGCAACGACCGGGAAGAGGCCGCCCGCGACCGCGATGCAGAACGCGGAGATGTCGGAGATCATGCCCGAATACCCCATGACCTTCGCACACCCCAGCACGGAGAGCATCGTGATCACGGTCGGGGCCATCTGCTTCACCGTCGCGACGAGGACGGAAGCCATCTGCGCAGGGCGGGCGCCCTGGATGGCGCCTCCGATCAGCGCGGCGATGAAGATCCAGACGCCCGGGGTGTTGACCCAGGAAAACGTGAGCGTCGCGGGGTCGGGACCGGAGTAGACGGACACCGTGGTCGAGAACCGCACGAGATACGCATTGACGGCAGGCAGCAGCTTGGACGTGCCCATCAGGAACACGAAGATGAGGATGAAGCAGGACCACGCCGTGAGGGCGCGGCGCGCGGTGAGCGGCTCGCCCGTCGCGCACGCGGCGTGAAAGCGCGCGTCCAGGTGACCGGAAGCCTCCGCGCGGCGTCCGAGCAGGGCCGTGACGCCGAGCGAGCAGATGCTGCCCACCACGACCGCGAGCTCGGGACCGACAAAGGTCGCGACCGCGAGCGCGGCGGCGACGAACGATGCCCCCGACGCGAGCGCGATGCCTGCGACGCCGCGCAGGCGCTCGGAGACCGTCGCGCGGCCCTCGGAGCCCGAGCCCGCCACGAGCACGATGAGGAACGGCGCGACGAGGAAGAACGGGGCGAGCTGAAGCATCTGGACCGAGGCGAGGCGAGCGGCGTCGAGGCCGACGAGCCCGGCGAGCGAGACCGTGGGAATGCCGATCGAGCCGTACGGCGTGGGGACGCCGTTGGCGAGCAGGCACATGAGCACGGCGGGAATGGGCGCGAACCCGAGGCCCGCGAGCATGCCCGCGGGGATGGCAACGGCGGTCCCGAAGCCGGCCATGCCCTCCATGAACCCGCCGAAGCACCATGCGATGAGCAGGGCCAGGATACGGCGGTCGCTGGAGATGGAGGTGATCATCTGCCCGATCACGTCCATGGCGCCGGTGCTCACGCACAGGTTGTACGTGAACACGGCGGCGATGATGACGAGCACGATGGGCCACAGCGCCATGAGGAAGCCCTCGAGGCTCGCGGTCGCCACCTGCCCGGCGGGCATGCCCCACCACGCCATGGCGAGCGCGCAGGAGATGACGAACGATCCGATCGCCGCCTTCCATGCCGGCCACCTGAATACGAGCAGCATGACGACCAGCCATAGGATGGGCGCCAGCGCCAAGACGAATGCGATCGGGTTCATGCCCGGTCTCCTCTCCCCCTGAAGACGGACCTCCGCCGCGCAGCCCATGCAGCCCGCAACGAGACGGAAGAAATTTTCTAAAGGCATATGCCTGTATCGAATAGTTTACACAGTTGCGCACGAGAGCTGCACAACGGCGCACATCGTAATACATGGGACCGACCAACGAGCCGTCACGGGCTCGCCCGCGATGCGCAAAGCGACTGAGCCGTCCCGCGCAAGGCGGGTATACTGGCGTGAACGCTATCGAGGATCGAGGCATACCGTGAGCACATCGCCCCTAGACACCCTCCGCGACCGCCTGGAGGCGCACCGTGCCCCCAGCGGCTCCCGGCCGCGCTTTCGCGCCGCCCCCGAGGGCTCCGTTCCCGTGAGCGCGCCGGTCGAGAGCCGGCGGCGCGAACGGCCCCACCGCCCCGGACCGCTTGCGCGCCTCGTCGACATGTGGTGGTCGCGCCTGCTCGCCTCGCTGGGCGAAGGCTCCTTGTCCGATCAGGACGCCGAGTACGACGACGGCATGCCCGTGCGCGACTACATCTGGAACACCGTGGGCACGAGCGTCTGGGGATGCGTATTCCCCGCCCTGACCGTCGTGGCGACGCAACTTGCCGGAGCCGAGGGCGCCGGCATGTTCTCCATGGCGTTCGTCGTGGGCACGCTCATCATGATCGCCGCGAGCTACGGCGTGCGTACCTTCCAGGTGTCCGACCTGGAGGAGACGCACTCGTTCGCCTCGTATCAGGTGAACCGCTGGATCACCGGCGCCCTCGCGCTGCTCGCCGGCGGCCTCTACTGCAGCCTGCGGTCCTACGACGGAACCATGACGACCATCTGCATGGGCGTGTTCGTCTACAAGGCGGTCGACGGCATCGCCGACGTCTACGAGGGGCGCCTGCAGCAGGCCGACAAGCTCTATCTGGCCGGCATCAGCCAGGCCGTGCGCTCGGTGGCGGCGATCGTCTCGTTCAGCGCCCTGCTGTTCGTCTCCCGCAGCCTGCCGGTGGCCTCCGTGGCGATGGCGGTCGCCGCCGTGGCGAGCTTCGTGCTGCTCACCGCCCCGCTGGCGCTGCTCGAGACGGATAAGTCCCGACCGGCGGCCATCGGAGAGGTGCTCGGGCTGCTCGGGCAGTGCCTGCCGCTCGCCGCCGCGCTCTTCCTGTTCAACCTGATCGAGTCCATGCCCAAGTTCGCGATGGAAGGCTCGCTCGCCTACGAGAACCAGCTCTATTTCAACGCGCTCTACTTCCCCGCGCAGGGCATTCTGCTCGCCAGCGGATTCATCTACAAGCCCCAGCTCGTGCGCCTCGCCTCCATCTGGGCGAACCCGCGGAGGCGCCGCACCTTCAGCCTGATCGTGGCGGCCATGCTCGCCGTCGTCGTGGGCATCACCGTGGTCTCCGGGGCATTCATGAGGCTCATCGGGCTCGAGCTCATGAGCTTCATGTACGGGATGGACTTCGAGCGCTTCGCGGGCCTCGCCCTGCTCATGGTCATCGCGGGCGGCGTCACGGCGGGTATCGAGTTTCTCTACGCGATCGTGACGGTCTTGCGGCGCCAGCACGAAATCATCCGGCTGTACCTCATCGCCTTCGCCGCGTCGGCCATCCTTCCCTACCCGCTTGTCTGGCTCTTCGGCCTCACGGGCGCGGTGGTGAGCTATCTCGCCGTGATGTCCCTGCTGCTCGGATTGCTGCTCTGGCGCTATGTCCACATGCGTCGCGACATCGCCCGCGCACTCGACCCGTTCGCCTGACGCCGCAGCACGCCGCAGCGGCCTCGAACCTTGCCGGCAAGAGCCCGAGACCGCAAGCGCCGGACGGCTGGCGCCCTACGCGCCCTCCCCGACCGGGGCGTACCAGCAGCGCAGGTCGTCGAGCCTCATAATGCCCACCTGCCCGAACGGGGCACCCGCGGCGGCGGATGCATCGATGTCGATACGGTCGGCGACGCCGAAGGAGTCGAAGCAGGCCCCCACCTCGACCATGAGCGCACGCTCGTCGCCGTCCAGCACGGGCCCGACGGCGCGCGAGGCGTAACGCCCGAGCAGAACCGAGGGCGTATGCCCGGAGATGACGCGCGGACCCCGGCCGTCCGGGCCGATCAGGCCCGTGGGCTCCTCCCAGAACGGACCACGCGTCCACAGAAGGGTTTCGGGGCTCTGGAGCGCGAGCGCCGCGCGCAGCGCGCCCTCCGACACGTCGCCGTACCCCGCGGCCCCGTCGTGACCGAGCTCGGCGAGCGCGGCGCGCAGGGCGGACGCATCGATACCCGCATGGACCAGGATGTGCACGCGGCCGCCCACCGTGACGGTATCGAAGAGCGGAAGGCGCTCCACCCACGCGAGCAGCTCACCGTACGCCTCGTCGGTGAGTCCGGACAGCCCGGCCAGCGTGGTGGAGCCCCCGTTGCGCTCCCATCCGAGCATGTCCGTGGCGTCGCCGCTCGCAAGCGTGTCGAGCATGATGCGCTCGTGGTTTCCCATGAGGACCCGGCAGGACGGAAGGGACCGCACGATGCGCACGACGCCCAGCGGGTCCGGGCCGCGGTCGACCATGTCGCCCAGGACGCACACGAGGTCGCCCGCCCCCGGGGAGGCGAGCCCGAGCACGCGGTCGAGAGCGCGCGCGTACCCATGGATATCCGAGACCACATATGTCGCCATCGCGACTCCCATCTTTCAACGTCAAGTTGAACGTTATTGTAGCGGCATCACGTGCGCATGGCGAGGATCTTCACATGCGCGCGACGACGACGGGAATGGAGAAGGTCTCGCGCGTCCGCAATCTATGCGAACTGTGTTTCATAATGAATTCCCGCAAACGGGCCCAGCGAACAGATACTTTATTTTGCTAGAGTAATCGAAACTTCGCTCGTCAGACAGATGGAGGCGGCTCAAGCCATGGCACGCGTGCACAATTTCTCAGCCGGACCGGCAGCACTTCCCGTAAGCGTCCTCGCCGAGATCCGGGACGAGCTGCTCGAGTACGGCGATACCGGCATGTCGGTCATGGAGATGAGCCACCGCTCGGCCGCCTACCGCACGATCATCGACGACGCCGAGGCTACGCTTCGGCGCCTTCTCGCCATCCCCGACGCCTATCGCGTGCTCTTCCTGCAGGGAGGCGCGACGCTGCAGTTCGCCGGCATACCGATGAACCTGATGCGCACGGGGCGCGCCGGCTACGTCGTCTCGGGCAACTTCGCGAACAGGGCCTGGCAGGAAGCCCGGCGTTACGGTACGGCCGAGTTGCTCGCCACGAGCGCAGATACCGGGTTCGACCGCATTCCCGACCTCGCACCCGTTACGGAGCGGGCGCGCACAGGCGAGCTCGACTACGTCTACATCTGCGAAAACAACACTATCTTCGGCACGCAGTACCACGAGCTCCCGGAGTGCGGGAGCGCCCCGCTCGTATCGGACGTCTCGAGCTGCTTTCTCTCGCAGCCGCTCGACGTCGAGCGCTACGGGCTCGTCTACGCGGGCGCCCAGAAGAACGCCGGCGCCGCGGGCGTGACGGTGGTCATCGTCCGCGAGGACCTCATCGCCGACGGCCCGGCCCTGCCATGCTGCCCCAGCTACCTCGACTATCGCCTCGAAGCCGAGAAGGGATCCATGTACAACACGCCCAACACGTTCGGCATCTACGTGTGCGGAAAGGTGTTCCGCTGGGTCGAGGAGCTCGGCGGGCTCTCCACCATGCGCGAGCGCAACGCGGCGAAGGCCTCCCTGCTGTACGACCTCATCGACGCGAGCGACCTGTTCCGCGGCACCGCGCAGCGCGACTCGCGCTCCATCGCAAACGTCACGTTCCGCACGCACAGCCCTGAGCTCGATGCCGCATTCATCGCATACGCCGAGGAGCGCGGGATCGTCAACATCAAGGGCCATCGTGTCGCGGGCGGCATGCGTGCCAGCATCTACAACGCCGTGAGCATGGAATCCGTCGAGGCCCTGGCCGCCTGCATGCGCGACTTCGAGCGCACCGCCCCGCGATCTATCTAGGGGCGCACGAGCCCCCGCCATCTTTTGTTCGACTACATTGAGGGCCGAGCGCTCGGGTGGATGGTGAAGTCCGCCGCGAGTTCCGCACGCAAAGGAGAGCCCAGCGGGCCCTCCGCGTGCGCAGGACCGTCCGGGCACCGGGCCCCACCATCCACCCGATAGGGGAAACGAGGACCATCATGCGATACATCAAGACCATCGACGACATCACCAAGGACGGCGCCGTGAACTTCGGCGCCGGCTACGAGCTCGTGGACCGCACCGAGGACGCAGACGCCATCCTCATGCGGTCCACCGACCTGCACGGCTACGAGCTGCCCGAGGGCATCCGCGCCATCGGCCGCTGCGGCGCCGGCGTGAACAACATCCCCGTCGAGGAGTACGCGCGCCGCGGCGTCGTGGTGTTCAACTCCCCGGGCGCCAACTCCAACGCCGTGAAGGAGATCGTGCTCGCCATGATGATCATGTCGAGCCGCGGCATCGTGCAGGCCATGCAGTGGGTGCGCGCCAACGCGGACGACCCCGACATCATGGCGTCCGCGGAGAAGGCCAAGAAGGCCTTCGTGGGCCATGAGCTGCGCGGCAAGCGCGTGGGTGTCGTGGGCCTCGGCAACGTGGGCTCCAAGGTGGCGAACGCCTGCGTCGAGCTCGGCATGGACGTCTTCGGCTACGACCCGTTCATCTCCGTCGAGCACGCATGGGCGCTGAACCGCGAGGTGCAGCGCGTCGGCACCCTCGAGGACCTCTGCCGCGGATGCGACTACCTCACCCTGCACGTGCCCGCCAAGGCCGATACCATCGGCATGATCTCCACCGAGCAGCTCTCGCTGCTCGCGCCCGAAGCGGTGCTCATCAACTTCGCGCGCGAATCCATCATCGACGAGGACGCCGTGGACGCCGCGCTGCGCGAACGGAAGCTCTCCTGGTTCGCCTGCGACTTCGCCACGCCCAAGACGGTGAGGATGCCCAACACCTTCATCACCACCCATTCCGGCGCCGGCACCGTCGAGGCCGAGGCCAACTGCGCGGACATGGCGATCTCCGAGCTCAAGGACTACCTGGAGAACGGCAACATCGCGCACGCCGTCAACTACCCTGCCTGCTCCATGGGCAAAGCCCGCGCGGCGAGCCGCATCGCCTGCCTGCACGCCAACGTGCCCAACATGATCGGCCAGATCACGGCCATCCTGGCGAAAGACAACGCCAACGTCCAGCGCATGGTGAACGAGAGCGCCGGCGAGAACGCGTACACGATGTTCGACACCGACGAGCACCTCGATACGACCACCATCGAGGCGCTGAAGGCCATCCCCTCGATGTACCGCGTGCGCGTGATCAAGTAGCGCGCCCCGCGCCGGCGCGGCGTCGGAAGATGCGGTCGGGTCCGCCGCCCGGACTCCGTCGAGCCGGGCGGCGGACCCGTCTAAAGCACGAGCATGGCGAGCAGCGGTATGGTGACGATCGAGCCGATCACGGACAGGAACATGCCCTGCGTCATGGGCTTGGGATCGACCTCGTACATGAGGCAGTACAGGATGCCGTTGGTGGCCGCTGGCATGGCCTGGCCGAGCACGATGATCGCGAGGATGAACGGCGAGGGGACGAATGGGCCCAACACGACCCACAGCGCCAACGGAACACCGAGAAGCCGCAGTGTCGCGACGGCGTATGCGCGCGGGCTCGTGACCATCTCGCGCACCGAGTACTTCGCCAGCGCGCTGCCGGAGATCAGCAGCGCCGCGGGCGTGGTGAAGGCACCGCACGTGGTCAGGCCCTCCCCCAGCACACCGAGCTCGCTGACCCCGCACAGCGCGAAGGCGAGCACCACCACGCTCGCGAAGAGCATGGGCGTGGCCGCGCGACGGGCGCACGCGCGAAGCACGGAGCGCGCGTCGCCCTCAGGGATCCCCGAGATCATGAGCACGCCGAGGCTGCTCGACAGGATGAACCAGGGGATGTTCGCGATCGCGGCATAGAGGACCGCTCCGGGGCCGAGTATCGCGGAAAGCACCGGGAAACCGATGAACCCGACGTTCCCGAAGGCGATGATGAAGCCCAAGGCACCGCGCGACGCGGCGGGGGCGCGCAGCAGACGAGGGGCCGCGAGCGCGATGGCGACCGCGATGAGGTAGCCGGCGGCAGATAGCCCGAGCAGCGCGGCGAGCTCGGCGGGAGCGGGAAGCTCGCGCCCATCGACCGAGACGAGGATCATGCAGGGCAGCGTGACGTTAATCACCAAACGCGAGAGCCTTCCGTCGAATTCTCCCCCCATGAGGGCAAGCCGGTTGGCGAGGAACCCGATAGCCATCGGGATCGCCAGGACCAGCATCTGCAGGGCGGTGTCGATAAAACTCATGCGCGCGTCCGTATCCTCTCGTCTTGGTGAACCCCAGCATGGTAGCACTCCGCGGCGGCATGCAGTGATTCGAGCCGATGCGACGACGGGCCGTCAGGCTCCATGACGGCGAGGGCGATTCGAGGCCGGCGAGCGGGCATGCGGCCTTTGTTGCGTCCGCGCGACAGCGCGGCCCCCCCGCCGACCGCGCGACGCGACGCGCGTACAATGGATATGCGCGAACCCAGGACCCCGAAGAGAGGACCCCCGCATGAAGGCATTGCCCTTTCCCTGTATACGACCCGTTCCCGAGCATGCGGCCGATGTCGCCGCCCTACCCTACGACGTCTTCGACCGCGCCGAGGCAGCGGCGTACGCGGAGGCCCATCCGCTCTCGTTCCTCAACATCGATCGGCCCGAAACGCAGTTCGGCCCCGAGCAGGACATGTACGCGCCCGAGGTCTACAGGCGCGGCGCGGAGCTCTTGAGGCGACGCATCGATGACGGCGTGTACATCGAGGACGGAAACCGCGCCTACTATATCTACGAGCTCTCTTGGCAGGGCCGTGTTCAGACCGGCATCACGTGCGTGTGCTCGGTTGACGAGTACGAGCAGGGCATCATCAAGCGTCACGAGCTCACCCGCGAAGACAAGGAGCGCGACCGTATCGAGCACATCCGCGCGATCGGATGCCAAACGGGCCCCATCTTCCTCACGTATCGCGACCAGCCCGTGCTCGATATGATCATCGAAGCCGCCAAGACCGCTTCGCCGCTCTACGACTTCACCGACGGCGAGGGCGTGCGCCAGCGCGTCTGGGAGGTCGTGCGCGCCGAGGCCGTCGAGGCCATCGGCGCCATGCTCGACCAGGTTCCGTGCGCCTACATCGCCGACGGGCACCACCGCACGGCGAGCGCCATGCGGGTCGCCCGAGAGCAACGGGACGCCGCTCGCGCAGCGGGCACCTTCACCGGCAAGGAGCCCTTCAACTTCTTCCTCGCCGTGCTGTTCCCCGCGAGCCAGCTCACCATCCTTCCCTACAACCGCGTCGTTGCGGACCGCCGCGGCATGACGGCAAACGAACTATGCGAGCGCGTCCGCCAGGCAGGATTTGCCGTCGAGCGCGCCGACGGGCCGGTCGAGCCGCAAGCCCCCGGCCGCATGGGAATGTATTGCGAGGGTACGTGGTATACGCTGGACGCCTCGGAAGACCTGGTGCGCGGCGCCGTCGACCCCGTGGCCGTGCTCGACGTGACCTTGTTGCAAAAACATGTGCTCGAGCCGATCCTGGGCATCGGCGACGTGCGCAACGACGCACGCATCGACTTCGTCGGCGGAATCCGCGGGACCGAGGAGCTCGAGCGCCGCGCAGGCACAGACGGCGTCGCGTTCTCCATGTGCGCGACCTCCGTCGGGCAGCTGCTCGACGTCGCCGACGCCGACCTGCTCATGCCCCCCAAGTCCACGTGGTTCGAGCCCAAGCTCCGCAGCGGCCTGTTCATTCACCGCATCGCCCCCAAGCGGTAGCGAATGATGTTCGTTGACCGCACAGCGGTCTAGCTGTTGCGGTCCCAACCCGCCATCGCGTCGGATGCGACCATGCGGACAAGCCGTGATGGGTCCAGCGTCGCCTGCTGGACCCATCGTTTTCCCAAAAATCCCCTCTCGATCCGCCTGGGGTGGGTTATATTTTAGTGTGAAGCGGCGAAGGTGGCATGAAATTGCGTCGAGTCGGTACCGGGGCGAGCTCTAACGCCTTGCATCGCGCTCCACACGGGCAATCTGCCGCACAACTAGAGTCAGATGGCGGTTAGCACAATGTTTTATATTGCTCTATAACGTGATGGAGGGGCACTCGATACCGACTCGGCGCTATTCCATGCCACCCTCAGCCAATTTCGTTTATTTATAATACCCTTTTGTCATTAGGTGTAGCTTTTCAAGGGTGAGCCCGCGATAGCATCCCATCAGGCACCAACTTGCACGCCCGCGTGCGGGTATCCAATCGTAGGCAACCTTTACGCGCACCTCTATGCACATTCTGGCCGGACACGCAGGCTCCATGGACACAACGGGTCGCGAATAATGTTCGATCCGCACCTCGGATCCACATCCGACAGACCCTTCAGCGAAAGGGATGGCCTACAGCTCCTCGCCCAGGGCGGCGGCGATATCAACCTGCTCGAGCACATCTTGAAGCGCAAAGGCGCCATCTTCATACACGAACCGCATGATGCTGCAATTGCCGGGAACATGCCCGTGACCGTATCCGCGGTCGGGCGCCCAGCGCGTAAGGAACTCGCGGCAAGCGGAGCCGTGGCTGACCGCCAGCACGCGCTCGCCCTGCACGCGCCCCATGATCTCCTCCATCGCCGTGCAGACGCGCTCCCGAACATCGAGCTGCGCCTCACCGCCGTAGGGCACGAAGAAATCTCCCCAAGGGAACGCCGGCATAAGGCTCACGCGCTCGCCCTCGAAGGCACCGAATCCCCATTCGCGCAGGCCCTCAATGCGCTCGTACGGCATGTCTACGATGTACTCGATCGTCTGCTGCGTACGCGTGAGCGTAGAGGTGAAGGCAGCGTCAAACGTTATGCCCCGCAGGGCAAAGTACCGACCGATTCGAGCGGCCTGTTCACGCCCGAGCTCGGTGAGCGGAGCATCACACCAACCCTGGATCACGCGCTTCTCGTTGAACATCGTCTGCCCATGGCGGACGAGATAGAACTCTTGCGGCACGGTGCCTGCCTCCCTGTATTGGACTTTACTTCGGCCAAACGACCGACCGGAGAATTGTAACACCCCAAAGGGGCAACGAGACGTTCGTGAAATGGTGACAAGGAACTATAGATGAGCATGGGCCTTCGGACTCCCTTGCCCCTTGATTGAGTCGCAAACACAAGGCGCTGCTCCTAGGATAGAGGGAGAGATGTTGCCCGTTGGATTTCAATCCCAACGAAGCACTCCAATGTTCTACCGCATCACCTTGTCCATCAACTCCTCGTAGGCGCTCACGAAGTCGTAGCGCACGTCGTCCTCGCCCAGCTGCTCAAAGAGCTTGCGAGCGCACCTGATCTTCGCCTTCTCGACTCCCTTGAGGTTGAGGGACTGCAGCGACCCCTTGGTCTCCGCCACGAAGAAGATATGCTTCACCGATCCCTCGTTGAAGGCGATGGCCCAGTCGGGCGCGTAGTCACCGACCGGCGTGGGAATCTTAAACGAGCGCGGTAGGTGCGCGAAGGCGCACACGTCGGCCGACTCCTCGAGGTCCCGGGCGAACTTCCGCTCGATATCGCTGTCGAGGACCGTCCAGTCCTGCACGCCCTTGCTCGAAGTGAGCAGCGCTCGCGACAAGCCCTCGGGCATGTCCTCGGCAAAAATCTCCGCGGCGTCGTACTCGCCCGCCACGCGGTTGTAGCGAATGTGCTCCACCACCATGCGCGCCTTCTCGTCAACGATGAGAGTAGCCGTCTTGACGATGAATTCCTCGGGATTCACGCGGAACATGGCGAACCGATCCGGCGCGATGCCCGCCAGGATGCTCGCCGCGCTACTGCGCGTGATACGCGCATGATCGGCCACCTCGCCCACCAGGTCATACGCCACATTCGACACGGCGCCGGCATCGACTGCGAGCGCGTGCGACACGGCACCGGTAAAGCCATCAGAGCCCTCGAGTTGCTCGCGCGTCGCCTCAGCGCGTTGCAAACCCTGCTTGAGCCTATAGCGGGGTGTCGACACGGAGAGGTTGGCGTTGATGTTTGCCACGGCGTTTCGACGCAGCTCCTCGGAATCGAACTCCACCGTGTAGGCATGCTTATGGTTGATGCGCGCCCACAGCTGCTGGAACTCCCGCTTATGGAAGTTATCGTTGAGCTTGTTCGCAGCAACCTTGACCTCGAAGCCGTTTTGAATCTTGATGCTCGAATCCTCCGCGCTGCGCACGATGCGCTCGATCTGCGGCAAGAAGCCATCCAGATGCTCGGGGATGCTGCCGTCGGGCAAATGCTCCATGCAGCCCTCGCTGAAGGCATCCGTGAGCTTGCCATGCGCATCCACGAAGCCGCCGCGCACCAGGGCATACATGATGTCGTCGGCGTCGGCCGCGGTAAGGGTGTACTCGGTCGCACCGTCGCTCACCACCGCGCCCTCGAACAGCTTGTGCTCCACCCGGCGCGGGCGCTCGCGCAGCTCGTTGGCGGTCTCGGTCTGCAGGGACTTCACAAAGCTGTCGTATCCCTCCGAGGCGATCACCGTGAGCAGGTTGACCGCATGCACGCCGTCGCGCCCCAGCAGCGCCGCATCCTGGCGCGTGCCGTTTTGGTCCACGCACAGGCGCAGGCCGCGGCCGACCTCCTGGCGCTTGGAGATATCGGAGTCTCCTGAGCTCTTGAGCGTGCAGATCTGGAACACGTTGGGGTTGTCCCAGCCCTCGCGCAAGGCGGAGTGCGAGAAGATGAACCGGCACGGCTCCTCAAAGGAGAGCAAGCGCTCCTTGTTCTTGAGGATGAGGTCGTAGGCGGCCACGGCGTCCTCGCCCTCGGCGAACTCGCTGCCGCGCTTGAGCTTGCTGTTGCATGCCCGCCCCTTCTTGTCGATGGAGAAGTATCCCTTGTGGACCTCATGCGCATCGAAGCTCCGCAGGTAGCGCAGGTACGCCGGGTCGTACGCGTCGTCGAGCGTGGGCGCAGCCGTGCGCTCGGCGATGGCGCGAGCGTACTCCTCCTCGAAGATGCGGCCGTACTCCCCCACGCCCTCGTTGCCGTCCTCGTTATACACGCGGTACTTGGCCACCTCGTCGATAAAGAAGAGCGAGAGGCACTTGATCCCCTGGCGGAACAGCACCTCCTCCTTTTGCAGGTGCGACGCGATGGTCTCGCGAATCTGGATGCGGCGCAGATCCTCCTCTGCAGCATCGTTGGCCACCTGGCCGCGATAGAGCCGCTCGTGGTTGTCGAACTCCACATAGCCGGTCTGGCCGTTCTGGTCCGGCACGATGCGCAAGATGCGGTAGCCGTGCGCGTAGGTCTCGAGCTCGCCCGAGGCTTGGTAGATGTTGTCCAGCTCATCGAAGGTGCGCGTCGTGCGCTTGAGCGAGCCGCTTTTGAGCTGCTGGGTGAACTCGATCACCGCGCGCGGGGGCCGCGTGGGGCTCACATGGATGTCCTGCAGGTACACGTAGCCGTCCGTACCGCGCATACCCACCATCTCGATGCCCTTGACCTCGATGCGCTTGACCAGGCGCTCGTTGTAGGCATCCAGCGGATCGAGGGCGAACACCGCGTTGTGGCGCTCCTTGTGCGTGGCGGAGTAGTTGAGGGAAAACGGCGGGTTGAACTGCTGCATGGCCTTGCGCGTGGCACCCGTCTTCTTACCCATCTTCTGCGGCTCGTCGATGATGAGGATGGGGTTGGTGGCGGAGAGCACGTCGATGGGACGTCGGCTGCCGAAGTCGTCGCGCTCGGAGAACATGATGCGCGCCGTCTTGTCGCCGCCGCGGCCCTCCTTGTTCTTGGACGCGTCGAAGGCGTTGAACGCCTGCATGTTGATGACCATGACGGAGATGTCTGCACGGCTGGCGAAAGAATCGATCTCGTTTAAGCGACTCGAGTTGTACACGAAGGCCCACAGCTGCTTGCCGTAGCGCTCGTGGAAGTGCTTGGCCGTAATCTGGAGCGACTTGGCCACGCCCTCGCGGATGGCGACGCTCGGCACCACGATGATGAACTTGGACCAGCCGTAGCGCGCGTTGAGCTCGAACATGGTCTCGGTGTAGACGTAGGTCTTACCGGTACCCGTCTCCATCTCCACGTCGAGCTCCACAGCGCCCAGGTCGTGGTGCAGCTCGGCGGAGACGGGGACGCCGTTCTTGCGCTGGGACTTCTTCACGTTGTCGAGCAAGTCGGAGCCGGACAGGCGCAGCGGGGCGTTGCGAAAGCCCGAGCCGTCATCGGTCACTGCACCGTCGGCGGAGTCGATGATGCCGAGCGTCCCCTGGCCGCGCTTGTCGACGGAGCCCGTACCCACATCGCGCAGGTAGGACTGCGCCTCGATCTTTGGCTGGCCGTCGAAGACCTTCACCACGGCATCGGCCGCACGCGTCTGGTAATCGAGGACGGTAAACTTGAATTCCATGAAAGAGCCAATCTGCCTGTTGAACCCGTTGGGTACAATGAACTTGATGAACGAAGAGCAAAGTGGAGGTCAAAGTACATGTGGAATTACGCTGAGTTTCCCGACGGAACTTGTATCGCCTATTCGAACCTTCAAGACGACGGCACCATCAGAATTGCCGTAGAGCGCCCTCGTGACGGTGGATTTGACGAGGCGCACTGCCTCATGCCCGTATACCGTTGGACGGGCGTAGACGGCTTCACGGACGATGAGCTCTCCGACCTCAAAGAGTTCCTCCGCGACAACGCGCCCCTCATCTTCGAGCTTTCCGAAGCCCCGTACGATGAGAGGCTGACCGCGTAATGCCGCAAGTTTTTACTTTTGGCCGGTACCTTCTCTACTTCTGGACCGGGGAAGATGCCGAGCCCGTTCATATTCATGTAACGGTCAAGCGCCCGGAGAAAAACGCCACGAAATTCTGGCTGCTCTCCGATGGCGGATGCCAGCTCGCAAGCAACACGAGCGACATTCCGTCCAAGGATCTGAATAAGCTTGCCAAGGCCATCACGCTGAATCATCAGCGCATCTGCAAGGCTTGGTGCGAGACGTTCGGCTCCGAGAACCTTCACTTCATCGATTAGATTCGACACCCCCTTACACCACCCGGGTCTTGGTCTCGGGGCTTAACGTCTTGAAGATCTCCTCGAAGTTGGCCAGCGCGTCGTCGCCCGTGAAGGACGCGTCCCGCAGAACCGCCCACGCGGGCTCGCGCTGCGCCATAGCACGAACAACGTCCTCGGGCACCTCGCAGTCGAAGCACGCAACCAGCGTGTCGTCGTCCACGGAGTAGACGGTCTTGCCGCAGATGTCGAACGAGTCGATGCGCGCGGTGTAGGGGATCTCCAGCTTGGGAAACAGCTGGAAGAGGATATCCTCCGGCGTGCGACCGGGCTTGACGTTGTCCGCTAGGCTGAAGAGCGCGTCTTGGCACAGCGTGTCGGGCGTGCGCTGGACATCTTCGAAGTTGGACGAGTCGATCTTGAGCACACGGAAGCCGATATCAGGCACGCGCTTAGGCTCCTCGCCGAGCTTAAGCTGCGCGTTGGACTCCTCCACCTCGGATGCGATCTTGGCACCCGCGCGGCGGATGCGCTCCTTGCCAATCTCGCAGATGTTCTTGTAGCCGGCTTTGGCGGCCTCGGACTTCTCGTCGCACACCTCGGGCAGCTGCACCATGATGAACTTGCGGCTACCGCCGTCCTCGGCGTTGAGCTGCATAACAGCGTGAGCAGTCGTGGCCGAGCCGGAAAAGAAGTCGAGAACGATAGAACTGTCCAAACCTCCCATTTGAATACATCTAGACAAAAGTGCAACAGATTTTGGCGACTGGAAAAGTTTGTCCTTCGCATCAAACAGGGAATTAAAATCTGCCTGGCCCTTATCGGTCGTTATCTCCAAATCCGACCAAAGTGATTTTACCTGCTTGAATACATTTTTACCGTCATCGGAAGTAGCCCAGGCCTTCCGATATATTTTCCAGCAATCACCGACTTGACGCGCGACCAAATCTGAAATTTCCTGCCGCGACTTCTCCTTGCCCCACGTCCAACAACCCTCAAAGCCATCGGGCCATATTGGATAAACAGGAATTAAATCCGGGTCATCATCAATGGACACAAGCCCGTTCTCAGAGACATAAAGCGGGTAGTATAAATTGGGCCTGTTAAACTTCCCAAACGAACGGTGAGTGTTCCTCAACTCAAGCAGTCGGTATCTTCTGCCGTTTTCGATTTCTGGATAATCGGCAGCCACTTCCTCATCGGTTTTTCGAATTGAAACCGCGCCCGGTTCAAGACTTCGTTTCGAAAAAATAAGCAAAGACTCATGGCAGGTTGCAACGTATTTGTCTTGATTTCTGCCCCTTGGATTATTGAGAGCAGCAATACAGGAAATAAAGAACCCTTGGCCAAAGACCTCATCCATGATTCTTTTGGCATTCCACACTTCGTTGTCATCAATCGAAATGAAGATGACGCCATCCTCGCTCAGCAGATCCCTTGCCAACACAAGCCGGGGGTACATCATCGAGCACCAGTCGGAGTGGAACTTACCGTTGGACTCGTTATTCACCTTGTAAGCGGCATCGAGGACGTTACCATCCTCGTCGAAGGCACCGCTCTCGGCACGCTCCTCCTCGGCAGTGTGGGCAAAAGTGTCGTTGTACACGAAGTCATGACCGGTGTTATACGGCGGATCGATGTAGATCATCTTGATCTTGCCGGCGTAGGTCTCGCGCAGGATCTTCAGGGCGTCGAGGTTATCGCCCTCGATGTAGAGGTTCTCCGTGGTGTCCCAGTTAACGCTCTCATCCACGCAGGGGCGCATGGTCTTGTCGATAGGGCGAATCGCCTCGGCGCGGGCCTTCTGCTTGCCGGGCCAGGTGAACTGGTAGCGCTCGCGCTTGTCCTCGGCGATATCGCCCACGTGAGCCTTGAGCGCCTCGACGTCAATGCTATGACGTACGCTGCCGTCCTCGTCCAACACCTCGGTCACGATATCCGGAAACAGCTCCGCCAGCTTGGCAACGTTCTCCGCGGCGATATCCGCCGTCCGCAGGTCTACCTTCTCAAGGGAAGAGCCGCATTGAACGACCCCCCCCCGAAATTCTCTTCGGGGTTCAGCATAGACGACTCCTCGTGATATGAATTTGCAACCCCGATTGTATCGGCGATAGAACACCCAGGCAACCAGAGACGCCCCTACGCTTCCGGCGATCAGGACGGCCGCACAGCAAGCCGATACACGTCTTCAACCCACCCGAACTTGCCTATAGTGGTCTTACCGAGACAACTAATACCGCCGCATGGCCGCGCGCCACACGAAAGGAGCCCCAAATGGCATTCAGGAACATCGCCAAGGAATTCCAGGAGTTCATCAACCGCGGCAACGTGATGGACCTGGCCGTCGGCGTCATCATCGGCGGAGGGTTCACCGCCGTGGTCAACTCGCTCGTGGGCGACGTTATCCAGCCGCTCATCTCGTTCGTCACGGGCGGCGGCACCGAGGTCCCCGGTCTCGCGCTCGACCTCAACGGAAACGTCGTGAACTTCAGCGCCTTCATCAGCGCTATCATCAACTTCCTCATCACCGCCGCCGCCGTGTTCGCCATCGTGAAAGCCCTCAACAAGCTCAACGAGATCAAGGAGGCCGCAGCGCCCAAGGCGGGACTCGCCAAGGGCGCGACAGAGGAGGCCGCGCCCGAACCGCGCGTCTGCCCCTTCTGCCGCCAGCAGATCGACGAGGCGGCCACGCGCTGCCCCCATTGCACGAGCAAGCTCGCCGGCTACCGCAACGACGCAGAAGGGCCGCTGGATGTAGACACGAGCGGGACGTGCGCACGTTCATGATAAGAGCCCTCCGGAAGCCCCTTGAACTGCGCAAGCCTATATAGATGCAACCTCATAAGGAGATCCCCATGCCCACCCTCATCATCGATGCCGACGCATGCCCCGTCACCCGCGAGGCCCTCGCCTGCGCGCGCTCGGCACGCATCCCCGTGCTGATCGCCGGCAACTCCACGCAAAACCTTGCCCGGCGCATCCGGCGGGACGACCCGCGCGATCCCGAGCACGCTCGCGGCCGCGACGCCACGCACCCCGGGTTCTGGGCGGATACGCTCGACGTCTCGTGCGGGTCCGACAGCGCCGACTTCGCGATCGTCGAGCGCCTGCAGCCGAACGACGTGGTGGTAACACAGGACATCGGCCTCGCCAGCATGGTGCTGGGGCGCGGCGCGGCGGCCATCGGCATGCGCGGGCACGTGTACAGCAAGGCCACCATCGATATGCAGCTGTTCATTCGGCATGAAGAGAAAAAGGTGCGCCGTGCGGGCGGTCGCACCCAGGGTCCCGCCGCGTTCACCGATGACGACCGGGAGCGCTTCCGCCGCAACCTCGTGCAGCTTCTAAACGAAGCGCTGAACCGCTAAGCGCGACCTCAAGCGCGAAGTAAGGACTCGAAGCGGGTGCCGTGCCGTTCACGCGCCCACACCCACGCGCCCAAATGCAAACAAGGCCTCGGCACCGCTTCCGGTACCGAGGCCTCATCCGTAGGACTCTAAATTCAAACCGGCTGCCAGACGGCAAGGGTCGCCGGCACAAGCCCGCCAACCGAAGGCGAGCCGCCGAGCCGGGACGCGTCCCCCAACGGAAAGGCGGGTCTCAACCGAAACCGGCCCTCAAACTCGCTCCATCCCCCACAGCGCAGCCGAAGCCGGCATTCGGAATCGGCTCAAGCCAGCGCCGTCACAGCCCCAACGCGGCGAGGACAAGCCCCCACAGCGCGGCGATGCAATAGATCCCGACCACGATCACGATGTTCTCGCGCGGATGGCGGTTGGTCCGGAACAGCACCAGGTACCCCACGCCGGCAGAGGTGAGCAGGCCCGCCATGAGCGGTGCGAACGACAGCACGCCCTCAAGATAAAGCTGCGTGATGACGACGCTCGCCGCGCAGTTGGGCACGAGCCCCACCAGCGCCGAAGCGAAGACCGCGAGCAGCGGGTTGCCCGAGAGGAACGCCTCGAGCGCCCCCTCCCCCACCGTTTCGAGCACCGCGACGAGCGCCATGGAGACCAGCAGGATGAAGACCGTCACCTGCACGGTGTGTGACAGAGCGCTCAGAAGGATCGCGCGGACCTTGCCGCCGCCGGACCCGTCGTGATGGTCATGCCTTTCGTGCCCGTGATCGTGCGCTCCGTGGCCGCAGCCGTGCGTGTGCTCATGGTGGTGGTCGTGACCGCATCCGCAGTGGTCTTGCTCGCATAGTCGGCAGATATGCTCGGCGTCCTCGCCTCCCTCCGCCATCTGCTCGACGACATCGGTCTCCACGCCGTCGCGCCGCACCCCCAGCACCGTTCGACGCAGCAGGGCGTGCACGCGCGCGTTATGCCGCAAAGCGCGGATAGCAAGATCCACGACGATGCCTGTGACCAGCGCGATCGCCACCTTGCCGCCAAGAATCGCGATCAGCTGCCCAGCGTCGATGCGCTCCGCGACGAGCATGGGCAGCATCTCGTCGGAAGTTGAGAGGAACACCGCCACGAGGGTGCCGAGCGTCACCACGCGCCCGGCGTACAGCGTGGCCGCCATGGCCGAGAATCCGCATTGGGGGACCACGCCCAACAGCGCGCCCACGACCGGCCCCGCGCCGCCGGCACGGCGCACCGCGTCGTTAGCGCGCCCGCCCGCGGCGTGCTCCAGGGCCTCGAGCGCAAGATACGTGATGAACAGGAACGGAATGAGCGCGACGGTATCTTCGAGCGCGTGCTCGACGATATGAACGATGAACTCCACGACGGGGTGCTCCTAACCGGTCGGATTGCTTCGATGGACGCCTGGCCGCGCATGCAGGATGTTTGAGCAAATCCCGTAGGGTTTGCCCGAACGGCTTGCAGACCGTCGGCGTGTCGGGTGAAGATGCTAGTATACTCTCAGAAGTTTTCTTTGGGTAACTATTTTACCCGCTGACGGAAAAGGTTCGAAAGGTACACACATGAACGCTCAGCAGGCACTCGAGTACTCGATGCAGCCCTTTATCCCCATGTTCATCTACGGCGACTACGACGCCATGGAATCCGAGCGCCAGCGCGGCGAGGAGGCCATCAAGGCTCTCATCGACGAATGGCGCTCCAACGACGAGCCCGGCTTCGGCTTCGACGTCATTCTCGACCTGGCCGACCGCAACCGCGAGCTGTGCGACCAGATCGGCGAGGCGCGCCTGCGCAACCTCTCCAGCCCGCTGCTCGCCCGCAACCTCTCCGACGCAGACCTGTGCGCCGCCATCGGCAAGATGCAGGGCCGCGCGGCCAGCGCCGTCGCGCGCGAGGTCCGCGGCGACCGCGACGCCTACTCCGTCGCCTACGTGCGCAAGCCCATCAAGGGAACGGTGCTCGGCATCGACATCGAGACCACCGGCCGCGCTCCGGAGCGCGGCTACATCATCAACGTCGGCTGGGAGATCATGGAGCTCAAGAGCGACGCCGTGCCGCACGACCCGCAGGCCTTCTACTGCGGCATCCCCGAGATGTACCGCGAGGCGGGCGTGCCGCTGGCGGACATCCACCACATACAGTGGGCCGACCTCGAGGGCAAGACGCCGTTCCGCACGGACGCGAAACTGCACAAGGAGCTGCTCCGCCTCATGAAGCGCTATCCCATCATGGCGCACAACGCCGCATTCGAGGACAGCTGGTTCATGCTGCACCTCCCCGGCTACGCCGAGGCGCGCCGTGCGGGCAAGATCATCGTGATCGACTCGCGCCACATCTGCCGCTCCGTCGACGGCGAGGTGCGCACCCTGCCGCGCGAGAGCGCGCCGGCGAGCCTGCAGAACTGGGCGCGCCGCCGCGGCACGCTCGCCGCGGACGAGAACGAGCTGCACCTGGGCCTCGACGACACGGACCTCATGCTGCGCACCGTCCAGGCCGAATTCAACGGGAAGAACATGTTCAAGGAGTAGGAACGCCGACGGGGCCCCACGGGGCCCCGTTCGCTGCGCATCGCATCCGAATGCGCAAGACGCCCCGAGCCGGCCGAACACGACGGGAAAGCCGAAGGCCCCGTCAGTCCATCACATAGCGCTCGAGGCTCGACGGCTTGCGCACGACGATACGCCCCTCTCCCCTGCACGTCGACACGATCCCCCGCTCGCGAAAGCCGCGGAAGATGCGGTTGACGCTCGTGCGCGACGAGATGCCGCAGAAGCGCGCGATGTCCTCGTTGGCGATATCGAGCGAAATCGAGGTGCCCCCGCGCCCCGCCTCTCCGAACCTCCGGCACATATCGTAGAGGAAGCCCCCGACTGCGCGGACCTTCCCGTTCATCGTGAGATAGCGCATGCGGTACAGCGCCTCGTCCAAGCTCGCGCGGTAATAGTCCTTCATGTAGGCGAGCAGGCGCGTGTCCTCGTTCACGTACTCCCAAAACGCTATGCGCGGGACCGCCATGTAGACGGCTTCCTCGGATTCCACCCGCACGCTATAGGGGGACTTGGCCCGGCTGCTCACCTCGTCGCGAAGCAGGGACACGGGACTTGGGCCTTGTATGTAGAAGATGTTGAAGTGCTCGCCTTCGCGAAGCGTCACGCTCGCCTTGACCACGCCCGATACGAGAACGTACACATACGCCTGGTCCAACCCGTAGTACGACAGGTACTCGTGACGCGATTTTCGCTGCTCGGGCACGCCTTTGCCCCTCAGA
The DNA here is from genome assembly GCF_900119895.1 of Collinsella phocaeensis. Classification (GTDB taxonomy): domain Bacteria; phylum Actinomycetota; class Coriobacteriia; order Coriobacteriales; family Coriobacteriaceae; genus Collinsella; species Collinsella phocaeensis. The sequence continues at coordinate 941,510 of NZ_FQLR01000004.1, read as the reverse complement.
TACCGCACGAGATAATCGCCCTGCTCCATCGTATCCCCTCTTGCCGGCTCTCCTGTGAGCACTCGACGATAGACCACTACCGACGCGCGGCTGTGGCAATTGGCAACAGCATCCGGTATCGCCACATCTCGGCGACAGACACATAGTCTCCCAGTGCCCGAACGAAAGGGCGCGAAAGAAAGGAGGCGCACATGTTCGAGATGGATGTGCCGTATGACCGGAAGCGGCTGCGCGTACGGCTGCCCGAGCGCAACGTGGCCGGCGTGCTCGCCGGCAGGCAGGGTGACTACGAGCCCGATGCCGAGCAGGAAGGGCTTATCGAGCGGCGCTCGACGGCCCGTACGGAACCCCGCGTCTGGACGAGCTCTGCCGCGGCAAGCGCGATATCGTGATCATCAGCTCAGACCACACCAGGCCCGTTCCGTCCCGCGTGACGATGCCCATCCTGCTGCGGCGCGTCCATGCGGCGGCGCCCGAGGCGCGCGTGCGAATCCTCGTGGCGACCGGAATGCACCGCGCGTCCACGCACGAGGAGCTCGTTGACAAGTACGGCGAGCGCATCGTCGCCGAAGAGGAGATCGTGATGCACGTCGCCACCGACGACGCAGCGATGGTCGAGGTGGGCACGCTGCCCTCGGGCGGCGCCTGCATCATCAACCGTATCGCAGCCGAAGCGGACCTGCTCGTCACCGAAGGGTTCATCGAACCGCATTTCTTCGCGGGCTTCTCGGGATCGCCCAAGTCGGTCCTACCCGGCGTGGAATCGTACAAGACGATCATGTACAACCACAACGGGCAGTTCGTGCACGATGCGCGGTCGCGCGCCGGCGTGCTCGAGGGAAACCGCGTGCACGCGGACATGATGGCGGCCGCCGAGATGGCCGGGCTCGCCTTCATCCTGAACGTTGTGCTCGACGGGGAGCACCGCGTCATCGGTGCCTTCGCGGGCGACATCCACGCGGCGCACGAGGCGGGATGCTCCTTCGTACGCGAACTCGCCGGTGTTCGAGCCGTAGATTGCGACGTCGCGATCACAACGAACGGCGGCTACCCGCTCGACCAGAACATCTACAAGGTCGTGAAGGGCATGACCGCCGCCGAGGCGACGCTGGGCGACGGCGGCGTCATCATCGCTGTCGCCGGATGCGCGGACGGGCACGGCGGCGAGGGGTTCTTCGACAGCATCGCCGGAAGCGACCCGGCCGAGTTCGAGCAGGCCTGCATCGACCGCCCCAAGGACCAGACGCTGCCGGACCAGTGGACCGCGCAGATCTTCGCACGCATCCTGGCGCACCACCCCGTGATCCTCGTGACCGACCTGTGCGACCACGAGATGATCCGCGCCATGCACATGACGCCCGCAGTCTCCGTCGACGAGGCCGTTCAGCTGGCCTTCGACTTCAAGGGACCGGATGCGCGGTTCGCCATCATCCCCGACGACCTCGGCGTCGTCGTCCAGCGCTGACGCCGAGACACGCCGGACAGCATTGCTTCCGATATAGCGCACCGCGGTTGCAACGGCTCTACACCCTCTCACCGAAAGGACCCCCATGATCAACAACCTCTTCGCCGAATTCGCCTCGGCGGCGCTCATGATCGCCTTCGGCGCCGGCGTCCGCTGCGACATCACGCTCAAGGGCAGCAAATACCGCGACTCGGGCCACATGTTTGCGATCACCACCTGGTCGTTCGGCATCAGCGTCTGCCTGTTCATCTTCGGTGGCGTATGCATGAACCCGGCCATGGCGCTCTGCCAAGCGATCGTCGGGCTCATTCCCTGGAGCAGCGTGGTGCCCTACGCCGTCGCCGAGGTGCTCGGCGGCATCGCAGGCGCCTGCATCGCATGGCTCATCTACGCCGACGACTTCCACGCCTCCGAAGGCGAGGTCGACCCTGTCGCGATCCGCAACATCTTCTCGACCAACCCGACGCCCGAGTCCTACAACCTGGTCCGCAACTTCTTGATCGAGGCGTTCGACACCTTCGTGTTCCTGACCGGCATCCTGTGCATCGCCGCCCATGCAGGAGAGAACCCGCTCGCGTTGGGCATCGGCGTGGGCCTGCTCGTCTGGGCCGTGGGCATGGGCCTGGGCGGCGTGACCGGCTTCGCGATAAACCAGGCGCGCGACCTCGGCCCGCGGATCGCCTACCAGCTGCTGCCCATTCGGGACAAAACCGATAACAACTGGCTCTACGGCCTGGTGGTGCCGGGGCTCGCTCCGTTCGTCGGCGCCATCGCGGCGGCGCTGTTCAGCACGCTCGTGCTCGGACTGGCGTTCTAGCCCATAGCCCCCGCACACATGTCGGACAAGCAGGCGCGCCGCGGCGAAACGCCATGCCCCGCTCTCGACGAGCGCCCAGACTTATCTCATTAGAACAGGTCGCCGTGTCTGCACAAGGAATTGTGCAGACACATGGCGCATCCTTCCCTACACTCATGGGTAACGAAGGGCTTGCAAGCGTTCTTCCATCGTTTCCCTGAGTCCCATGGAAGGAGCAGAGATGATGCTCTCAGAACAGATCAAGCGGGGTCGCAACGCGCTCGGTATGTCGCAGGCCGATCTTGCCGAGGCGATCTGGGTCTCTCGCAACACCGTGTGCAACTGGGAGACCGGCGCGACGACGCCGGATATACAGAGCCTGGTCCTCATGAGCGCCCTCTTCGGGGTCTCCGTCGACGAGATGGTCAAGGGCGACGACAAGGTCATGGCTCAGGCGGTCGCGCGCGACCGGCGCCACATCCTGCTTGCCGGCCCCCTGATGCAAAGCGACCCTGAAAGCGCCGAGCCAAAGCTCAGCCTCTTCGACCTCAACGCAATCGGCAGCAGCGTATACGGAAAATTCGAGAGCACGGACATCACCGATGCCGGCGCGCTCGCCTTCCGCCTGGTGCGCGTGGCATCGTTTTTCAGCCGCAGCCTCTACTTCATCGTTGACGAGAACGGGCGACGCGTTGGCAGCATCGCACGCAAACGCGCCCTTTACCGTCCCGTCTACCAAGTGCGCATAGAAGGGTTCAAGCGTGTCCAGCTTAGTCAGGAAGTGCGCATGGACAACGGCTTCAAGGATGTCATCCGCTTCGAAGGCGAGGGCATCACCGTGAGCGGCAACCTCATGGGAGACGATTTCGCCATACAACGTGAAGGCACTCAGATCGCATCCGTGCATGTCAGGCCCGCGAACAACCGCGTCGCCTACGGCATTGAGCTCGCGAACGACGAGACCGCCCCACTCGCGCTCGGCATCGTCCTCACCATCATGATGCTGCGCAACTACGACCAAGTGTGGGTTCGCGGCTCAGCCCGAAGAAAGATGCCTTCACGATGAACCAACGCCATTCGGGCCAGGATTCTTCACCCCGATGCCCCTTGCCCGTCAGCGTTAAGCAGGCAATTTGGGGTAAATTGCTCCCGACCGTCGCAGCAGTGTCTTATGTGTCGCGTTTTTCGTATTACTTCTCAGGAACGCTTTGTATACCAACTTTGATGCAATTGCTTGACCTGCACTTTTATTGGTTCAAGTGTATCGTGTACTTTGCACATTCAAGAATCGATACGAAAAACACCACCCATGAGCAAGGGACGCCCGAGCAAGTCAAGCCGATGTCGGAGCCCGGCGCAATTTCGGCGCCGCAAAGCAGGATGCCTGGGACCCGCCGCTCATACCGATGCGCCTCACCGTGCCTCATCCCGATAGCTCTTTCGCCAATCAAACATATATTTAACATAATGTAACGTACTTCATATGTTTACTACATTCTTATAGATATTGCGTGATACCTCGAGTGCCTGATTGTGCGTTCGCAAAACGGACGATACCTTGTCGAGCATGGAAAAGATCTTATGCGACATATCGGCCCTGAGGTACTATCGGACACCTCCACGCTATCTGTATGCCTTGCCGGAAATATGCGATTTCGACACACCTTATGGAAGGTCGAAGCTGCACGAGGACCTGGTCGCATCAAGCATACTTGGCATTCCCATCCATGCGCTCAGCCTAGGAGGTGAAAGGCTCACCTCCACACTTGTCCACCAGCACTTCAGGACAAAGCGCATCCCGCCAGACGGCATCGTCGACACCCCATTTGGCGTTTCAGTCACCTCGCCTTTGTTCACTCTTCTTATGCTTGCGGGAAAACTCGATCCCATCGAGCTGGCGTTGCTCATCTACGAGTTCGCAGGCACGTTTACCAGCTCGGCAATGGATCCAAGGCTTGCGCGAGAAATCGAGTGCTCAGTCAGCAAAGATCAGCTAAACGGACTCGATGAGTGGCAGGTGGTCGACACCGGGTCAAAAGAGCGCAACGACCTATGGAGCCGACCTCCCCTCATGGCTCTCGACAACATCATGGAGTTTCTCGAACTTGACACGAGCGCTCGCGGCGCGCGTCGCCTGCGGCGCGCGATGCGCTACGTAACGGGCTGCGTCGCCTCTCCATTTGAAGCCAAGGCGTCCATACTGCTGGGAGCACCTAGAAAACTCGGAGGCGAAGGCCTGAGCGGCCTTCAAAACAACCTACCCATCGCGCTCGACAACGACGCAAGGCGCATCTGCGGGAAGCACACCGTATACGGCGATATCGTTTGGGAAAAAACCCGCGAGCATCCGGCCGTTATCCTCGAATGCCAAGGCGCGATCGTTCATGATTCGATCGCGAGCGCTCAGGCAGACGATGATCGGGCGTTGGCCCTCGAGCAGATGGGCTATCAGGTTGTTCGCATAACGTACAAGCAGATTGCCGACGAGGCACGTTTTCAGCTGCTGGCAAAACATCTCGCAGACCTCCTGCATATCACCAAGCGCCCGCCGTCTTTCCAAACGGCGCAACGCCAAGCCCTAATGCGGGAGAGACTGTTTGGCCCCTGGCCTTTCTGCGACTCATGACTCAAGCCGCTCCCATGCACATGAACATGCAGGTGCACATGACGATGTAGCACGTTTTTCGTACGCTTTGGCGAAAGTATATTGTATACCTTGTTCATAGTATTTCATCTACCTGCATATTTATCAGCTAGAGCACGCGATATACTTCGAGCCTTCTCGAAGGCGTACGAAAAACGCGTCACATGCGCAATCGTGTCAACGATACCCCGTCTCTCGCAGCAACAACGCGCGGCGATCGTGGGCCGCACCCGACCCCCGTCGCTGCACCCAACCTTTTAAATGGATTCAATCCCAAGAAAGGGCCTTCTTCTTGACATGTGAGCACACGTTCATATAATCAAGGGTAAGGTATGTATGAGCATATGTTCATATGAGAGGAGAAGAAATGACGGTTTCCGAAGAACGAGACGAAGCGCCGAACGGCTTCAGCCGTGAAACCGATGCCATGCCCGAAGACGAGCTGCTCTACGACCTTGCCGACCTGTTCAAGGTGTTCAGCGACACCACGCGCATCAAGATCCTGTATGCGCTCATGACCGACGAACTGAGCGTCAACGAGATCGCCGAGAGCCTCGGAGCATCTCAATCCGCGGTATCCCATCAGCTGCGCATCCTCAAGCAGGCGCACCTGGTAAAGTTCCGCCGCGACGGACGCAACATCCACTACTCACTGGCAGACGACCACGTTCTGACCATCCTCGACCAGGGACTCACGCACATCTGCGAGTGACTCCGCCAAACCTCAATTTAGGGGCAAGCACTGAATTGAGGTATCGAGCAAGCGCTCATGCGCTTATCAGCCGTTCAGCCAACGGCCTTCGCCGATACACACCCCATAGAACAAGAGCGTCCCGGAAGTAGGTCACAAAAAGCGCCAGTCCCAAACTGTGGGGCAGCCAGAAAGGAACCATCATGCGTAAGGTTTTCAAGCTCGACGAGATCGACTGCGCCGTGTGCGCCGGCAAGCTCGAGGACGCCATCAAGAAGCTCGACGGCGTTCAGGGCGCCAAGATCAACTTCCTCACCCAGAAGCTCACCCTCGAGGCCGACGACGACAACTTCGACGCCGTGCTCGATGCCGTGGTGAAGCTCACAGCCGAGATTGAGCCCGACTGCGAGATTCTGCGCTAGCACACGACTCGATCCCATCGACCGGGACGGGACGAACTCTTCACTCAGCCTCGCTAGGCTCAGCAATCTCAGCGAGCTCGTCCTGTCCCGACATGCCTTATCCCATTCGTAGCGACGCCGGATAACCGGTCGTACCCCCACCCCATATGCTGGCGGCATCGCCGATTGGAGCTATCCTCAACATGAACAAGAAACAAAAGAAGTGGCTCAAGCGCATCCTTCTCGCGCTCGCGATCTTCTTCGCCGTCATGGCGCTCGACGAGTTCGGCGTGCTCGCAGCCGTATTCGGCAAGCCTGGCGCGCTCTACGCGAGCTTTGCCCTCTACCTCATCCCCTACCTTATCGCCGGCCACGACGTTCTGCAGAAAGCCTGGCGCAACATCCGCCGCGGCGAGGCCTTCGACGAGAGCTTCCTCATGACGGTCGCGACCATCGGCGCGTTCGCGATGATCTTCTTCCCCGACACCGAGCCGCATATGGCCGAAGGTGCCGCCGTCATGCTCTTCTACCAGGTAGGTGAACTGTTCCAGAGCTACGCCGTGGGCAAGAGCCGCAAGTCCATCGCCGCCATGATGGATATCGCGCCGGATTACGCCAACATCGAGCGCGACGGGGAGCTCGTGCAGGTCGATCCCGACGAGGTGGCCATGGGCGACATCATCGTGATCAAACCGGGTGAACGCGTGCCGATCGACGGTATCGTCATCGACGGCGCCTCGCAGCTCGATACCGCGGCGCTCACCGGTGAGTCCGTCCCGCGCCACGTCGAGGCAGGCGGCGAGGTCATCTCCGGGTGCATCAACATGACCGGCGTCCTTCGCGTACGCACCACCAAGCCCTTCGGCGCCTCCACGGTGAGCCGCATCCTCGAGTTGGTCGAGAACGCGAGCGAGAAGAAGGCCCACACGGAGAACTTCATCACGCGCTTCGCCCGCGTCTATACGCCCATCGTCACCTTCGCGGCGCTCGCCATAGCCGTGGTGCCCCCGCTCATCGGCATGGGCGCCTGGGCCGACTGGATCCTGCGCGGCCTCACCTTCCTCGTGGTGAGCTGCCCCTGCGCGCTCGTCATCTCCGTGCCGTTGTCCTTCTTCGGCGGCATCGGCGGCGCAAGCCGCCTGGGCATCCTGGTGAAGGGCTCCAACTACCTCGAAGCGCTCGCACAAGTCGACACGGTGGTGTTCGACAAGACCGGCACCCTCACTTCGGGCACCTTCAACGTGGTGGCCATCCATGCCCAAGATGGCGTCGACCCCGATTACGTGCTGTCCATGGCGGCGCACGCCGAGGCGTTCTCCGACCATCCCATCGCCATCTCCATCAAGGAGGCCTACAGCGGCAGCATCGACCAGGCGCGCATCGCGCAGGCTGCCGAGGAATCCGGGCACGGCGTGGCGGCAACCGTCGACGAGCACGTCGTGCTCGTGGGCAACGACAAGCTCATGGCAGCCCACGGCACGGACTGGCACGACTGCGAGCTCACCGGCACGATCCTGCACGTCGCCATCGACGGTGCGTACGTCGGCCACATCGTGATCGCCGACGTGGTGAAAGACGACGCCGAGCAAGCCATCCGCGACCTGCACGCCGCGGGCGTCGAGCGCTGCGTCATGCTCACCGGGGACCGCGAAGAGGTGGCGCGCGCCGTGGCCTCCAAGCTCGACCTGGACGAGTACCACGCGCAGCTCTTGCCCGGCGACAAGGTCGAACAGGTCGAGCGCATCCTCGACACGGCACGCGGCAACCTCGCCTTCGTGGGCGACGGCATCAACGACGCACCGGTCCTCACCCGCGCCGACGTCGGTATCGCCATGGGCGCGATGGGGTCGGACGCCGCCATCGAGGCCGCCGACATCGTCCTCATGGACGACAAGCCGAGCAACATCGCCCGCGCCATCGGCGTCGCGCGCAAGACCATGTGCATCGTGCACCAGAACATCGTGTTCGCGATCGGCGTCAAGGTCTTGATCCTGGTGCTCGCAGCGCTCGGCATCGCCAACATGTGGCTCGCCGTCTTCGGCGACGTGGGCGTGGCGGTCATCGCGATCCTGAACGCCATGCGCGCGATGCGCGTCTAGGCGTCTAGTCTAGATCGTCCGTTCCCCCGGTCCCCCAGCTGCATATCCCTCCCCGCTCTCAGCTTCGCCGCTTCCAAGCGATCGCGCACGGGGGATATGCGAGCTGGGGGCCTTTCCTTCACGGCCCGTGGCAGCGTAGGCGCGCGATTCGGGCTGCCGCGGCGACGCGGCAGCAGGGGCACCGGACCTAAAGCCCGATATGCAGCCATGGGGCTATCGGCCCAACATGGGATACAGCGGATGCACCTCAAGCAGGCTCTCCACGCGCTTGCGCACGCGCATGCGCTCGGTCGCGCGTGCAGGCGAGAACACCACGCGAGCGATGAGCGTTCCGATCTCGCGGAACTCCTCGGCCGTGAAACCGCGCGTCGTCGCGGCGGCGGATCCCACGCGAATGCCGCTGGTCACGAACGGCGACCTCGGCTCCCCCGGTATGGAGTTTTTGTTGACCGTCAGCCCAACCGCCTCGAGCAGGAGCTCGGCATCCTTGCCCGTCACGTCTGCAGCCGTAAGATCCACCAGGCACAGATGGTTGTCCGTCCCACCGGACACCAGGCGCAGGCCGCCATCGACCAGCCCCTCCCCGAGCGCGGAGGCGTTGGCCACGACGCGATCGATATACGCCGCGAACTCAGGGCGCGCCGCCTCGCCGAAGGCGACGGCCTTTCCGGCGATGACGTGCATGAGCGGGCCGCCCTGGGTACCGGGGAACACCGCGGAGTCGATGGCGCGGGCCAGCTCGGCATCGTTGGTGAGGATGAAGCCGCCGCGCGGGCCGCGCAGGGTTTTATGGCTCGTCGAGGTCACGACGTCCGCATATGGAAAGGGCGAGGGGTGCGCCCCCGTGGCGACCAGCCCCGCGATGTGCGCCATGTCCACCATGAGGCGCGCGCCCACGCCGTGCGCGATGGCGGCGAGGCGCTCGAAATCGATGACACGGGGATACGCGGACGCCCCGGCGACCACCAGCTTGGGGCGCTCCCGTTCGGCCAGGCGAGCGACCTCGTCGTAATCGATCGTCTCGGATTCCGGATCGAGGCCATAGGGCACGAAACGGTACAGCTTACCCGAGAAGTTCGCCGGGCTCCCGTGGGTGAGGTGACCGCCTTGGTCGAGACTCATGCCCAGCACCGTATCGCCCGGCTCGAGCAGCGCGGCGTAGGCGGCGAGATTGGCGTTGGCCCCGCAATGCGGCTGAACGTTGGCGAATTCGCAGCCGAACAGGGCGCATGCCCGGTCGCGCGCGAGGTCTTCCACCACGTCCACCTCCTCGCACCCGCCGTAATACCGTCGTCGAGGATACCCTTCCGCGTACTTGTTGGTCAGCACGCTGCCCACCGCCTCGAGTACCGCAGGGCTCGTGAAGTTCTCCGACGCGATGAGCTCGATCGTGCCGCGCTCGCGAGCGAGCTCGGCATCGAGCGCACGAGCGACCTGCGGATCGGCATCCTGCAGAATCTCGACATCCAAAGCGCGCACGGTCTCTCCGATCTCTTTGATATGCTGCACACGCAGTGTCAGTTGCGTTTCATGGTACCCAGCCATGCGGGAAGGCATGCCCGCATGTATCCGAGCGGCGGCAATGCTGACGGAGAACGGTATAAAAAAACCGGATGCCCAAGCTCAAGGCCCGGACATCCGATACATGGCGCGATGTGGGGAAACGGGTTACTCCGCGACCTCGACGAGCTCGATATCGAAGTTGAGGTCGCAGCCGGCGAGCTCGTGGTTGGCGTCGAGCTTGACGCCTTCGGGCGTGACCTCGACGACCGTCACGGGCACGGGCATGCCGCCGGGGCCCTGGAGGAAGAGCTTCATGCCCACCTGGATCTTGTCGAAATCGGGCACCTCGGAAGCCGGGAAGAAGAGGATCATGTCCTCGGAGCGCTCGCCGTAGGCCTCGGCCGCAGGGATGTGGACGGTCTTCTTCTCGCCCACCTCCATGTCGAGCACGGCGGCGTCGAAGCCCTTGATCATCTGGCCGGCGCCGGCGACGAACTCGATGGGCTCGCCGCGATCGTAGCTGGAATCGAACTGGGTGCCGTCGTCGAGCGTGCCGCGGTAGTGGGCCTTGACCGTCTTACCCTGGTTGGACATGTGCATCCTCTTTCTATCGATGGGTCGCCCGCCCTGCACGGGCGCACACATACCTTACGTGACCGCCGGCGCGATTCGCAGGATCGATTGCCGGCATGCTGCACCACTATACCCGAGCGCGGCGCGGCTTATGCCTCCGGCTCGCCCTTCTTCTCCGGCGGGAGCACCAGGTTCAAGACGATGCCCACGAGCGTGGAGGTCGCCATACCGGGCAGGGTGTAGTCGCCCAGCGGGATGGCGATGCCCGAGGTCTCCATGCCGACGCCCAGGATGATGACGACGGAGGCGATCATGAGGTTGCGGTTGACGTCGAAGTCAACGCCGTTCGAAACGAGCATGCGCAGACCGTTGGAGGCGATGAGGCCGAACAGCAGCAAGCACACGCCGCCCATGACCGGGCTGGGAATGGAGTTGATGAGCGCGGCGAGCTTGGGGCACAGGCCGCCGACGATGAGCGCGAAGCCACCGGCGTACCAGAAGATCTGCGTGGAGTAGACGCGCGTGACGCTCATGACGCCGATGTTCTCGGCATAGGTGGTGGTGGGAGGACCGCCGAGGAAGCCCGAGATCATGGTGGACAGCCCGTCGCCCGCAAGGGAGCGCGGCAGCAGCGGGCGGTAGTCCTTGTCGACGATCTCGCCCACGGCGAGCAGGTGGCCGATATGCTCGATGACCGTGACCACGGCGACCGGCGCGATGAGCGCGATGGCCCCCATGTCGAACTTAGGGAAGCTGATGCCGGGCAGGCCGATCCACGCGGCCTCGGCGATGGGCGCGAAGTCCACCATGCCGAACGCCACGGCGACCGCATAGCCCACGATGATGGCGAGCAGCACCGGCACCGTGCCGACGATGCCGCCGCGGCCGGAGAAGATCACCGCCGCGAGCAGCGTGACGGCGGCGACCAAGGCGCCCTGCGGGTTGAACACCGAGGCGCCCGCGGCGTCGGTGCCCATGAACGCCATGTTGGCGGCGGTGGCGGACAGGCCCACGCCGATGACCACCATGACCGAGGCCACAAGCACAGGCGGCAGCAGACGGTCGAGCCACCCCGTTCCGACCAGCTTGATGATTCCCGCGACCGCGAAGAACACCGCACCCGCGACGATCACGCCGGACATGGCGGCGTCGAGTCCGCGCGTGGCGCCCACCGCGAGGATGGGGCTGATGAAGGCGAACGAGCTGCCGAGGTAGCTGGGGATCTTGTTGCCGGTGACGAGTACGTAGCAGATGGTGCCGATACCCGAGCACATGATGGCGACGTTGGGGTCGAGGCCGGTCAGCACGGGGACGAGCACCGTGGAACCGAACATGCTCATCATGTGCTGGATGCCGAGCGGGATGGCGCGCGCCGGGGAGACCCGGTCATCGACGCCGATGACCTCGCGCTCGCGATGGCTCATGGGCGATCCTTTCGATTGGGAACACGTCCGAACCATCGTACCGTGTCCGCCGCCTACGCGCAGCCCGAACCGGGGTATCCTAGTGACGTTTCTGACCGGGCCCCAAGCGCTTCGCGAGCAGGCGTCGCGAGCCCCGTATGCCCAAAGCCTCGAAGGGAACTCGACGCGTGCCGAAGACGACCGCCATCATCCTGCATATCGACGGACTCGAGGTTCCCGTCGCGGTGCGCCGGGCCAACGTCAAGAACCTCAACCTTCGCGTGCACCCGGACGGATCGGTCTCGGCGAGCGTCCCCCACCGCGTTCCGTGGCAAGACATTGAGGCGTTCGTCCAACGACGGGCGGGCTGGATCGCACGGCACGTCGCGCGAGCCGGCGGCGCGCCGGCGGCGGACGCGCCCGCGCCGCCGCTCATCCCGCTATGGGGGGAAGTCGTCGACACCGCCTCCCGTCTCGCATGGACGGGCCCGCTCGACGACCTTTGCCGAACCGAATTCGAACACAGGCTCGATGCGCTCTACCGGCGCGAAACCGCAAGCGCCCTCGAGCGCCAAACGGGGCGATGGGAGCAGGCCATGGGCGTTTCCGCCTCTTCCTGGTCCGTTCGCAACATGAAGACGCGCTGGGGCTCATGCACGCCGGAGCGGCGGAGCATCCGCATCAACGCGAAGCTCGCGGCGTACCCGCCGGCGTGCCTCGACTTCGTGATCGCCCACGAGCTCTGTCATCTGATGGAGCCGAGCCACAACGCGCGGTTCCATGCCCTGCTCGATATCTACTGCCCCGACAACCGCACGGCGGCGGCGCTGCTCAAACGGCCACCATCCGAAGTCGCCGGCATCACGCCGGCGCGCAGCGCGCACGCTCCGGGCATGCTCCCCTAGCGGATCGCGGCCCGGGTGCGCTCGATCTCCACGGCGACGGTGGCGAGCGGAAGGCCGACCGGGGCCCAAGGCTTCTCCAGGCGGACACGGACGCCCAGGGCAGCGGGATACCGGCGCAGCACGAGCGCCGCCACGCCCTCGGCGGCAGCCTCGATCAGCTTGTACGTGTTGTCACGCAGAAAGGCGTCGACGTCATGCGCCACGGCGCCGTAATCGATGGATGCGTCCAGGTCATCGGTCGCGCCCGCGCGCGACGTGTCGGCATAGACGGTCAGCGACACGACGAACTTCTGGCCGAGCGCGGTCTCCTCGGGGTACACCCCGTGGTTCGCCCAGACCTCGAGACCCTCGATGCAGATCTTGTCGGCATGCGCCAGGTCGTCCTCGACATGGGCCAAGGCGGTCCGGGTGGCAGGAACCCCAGCCTCTCTGCGGGCGAGCTCGGCACCCTCGGTCCTCGTCGCGTTCTCGGGCAGGTGCTTCGTGCTCATCTCGTGCGCTCCTCTCTCCGGAGCGACGCGTCAGGCGTTGAGCTCCAGGTTCTTCTTCTCTTCCGGCCAATAGCAGCTCGTTCGGGCTCTGCACGCGTAGCAGGGCCGGCTCGCCTTGTCCGCGACGGCGATCAGGCGCGGCAGCGCGTCCAGACCGGTCTCGCCTGATCCGTCGAGCCCGCGATGACCCGCCACGGCGGCCACGATCGCCGCACGCTCTTCAGCCGAAAAACGGTAGTCGGCATCTACCGTACCCAGAATCTCGCCGGCGATACGGGCGCCGGCGGCATCATGGTGCTCCCCTGTCGCATACTGCACGGAACGACCGATGTCGTGGAGCAGGGCGGCGGCGTAGACGACGTCGCGCGGAATGCCGCAACCGAACTCGAGATTGGAGATATGGGCCAGGCGCGCCACGTCCAGCAGGTGGTCGAGGCCGTGGCGGCACCAGACGCGGTCGCGCTCGGAGCCCTCCACGGCATCGATCGAGGCGGCGAAGCGGCTGTCGCGCAGCACAGCGGCGGCGCGGGGCATCGCCGGGAACAGCGCGGCGACCTCAGGGATGCTCACGGCGCGCTCACGCCCGAAGCATGCGGAAGAAGCGCTCCTCGAGCGCGGGATCGGACTCGAAGACGCCGCGGCGCGCGAGCGTGACGGTCTTCGTGCCCGGCTTCTGGACGCCGCGCATCGTCATGCACATGTGCTCGGCCTCGATATGGACAATGGAGCCGGCGCAGCCCAGCTCGTCCATAAGGGCGTCCGCGATCTGGGAGGTCAGCTGCTCTTGAAGCTGGAGCCTGCGGGCGAACACCTCGACGGTGCGGGCGAGCTTGGACAACCCCGCGACGCGGCCTCGGGGCACATAGCCCACGGCGACCGTTCCGTAGAACGGCAGGAGATGATGCTCGCACAGGGAGTAGAACGTGATGTCGCGCTCGATGACCAGATCGTCGGAAGGCACGGCGAACGTCTTGGAGAGATGCTCGGACGCGCTCGCGCCGTGGCCGGCCATGAGCTCCGTGTACATGCGCGCGACGCGGTCCGGGGTCTCGACGAGCCCCGCGCGCTCCACGTCCTCGCCGATGCCCTCGAGCAGCAGCTCGACAGCCCGCCTCACCTTGTCCTGATCTACCACGGCTCTCCCGCTTTCCCACCATTGCGCCCGTAGACGGCATGCAGATATTGGTTGCTATCGTATCACGCGTCAAGCGATGCGGCCGCACGCACACCGACCGTTCTCCCGCACTGCGCGCCGCGCGTTGCGGCACGGCAACCGAGGCGCCCGTCGTGCCTCTGCCGCTCAGCTCCCCATCAGCCCCATCCGGTCGCCATCGATCTCCAGATACCCGACGGCCCGCCCCCGATCGTCCTTATAGGAGAGCCGCAACGTGCCGACCGGACCCTCGGCGCTATCGACCAGGTTGTACCTGTTGGGATCATCGGTCTCCTCAAGAAACCCATTCAGAAACTTGTCCTGGCTGCGGTCTTCGTACACGGCGACGTACGTCCACGGCGTCCGGGAAAGCGGCTCGCCATCCGGATCCTTCGCCTCACTCGGGTCGAAGATCGTGAGGTTGCCGGAATAGTCGGCTCCGACGGTGTGTCGGGGGATGGCGCGGTACGAGCCGTAAGGCGTGAAGCCGGTGCGAGCGCCGGCATACAGCGCGTCGATCGTCTTCTCGGCGCGCAGGGCGCATACCGCCGCGGCGACAGCGAGCAGAGCAAGGAACCCGACGAGCACATGCCGCTTAACACGGGTCTTGGAATCGTCCTGCACCATAGAAAGCCGCCTTCGCCCGTAGAGATTTGCTGCGGCTTCGGCATATCAGCAAAAAGCCGCTTCGAGGCCTGTCAAAAAGCGCTTCCCGCCACAACCCTACATGCTGTGCGTCGAGAACACGGGGTCGTCTTCCCACAGGCAAACCGCCTCGGCGAGCGAGACGCCCTCGCGCGAGGCGCGGTCGCGCGTGGCGTTGAGATCGATCACGCGCTGGTTGGAAGAGCCGCGAAACCTCAGCGTGATGTCGTGGAGCTCCTGCACGAAGGCGCCGTCGACCAGGATGTCGATGCAGTCGAGCAGGCGGTCGGTCACATCGGTGCGATGCGGGCCGCCGGGCATGAGTTCATCGAGCGTGTCGCCGGTGTAGCACCAAACGGTCTTCCCGCCTCCGCGCGGATAGCGGCGGCGCAGGTCCTCGAGGAAACCGACCAGCCCCTCCTGGTTCTCCGGCTCCATGGGCTCCCCGCCCAAGAGGGTGATGCCGTCCACATAGGCCGGGGCGATGCTGTCCGCAACCGCCTGGGCGACCTCATCGGTAAAGGGCTCGCCGGCGGCGAAATTCCACGCCGACTCGTTGAAGCAGTGCGGGCAGTGCCGACGGCACCCGCTCACGAACAGCGTGGTGCGCACGCCCTCGCCGTTGGCGATGTCCGAATGCTTGATCTCCGCATAATTCATAACCGTCCCCCCACATCTTTCTACTCCGCTACCTGCAGGATGAGGGCAGGGGCTGCCCGAGCGCATGCCATCCGTCGCGAGTTCCGCACGAACAGAAGGCCCCGGTGGGGCCTTCGTCGTGAGCAGAACTGCCCGAGCAGCGGATGGCATGCGCCCGGGCAGCCCCGCCGGGACCGAACCCTACAGATGCAGCACGCGATCGCGGATCTCCTCGGTGCGGCCCTGGTTCCAGAACTGCGTACCGATGTAGCCGCAGGTCCGGCGCGCGACGTTCAGCGTCTCCTGGTCGCGGTTGCCGCAATGCGGGCACTCCCAGACCAGCTTGCCGTCGTCCTCGACGATCTTGATCTCGCCGTCGTATCCGCAGACCTGGCAGTAGTCGCTCTTGGTGTTGAGCTCCGCGTACATGATGTTGTCGTAGATGTACTGCATGACGCGGATGACGGCCTTGAGGTTGTCCTGCATGTTGGGGACCTCGACGTACGAGATGGCGCCGCCGGGCGACAGGCGCTGGAACTGGCTCTCGAACTTCAGCTTGTCGAAGGCGTCGATCTCCTCGGACACGTGGACGTGGTAGCTGTTGGTGATGTAGCCCTTGTCCGTGACCCCGGGGATGATGCCGAAACGGCGCTGCAGGCACTTGGCGAACTTGTACGTGGTGGACTCGAGCGGCGTGCCGTAGATCGAGTAATCGATGTTCTCGGCCGCCTTCCACTCCGCGCACTTGTCGTTCATGTGCTGCATGACCGCCATGGCGAAGGGAGTGCCTGCATCGTCGGTGTGGCTCGCGCCCGTCATGTACTTCACGCACTCGTACAGGCCGGCGTAGCCGAGGCTGATGGTCGAGTAGCCGCCGAAGAGCAGCTTATCGATCTTCTCGCCCTTCTTGAGGCGCGCGAGCGCACCGTACTGCCACAGGATGGGGGCGGCGTCGGACAACGTGCCGAGCAGGCGCTCGTGACGGCAACGCAGGGCTCGGTGGCAAAGGTCCAGGCGCTCGTCGAAGATCTCCCAGAACCGGTCCATGTCCTGATGGGAGGAAAGCGCGACATCCGGAAGGTTGATGGTGACGACGCCCTGGTTGAAGCGACCGTAGTACTTGGGCTTGCCCGGCTCGTAGTTGAGCGCGTTGGCGATGTTGTCGTAGCCGTTGCCCGAGCGGTCCGGGGTGAGGAAGCTGCGGCAGCCCATGCAGGTGTAGCAGTCGCCGTTGCCCACCGTCTCGCCCTTCGAGAGCTTGTACTCGCGCATCTTCTTCTCAGAGATGTAGTCGGGCACCATGCGCTTGGCAGTGCATTTGGCGGCGAGCTTGGTGAGGTAGAAGTACGGGGTTCCCTCGGCGACGTTGTCCTCCTCGAGCACGTAGATGAGCTTGGGGAACGCAGGGGTGATCCACACGCCCGCCTCGTTCTTGACGCCCTCGTAGCGCTGGCGCAGCGTCTCCTCGATGATCATGGCCAGATCGCGCTTCTCGGCCTCGGAGCGAGCCTCGTTGAGATACATGAACACCGTGACGAACGGCGCCTGGCCGTTGGTGGTCATGAGGGTGACGACCTGGTACTGGATGGTCTGAACGCCGCGACGGATCTCGTCGCGCAGGCGGTCCTCGACCACCGAGGAGATCTTCTCCTCGTCGGCGGCGACCCCCAGCTCGGCGAGCTCGGCGTTCACCTGGCGGCGAATCTTCTGGCGGCTGACCTCGACGAACGGGGCGAGGTGCGTGAGCGAGATGGACTGCCCGCCGTACTGGCAGGAAGCCACCTGGGCGATGATCTGCGTGGCGATGTTGCAGGCGGTGGAGAAGCTGTGCGGGCGCTCGATGAGCGTTCCGGAGATGACCGTGCCGTTCTGCAGCATGTCGTCGAGGTTGACGAGGTCGCAGTTGTGCATGTGCTGCGCGAAGTAATCGGAGTCGTGGAAGTGGATAAGGCCCTTGTTGTGGGCGTCCACCACCTCGGCCGGCAGCAGGACGCGCTGGGTGAGGTCCTTGGAGACCTCGCCCGCCATGTAGTCGCGCTGCACGGAGTTGACCGTGGGATTCTTGTTGGAATTCTCCTGCTTGACCTCTTCGTTGTTGCACTCGATGAGGGACAGGATCTTATCGTCCGTGGTGTTCTTCGTGCGCTTGAGGCTCTGGACGTAGCGGTAGATGATGTAGCGGCGAGCGACCTCGTAGTGGTCGAGCGCCATGATCTCATCCTCGACCATGTCCTGGATCTCCTCGACGGAGACGGTATGGCCCGCAGCCTCGACGCGATCCGCCACGTTCTGGGACGCATAGACGACCTGGCGCTCGGTGAGGCGCTCCTCCTCTTTGACCTCGCGGTTGGCGCCACGGATAGCGGTGGCGATCTTGGAGATGTCGAAATCGACCTCGGTGCCGCTGCGCTTGATGATCTTCATGGATACTCCGCTCCGCTCCTCTGTAATCCGTCGTACTGTGAACCATATCGCGCCGTGAGGACAAAACGACGAGCACCGGATCGGGGTGCCCGCCGCATGGACTGACGGTACGCTGCGTCGCTCAAACGTCACGGGCCGCGACGCCGCGGCGGATTGCTCCACCGGACGGGTGCGCCCCGCTTGTAGTGCTATCTACTATAGACGAAAAACAGTTACAAAATCTTGTGAATCTTTGTACGACATTCACTATATGTTGTGTTTCCGCAGGTCAAACAATATGAGTCAACGACAGATTCCTTTACTGGGCGGCGCGCTATCGAAAGTGCCTCGCCGCGCGCACTTCCCCGACCTGCGCGTATCGTGCGGACGATTGCGCGATGTGGTTTTACCGTGCTCCACAAACAATTCCGCAAACGGTCGCACGGGAAGAAAACGGACAGGAAGCCACATCTTGTGTCCCCGAGAAGCACGAGGAGCCGCCCGCGCCGCCCCTCAGAAAGGGGACAGGCACCGAGTTGAGAACCGGGGCACGTTTTCCCCGTCTCACATTGGCGCCCGTCCCCGAATTGAGGATGAAGCCGTGCAGGCCTGCCGGGGCTCGTCCTCCCCTAGCCTGCCGCCGTGCCAAAGGGGACGTACCCCTCTGGCACGCCCGTCACCGAGGCCGATAAGGAAGTGCCCCGCCTTCCCGTACGGGAGGGCGGGGCACGGAATCCGGCATCTCCTCAGCACCTCAATTCGGTGCCTGTCCCTAAATTGAGAGCAGCTCAGAAAAGTGCCTGTCCCCTTTCTGAGCCGTCCCCTTTCTGAGCGGGCTACACGTAGAACAGGATGTCGTCGTAGGTGGGGACGGGCCAGTAGTCGGCGGCGACGATCTCCTCCATCGCGTCCACGGCGCGGCGCAGGCGCTCCATCGCGGGAGCGACCTTGTGCGCATACAGGTTGGCCTGCCCCTGCGCATCCTCGATGGCCTCCGCTTCCTTATGCAGGGCATCAAGCGCCTTGATGGACTCGTTGATCTCGGTGACGCCGCAGCACAGCTTGTTGAGCGTGTTCTGCTCGCACTGCATCACGGCCTCGGCGCCGGCGGCGCGGATGGTCTCCAGGCCCTTGGCCACCTTGGTGGCGTACGCGGTGATGACCGGGCGGTACGTGCGGCGCGCCTCGCGGACCATCGTGGTGGCCTCGATGTTCATGAGCTTGTTGTACTTCTCGAGCTTGCAGTCGTAACGACAGACGGCCTCGGCGTGGGACAGGACGCCCAGGCTCTCGAACAGCTCGAGGTTCTTCGGCGCGACGAACGACGGCAGAGCGTCGGCCGTGGTGCGGAAGTTGCTCAAGCCGCGCTTCTCGGCCTCGATGGGCCAGGCGTCGGAGTAGCCGTCGCCGGAGAACAGGATGCGGCGGTGCTCGCGCAGATGCTGGGCGCAGTACGCGAGCGACTCCTTCTGGAAGTCCTCGGCGCGCACGCCCTCGAGAGCGTCGGCGAAATCGCGCAGGGACGCCGCCACGGCGCAGTCGAGCACCATGTTGGCGTCGGACACGTTGGCCTCGGAGCCCACGGCGCGGAACTCGAACTTGTTGCCGGTGAAGGCGAAGGGGCTGGTGCGGTTGCGGTCGGTGTTGTCCCGCTCCAGGTCGGGCAGCACCACGGCGCCCAGATCGATCACGCCGGCAGTGGCGTGCACGCTCGCCTCGCCGTCCATGATGAGCTCGACGACCTCGGTGAGCTGGTCGCCCAGGAAGATCGACATGATCGCCGGGGGCGCCTCGTTGGCACCGAGGCGATGGTCGTTGCCGCAGCTGGCGACGCTCGCGCGCAGCAGGTCCTGATACTTGTCCACGGCCTCGATCACCGCGGTGAGGAACACGATGAACTGCAGGTTCTCGAGCGGGGTGTCGCCCGGATCGAGCAGGTTCTCGTCGGCGGTGCCCAGCGACCAGTTGTTGTGCTTGCCGCTCCCGTTGATGCCCTCGAAGGGCTTCTCGTGCAGCAGGCACACCAGGTCGTGGCGGCTCGCGATGAGCTTCATCTTCTCCATCGTCAGGAGGTTGTTGTCCACGGCCTCGTTGAGCTCGGAGTAGACGGGCGCGAGCTCGTGCTGGCACGGAGCGACCTCGTTGTGCTTGGTCTTCGCGGGAATGCCGAGCGCCCAGAGCTCATCGTCGAGGTCCTTCATGTACGCCGAGACGGTGGGCCGGATCGCGCCGAAGTAGTGCTCCTCGAGCTCCTGGCCCTTGGCGGGCGCGGCGCCGAAGAGGGTGCGGCCGCAGATGACCAGGTCGCGGCGGCGGCGATACGCGTCCTTCTTGATGAGGAAGTACTCCTGCTCGTCGCCCACGCTGGGGACGACCTTCTTCGGCGTCTTGCCGAACAGCGCGAGCACGCGCTTGGCTTCGCGGTCGAGCGCCGTCATGGAACGCAGGAGCGGCGTCTTCTTGTCGAGCGCCTCGCCGGTGTAGGAGCAGAACGCCGTGGGGATGCACAGGACCTCGTCCTTGATGAACGCGGGGCTGGTGGCGTCCCATGCGGTATAGCCGCGCGCCTCGAAGGTGGCGCGCAGGCCGCCGTTGGGGAAGCTCGACGCATCCGGCTCGCCCTTGATGAGCGCCTTGCCGGTGAACTTGGTGATCGCCGTGCCGTCGTGGTTGGGCTCGAGGAAGCTGTCGTGCTTCTCGCTCGTGATGCCCGAGAGCGGCTGGAACCAATGGGCGTAGTGCGTGGCGCCGTTGAGCAGCGCCCATTCCTTCATGGCGTGCGCCACGGCGTTGGCCACGTCCAGGTCGAGCGGCTCGCCCTCCTCGATGGTCGCGGCGAGCTTCTTGTACACATCTTTCGGAAGCCAGCGCTTCATGACGTCTTCGGAGAACACCTTGGTTCCGAAGCGGGCGGTGAGGTCGGCCATACCGAGCTCCCTTCTCGTCGGCCGCGGCGTGCGCGGCCCGTCGTGCAGGACATGCTGCAGATTACGCACGCTTCGTTGCATGTGCGTTTCGAAACGAGCGGGCAACAACCCAGCAAAAAGATAGAAAAATCGTCCACATACCATATGCCGCCGAGATTGCACGCATGCGAACACATGAAAGGGAGCACATCCATGACTGCCATGCAAGCATATGAGCCGCCCGAGCGGCGCGTCCGATCAGATGAGCGTGCCCGCACCCTCTGGCGCCCCGAATTCGAGCACGACGCCTGTGGCATCGGCGCGCTCGCGAACATCAACGGGCACAAGAGCCACCAGATCCTCGACGACGCCCTCTCCGTCCTCGTCAACCTCGAGCACCGCGGCGGCGTCGGGCTCGAGCGCAACACCGGCGACGGCGCAGGCATCCTCTTCCAGGTCCCGCACCGCTTCTTTCGCAAAGAGGCCCAGAAGTGCGGCCAGATCCTCCCGGAAGAGGGCGATTACGGCGTGGCGATGCTGTTTCTACCTCAAGACGAGCAGGGCGTGACCGACGCCAGGCGCGTCTTCGAAGAGGGCTGCGCCGCCTGCGGCGTGCCCCTGCTGTTCTGGCGCCAGGTACCGGTCGACCCTCATGACCTGGGGTCCACCGCGCAAGCCTGCATGCCCACCATCATGCAGGCGTTTCTGGGAAGACCCGAGGGCGTGAACGCCGGCGACGACTTCGAGCGCACGCTCTACATCTGCCGCCGCACCATCGAGAAGCGCGCCGACGCCTGCCCCGCCCTTGAGGGGAAGATCTTCTACGCGTGCTCCATGTCGAGCCGCACCATCGTCTACAAGGGCATGCTCGTGGCCACGCAGATGCGCAGGTTCTACACGGACCTCAACGACGCCGCGGTCAAGACCGCCGTGGCGCTCGTCCACTCGCGCTACTCCACCAACACCACGCCGAGCTGGGAGCGCGCGCATCCCAACCGCCTCATCATCCACAACGGCGAGATCAACACGCTCAAGGGCAACGTCAACTGGATCCGCGCCCGCGAGCCGAACCTGTACTCCCCCGTCCTGCAGCGCGACCTCGAGCGCGTGCTGCCCATCATCAACCGCGAGGGCTCGGATTCCGCGATCCTGGACAACGTGCTTGAATTCCTCGTCATGAACGGGCGCCCCATGACGCGCGCCGTCTCGCTGCTGGTTCCCGAGCCCTGGGACAACAACGATGCGCTGTCGTCCGAGCGCCGTGCCTACGACGCCTACCAGTCCATGCTCATGGAGCCCTGGGACGGCCCCGCCGCGATCGCCTACACCGACGGCCGCACCCTGGGCGCCGCGCTCGACCGCAACGGCCTGCGCCCCGCGCGCTACTACGTGACCCGCGACGACCGCTTCCTGCTCTCCTCGGAGGTGGGCACCATCGAGGTCGACCCCGCGAACGTGCTGACCAGCGGCTGCTTGGGGCCCGGCGAGATGCTCGAGGTCGACATGCAGGCGGGCCGCGTGCGCTACAACGACCAGCTGCGCGACCAGATGGCCAAGCTCAAGCCGTTCCGCGACTGGATCGACGAGGAGACCCTCACCCTGGACGACCTCGCCCGCGCACAGCGCGAACGCGGACGCGCGCAGGAAGGCCCGACGGAGGACGCGGACGTGACGCCGGCGGTGCGCGCCACCAAGCTGGGCATCCACTGGGATGACGTGGACGAGATCGTGCGCCCCATGGCGACCACGGGCAAGGTGCCGCTCGCCTCCATGGGCATCGATGCGCCGCTCGCCTGCCTCTCCAGCAAGACGCGCTCGTTCTTCGACTACTTCTACCAGCTCTTCGCCCAGGTCACCAATCCGCCCATCGACGCGCTGCGCGAGGCCCACGTCACCTCCACCGTGCTCTACCTGGGAAACCACGGCAACCTGCTTGAAGATTGCCGCAACACCTGCCAGCTCATCCGCCTGGACGCCCCGCTGCTCACCCGCGAGCAGTTCGAGAGCATCGTCTCCATACGGCACACGGGCTTCAAGAGCGCCCGGTTCCGCGCCGTGTTCCCGCACGACAGCGGCGCCGGCGCGCTCGAGGCCGCGTTGGAACGGCTGGGCTCCCAGGTCGAGGCGGCCGTGCGGGGCGGCGCCAACATCATCGCCCTGTCCGACCGCGCCGGCGCCGACGAGCTGCCCATCCCCTCGCTGCTCGCGGTGTCCTCGGTGCACCACCACCTCATCCGCTGCGGGCTGCGCACCTTCGCGGACATCATCGTGGAATGCGGGGACGCCGTCTCGTCCCACGATTTCTCCGCCCTGGTGGGCTACTCGGCGAGCGGCATCTTCCCCTACGAGGCGCACGCGCAGATCGAGGCGATGGCACGGGAGGGGGACCTTGCCGATGCATCCGGCCGAGCCCTGGGCGCCGAGGAGGCGATCTCCAACTACAACCGCGCGGCCGTCGCGGGCATGGTGGGCATCATGTCCAAGATGGGCATCTCCACCGCGCAGAGCTACCACTCGGCTCAGATCTTCGAGGCCGTCGGCCTGGCGGACGAGCTCGTCGAGCACCACTTCACCGGCACCGTGAGCCGCGTGGGCGGACTCGGCCTGCCCCAGATTCAAGACGAACTCGAGCGCAGGTTCGACGCGGCGGTTTCCGTCGCGCGCTCGGCGGCCCCGGACGAGCTGCCCTCCCTGGGCCTCACCAGCTGGCGCCCGCTGGGCGGCGAGGACCATCTCATCGATCCGCAGACCATCTACCTGCTGCAGCGCGCCGTCCGCACGGACAGCTCCGAGGACTTCGCGGCCTACAGCGCGCGCCTGCACCGCCCGGGCCGCGCCGTGCGCCTGCGCGACCTGCTGGACTTCGACGACGCCGGGCGCACGCCGCTGCCGCTCGACGAGGTGGAGAGCGCGCGCAGCATCGCCACGCGCTTCAACACCGGCGCCATGAGCTACGGCTCCATCAGCCAAGAGGCCCACGAGTGCATGGCCATCGCCATGAACCGCCTGCACGGCCGCTCCAACTCCGGCGAGGGCGGCGAGGATCCCGCCCGCGAGACGCCGCTCGCCAACGGCGACTCCAGGAATTCCGCCATCAAGCAGGTGGCGAGCGGGCGCTTCGGCGTGACGAGCCGCTACCTGGCCAGCGCGACCGAGATCCAGATCAAGATGGCCCAGGGCGCCAAGCCCGGCGAGGGCGGCCACCTGCCCGGCAAGAAGGTCTACCCCTGGATCGCCGAGGTGCGCCGCTCGACCCCCGGCATCGGCCTCATCTCTCCCCCGCCCCACCACGACATCTACTCCATCGAGGACCTCGCCGAGCTGATCTTCGACCTCAAGTGCGCCAACCCCGGCGCGCGCATCAGCGTCAAGCTCGTGAGCGAAGCGGGCGTGGGCACCATCGCCACCGGCGTGGCCAAGGGCGCCGCCAACAAGATCTTGATCAGCGGCCACAACGGCGGCTCCGGTGCCGCGCCGCGCGACTCGATCTGGCACGCGGGCCTGCCGCTCGAGCTGGGCCTGGCCGAGGCGCAGCAGACGCTCGTGCAAAACGGCCTGCGCTCGCGCGTCGTGCTGGAGGCCGACGGCAAGCTCATGGACGGCACGGACGTCGCCGTGGCCTGCCTGCTCGGCGCCGAGGAGTTCGGCTTCGCCACCATGCCGCTCATCGCGATGGGCTGCCTCATGCAGCGCGACTGCCAGCAGGACACCTGCCCCGCGGGCATCGCCACGCAGAACTGCCGCCTGCGCCGCGGGTTTGCCGGCAAGCCCGAACACGTCGAGCGCTTCATGCTCTTCGTGGCCGAGCAGCTGCGCGGGGTCATGGCGCGCCTGGGCTTCGCCACGGTCGAGGACATGGTGGGGCATGTGGAGTGCCTGCGCCAGGTTGCGGTCGCGGGCAACGACAAAGCGAACCGCGTCGACCTGTCCGCCGTGCTGGCACCGGCCGCCTGCAGCTTCGGCAGCCATCTGCCGGGCGCCGCGTGCCCGCACTACCTGCCCGAGATGGCTGCCGACTCCCAGCTCGAACGCACGCTGGACGCCACGCTCTTCATCCCCCACACCGCCGAGGCGCGCGAGCACCTGCGCCCGATACGCTTCCGCGCCGACATCGCCAACATCAACCGCTGCGTCGGCACCATGCTGGGCCATGCCGTCACCGCGGCGCACCCCGACGGGCTCCCGGCAGGGTCGATCACCATCGACTGCGATGGCTCCGCGGGCCAGAGCTTCGGCGCCTTCTTGCCCGCCGGCATCACCCTGAACGTCGAGGGAGACGCGAACGACTACTTCGGCAAGGGACTCTCCGGCGGCTCGCTCTCCGTGCGCCCCAAAGCCACCGCGAGCTACAAGTTCGACGAGAACGTGATCGTGGGCAACGTCGCGCTCATCGGTGCCACGGGTGGTCGCGCCTACATCAACGGCCTGGCCGGACAGCGCTTCGCCGTGCGAAACTCCGGCGCCGTCGCCGTGGTGGAAGGCGTGGGCAACTGCGGCTGCGAATACATGACCGGAGGGTGCGTGCTGGTGCTGGGCGAGGTCGGCCACAACTTCGCCGCGGGCATGACCGGCGGCGTCGCCTACGTCTACGACGAGTACGGCACCCTGCCCGACCGCATCAACGACGCCGGCATCGCGCTGCGCGCGCCCGCGGACGCAGAGCTCGACCGGATTCGCACCCTGCTCGAAGAGCACGTCGCCGCCACGCAGAGCCCCCGCGGCATCAAGCTGCTCTATCGCTTCGAGGCCGTCAAGGACCGTTTCGTCAAGGCGGTTCCCATCGAATACGAGCGCGTCATGCAGCAGTCCGCCGGCGCCAGCTACCAGAAGGAGGTCTAGACCATGGGTAAACCCGGAGCCTTTCTCGACATCGATCGCGCAGCGTGCGCGTTGCGCCCCGTATCCCAGCGCGTCCGCGACTTCGACCCGCTCTACGTGGAGCTGGACGAGGACGCGCGCCGCGCGCAGGCCGGCCGCTGCATGAAGTGCGGCGTGCCGTTCTGCCAGACGGGCATCTCGTTCGGCGCCGCGCGCCCCAGCGGCTGCCCTCTGCACAACCTCATCCCCGAGTGGAACGAGCTGGTGTACCGCGGCCAATGGGACCGCGCCGCCGCGCGCCTGGCCCTCACCAGCCCCCTTCCCGAGTTCACCAGCCGCGTGTGCCCCGCGCTCTGCGAGGCGGCCTGCAACCTGAACGTGGTCGACGGCGAGCCCACCACCATCCACGATAACGAGCGCGCTATCTCGGACTGGGAATGGGCCCATGGCGGGCCCGCCCGCTTCGAACCCGCGCCGGAAGGTGCGCCGCGCGTCGCCGTAGTGGGATCCGGCCCCGCCGGCCTTGCCTGCGCCTGGGAGCTCGCTCGCCGCGGCGCGCAGGTCGCCGTCATCGAGCGCGACGACCGCGCGGGCGGCCTGCTGATGTACGGCATCCCCAACATGAAGCTCGAAAAGAGCGTGGTCGGGCGCCGCACCGAGCTTATGGAAGAGCTTGGCGTCGAGTTTCGCCTGAAGACGGATGCCGCCAACCCCGCGATCGCGGGCAAGCTGCTCGACGAGTTCGACGCCGTGGTGATCGCCGCCGGCTCGCGTGCCGCGCGCGGCATCGGCGCCGCGGGGGCGAAAGGGGCGGGCGTCGTCTTCGCCGTGGACTACCTCACGGACGCCACGCGCTCGCTGCTCGACGGCGCCGAGCCCCGAATCAGCGCGAAAGGCCTGGACGTCGTGGTGATCGGCGGCGGAGACACGGGCAACGACTGCGTGGGCACCGCCGTGCGCCAGGGCGCGCGCTCCTTCGCCCAGCTCGAGTTCTTGCCGAAGCCGCCCGCGAATCCGCGCCCGGGCGACGCGTGGCCCGAATGGCCCCGCGCACTCAAGACGGACTACGGCCAGCAGGAGGCCATCGACCTCATGGGCGGCGAGATGCGCTCTTGGGGCGTCGACACGATCGAGATCGCACGTGACGAATCCGGAGCCGCGACCGGCGCCGTCGTGGTCGATCTGGACTGGAGCACCGGCAAGCCCCGACGCCTAGAGGGAACAGAGCGCACGCTGCCCGCGCAGCTGGTGCTGATCGCCTGCGGCTTCACCGGCCCGGAGGCGAGCACGTTCGACGCCTTCGGCGCACTCGTCTCCGACCAGGGACGCCCCCTGCCCGTCATGGAGGGATCTTCCCACCGTTGCGTCCCCAAGACGCAGGGCGCGCCGGGGGCCGCGGTCTTCGCCTGCGGCGATGCGCGCACCGGCTCCTCGCTGGTAGTCAACGCCATCGCCGACGCCCTGGCCTGTGCAGACGAGGTCGCCCGCGAGCTCGCGCTGTAGCCTCAGATCGAGACCTCAGAAAGTGGACAGGCACTTTTCTGAGGCAGACGCAAACAGGCCCGGCACCGCCAAGAACGGTGCCGGGCCTGTCAGCCTCGATGCGATGAGCCCTCAGAAAAGTGCCTGTCCCCTTTCTGAGGGGCTACACGTAGAACAGGATGTCGTCGTAGGTGGGGACGGGCCAGTAGTCGGCGGCGACGATCTCCTCCATCGCGTCCACGGCGCGGCGCAGCTCGTTCATGGCGGGCACCACCTCGTGGGCGTAGACCTCGGCCTGGGCCTGCCCGTCGACAATGCCCTCCGCCCTCGCATGCAGCTCATCGAGCTTGGCGATGGACATGTTGATCGCGGTGATGCCCGAGCACAGCTCATTCAGCGTGGCCTGCTCGAACGCCATGGCGGCCTCAGCGCCAGCGGCGCGGATGGTCTCCAGGCCCTTGGCCACCTTGGTGGCGTACGCGGTGATGACCGGGCGGTACGTGCGGCGCGCCTCGCGGACCATCGTGGTGGCCTCGATGTTCATGAGCTTGTTGTACTTCTCGAGCTTGACCTCGTAGCGGCACACCGCCTCCGCCTCGGTAAGCACGCCCATCTCGGAGAAGAGCGCGAGGTTCTTGGGCGCCACGAACGCCGGCAGCGCCTCGGCCGTGGTGGGCAGGTTGACCAGCCCGCGCTCCTCGGCCTCCGCATGCCACGCATCGGAGTAGCCGTCACCCGAGAACAGGATGCGACGGTGCTCGCGCAGATGCTCGGCGCAGTAATCGAGCGCAGCCTCATGGAAGCCCTCGGCGGGCGTGCCCTCGAGGGCGTCGGCGAAGTCGCGCAGCGCCTGTGCCACCGCGGTATCCAGCACCATGTTGGCGTCGGAGACGTTCGCCTCGGAGCCCACGGCGCGGAACTCGAACTTGTTGTTGGTGAAGGCGAAAGGGCTGGTGCGGTTGCGGTCCGTGTTGTCCTGCTCGAGATTGGGCAGCACCACGGCGCCAAGATCCAGCGTGTCGGTGGTGGCGTGGACGGAAGCCTCGCCGTCCATGATCATCTCGACCACCTCGGTGAGCTGGTCGCCCAAGAAGATCGACATGATCGCCGGGGGCGCCTCATCTGCGCCCAGGCGATGGTCGTTGCCGCAGCTGGCGACGCTCGCGCGCAGCAGGTCCTGATACTTGTCCACGGCCTCGATCACCGCGGTGAGGAACACGATGAACTGCAGGTTCTCCTCGGGCGTGTCGCCCGGATCCAGCAGGTTCTCGTCGGCGGTGCCCAGCGACCAGTTGTTGTGCTTGCCCGATCCGTTGATGCCCTCGAAGGGCTTCTCGTGCAGCAGGCACACCAGGTCGTGGCGGCTCGCGATGAGCTTCATCTTCTCCATGATGAGGAGGTTGTTGTCCACGGCCTCGTTCAGCTCGGAGTACACCGGGGCCAGCTCGTGCTGGCACGGAGCGACCTCGTTGTGCTTGGTCTTCGCGGGAATGCCGAGCGCCCAGAGCTCATCGTCGAGGTCCTTCATGTACGCCGAGACGGTGGGCCGGATCGCGCCGAAGTAGTGCTCCTCCAGCTCCTGGCCCTTGGCGGGCGCGGCGCCGTAGAGGGTGCGGCCGCAGATGACCAGGTCGCGGCGGCGTCGGTAGGCGTCCTTCTTGATGAGGAAGTACTCCTGCTCGTCGCCCACGTTGGGGACGACCTTCTTCGGATGCTTGCCGAACAGCGCGAGCACGCGCTTCGCCTGGATGTCCAGGGCCGTCATGGAGCGCAGCAGCGGCGTCTTCTTGTCGAGCGCCTCGCCGGTGTAGGAGCAGAAGGCCGTGGGGATGCACAGGACGTCGTCCTTGATGAACGCGGGGCTGGTAGCGTCCCACACCGTGTAGCCGCGCGCCTCGAAGGTGGCGCGCAGGCCGCCGTTGGGGAAGCTCGAAGCGTCGGACTCGCCCTTGATGAGCGCCTTGCCCGAGAACTTGGTGATCGCCGTGCCGTCGTGGTTGGGCTCGAGGAAGCTGTCGTGCTTCTCGCTCGTGATGCCCGAGAGCGGCTGGAACCAGTGCGCGTAGTGCGTGGCGCCGTTGAGCAGCGCCCATTCCTTCATGGCGTGCGCCACGGCGTTGGCCACGTCCAGGTCGAGCGGCTGGCCCTCCTCGATGGTCGCGGCGAGCTTCTTGTAAATGTCCTTGGGCAGCCAGCGCTTCATCACGTCTTCGGAGAAGACCATCGTGCCGAAGCGTTCGGTGAGATCTGCCATGTAGTGGGCTCCCTTCAAGTCGCGCCGACGGCAAGGTGCGGAACCGATCGGCGACGCGAGCGTCCAGTCATCAAATATCCTAGAGAGAAGGGTACCGCAATCGGGGGACCCGTACCCAAAGAGAACATGCTCAAAACAAAATAGCTGCATGCGGCGAGCGGCTTCGCCCGGACGATTCGTGTGGGGTCGCGCGCGACGCGGCACGGATCGACTCGAGCAGGTAGGATAGGTACGACAGGATTCCCACAGGTCACATCAGGGCGCAGCGCATCGAATCGCCGCCCGGATTGGAGCGATATGGCACGCACCGTCGCCGTCATCGGCGCACTCGAGAAAGAGGTCCGCCAGATCTTCGCAGAGCTCGCAGAAGGCACCGAACGTAAGGAGGCCGGCCTTACGGTGGTCGAGGGCTCTCTTGGATCCGTCCGCGTGGTGGCGACGGTCGCCGGCATGGGCACCGTGAACGCCGCGGCCGCGGCGCAGCACCTCGTGAGCAGGTACGGGGCGGAGGCGCTCCTGTTCTCGGGCATCGCCGGAGGGCTCAACCCCGCCCTGCATATCGGCGACGTCGTCGTCGGCGGGACCCTGCGCTACCTCGACACCGATACCGCCCTCATCGCAGAGAGCGCACCGGAGCTCGAGGAATTCGCATCGACTCCCGCCCTTGCGTGCATGGCGCGCTCCGTCCTCGCCGCGCACGGCTACGTCGACCTTGCTGACGGCGCACCCATCGATGCGCCCCGCTACCTGCTGGGAACCATCGCGACCGGCGACCGATTCGTGACCGGCCCTGCCATGCGCGAGGCGGCGATCGCCGCCACCGGCGCCGACTGCGTCGAGATGGAGGGCGCGGCCGTCGCCCACGTCGCCGCTAAAAACGAGGTCGCCTGCCTTGTCCTGCGCGCCATCTCCGACAACTGCGACGAGGCCTACGACGCCCTCTGCGAACGCGTCTTCGACCTGGACGAGTACGCCCGCACGGCAAGCTCCGTCACGCTCGACATCATCCGCGCGCTCGAGAACGAAGACATCGCCGACCTGTAACGACGGGCCCGCGCACGCGGGACGAACGAGAACCGAGGAGGGCCCATGGCCGAATCCGATATCAACTACAACCTCGCCCACTTCGTCGCAAGCTACGGCAAGACCTCGCAGATCCCCGCGTCGACGTGCCCCGAGGTCTGCTTCGTTGGCCGCTCCAACGTGGGCAAGTCATCCATCATGAACAAGCTGTTCGGCCGCAAGGGCCTGGTCAAGGTCTCGAGCACGCCGGGCAAGACGGCAAACGTGAACTTCTTCGAGGCCGACGGCATCCACTTCGTCGACCTGCCGGGCTACGGGTTTGCCCAGCGCTCCAAATCAGAGCGCGACCGCTGGGCCCGCCTGATCGGCGAGTTCCTGGACAGTCCGAGAAGCTTCAACCTCATCGTTTCGCTCGTCGACATCAGGCATGATCCCAGCAAGCTCGATTTCGAGATGGTCGAGTACTTGCGCGAGGGCGGCTTCAACTTCGTCGTCGCGCTCACCAAGGCGGACAAGCTCAGCCGCAGCCAGCAGATGAAGCAGCTTGCGAGCATCCGCAAGCAGCTGGGCCTTTCCGGAGACCGGATCTTCATCACCTCGTCCCAGACGGGTGCCGGCATCGATGAGCTCAAGTGCAGAATCTCATCCGCCTGCCTCGAGGAAGACGGGGACACCGAGTCCGTTCCTGATAACGCATAGGCTTAACGCCTAGATACGCGACAGCGTGCAGGAACGCCGCGCGCACCGCAATCCCGCATCCCCATGCCGCTCGCCGCACCCCTCTCCGGATACGGCGAGCGGCATGGGGATGCAGTCCATTTCTTGACATGTCTTCGCGCCGCAGTCGAAATAAAATCGCCCCATTCTACCTAGCGTCCATACACGGGCCGGCAGGATCATCAGACCGTAAGCGTAATGTAAGATTATCTTCGCACCGAACGGACGCCGGGGACCGGGATGTCGGTGCATCTTGGAGACGAAGGGGCCTCGCCATAACAAAACAGCGACCCGCAGGCCGCTGTGCTTGTTGGTAGCCCGTACCAGATTCGAACTGGTGATCTCCGCCTTGAGAGGGCGGCGTCCTGAACCGCTAGACGAACGGGCCGTATGTAAGGGACTCAGAGTGTCCCGGAGACTCGTGGTAGCCCGTACCAGATTCGAACTGGTGATCTCCGCCTTGAGAGGGCGGCGTCCTGAACCGCTAGACGAACGGGCCGTGAGCTCAGGAGAACAGCAACTGGCTGGGATGGAGGGAGTCGAACCCCCATTGACGGAACCAGAATCCGCTGTCCTGCCATTAGACGACATCCCATCGGGTTGTTGTCTGCGCTCCCTTGCGCGAGAAAATATATTAGGTGAGGACCCCAGATAGCGCAAGCATCAATTCTAACTTTTCCCAACTTTGTGCATTTACTATGGACTGCACAGGTCAGAGGCTTATATCGAGATACATAGAGCAGCATCGAGACCCGCATATGCGGGCGACTCCGACCCTACAGGGCCACCATGCGGGTGGCCACGTGCCCGACAAGCGCCGCGCTATGGGACACCAAAACGATGCCGAAGCCGCGCTCCCCCTGAAGCTCGAGCAGCGCTCCCCACAGCTCGGCCTGCGTCACCGCATCGAGCATGGCGGAAACCTCATCGGCGATGAGGTACGCCGGACGAGCGATGAGAGCGCGCGCGACGGACAGGCGGGAAAGCTGCCCACCCGAGAGCTCGCAGGGGCGGCGGACGAGCCAGTCCGCACGGATGCCCAAGGCATCGAGCACGCGGCGAGATTGTGGGGTATCGAGGTCGCCGGCCTCCCTCAGGGATGCCCCGAGCGCAAGACGCGGGTCGAACGCCTGCTCCGGATGCTGCCACACGAGCTGCACCGGCAGCGGACCTGCGGTGCGGCGGATCGACACCGGCTCGCCGTCCGCCTCCACATGGCCCGCACAGGGCTCAAGGTGCCCCGCAAGGACGCGGCAGAGCGTGGTCTTCCCCGCCCCCGACGGGCCGACCAGAGCCACCCGCTCGCCAGGACGGACCTCAAGCGACACGCCGTCCAGCACGGTGACCGCAGCATCGTAGGAGAAGCGGATGTCCGCAGCCGTCAGCGCCATGCGCCCTCCCCCTCTCTCGACCTCGACGGCCGCACCATGCCGTGTTCGGGCAACGCGTGCCAGAGCGCCCGGCTGAACGGATGCCTCAAAGACGCAGGGTCTTCGAACGCAGCGACGGGAACCTCCTCGACCACCCGGCCGTCGTAAAAGACCGCGATGCGATCGGCCGTCCGCAGGGCCAGCTCTATATCATGCGTGATCATGAGAACGCCTTTGCCCGTGTCCGCGAAGGCGCGCAGGTCGAGGGCCGCGCGCTCGACGAGGTCCATGTCGAGGCCGGGCGTGGGCTCGTCGCAGACGAGCAGCTCCGGCTCCTCGACAAGGGCGCACATCAACAGCACGCGACGCGCCATCCCGCCCGAGAGCTCGTGCGGATAGAGGTCCTCGACGGCGCGATCGAAACCGTAGGCGGCAAACAGCGCGCGCTGCCGCGCGGCGCGGCGGGCGCGATCGCAGGAGCGCTCGGACCTCGTGAGGCCACGGGGGACGCCGCGCACCTGAGCGCCCACCCGCATGAGCGGATCGAGGCAGGACACGCTCTGGGGGACGAGCGAAATCCCCTTACCGCGCAGCGCCGCGAGCGCCGAGGCATCGAGGGGGCGCCCCTCGAAGCGGACGGTCCCGTGAACCTCCTCATCCCGCCCGAAGAGCCCCAACAGGGCATCCGCGAGCACGCTCTTGCCCGCTCCGCTGGCGCCCACGACAGCCAGCAGCTCGCCGCGCGAGACGCTCAGCGACAGGTCGCGGAGCACCCAGCCGTCTGCGTCCGCCGCATCGCCAGCGCGGCGCGCGGCATCGCCCCGGTACGCGGCATACAGGCCCTCGACGCAAAGCAGGGGCCCCATCGATGCGGGAAGGTTGTCGTCGGCACCTCTCATCTTCTCACCTCCGCAGGCAGCACGAGGGCACGCAGCGACGCCGCCGCGCGTTCGAACGCGAGCACGGCGGCGAGCAGGGCGAGCCCGGGAAACACCGCAAGCCACCAGGACCCCGAGGAAAGATAACCCATGGCCTCAGAAAGGATGACGCCGATGGCAGGCTGCTCGGGAGACAAGCCGAACCCGAGAAACGTGATGGAAGCCTCATGGAGGACGGCATGCGGAAGCAGCAGCACGAGCCCCACGAGGTACTGGGGCAAGATGGCCGGAAGCCCATGCCGCAGCGCAAGAGACAGCCTTGAGACGCCGAGGGCGCGCGAACACGCCATATACGGCCGGGATCGCAGCTCGACGAGCTCGGCGCGCAGCACGCGCGAAAGCGCGGGCCAGTGCGTGAGCGCGAGGCCGACGAGCACGCCCGCCGCGCCGCGGCCCAGCGCATACGAGATAAGGATAAGCAGGATGATATGGGGGATTCCGAGAACCAGGTCGGTAAGCCACGCCACAGCGGCATCGGCCCAACTGCCCCCGAGCGCCGCGACGAGCGCGAGCAGCAGGGCCACGACCGACGTGGCGGCAGCGGCGACAAGCGCCACGGCAAGCGACACCGCCAGCCCGCTCACGGTGCGGGCAAGCATGTCGCGCCCCATCCAATCAGTACCGAACGGATGCTCCCAGCAGGGAGCCAGATATGCGGCGGCGAAATCCGTCGAGATGGCGGAGTCGTAGAGGACGGCCCCGGACACCATGACGACGGCGATCGCGGCGCAGAAGGCGAGCAGGCGCGCGCGGGGCGCGCAGAAACGTCGGGTATCAGCGGGGAGGACGTGCAGGGACCCCTCGGCCGCCGGGAGATCAGCGCGCGGCACGGACGTCGGCCCCCTTCGCGCGAGGATCGACCGCGCCGTGCAGGATATCGGCGAGGGCGTTGCCCGCGAACACGAGAGCGGTCGTGAGCAATGCGATGCCGACGAGCAGGGGCGCATCCCCGCCTAACCCTGCGGCGACCGCAGCCTGGCCAAGACCGGGATACGAGAACACCTGCTCGACGAGGACCGAGGCGCCTACGACCTCCCCCACGGAGGCGAATTGCAGCATGAGGGCCGGGGCGGCGACGTTGCGCAACCCGTGGCACAGCACGATGCGCCGCTCGCTCTCCCCACGGGCACGGGCGAAGCGCGCATAGGGGCTCTCCAGAACCTCGATCGCCTTGTCGCGCGTATGGAGGGCCACCGGGGCGATGCCCGTGAGGGAGAGGATGAGCGCCGGCAGCGCAAGGTGGTGCAGGCGGAGTGCCCACGAGACGTCCTCGGGCCCGACGCCGACGGGCGCGGCGAACCCGATCGGGAACCATCCGAGCTCGACCGAGAAGACCATGAGCGCGAGGAGGGCGAGCCAGAAGGCGGGTGTCGCCGAGAGCACGTAGCACAGGGCGCAGACGGCGCGGTCGGCTATCGAGGCGCGGCGCACGGCGGCCACGGCCCCTAAAGTGAATCCGAGCGCGCCCGAGAGCATCCAGGAGGCGACCAGCAGCAGCGCGGACGCAGCGAGGCGCTCTCCCAGGACCTGGGCGACGGGGGCGTTGAATCGCAGGCTCGTGCCCAGGTCGCCGCGCAACGCGCCCGCAAGCCAGGACCCGTAGCGGGCAAGGAGAGGCTCATCGGTTCCCCACAGCTCATGGAGCGCGGCCCTGCGAGCCGAGCCCATCGTAAGGTAGGCGACTTGCCCCACGTTCACCTGGACCGGGTCGACCGGCGAGACGGCGACCAGGGTGAAGGTGACGAAGCTCACCGCGAGCAGCAGCAACGCCAGCCGAACGGCACCGCTCAGGACGTTTCGCGCCATCTCTTCTCCCCTTCTTTCTCGTGTGCGCCTCCCGCGGGACGAAGCGCCCTGCATTCCACAAGCGGAAGCGGACGCCGAGCATCCCTAGGCCCAACTCCAGCGATCCACGTTGTTCACGACCGACCATCCGTGCCCATGCGGATGCGGCTTCTGCTCGGCGACGTCGAGCCCTTCGCGCTTCCAGTACAGGTGATCGACGTTGGCGAGCCAGCACCAGGTCGCCGCGCCCTGCGGCGCCACGCCCTCGGTTCCGTCCCACATCGCGCGCTTCCACAGGTCATAGGAATCCGTGAGTTCCGGCTGGGCCAGCGCCGCATCGAGCCAGGCGTCGACGGCGTCGCTCTCGTAGCATGCGTAATTGCCCCAACCCTTGGAATGATGCAGCTCGTAGACCTCGATGGGGGCATTCGAGCCCCAGCCCCACAGGACCGGGCTGGCATACTGGTGCAGGTAGATCTCGTCCCAGCTCGCCCCGCGCGGGCACACCTCGATACCCAGCTCGGACATCTGGTCGGCGAACGCGTGCGCGATGGCCTGGCGCGCCGAATCGCCCGCCGTGTACCACAGGTCGATGGATGCGCGCAGGCCGTCCCGTGCGCGCACGCCGTCGGAGCC
The DNA here is from genome assembly GCF_900119895.1 of Collinsella phocaeensis. GTDB lineage: Bacteria > Actinomycetota > Coriobacteriia > Coriobacteriales > Coriobacteriaceae > Collinsella > Collinsella phocaeensis. The sequence continues at coordinate 905,770 of NZ_FQLR01000004.1, read as the reverse complement.
GAGCAGCCACCCCGCCTCCTCCAGCATGCGGCGGGCGGCTCCCGCGTCGCACTCGACGCGCATGTCGTCGCTCGACCAGGGCATACCGTCCCCGACGCTGTACGCGACCGTCCCGTAACCGTTCAGCACCTCATCGATCAACGCGGCCCGATCGACGCCGGTGACCATCGCGCGCCGCACCGCGACATCGCTCGTCACGGCATTGCCGGCGTCATACGCCACGTCCCCGTCGACGACCTTCGTGCCGCCCGCCGGGCCCGTCGGCAACGAGATGCCGCGCGAATCGACCGTGTCGTACGCCACGAGCTCGTAGCCCGCGACATCTTCCGAGGCGCGGACCGGGCTCGTGTAGGCGAGGTCGACCTCGCCCGCGCGGACGGCGGCCAGCGCCGCGTCCTCCTCCATGAACACCACGACGACGCGCTCCATGGCGGGGGCGGCGCCGTAGTAACCGGGATTCGCGGTCAACACCACCTGCTGTCCACGGTCCCAGCGCTCAAGCAGATATCGGCCGGAGCCGATCGGCGCGGAGCCGTAGCCGTCGCCGTACGCGTGCGCGGGCACGATCCCCAAGACGGCCAACGTGTAGAGCAGCGCGTTGTGCGGGCGCGAGAGCCGCAGCTCGACGGTACGGTCGTCCAGTGCGACCGCGGCGTCCACCATGGAGAGGTCGGCCTGGGACGTATCGCCGTGGGCGACGCGATCGACCGTGAAGGCCACGTCCTCCGCCGTGCAGGGCTCGCCGTCGGAGAACACGGCGTCGTCGCGTATCGTGAACGTCCACACGAGGCCGTCGTCGCTGCAGAGGAATTCGGTGGCCAGGTCGCAGGTGACGTTCATGGCGTCATCGGTTACCACGAGCGTGGACTGGATGAGCGGCTCGTGCACGTGCTCGCCGCAGCCCCACGAGACGAGCGGATCGAAACCGGCCGCAGGCTCGCTCTCCGGGCTCATCGCGATGGTCACCGTGCGGTTCGGATCGACGCCGTCGGATGCGGAGTCCGCGCCCGCATCAGGGAAGACGGCGCATCCGCCGAGACCGACCAGCGCGGCGGCGCCGACGAGGGCGCGACGCGTCAGGCAGGCGGGGGCAGGCGACGTCGGGGCTGACGCGGCGTATCGATTGATCGGTTGCATAGACGGTTCCCCTCGCGCGTGCCTTCCGGCGCTCGAAACACGGACGCCTTACCTTACGCCTCGCGGCCGCTCGGACCAACCGAGAACACCTGCTGCGCAGGCATGCAGCAGAAGTGCTTCACAGGTCGAGCCAAGACAGCAGCGCCGCGGTCTCGTTGGGCACCACGCCGGAGATCGCCGCGTCGAGCGCGGCGGAGAGCATCTGTCCGATCCGGGGTCCGGGCGCAACGCCTGCCGCGATCAGGTCGCGGCCCGTGAGCGCGAGCGTGGCGGCGCTGTACGGCTCTCCGTTCGCGATAAGCTCGCGGACCATCTCGCGCATGCGCTCGATCTCCTCCACGTAGTAGAAGCACGAGGGTGCCTTGCCGAGGGTGTCGGCGCGCTTGAGGTCGAAGAGCTCCCCCATGAGGCGCGCGGTGTCGCGCCCCGCGCCCGCCATTCTGCCCATCATGCGCAGCAGGTCCTGCCGCTCGGCGCGCAGCGGCGTGTCGTGATAGCGGATGAGCAGGCAGGCGTCCCGAGCGACCTCGCCCGGGACGGCAAGGCGGCCCAAGATATCCCGTGCGATGCGCTCCCCCGACTCCGGATGCCCGTAGAAATGGCCGCGCCCCGACTCGTCCTGCGTGAAGCAAGAGGGCTTGCCCACGTCATGCAGGAGGGCGGCCCACATGAGCGACGGCGAAGGCGGTGCGAGCGGATCCCCCCCGTCGATGCGGAAACGCGACAGCTCGCCAGCCACGGTGAGCACGCGCACCGTATGCTCGTAGACATCGTAGGCATGGTAGACGCTGTGCTGATCGAACCCGCGCATGCGCGCGAGCTCCGGCACGGCGGCGCACATCAACTCGGGATAACGGCTGAGCGCGTCCCCGCCATGCCGCGTGACCAGGATGCCGCCGAGCTCGACGCCCACGCGCTCGCGAGCGACGGCATCGAGCAGCGGGGAGCACGCGGCGAGGGCCCGGGCCGTGGCCTCCTCGATAGAGAAATCAAGCCTGCAAGCGAAGCGAACGGCCCTCAGCATCCGCAGCGCATCCTCCTCGAACCGCGTGGCCGCGTCGCCCACGGCACGGATGAGGCCGCGGGCCAGGTCGGCGGCGCCCCCGTAGATATCGAGCAGTCCGCGTGCGGGGTGCCATGCCATCGCGTTGACGGTGAAGTCGCGCCGGGCGAGGTCCTCCTCCACCCGGGATGCGAGCTTGACCTCGTCGGGGTGGCGCCCGTCGGTGTAGAAGCCGTCGTAGCGGTACGACGTCACCTCGAAGCGCTCGCCGCGCAGCACGGCGGTGATGCCGCCGAACTTGATGCCGGACTCGATGACCGCGATGCCCGCCGCCTCAAGAGCGGCGGCGCTGCTCCGCCACGAGCCGGAACAGCAGATATCGATATCGTGGCCCGCGTTGCCGAGCAGGGCGTCCCGCACCCAGCCGCCGACGATCCACGCCTCGAGGCCGGCCTCCTCGAGGGCGGACAGGACCTCGAGGGCGGCAGGCGCCGGCTCGATCCCGTTCAACGCGCACCCCTCGTAGCGCTGCATACGTTTCCTATCCATCTCGAACTCCCCTATGCGTATGATTGCGCTCAAGTATACCTTCGCAGCGCCGGGCCGTGGCCCGGCTGCTTCGGCTCGCGGGGTACGGAGCCGATGCGGAGTCGAGGAGACAGTATAAAGCCTCCCGTTCCCAATCGGGGACGGGAGGCGAAACGGCCACGAGAGCGCAGCAGCAGCGCGAATCTACAGCTCACGCACCTCGACTTGCGCACGGTACTCCTCGACTCGCGAGAAATCTCCCTGACCCGCGCATTCGACGACGTTGGCACCCGTCGCCATGGCGAGGCGCAGGGCGGCGTCGACGTTGCCGCGGTCGCCGTGCCACGCGGACAGGAAGGCGGCAAGCGTCGAGTCGCCGGCGCACACCGTGGAAAGCACCTTCACGGGCGCCGTGCAGCGCGCGTACCAGACATGCTCGCCGTTGCTGAAATACGCGCCCTTGCCGCCCAGCGTCAACAAGACGTTCTGGGCGCCGCGCCCGTGCAGATCGGCCATGGCGGCGAGAACGGACGAGTCGTCGGCCAAATCGACCTCGATGCCGAATATGTCTCGCAGCTCGTCGTCGTTCGGCTTGATGAGAAGCGGCTCGCGCTCGATCAGCTCGGTGAGCTGCGGGCTCGAGATATCCAGCACGAACTCGGCGCCGCGGGCGCGAACGCGATCGATGATACGGGCCAGGAAGTCCTCGGACGTGCACGGAGGCAGCGAGCCCGATATGACGAGACAATCGAGGTCCTCGAGCGAGTCGACGAGCTCGCACATGGCCTGCTCGTCGGCGGGGCACACGGCGGCACCGGCGTTGACCATGTTGTACTCGGTATCCGGTCCGGCGTTGAGAAAGACGTTCACGCGCGTGATGCCCTCGGTCCAGACAGGATGGACGTCGACGCCCTTCGCCCGAGCGCCCTCGACGATGAATCGACCGGAGAATCCCGCGAAGAAACCCAGGATCGCCGTATCGACACCGAAATGATTGAGGGCGAACGAGACGTTCAAGCCCTTTCCGTTCGGGCTGTACACCGCATCGCGCGTGCGCGTGACCGTGTTGGCGGAAAGCCCGTCGCAGGAGATGTTGTAATCGATTGCGGGGTTAGCGGTGAGGGTGTAGATCATAGCGGCTCCAGACGGTACGAGAACGGGCCCGCGCACGGCGGGCGTGCACGGGGCCCGCGAGGGTTTCGCTTACAGACGGTCGAGCTTGCGGACGGTAATGCGCTTGCTGTACTCGTCCACACGCGCGAAATCGCCCAAGCCGACGCTCTCTGCGACGTTGGCGCCGGTCGCGAGCGCGAGCTTCATGGCCTCCTCGACGTTATCGCGGTCCTTGTACCACTTGAGCAGGAAGGCTGCGAGCGTGCAGTCGCCGGCGCAGACGGAGCTGACGAGCTTGATGTTGAACTGGCGCTTCGCGTACCAGATGTCCTCGCCGTTGGAGAAGTAGGCCGAACCGCGGCTGCCCATGGTGAGCAGGACGTTCTGGACGCCGACCTCGTGCGCCATGGCGAGTGCGCGGCGAGCGTCGTCGTCCGTATCGATCTTCACGCCGAAGATCGCGCGCATCTCGTGGTGATTCGGCTTGATGAGCAGCGGCTTTTTATGCGCGAGCGTCTTGAGGTCGGAGCTGGAGAGGTCCAGGACGACGTCGGAGCCGCGGCTCTGGGCATGGTCCATGACGTTGGCGAGGAAATCCTTGGACGCGCGCGGAGGCACGGAACCGGACACGACCAGGCAGTCGAGATCACCGGACGTGTCGAGGATGCGGTAGAGCTCCTGCTCGTACTGGGGCGTAAGCGGGGCGCCGGGGTTGAGGATGCCGTACTCGTGCTCGCCGTCGTTCAGGTACGTGTTGATGCGGGTGATGCCGTCAGTCCAGACCGGGCGGCACAGGCAACCCATGTTCATGGTCTCGTCGACGATGAACTTACCGGTGAAACCGGCGAAGAAGCCCAGGGCGACGGAGTCGACGCCGAACTTCTTGAGGGCGAAGGAGACGTCGAGGCCCTTGCCGTTGGGAGTGTAGTCGGCGGACCCGGAGCGGATGTTCTCGTCGGGGACGAGGCCGCCGCAAGCGACCGTCATATCCACGGCAGGGTTCGCGGTGAGGGTGTAGAACATAGGAACCACCTGTTCGTACGAGGGCCGCCCGCCAGCGCGAATGCGCTGCCGAGCGGCCCGAGAGAGTCGATGCTATGCCGTCGAGGCAGCCATTAGCGGGCGTTCGCCTCGAGCAGCTCCTTGACCTCAGCGGCGGTGGAGCAGGCGAGCGCCTTCTCGGCGAGCTCGTCGCACTCGGCCTTGGTCCACTGGGAGATGGTCTTGCGGGCGCGCAGGATGCTCGGCGCGGACATGGAGAACTCCTCCAGGCCGAAGGAGATCAGCAGCGGCTCGAGCAGCGGGTCGGCAGCGGCCTCGCCGCACATACCGACCATGATGCCGGCGCGGACGCCGCTCTCGATGATGTTCTTGATCGAGCGGAGCACGGACGGATAGTAGACCTGGTACAGGTTGGAGATGTGATCGTTGCCGCGGTCGGCGCACATCGTGTAGCCGATGAGGTCGTTGGTGCCGATGGAGAAGAAGTCGGCCTCCTCGGCGAGCTTGTCGGCGATGAGGGAGGCGGCGGGCGTCTCCATCATGACGCCGACCTCGATGTTCTCATCGTACTTCAGGCCCTCGGCCTCAAGCTCGGCCTTGCACTCCTCGACGAGCGCCTTGACGGCACGGACCTCCTCGACGCAGGTGACGAGCGGGACCATGATCTTCACGTCGCCGAACGCGCCGGCGCGCAGCAGGGCGCGCAGCTGGACCTTGTACTGATCGGCGTTCTCGAGGCAGTAGCGCACGGCGCGGAAGCCCATGAACGGGTTCTCCTCCTTCTCCATGTCGAGATAGGGGATCTCCTTGTCGCCGCCCACGTCGAGGGTGCGGATGATGACGGGTGCGCCCTTGAGGGCCGTGGCGACCTTGCGGTAGGCCTGGAACTGCTCCTCCTCGCTGGGAAGCTCAGTGGCGTCCATGAACAGGAACTCCGAGCGGAACAGGCCGATGGCCTCGGCATCATGCTCGAGCGCGTTGGTCACGTCGTTCGGGCTGCCGATGTTGCAGGCGACGATCTTCTTGATGCCGTCGGCGGTGACGGACTCCTTGCCGCGGAACGCCTCGAGGGCCGCCTTCTCGGCGGCGAACGCCTCGGCGGCGGCGGCGTACTCGGCGAGGGTCGCCTCGTCGGGCTCGGCAAGAACGACGCCCTTGGAGCCGTCGACCACGGCAGTCATGCCGTTGCGCAGCGCGGAGCAGCTGTTGGCCACGGACAGGACCGCAGGGATCTCCAGCGCACGGGCGATGATGGCGGAATGAGAGGTGCGGCCGCCGGTCTCGGTGACGATGCCCGCCACGTTGGCCTTATCGATGGTGGCCGTCATCGACGGGGTGAGGTCGTGCACGACGACGATGGTGTTCTCGGGGAGAACGGACAGGTCGACGACCTGGACGCCGAGGAGCTCGGCGAGGATCCCGGTGCGGATGTCGGCGATATCGGCCGCACGCAGACGGAACATCTCGTCATCCATGGACAGGAACATGTTCTCGAACATGGTCGAGGTGTCCTGCAGAGCCTGCTCGGCGCAGGTGCCGCCGGCGATCGCGCCCATGATGGCGTCGGTCATGCCCGGATCCTGAGCGAGCACGACGTGTCCGGCCATGATCTCGGCCTCGGCCTCACCCACGGCGGTCTTCATATGCTCGGCCTGGGCCTCGGTCTTGGCGCAGAAGACGTCGAGCGCCGCCTGGTAGCGGGCCTTCTCAGCTTCGACGTCCTCGACGGCATGCGGCTCGAAGGACAGGTCCGGGTCGACGGCGACCATGACGGTACCGATGCCGATACCCTCCGAGGCGTTGACTCCCTGATACATTTCCATTCCTCTCTCCGTGCACCCTCCGTGCGGGTGACTGACATGAACGCAGGCGCCCTGCCCCTGAGCGCGGACGCCTGCTAACGCTCACGCGTGAACGTATCCCCCCTGTTGAGCTACTCGCCCAAGCCGCTCTTGATGAGCTCGACCGCGCAGGCGAGTGCCTCGGCCTCGTCGGCGCCGTCGCACTTGACCTCGACTTCGGTGCCGCACGGGATGCCGGCGGCCATGAGGGCCATCGGGCTCTTGCCGTTGACCTCCTTGTCGGCGGTGACGATGGTCACGTCGCAGGCGTACTTGCCCATGGAGGACGCGAACAGACCGGCCGGACGCATGTGCAGGCCCTGCGGGTTGACGAGGGTGACCTTCTCAGAAACCATGGATGTCTCCTTTTTAGACCAGCGCTGCGCACTCGATGGACGCGGCGCACGATAACAACCGCTAGTGTACCGCATCCCTCGGGGAATACAGCTCGAGAACACCGGAGCAAGGGGAATTAACGCGCTCCCACCACCTTCCGCAACCGTCGGCGCCCGTCTGGAAAACGGGCCGGCGCGCACGGTGCGGGCCGGCCCGACGGGGGTGGCGGTTACAGGGGGCGCGCCCCGGGGAACATCATGCTAGCCGAGCCGCGCGTTGATGGCTCCCGCGATCTCCTGCGCGTCGTCGGCAGACTTGACCGTCGAGCGGAACTCGTCGTCCATGAGCGCCTCGGCGACCTTGGACAGGAGCTTGAGATGGGTGGTCCCGGCCTGGGACTCGGGTATCAACAGGGCGATGGCCACGTTGACGGGGGCGCCGTCCATGGACTCCCAGCCCTCGATCCCGCCGTCGTCCTTCACGACGACGACGGCGGCGCGCTTGACCGTGGCGGCCTTGGCGTGCGGGATGGCGAAGCCGTCCATCATGCCGGTCGAGCCCTCGTCCTCGCGCTTGAGGAAGGCGGCCATGAGCTCGTCGGCGTCGTCGGCGATGCCGAGCTTGACCGCTTCGTTGCTCACGAAGGAGAGCGCGTCGTCGCGGCCGGCCAGATCAAGGCCGAGGAAGACGTTGTCGGCAGAGACGAAGTCCTGGACCTCGGCGGGCTCGGAGGCGGGGTCCGCCGACGGAGCGGGGGCATCGGCGGGCTCGGGGGAGGCATCGGGCCGCTCGGCCGCGGCGGGCATGGCCGGGGAGGCCTCGAAAGCCCGCTGGCCGCGAGCCCACTCATGCTTCTTGAAGACGGTGAACAGGATGCCGCCCACGACGGTGCCGGCGAGGATGGCGAGCACCCACTGGATGCCGCCGTCGACGACGGGCAGGACCAGGAAGCCGCCGTGGGGAGCGGGGACGTGGACACCGAGCAGCAGGGTGAGCACGGATGCGAGCGCGGAGGACAGCATCATGATCGGCATGACGGGCCAGATGTTCTTGGTCATGAACGGGATGGCACCCTCGGTGATGTGCGTGCAGCCGAGGATGATGTTGACGATGCCGGCGTCATGGTCTTCCTGGGAGAAATACTTCTTGCCGACGATGACGGCGAAGCTCGTGACCAGCGGCGGAACGATGCAGGCTGCGGAGACGGCGGCCATGAACGCGGTGCCGTCGGCGTACTCGGGAGTGCCCACGCCCGCCTCGAGGCCGGCGCCGAGCAGCATGGTGCCGGTGACGTAGGCAGCCTTGTTGACCGGGCCGCCCATGTCGACCGCGCACATGCAGCCGATGGCGATGCCCAGCGGAATGGCACCGGCATGCTGCAGGCTGCGCAGGAAGTCCATCATGGCGTTGTTGATCGTGACCATGGGACCGGAGATGCCGAGCATCACGAGGCCGACGATGAGCGTGGAGAACAGCGGATAGAGGAAGATCGCCTTGAGGCCGTTGAGGTTGGCGGGGAGCTTGGAGAAGACCTTCTCCAGCAGCAGGATGACGTAACCGGACAGGAAGCCGCCGACGATGCCGCCGAGGAAGCCGAAGCCCACGCCGGCGCCGCCCGCATCGATCATGCCGGTCGCGGCGTTGACGGGCAGGCCCTGGATGGCGATCATGCCGGCCACGAAGCCGGGTACGAGCGCGGGGCGCTTGCCGATGGACTCGGCGATATAGGCGGACAGGACGGGAACCATGAGGTTCATCGCGATGCCGCCGATGATCTTGAGCATGGCGGCGAAAGAGTTGTAGTCGGCCGCCGTCGAATCGAACGAGGTGATGCCCCACAGGAACGACAGCGCCGTGAGGACGCCGCCGGCGACGACGAACACCAGCATGTGGGAGACGCCGTTCATGAGGTGCTTGTAGAGCTGATGGCCGAAGGACTCCTTCTCCTCGGGCGCATCCTCGGCAGCCTGGGCTGCGACGGCGCTGGGATCCGCCTTGGCCGCCAGGGCGCGATCGATGAGCGCGCCGGCAGCCTCGACGGACAGCGCTTTGGACACGCCGACCGAGACCATGGGCTTGCCGGCGAAGCGCTCGGCGCTCACGTCCTTGTCGGCGGCGACCACCACGGCGCGCGCCGCGGCGATCTCGCCTGCGCTCAACCCGTTCTCGACGCCGACCTGACCATGGGTCTCGACCTTGATGGTGAGCCCGCGCTCCGCGGCGGCTTTCTCAAGCGCTTCCTTCGCCATGAAGGTATGCGCTATCCCGGTCGGGCATCCGGTCGCAGCAATGATGTCGAACTGCTGTGCCATGCGTCCCCCTTCCCTATCGAATCGCGGCGCCCCATGCGCCGCATTCGTTCCATGATGAAAATCTAGCATGCCTTCTTGGTGTTAGTTTCTTTCACAACTTAAGTTCCATATGAAAGGTAGTTTCTTTCCGGTAAGCGGTAGATGGAACCAATCAGTCTTTTTGCAGGTAAATAAGGTACACATCTGAGGTATGGTGAAAGAGACCCGTCATAGCAATGTCTTCCAAAGGAGCATCATGGGCAAATCGCAACCCAGCGCGCTCGGACTCATCAGCAGCAAGCGCGATTTCTTCGAAACAGAGCAGAGGATCGTCGAGTTCATCCTCTCCAACCAGGCCGACGCCGCGGGCATGACCTTGGCGCAACTCGCCCGCAGCAGCTCGACGTCCGAGGCGACGGTGTCGCGGTTCTGCAAGCGACTCGGCTTCGGCAGCTACCGGAGCTTCCAGTTCTCCCTCGCCCGCGATGTCGCGCTGGCGCACGACGACGGCGTGACGCGCGAGGTATCGCTCGACGATATCGAGCAGTCGCTCCGCAACATCCAGAATGCAAAGATCAGCGAGATCGAATCGACCATCCGCGCCATCGATCCCGCGGCGCTCCGGTCGTGCGTCGACGCGATACGCTCGGCGGGCTGCATCCAGCTCGCCGCCGTAGGCAACACCCATGCGGTCGCGCTCGACGCGAGCATCAAGTTCGGCCAGCTCGGGCTGAGAAGCGCCACCTTCGAGGTGTCGGAGGCGGCGAAGGCCTATGCGCTCACGCTGCGCCCCGGCGATGTGTTCATCGCGATATCCAACTCAGGGAAGTCCCGCCGCCTGCTCGACACCATGTCCGCCGCCCGAAGCGCCGGGGCGACCTGCGTCGTCATCACCGGCTATCCGTCCTCACCGCTCGGGAGCGCCGCCGACCTCGTCCTTCAGACCGTGAACCACGAGGCCCTGCTCACCACCGGCGACTTCACGTTCTCCAAGATATCAGCGATCCTCGTGATCGAAGTGCTCTACAACTTCCTGCTTCCCGAAATCGATGACGCGCGCGAACGCATCAGCACCTATGAGGAGCTCATCGGAGAGGACAAGGACGTCGAATGATGCACGTGGACCGCATCGACCTTTTGCTATAATCGGCTGGACGCGCGCCATTAGCTCAGTTGGATAGAGCAGGAGACTTCTAATCTCAAGGTCGAGGGTTCGAATCCCCCATGGCGCACCATCGGTCATGCGCTCCAGCCACTCCCCCGTGGCTGGAGCTTTTTCTTTTCCTAGACGGTTCCTTGTGCGCAAAAGCGAGCCTACGCTTATGGCGCGCTCGGAGGGATGCGCCCGCTCAGCACACGAGGCGCAAAACGAAACAGGACGCCCGGAAGGGCGCCCTGAACGGTTCCTGGAGGCGAAGCCCGGATTCGAACCGGGGGTAAAGGCTTTGCAGGCCTCTGCCTTACCACTTGGCCACTTCGCCATCTATATGAAAAGAGCCGATGTGAAACCGGCTCCTTGCATGCGATGGAGCGGACAACGGGGCTCGAACCCGCGACCCCAACCTTGGCAAGGTTGTGCTCTACCAACTGAGCCATGTCCGCTTGCGAGGAATTACTATATGGGAAGTCCGAATCCGATGCAAGCGTTATTTTAAAAAAGTTTGCCCATCTTCCGCGCTGCCGCACGCAACGGCCTGACGCGCCCTACACGAGCATCTTGATAAGGCGGACCAGCGTGCCCGGGGACTCGACACGGCGACGCACCTCGACGCTGTCCACGAGCATGCGCATCAGACGGATGCCGCGACCGCGCTCCCGCGTCGCCGTCGGCTCATCGCCCTCGGCGAGTTCGAAGCCGCATCCGCTGTCCCGCACCTCGACGACGATGCGGTCGGCGTACGCGGTCACCGTCAGCCTGCAGCCGCAGGCATCGTCGGCATGGTCGTATGCGTTCGAGAGAGCCTCGCCCACCGCGAGCGCCATATCGAAGCGATCGCTCTCCCCCATCCGCACGTCCGCGAGCATGTCGGCGACGCGATGGCGGTAATAGCCGAGGTGCTCGATCCCAGGCTGGACCGAGAGGCTCGTGCTCCAGAGCGGCATGGCGCCCGGCGCGAGAACGGGCACGGGCGGGCGCTCCGCGGCGGTGACATGAAGAACCTCGGCCAGGCACGCGATCTGTATGAAGCGGGTCACATTAGGAGACGTGTTGACCAGGGAGAGCAACCCCCCGGTTCGCGCCAAGCGGCGCGCGCACGACAGCAGGAAGGCGATCCCGGAGGAGTCGATGAAGCCGACCGCCTGACAGTTGACGAGCACGCGGCTCGCCCCGCCGTCGATGAGGCCGTCGACCTGCGCCCGCAGACCATCGAGCATGGAGATGTCGATGTCTCCGGCGGGCGCGATAACCGCTATGTCGCTCCATTCGTTCATATCAGCATGGTTCCCGCTCGAAGCGCGGCGTATTCACCGAGACCGAACTTGCCGGCCGTCACGCCGCGCCCCCCGTCCGCAGGGCCCGCACGGAATCGGCACCGCAGTCGAACCGCAGGGCGACCATCGCGATATCGTCATCAAGCGCGGAGCCCGAGAACTCGTCGAGCTCGGCGAGCACCTTGGCGCACAGCCCCTCCACACCTTCGGGCGCGACGCGAATAAGCGTTTCGTGCAGGCGCTGCTCGCCGAAGAAGTTGCCCGCGGCGTCGCGAGCCTCGATGGCGCCGTCCGTGTACATGAACAGGATGTCGCCCGGGGCGAACGAGAAGACCCCGTTGCGATACACCATGTTCTCGAAGGCGCCGACGACACCGGATTGCACGGGAAGCGCCTCGAGCTCGGTCGGCCGAGCCTCCCCCTCCCCTGCGGGCGCCGCGGGCCGGATGAGGACCGTGGGAGGGTGCCCTGCGGAGCAATACGCCGCGACGCCGCTGCGCAGATCGATCTTGGCCACGAACATGGTCGCGAACGTCTCGACGCGCGAGAAGCCCATGAGCATGCTGTTGAGCGAGCGCACCATGCTCTGCGGGCTCGCCCCCTCCCAGGCGTACGCGGTGAGCGCCGTCTTGACGAGCGCCGACATGGACGCGGCCTCGACGCCCTTTCCGGACACGTCGCCGAGGATCATGACCGCACGGTCGTCGGGCAGGCGGATGAGCGTATAGAAGTCCCCGCCCACGAGCGCCTGCTGCGTGGCGGAAGAATAGAGCGCGTCGCTCGACAGGCCGGGCACGGATCCAAGGCCGCTCCGCATACCCGCTTGCAGCGTCTGCGCGATACGGCGCTCGGACTCGGCCTTGCGCGCACCCTGGTGGGCGATCTCGTAATCGTGCGCGAGGCGCACCAGGTAATCGTACTCGAGGTCATCGATGGGCTCCTGGGTCGCGTCGCGCAGGAGCAGAAACATGAGCGGCCCGGACGACGCGCTGCCGCCGCCGGCGTCCTCCGTGGCGCCGGCGAGGGCGCGCAGGTCGATGAACACGCCTTGGCACGGCAGCCCGAAGGACGCAAGCCAGTTGCCCGCCCAGGAAGTCAGGTCCACGCGAACGAGCCGCACCGCGTCGAGGTCGTCCGGCGTGCAAGACCACACGCCCTGGGGCCGCGCAAAGGGAAGACCCTCGACGGCGCTGACGCGCGCCGCCGGCGCGGTCGTGGAAAAGAACGTCTCGTCGACCGATAGGGGCAGTGCGATACGGCTGCCCCCCTCGAAATCGATCTGGTATCCCCCCGCCTCATCCGGGATGATCGAGCACAGGCGGCACGAGAGCATGCGGACGATCTCGCGGCGCACCTCCTCGAAGACGGACTGCTCGCCCTCCCCATCGAACAGCTGCTCCCGAATCCTGTTGAGCGACCGCGTGAGGTCCTCCGTGCGCTGGGACCGCAAGGCGCTCACCAGCCCGACGAGCTCGATAGACAGGTACTCGCAGACGACCTCGAGCACCCGTGCGTCGTACTCGCGCGGTATGCGGGACCGCGTCCACCCGAGCTCGATGATTCCGAGCATCTGCGTGCCGAAATAGACGGGGACCGCGATAAGCGTGCGGTACGGAGGAACGTTCTCCACGCGCAAGGGCCGCTCGAGGCGCGCATCGATGTCGAACAGCGTGAAGGAGGCGGGTCCGTCGGCACTGTGCAGGGGGATGACGGACAGGCGGCATGCGCGCTGCTCCCGCAGCACGTAGGTAGGTATCCCCGCACCGTAGGGTATGAATTCGGGAACATAGGAGCGCGTAAGGCCGTTCGAGACGCCGCGGAGCTTGAAGCCTCCGCTCTCGGCGAAGTAGAGCGTGGACCCATCGGCCTCAAGCGTGTCGACGAGCTTGTTGAGCACGCTGTCGATCAACGAGGGAAGATCTTTAGAGCCGGCTGCGGACATGATGACGGACAGCGTGCCGGAAAGGCGCGTATTCGCCGTCCTGAGCTCTGCGAGCAGGCGCTGGGTCTCACGGTCGTAGGCGCGCTGCTCCTCAAGGCTCTTCATAACGACGAGCACGCGGTCGGCGGCAGCGGAATCGATCGATTTGACAGGCGGGTGCGGCATGTCGAGGGCGCGCACGCGAACCGGGACGAACGAGCCGTCGGCGAGCTTCAGCATGCATTCGTTATCCGAGCCATCGAGGCTGAACGGGAAGCTGTGATCGCATGCGCGCTCGAACACGTTGCTGAACAGGAGGTCTTTGACGTCCTCGCCGATAACGGCAGCACGATCGCGGTTAAGCAGCGCGAGCAGCTGACGGTTGGCATGGAGAATCGAGCCGTCGGGGGCGCAGACGGCGACGGCGTCGCTCGTGACCTCGACGACGCGGGACAGCTCGGCGAACTCGATCTGAGCCATAGCGTCCATGGGACCTCCGATCATCCGGGCGCAGGAACCCGGGCCTCGAGCGCTTTCGACCTATATGACAAGAGCCCCTTCCGGGGCTCTTGATTCATCACGATGGTGTCGGAGGCGGGACTTGAACCCGCATGACCAAAATCGGTCACTAGCACCTCAAGCTAGCGCGTCTGCCAATTCCGCCACTCCGACATGCTCTGTTGTGTTCGGCTTCATTGCCGCTCGCAACGAAGAAAATAATACCCTAGGCCCAGAGGAGTGTGCAAGGACTTTTTTCAAAAAAGTTTGAGATACGGTGCCATCAAGACATCAGGACAAGATATCTACAGGTTAGACGGTCTGGAGAGCGCTATATCCCATCCCATGACCTGCATGGCCTCCGCTTCCTGGGACGAATGCAGCAGTATGGCCCACCCCGCCCGGCAGGTGCACCCAAGCCCGAAATGCGGGTCGGATGACCGGGAGGTCGCCTCTCCGGCACAGGGGTATCCAAGGCGAAGGGCGCGCAAGACCTTGCCGCGATAGAAAAGAGCCCCGGACAACCGGGGCTCCTATACGATCGCTACAGATCGATATGGCTCTCCTTGATGGGGAACGGCTCCGCGTAATGGCACGCGCAGAAATGCCCCGGGGCAACCTCATTGAAGGAGGGCTGGTCCTGCGAGCAACGCTCGCTTGCCATCGGACAGCGCGTGTGGAACCGGCAGCCGGACGGCGGATCGAGCGGCGAGGGAGGATCTCCGGCGAGGATGATGCGCTTGCGCGTACGCTGGATATCCGGGTCGGGCACGGGAACGGCCGACAGCAGGGACTGCGTGTACGGATGGTGCGGCTCGGTGTAGAGCGTCTTCCAGTCGGAAAGCTCGACAAGTTTGCCGAGGTACATGACGCCCACGCGGTCGGAAATATGCTGGACGACGGACAGGTCGTGCGCGATGAAAAGATACGCCGTACCGAACTTGTCCTGAAGGTCCTTGAGCAGGTTCAGGACCTGCGCCTGAATGGAGACGTCGAGTGCGGAAACCGGCTCGTCGCAGATGATGAGCTTCGGTTTGAGCGCGAACGCGCGGGCGATGCCGACGCGCTGGCGCTGACCGCCGGAGAACTCATGCGGATAGCGGTTGATGTGCTCGGGATTGAGGCCGACGACGTCGAGGAGCTCGCGCACGGTCTCCATGCGCTCTTCCTTCGTGCCCACGTTGTGGATGGTCATCGGCTCGGAAACGATCTCGCCGATGGTCATGCGAGGATTGAGCGACGCGTAGGGATCCTGGAAGATGAACTGCATCTCGCGGCGCATATCCTTGAGCTCATGCTTGTTCATCTCGGAGATGTCGCGGCCCTCGAAGAAGACCTTGCCTGCCGTGGGTTTGGTGAGGCGCATGATCGAACGGCCGGTGGTGGACTTACCGCAGCCGGACTCGCCGACAAGGCCGAAGGTCTCGCCCGGGTAGATCTCGAAGGAGATATCGTTCACGGCGGAGACGACGCGCTTGGAGAAGCGCTTGGCAAACATGCCGGCCTCCGCGGGGAATTCCTTGGACAGGTGCTCGACCTTAAGAAGCGGGGTACGCTCAGTGGTATCGGTCATTTACGCCTGACCTCCAATCAACTCGGGGGCGAGCACGTCAGGCTGGCCCGTGGCGATATGGCCACGGGAGCGGGACGTGTCGGGTGCGTTCTTCTTGACGAAGTCCTCGTCCGCAGCGTAATGGCAGGCGGCGTAGTGGCCATCGGCGGACATGACGCGCTCAGGACGCTCGTTCATGCACTTCTCGGTGGCATACGGGCAACGCGGCGCAAACACGCAGCCGGCGGGCAGGTTCATGAGCGAAGGCGGGTTGCCGTGAATCGGCGTGAGCGGCTTCTTCTCATCGATAGCCTGCTCCGGAATGGAGCGGATGAGACCCCAGGTGTAGGGGTGACGGCTCTCGTAGAAGATCTGGTCGGCAGTGCCGAACTCCACCGGGCGGCCGGCATACATAACCATGATCTTGTCGGCCATGTCGGCCACGACGCCGAGGTCGTGGGTGATCATGATGATCGCGTTGCCGTTCTTCTCCTGCATCTCCTGCATGAGCTCGATGATCTGAGCCTGGATGGTCACATCGAGAGCCGTGGTGGGTTCGTCGGCGATCAGGATGTCGGGGTCGCAAGCGAGCGCCATGGCGATCATGACGCGCTGGCGCATGCCGCCGGAGAACTGATGCGGGTACTCGTTGACGCGCTTCTCGGGCTCGGGGATACCCACGAGGTCGAGCAGCTCGGTGGCGCGCTTAAGAGCCTCCTGCTTGGAATAGCCGCGATGGAGGCGAAGGCCCTCACCCACCTGCTTACCGATCTTGTAGACGGGGTTCAGGGAGGTCATGGGGTCCTGGAAGATCATGGCGATGTCGTTGCCGCGCACATGCTGCATCTCCTCCTCGGACATCTCGAGGATGGAGCGACCGCGGTAGCGGACGTCACCCCCCTCGATCTTGCCCGGGGGCATCGAGATGAGGCCCATGATGGTCATGGCCGTCACGGACTTACCGGAGCCGGACTCGCCGACGACGCCGAGGGTCTCACCGCGGTCGAGCGTGTAGCTCACGCCGTCGACGGCGCGAACGATACCGTCCTCGGTATGGAAATACATCTTGAGGTCGTCGACCTCAAGAAGATGGCTTCCCTCGGGGATGGGCTGCGTCTTCAGATCGACGTAGTTCTTGGAATCCTTCTTCATCGCTTACGCATCCTTCATCTTGACGTCGAGCGCGTCTCGCAAGCCATCACCCAGAAGGGTGAACGCGAGCACGGTCGTGAGAATGGCCAGGCCGGGCATGATCATCATCCACGGCGCAGTCATGAGATACGTTTGGCCGTCCTGAATCATGGAACCCCACGAGGGCGTAGGCGGGATGACGCCCATGCCGAGGAACGACAGGGAGCTCTCGGTGAGGATGGCGCCGCCGATGTTCATCGTCGCGTAGACGACGATGGAGGCAACGGAGTTCGGGAAGATGTGACGCGCGATGATGCGGACGTCGGAAGCGCCCATAGCGCGCGCGGCATCGACGTAGTCGTTCTCCTTGACGGTGAGGATCGCACTGCGGAAGACGCGGGCGATCGACGGCCAACCGAGGATACCGATGGCCACGAACACGTTGGTGAGCGAGCGGCCGATGACGGCGATGAGCGACACGACGAAGAGGACGTACGGGAACGCCAGGAAGATGTCGGCGGCGCGCATGATGATGGTGTCCCAGATGCCGCCGTAGAAACCGGCGAGGGCACCCATCACCAGCCCGATGGCCGTGGAGATCGCGGTCGCGAGGATACCGACGGACAGCGAGACGCGGGCGCCGTAGATGACGCGCACGAGAATGTCGCGGCCCAGCGAGTCGGTACCGAAGGGATGCTCAGCGCAAGGCGCCAGCAGCGAGGTGGTGGCCATCGTGGTGGAATCGGACGCCGTGGGCGAGCCGAGCCACTGCTGGGCCCAGAGGTCGGCGGTGAGCGCGACGAGCACGACGAAGACGATCCAGCAGATGCCGATGACGGCGAGCTTGTTCTTCTTCAGGCGCTTGAAGGCGTCGCTCCAAAGAGTGCGGGACTTGCCCGAGGCCTTAGAAGCGCTCTTGGTCTCGGCCTTCGCGGCAGCTTCCTGCTGCTGGACGGGACTGTTGGTCTGGTTCACGTAAGTTCACTCTCCCCTTTAAGCCTTGTCCGAAGGACCGCCGAGGCGGATACGCGGATCGAGGAAGGCGTAGCTGACATCGACGAGCAGGTTGATGACCATGACGACCACGACGATGAGCGTGACGCCGCCCATGACGAGAGGCCAGTCGCGCATCGAGATGGCGCGGTAGATCTCGGAGCCGATGCCCGGCCAGTTGAAGACCGTCTCGGTGAGGATCGCGCCGGAGAGCATCGCGCCGAAGTCGACGCCGATGTAGGTCACGACGGGGATAAGCGCGTTCTTGAGAGCGTGCTTCCAGATGATGGCGCGGTTGGACAGGCCCTTGGCCTTGGCGGTGCGAATATAGTCCTGATTCATCACGTCGAGCAGCTGCGAGCGCATGATGCGCGCGGCGTACGCCGTGGAGACGGATGCAAGGGTGATGGCGGGCAGGATGTAGTGGACCCAATCCTGGTACTGAGAGGACGGTCCGCCTGCGCCGGAGATGGGCAGGGAGAAGGCGCCTCCCGTCCAGTCTTTGATAAGCACGCCGAAGAAGAGCTGGAGCAGCATGCCCAGCCAGAACGCGGGAACGGCGACGAGCACCGATGTGGTGAGCGTCACGAGGATGTCCCAGAAGGAGTAGCGCTTGACCGCCGAGATGATGCCGGCGCCAATGCCCATGATGGCCTCGAGCACGATGGCGCACGCGGCGAGCTTGACGGTGTAGGGATACTTCTGGAGGAAGATATCCGTGACCGGGAGCTTACGCTGATAGGACTGGCCGAGGTCTCCGTGGAGCAGGCCCGTCATATAGTAGACGTAGCGGTTCCACATGGTCTCGGGAACGGGATCACCGTTCTCGTCCAGGACAGCGTTGCCGCTCTCATCGACCTGAACAAGGTGATAACGCACGCGAAGCTGAAGCTCGGTCGCCGGCGGCAGGGCTTTGTCGCCACCTATCAACTTGATCGGATCGCCCGGTACGATGTTCTGGAGCGCGAACAGGATCAGCGTCACGCCCAAGAAGACCGGGATGAATTGCAGCACACGCTTGATGATGTACTTACCCATACTTGTCTTTCTCTCCCCCATCGTAGGGACAACTTAAACGGGATGCCGACCGCCTTGATCGGCATCCCGTTATCGCGAACGTTCAGTATAGCCCGTTACGCTAAGCTGCGCAAATCAGGTATGTTATGCAAGCTCGCACGTCGCAAGGTCGGCCTTCTTCTGCGGGTCGACATACAGGTTCTTGATACGATCGGAGCCCACGAGGGTGTGAGTGTAGAACATCAGCGGGATGACCGGGCAGTCGGACGCGATGATGGCGTCGGCCTCCTTCATCTTCGCGATGCGGGCGTCGTCGTCGGTGGTGGCGCGAGCCTCGTCGATCAACTTGTCGACCTCGGCGTTGCTGTACCCGGACTTGTTGTCGCCGCCGATGGAATCGGAGTGGAACAGCGGATAGAGGAAGTTATCCATGATCGGGTAGTCGGCGATCCAGCCGAGACGGCCGAACTGGAAGGTGCCGGCGGTATACTGCTCGAGAACCGCAGACCACTCGGGGGTCTCGGACTCAGCGGTGATGCCGACCTTCGCGAGGTCGCCGATGACGGACTCCATGATCTCCTTGTGGCCGCCGTCCTGGTTGTAGGTAAGAACGACGTTGATGCCACGGGAGTCGCCGCTCATCGGGGCGACCTTGTCGAGATACTCGTTGGCCTTGTCGACGTCGTAGGCCGAGAACTCCCAGGCGCCCTCGGTGTAGCCGTCGATTCCCGGAGGGATGATGCCGTCGGCCGGGGTGCGGGTGCCCTTGAAGAGGGTCTCGCAGATGGCCTCGCGGTTGATGGCGAGCGAGACGCCCTTGCGGAGATCGGGGTTCTTGAACTGCTCGTCGTTGTTGTTCACGACGAGGTAGTACGCGGAGGGCTCGGCACCGAGGAGCATGTGCTTGCCATCCTCCATGGTGTACTCGGCCTCGCCGCGCTCCTTGCGAGCAGCCTCGATCTGAGCGACGGGAACGTCGCAGACGTCGAGGTTACCGGCCTGGAACTCCTTGTAAGCGGTCTCTATGTCCTTCTGGATGATGAAGTGGACGCCGTCGATCTTGGCGGGCTCGCCGTAGTAGTCGTCGAACTTGACGATGTCGATGTACTGGCCGTCCTCCCACTTGGTATCGGGCTTCATCATGAAGGGACCGTTGCCCACGGGGGCGAGGTAGAAGTTCTTGGCGTCCTCCTCGGCGCACGCCGGCACCGGAGACAGGGCCGGGTGGGAGGCGATGTAGGCGAAGTCCGCATAGGCGGAGGAGAGCTTCACGACGAGGGTGTTGTCATCCGGGCAGGAAAGGCCGGAGAACTCGTCGGTCTCACCGTTGGCCAGCGCGTCGTAGCCCTCGACAACGGAGAGGTGATAGGAGATCTCGGACGGGCCGTACTCGGTGGCGATGGCGCTCTTCGGGCTCACGAGACGGGTCCAGCCGCGGACGAAGTCCTGGGCGGTGACGGGGTCGCCGTTGTGGAACTTGGCGCCCTCGACCAGATGGAAGGTGAACTCGGTGGCGTCCTCGGTGGCGTCGAAGGACTCGGCGGCGAGACCCTTGAGCTCGTTGTTCTCGAAGTCGAACTGCATAAGGGTATCGAAGAGCTGGAACTCGACCTGGGTGCCCTGGTCCTCCTGGACGTTATAGGGGTCGATACAGACCGGGTTGTTGATGTAGTAGTTGAGCGTCTTGCCGCCATCGGTCGCAGGGGCGTCGCCGGAACCGGCGCCGTCGCCCTTCTGGCCGCAAGCAGCCAGGAACGCAAGCGAACCAGCCGCGAGCGAACCGCCCACGAACGCACGACGACCCATCACGGGCTCGTTGACCTTGAATTCAGCCATGCCATCCTCCTTCGGTGATTGACCACGCCACCCGGAGTGCGGGCAGCGCACGCAGCGGTTGCCGACGACCCCAGGCTGCAGGCCCACCGGGCGCGTTGCGTAGGCAATACCTTAACCCAACTTGTGCATAATAAAGTGCTGATTTTGGTTATCACTCAGCATTTTCTTTATTTTGCGAAAGCGTGTCCTCTATAAACGCAGCATATTGCTATCGATGAACTGTATATTTGCGCATATTCTTTCGTCGTTGTGACCGTTTGGAAACGATTCGGAAACGTTCCGTACAGGATGCAGACGGTAGGATTTCGCCGGCAAACGGAAAGGTCCATTCAGAAGGCGCGAAAGAAATACGGGAGACCCCTTCAGAAACGTTGGGCAGCGTTGCGCAGGGCATCGTGACGGATCCGGACAGAAAGCAGACGATCCCACGGTCGGCCTGACCGATGCATGGAGTGCTGCCGGTGGCCAGGCATGCAAGCAAAATGCCCCGTCCGGAACTGAACCGAACGGGGCCGAAGCGCTTGGAATATAAAATAGGGCCTACAGGCCGACGATGCCCTGCGGGAAGAAGAACATGGCGAGCACGACGCACACGGCGAAGACGACCGCGACGATGACCGTGAGCTTGTCGAGGTTCTGCTCCATGACACCCGTCGCAGCGCTGGAGTTGTACAGCGAGCTGGCGATCATGTCGGACACGCCGGTGCCCTTACCGGAATGCATGAGGACGAGCGCGATGAGCAGGAGCGTGGACAGCGCCCAAACGGCGAAGAGGATGATCTGGAACGGACCCATAGGTTGGCGTCTCCTTGATTGGTGTTGACGGACAGGAGGTAATGGTAGCACACTCCCCCGCTCCCCAGCGAAACTCCAAACGAGGAGGTCACGAGCGGCCCTCATGGCCTCGACAGCCTCGGGGCTCGGCCGCCTGGGATCCTCGGCTTCCGAAGTTCCCCAGCCCCACATCGCCGCCCCTTCATTCTTGCCCCCATCCACTCGCCCTGAACGGCTCAAACGGCAAACGGTAGCATGACTCGACAAAACTTCGCGATATCCGGGAGTTTTGTCGAGTTGTGCTACTGACTGGCACCCCGAGAAAGGACCACTTCGCACATATGCGCGCGTATCCGCCCGCCGCGAGGTGGCAGCTCAACGGTCGAAGGCGCAAGAGCTCTTGAGCACGAACGTCAACCCGTCGTATCGCTGACCGCGCACCTCGCGTAGGCCGGGTTTGCGACAGCACTCAACGAAACCGAGCTTGAGAGCCAGCTTGATCATCCGCGCATTACCGGACCACGTTTGGCAGTACAGCTCTCTCTCCTGCCTCGAGCAGGTAGTCTATGAGGAGGCGAAGAGCGCGGACTGCATATCCATGGCCACGAAACTCCATGCTGTTGATGTCGATGCCGACGGCGAGATGCGGCCCATCCTGTGCAATACAGAAATCGTCGTCGATGCGATAGGTTGACACGCTACCGATATGAAACGCACGGAGCAGTCCCTCTTCGGCAGAATGAAGGCAATTCTAACAGTCACCCAGATAGGTGATAGACAGCGCGGCCCCGCGGGCCGCGCTGTCCTTATGCGTGCCAAACAGAGAATGTGCCCGAGCGCCCACCCGGATCTTTGCTTGGCGACAATCCCTCCGGGTGGGCGTTCGGGCGGATGGGACGATCCCGCCATGAAGCACGCGAACCCCTACGCCGGGCTCGTCGGGTCGCTGACGCCCGCCGAGCTGGAGGACCTGTCCGACGCCGTCGAGGAGCGCAGGCTCCGAGGCGAGACCGGCTTCGGCACGCTCGCCGAGACGGCGGAGATGTTCCGCCCGTCGCCTCCCTGCCCGCGGTGCGGCGCCTCGCCGGCCTGGAGAGACGGGCTCGAGCCCTCGGGGGTGCGGAGGTGGAGGTGCCCGGCGTGCGGCAGCCAGGTTCACGTCGCTGACCGGCACGGTCCTCGAGGGCTGCAAGAAGCCGCTCGCGACCTGGGTGTCCTTCATCAGGCTGGCGCTGTTCGCCGTGCCGCTCGACGCCTGCGCGGAGGCCTGCCGCATCAGCCACCACACCGCCTGGGAGTGGCGCCACCGCCTGTTCGCCGCCGTCGACGGCTACCAGGACCGCATCGTGCTGCGGGGCCGCGTCTGGGTCGACGAGACTTACGTCGACGACACGGGCCTCTCCAAGGGATACGGGCGGGCGCGCAGGCGCGGGCTGTCCAAGCAGAAGCTGTGCATGGCGGTGGGCATCGACGCCCGCAAGGAGCCCGTCGCGGTGGTCTGCGGGCACGGCAAGCCCTCCGCCGCCCGCATCAGGGCGGCGCTCGGCGGCCACGTCGCGGAGGGCGCGACGCTCGTCCACTGCCGCGAGAGGGCCCATAGCTCCTTCGTCAGGGAGAACGTGCTTGCGGACGAGTCCTACAGGGCGGACGCGCGGGACCCGGAGTACCTGGAGGCGATGGGGCTGGCGAACAACCTGTGCTCGTGGCATAAGCGCCAACTCTGGCGCTTCACCGGAATGGACCCCGAGAACCTGCAGTCCTACCTGAACCCCTACGTCTACTTCTTCAGGGTCAAGCGCGACGACGAGAGGTGGCCCAAGATCGCAAGGGTGGTCCGCCATCTGCTCATGGCCGAAGCGAGGTTCCGCAGGTGAGGGGCGTTCCCCTATCACCTATCTGGGTGACTGTTAGAAACCATTTAGAAACAATATGCGTTTACAAGCGCTTTACCTACCGCTTGAACAAGCTTAAGAAGCCGCGCTTGACCACATCGAAGAAGCTCAGCGACCGCACCAGATGGTCCTCTGGAATATAAGCGCGCATAACGCGCAGGGTCTTCTTGTTGTCCTTGGTAGAGAACGAGAAGTCTCCATCGTTCTTGGTCATGATCGCAAAGCGCGCGATCCACTTGCCACCAAACATGACGGAGCCCGCTACGTGGTCGATCTGCTCCCACGGTATCTGAATGAAATCCTCGGGATTCTTCTCGTTATAGAACTCAAAGGCCTTGTTGCCGATCATGACGTTGCCGTAGGTGGCAAGACCATGGTAGGACGTTGCGGGAATCGTAAGGTCCACGACGCTGTTTTGCGACTGAGCCATCCCACTCCCCTCATTAGATATGCTGAAACCAATTAACCGTACCACATAGGTACCAGAGAATACAGCACGCCCCTTGCACGCGACGCAAAGTCGAATACACGGGGCGCGAATGCGAGAATCAGGCTGCTATCGGATTCATCGTCCAGAAAAGCCGTACATGCACGTCGAACGAGGACTTACATGATGCCGAGCAGGCGTCCGCCGATACCGACGGCGAACAGGCACAGGATGATGACGATGGGGGAAACCTTCTTCTTGAGCAGCTGGCAGCACAGAAGCGTCAGGCAGACAGCGGCGAGACCCGGAATGAGGGAGTCGAGGTTGGCCTGAAGCGTGGTGGTCTTGATGACATCAAGGCCGGTGGCGCCAAGCGAGGCGAACTGCGTAAGGGCCTCGCGGATACCATCGGTGCCGGCGGGCAGGTTGGCCCAGTCGATATAGGCACCGGCAGGCTGGGTGACCTTGGAAACGACCGGGGTGAAGGAAATGGAAACCCAGCGCTGGACCAGCGATCCGATGATGAACATACCGAGGATGGAAGCGCCCTCGGTGATCTTGCCCAACAGGCCGCCGGAGAGGTCCTTGGTGATGGCAGTACCAACCTTGTAGCCGAACTCCTGGGTGTACCAGAGGAACAGCATGCGGATGATGTTCCAGCCGAAGAAGAACAGCAGCGGACCCAGGATGGAGCCTCCGAGCGCCAGCGAAGCGCCCAGAGCGCCGAGAATGGGGCGAAGGGTGAACCAGAAGACGGGGTCGCCGACGCCGGCCAGCGGGCCCATCATACCGACCTTAACGCCCTGGATCGCGGCGTCCTCAACCTTGGCGCCGTTAGCACGGTCCTCCTCGAGGGCCAGGGTAACGCCGATAACCGGAGCGGAGACGTACGGATGCGTGTTGTAGAACTCCATATGGCGCTTAAGCGCGGCAACCTGGTCCTCCTTATTGGAGTACAGCTTCTTGATAGCCGGGACCATGGAATAGCACCAGCCGCCGTTCTGCATACGCTCGTAGTTCCAAGAGCCCTGCAGGAATTGGTGGCGCCAGGCAACGGCCATACGGTCTTTCTTAGAGAGAGTAATCTTCTCAGCCATTATCGTTGTCCCCCTTTCCTACTCGTAATCATTCAAGATGTCGCCGAGCGGGTCGCCGGAACCGCCGCCGTTACCGTTCTTGGCAAGGTCCTTGAGGCCAAGGTAGATAAGGGCGAGGGAGACACCGATGACGCCGAGGGCGATCAGCGTGAGCTGGCTGATGGCGGCGAGGCAGAAGCCAAGCGCGAAGAACGGCCAGACCTCCTTGGTCGCCATCATGTTGATGACCATGGCGTAACCAACGGCGGCGATCATGCCACCGCCGACGGCCATGCCGCCGGAGAGCCATGCAGGCATCATGTTCAGGGCGTCGGTAACGACCTGAGCGGGAACGAAGCACAGCGCGAGCGCCGGGATGGCGATACGGATGCCCTGCAGGGCGATAGCGGCGATCTGCAGGCCGTCGATAGCGGCGAAGTTACCCTTCTCCGCCGCGGCGTCCATAGCATGGACGATGGGGATTGCGATGGTGCGGCAGATCATGGTAAGGAACAGGCCTGCGACGGACAGTGGCACGGCCAGGGCGATCGAGGTGCTGATCGCGTCGGTCGAGTTCGCGGTACCGCCGTCGAGCGCGAGCACCATGATGATCGCGGAAGCGACGGAAGCAAGTGCCGCATCCGGCGCTTGCGCGGCACCGATGTTCGCCCAACCAAGGGCAATCATCTGCAGGGAGCCGCCGAGTATGATGCCCTCGGCCAAATGACCGCTCACCAGGCCGATGAGCGTGCACGCCACCAGGGGCTGATGGAACTGGAACTCGTCCAGAACGCCCTCCATGCCTGCAAGGAAGGCGACGAGGACGATGAGTGCAATCGTGATAATCGACATTTCTACCTCCTTTTAGGCAAGTTCGGCCTTAGCCTTCTTAAGCATGGCGTCGATAGACTCCGGCGAATCTGCCGGAACCTTGCGGACGTCGAACTCGATGCCCTTATCGATAAGAGCCTCGATGGTCTCGACGTCTTCCTTGCCCATAGCGACGGCGTTGGAAACAACGACCTTGCCGACGGAGTGGGCCATGGAGCCCAGGTTGACCTTCTTAATGTCAACTCCGCCCTCGATGGCACGCAGGAGATCCTGCGGGTTCTCGAACAGAAGCATCGCCTTGGTAGCGCCAAAGCGCGGATCCTTTGAAACGGCGATCATCTTGTCGATGGGCACGACGTGAGCCTTGACTCCCGGAGGAGCAGCCTGCTCGATCATGGATTTGCGCAAATCATCATGCGCGACGGCATCGGAGACCACGATGATGCGGTCCGGACCGGTCATCTTGGTCCACGTGGTTGCAACCTGACCATGGAGCAAACGCGTGTCGATGCGGCAGAGCACGTACTTGATGTGACCATCACCAAGAACGGTGCCCTCGGGAATTGCACCCTGGGGGGCGACGGCGGCTGCAGCGGGCTTCTCCTCTGCGGGTTCGAGCTCCTCGGGTTTGATGCGAACGCCCTCGCGGGCAGTCTTGAGAACCGCGACGGCAACTTCCTGCGCGGACTCGCATGACATGCGGGATGCATACGCCTCGATCAACATAGGCAGATTGAGACCGGTTACAATAGCCCAAGAATCCTCATGGCCATCGAGCACGGCACTCGCCTGGTTGAACGGGGTACCACCCCAGAGATCGGCCAAAATCAAAACCTGATCCTGGTCGTCGAACGAAGAGATGCACTCTTCGATCTTGGCACGGATATCGTCAGGACCCATGCTTGGCATCAGCGACACGGCGCCAACGTTGGGCTGGTCACCGAACACCATGCTGCCCGCCTGCTTGATTCCGGGTGCGAGCTCGCCATGACTAGCGATAACAATTCCTACCAATTCTCCAACCTCCTTTTATCCGACTCTAATCCCTTCTTGCGGATATTGGAGCGCGCAGTGGCTGGTCATACCTTTGCGTACGCCACAGCTTAATCTTGTAATCGTTTAGTGGACGATTTTTGTAGAAAAGTTGATGGACAGCCGTTAATCAACTGTATTTTTTGCATACGGTTTGCATATTAATGTATATGTTATCGCCATCTAATGCACTTATATTAACGGATTAACGTATATAGTTAATTAGATATTCGCTTTTGTATTTCCACTAGTAGAATTGTTCTTGACAGTTAGTTATTCGTTGTCGAGCGTGGCTGCGTAATAAATCGCATCAATTACGGTCAGCATTTAGCAATACCGTTCCCCATGCACTTAGAAGGAAATATCGAACAGCGCGCGATGCGAAGCACATAGAGGATGTAAATAAAAACCCGCCTCGATACCGAGACGAGTTTTAAAAAACAACTCTCTTGATTAGAGCGCTCTCCCCTATTACGGGCAAGCGCCTTACAGGCCGACGATGCCCTGCGGGAAGAAGGACATGCAGAAGACCACGCACACGGAGAACACGACGGCGACGATGACCGTCAGCTTGTCGAGGTTCTGCTCCATGACGCCGGTGGCAGCGCTGGAATTGTACAGCGAGCTAGCGATCATGTCGGAAACGCCGGTGCCCTTACCGGAGTGCATCAGCACAAGCGCGATAAGGAAAAGACCGGAGAGCGCCCAAACGGCGAACAGGGCAATTTGAAGTGGACCCACGAGTAAATCATTCACGAGAATCAAAAGACAATATTTCATCATAGCACTCTTTTAGACATGCGTCTACTTTGAGCCGACACATGCCAAAAACCGCTCGCCAGCGGTACGCGAGCGAGCGGCCAGACAACACCTGGATTCAGAGGCGCGGCTACTCCTCGACAGCGAGGACGCGACCCGTCATCTCCGCGCTGGGCTCGAGGCCCGCGAGCGAAAGCATCGTCGGGGCGATGTCGGACAGGCGTCCGTCCTCGATACCCACGAGCTTGGCGCTCTCGCTCACGATGATGAACGGGACCCGGTTGGTGGTGTGCGCGGTGAACGGCTTCTTCACGCCGTCGACCTCATCGAACATGTGGTCGGCGTTGCCATGGTCGGCCGTGATGAGCGCGAAGCCGCCCTTGGCCTGGATAGCCGGGATGACCTGCGAGAGTGCGTGGTCGACAGCCTCGACGGCGGCTTTGGCGGCATCGAAGACGCCGGTGTGGCCAACCATGTCGCAGTTCGCGAAGTTAACGATATAGAAGTCGGCACGATCCTCGTTGATGGCCTCGACGAGCTTCTCGGTAACCTCGGGCGCGCTCATCTCGGGCTTGAGATCGTAGGTCGCGACCTTGGGCGAAGCGACGAGCACGCGCTCCTCGCCCTCCTTGGGCTCCTCGATGCCGCCGTTCAGGAAGAACGTCACGTGCGCGTACTTCTCGGTCTCGGCGGTGTGGAGCTGCTTCAAGCCGTTGGCGGCGATGACGTCCGCGAGCACGTTCTCGGGGAACGACTTGGGGAATGCGACCTCGACATCGAAGGACGGGTCGTACTCGGTCATCGTGACGAAGTGCGACAGGGCGATCTTCTCGCGCTCGAAGCCGTCGAAGTCGGCATCGGTGAAGGCGCGGGTCATCTGACGGGCGCGGTCGGGGCGGAAGTTGAAGAAGATGACGGCGTCGCCCTCGCGGACGCCCTCGTTGTGGCAGGCGAAGGGCTCGACGAACTCATCGCCGCGCGGATCGGTCTCGTAATAGGCCTTGATGCCGGCGACGGCGTCGACGTCGGCGTCGGAGGGCTGGACCAGCACGTCGTAGGCGCGCTGGATGCGCTCCCAGCGGTTGTCGCGGTCCATCGCGTAATAGCGGCCGGACACCGTGGCGATGCGGGCGTCGCAGCCGGCCTTCTCGGAAAGGTCGGCCAGGAACGCGGCGAGCTCGGAGACGTAGCCGGCACCGGACTGGGGCGCGACGTCGCGGCCGTCCATGAAGCAATGGACGCGGACGGTCTTGACGCCGCGCTCGGCGGCCATGGAGACGAGCGCCTCGCAGTGGCTCTGCATGGAGTGCACGCCGCCGGGGCTCATGAGGCCCATGAGGTGCAGCGTCTTGCCCGCAGAGGCGACATCGTCCATCGTCTTGACGAAGACCTCGTTGGTCTTGAGGGAGCCGTCCTTGATGGCGTTGTTGATGCGGGAAAGCTCCTGGAAGACGATACGGCCGGCACCGATGTTGAGGTGGCCGACCTCGGAGTTGCCCATCTGGCCGTCAGGCAGGCCGACGTCCTCGCCGGAAGCGCCCAAGGTGGTGTGGGGGTACTTCTCGTAGAGCCCGTCGATGAAGGGCGTGCTCGCGGCGCTGACCGCGTTGTTGGAACCCGCGGGCGCCAGGCCGAAGCCGTCCATGATGACGAGAAGTGCAGGAAGGTGGCGATTAGCCATGTTTGATTCTCCCTAATTCAAAAAGAAGGGCCGCAGCGCCAATACGCCACGGCCCCCTTGCGGATACGGGTGCTACTCCGCGGCCTTGACGACCATCTCGGAGAAGTCCGCGGCCTTGAGCGAGGCGCCGCCGACGAGCGCTCCGTCGACGTCGGGCTCGGCCACGAGTTCGGCGATGTTGCCGGGCTTGGCGGAGCCGCCGTACAGCACGCGGATGCCGGAGGCGAGCTCGGCGCCGAACAGGTCCGCGAGGGCCTCGCGGACGGCAGCGCAGACCTCCTGCGCGTCATCGGCGGTGGCGGTCATGCCGGTGCCGATGGCCCAGATGGGCTCGTAGGCGACGACGAGCTGGGTCGGATCGGTGATCTCGAGGCCCTCAAGACCGGCCTTCACCTGAGCGACGACGTGCTCGACATAGGTACCCGCCTCGCGGACCTCGAGCGGCTCGCCGCAGCAGAAGACGGGAACGAGACCGGCGGCGACAAGCGCCTTGGCCTTCTTGTTCTGATCCTCATCGGTCTCATGGAAGTAGTCGCGGCGCTCGGAATGGCCGATGATGCAGTAGGTGCACCCGGCGGACTTGAGCATGTCGCAGGAGGACTCGCCGGTGTAGGCGCCGGAAGCCTCCCAGTAGCAGTTCTGGGCGCCCAGCTTGACGGCGGAGCCATCGAGCTTGGCAGCGACCGTGGTGAGGTCGATGGTGGGCGGGCAGACGAGGACCTCGACGCCGTTGTCGACGCCCGCGAGGGCCTCGACGAGCTCGCCGGCGAGGACCGCGGCGGCCTCGACGTCGTTGTTCATCTTCCAGTTGCCGGCGATGAGGGTGGTGCGGTTACTCGGCATCGTTCAGCGCCTCCACTCCGGGAAGGGGCTTGCCCTCGACGAGCTGCATGGATGCACCGCCGCCGGTGGAGATGAAGGTCATCTTGTCGGCCAGGCCGAACTTGTTGACCGCGGCGACGGAGTCGCCGCCGCCGATGACGGAGTCGCACTCGGTGTTGGCAGCGATGGCCTCAGCAATGGACTTGGTGCCGTGGGCGAAGGTGTCCATCTCGAAAACGCCGCAGGGGCCGTTCCAGAAGACGGTCTTAGCGCCGGCGATGGCGTCGGCGAAGAGCTTCTCAGTCTCGGGGCCGATGTCCAGGCCCTCCCAGCCGTCCTCGATCTCGCCGGTGGCGCAAACCTTGGTGTTGGCGTCGTTGGCGAAGTCGTCGGCGACGACGTTGTCGATCGGGAGCAGGAACTGCACGCCGTTCTTCTTGGCCTTCTCGAGCATCTCGAGGGCGCGATCGCACCAATCGTCCTCGCACAGGGAGTTGCCGATCTTGCCGCCCTGGGCCTTGGTGAAGGTGTAGGCCATGCCGCCGCCCACGATGACGGTGTCCGCGGAGTCGAGCAGGCGATCGATCACGCCGATCTTATCGGAGACCTTGGAGCCGCCGAGGATGGCGACGAAGGGGCGCTTCGGCTCGGCGAAGAGGCCGCTCAGCGTGGAGACCTCCTTCTCGAGCAGGAAGCCGGCGACGGCGGGCAGATAGGCAGCGGGGCCCACGACGGAACCCTGGGCGCGGTGAGCGGTACCGAAGGCGTCGAGCACGAAGACGTCGCCGTAGGAAGCGAGGGTCTTGGCGATCTCGGGATCGTTCTTCTTCTCGCGCTTGTCGAAGCGGACGTTCTCGAGGACGAGGACCTTGCCCGGCTCGAGAGCCTCGACGGCGGCAGCGGCCTCGTCACCGTAGGTATCGGCGACGAAGGTGACATCCAGGCCGGAGAGCTCGGCGAGCTTGGCGGCGACGGGCTCGAGGGAGAACTGCGGCTCTGCGCCCTCGCCCTTGGGACGGCCGAGGTGGCTCATGAGGATGACGCGGGCGTTGTGCTCGACCAGGTAGTTGATGGTCGGCAGGGCGGCCTTGATTCGGGTGGTGTCGCCCACCACGCCGTCGGCCACGGGCACGTTGAAGTCGACGCGCACGAGAACGCGCTTGCCGTCGACATCGATGTCGCGAATGGTCTTCTTGGTGAAAGCCATGGTTACAACCTTTCATGGAAACGCGGGACGGTGCGCCCCGCGAGGAAGAACGAGGGCGCGACCCCAGGGCATGAAGCCAAGAGGCCGCGCCCTCGCAAGACGCTATGAAGCGTAGGCCGTCAAGCAGGCGCTCGCTTAGGCGACGAACTTCTCGAAGTACTTGATGGTGCGGACCATCTGGGAGGTGTAGGAGTTCTCGTTGTCGTACCAAGAGACAACCTGGACCAGGGTCTGGCCGTTGCCGAGCGGGTTGCACATGGTCTGGGTGGCGTCGAAGATGGAGCCGTGGGTCTCGCCGATGATGTCGGTGGAGACGATATCGTCCTCGTTGTAGGCGAAGGTCTCGGAGATGGTCTCGGCATACGCCTTCATAGCGGCGTTGACCTCGTCGACGGTGACCTCCTTGTCAACGACGGCATAGAGGTTGGTGAGGGAGCCGGTGGGCGTCGGGACGCGCTGGGCGGCGCCGATCAGCTTGCCGTTGAGCTCGGGGAGAACCAGGCCGATGGCCTTGGCGGCACCGGTGGAGTTGGGGACGATGTTGACGGCGCAGGCGCGGCCGCGGCGCTTGTTGCCCTTGCGCTGCGGGCCGTCGAGCGGCATCTGGTCGCCGGTCCAGGCGTGGATGGTGGTCATGATGCCGGAGACGATGGGGGCGAAGTCGTTCAGACCCTTGGCCATCGGAGCGAGGCAGTTGGTGGTGCAGGAGGCCGCGGAGATGATGTTGTCCTCAGCGGTGAGCTCCTCGTGGTTCACGTTGTACACGATGGTGGGCAGGTCGTTGCCGGCCGGAGCGGAGATGACGACCTTCTTGGCGCCGGCGTTGATATGGGCCTGGGCCTTGGCCTTGGAGGTGTAGAAGCCGGTGCACTCGAGCACGACGTCGACGTCGAGATCGCCCCAAGGCAGGTTGTTGGCGTCGGCCTCGGCGTAGATCTTGATCTCCTTGCCGTCGACGATGATGGAGTCCTCGGTGGCCTCGACCTTGTGATCGCGGGAGTAGTTGCCCTGCGTGGAGTCGTACTTCAGCAGGTAAGCAAGCATGTCGGGAGAGGTGAGGTCGTTGATGGCGACGATCTCGGAGCCCTCGTGGCCGAACATCTGACGGAAGGCCAGACGACCGATGCGACCGAAGCCGTTAATAGCAACCTTTACTGCCATTGTGTCTCCTTTCGTTAGGTCCCCGCAGGCGCTTTGCCCGCCGTCGAGACCCACAAACTAACCACGACCTGAATATACCTTTTTTCCGACCCGTTTACCTCGAGAACGGTGAGATTTGATAGATTTCACCGCGTTGATTCGCTTCAAATTCGCAGGTAAGATATGGTGTGAAGCGTTTCATCGCTAAAATTCGGCCCCATCGAGCAGCTTCTCGATGCGCAGGACGCGGTGGTACAGGGCGGATTTGGACAAGGGCGGGTCCGCCATCTGGCCCAAGTCGCGCAAGGAAAGGTCGGGGTAGCGCTCCCTGAGGTCGCAGAAGTCCGCCAAGGCGTCCGGAAGGCTTTGGCGCAAGCCCTCGCGCTCCAGCCGCTCGATCATCTCGATCTGCCGCTGCGCGCCGGCGGCGGAGCGCCCCTGGTTGGCGAGCTCCGCGTTGACGCGACGGTTCACGTCGTTTTTGACCGACTTCATGGCGCGCGCCTCATCGATGTCGCGGACCGACCGGGCGGCGCCCAGCATCTCGAGCAGGCGGCGAATGTCGCGCGCGCTCTTGATGTACACCGCGAAGGAGCCGCGCCGGGCGTTGACCCGGGCCGGGACGCCCACCTGCCCGATCAGGTCGGCGAGCGCGCGGGCGTACTCCTCCCCTTGCACCGAGATCTCCAGATGGAAGTCTCCGCGCGGGTCCGCGACGAAGCCGCCCGCGATCAGGCTCCCCCGTATATAGGACAGGCGGCAGCAGTCGCGCGCCACCACATGGTGCGGCACGCCGCGCACCAGGCCCCCCGACCGGTCCAGGATGCCGAGCAGCACCAGCGCCTTCTCGAGATCGGGCTGGTCGGGAAGCACGATGAGGTAGTTCCTCACGCGGTGCAGGACGCTCTTGCGGACGGTGAACTCGGTCTCGAGCTTGAGCATCTGGTGCGTGAGGCCGATCATCGTGCGCGCGACGGCGCCCGTCTCGGTGGCGACCTGGAGCCGATAGCGGCCGGACCCGGATACACCCAGCGTGCCGCAGACGCGCGTCAGCGCCGCAAGCGTCGCAAGGTTGCAGTATTCGCAGGCGGGGACGCAGCGCGAGAGCTCGTCGCGAACCTCAGCAGTGAACGACATCTAACCCACCACCTCGCTCAGGGCGCGGGCGAGCAGCGCCGGGTCGTGCGAGGCGGGCGACCCGTCCCCGGTGAAATCGCGGACGATCACGCGCGGGACGCGCGCGCCGATGCGCTCGAGCACCTCGTCGTCGGCAGCTATGGGGCCGAATGGAGCATCCTTCGCCCGTGCGATCGCCCCCGCGCTGACCACGGGGCGCGGCGCGGCGCCAGTCGGCCGGGGCACGCGCTCCCATGCGCGGCGAACGTAGGGGAAGACGACCTCGTGACGGCTCGCGCGGTGCACGAGCACCGCGTCGACGGCTCCCTCTAAACCGTGTGCGAGCAGAGCGTCGACATGGTCCGCGGCGCTCATCCCGCTCGTCTCGCCCAGCGAATCGATCTTGGGGCACACGAAGACGCGCACGGCCTTCGTCGCCCGCAGCGCATCGCGTATACCGCCGACCAGGATATTAGGGATGATGGACGTGAACAGCGAGCCGGGTCCGAGCACGACGAGGTCGGCCTCGATGATCGCGCGAACGGCCTCGTCGTTCGCGGGGGCGTCCGCCGGATCGAGCCACACGTCGGAATAGGCGCTTTCTCCGTAGGAGATCTGCGCCTGCCCATGGACGACCTCGCCCGCGGTCGTGCGCCCGGATAGGCTGACGTACTCGAGGGTCGAGGGATGGACGCGGCCCACGCACCCGAGGATGCGCTCGCAGGCCCGGATGCCCTCGATGAAGGAGCCCGTCTCCTCGGCGAGCGCCACGAGGACCAGGTTGCCGAGGGCGTGGTCGTCGATATACGGGAAGCGGTGCGCGAACGCACGGGACAGCGGGGACGCCGGGTCCTCGGCGAGCGCCGAGATGCACTTCCGGACGTCCCCGGGCGGAATCACGTGGGCGGCCTCGCGCAGCAAGCCGGTTGAACCCCCGTCATCTGCCATCGCGACCACGGAGTCGATGCGCGCGCCCATGGTGCGCAGGGCGCGTATGAGGTTCGGCTGGCCCGTGCCGCCGCCGACCGAGACCGCGCGCAGCGGTCGCGCCCCGGCGGCGGGACGAGCGCAGGCGCTTGCGTTCATGGCGCCCGCCTACCCAGCCATGTTCGCACGCGGAAGATCGCGATGCGAGATGCTCACATGGTACTGCTGGCGCTCGAGGTAGCGGGCCGTCGCCTCGGCGATGGCCACGCTGCGGTGCTGCCCGCCCGTGCACCCGATGGCTATGGAGAGCTGCGGCTTGCCCTCGGCTATATAGCCGGGCATGACCGCATCCAAGAGCTTGTGCCACGCCTCCATGAACTCCTGCGTCTTGGGGTGCTCGAGGACGAAATCGGACACCTTGCGGTCGAGGCCGGTCATGGTGCGCATCTCCGGATCGTAGAACGGGTTAGGAAGGAACCGGACGTCGATCATGAGGTCCGCCTCGACGGGCAGACCGTGCTTGAAGCCGAAGGAGAACACGTGGACCTCCATGAGCTGCTGGTCGGTCAGCTCGGAGAAGGCGTGACGCAGGCGGGCGCGAAGCGCCGTGGTGCGCAGGCGGCTCGTGTCGATGATCATATCGGCCCGATCGCGCACATGGGAGAGCTGGACGCGCTCTCGCTGGATGGCGTCGGCGGTGGACTCCCCCGCCATCGCAAGCGGGTGGCGGCGGCGGTTCTCGCTGTAGCGACGGATGAGAACCTCGTCGGAGGCGTCAAGGAACACAATCTTGCTCGACATCTCATGGTCCCCGAGGGTCGAGATGGCATCCTGAAGCTCATCGAACAGGCCCTGGCTGCGCAGATCGCACGTGACCGCCAGGTGGCGCCCGATGCCGGCGTTGATCCCCACGAGCTCGGCAAGCTGAAGGATGAGACGCGGCGGCAAGTTATCGATGCAGAAATACCCCATGTCCTCGAACACGTGCATGGCCTGCGTGCGCCCCGATCCGGACATGCCGGTGATGATGACGACGTCGGGCACACGGTCCGCGAGCTCGGCCGTGGTGATAGCATCCGCCTCTCGCATGGCTGCCTCCTTGGTTCGCGCGTTTTCACGTCACCCAGTATACCCGCGGCCCGAGCCGGTCCGGCTCCCGAACGGTCAAGCCGCATCCTCTCGAAAAGTTTTTAGAAAAAGGTCTTGCGCCACCCCGGAGAATTACGTATAGTACTTTCTCGCAAGCGGACATGGCTCAGTTGGTAGAGCACAACCTTGCCAAGGTTGGGGTCGCGGGTTCGAGCCCCGTTGTCCGCTCCATCGCATGCAAGGAGCCGGTTTCACATCGGCTCTTTTCATATAGATGGCGAAGTGGCCAAGTGGTAAGGCAGAGGCCTGCAAAGCCTTTACCCCCGGTTCGAATCCGGGCTTCGCCTCCAGGAACCGTTCAGGGCGCCCTTCCGGGGTGCCCTGTTTTTTAATCGCAAACGCGAATCCCCTCCCCCATGTCTGCCGCACGGCACCCCTGCCGGGTCGGACGGCGAGGAGCCGGCCCTAAGGCCGGGACGCAGATTCCCGGTGCGTCCGGGCGATTCGAGCCCAAGGTACCGCGACCGGACTCAACGACAACGTGCCGACCTCCTGAGGCGGCCGCGGTTCCAGGCGGGGCGCTCAAGCCAGACCGGCATCGATCGAGCCGGCGCCCGTCTTCCCGCGGTCGCCCGAATCCAGCACCGGGCGCCTCGCCGGTGCCGCATCGGGATCAGCGCATCGAAGCGCGGCGCGTCAGCCGTTTCCGAAACAAGGCGGCGAGCCGCCGGCCCTCTCCGAGCCGTCGCGAAGATCGCCGGCGCCCGCAGCGCCGCCCTTTCTGCAGAGCCCTGGCGCGCTTCCCGGCCCCAGGAAAGAATCGGGGCGCCGCGCCCCGCGATCCGACCTCACTGAACGCATCGCATCGGACGCCCCGCTCGTGTGGATCCCCAAGAAGGGACCACCGAGAGCTTGAGCCTCGCAACGTCTCGAGATAGCAAAACAGGCCACCGGGACTTCCCGATGACCTGTACTGTTCGTGGTGGGCGATACAAGATTTGAACTTGTGACCCCTACCGTGTCAAGGTAGTGCTCTACCCCTGAGCTAACCGCCCGAACTGCTGCGCTCTTCGGCGCGAGGAATAATATATCGAAGGCCATGCACCCTGTAAAGCACTTTTTTGAAAAAGTTTGCGACATATCCGGTTTCTTATCATCGTGCCAGCTCAGCAGCTTGAAAGGGACGCGGATTTCTTCTGAGACGCCCTCGAGCAGCCACGCGGGAACCCCTGGATCGCCCGCGGCAGACCGCGGGGTCCGGCTCGCTCCCAGCCGGTCGGCGCGCCTATCGCCAAGCGGAGGGCCGCACGCGTTGCCCGAGGCCACGCCTCGCCGCAACTGGATCATGCGCTCCGCGCGGAACGCGCGCCGCGTGCAGCCGGGAGCAGGCGCATCAAGACATGGTAACGATTCTGTAAGGTGCTACCATATGATATCGGTGCGACGTGCACCTCCCGACCGCAGGGGCACCGATCGCGTGCGCGCGCGAAGAGCAAAGGATAGGTTTCGTGGACGTCTCGTTTTCGTATTTCGTATCGCAAGTTCTCTCAAATCCGATTCTTGCGATGACCGTCGCCCTCACGCTAGGCGTCATCTTCGTCAACGGCTGGACCGATGCGCCGAACGCCATCGCCACCTGCGTCACCACGCGCTGCCTTCCTCCGCGTGCGGCGATCATCATGAGCGCCATCTTCAACTTCCTCGGCGTGTTCATCATGACGCATATCAACGCCAGCGTCGCCTCGACGATCTCGAATATGGTCGACTTCGGCATGGACACCCAGATTGCTCTCATCGCGCTGTGCGCGGCCCTCTTCTCCATCGTGGTCTACTCCGTGGGGGCGAGCGTCTTCGGCATCCCCACGAGCGAAAGCCACAGCCTCATCGCCGGTCTCACCGGCGCGGCGATCGCGCTCGGCGGCGCCGACGGCGTCAACATGAACGAGTGGATCAAGGTCATCTACGGTCTGTTCCTCTCCCTCATCCTCGGATTCGGCATGGGCTGGCTCGTCTGCAAGATCGTCACGCTCCTGTTCTCCGGGGCCGACCGGCGGCGCACCAACGCCTTCTTCCGCTATGCGCAGATCGCGGGCGCAGCCGGCATGAGCTTCATGCACGGCGCGCAGGACGGCCAGAAGTTCATCGGCGTCCTGTTCCTGGGCGTCGCCTTCTGCAACGGCCAGCCATCCGTGGAGAACATGCTCATCCCCGTCTGGCTCATGCTGCTGTGCTCCGTCGTGATGGGCGTGGGCACCAGCGTCGGCGGCGAGAAGATCATCAAGTCCGTCGGCATGGACATGGTGAAGCTCGAGAAGTACCAGGGATTCTCCGCCGACCTCTCCAGCTCCCTCTGCTTGCTGCTCGCCACCCTCACCGGCATCCCCGTCTCCACTACGCACGTGAAAACCAGCGCCATCATGGGCGTCGGCGCCGTGAAGCGACTTTCGGCCATCAATTTCGGCGTCGTGAAGAACATGCTGCTCACCTGGGTCTTCACGTTCCCCGGATGCGGCCTCATCAGCTTCCTCATGGCGAAGCTGTTCCTGCTTTTCATCTAGCGCGCCCCCGCCGCGCACACGATCGGCACACGACCACTAAGGAGCCATCATGGCAAAGAAGAACGACGCGTTCTACTACGACAACTTCGCCTCGTCCGCCGAGCTCGCCTGCAAGGCCGCGCAGAAGCTCGACGACACCATGCGGAACTTCGATCCCAAGACCATCGAGCGGGCCGTCGAGGAGATGCACGAGATCGAGCAGGCGGCCGACGAGAACGTCCACGAGGTCAACGACGCCCTCATCACCGCATTCATCACCCCCATTGAGCGTGAGGACATCGCCACCCTCGCCAACGCGATCGACGTCGTCATCGACCGCATCGAGGGCGTCCTGCACCGTATCTACTTCACCAACGTGCAGCAGATGCGCCCTGACGCCCTCGAGATGTCTGCCAAACTTGTCCGCGCGACCGAGCAGATGCACGATCTCGTGCTTGAGCTGCCTCAATTCAAGCGCTCCAAGAGCCTCCGTGAGCACGTCATCACCGTGAACACGATCGAGAGCGAATGCGATGACATCTTCATTCGCGCCATGCGCAACATTCACACGGCCGAACTCGACCCGCTGACGGTCATCTCCTGGCGCGACATCTACTCCTTCCTCGAGTACGGCGCCGACTCCTGCGAGTTCGTCGCGGACACCGTCGAGAACATCGTGATGAAGAACAGCTAGCGCCTGCGCATCGCGCAGATCCGTATCGGGTATCGTGTAAGGGCGCGGGCAGCATGTCCGCGCCCTTGCCCTGTTCACACGTAAAGCGAAGGGAAGCCTCCATGTCCTACAGCGAACTTGCTCGCGCGCGCTACTCATGCCGTCGCTACACCGATGAGCCTGTGTCCCAAGCAGACCTTGATGCCATCGTGGAGGCGGGCCGCATTGCGCCGTCGGCGCACAACAACCATCCCTCCCGCATCGTCGTTTGCGATACGTCGGAACTTCGCGAGAAGGCGGCACGTGCCGCATTTCGCTTCGAGAAGGACGGAAGCGTGTTCGGAGCTCCGCTCGTCATCCTCATCTGCGCGGTCACGGATGATGCCTGGGTCCGACGCTATGACAACATGAGCGCCGCCCTGATCGACACCTCCATCGCATGCGACCAGATGATGATGCAGGCCACGGACCTCGGCTTGGGCACATGCTGGGTATGCCTCTTCGATCCGCAGGTCGCTCGCGACGAGTTCGGTCTCCCCGCCGGCATAGATCCCATCTCGATGCTGACGGTCGGCCACCCCGCCGACGTCATCGCGTCTCCCGAGAAGCGTGCCGAGCGCCTCATCCCGCTCGAGGACTTCGTCATCCCCGCGCAAGCCTAGCGCCGGCATACGCGCTTTCGC
The DNA here is from genome assembly GCF_900119895.1 of Collinsella phocaeensis. Classification (GTDB taxonomy): domain Bacteria; phylum Actinomycetota; class Coriobacteriia; order Coriobacteriales; family Coriobacteriaceae; genus Collinsella; species Collinsella phocaeensis. Next base: position 866,472 of record NZ_FQLR01000004.1, on the reverse strand, counting down.
CCGCGATCCGGCGCAGTCCCTCCTACCCCTTAGACAAACGTCTCGAACAGCCCTACGGCGCACGACGGAACGGCCGCCGGTCCCACACGGGAGCCGGCGGCCGTTTTTGTCCATCCGGGAGATTCGAGCGCGATGCGGCGTGCCAAAAGGGACGTACCCTAACGGCGCGCCGTGCCGTTAGGGTACGTCCCTTTTGGCACGGGCCCGTCCCTCTTGGCACACGCAGAGGGCCGCGCAAGATAGAAAACCCGCCGACCCCGCGATACAGGGGCGGCGGGCTCGCTAAGCAAAACGTCAATCAGGCGCTAGTCAAGATCGTCCATACCGAAGTTGTCGAGCGGCGCGAACGGGTCGGCGACGGCTGCGGGCTCGGAGACGACGGGCATGGGCTCCGTCACCATCGGCGCAGGGTCGGCGGACGCGGGCGCTGCCGCAGAGCCGCTGGGCGCGGACGCGAGCAGCTCGGAGGGGAACGAATTCTGGGCATCGTCCATGAAGTGCTGGATGAGCTTCAGGTACTCGTTCTTAAACTCCTCGCGGGAAGCCTTCAGGCGATCGATCTCCTCGATCTCGGTCTGCTTCTCGGCCAAGGCCTGACGGATGACCTCGCGCGCCTTGGCATCGGCCTCGTTGCGGATGCGGTCGGCGTTCTCACGGGCCTCGGCGACGATGTTATCGGCCGTCTGCTGAGCGGCAATGAGCGCAGCCGAGATCTGACGCTCGTTGGCGGTGTACTCGGGCACCGGGGCCGGGGCGGGAGCCGGGGCCGGAGCGGGCGCGGAGGCAGCCTGGGCGAGCTGCGCCTGAGCCTCGGCGAGCTGCTGCTCGGAGGCGGTCAGGCGATTCTTGAGATCGACGATCTTGTTGAGCATCGCATCGACCTCGGCGGAAAGCTGCTCGAGGAAGACATCCACCTCACCGGGATCGTAACCGCGCTTGGCCTCAGAGAAGGTCTGGGCCTGGATGTCAGCGGGGGTGATAGCCATATGTATGTACTCCTTTACAACGCCGAGGCGAAACCATATGGTCCTGCCTGCGATTTCCTATAAAAGTATACCTGTTAGCAGTCGCATGCCGAGGTTCAACGCAAGAATTGCAATTACCGGCGAGAAGTCGATTCCGCCCATGGGCGGGATGAGCCTGCGAAACAGGCTGAGATAGGGCCCGCAGACCTGATCGAGAACCTGGGCGATATCGGCCATCAAACCGCCGGCGCGCATGGGAATCCATGTGAGCAGGCAGTAGACGAGGATCAGGATCTGGTAGAAGTCTACGAGCTGGTAGAGAATGCGGATAACGGTGTAGATAGCGATCAAACTCCTCGATTACTTGAGATAGCCCTCGGTGCGCAGCTTGTCGAGGTCGGAATCCTTGACCTCGCAACCCTGAGGCAGGACGATGAACACGCGGTCGCCCAGCTCGCGCACGGAGGCTCCGAGACCGCACGCGAAGCCGTACGAGAAATCGAGAACGCGTTTGGCGACCTCGGTGCGCACGCCCGCGAAGATCAGAACGACCGGTTGGCGGGTGCGCACGCGGCGCACGACGGTCTCGACGTCATCGTAGCTCTCGGGACGCAGGATGTAGGCAGGAAGCTGCGGGGTCCCGTTCATGACGGCCGCAGCTCGGCTGGCCGTCTCGGAGACGGGCGCGGGCGAGGGCACCGAGGTCACGCTGTGGCGGGCCTGGGCATAGCTCGAAGGCGTGTCGTAGGCGCCGGGACGATAGCCGGATTCGGAACGCGAGGGAGGGTTGTACGTGGTCGCGTGACGGTCCGCATCGCCGACGAGCTGACCGCTGCGGGTGTAGACCGCGACGGACTCCGCCTCGCCGCGGCGGGTCTGCCCGAGGACACCGTTGCCGGACTCCTCCTGCGCGTATCCGTACGGGTCGCTCGCGCCGTAGCCGGCATCCTGGCCGTAGGAGTCCCCGTAGTCCTCGGACTCGCCGTAGTAGTCGTCTCCATACGCCTCATCGGCACCGTAGGAATCCTGGCCGTAGCCGGTCCGCTCGGCGATCTTGCTCTTGATATCGTCTAAGAAGCTCACGATGGTACCTCTCTGCCCGTGGTGCATCTAATGTGTGGTTGGCGCAGGTTGGGCGCAGCCCAAACTTCGCTTATTGTAGAGCAAACGCCGGGTCGAACACCACACGACCTAGGCGAATGAGGGTGGAACCCTCCTCGAGCGCGACCTCGAAATCCTCGCTCATACCGCAGGAGAGCTCTTGGAACGTCCCCGGCGGATAGGATCCCGCAAGCTCGTCCGCGAGCGCGCGAAGCCCCGCGAACGTACGGCGCGCGACATCTTCATCCCCGCGCGGCGCCATCGTCATAAGCCCCCGGACGCGAATACCCGAAAGCTCCATGACCTCATCGAGCTCGCGATGGAGCTCGTCCGGCGAGTAGCCCGCCTTGGTGCTCTCGCCGCTGACGTTGACCTCCAGCAGCACGTCGGCCGGTACGGCGAGCTCACCGGACTCGATCCGACGACGCGCCCGGTCGGACACCGCGCGCGCGAGATGGGTGCTGCCGATGGAATGGATGAGCTCGGCGCGGCCGAGGACCGCGTTGACCTTGTTCGTCTGCAGGTTGCCGATCATGTCGAAGCGGACGCCCGCGAGCTCTCCGGACTCGGCGAGCGCACCCATCTTGCGTGCCAGTTCCTGAGGACGATTCTCGCCGAAAACCCGGTAACCGCAGCGAATCGCGTCGCGGACGCTGTCAACGTCGACGGTCTTGGAGACGGCGACGAGCGTGACGCCCTCCCGCCCTCTGCCGGACCGGCGCAGCGCGGCGTCCATGCGCGCGATGATCTCGGCGCGGCGGGCGCGCAAGAACTCGGTGTATTCATCCATAGCGGGGCATCTCCTTACTTCGCTCTCATGAGCCCATGGTAACGCAGGACGCGGCCGCACGTATGCGGCCGCGTCCCATGCAACGAATCGATTACGCGAAAGACGCCTTACGCTTCCTCGCGGCCCTCCTCGATGAGCCGCTTGAGCTCAGAGCCGACCTCATCGAGCGGCAGGGAGGAAACATAGTGCGCATCGGTGGCAGGATCGAGGATCACGCCCTCACCCGAAGGCACGCGCATGCCTTCCAGCTCGCCCTCGTCCGCCTCCGCGAGATCGGCGGCGGTCCAGCGCTGGCCGGTGAGCAGAAAGACCAGGCGATAGGCGCATTCCATGGAGATGTTCGCGATGCGGTCGAGGTACCGGGAGACCATGATCGTGCGGCGGAAGTCGTCCATAGCGGCGTCGTCGTCGAGCTCGACCGCCTCGGTGCGGTTGAACGTGCGGAAGAACTTCTGGTACAGGTCGTGCACGACCTCGTCCTCATCGGACAGGGAGAGCACGAGGGAAAGGTCGTTGTTGACGAGCGCGGTGACGCTCGCGCCCATGACGCGATAGACGCTCTCGGCCTCGGTCTCGATGAGGTCGACGAGGACGGCGGGCACCTCGAAATCGCTCTTGACCTTGCGATTCGCGGCGCGTGCGATGCGACGGACCTTGTCGCACATGCGCTGGAGGTTGAAATCGATGTAGATGATGGTCTGAAGCAGGCGGAAGTCGCTCGCGACCGGGCTCTGGGTCGCGATCAGGTTGTAGCAGACCGCCTCCAGGTTCGCGCAGCGCGCGTCGATCTGGAACGTCTTCTCCTTGGCCTTCTTGGCCAGATCGCGGTCGTCGGTCACGTAGGCGCGCACGGCGTCGTGCAGCGTCAGGTCGACGGCCTCGAAGATGGAGAGCATCTCGTGACGCGCCTCCACCAGCTGGCGAGAGAACAGTTTACGCATACAAGCTCCAATCAGTCGCACGGGGCAGATCCGCACCCGCAACCTGCGTTGCACCGGTGCCGGGGCATCAGCCGAAGCGGCCGGTGATATAGTCCTCCGTGCGCTTGTCTATCGGACTAGTGAAGAGAGCGTCGGTCTGACCATACTCGATTAGTGTAGCAGGCTCTCCGGCGACCTCCTGCAAGAAGAACGCGGTGCAGTCGGAGATGCGGGCGGCCTGCTGCATGTTGTGCGTCACGATGATGATGGTCATCTCGGGCGCGAGCTCGGCCATCAGGTCCTCGACCTTCTGAACGGAGGTGGGATCGATGGCCGAGCAGGGCTCATCCATCAGGAGAACGTCCGGCTGCACGGCCAGCACGCGCGCGATGCAGAGTCGCTGCTGCTGACCGCCGGAGAGCGCCAAGCCGTCTTTCGAGAGCTGATTGGATACCTCTTTCCAGAGGTTGGCGCGCTTGAGGGACTCTTCGACGATATCATCGAGGTCGCTTTTGCTAGTCACGCCCTGCAGTCGGGGGCCAAAAGCGACGTTCTCGTAGATGGACTTGGGAAAAGGGTTCGGCTGCTGGAAGATCATGCCGACGCGGCGGCGCAGATCGACCGGGTCGACGCCCTCGGCGTAGATATCGGCACCGTCGAGGGTCATGACGCCCTCGCAGCGGGTCCCCTCGATCAGGTCGTTCATGCGGTTCATGCAACGCAGGAAGGTGGACTTGCCGCAGCCGGAGGGGCCGATGAACGCGGTGATCTTGTTCTTGGCGATATTGAGGTTCACGTCGGTGAGGGCGTGGAAGTCGCCGTACCAGAAGTCGAAGTTCGCGGCGGTGATCGCGGAGACCTCGGGGGCGGGCGCGTTCTGATAGACGGACATGAGACTCCTTAGGGACTAGCGGCTCTTGCGCGAGAGGTAGCGCGCGAACAGGTTGAAGGCGAGGATGATGAGCATCAGCAGCAGCGCGGTGCCGTAGGCGGCGTTCATGTTGATGCCGTCGTTGGCGAGCAGGTACAGGTGCACCGTCATGGGGCGGCCCGAATCGAGCGGGCTGATGGGCAGGTTGATGGCCTGGCCCATCGTGTACAGCACGACCGCGGTCTCGCCGATGGCGCGGCCGATGGCAAGCACGATGCCCGTCGCGATGCGGCCGAAGGCGGAGGGAAGGACGATCTTGCTGACGACCTGCCACTTCGTGGCGCCCAGGCCGTACGCACCCCAGCGGATGTAGCGGGGGACGGCACGAATGGCCTCTTCCGTCGTGCGCATGACGATCGGCAGCATGAGCAGCGCGAGCGCGCAGGCGGCGGACACCATCGAGAGCCCGAGGCCCATCGCCTCGACGAACAGCGCGTACCCGAACAGGCCCATGACGATCGAGGGCACGCTCGCCAGCGTGTCCGCGGCATAGCGGATGGTCTCGACGAGACGGCCCTGCTTGGCGTACTCGGCGAGGTAGACCGCCGCGAGCACGGCGATCGGCGTGCAGATGAGCATCGCGAGCGCCGTCACGTAGAGCGTCGAAACGATCGTGGGCCAGATGCCGCCCTCGGCGTTCACGCCCTGGGGCCAACCGAAGATGAAGTCGGGAGAGATGTGCGGCGCGCCGTTGATGACCACGTACGCGATGATCGCCACGAGCACGAGCGTGGTGATATAGGCAGCGCACCGGAAGACGCCGAGCATGACGGCGTTCGCAGCGTCCTTGGAGATGCGGCCGGTCTTGCCGTTGGCGAGCGCGCGCTTGATGCGCTCACGGGACGTGAGCTGGGTTTCGGGAGCCGACCCGGTTCCTGCCATGGCCTACCCCTTCCTCTTCTTGGAGAGCATGCGGACGATGCCCACGAGCGATGCGGAGATGATGAACAGCACCACGCCCATGCCGAACAGGGCAGTGCGGTGCAGGCCGCTCGAATAGCTCATGTCGAGCGCGATCTGGCTCGTGAGCGTCGAGATAGGGCTCGCCACGGAGTCGGGGATCACCGGCGCGTTGCCGACGACCATGAGCACCGCCATGGTCTCGCCGATGGCACGGCCCATGCCGAGCACGATCGCGTCGACGATGCCGAAGCGCGCGGCAGGCAGGACGACCTTGTAGATGACCTGCCACTTGGTCGCGCCCATGGCGAAGCCCGCCTCGCGGATCCCCATGGGGATGGAGCGCAGCGCATCGATGGTGAGCGTCGTGATGGTGGGCACGATCATGATCGCGAGAACGAGCCACGCGGTGAGGGCGCCGAACCCGAGGCCGCCGGAGATCTCGGCCACGAAGGGACGGATGATGACCATGCCGAAGAATCCGTAGATGATCGAGGGGATGCCCGCAAGCAGGTCGACCGCAGGGCTGATGATAGCGCGCACGCGCGCGGAGGCGATCTCGGTGAGGTAGACGGCGGTGCCCACGCCCAGGGGAACGCCGAGCACGAGCGCGCCGGCCGTGACGAGCGCGGAGCCGGCGGCAAGCGACAGGATGCCGAACCTGCCCTCGGTGGGCGCCCAGTCCAGACTGAAGAAGTTCGCGAGCCCGATATCGGTGAAGACGGGAGCGGCCTGCAGCATCGTGAACGCGAAGATGAGCACGACGGTCACGACGGCGAGAAAGGCACACGCGAAGAACAGGTACTGGAGCGCGCGCTCCTTGAGATAGGTGCTGCGCGAGACGAGCGCGAGCTCGCGCTTGGGACGCGAGGCGGTCTCGGGGCGCTGGGTATCAGTGGAATTCATGGCTCGATCTGCCCCTTAGCTCTCGGATACGGACCGGGCGACGGGAATGAAGCCCGCCTCGCGGATCATGTCGTCCATGCGCTCGGACAGGACGTAGTCGATATAGGCGGCCGCAGAGGGAGCCGGCTCGCCCTTCACGAAGAAATACAGGTCGCGTGAAACCGGGTAGCCGCCCGACGCGATGGTCTTCTCGCTCGGTTCGACATGGTTGACGCTCAGCGCCTTGACCGTCGTGGTCGCGTACTTGGAGTCGACGAACCCCATCGAGATGTAGCCGATCGCGCCCTCGGAACGGGAGACGACGTCGCGCACCTGGCCGGTACCGGGAAGGACCGCGGCGCGGCGGTCGAAATGGGCGTCGCCCATGACGATCGTACGGAACGCCTCGCGGGTGCCGGACGCCTCGTCACGGTTGACGAGCTGGATGTCCATCTCGGGGCCGCCGACCTCCGACCAGTTCGAGATCTCGCCGGTGTAGATGGCGCACAGGTCCTCGACGGAGAGGTTGTCTACGGGGTTCGCCTCGTTGACGATGACGGCGATGCCGTCGTGGGCGATGGGGATCGTGGTGAGCCCGAGCTTCTGCTCCTCGACGTTGAGGCCGCGCGACGAGGACGCGATGTGCGCCGTCCCGTTCGAGACGGCCTCGATGCCCGCGCTGGAACCGAGCCCGCTGACGAGCACCGAGACGCCCGTCTCCTCCTTGAAGCCTTCCGCCGCGATCTCGGCGATAGGAAGGCAGGTCGTGGAACCCGCCACCGTGATCTGCTCGGAGGATTCCGCCGCCGAGCATCCGGGGAGCAGCGTCAGCGAAGCCGACGCGAGCACCGCGGCCAGAAGGCCGCGACGCGTCAGCGCAACATCGCCACAGCCGCGTGTCGTCCGCATATTCCGTTTTCCTTTCGGTAGGAGAAAAAGCGCTCGTTCAGGCGCGTCGTCGAGAGACGAGGGTCGTGAATCTCGCAACGGGGGACTCCTGCTTCCTCAAGTGACTGACATATGGCGCGTGACATATCGAGAAGGCGTGCGCCATACGGGTTAATGTTATCAAATTGTAACGAGAACATCTGTACAACTTCAGGCGAGACCTCGTATTCGTCACCGAGGATATGCGGGCCGATGTACGCCGAAAACGTCGACGGGTCCTCCCCCGTCATCTCGGCGAGCGCGCGGGCCGCCTTTCCCGCGATCCGGGCGTACGTTCCCCTCCAGCCCGAATGGACCACCGCGAAGCCACCTTGCGCGCAGACGACGACCGGCGTGCAATCCGCATAGCACAGAAGCACCGGAACGTCGCGAGCCGTGCACACGACCGCGTCCGCGCCGGCGGCGAGGCGCTCGCGGACGCGCGCAAGGTCCTCGACGTCCGACGGGGCCACGCAAACGACCGTATCGCCATGGACCTGGTTGGGGACAAGAAGGCGCTCCTGAAGGGCGTCGGCGCCCAAGGAGGCGAGGACGCGCCGGCGGTTCTCGGCCACCGCAGCGGGATCATCTCCCACATGGGAACCGAGGTTGAGCGAGGCGTACGGGGGAAGCGAGACCCCGCCCGTGCGCTCCGTGAACGCGAACCGCACCGGACCGTCCCAGCACCCGTTGAGCGCGAGCCCGTTTCCGAATATGCGTCGTTCCATGCGATCGTCCCTTCATGTATGCACGACAAGCCGATGAGCGCAGCGATCCGCACCGAGACGCCGGATAGGCGGAACCCGCGGCGGCGGAACCTCAGCGCACGGGCCGCGCGCATCGAAAGGGACATCGCCTCGCGCCTTCGGCCCGCCAGGGGCGCGGGGCGGCAAACTCCGCACGCCCCGGGCCGTACACAAGGAAGACCCCGCGCTCCTGAGGAAAAGCTTCGCGAAGCGCGCTTTTCATCGGGAACGCGGGGCCTTCCGACCGTAGCCGAGACTAGAAGTTGCCGCGCTTGAGGAAATCGGGGAGCTCGAACTGGTCGTTACCGAAGTTGGGGAGCTCGGTGCCGCCCACGTTACGGGTCGCTGAAGCGCTGCCGGACGGAGCGGACGCGCGGGAAGCGGGCTCCTCGCTCTTGCGAGCCGGCTGGCCGAACAGCTGATCCTGGCGGTTGACGTTCGCGTCGGAGAAGCCAGTCGCGATGACGGTGATGCGCACCTGGTCGCCCAGGGACTCGTCGACGACCGTACCGAAGATGATGTTGGCCTCGGGGTCGACGGCGTTGGCAACGAGGTCGGCCGCGTCGTTGATCTCCTGGATACCCAGATCCTTGGAGCCGGCGATGGAGAGCAGGACGCGCGTGGCGCCATCGATGGAGCTCTCGAGCAGCGGACTGGAGATGGCCTGCTGGGCGGCGTCGACCGCGCGGGTATCGCCCGAAGCGGTACCGATGCCCATCATGGCGGTGCCGGCCTGCTTCATGATCGTCTTCACGTCGGCGAAGTCGAGGTTGATGATGCCGGGGACGGTGATGAGGTCCGTGATGCCCTGGGTGCCCTGGGACAGGACGGCGTCGGCCATCGCGAAGGCCTCGAGCATGGTGGTCTTCTTCTCGGCGATGTCGAGAAGCTTGTCGTTGGGGATGACGATCATGGTGTCGACGGACTCGGAGAGGGTCGTGATGCCCTCCTCGGCGGACGCCTTGCGCTTGCGGCCCTCGAAGGTGAAGGGCTTGGTGACGACGGCGACCGTCAGGGCACCCACGTCGTTCATCGCGATATCGGCGACGATCGGAGCGGCTCCGGTACCGGTGCCGCCGCCCTCGCCCGCGGTGATGAAGACCATGTCGGCGCCCGCGAGCGCCTCGGCGATGTCGTCACGGGACTCGTCGGCAGCCTTGCGGCCGACCTCGGGGTTGGCGCCGGCGCCCAGACCGCGCGTGAGATCGGTGCCGATGTGCACCTTGATGTCCGCGTCGGAGATGGCGAGGGCCTGCGCATCGGTGTTGATCGCGACGAACTCGACGCCGCGGATGCCCTCTTCGATCATGCGGTTGACGGCGTTCGTGCCGCCGCCGCCGACGCCGACAACCTTGATGACGGCAAGGTAGTTGTTGATCTCGTTCTCGTGCATATGTCGGTCCTCCGAACATCGATGTATGCGCTGGGCGGCCTTACGACGAATAACCCACGAAGGTTAACCCTCAAGTAAAGATTAAATGTCGAGGTAAACCGCGTTATGGTTGCACAAACTGCAGGTAGAAGTCAACTTGTTGTGAAGCACTTTGTGAATTCCGCAGGTAAACGCATCTACCGTTCACGGCGTTCCGGTCGACGCGGCGCTTAGGCGCCCAGGTCGGCGGACCTGAACGTGTAGGCGTCGGGCGTGCGGACGTTGATGTAGGTTACGCCGGAGCGCTCCGCGAGCAGCTTCGTGACGACCTGCTCCTTCGTCCCTATGTCCTCGGGCGAGCCGAGCGAGACCTCGACGCCCGAGACGAGGTTCGCCGAGATCGCCTCGACCGAGGGAACGGAAAGGTCCTTGATCTGCGCCAGGAACTCCTGGCTGAACCCCTTCGCGTAGGCGAGGCCCGCCTTGACGACGTCGGAGGTCACCTCGGCGCCGCTCGAAGGCGCCACGTCCGCGCTCACGTCGATGAGCAGCAAGGCGCCGGCATCGCGAGCGAGCGCGAGCGCGGCGTCGACCCCCGTCAGGCTGCCGGTCGCCTCACCGTCCGGATCTTCCGCGCCCTCCTCGTCAGCGCCCGCGTCCGCATCCGACGCGGCACCGTCGGTGCCGTCGGCTTCTCCGCTGCCGGCATCCGCCGCATCCGCGTCGTCGGTGTCGGCGCCGCCGCCGGACGAGGCGGGCAGCGCGGCGCCCTCCCCCGCCGACTCGATGATCGAGCCGTCGGCGTCGACCGTCACCGACAGGGACATGGGAGCGATCCAGGTTCCGGTATCGCTCACCGCCCACGCGATGTCGTCCGCGGCGATGTAGACCACTGCCGCGACCTCGTACTCCTTGGGCGTGATGATGAGCTTATGGGGGAACTCGCGCTGCACGTCGACCGTATCGACCCAGGGGTTCCTCTTGAGGGACCCGGCAAGCGCGTCCGCGTCGATATTGAACAGCGTCGATCCCTCGGGGACGTCCAGCAGCCGGTTCATATCCTCCTCGGACACGTGCTCGCTTCCCTTGACCTCGATATCGGTCGCGGCGAACAGCGAGGAGTTGACCGCCACCACGCCGCCGATGCCTGTGACGAGTGCGAGCGCGGCCGCGATGGCGACGATGAGCCCGAGGCGACCCTTGAGCGATGCGCGCGACGCCGACGGACGCTCCGCCGCAGACGCGGAAGCCGCCGGGGAAGCGGCCGGAGCGGCATGCGGACGCGAGGGCGCGGAGGAAGACGGACGCGACAGGACGGACGCCACCGAAGGCGCGGGGCGCGCCGCGCGCTTGGCCGAGACGCGCGCGTTGGCCTTCGCGAAAGCGCGGTCGCTCGACGAAGCGACGGGCCGACGCCGGGCGGACGGTCCTTGCGCGCGCGCCGCGGGCGCAAGGGACGAGGCCTTGCGGGCCGTCGGCTTCGGCTCGACGCGCTTCGGCTTGGCCTGCTTGGGGGCGGCACCGGCCTTCGCGGCGACGGTGTAGGAGCTCTTTGTCGCCTTGGGCGGCTGGGCCGCGACGGAGGGCCTCGCGGCGGGCTTGGGGCGCGCGGCGGTTCGAGGGGCGGGGGCGCATCCGGCGGAGGCGGCCCCCTTCGAGCGACGGAAGGTGGGCTTCTGGCTAGAAGCCGAGGAATTTGACTTCCGGTTTGAGCTCGACGCCATACGTTTCCTTTACCTGTTTGCGCACATGCTGGATCACGGCGGTCACGTCCCGAGCGGTCGCGGTGCCGTTGTTGACAATAAAGTTAGCGTGGACGGGCGAGACCTCGGCGCCGCCGACTGAAAAACCCTTCAATCCGCATTCCTCGACCATAGCCCCTACACTTCCACCGGGCGGGTTGCGAAAGACCGAACCGCAGCTCGCTGACCCTACCGGCTGGGTCCGACGGCGCCGTGCCAGATGGCGCTCCATCGTCGCGCGGATGTCGGACTTCTCTCCGGGAGCGAGACGGAAGGTCGCCTCGAGGATGATCTCGTCGCCCGGGATCCCGCATTCGCGATACCCCCATGCGACGTCGTCGTGCGCGTAATGGCGGATACCCTCCCCCGGCTTGTACGTGACCACGTCCTCGATGAGCGAGCCCACCCACGCGTCGCGAAGGCCCGCGTTCATGGAGACGGCACCGCCCACGGTCCCGGGAATGCCCACGGCAAACTCCAGGCCGGAGAGCCCCTTCGTAAGCGCCTCGTTGACGAGGCGCGCAAGGATGACGCCAGCCCCCACCGTCAAGGTGACGCCGTCTTCGGCGAGAACCGTGCGGGAGAACTCGCGGCCGAGCGTGATGACGGCTCCCGAGTAGCCGGAATCGGAGACGAGGAGGTTCGACCCCTTGCCGACGATGACCCAGGGCACCCGCTCGCGGGTCAGCACGTCCACGCACCTGCGCAGCGCGTGATAGCTATGGCAGGTGATGAACAGCGCGGCACGGCCGCCGATACGATAGCTCGTGTGCCGCGCCATCCGCTCGTCCTCGATGACGTCGGTGTCGATCGCGCCCGACAGCGACATGATCGCGTTGAACAGCCCCATCGGCTACCGGTCGCCCTGCTTGAGCTCGGCGACGTGCTCGAGGTACTCGGGACCGACGGCGGTGACGTCGCCGGCGCCCATGGTGATGAGCAGGTCGCCATCCTTGAGCTCGCCGTCCAGGAACTCGTTGAGCGCGGCGCGGCTGGACGCATAGAACACGCGCTTGCCAGGATGGCGCTCGGCGACCAGGTCACCGAGCATCTTGGAGGTCACTCCGGGGATGGGCATCTCGCCCGCCGGGAAGACATCGATCAAGGCGAGCACGTCGGCGCGCTCGAACGCGTCGGCGAACTCGGACGCGAGCGCCTGGAGGCGGGAGTAGCGATGCGGCTGGAACACCACGACCACGCGGTCGAAGGAGAGCGCCGAGGCCGCCTCGAGCGTCGCCGCGACCTCGGTGGGATGATGGCCGTAATCGTCCACCAGGGTGACGCCATCGACCTCGCCCACGTGCGTGAAGCGACGACGAACGCCCTGGAATGTGGACAGGGCCTCAGCGGCCGCCGCGGTGTCCTGGCCGAGCGCGTACGCGACGGTGAGCGCGGCGGATGCATTCAGCATGTTGTGCTGGCCGGGGTTCGCCTTGATGGTGACGTCGCGCACGGAGCCGTCGGGCAGCGACACGGCGAACGAGCTGCCGAGCGTGCCGGGGACATGGGGGCGCGGGGCGCACACCACGTCGTTGTCCTCGGCGAACCCGTACGTGAGAACGCGACGGGACGACGAGGCTGCGAGCTCGCGCAGGCGCGGCGCGTCTCCGCACACGATCACGGTGCCGTCCTCGCCGACGAGCGACATGAACTTCACGAAGGTCTCCTCGATCTCCTCGATGCCCGAGTAATGATCGAGATGGTCCGCCTCGACGTTCGTGACGACGACGACGTCGGGGTCGAGGAACAGAAAGGAGCTGTCGGACTCGTCGGCCTCGGCGACGAAGAACTCCCCGGAGCCGTTGCGGCCGTTGGTGCCGTACCCCTCGACGACGCCGCCGATGAGGAAGCTCGGATCGAGCCCCATGCGGTCGAGCATGGTGGCGCACATGGAGGACGTGGTCGTCTTGCCGTGCGTGCCGGCGACGGCGACCGTCGTGTAGCCCTGGCCGAGCGCCGAGAGCATCTTGGCGCGCGGCCATACGGGGATTCCGAGCTCCCGAGCGCGCATGAGCTCGGGATTGGACTCGGGAATCGCGGTGGAGACCACGACGACGTCGGGCGAGATCGCGTCGATGGTCTGGGACTCATGGCCGATGTGGATCTCCACGCCGGCGCGCGTGAGCTGGCGGATATAGCGCGATGACTTGAGGTCTGAGCCCGTTACGGCATAGCCGCGCTCATGGAGGACGAGCGCGATGCCGCTCATGCCGGCGCCCCCGATGCCGATGAAGTGCGCGCTCTTGAAGGCGGGGGCGGTCGATGTGCTCTCGGGTGCTGCCATGGCTCTCTCCTGTGCTCAGTTGATTTGCGTGTAGCCGATGGACCAGTGTAGCACCGGAGCAGCGGCTTGAGAAATACGGGCCGTCGCGCGCGGACTCAGGCGCCCGCGCAAACGGACTCCACGCCGTCGGCGAGGGCGCACGCAGCCCGGGATGCGGCGAGTCCGCGCGCGGCCGCGCGCATCTCGTCGCGGGCGGCGCCGTCGTCGACCAGGCCGAGCAGGGTGCGCGCGAACCCGTCGCCATCGATGTCGGCGTCGGCGCACATCACGGCGGCGCCGGAGTCCACGAGGAAGCGCGCGTTCGTGGTCTGGTGGTCTGCCGTCGCATGCGGATAGGGCACGAGGACCGAGGGGACCGCGAGCGCGGCGATCTCGGCGACCGACGAGGCGCCGGCGCGCGACAGGACGAGGTCGGAGGCGGCGAGCATGTCTCCCATATCATCGATATAGGGCTGCACGCGGTACCGCTCCGCCTCGTCCGCGGTGAGCGCGAGCGCGTCGCGCGTCGCGTCGAAATCCTCAGCACCGCAGGAGTGCAGCACGTAGACGCCCGACCGGGACAGCAGCTCATCCTTGATCGAGACCATGAACCGATTGATGTGCTGGGCGCCGAGCGACCCGCCGAACGCAAGCAGCAAGACGGCGTCCTCGGGGATGCCGAGAGCCGCTCGGCCGCGGGCACGGTCGCCGGAAAGGACGGAGCGCAGCACGGGGTTTCCGGTGAACTCGATCCGCTTCGCCCCCGCGCGCTCGAACGTCTCGCGGACGCCCGGCTGCGAGATCGCGACCAGCGCGGCGGACGAGGCGCTCTTGCGGTTGGCGAGCCCCGAGACGGAGTTCTGCTCATGAAGCACCACCGGGATCCCGAGACGCGTCGCGGCGCGGACGAGCGGGAGCTCCACATAGGCCCCGAACCCGACGACGACGTCGGGCCGCAGGGAGGGATCGGCGCGGAACGACGAGACGAGGCGACGCTCCTCGCGGGCGAGGTGGAGCAGCGCGGGCACGATGGACCAGGGCCTCTCCCGGTCGAAACCCGTGACCTCAACCGGGAAGAACGGGAAGCCCGCCTTGGGGACGAGCGTGCCCTCGAGGCGGCGCGTCTGGCCGAAGAAGCGCACGGCGTGGCCGCGGTCGGAAAGCTCTTCGGCGAGAGCGAGGGCAGGGTTGACGTGCCCCGCGGTGCCGCCGGCGGCGATGGCTACGGAAAGCCTGTCGGTCATGGTTCCACTTCCTATCTACGTGTGTCGCCGCGCCCGCGGCGCGACGTCGTCTGCCCTCGGGGCCTGAGCCGTTCAGCGGGGTCGGCGCCCAGGTCCACGCGATCGTAACCCGAACGGGAAGGCGGCCCCGCGAGCGGTACGGACGACGCCCGGGCACGCGGATGAGCGGCCGGGCGCTCCGATGCGGGGCTCGGCGCGCCGGTGGTCCCATCCAGCACGGAGAACCCGGGGCGGCCCGAAGGCGCAGGATCGCGGTCGGATCGGCGGCGGGGCGCGCCGGCGCTCGAGCGCCCCAGGTGGCTCGAGACCGCATCGGCCTTGGACATGACGGTGAGGCGGTCTCGGCGCTCTCGGTACGGGGCGGACCTGCCGCTTTCGAGGGATACGCGCATGACGAGCGCGGCGAGCATGAACGAGGCGATGAGCGAGGAGCCGCCGTACGAGATGAACGGCATCGTCTTTCCCGTCATCGGGATCACGCCGATGATGCCGAGCGCGTTGACCAGGAACTGAAGGATGAGGATGAGCGCTGCGCCCTCGGCCATGAGGCGATGCGCGTTGGACGAGGCGCGCTCGGCGATCTTGAACGCGGACCAGATGAGCCCGCAGAACAGCGCGAAGAACAGGACCGTGCCGATGAAGCCGAGCTCCTCGCCGATGATGGCGAGGATGTAATCGTTGTGCGCCTCGGGCAGGTAGTTGTACTTCATCGTCGAGTTGCCGATGCCGCGCCCCGTCAGGCCGCCCGACGCGAACGCCATGATGGCGAGCGTCGCCTGGTACCCGGAGTTATACGGGTCGCTCCACGGATCCATCACGACCTTCAGGCGCTCGAGGCGGTACGGCTCGATGAAGATGGCGAGGGCCCCGGCGAGGACCACGAAGACGCCGAGGGCCGCGATCACGCGCCCCTCGAGCCCCGCGAAGACCGCCATGAGGAACAAGGCGCCAAAGATGATGAGGGTGGAGCCCATGTCCGGCTGGAAGAACACGAGCGCGAGCGGGATCACGATGTCGGTGGCGACGCACCTGATGAACGTCTCGCGCGGCAGGGTGCGCTCGAGGTAGTAGCCGTCGAGCAGCTGCGCCGTGCGCATGATGAGGAAGGGCTTGAGCAGCTCGGAGGGCTGCAGCGTGAAACCCGCGATCGTCACCCAGCGCGTAGCGCCGCCCGCCCCCTGGCCGAAGAAGCGCACGAAGATGAGCAGCGCGGAGAACGCAGCGATGACGATGCGCAGCGCATCGCCCTCGATCAGGGGCCAAGGGAACCATCTCCTGGTCGTGATGATCAGGATGATGCCGCCCACGGCGGCGAACAGGGCCTGCCTGAACAGGTAATACGTCGAAGGGTTGCCCTCCTTGAGCGCCTCGACGGAACTCGCGGAATAGACCATGATCACGCCGAAGCCGACCAGCGCCACGAGGCACGCCAGGAAGACGAGTCGGGGCCGCATGATGCGCGCGGGCACGCCCGCTATGTATTTCTCGGCGAGGCCGGAGTGGTCCCTCGCCACCCGGCCGGCCTCGCGTACGGGCGTGCCGGACCCGGCCGCATCGCCGGCGCGCCTGCCGCGCGCGTTGGCATCCATGCGGACCTACGCCTCGCCGCCGCGCCCGAGAGCGCAGCGAAGCTGCTCGATATAGGCTTTAAACGCCCGACCGCGCTCCTCGAACCCCGAGAACTCGTCGAACGACGAGCAAGCGGGGGAAAGAAGCACGACGTCGCCACGGCACGCCAGCGAGCGCGCCACGTCGACGGCGTCCCGCAGGTCATCGGCGAGCGCGATGTCGACGTCGCCCGTGCGGTCGGCCTCCTCGAGGGCGCACCGGAAGCGCTCCCCCGCCTCGCCGAAGCACACGGCGGCGCGGACCCTCTCGCAGACCCGCTCCGAGAACCCCTCGAGGGGCGTGCCCTTGTCATGGCCTCCCAGAAGAACGATCATATCGCGACCGGGGAAGGCGGTGAGCGCCTTCTCGACCGCGTCGGTGTTGGTCGCCTTGGAATCGTTCACGTACAGCACGCCGTCGATCTCGCCGCAGGGCTCGACTCGGTGCTCGAGGGGGCTGAAGCTCGCGAGGCCCGTGCGGACCGCGGGCGCATCGGCCCCGCAGGCGAGCGCGGCGGCGGAGGCGGCGAGCGCGTTCACGACGTTGTGCGACCCCCGGATCGCCAGGTCGTCCGCGGGCACCAGAGCGGTCTCCTTCCCCGCGAGGCGAACGGTGAGCACGCCGTCGCGCAAAAACGCCGCATCGGGGGTGCCGGGGTCCGAGAGGCCAAGCGAGAGAACGCGGCGGCCGGACGTGAAGATATCTGCGGCGTGCGCGGCGACCCCGGGGTCCTCCACATCGACGATCGCGAGGTCGTCCGCGCCCATATTGGCGAAGACGCGAAGCTTCGCTTCGACGTAGGCCTCGTGCGAACGGTGCCAGGCGAGATGGTCCGGCGTGATGTTGAGCAGCACCGCGACGCGAGGATGCAGCTCGGAGGTGCACGCGAGCTGATAGCTCGAGAGCTCGGCGGCGAGCCAGGAGCCTTCCGGCGCATCATCCACCGCGCGGATGCACGGCGTGCCGATATTCCCCACCGCGCGGACGCCCAGGCCGGCGCCGCGCAGCAGATGGTCGATGAGGGACGTCGTGGTCGTCTTGCCGTTGGTGCCCGTGACGGCGCACCAACGGGCGCTCGAGAGCCGCCAGGCGAACTCGGGCTCCCCCATGATCTCGCCGGAAGCCGCGGCCGCCGACGCGAAGAACGAGGAGAACTCGGAGATCCCGGGGCTCGAGACGCAGACATCGTAGGAGCCGTGGACCTCCTCGGTCCCCAAGACCACCGTCGCCCCGCGATCCTCCAGGGAGCGGGACACGTCGGAGGGAGCGCTGCCCGCACCGCCGAGCACCGTGACCGAGGTCACGCGCTCGGGATGGGAGAGCCCCCATGCGGCAACATCGGCCCCGGTCGAGCCGAGGCCGAGGACGAGCAGGCTGAAGCTATGCGGCAAGGGCATGCGGAATCACTATCCCAACTGGAAGAACAGGGCGAGGCCGAGGGCGCCGAACGCGGCGGCAACGATCCAGAAGCGGATGACGACCTTCGTCTCCGCCCAGCCCTTCTTCTCGAAATGATGATGGATGGGTGCCATGAGGAAGACACGCTTGCGGGTGAGCTTGAAGCTCACGACCTGGATCATGACGGACAGGGCCTCGATGATGAACAGCGCGCCGATGATGAGCGACGACACCTCGGTGTTGGTGACGATCGCCATGCAGGCGAACGCGGTTCCGAGGGCAAGCGACCCGGTATCGCCCATGAAGATGCTCGCCGGATAGCAGTTGAACCACAGGAAGCCGAGGCAGGCGCCCGCGCAGGACGCGGAGAACACGGCCAGGTTGGCCTCGCCGCAGATGAACGCGATCCCGGCCATGATGAGCATGGCGATCATCGACGTGCCTCCCGCCAGGCCGTCCAGGCCGTCGGTGAGGTTGACCGCATTGGAGAGACCGGCGATGAGGAGCCAGGTGAACGCGAGGTACAGCCAGGGGATCGTGAAGGGGCGCCCGCCGACCTCGAACGTCGTGGAGAGGACGGAGAGGTCGATCGAGAAGCCGCCCGGGAAGCGGACCTCCGCGGGCACGTCGCAGAAGTTGACCGCGAGCAGGCAGAAGGCGACGCAGATGAGGGTGAGGCCGACCATCTTCGCCGCGGGCGTGAGGCCGAGCGAGCGTCCGTGGGTCACGCTCGTGACGTCATCGATGAGACCGAGCAGCCCCGTGGCGAGGGTCGCTCCCACGACGAGGACGAGCGCCAGGGTCCATTTTGCCATGAGCGCGCAGGTGAGCACGACCGCGACGAGGATCACGACGCCGCCCATGGTGGGCGTGCCCTGCTTGACGAGATGGCGCTGGGGACCGTCGGCGCGGACCTGCTGGCCGATCCCCTCGTACTTGAGGATGCGGATCCAGAGGGGCATGAGCGCCGCGGCGATGGCCGCAGAGATGCCGGCGGCGACAAACGCCTGATAGGTGGGGTACAGCGGGTTGCCGAGAATCATCTAGCACACCTCTTCCACGAGTCGATCGAGCCCGACGAAGCGCGACCCCTTGACCAGGACCAGGTCCTCGGGCCCGAAGGCGTCGGAAAGCGCGGCGATGGCCGCATCGGTGTCGTCCATGACCTGCACGGCGTCGTCGGACATGCCGAGCATGCGGGCGGCCCCCGCCATGGCGCGCGCGGCCTCGCCGCCCACGCAGACCAGAAGCGAGAGCTTCTTGGCCGCAGCGTAGGCGCCCGTCAGGGCGTGCAGGCGCGCGGACTCCTCCCCCAGCTCGCCCATCTCGCCGAGCACCGCGATGCGGGACCCCGTGCAAGGGAGGCTGCAGAGCAGGTCGAGCCCGGCCGCGACCGACTCGGGCGCGGCGTTGTAGGAGTCGTCGATGATGCGGGCGCCGGAGACCGCGCGGCGGACGTCCACGCGGCGTGCGGTGAGCTCGAGCGCACCGAAGGCGGCGTCGATCTCGGACGGGTCGATACCCATCCGGCGCGCGACGGCGGCGGCGTAGGCGGCGTTGATGACCGCCTGGGCCCCGGGCACGGAGAGGCGCGTGGAGATGCGCGCGCCGTCGGAGAAGGTCACATCGAAGCTCGGGCAGCCGTCCTCGCCCAGCTCGATGGCGGAGACCATGACGTCGCAGCCGTCACCCGAGCCGCACGAAACGACCTCGATGCCCGCCGGGACCGCGATGCCGTCGCGGATAAAGGCGAAGTAGTCGTCGGAAGCCCCCATGACGAGCGCTCCGCCGGGGCGCATGCCGCAGACGATCTCGGCCTTGGCGCGAGCGATGTTCTCGCGGCTGCCGAGCATGCCGATATGCGAGGTTCCGACCTTCGTGATGACCGCGATGTCCGGACGCGCGCAGCGCGACAGGCGCTCGATCTGGCCACGGCCGTCCATGCCCATCTCCACGACGAGGGCCTCGGTGTCCCGAGGCGCCGAGAGCACGGTGAGGGGCAGGCCGATGAGGTTGTTGAAGTTTCCGGACGTCGCGTGGACGCGGTAGCGCCGCGCCAGCAGGGCGGTGAGCACGTCCTTGGTGGTCGTCTTGCCGATGGATCCGGTGATGCCCACCACGCGCGCGCCGAGGCGGTCGCGCCACCAGGAGGCGAGGTCGAGCATGAACGCGGTGGGGTCGTCGGTCCGCACGATCGCCGCGCCCCGCTCCTCCGCGGCGGCGCGAACCCCCTCGGGGGCGTCAACGGTCATGACGACGCAGCCGGCGCCGGCCTCGAGGGCAGACGCCGCGAACGCGTTGCCGTCCACTCGCTCCCCCGGGAACGCGACGAAGATCGCGTCGCGCCCAACCTTCCTGGAATCGATGGTGCAGCCGCGACACGTGCGCGCCGGGTCTCCGCAGACCAGGCGCGATGCCGTCGCCTCGACGATGTCCGATACGGTTATCTCAATCATGCGATGCTCCTCGCTGAGCGCTTCCATGCAATATGCCAACGGTACATTCTAGCGCGGGGCGAACGCCCGTTGGTGCAGGTCATGTGTGCCCGCTCCAGACGCGCCCGGCTAGCGCGTGGGCGAGACGCCCAGCGCCGAGAGCGATGCGGCCATGACCTTGGCGAAGGGCCCCGCGGCGGCGGCGGAGGTGTACGACGTGCCGTCGAGCGTCACGTAGACCTGGACCTTGGGGTCATCGGTGGGGGCAAACCCCATGAACGACGCCATGAAGCTGCCCTCCTGGTAGCCGCCCTCCTCGCTCGCGCGCTGGGCGGTGCCCGTCTTGCCGCTCACGTCATAGCCCTCGACCTGGCCTCCCGAGCCGGTGCCCTCGTCCACGACGGTGCGCATCATGTCGGCGACCTGCGCGGCGGCGTTCTTCGAGATGGCGCGCGCATCGTGCTCCGACCAGTCGACCTCCTCGCCGCGACTCGCCTTGAGGAAATGCGGGCAGGTCATGACGCCCCCGTTGGAGATGGCCGACATCGCGCGCATCACCTCGATGGGCGAGACGGCAAGGGACTGGCCGAACGACATGGCGGCGACCGACGCGCCGTCGTACTCGTCGCGCGCCTTGACGATGCCGCGGTTCTCACCGGGAAAATCGACCCCGGACAGGGCGCCGATGCCGTAGCTGTCGATGTAGCTGGCGAAGCTGTCCGCCCCGATCTCCCGCCCGACGAGCACCATGCCCGTGTTGGAGGAGCGGCGCATGATCTCGCGCAGCGTCATGGTCATGCCGTAGTCGCGGTCGTCGACGTCGGTCACGTCGTCGTCGCCCGCCTTCACCGACGCCGGCACTTCGAAGGTGGTGTCGACGTCCATGAGGCCGAGGTCGATGCCCATGCCGCACACGAGCGCCTTGAAGACGCTTCCGGGCTCGTACGCGTCGGTCACGACGCGCAGGTTCATGTCCTCGGTGCGCGCGGAGGACAGGTCCGTCGGGTCGTACGTGGGGTTGGAGCAGGCGGCGAGGATCTCTCCCGTCGTCGGGTCGGTCACGATGACCGAGCCGTAGTGGGCCCCGCTCTTCTCGACGGCCTCGGCGAGCGCGTCCTCGGCCGCACGCTGGATGTTGGCGTCCAGCGTGAGCACGAGGTCGCATCCGTCCTGGGCCGCGACCTTCGAGTAGGCCCCGCCCGCGATGTAGCTGCCGTCGGCGGCGCGCTCGCGCACGATCTGACCGTTCACGCCCGTCAGGACCTCGTCGTATTGCAGCTCGAGGCCCGTGATGCCCTCGTTGTCGATGTTCACGACTCCGAGGACCTGGCTCGCCAGGGTGCCGTACGGGTAGACGCGCTTGATGGTCGGATCGAACTCGATGCCCGACAGCCCCTTCTTCTCCAAGGCCTCCACGTCGTCGGCGTCGACGCGGCGCTTGATGTACACCCAGGTGCCGTCGCCTGCCACGTCCCTGCGCGTCTGGTCCTCATCGACCCCGAGGACGTCGACGAGCGCGGCGACGACCTTCTCGCTGTCCTTCACGATCTGCGGATTCACCGCCACGTTGGCGCACTCGACGCTCGACGCGAGGACGTTGCCGTTGCGATCGTACAGGGTGCCGCGCTTGGCGTAGAGGGTCTGCGCGGCGAGACGGCGCGCGTCCACGCGAGCCATGTTCTCGTCGTGATAGAAGATCTGGTGGCCCGCGAGCTTGAGGACGCCCGCGCCCACGAGCACGCCGAGCCCGCCCTTCACGATCGTGCGCCTCGAGGCGAGCTTGCCGTCGTCGGTGCGCGGCGCCCCGTTGTCGCGCTCGCGGCGCGTGCGGGCGCCGTCGAACGAAGAAGGACCGGACGCCCTGGTTCGGCGGCCCGGCCCGGATGCGCGGCCACGACCGGTGCGGTCGCGGCCGCCGTAGTCGCGGCTATCGTAAGGCATGTGCGCCTTCCTACTCTGCAGAGGCCTGCGCGGCGGCGGAAGCCTCGGAGAGGTCGATGGTGACGGTATCGGCGGACTCCACCATCCCGAGCTGCTCGACGGCGAGCTCGCGGATACGGGTCTTGGAGCCGTAGACGGAGCGCATGACCTCGAGGTCGGAGCTCTCCGCGCGGGCGGACTCAAGCGTCGAGGTGAGCGCGGCGTTGGCGTTCAGGGTGGCGGCGGTCGCCGAGGCGATCCCCACCCGCGCCGCCCCGAGGGCGCAAAACAGCGTCGCCAGGACGACGAACACCTTGACGACATGGGTGAAGACGGGGCTCACGGCCTGGTCGGACTCGCGACCGGCACCGGTCACGACGTCGAAGCGCGGGCGCTCGAGCAGCTCCGGGGACTCGGTGTAACCGAGGTCGGGAGCCGCGGAGGGCTGCATATCGTATGCACGAGCTGCGTTGGAAGTGTAATAGGCCACGATGTGCAACCCCCGTCAAGAGAAGTGGTGCGAATAGAGTGCGTTTCATGCCAAGGAGTCGGGGGCGCGCTCCGGCGGATACGCGGGCTCGCTAGAGCCTTCGCGCCGCGCGGATCTTGGCAGATCGCGCCCGAGGGTTCGCCGCAACCTCATCGGCTGTGGCGACCAGCGGTTTTCTCGTTTCAACCTTGAGTGTCGGCACGTGCCCGCACACGCACACCGGGATCTCCGGCGGGCAGGTGCAGCCCTGGCTCAGCTCAGCGAACAGATGCTTGACGATGCGGTCCTCCAGCGAGTGGTAGGAGATGACGCAGATGCGCCCGCCCGGGTTGAGCCAGCGCACCGCGGCCTCAAGACCGCGCTCCAGCACGTCGAGCTCGTGGTTGACCTCGATGCGAACGGCTTGGAAGCTGCGCTTCGCAGGGTGTCCTCCGTGGCGGCGCGCCGCGGCGGGTATGCCCGCCTTGATGGCCTCCACGAAGTCCCCAGTAGTGCGCAGGGGAGCCGTCTCACGGCGCCGCACGACCTCGCGCGCGATCTGCCGTGCGAACTTCTCCTCGCCGTAGACGCGAAGAATCCGGGTGAGGTCGGCTTCGGTGTAGGTGTTGATGACCTCTGCTGCGTTTAGGGTGTTGTTCCCCGGATCCATGCGCATATCGAGTGGGGCGTCCTCGTTGTACGAGAAGCCCCTTCCGGGAATATCGAGTTGCGGGCTCGAGACCCCCAGGTCGAACAGGAAGCCGTCCACGCCCGGAACCTGGGCGGAGACGAGGAGCTCGTCCAGATCCCCGAAGTTGCCTTTCAGCAGCTTGCGGGGGGTGTCGGGAGCGTGCTCGTCGAGCCGCGCCGACGCCGCCTCGAGCGCCATGTCGTCCTGGTCGATGCCGATGAGGAGGCCGCTGTCGCCCACCTCCCGCGCCATGCGCAGGGAGTGCCCGGCGCCCCCGAGCGTGCAGTCGCACACGCAGGATCCCGGCTTGAGCTTCAGCTGATCGAGCACCTCGTTGAGCATGACAGGTTCATGCCGATATTCAGGTTTCAACGTTCCCGCTGCCATGCGCGTCCTTTCGTCGGTCCGCCCTAGGAGAAGAAGAGCTCGGCCAGGTCGTCGTCGGATCCGGCGGACTGGGCCTCCCACGTCGCGCGGTCCCAGATCTCCAGGTGGTCGTAGTTGCCCACCACGGTGACCTCGCGCTCGAGATGCTTCGAAGCGCGGAGCTGCTCGGCGAGGCCGATGCGGAACGCGGAGTCCATGTCCACGGACACGGTCCTGGCGTTGAGCCACCTCATGAGCGCCTGGTCGCGACGATCGCGGGCGTTGAAGCCGCCGCGGTCCTCGAAAAGGCCCTTGACCCACTTCTCGTAGTTCGCGTTGGAGAAGACGTACAGGGCATCGACATCCGGTGCGGGGACCACGCAGACGTGCTCGCCGATCTCGTCGCGAAGGACAGCAGGCAGGGACAGGCGACCTTTGGCGTCGAGATTTCGCTCGTACGTACCGGTCAGTATCACTGCTGCGCCCTCCCCTCGGTTGCTCGGCTGGCATTGCTTGCGGGGAACCGCCCCGTGTGTCGACGCATTCAATCTTATGGGGACGAGCGACCTTTTTCAACACTTTTCCCCACACGCTCCCCCACTTCCCCCCACCGGGACACCCATGCCACCACTCGCCAGAGAACGAGAGAACCGCATCGACACAAGATGTTGTGTCGATGCGGCCGGAACGTACCACCCATCGAAACGGCTGTGCAAAGATTCAACCTAAACTTGAGGTTGATGCGAATTTACGTTCGCTTGTGACGTCGGCGTGAACGGGCAGGTAGACGGCATGGCGGCACCGGGAGGCGACGCGCGGGGACCGCCCGGGCCTCCCGGTGGGACGCCGTGGGACGGCCCCGGTCCGCGCATGGCGCAACCACCATATTTTGTTGTGCAAGCGGATGCTACGCCCCCGCGCGGACACGAACGGCGCGCCATGGCCGGAAGCGAGACGGCTTCCGGCGGCCCCGCCCATGCCAACGGTCGCGCCGAAGGGGGCGTACCCCCGTGCCAAAGGGGACGTACCCTAATGGCACGGCTGAACGCTCGGCGTGCCGTTAGGGTACGTCCCTCTTGGCGAGAGCCTGTCCCTTTTGGCGCGGACGGGGCCCGCCCGATGACGACTAACGCGCGCGCGGGTGGGACGAAAGGTAGACCTCCCGCACCTGCGTGCGGTCGAGGTGCGTGTAGACCTGCGTGGTCGCGATGTCCGCGTGCCCCAAGATCTCCTGGATCGTGCGCAGGTCCGCGCCGCCGGAGAGCATGTGCGTGGCGAAGGAGTGCCGAAGCGTATGGGGGTGGAGCCCGTCGATGCCCACGGCGCGGCCCGCGCGCTCGCAGACGGCGTGGACCGTCTGACGGGAGATCCTCCCCCCGCGGCAGTTGAGCACGACTGCCGGCGACGCGCCCCCGCGGCCATGGGCGGCCAGGCTCGGACGCGCCGAGGCGAGATAGTCCCCCAGGCATGCCTTGGCCTGCCCCACGATGGGAACGAGGCGCTCCTTCGACCCCTTCCCCCGCACGCGCAGGAACTCGTCCGCGAGCGCAAGGTCATCCAGGTCGAGGCCGACGAGCTCGCTCGCCCGCAGGCCGCACCCGTACAGGACCTCGAGCATCATGCGGTCGCGCGCGCCCGCCGGCGTATCGGGAAAGGGCTGGTCGAGCAGGCGCCCGACGGCGTCGACGGACAGGCAGTCGGGCAGGCGGTCCTCAGTGCGCAGGACGCGCACCGCCGCCGTCGGCGAGGTCGTGGAGATCTGCTCGCGCTGCATGAAACGGTGAAAGCCCTTCACCGCCGAGAGCGCCCGATTCGTGGAGGACTCCGCGTAACCGGCCGCCGTGCGGGCCATGATGAACGCCTCGATATCGGCGCGCGTCACCCCGTCCGGTTCGAGAACGCCGCGGGCGGCGAGGTGCACGAGGTACGCATCCAGGTCTCGGCGGTACGCCGCGAGGGTGTTGGGGGCGAGCCCCCGCTCGACGGCGAGGTGCCCCAGGTACTCCTCGGCCGGTCGGGCCAGTGCCGGGCTCACCGCGCTTCGCTCTTCCGACACACCGCACCTCCGATCCGCGCCGCACCCGATGCTGCATGTGGGCGCGCCATCGGGTCTCGCCCCATGGTAGCCCACCGGGCGGACGGCGGCGTCCGCAATCGTCGGCAGCCGAGACCTTCGGGACCGTGGGGCGGAGCATCGCGATCGATTCCCGATCGTCATGGTCGCCCCGGCACCCGGACAGCCGCCTCACCTGCCCTTTTATACGCCCACGGAAGATGCTCAAACGTTTAACCGAATCGTCGGGGCGGCGCTTCCCGCCTCATGTCATAGTGAGCACCGTGTAAACGCGTCCGCCCGGGGCAGACGTCCCGAGCGGTCCATCGCCTGAGGAGGCAGCTGTGATCGAGACCATCTTGAAAGACGCGGGCATCGCCTGCGCCCCCGAGCGCCTGCACGTCGACTGGTGCGCCGCGCGGCTCGTCGAATACGCCGTGAGCCACGGTGAGGGCGTCCTCACCGACACCGGTTCCCTCATGGTCGAGACGGGCAAGTACACGGGGCGCTCCCCCAAGAACCGCTACATCGTGGACGCCCCGAGCGTGCACGCCAACGTCAACTGGGCGAGTCCCCAGAACCGCCCCTGCGACGTCGCGACCTACGACCGCCTCTACGCCAACGTCGCCGCACATCTCTCCGAGCGCGAGCTGTTCATCGTGCGCGCCTTCGCCGGGGCCGACCGCGCCTACGCCCGCAAGGTCATGGTCGTCTGCGAGCGCGCCAGCCAGGCCCTGTTCATCGGCGACCTGCTCGTGACCCCCACCGCCGAGGAGCTCGAGAACTTCGGGCGCCCCGACATCACCGTGCTCGCCGCGCCCGACTACACCACCTCGCCCGAGGCCGACGGCGTCGAGGGCGACGCCGCCGTCATGCTCAACTTCGAGACCCGCGGCATCGTCGTCGCCGGCACCGGCTACTCCGGCGAGATCAAGAAGGGCGTCTTCACCACGATGAGCTACCTGCTCCCCGTCGAGGACGGCGTCCTGCCCATGCACTGCTCCGCCAACGTGGACCCCGTCACCGGCAAGACCGCCGTGCTCTTCGGCCTGTCCGGCACCGGCAAGACGACGCTGTCCGCCGACCCCGGTCGCAAGCTCATCGGCGACGACGAGCACGGCTGGAGCCCCAGCGGCATCTTCAACATCGAGGGCGGCTGCTACGCGAAGTGCATCGACCTCACCCGCGAGCGCGAGCCGGACATCTACGACGCCATCCGCTTCGGGTCGGTCACCGAGAACCTGGTGCTCGATCCCAAGACGCACGCCCCGAACTACGAGGACGGCTCCATCACCGAGAACACCCGCGCCGGCTACCCGCTGTCGCATATCGACAACGCCGTCGAGCCCAGCGTGGGCGAGACGCCCTCCGTCATCCTTTTCCTGACGGCCGACGCCTACGGCGTCCTCCCGCCGATCTCCCGCCTCGACCGCACGGGCGCCATGTTCCACTTCCTCACCGGCTACACCTCCAAGGTCGCCGGCACCGAGGTGGGTATCGTCGAGCCGCAGCCCACGTTCTCCGCGCTGTTCGGCGAACCGTTCATGCCGCTCGACCACATGGTGTACGCCTACCTGCTGGGCGATAAGGTCGCCCGCCACAACACGCGCGTCTACCTGGTCAACACCGGCTGGACCGGCGGCCCGTACGGAGTCGGCCACCGCATCGCGCTGTCCCACACCCGCGCGCTCGTCCGCGCCGCCATGGACGGCTCGCTCGACTACGCCGGCTACCGCCACGACGACGTCTTCGACGTCGACGTCCCGCGCGAGTGCCTGGGCGTCCCCTCGGAGCTCCTCGAGCCGCGCCGCACCTGGGACGACCCCGAGGCCTACGACGAGGCCGCCGCGAAACTCGCCCGGATGTTCCAGGAGAACTTCGAGAAGCGCTACCCCGACACCTCGCTTGACGACCTGACCGCCACGAAGCGCTAGGGCACGCGAGGACGACAAAACCCCGTGGACGCGGACGGCCGCCGATGCACGAGCACGGCGGCCGTCCGTCTTGCTGTTCCATGCGCCCGCAGGTGAGCCCGCGGCCACACCCCGGATCGAGGGCATGGTCACGAGACCCCTCGCTTCGGACCCCGGTTCCCACCGCTCGAGAACGCTCGACTACCCTGCGGAGGGCACGCGGGCGATGACCTCTATCTCCACCAAGGCACCGGCGGGCAGGGCTGCAACCTGAACGGCGCTGCGCGCAGGGTACGGCTTGGGAAACCTCGATGCGTACACATCGTTGACCGCGGAGAAATCATCGATGTCGGTCAGGAAGACGGTGCACTTCACGACGTCCTCGAAGCCCGCCCCGGCTTCGGCAAGCAATGCCCCTATATTGGACAGGGCTTGCTCCGCCTGCGCGACGACGCCGACCGCGAGGCCTTCACCCTGCGGATCAAGGCCGATCTGGCCAGACAGGAAGATCATGCCGCCCGCCACCACTCCAGGGGAATACGGACCGATGGCGGAGGGGGCGAGAGATGATGCGACGGCCTTCTTGTCCATGGCAACCTCCTTGGGTATCCGACGCGGCGCGATGGCCGCATCGCCGTGTTGGGAAGAGGGCGGCATGCGCCCGACTCGATGGTATCTCAAGCGGCACCGGAGCGAGCCCGCAACGGGGACGCCGCGCACCGCCTGAAGCACCCGCCCGACAGGACACCATCTTCCGAGCCCCTTCAAATCAGCCGTTTCTATGCACCTGACGCTGCGGGCCTTCGCGTGTGGCACAATCTACGCGTTCGAAGTATGTACGCGAGAGAGAACCACGCGAACGAAGGAGCGGCCCATGCGCCAGGGTTTCGACAACGAGAAGTACATCGAGCTTCAGGCTCAGCACATCAAGGAGCGCATCGCCCAGTTCGGCGGCAAGCTCTACTTGGAGTTCGGCGGCAAG
Organism: Collinsella phocaeensis; assembly: GCF_900119895.1. GTDB lineage: Bacteria > Actinomycetota > Coriobacteriia > Coriobacteriales > Coriobacteriaceae > Collinsella > Collinsella phocaeensis. The sequence continues at coordinate 837,851 of NZ_FQLR01000004.1, read as the reverse complement.
CTCTTCGACGACTACCACGCAAGCCGCGTGCTCCCCGGCTTCGAGCCCGACACCAAGTTCCGCATGCTCAAGAGCCTCGCCGACGACGTCGAGATCATCATCTCCATCAACGCGAACCACATCGAGAAGAACAAGGCGCGCGGCGACCTGGGCATCACCTACGACGAGGACGTCCTGCGCCTCGCCGACATCTTCCGCTCCAACGGCCTGCTCGTCTCGTGCGTGGTCCTCACCCAGTACGCCGGGCAGCCCGCCGCCGACGCGTTCCGCCGCCGCCTCTCCATGCTCGGCATCGCCTGCAAGCTGCACTACCCCATCGAGGGCTATCCGCACGACATCGACCTGATCGTCTCCGAGGAGGGCTACGGCAAGAACGAGTTCGTGGAGACGGAGCGCCCCCTGGTCGTCGTAACCGCGCCCGGCCCCGGATCGGGCAAGCTCGCCACGTGCCTGTCCCAACTCTACCATGAGCACAAGCGCGGCGTCGCCGCGGGCTACGCCAAGTTCGAAACGTTCCCCGTGTGGAACCTCCCGCTCAACCATCCCGTCAACATCGCCTACGAGGCGGCCACCGTCGATCTCGACGACGCCAACATCATCGATCCGTTCCACCTCGAGGCCCACGGCGCCACCACGGTCAACTACAACCGCGACGTCGAGGCCTTCCCCGTCGTCGAGGCGCTCATGGAGAAGATCTTGGGCGCGAGCCCCTACCAGAGCCCGACCGACATGGGCGTGAACATGGTCGGCTTCGCGATCAGCGACGACGACGCCTGCCGCGACGCCAGCAAGATGGAGATCGTGCGCCGCTACTTCGACGCCGCCGTGAACGTCAAGCGCACCGGCTGCGGCCAGGAGTTCGTCGACAAGCTCAAGAGCATCATGAAGAAGGCCGGCGTGGACAAGGACCTCTCCCCCGCCCGCTCCGCCGCCCTGCTCAAGGAGGAGACCACCGGCTCGCCCGCGGGCGCCATGGTGCTCTCCGACGGCCGCGTGGTCACCGGCAAGACCTCGACGCGCCTGGGCGCCGCAAGCTCCCTCATCATGAACGCGCTCAAGGCCGTCACCGATGTCGACATGGAGCTCGAGGTCATCTCCGACGACGCGATCGAGCCCATCAGCAAGCTCAAGATCCGCCAGCTCGGCTCGAACAACCCGCGCCTGCACCCGGACGAGACGCTCATCGCGCTGTCCATCACGTCCGCGTCGAGCGAGGTGGCGGGGCGCGTGCTCTCCGGTCTGGACAAGCTCCGCGGGTGCGACGCCTTCTTCTCCGTCATCATCTCGGCAAGCGACGAGGCGCTGCTCAAGAAGCTCGGCATCAACGTGTGCTGCGAGCCCAAGTTCGAGCGCACGGGGTACTACCACAAGTAGCGCGCCGCGCGGCACCGCGGCCATTCGGCACCATCCACGGGGCGGCCCCGCACATCGCGTGCAGGGCCGCCCCGTCGCCATGAAGGGGCAGGTCCGTCCGGACGCCGCCCTCCCCTGCCGCCCCGCCCGGTCCGCAGGGTTCGGGACGATCCGGGTCGCATCCCTTGCGGCGCGAAAGTGATGCCGCGGGTTCGCAAGCGGAAATACGGGGCGGCGCGGCGCAGGCGGACTCCGCGGGCGGCGCCGCGCATACATGGCCCGGGCTAGAACTCAGCGAGCGCCTCGCCCAGCAGCTCCAGCCCGCGAAGGAGCACCTCCGGTCGGGTGCAGTACCCGAGGCGCGCCCCGCACGGCAGGCCGAATCGGCTTCCCGGCACCAGCAGCACGCCGCGGCGCTCAAGAAGACCCAGGCAGAACGCCTCATCGTCCTCAGGTATGTCCAGGCGGATGTAGGAGGTCGAGACGCCCCGCGGCGGAATCCACGAGACGCGGGGCTGACCGTCGATCCAACTTTGGACCAGCAAGCGGTTTCGCCGGACGATGGCGCGGTTTCGTTCCCAGATCTGCTCGCGATGGCGCAGGACGTACGTTCCGAGCAGGTCGCTGAACACGCCGCCGCTGATCATCGTGTAGTCGCGCATCGTACGGATGGCATCCGAGACGTCGTCGTCAGCGATGACCCAGCCGCATCGGGCGGCGGGGACCGAATAGGTCTTAGAGACGGAGTTGGTCACGATGGCCCGTTCGTACACATCGGCCATCGACCGGTACGCCCCGTCGCCCTCGAGCGGAAGGTACACCTCGTCGCACAGGACGTAGGCGCCTGAGCGGGAAGCGATGTCGGCGACGGCCTCGAGCATCTCCCCGTCCAAGACCGCACCGACCGGGTTCGAAGCGTTGTTGAGGCAGATGAGGCGCGTGTCGGGACGCACGAGGCGCTCAAGTTCGTTCAAATCGGGCATCCAGCCGAGATGCTCATGGATCGGCCAATAGTCCACCTCGGCACCGAGGGCGCGCGGAATCTCGTAGAGGGGTGCATATGTGGGCCACTCGGCGACGACATGGTCTTCAGGGCGCACGACGGCCATGAGAGCGTTGAGGTTCGCGCCCGTGCAGCCATTGGTCTGCAAGATGTTCCCGTGTGGGATCTCGCGTTCATAGAGCGAGGCGACCGCATCCTTGAAATCAGGCGAGCCCTCGATCCAACCGTAATTCATGACCCGGGAGCCGAGCGCCTCGAACAGGCCGTCTCCGTCCCCGCCGAGGGCGGCGAGCTCCTCCATCGTGAGCGAGGCTATGGTCGACTGGGCGAGGTCCCATACGGCATCGCGCTCGTGCGCGTTGAGCCATTCCTCGACTCCGATAACCGGGATATCCATACCGACTCCCAACGTCCGAAACGACAGCGCGCGCGATGCGCCCGCGATGGAACGAAAGCACCCCCTCCCGCGCACGGAACGGGAGGGGGCAGAAAGGTAGGTCTAAGCCAACGTCGCGTTGAAACTCGGCCGGCTAGACGACTCTGGAGTCAGCAAGGCCCTACGGAACGATGACCACGCAGGCGATCGTGAGGATGACCATGCAGACGAGCGTGAGGACCACGATGAGCTTCATAGCGAACTTGAGCCAGGTGGTCCACTCGATCTTGGCGAGCGCGAGGCCGCCCATGATCGCGCCGGAGGTCGGGGTGAACAGGTTCACGACACCGATGGCGGCGGAGAAGATCATGACCATGACCTCAGGCGAGAAGCCGAGCTCGGCGGCCAGAGGGCCCATGATGGGCATGGAGACGGTGGCCATACCGGAGGTCGAGGGGATCAGGAAGGACAGGCCGAAGTACACCAGGTACGCCATGGGGGCGAAGATGATGCCGGAAAGGCCGGCAAGCGCGTTCGCAGCCATGTCGAGAACGTAGACGTCCAGACCGGTGGAGGCCATGAGGACGGAGATGCCGCGAGCGAGCGCGATGATGAGAACGACGGACATCATGTCGGCGGCGCCGGAGATGAACGTGTTCACGATCTGCTTCTCGGACAGACCGCCGATGATGCCGATCACGATGGCCATGATGAAGAACCACGTGGAGGCCTCATCGAAGTACCAGCCGCCGATGGGCACGCCGGTGACCACAGCGGACCAGCCGAGGGAATCGGTCACGGTCACGGTGGACTCGCCGGTGATGTCCCCGGCGAGAACGGTGGTGGTGCCGTTGGCATCGTCGTAGGCAGCGACCAGATCGTCACCGGTGACCTCGACGACTTCCTCATGGGAGGCGGCGCCGGCGTCGAAGAAGTTAGCGACGCCCTCGTTGAGGTCGGCCAGCGGGATGAAGCCGACGATCATGACGACGAAGGTAAAGGCGAACGCGATCAGAACGCCCTTCTGGCGGCCGGTGAGCTTGACGTCCTTGGTGACCTCGGCGGCAGCTGCGCCGTGAGCCTCCTCGGCGTCCTTGAGCTCCTGCATGGAGAGGATGGTCGAGCCCTTGTCAGCCTTGACCTTCTTGGCATAGCTCATCACGAAGACGATGGAGATCGCGGTGGTCACGAGCCAGAGGACGGCGCCCAAACCGATGATGATGGTCTGGTTAACCTCGATGCCGACGCCGCGGAGGGCGTCGACGGCAGCGCCGACGGCAAAGGGGTTGACCGTGGAGCCCAGGCAGCCGCAGCCGGCGCCCAGCAGGACGGTCGCGGCACCGACCATGGGGTCGAAGCCTGCGGCCATCATCGTGGCGGCGAGCAGGGCGTAGAAGGGCACCGTCTCCTCGCACATACCATAGCTGGTACCGCCGAGGGAGAAGATGAACATCAGGACGGGAATGATCATGAGCTCGTTGCCCTTGAGCTTCTTGACCAGGACGGCGATGCCGTTATCGAGGGCACCGGTCTCGGTCATCATGCCAAGGAAGCCACCGAGGATCATAACGAACAGGCATACGGGGAGCGCGTCTGCGAATCCGCGGACGGGTGCCATGAAGAAGTCATCCAAGCGGGCAGCGGTGACCTCTGGCGTGATGCCGGCAACAGCGACGGTGATGAGCGCTACGACTGCCAGCAGGATTAGAAGAATGGTGAACGATGAAGGCATACCACGCTTTTTCTTCGCGGTCTCGGTCATGGTTCTCATCCCCCTTTCTTTCTTAACTCGAAATCCGCCCTACCCGGCTTCCGTGCCGTGCGATGTGCACCGGGAAGAGGCGAGACACACCGAAGCAGACCGGGGCGGGCATCCCGAGTCCGATACCCGCCCGCGGCGTGAAGGACGTGCTACTTCAGGGTCGCGTACATGATGGCCTTGATGGTGTGCATGCGGTTCTCCGCCTCATCGAAGACCTTGGACTGCTTGGACTCGAAGACCGCGTCCTCGACCTCCATCTCGGTGACGCCGAACTTCTCGGCGATCTCGGCACCGGTGGTGGTGTTGGTGTCGTGGAACGCCGGCAGGCAGTGCAGGAAGATGGCGGAAGGATCGGCCATGGCCATGAGCTCGGTGGTGACGCGATAGGGCTCGAGCTGCTTGATGCGCTCGGTCCAGACCTCGTCGGGCTCGCCCATGGAGACCCAGACGTCGGTGTAGATGACGTGAGCGCCGGTGCAGGCTTCCTTGGTGTCGGTGGTGAGCTTGATGGTGCAGCCGTTCTCGGCGGCGATCGGCTCGCAGGCCTCGATCACGTCGGAAGCGGGCATGCACTCCTCGGGGCCGCAGGCCACGAAGTTCATGCCGAGCTTGGCGCAGACGACCATCAGGGAGCGGGCGACGTTGTTCTTGCAATCGCCCATGAAGACGAGGGTCTTGCCCTTGATGTCATAGTTGAAGTTCTCCTGGACGGTCAGGATGTCGGCGAGCATCTGGGTGGGGTGCCACAGGTCGGTGAGGCCGTTCCACACGGGAACGCCGGCCTTGGCGGCGAGCTCCTCGACGTCCTCCTGGTCGAAGCCGCGGAACTCGATGCCATCGTACATGCGGCCGAGAACGCGGGCGGTGTCCTCGATGGACTCCTTCTTGCCCATCTGCGACGAGCCGGGATCGAGGTAGGTCACGCCCATGCCGAGGTCCATGCCGCCGACCTCGAAGGCGCAGCGGGTGCGCGTGGAGGTCTTCTGGAAGAGCAGGACGATGTTCTTGCCCTCGAGGTACTTGTGCGGCGTGCCCGTGCGCTTGAGGTCCTTGAAGTTCTTGGCGAGAGCGAGCATGTACTCGATCTCCTCGGTGGTGAAGTCAAGGAGACGCAGGAAGCTGCGGCCGGAGAGGTTAACGCCCATGTGGGTTCCTTTCGTTAGAGGGATGCCGCGTATGCGACATGCGGTAAGTAGGGCGGCGCATCACGACCGATGCGCCGCCGAATAATCTAGAGCTTAGAGGTCCTCGCGCCAGAAGGGCATGCTCATGCAGCGCGGGCCGCCACGGCCACGGGAGAGCTCGGCGGACGGAACGACCAGGAGCTCCATGCCCTCCTTGTAGAGGACATCGTTGGTGACGGTGTTGCGGGCGTAGACGCAGATCTTGCCCGGGGCGATGGCCAGCGTGTTGGAGCCGTCGTTCCACTGCTCGCGAGCAGCCGCGATGGGATCGCCGCCGCCGCAGGGGATCAGCTTGACCTGATCGACGCCGGTCGCGTCCTCGAGGATGTGCTCGAGCGTGTCGGAGATCTCCTTGATCTTGACATCGCCGGGGTTGGCGCCCGGGGTGAGCTCGTACACCTTGAGGGTGCCCATGATCGCCGGGTGGATGGTGAACTTATCCACGTCGATCTGGGTGAAGACGGTGTCGAGGTGCATCATGGCGCGGTTGTTCGGAATGTCGAAGGCGAGGATGCGGTCGACCTTGGAATCGCTGTTCCAGAAGATGTTCTGGGCCATGACGTCGATGGCGGCAGCCTGGGTGCGCTGGGAGATGCCCACGGCCAGGGTGTGCTCGTTGATGTTGAGGACGTCGCCGCCCTCGGTGTGGAAGGCCGCGTCGCGACGGAAGTACAGCGAGACGTCCTTGTAGTCGGGGTGATACTTGAAGATGTACTTGCCGTACAGGGTCTCGCGGTTGCGGGTGACGGAGTACATGCGGTTGAGGTTGACGCCGTTGCCGATGACCGCGAAGGGGTCGCGGGTGAAGTAGAGGTTCGGCATCGGGTCGATGATGAGGTCGGACTCGGAATCCGTGTTCACCAGGGAGTCGAGCGTGGTGGACGCGGTGAGCGGCATCTCGATCTCGGCCTTGGTGAGACCGGCCATGGTCTTCTGGACGAACTCGAGGTTGTCCTTGATGGAATCGAGCTTCTCGCGGACGACGCGGGGCATCTCCTGGCCCTTGATTCCGGCCTCGGCGATGTACTGGTCCAAGAACTCCTGGCGCGCCTCGGGGACGGCGTCGAAGACCTCGGCGACGAGCTTCTCGAGGTACAGGACCTCGACACCCTGGTCGCGAAGGATCTGAGCGAACGTGTCGTGCTCCTCCTGGGCGACCTCCAGGAACGGAACGTCGTCAAACAGAAGACGCTCGAGCTCGAAGGGCGGCAGGTTCAGGAGCTCCTCGCCGGGGCGATGCAGGCACACCTTTTTGAGCTGGCCAATTTCGCTCGGGACGTGCAGGCCTTTCATCATAGCCTCCTACCTTTCTTTTGCGGGCCGCCGCACAGCGGCCCGGATTTCTACGCCCCGCGGACGGGACGTCGGTTACGGACAGTCATAGTTTTATCCAAATCGCGTATCTGTGAAACCAGCAACCCCGAGCGGTATCAATGGGGGCGCAAACGGTATAGAGTCAAAGAGTCCGCATGAAGTACTTCTATACGATAAAGCGCTTTGACGTGGGAAAACTTTGAAACTATGTCTTGTCTAAACTGCAAGCTTCAGCTCGACATACTCCAATTGATGCATATTTTTATACTATATACGTATATTGTTTTGAATCTCGACGAGCTTGATTAGCTTCAGGACGCGATTCAGGATTCACAGAAATATATTCAGAACTTACCTCCTCCCTACCGTCCGCGGGCGTAATGCTACCATTCACACTTCAAAATCCGCGACGAACGCCCGCACGTAAACATACGGTCAAGAATCCTCCGGCACCGAAGAGCCCGCGCGGCGGCAAGCATATATTTGATGGGAATGCGACGCGCCCGGACACGCTGCGGGCACAGTAAAGGAATCAGGGAGAACGGGGACCGCATGGCAGCGAAGCGACACGACGAGACACAGCGCGCGAAAGGCGCGCCGAGATACGATTTCAGCTTCACCCAGAACCGCGAGCTCTCCTGGATACGATTTGACGAGCGCGTGCTCGACGAAGCGTTCGACGAGACCGTCCCGCTCTTCGAGCGCCTGAAGTTCGTCTCGATCTTCGAGTCCAACCTGGACGAGTTCTTCATGGTCCGCGTAGGCGGCCTCTCCGACCTCGCCACCCTCAAGCGCCAGCCGCGGGACAACAAGAGCGACCTCACGCCCGCGGAACAGGTCGACGCCATTCTCAACGCCATCGTGGAGCCCTGCCGCCGGTCCGTCGAGGCGTTCGGCCTCATCGAGTCCCGTCTCGCCGAGCACGGGCTCGAGCGCCTCGAGGCCGACGCGCTCGTGGGCGAGGACCGCACCTTCGTCGAGTCCTATTTCAAGGCATATATCTCGCCCATCATCTCACCCCTCGTGATCGATCCGCGCCACCCCTTCCCCAACCTGCGCAACGGAGCCCTCTACATCGCCTGCGGGCTGTCCGGGCACGACGAGGAGGGCCTCATCGGCCTCATCGAGGTCCCGAGCTCCCTCCCCCGCTGCGTCACCGTCCCCGGTTCCGGCGCAGGGATGCGCTACATCCTGCTCGAAGACGTCATCCTCGCCTGCCTGCCCGGGTGCTTCGGCATCTACGCGCCCCAGGACAGCGCCGTGATCCGCGTCACCCGCAACGCCGACATCGATCCGGACGGCGAGGGCGTGGAAGAGGACGAGGACTACCGTCAGCACATGAAGCGCATCCTCAAGAAGCGCCTGCGCCTGCAGCCCGTCCTGCTCACCTACCGCGGCAGCCTCGCGCGGAAGACCCTCAAGCACATCCGCCGCGCCCTCGGCCTTGCCGGAAGGTCGTGCCTGAACGTCGAGCGCCCGCTCAGCCTCGGCTACGTGTTCTCCCTCGAGTCCCATATCCCCGAGGACGAGCGCGCGAGCCTGCTGTTCGGCCCCTTCTCGCCGCAGCCGTGCCCCGAGTTCCGCGAGGGCCGCTCGATGCGCGAGCAGGTCATCGAGGGCGACAAGCTGCTCTTCTACCCGTATGAGTCCATGTCGACCCTGCTCGACCTCGTGCACGAGGCGGCCTACGACGACGAATGCCTCTCGATCCGCATCACGCTGTACCGCGTGGCGAAGCAGTCGCGCCTGTGCGAGTCGCTCATCGCCGCCGCCGAGATGGGCCGCGAGGTCACCGTCCTGATGGAGCTGCGCGCCCGTTTCGACGAGGCGAACAACATCGAATGGGCCGAGCGGCTCGAGGAGGCGGGCTGCACCGTCATCTACGGCTCCGAGGGCTTCAAATGCCACTCCAAGATCTGCCAGATCACCTATAGGACCGGCATGGCGCTCACGCGCATCACGCTGCTCGGCACCGGCAACTTCAACGAGAAGACCGCGAAGCTGTACTCGGATTTCATGCTGATGACCGCGCACCCGGGCATCGGCGAGGACGCGAACCAGTTCTTCCGCAACCTCACCCTGGGCAACCTGCGCGGCGACTACCGCTACCTCGGCGTCGCCCCCGCAGGCCTCAAGCCCCTCATCATGAACGGCCTCAACCGCGAGATCGACCGCGCCCGCTCGGGCGTGCCGGCGCGCGTCTTCTTCAAGCTCAACTCCCTCACCGACCGCGAGGTCATCGACAAGATCTCCGAGGCGAGCCGCGCGGGCGTCCGCGTCGAGATGGTGATCCGCAGCATCTCCTGCCTCCTCCCCGGCATCCCCGGCAAGACCGAGAACGTGCGCATCCGGTCCATCGTCGGCAGATTCCTCGAGCACGCGCGCGTGTACGCGTTCGGCGAGGACGTCGACACCGTATACCTCTCGAGCGCCGACATGATGACCCGCAACACCGAGCACCGCGTGGAGATCGCCTATCCCGTACTCGATGCGGAGCTGCGCTCTCGCGTGATCGAGTACATGCGGATCCAGCTCTCCGACAACGTCAAGGCGCGCGAGCTCGACCGCGACGGCATGTGGCGACCGGTTCCTCGCCGCGAGGGCGAGCCCGATTTCAACGCGCAGGAGACCCTGCTCACCATGGCGTACCGCAGGGCGGCCATGGCGGCCGAGGACGCCGGCGCGCCCGCGCGGACGCGCTCGGGCTCGGCCGCATCCGCATCCTCGGCGGCCGCCCCCGAACCCGAACCCGAGCCCGAGCCCGTGGCCGCCCTCACGACGGCCGCCGTCCCCACCCCCGTGCCGGCGGCCGAGGATGCCGGCACGGGGGCATCAGAGCCCATGGGGGCAGAGGCCGCCTCGACCGCTTCCGAGCCCCGCGACGCCCCGGCACCCGCCGCGGGCGATCCCGCTGCGGCGACTCCGGTGCGGGCCGAGCTCATCGAACCCGAAGACGAGACCGCGCGCCCGGCGCCCGCCGGCGAGCTCGCCGCGCGCGGCGGCGGCCGCATGGTGCGCGGCCTCGCCCTGATCGGCCTCGGCCTCAAGACGCTGCTGTTCGGCAGCGGGCGCACCGAACGCTAGCGCGCCCTCCCATCGACGACCCAGGCGCCCCGGACCGCACCGTCGCGGCCGGGGCGCTCTGCGCTTCGCATGGGTTCCGCCCGCGACCCCTCGCCCGGCGCGGGACGGGCGCTACACTGGTCAGACGGATATCGAGCAGAAAGGCGCCGCATGAAACTCACGATCGACTGCATGACGTACGGACCGGACGGGCTGGCCCGCGCCGAGGACGGAAAAGCCGTCTTCGTGTCGGGCGCCGTCACCGGCGACACCGTCGAGGCGTGCATCGTGTCCGACGGGGCGTCGTTCGCCCGCGCCGAAGTAGCCGAGCTGCTCGAGCCCTCCCCCTTGCGCGGGGACGCGCCGTGCCCCTTCATCGGGGTCTGCGGCGGATGCCCCTGGGGCGTCCTCTTGACCGAAGCGCAGCGCGCGGCGAAAGAGGAGAACCTCAGGAGCGCGCTTGCGCGCATCGGGCGCTTCGACGAGGAGTCGCTCGCGTCCATGATGCGCCCCATCCGCGCCGCCAAGGACGCCTGGGGCTACCGCAACAAGGTCGAGCTCGCGCCGTCGCATGACGGGAACCGCTTCTTCCTCGGCATGCACGGACGGGACCCCGAGACCATCGTGCGCGTCGACGCGTGCCCGCTGTTCGAGAAGAAGTTCCCCCGCGCGATCAAGGCGGTCGCGGGGGCCCTGTCCTACATGGGCAACTCGCGCGACCTGGGGATCGAGCGCGTCGGCATCCGCGCGAGCCGTCGGACCCGCGCTATCGAGGTGGCCCTTTGGACCCCCACCGGATCCTTTCCGAGGTCCCAGGTCGCCCGCGTGCTCGGCGACGCCCTCAAGCCCACGAGCGTCGTGCGCGTGATGAGCCGCGGCGACCGGCGGGCGCGCAAGGTCGCCGGCGTGGAAGCGCTCGGCGGCGAGGGATCGTGGACCGAGCGCATCGGCGACGAGGAGATGCGCCTTTCCGCCCCGTCGTTCTTCCAGGTGAACACGGCGGCGGCGGAGATCCTGATCGACCTGGTGATGGAGGCGCTCGCGCCCACCGAGAACGAGGTCGCCTGCGACCTGTATTCCGGGGCGGGCACCTTCACCCTCCCCCTCGCGCGCCGCTGCGCCTTCGTCTCCGCCGTCGAGGCCTACGGGCCCGCCGTGCGCGACCTGAGGCGCAACCTCGAGATCGCCCGCCTGGACAACGTCGACGTCATCGGCGGCGACGCGGTGCGCGAGTTCCCCGAGGAGGGCGCCGACGTTCTCGTGGTGGACCCGCCCCGATCCGGCTTGGGCGAAGGGGCTATCGAGCTCATCGCCGACAGCGGGGCGCGCGACGTGGCGTACGTCTCCTGCGATCCGGCGACCCTCGCGCGCGACCTCCGGCGCTTCACCGATGAGGGCACCTTCCGCGCGGTCTCCGCCACGCCCGTGGACCTCTTCCCGCAGACGTTCCACTGCGAGACCGTCGCCCACCTCACCCGAGCCTAAGGCCACGGGCAGGCGGCCTCTACGGCGCCGCCTGCCCGTGCTACCATATCGGCAGCATATACATACCAACAGAAAGGACGCGTCCCATGGAGCGACCCAACGCTTGGAAGAAATACGACGACGAGGCCCTGGCCGAGCTCGACGAGCTCTGCGAGAGCTATCGCCGCTACATCAGCGAGAACAAGACCGAGCGCGAATGCGTGACCTCCAGCATCAAGCTCGCGGAGGCCGCCGGCTATGTGAGCCTCGAGACGGCGATCGCCGAGGGCCGCGAGCTCAAGGCCGGCGACAAGGTCTACGCCGCCAGCCACAACAAGACCCTCATGCTCGTGAACCTCGGCTCCCGCCCCATCGAGCAGGGCATGAACATCCTGGGCGCCCACATCGACTCCCCGCGCCTGGACCTCAAGCAGAACCCGCTGTACGAGGCGGGCGACATGGCCTACCTCGACACGCACTACTACGGCGGCGTGAAGGCCTACCACTGGGTCGCCACCCCGCTGGCGCTCCACGGCGTCATCTGCAAGAAGGACGGCACCTGCGTGGACATCGCCGTGGGCGAGGACCCGGCCGATCCGGTCTTCTGCATCTCCGACCTGCTCATCCACCTCGCGAGCGAGCAGATGGAGAAGCCCGCCGGCAAGGCCGTCGACCATGAGAACCTCGACGTGATCGTGGCCGGGCGCCCCGTCGTCATAGAGGGCGACGAGGAGGTCAAGGAGCCCGTCAAGCAGATGTTCCTCGACCTCATCAAGGAGAAGTACGACGTCGAGGAGGAGGACTTCCTCTCCGCCGAGATCGAGGTCGTGCCCGCCGGCCCCGCCCGCGACATGGGCCTCGACCGCTCCATGATCTTGGGCCACGGCCAGGACGACCGCGTCTGCGCCTACACCTCGCTCATGGCGCAGCTCGACGTCGAGCAGGTCGAGACCACGAGCGTCACGCTGCTCGTCGACAAGGAGGAGATCGGCTCCGTGGGCGCCTCCGGCATGACCAGCCGCTTCTTCGAGAACACCGTGGCCGAGATCATGGCGCTCGCCGGCGAGGACTCCCCGCTGGCGCTCCGCCGCGCGCTCGCCAACTCCCGCATGCTCAGCTCCGACGTGTCGGCCGGCTTCGACCACCTCTACGCCGACCGCTTCGAGAAGAAGAACGCCGCCGTCATGGGCCATGGCCTGTGCTTCAACAAGTACACCGGCTCCCGCGGCAAGGGCGGCTCCAACGACGCCGACGCCGAGTACTTCGCGCTGATTCGCGACATCATGGACGAGGCCGGCGTGGATTACCAGACCTGCGAGCTCGGCCGCATCGGCGCGGGCGGCGGCGGCACGATCGCCTACATCCTCGCCGAGTACGGCATGGACGTCATCGACTCCGGCGTGGCCGTCATCTCCATGCACGCGCTGTGGGAGGCCACCAACAAGGCCGACATCTACGAGGCCTACCGCGGCTACAAGGCGTTCATCAGCCGTCCGTAGCGTGATCGCACGTATTCGACGCTCGCTCCGCTCACCGATACACCCAAGCGGCGCCGGCTCCCGTAACCATACGGGGGCCGGCGCCGCTTCTGTATGTCGACCGCCGTGCGAACAGCGGCACGACCGCCGAGCGACCGTGAATCCCGACGAGGCACCCGCAGGGTTGCGCCCAAAACACGCCGATATCCGCATCCGCACCGTTGAACCCTCGTTTGACGCGAACGATTGTCGTCCATTCGGCCCTCCCGAGTTCCCGTGGGCGCACGCCGCGCAGCTCTCCCCCTCGAAGTGAGTGGATTTTTCCGGACCCCTAAAGTAGACCGCAGGTTTTAGGTTGAATTCGCTCGCAAAACCCCAGATAACGGCCGTGGCGAGACGCGCATACTCGGGCGAATCCGATTTTTCCACTCACTTCGAGGGGGAGAGCACGGACATCCGCGCGCGTCCCCTCGTTTCAAGTAATCAAACCGATGCCGCACCGCCTTCTCCGCTCATACTTCGCCCAGGCGGCGCCAGTCGCAAAACAGCTCTCGGCGCAACGAGCGCTCCCGCTCTTTCAACAGAGCGGACTTCTCGAGATAACGGCCCTCAAGCTTCATGCCCACGAGCTCCGCCATCTCCCTATGCCTCTCATCGCTCTTCAACTGCGCATAGGTAAGCGGAATATACTCGTATCCCATCGCCTGCAACGCCACCTGGCGATCGAAGTCCAGCAGCTGCCGCTCGGCCGTTGAATGAATCAGCCTGCTCTGGCATTCGATCACCAGCTGCTTGGAGCCATCTCGGCTCTCGGCCAGCAGATCCGCGTAGCATACCGACTGGTCCGCCAGAATCCTTCCCGATCGCGATAGGTCGATCCGCCCATCCAGGCGCACGTGCCTCCCCTCGCCTCCTCGCATGCGCGAAAGGCCGTACTGCAGCGCCGCGCGCACCTCAAAAGGCGATCGGGCGCACCCGAAGCAATCCTGCGTCGCGCGCAGGAGCCGCGCACCTCCTCGAGCGCTCGCGTTGCGCTCGGCGAATCGCGCAACGCTCCCCACCTCAACGCACGCGGGCCGCTGCCAAAGGTCGGTTAACCGGCCCGCACCATCCAGTACCGGGCACCAGCCCTCGCTGCCGTGCCAGCCCTTCCCCACGAGCGCCTGGAGCTCATCGCGAACGGCGTCGGGCAGCTCGCAGACTGCGAAGCCGCCGCACACTTCATGGAGCAGCATGCACAGATGAATATAGGGAACGAAAGGCGCGAGCTGAAGCAGGGCGAACTCCGGCGCGGCGCAGGACACATAAGGACCGCATTCCTCCACGGCGCCAGCAGGGAGGTCGGCGCTCCACAGATGGCACTTCGCGTGCTTAAGACTCCACCGGGCGGCGCGTTCGCGAACCATGACATGGACGGGGCGCCCGATCAGATCGACCGCGAGCTGGTCAACGGCTGAAGGACGATGCAGCAGGTACGCACGTGCGAAGCGTGCGGCAAGGCCCCTCCTCAGCCACGGAGGAATCCTATACAGCCGCAATGCGGATATGCCCCAAAGCACAACATCCATGCCATCACGATACCTGTAGGCTCGAAGCTGCGGGGCGAAGACATCAAGTTCCGCGCGCCGCCCTAACGAAATCGGTCGCGCGATCTAACGCAGCGGAAACCGATACAATTGCCGTCAAGCCATCAAGCCCGCGATCCGGGCAGCGCAAGCTGAAACCGAAGGGCCCCGCAACCATCAAGGGACGTCCCCATGCAAGTCATCATCTCCCCTGCCAAGCAGATGCGCGCCGACTCCGATGCGTTCGCGCCGCGCGACATCCCGCCGTTCCCCGATAAGACGGACCAGATCCTGCGCGCGCTCCGCGCGATCGAGCGCGACCAGGGCCCTCAGGGGCTCCAAGCGCTCTGGGGCGTAAGCGTCAAGCTGCTCGCCGAGAACATCGAGCGCCTGCACGCCTTCGCGCCCATCATGGATGCCAGGGGCCTCGACGATCCCGCCCTCGCCCGCCTCGTTGCGCCCGCGATCTTCTCCTACGTGGGAATCCAGTATCAGAACATGGCCCCCGGGGTCCTGGACGAGCGCGCGCTCGCTTGGCTGCAGGAGCACCTCTGGATCCTGTCCGGGCTCTACGGCTGCGCGCGTCCCTTCGACGCCGTGCAGCCCTATCGACTCGAGATGGGAGCCAAGCTCGCCGTGGGCGATGCCAAGAACCTCTACGCCTTCTGGGGCGACGCATTGGCGTGCGCCGTCTGCGGCGATCCGTGCGCCGTCCGCCCCTCAGCCCACCGCGAAGCTGGCGACGCGACGAGGCCCGAGGTCCCGCCTGCAGGCGATCCCGACCGCGGAAGCGCCTGCATCGTGAACCTCGCCAGCGTCGAGTACGCCAAGGCGGTACTCCCCCATCTTGCCGATCATATACCCATTGTGACCTGCGTGTTCTCAAGCAGCCTGCGCAACGGTAAGCCGGTCCAGAAGTCGACCGAGAGCAAGGCGGCCCGGGGCACGATGGTGCGCTGGATGGCCGAGATGGGAGCCGAGGGCCCCGACGACCTCAAACGCTTCGATATGGGGTTCCGCTTCGCGCCCGAGCTTTCGAACGAGAGCGGACCGCGTCAGACCTTCGTCTTCATGAAACGCTAGGTAAAAAGCGCGAAAGACGGCGCCGCGTGCGCGGATAGGGCTTACAATCGGAACCGACAACTGCATATCACGGGGAGCCTGCAGGACGAGACGGCAAGCTGAGAGGGGGCGGCGCCCGCCCCGACCCGAAGAACCTGATATGGATAATGCCAACGAAGGGAGCGAGTGCATGAGCACCATCAACACCGCCGGCAATCCGCCGAACGAGCCCATCACGCAGATGGACTTCGCCCGCGCGGGCAAGATCACCCCGCAGATGCGCACCGTGGCCGAGCACGAGGGGCGCGACCCCGAGTACATCCGCGAACGCGTGGCCCGGGGGACCATTGCCATCCCGGCCAACATCCGCCATATCGATCGCGGCCTCACCCCGCGCGGCGTGGGCGAGGGCCTCTCCACCAAAGTCAACGTGAACCTCGGCATCTCGGGCGACAAGGCCGACGCAGCCGAGGAGTGGAAGAAGGTCGGCATCGCCATCAACCGCGGCGCCGATGCCATCATGGACCTCTCCAACTCCGGCAAGACCCGTGCCTTCCGCCAACAGGTGATCGACGAGTGTCCGCTCATGGTGGGTACCGTGCCCATGTACGACGCCATCGGCTACATGGAGAAACCGCTGGTCGAACTCACCGCCGAGGACCTGCTCGAGGTCCTGCGCGTGCATGCCGAGGACGGCGTGGACTTCGTCACCGTGCACGCGGGCATCAACCGCTCGGTGGTGAAGACCTTCAAGGAGACCGGCCGCCTCATGAACATCGTGAGCCGCGGCGGCAGCCTGCTCTTTGGCTGGATGGAGGTCACCGGCAACGAGAACCCCTTCTACGAGTTCTACGATGAGGTCCTCAAAATCTGCCACGAGTACGACGTGACCATCTCGCTCGGCGACTCCTGCCGCCCGGGTTGCCTCTACGACGCCAACGACGCCATGGAGACCGCCGAGATGATCGAGCTGGGCAAGCTCACCAAACGAGCCTGGGACGCCGGCGTGCAGGTCATGGTCGAGGGCCCCGGGCACATGGCGATCGACGAGATCGCAGCGAACATCAAGCTGCAAAAGCGGTTGTGCCACAACGCCCCCTTCTACGTGCTGGGGCCGCTCGTGACCGACATCGGCGTGGGCTACGACCACATCACCGCGGCCATCGGCGGCGCCATCTCGGCCTCGGCCGGCGCGGACTTCCTATGCTACGTGACCCCCGCCGAGCACCTGTGCCTGCCCGACGCCCACGACGTGCTCGAAGGCCTCATGGCGACCAAGATCGCGGCCCACGCGGCCGACATCGCCAAGGGCGTCCCCGGCGCGCGCGACGCGGATAACCGCATGGCGCAGGCCCGGCGCAAGCTCGACTGGGAAGAGATGTGGAAGTACGCCCTCGATCCCCAGACGGCTCGCGAGCGCTACGAGGCATCGCCGGCGGCCACCAAGGGCACCTGCACGATGTGCGGCAAGATGTGTGCGGTGCGCACGGTCAACAAGGTGCTCGAGGGGACGACGATCGATCTGGACTCGGAGCACTAGGCTCGGGCGACGTGGCTGAGGATAATGGCCGGATCGGGGGGGCGGGGTGAACCTCCCACGTTCAGCTTCGGCTTTGCCTCAGAAATCGCGCGAGGGGTTCACCCCGCCCCCTCCCCGACCCTGCGTTGCCACGGCTGAGGTGGCTGGCTACGCGCCACCACGTTCCTAAAAGAAAAAACTTGCTTGATGCTCTGCCTTGGCATTGCATCCGCCCTGGCAGAAGCGTTTCATTCGTTATGGAAGGATTGCTTACTATGACTATTTCCGCTGCTGATCTTAAGGACGCCCTCACTGCTGTTCGCGAGACGGTGCCGCTGGTGCATTGCATCACCAACTATGTGACGGTCAACGATTGCGCCAACGCGCTGCTGGCGTGCGGCGGCTCGCCCATCATGAGCGACGAGCCCGAGGACGTGGCCGACATCACGAGCATCTGCGGCGGTCTCGTGCTCAACATCGGCACGCTCAACCAGCACTCCATCGAGGGCATGCGCGTGGCCGGCAAGCGCGCGGCCGAGCTCGAGCACGCCATCGTGCTCGATCCGGTGGGCGCCGGCGCCTCGGCGCTGCGCACCGCCACCGCCTCCGAGCTCATCGACACCCTGCCCATCACCGTCATCCGCGGCAACATGAGCGAGGTCAAGGCCGTCGCGGGTGCCGCCTCCTCCACGCGCGGCGTCGACGTGAACCCCGACGACGTGGTGACCGACGAGAATCTCGCCGAGAGCGCCGCCTTCGCACGCGAGCTCGCGGCAAAGCTCGATGCCATCGTGGCCATCACCGGCGCCATCGACATCGTGGCGAGCGCCGATCGCGCCGTTGCCATCCGCAACGGCGTTGCCCTCATGGGCAAGATGACGGGCGCCGGCTGCGTGCTCTCGTGCCTCGTGGGCGCCTACGTGACGGCCACCCCCGCCTCTAGGCTCGAGGCCGTCGTCGCCGCCATCGCAGGCGAGGGCCTGGCCGGCCAGATCGCGGCCTCGCGCATGGGCGAGCTCGATGGAAACGGCAGCTTCCGCACCTACCTGCTCGACGCTATCTGCAACATGACCGCCGAGCAGCTCGCTGCCGGAGCGCTCGTGGAGGAGCTCTAGGGGAGCCGCGCCCTTGCAGCCGAGGCAGGGCGGACACGCACCCGCCCGCCCTGCCGTCCCCGATAGGCAGTGCCGGCGCCCCCTCGCCACACGGCCCTTCGGGCAGCCCTCCGACGCGGAGGGCATCGCAATCGAGAGGAGATTCGTACATGGCACCTCGCCGCGGGCGCTGGAGCGCCCAGGACATCCGTACGCATATGCGCCTATATGCCGTGACCGATCGGGCCTGGCTCAACGGACGCACCCTGCCCGAGCTCGTAGCCGACGCCATAGCCGGCGGCGCCACCTTCATCCAGCTGCGCGAGAAGCACGCCACGCACGATGAGATCGTAGCGCTCGCTCGCGAGCTCATGCCCATCTGCCATGCCGCAGGCGTGCCCTTCGTGATCGACGACGAGGTCGAGATCGCACGCGAGGTGGGTGCCGACGGCGTCCACGTGGGCCAAAGCGATACCGCCTGCGCCGATGCGCGCCGGCTGCTGGGTGACGGCGCCATCATCGGCGTTTCGGTCCAGACCGTCGAGGAGGCGCGCGCTGCCCAGGCGGCGGGAGCCGACTACCTGGGCGTGGGCGCGCTTATCCCCACCCCCACCAAGCCCGATGCCGTCGATGTCACCCCCGAAGAGCTCGCGCGCATCTGCCGAGCGGTGGACATCCCCGTGGTGGGCATCGGCGGGCTGCGCGTCGAGACGCTCGACGTGCTCGCGAACTCAGGTGTAGACGGCGCGGCCGTGGTCTCGGCCCTCTTCGCGGCCGATGATGCCCAAGCCGCCGCACGCAAGCTGCGCGCCCGTCTGGACGAGGTACTCGGCGACGGCGAATCCGCCTTTCCGGCGTTGCCCCCGGCATGCGCCGCACTGCCCGCCGTACTCGCCATCGCCGGCTCCGACTCGAGCGGCGGTGCGGGCATCCAGGCGGATATCAAGACCGTCGCGGCCCACGGGCTGTTCGCCGAGACGGCCGTGACCGCGCTCACCGCGCAGAACACCATGGGCGTCCGCAACGTGCTCGAGGCGACGCCGACGTTCATAGCCGAACAGATCGATGCGATATTCGAGGACATCCCGCCCGCGGCGATAAAGATCGGCATGTGCCCGTCGGCGCCCGCCATCAAAGCCGTCGCCGACGCGCTCACGCGCTGGAGCGCCGCCAACATCGTGCTGGATCCCGTGATGGTCGCCACATCCGGCGCCCGCCTCATCGCCGAGGACGCGGTCCATGCACTCGAAGATCGACTCATGCCGCTCGCGCGCCTCATCACGCCCAACATGCCGGAAGCCGAGGTCCTCGCAGGCTTCGAGGTGCGCGACGAGAAGGACCAGGAGCGGGCGGCCGTCGCGCTGGCCGACTGCTTCGGCTGCGCCGTGCTCGTCAAAGGGGGCCACGGCGTCCACGATGCCAACGACGTGCTGGCCCTGCCACCGACTGAAACCGCAGACGTCGGTGCGGGCGTTCGCACGACGTGGCTTCGCAGCCCCCGCGTCGATACCGAAAACACCCACGGCACCGGCTGCACGCTCTCGTCGGCCATTGCCTGCGGTCTCGCCAGAGGTCTCGGGCTTGAAGAATCGGTGGCGGCAGCGAAGTCGTACCTCATGGGCGCGCTCGAGGCCGGGCTCAACCTGGGTGCCGGCTCCGGCCCCATCGACCACATGTGGGCCTACCGCCCGCACCAGAAGGTGTCCGTTTAGGCACCCCGCCCTCAAAAAGAGGGCGGGCACCAAATTGAGAGGTGGGGCTGTGGCCCGCGCGCAATCGTTGGCGGAAAACGGTAGCACAAGTCGGTCTCATGAAGGCGCGCCATCCCCGCACGCAGGGCTCTCAAAATGGGGACAGGCACCAAATTGAGCGGGCGCAACCCGCGGCTTCGTCTGGATTTGCATCGTCCGCCCCCGTATTGAGCGCCTCCGGCGCGCAGCCCCACCCGAGGTCACGGGCCGCATTTCGATGCGCGGTCCGCTACGGGTCCTCAAAATGCCCTCGCCCCTTTGGAAGACGCGAGCGCGCCGTCACCCAATCGACTTGGATGGCGGCGCGCTCAACGTAGGTCTGAAAACGAAGGCCTGCTTCCCGTTTTGCTAAAGCCCCTTGATGTAACGCTGCAGCTGCGGCTTGAAACCGATCTTATCGGGAGCATGCGTGGGCATCTGCGGGAACGCATCGTGGCCGGGCATGTTGTTGGCCTCGATGAACAGCGGGCCGTCCCCGGTGATGGCGACGTCCCATCCCAGGTAGCCCATCTGGGGCACCACGTGCGCCGCCTCGCAGCACATCGCGATCACCTCGTCCCACATCGGGATCTGATAGCCCGTGAGCACGGTGCCGGTGCGCGGATGGGCCTCGTACACCCTGAACTGCTTGTCGCACGCGAGGCCGGCGATCTTGCCCGTCTCCATATCGATGGGCGAGTACATGCCGCCCGCGTTGATGTTGTCCACGGGGCGGTCGCTGTTGCCCATGCGGATGCAGGCGTACACCGCGTTGGCCTCGCCGTCGGAGAGCACGGTGTAGACGCGGACGGTGTTCACCGAGCCCGGATTGATGCGGGCCATGTCGGGATGCTGGATGACCACGTCCTCGATCAGGTCGGCCTCAGCGCGCACGAGGTAGTCGTACATAGCGTCGACCGAGTCGAAGTCCGCGCGGACGAGCTTCTCCACGCCCACGCCGCATGCCGCGTCGCGCGGCTTCGCGATGATCTGCTCGCGGCCCTCCAGAAACGCGCAGGCCTCGTCCTTGGACGCACGGCCGAAATCGAGCCACGCGCGGTGGAGGTACTTCGCGAACGCGGTGTAGAACTCGTTCTTGTTGTCGAAGATGTGGTAGTACGCAGGATCGTTCAGCATCTTCACGATCGAGTTGTTGACGCCGCGGGTGACGAAGGTCGCTCGCTGGGCGTCGGTCATCGTCTCGAACTCGAGCAGCAGGTAGTCCTTGTAGCCGGCTCCGAACTTGAAGCCGCACTTCACGATGTCGACAAAGAGGCCCGCGCGGTTCTTGCCGCTGCGCTCGTGCACCGCGCCCACCGTGTCGAACAGCGCCGCGTAGTCCATATGCGCGATGCATCGGAAGATATAGCCAAGACGTCCCATTGCGCCCCCATCCCTCAGCGCCCAAGCGACGCCCACATAGTCCATTCGTTGCTAAATCTTACGTCAGGGTGAAGCCGGCCGGCGTCGAGTCGCAGCGATGCCCGCCGCTTCTATAGAAAAAGTACCCTCCAGCCGCGAAGGCGCACGGCCGGAGGGTCAGGCGCCCCTCGCGCGACGAGGGGTTCGCGCGAGGGGCGCAGACCGATGCCGGGGACCGGCGGGGCGGACGGACGCCGGACGGCCTCTCGTCGCCCGGCGGCAGGGCCGGGCGCGCCTACAGCACCATGAGGGCGCCGGTGCAGATGACCACGCTCGCGACCGCGATCGCGACGATGGGCGCGAGCGCCCACTTGAGCCACGTGGGGTACTGGACGCGCGCAAGGAGCAGGCCGGGCAGGAAGACCGCCGTCGGCGAGAAGAGGTTCGCCAGGCCGTTGGCCGCGCAGAAGATCGTGATGATGACCTCGGGCGGGAAGCCGAGGTTCGCCGCGAGCGGCCCCAGGATGGGCATCGAGATCGTGGCGAGCGCCGACGTCGAGGTGATGACGACGGACAGGCCGAGGTACACGAGGTAGCTGATGGGGCCGAACGCGAGGGCCGAGGTGCCCTCGAGCGCGGCGGAGGCGTTGTTCAGGATGACCATGTCCAGCCCGGTCTCGCCCATGAGAATGGAGATGGCGCGCGACAGGCCGACCATGAGGGCGACGCCGATCATGTCCGCGGCACCGTCCAAAAAGCCGTCGACGATCTCGTTCTCGCGCAGACCGCCCAGGATGCCGATGACGATGGCCATGATGAAGAACCACACGGAGGCGTCGTTGAAGTACCACTCGCCGAGCGGGTTGCCCGTGAGCAGGCCGCTCCACGGCATGGTCGCCCACGTCTCGGCGGCCTCGTCGTATACGCCGCCGGCGACGAAGATGTCGACGCCGAAGTCCTCCCACGGGATGAAGCCGCAGATCATGATCGCGAAGGAGAAGCCGAACAGGGCCAGCGCCACCTTGCGCTTGCCGGTGAACTCGAGCACGGCGGGGCCGTCGGCGGCCTCGGCGTTCTCGCCGTAGGCCTCCTCGGACGCCTGCTGCTCCTGCAGGGACAGGATGGTCGAGCCCTTGTCGCGACGCACGCGGTTGGCGTAGCGCAGGATGAAGAACAGCGAGATGAGGTAGCTCACCACGGTGAGGATGACGCCCAGGACGATGACCACCCCCTGGTTGACCTCCAGCCCCACGCTGGCGAGCGAGTCGATGGCCACGCCGCACGCGAAGGGGTTGACCGTGGAGCCCAGGCAGCCGACGCCGGCACCGAGCAGCACGGTCGCGGCGGCGACCATGGTGTCGAATCCCGCGGCGTACATGGTCGCGGCGAGCAGGCCGTAGAACGGGATCGTCTCCTCGCAGAAGCCGTACGTGGAGCCGAGCAGCGCGAACACCGCCATGATGACGGCGATGAGCACGGTCTCGCGCCCGTGCAGGCGCTTCACGAGCGCAGCGATGCCCGCATCGAGCGCGCCGAGCTTGTTGACGATGCCCAGGCAGCCGCCCAGGATGAGCAGGAAGAGCGAGACCTCGATGCCGTCGAGGAAGCCCGAGATGGGTGACACGAGGATGTCGGAGACCGACGCGGCGGTGACGTCGGGCATGAACTGGGCGAGCACGATGGTCGCCAGCCCCACGAGGACCGTGATGACGATCAGGATGGTGTAGGAGGAGATCATGACCTTCTCCGTGGCGGGCGGGGCGCCTGCCGCGGACGGCTTCGAAGCCGCTTCCGTTTGCTCTGATGACATGGGAACCTGTTTCTCTCGTCGGATACATCATGCATAATCGTAGTACTTTTATTCACGCATGTCCTCGAGGGTTTGCAATAATCTGCTCCTATGTATGGGGTTGAGGGTGCCCGAAGGCACCCTCAACCCCATACCGCGAGATATTCTTTTATGCAATAAAGTAGATCACCTTGGCAACATTAGCCGATCGGGGCCGCAAGGCCGAGACGGCCGCAGGCGGCGCGCGAGGTCCGCACGAGTCCGATCGCGTCCGCGCGGCGCGCATCCCCGCCGCGCGGACGGATGGAGCGCTCACGCGCCCGCCGACTATCCGATCGGCATGCTCCAGCCATGATGATCGGTATGCAGCAGCCGCTCGGCGCGATCGGAGAGCGGGTGCTCCAGGTACGCATCGTAGAGCTCGGCGACATGCGCGTTCTCATGGGAGAAGCGCACCTCGGAGGCGGCATCCAGGCCCCAGAGCACCTCGCCGCGCTCGCCCGCCGGCTCGACCCCGTCGCATATGGGCTGGCCGCCCCCGCCCACGCAGCCGCCGGGGCAGGCCATGACCTCGACGAAATCGTATGAGGCCTCCCCTGAGCGCAGGGCCTCGATGAGGTCGCGCGCGTTGCCCAGGCCGTGCACCACGGCGACGTTGAGCGGCGTGCCGCCCAAATCGAAGGTCGCCTCCTTCCATCCGCGCAGGCCGCGGACGTCTCGGAAGGCGTCCGGGTCGGGATTCTCGCCCGTCGCCAGGAAATAGGCGCTGCGCAGGGCCGCGTCCATGACGCCGCCCGTGGCGCCGAACACCACCGCGGCGCCCGTGCCGTAGCCGAGCGGGTCGTCCAAGGGGTCCTCGGGCAGCCCGCGCACATCGAGGTGCGAGGCCTTGACCATGCGCACCGCTTCGCGCACCGTCAGCGCGACGTCGACGTCGGGCGCGCCGCCCTCCCCCGTCATCGTGGGCAGCGCGGCTTCCGCCTTCTTGGCGATGCAGGGCATGATCGAGACGCTGAAGATGCGATCCGCCTCGACGCCGATGCGCTCGGCGAACGCGGTCTTGACCACGGCGCCGAACATCTGCTGCGGAGACTTGGACGTGGAGACCTGATCGACCATATCGGGGTAATGCGACTTGACGAAGCGCACCCAGCCCGGGCAGCACGAGGTGAACATGGGGAACCGCACCCCGTCCTCGTCGGCGTGCGCGAGACGCTCGAGCAGCTCCGAGCCCTCCTCCATGATCGTGAGGTCCGCGCTGAAGTTCGTGTCGAACACGTAGTCGAAGCCGAGCTGCCGCATCGCGGCCCCCAGGCGCTCGACCGTCGCCTCCTCGGGCGCAAGGCCGAAGGCCTCGCCCCATGCGGTGCGAACGGCGGGGGCGATCTGCACGACGCAGACCTTGTCCGGGTCGCCGAGGGCGTCGAAGACCCGATACGTGTCGTCGCGGGCGCGCAGGGCGCCGGTGGGGCAATGCGTCACGCACTGCCCGCACAGCGCGCAGTCGGTCTGCGGCAGCGGAATGCCGCCGGCGACGTTCACCGCGGTGTGCGCGGCGCGGCTCGTGAGGTCCCACACGCCGGTCGCCTGGACCTTCTCGCACACCTGGATGCAGCGCAGGCAGCCGATGCACTTGTCGTTGTTGCGGATCAGCGGATAGGAGTAGCCGCTGTGCTCGTGCGTGAGGTGCTTGGCGTACGGCAGGCGCGGGATGCCCAGGTCGTTGGCGAGCGACTGCAGCGAGCAGTTGCCGGAGCGCACGCAGCTCGTGCACTCCGAGTCGTGCCGCGAGAGCAGGAACTCGACGTTGACCTTGCGCGCCATGCGCACCTTGGGGCTGTTGGTGCGCACCACCATGCCGTCGAGCACGCAGTTGTTGCACGCGGCGACGAGCTGGTCGATGCCCTCCACCTCGACGACGCACACGCGGCACGCGCCCACCTCGTTCAAGTCCTTCAGGTAGCAGAGCGTCGGGATCTCGATGCCCGCCGCGCGGGCGGCGTCGAGGATGGTGGTGTGTTCCGCGACCTCGACCTCGCGGGAGTCGATCGTGAGCTTTACCATTGGAAGGTCCTTCCCCCTCGATAGGCGCCGAAGCCGAAGTGATCGCAGCGCAGGCAGCGGGACGCCTCCTGCATCGCCTCCTCCTCGGTGAGCCCGATCTCGACCATCTCGAAGTCGCCGACGCGCTCGGCCGCCTCGCGCTCGGACAGCTCGCAGCGCCCGCAGAGGCGCTTGCCCTTGAACTGCACGGGCGGAAGCTCGACATCGAGCGAGACCTTGTGGTCGAAGCCCAGGTAGCGGTCGATGTTGGCAGCGGCGACCTTGCCCGCGTTGATGGCGCGGATGACGGTCGCAGGGCCGCTTTGGCAGTCGCCGCCGGCATAGAGTCCGTCGAAGCCCTCGATGGATCCGTCCTCGGCCGCCTCGACCTTCCCGCGCGAGCAAGGGATGCCCAGCGCCTCGAACGGCGCGGAGTCGATGTCCTGCCCGATCGCGACGACGATGCGGTCGCAGGCGACGAGGCGCTCGGGAGCCGCCGCGGCGCGCGGGGCGGGCCTCCCCCACCGGGGCTCGCCGATGATCTGGGGCTGCACGACGAGCCCGGCGACGCGGCCGTCCGCATCGCATTCGACGCGGACCGGGGCGTTGAGCTCCAAGATCTCGCACCCTTCCGCCTGGGCGCCGGCGATCTCGGCGTCCTGCGCCGTCATGTCGCAGATGCGGCGGCGGTACGCCACCATGACCTTGCTGGCGCCGAGGCGCACCGAGGAGCGGGCGACGTCCATGGCGACGTTGCCGCCGCCCACGACCATGACGCGCTCGCCGGAGAAATCGGGCAGCTCGCCGTCGCCGATGGCGCGCAGCATGCCCACCGCGCTCTCGACTCCCCGCGCGTCCTCCCCGGGGAGCCCGAGCTTCTTGTCGAGATGGGCCCCGATGGCGAGGTAGACGGCATCGTACTCGTCGCGCAGGGCGCGCAGCCCGTCGCCGTCCACGGATGCGTTGAGCTTGACGTCGATGCCGCAATCCAAGATCCACTGGATCTCGGCATCGAGCTCGGTGCGCGGCAGGCGGTAGTCGGGAATGCCGTAGCGGAGCATGCCGCCCAAGTGGGCGCGCTGCTCGTAGATGGTGACCGCATGGCCCATGAGCGCAAGGTAGTACGCACACGAGATGCCGGCGGGCCCGCCGCCCACGACGGCGACGCGCCTGCCCGTGGCGTCGGCGATCTTGGGACGGTAGTCGCGCTCCATGTGCTCGCACGCGTAGCGCTTGAGGGCGAGGATGTTGAGCGGGTCGTCCACGATACCGCGGCGGCAGTGCATCTCGCACGGATGCTCGCAGACGAGGCCGCACACGATGGGCATCGGGTTGTCCTTGCGGATCAGGCGGACGGCGTCGGTGAAGCGCCCCGCCTCGACGAGCGAGATGTAGCCGGGAATGTCGACGTTCGCCGGGCAGCCGGCGACGCACGGCACGCGGTCGTTCTGCCCGAAGCCGCATGACCCGGTGCGGACGTGGTGCTCGAAGTCGTCGCGGAACCCGCGGATGGCGGCGAGCGCCATGGATCCCGCCTCGTACCCGATGGCGCAGTCGCTCGACAGGTAGATGGTCTCCGCCGCCTGCTCGATATGGTGCAACGTGAGCTCGTCGGCGCGATTGGACAAGACGTCCTCGAGAAGGTCGGAGAGCACGCCGAGGCCGATTCGGCAGGGCGTGCACTTGCCGCAACTCTGCGTCGCGCACATGTTGACAAGGGCGGCGGTAAACTCGACGGGACAAGGGGCCAGCGAGCGCGCGGCGAGGCGCCGGCCCAACGCGTCATGCAGGTCGGACATAACCGCTTCCGCCTGCGTGCGCTCCATAACGTGAAGTCGTGCCATGAAGGGTCTCTCCTTTCAGCAGCGGGTTTCTCGTTTGTAGCAAAACACATAAACTTGATTGCATTAAAGACGGTGGACGGCAATGAATCGTTCGCGGATGGACCATCCCGAAGCGACGAGGGTTCGCGCGACGTCGGCGCACGGGGCCGCGCGGAAGCCGCCGGGGCAAACAAAGAGGCCCCTGACCGCCGCGAGCCCGAACGGCTCACGAAGGCCAGGGGCCTCGCGCATATCGGACGGCCCGTGGATGCGAGACGGCCCGCGTCCGGGCGCTACAGGTACTGCCGCCAGTCGTCGTCCCGCTCGGCCTCGCGCGCGGCCTCCTCGGCGGCGCGGGCCTCGGCGCGCCGCGCCGCCACGTCGTCGTAGGAAGCGGGATTCACCTCGGGGAACGCTGCGAAGGCGTGCTCGAAGCGGGCGAGGTTGTCATCGTAGCGGGCGTGCGGGATGGCGAAGACGACCTCGGAAAGCCCATGGGTACCGCCGGCGAGCTCCTCGCGGAACATCTCGGCGACGACGCTCGCGTCCCACCCGAACACGCCGCAGCCGAACGCGCCGAGGACGGCCTTCTCGCGGCCCTGGGCGTCTATGAGCGAAAGGGCGAAGCGGATGCGGTCGCGCATCGCGTCGGCGGCGACCTCGTCGGCGACGCCGTAATCGGCGCGGGCGCGGCGCAGGTTGGGGGCCGCCGCGACGATCACGTCGGCGTAGGCGTGCACGCGGTCGCGGGCGAAGCGCACCGCGGGAACCACGAGCGCGCGGTTGCGGTAGAGCTCGCAGTTGAGGTTGCGGCGGCGGTTCTCGGCGTACCAGTCCCCCATGCCCTCGAGCACGTTGTAGAGGTAGGACTCGGCGCAGAGCGCCTCCTCCTGGGCCATCGAGCCGCGGACGTATCCACCGCCCGGGTTGACGAACGAGGCGAAGTCCAGGACCGCGAGATCGCAGAACTGGGCGCGGCCGCGGCCGTTCTCCAGAATCGCGGAGACCGCGTCGGAGTCGAGGACG
Source organism: Collinsella phocaeensis (assembly GCF_900119895.1). GTDB lineage: Bacteria > Actinomycetota > Coriobacteriia > Coriobacteriales > Coriobacteriaceae > Collinsella > Collinsella phocaeensis. The sequence goes on along the minus strand of NZ_FQLR01000004.1, from coordinate 809,841 downwards.
CGCACGCTCGGCACGCGGCCCTCCACCTCGACCGCGGGCGCGCCCTCGACGCGGCGCGCCGCGGCGGCGCACGCCTCGATCTCGCGGCCGTAGCGGGCGGCCATCTGCTCGGTGTGGGCCGCCGCCTCGCGGGCGCGGGCGGCCTTCCTCGGATTGTCCTTGCGGTCTGCCATGAGCATCACTCCCTTTGTCCGCCGCGGGCGGCGCGGCGCGGTACCGTCCGTTCCATGATAGGCCCTCGCGGCACGGGCGGCCGCGGAATCCGGCGCCGCGCCGGTCGGAGGGCGCCGTGCCGAAGGGGCGCGCGGCCCGGCGCTCCGGGGCCGCCTGCGCGGCGCCCGCGTGCCGAAAGGGTGCGTCCCTTTTGGCACGGCGCCCTCCGGGGCGGCCGGCGCGAGTTTGGTATCGTCGTGGTGGAGGAGCGGGTGTGTCCCCTTTCGCCTCAACTCCGGTATCATGGATGAGATTGTGAACCTTCCAGCAGATACGGCGGTATCTCGTGCATATGGGCCTGTTCCTGCCTGACATCTGCGTGGCGCTCGCGGCTTTTGTCGCCACGCTCATCACGACGCCGCTCGTGCGCCGGCTCGCCGTGCGCCTCGACGCCGTCGACTACCCCTCCAAGCGCCGCATCAACACGCGCCCGGTGCCCCGCCTGGGCGGGCTCGCCGTGGCCTTCGGCATCACTGTCGGCATCACCGTCCAGCTCATCGGCACCTGGTTCTGGGGCTGGCCCCCGGTCCTCGTGCCGCACCCCAGCCTCGACGTCGAGTACCCGATCCTCGCCGTGGCGCTCGCCATCGTCACGGCCGTGGGCACCGTCGACGACATCTGGCAGCTCAAGCCGCGCACCAAGCTCGCGGGGCAGGGCCTCGCGGCCGTCGTCGCGGTGTCGGGCGGCCTCGTCATCCACGCCATCTCCAACCCGCTCGGCGGGCCCGACATCGAGCTCGGATGGCTCGCCTACCCCATCACGATCGTCTACTTGGTCGCCTTCACCAACATCATCAACCTCATCGACGGGCTCGACGGGCTCGCCTGCGGCATCACCGGCATCGCCGCCGTCTCGATGTTCTCCTTCGCCGTGCTGGCGCACCGCCCCGACGCCGCAGCGCTCGCCATCGCGCTCGTTGGGGCCTGCCTGGCGTTCCTTCGCTACAACTTCCATCCCGCGAGCATCTTCCTCGGCGACTCCGGCTCGCTGCTGCTCGGCTTCTGCCTCGGCGCCATCTCGCTACTCAGCGTCCAGCGCACCGCCGCCCTCACCTCGCTCATCATCCCGCTCATCGTCGCCGGCGTGCCGATCATCGACACGCTCTCCGCCATCGTGCGCCGCATGCGCGCGCACGTGAGCATCGGGCAGGCCGACAAGGGGCATATCCACCATCGCCTGATCCAGGAGGGCTACGACCAGCGTCAGGCCGTCCTGCTCATCTACGCCTGGTGCATCCTGCTTTCCGTGGGCGCCGCCGCCATCAACCAGGTGGACGTCATCACGCGCGTCGTCATCTTCGTCGCGCTGCTCGCCTGCTCCGCGTTCTTCGCGGCTCGGCTGCACCTGTTCGAGCCGGTCCTGCGACACCACTACAACCCCAAGACCCATGGAGACGAACTCGTGGGGCCCGACAACCCCGCATTCGAGGAGGAGGCCAGGACGCAGCACGAACACCGCGAGGAGCTCCTGGACCGCCTGCACCACCGCGATTCCGGAGACGGCCGCAAGGGCTGACCCGGCAACCGGCACCCGACCGCGCAGCCCCTGCGCGCACCCCATCTCGAACCCGACGACCCACAAAGGAGCCATCATGCCCAACGAGCTCAGCTACGAAGTCAGCCTGGAGCGCAGCAACCAGATCCGCGCCGACCTCCCGCTGCACCCCGAGAAGTACACCATGCTCACCGGCGACCGCCCCACCGGCCGCCTGCACCTCGGGCACTACTTCGGCACGCTCAAGAGCCGCGTCGAGCTGCAGGAGCTGGGCGTGCACACCAACGTGCTCATCGCCGACTACCAGGTCATCACCGACCGCGACAGCACGGACAACATCCAGGACAACGTCTACAACATGGTCATCGACTACCTGGCCTGCGGCCTCGACCCCGACAAGACCATGATCTACGCGCATTCCGCGGTTCCCGCATGCAACCAGCTCATGCTGCCCTTCCTCTCGCTCGTCTCCGAGGCGCTGCTGCAGCGCAACCCCACGGTGAAGGCCGAGATGGAGGCTTCCGGCCACGAGCTCACCGGCCTGCTCCTCACCTATCCCGTGCACCAGGCCTGCGACATCCTGTTCTGCAAGGGCAACGTGGTCCCCGTCGGCCGTGACCAGCTCCCCCACATCGAGCTCACCCGCACGATCGCGCGCAAGTTCAACAACCGCTACGGCCAGGTGTTCCCCGAGGTCGACGCGCTGCTGTCCGACACGCCGCTGCTGCCGGGCCTCGACGGCCGCAAGATGAGCAAGTCCTACGGCAACGCCATCAACATCTCGATGACCGCCGAGGAGACCGCGAAGCGCATCAAGAAGAGCCAGACGGACGGCGAGCGCATGATCACATTCGACCCCGAGGCGCGCCCCGGCGTGTCCGGCCTGCTCTCCACCGCCGCCATCTGCACCGGCCGCTCCGAGGTCGAGATCGCCGAGGAGATCGGCATGGGCGGCTCCGGCGCGCTCAAGAAGTACGTCACCGAGAGCGTGAACGAGTACTTCGCCCCCATCCGCGCCCGCCGCGAGGAGCTCGTCCAGGACATGGGTTACGTCAAGGACGTGCTACGCGAGGGCAACCGCCGCGCCAACGAGGTGGCCGAGGCCACGCTCGCCGAGGTTCGCGAGGCGATGGGCATGGTCTACTAAGGGCCCCCGCCCGCTCGCGCGCCCAGGCCATTCGCCTGCACGCGGCGCCGAAGAACATAACGGGGCGGCCGGATCGGCCCCCGACACAACGAGAGGCCCGCTGGCTCGGTTCATCCGCCAGCGGGCCTCTCATGCCATACGTTCGACCGCACAGAGGGGAGGATGCGGTCCTGTTCGCACCGGAGGGTTCTTATATATCGCCTGCCCCGTCCGTTGATAAGTTAACTATAGCGAACTATTGCCGACCGGTCCCTCCGTCCCGCCCCATCCATGGATACTCCATAAGTTATCCTGGGATTACTTTAAGGTCTGGGCAGAAACGGGCCGAGGTGCGCAGCGCCCTACGACGATCGGCTCTCCCCGCCGCCCTCCGAAAGATCCGGGGACGCCCCGTCCGCGCCCATGAACAGCGGGACGGCCATGCGGGTGTAGAGCGCGAGCCAGATGAGCGCGGCGCAGAACCCGCCCACCACGTCGGAAGCGTAGTGCACGCCCAGGTAGACGCGGCTCACGCCGATCATGAGGATGATGAAGGAGAACGCCGCCGTGAGCCCGGCGCGCATCCGGGGATTGCGCTCGTAGCGCCAGACGAACCAGATGATGAGGCCGAAAAACGCCATGGCGGCCATCGAGTGGCCCGAGGGGAAGCTGAAGCCCGAGGCCTGCGCGAGCCGGAACCCCTCGGGACGGGGACGGGCGACCAGCGCCTTGAGCACAAGGTTCACCACCGTGGAGAGCGCGAGGTTGAGCGCGCAGCACCAGCCCGGCCGCGCACCGGGGGCGAACGCAGCGATGACGAGCAGCAGGGTGACGAGCACGACGGGGGTCGCCAGCGCCGAGAACCCCTCCATGATCGGCGTCAGCCAACCGGCGCGCAGGTTCTCGACGATCAACGCGTACGCGGCGCGGTCGAGCGCCATGATGTCGCCGGCGAGAATGCGCGCGAGCAGCACCAGGAACACCGACAGGGCCGCCAGCGCGACGACGAGGCGGCGATGGGCCCGCATGAGCGCGACGAGCCGCAGCGAATACGCCCGAAGCGAACCGGATCCCCTCAGATGGCCGCTGTCGTTCATGATTCCACCCTTTCGTTCGGCATGTCGGAACACCGGGCACGCGGGCGCGCGCCGGACGCGAAGAGCCATTCTAGCGGCCCCGCGCGGGCGAACGAAGACGCGCATGCGCTCCCATCGCTCGCACATATCCGTCAAGATTCATCGATTTTCTTAGCACGGGCGTGCCGTGCCGTTGTTCTGACCTGGGGGGTTTACACGCATCCGCTCATCCTACCTGCGCGTTTGACGAACATATGTTTCATCTTTATCATCGAACACGTGTTTGGCGAGAAAGAAGGGGCCCATGACGACACGCGACGAGAAACGACGCACGTACATCTGCATCGACCTCAAGACGTTCTACGCGAGCGTGGAATGCGCTGAGCGAGGGCGCGACCCGTTCACGACGAATCTCGTCGTCGCGGACCCGGACCGCGGGACGAGCACCATATGCCTCGCCGTCAGCCCCGCCATGAAGCGCCTGGGCGTGCGCAACCGGTGCCGCGTCTTCGAGATACCCCCCGGAATCGACTACATCATGGCGAAGCCGCGCATGCGGCGATACATGGAGGTGTCGGCGCAGATCTACGGCATCTACCTCGAGTACGTGAGCGCCGAGGACATCCACGTCTACTCGATCGACGAGTGCTTCATCGACGCCACCGCCTACCTCCCCCGCTACGGCGTGAGCGCCGAGGGCCTCGCCCGCAACCTCATGGACGCCGTGAGGCGGCGGTGCGGCATCTGCGCCACGGCGGGCATCGGACCCAACCTCTTCCTCGCCAAGGTCGCGCTCGACATCTGCGCCAAGAACGATCCGAACGGCATAGGCGTCCTGGACGAGCAGGCGTTTCGCGATACGGTGTGGACCCATCGACCCATCACCGACATCTGGGGCATAGGCCCGGGCATCGCACGGCGCCTGGCGCACCTCAACGTCCACGACCTGCGCGGCGTCGCCGCCCTCGACGAGCGCGTGCTCTACCGGGAGTTCGGGGTGAACGCGGAGTACCTCATCGACCACGCCCACGGCCGCGAGCCCTGCACCATCGCCGAGATACACGCGTACCGCCCAGAAGCCGCCAGCACGACGAGCGGGCAGGTGCTCGCACGGGCCTACAGCTACGAAGAGGCCTACACGGTGCTTCGGGAGATGGTCCACGCCTCGGTGCTCGACCTCGTCGAAAAGCAGGCGGTGTGCGGGCAGGTCTCGCTCTTCGTGGGGTACGCGAACGACGCCCGGGAGACGGCGCGGATCGGCGCCTCGGGCACCGCCCAGTTCGTCGACGCCTGCGGCACGCGCCGCTTGAGCACGGAGGGCCTGCTGCCCGATCGGGTCGCGGGCCCGGGGGAGCGCGCGGCGCCCAGCCTGCCGCCGCGCGCTCCGCGACCGGCCGCCGAGCGCCGCCCCGCCGCAGCCGCCCAGGGCGCCCCGGCGGCCATGCCGGGCGAAGTCTTTCGCGGTGAGCACGGGGCGCGCACGCGGGCGGGACGGCGCGCATACGGGTACGCGGAGACCTCGCGCAAGCTCGGCGAGCGCACGAACTCCTTCAGGCGCCTCATGGGCTATTTCGACGTGCTCTGGTCGCAGACCGTGGATGCGGCCCGGCCCATCAAGCGCATCAATATCGGCTTCGGCAACCTGCTGCCCGAGGACTTCGCCACGACAGACCTCTTCAGCGACCCGAAGGCCGATGGAGACGAGCGGAAGCTCGCGCGGACCCTTATCGCCGTGCACGGCAAATACGGGAAGAACTCCCTTCTCAAAGGAGTGAGCCTGCGCACGGAGGCAACGGGGCGCGAGCGCAACGAGCAGGTGGGAGGACACCATGCCTAGCAATCGGGAGACGCGCCGCGTCGACACGCCGTGGGGAACGCTCGCGTTCGAGACCGTGCCGCAGGACCCGCAGGCCGAGGCGAATCCGGCCGGCACGACAAGCCCGCACGCAGACGGCCCGGCGGACGGGGCGCGGACGCGCGCCGACGGAAGGCGACGGGCGAGCCGAGCCGCGCAGTTCATGCCCTTCGCAGCGCTCACCGGCTACTACGACCTGGTACGCGAGCAGGAGCGCATCGTGGAGCCGCGCCACGAGCTCACGGAGGAGGAGGCCGTGGCGCTCTCCCGGGCGATAATGCAGACGAAGAAGGGGGACCTCGTGCGCGTCACCTACTACGACCGCGACGGCTACGTCGCCCGGACCGGGATCGTGTCCGATATAGAGCTGACCTTTCGCCGCCTGCACCTGGGATCGCTCTGCATCGCCTTCGACGACATGCGCGATATCGAGCGGCACGGACGAGGGCGCCCCTAGCACGCGCTCGGCGGAGAAGGAGGCCCGCGGCAGCGCGAGGCGGCACGCGATGCGGACGCGCGGCCTCGCGTGCGCATGATGTCTCCGAACCGCGCAGGACGGCGGTCGCCGCGACGCGCGGCGTATAATCGTCTCGCATGGAAACGATATCGGAAGGAAGGCGGATATGGACGAGATCAGGAAGGCGGCTTGGGCCGTCCAGGCCAAGACCATCATCAAGAACCTCAAGCTCAGGAACATGGAGGGCCGCTGGTGCGCGACCGCAGACGAGGCGGTGGCCGCAGCGCTCGACCTTATCGAGGCGGGATCCTCCGTCACCTGGGGCGGCTCGGTGAGCTTCACCGAATCCGGCCTCAAGGCCGCCCTCGAGGCGGGCGACTACCGCATGCTCGACCGCACGAAGGCGATCACCGACGACGAGAAGCGCGCCATGTGGCGCGACCGCGCGAGCGCCGACTGGCTCATCATGAGCTCCAACGCCATCACCGAGAAGGGCGAGCTCGTCAACATCGACGGCAACGGCGACCGCCTCTCGCTGCTCGTCCACGGACCGGAGCACGTGCTCGTCATCTGCGGCATGAACAAGGTAGTCCCCGATGTCGCGAGCGGCCTGGCGCGCGTCCGCGCCGTCGCCTGCCCCATGAACGCCGCGCGCCTGCACACGGGCACGCCCTGCGAGGCGACCGGATTCTGCGCGGACTGCCACGCCGCGGGCTGCATGTGCTGCCAGGAGGTCATCACCCGGCACTCGCGCCACGCAGGGCGCATCCACGTCATCCTCGTCGGCGAGAGCCTCGGCTTCTAGCCCCGCAAGGCGCGCAAAGACCCCGACGCGAGGCGCGGTGCGCCTCCCTCTGACCGAAAGGAACCCATGAACGACTTCACCTTCTACTCCCCCACCCGCTTCGTCTTCGGCCGCGGGGTCTGCGACCGCGTGGGCACAGAGCTCGAGACGGCAGGTTACCGGCGCGCGCTTCTCGTCTACGGCGGCGGCTCCGTGGTGCGCTGCGGCACCCTCGACCGCGTGAAGGCCTCGCTTGACGCCAGCGGCATCGGACACGTCGAGCTCGGCGGCGTCCGACCCAACCCGGAGATCGCCTCCGTGCGCGAGGGAGTCGTGCTCGCGCGCGAGCACGACGTCGACTTGATTCTGGCCGTGGGCGGCGGGTCCACCATGGACGCCGCGAAAGCCATCGCCGTGGGCGCCGTCTATGACGGCGACGTATGGGACTTCTTCCGCAAGCGCGCCGTCCCCGCCGCGCGCATCGACACCGCCTGCGTGGTGACCATCCCCGCCTCCGGTTCCGAAGGGTCCAACTCCTGCGTGATCAGCAACGACGAGGAGCACCTCAAGTGCGGCCTCAACACCGATCTCAACCGTCCCGTCATCTCGTTCCTCGACCCCGAGCTCACCTTTACCCTGCCGGCGTACCAGACGGCCGCAGGGGTCACCGACATGATCGCCCACATCATGGAGCGCTTCTTCTCGGGCGAGCCGGCGGCACACGTCACCGACAACATCGCCTGCGGCATCATCCGCGCCGTGATCGATGCGGCAGGTCGCGTCATGGATGATCCCCAGGATTACGACGCGCGCGCGGCCCTCATGTGGGCGGGCACGCTCGCGCACAACGGCCTGGCGGGCTGCGGCCTTGGCGTCCCGGGCACCGGCCGCGACGGCGACTGGACCTGCCACGGGCTCGAGCACGAGCTTTCCGCCTTCGACACCTCCATCACGCACGGAGCGGGCCTCGCGGTGATCTTCCCCGCCTGGATGCACTACGTCTGGCGCGAGCACCCCGAGCGCTTCCTCGCCTTCGGCAGCCAGGTGTTCGGCATCGAGCCGGTGGACCCCGCAGTCGACGACCTGTCGGATATCGACGAGGAGATCACGCCCGAGCGCGCCGTCCGCGACGCCGTCGAAGCGACGATCGACGAACTGCAGGACTTCTTCGTATCGCTCGGCATGCCCCGCACGCTGTCCGAGTTCGGCATGAGCGAGGACGACATCGAGCACCTCATGCCCGGCCTCGCCATCAACCGCGGCGAGTCTTTCGGTTCCTTCAAGAAGCTCACGCTCGACGACGCCCGCGCGATCTACCGCAGCGCGCTGTAGGCGCCGGCTTCCCCTACGACGGCCCGAGCGCCTCAACCGAAACAAAGCAGGGCCGTCTCGCACCCCCGAACGGATGCGAGTCGGCCCTGCTTTCACAAGCGCGAAAATCGGGACGCATTTCGCCCCGGCGGACGAGGGGCGACGAGGTGCCGCTTAAGCCCCGGATGCCCACGGTCGGCCTATCGCCGTGCCGGGGCGGTGCGCAGGCGTCACGGGCAGACGAGGCGCACGGCCTCGTCGACGTCGTCGGTAATGTGCACGAGGTCGCGATCGACCTCGGAGATCATCCCGGCTGGACGCATGGTGCCCTCGATCCAGTCGAACAGGCCGCCCCAGAAACTCGATCCCATCAAGGCGATCGGAATCCGCTTGACCTTATGCGTCTGCACGAGGGTGAGGAGCTCCATCAGCTCGTCCATGGTCCCGAAGCCCCCGGGGAACACGATGGCACCGCTCGAGTACTTGACGAACATCGTCTTGCGGACGAAGAAGTACCTGAAGCTCATGCCGAGGTTGACCCATTCGTTCAGGCCCTCCTCGAACGGCAGCTCGATGCCGAGCCCCACCGAGACGCCGCCCGCCTCGGCAGCGCCGCGGTTGGCGGCCTCCATGATCCCCGGGCCGCCTCCAGTGATGACCGCGAGACCGCGTGCGGCGAGCTCGGAGCCGACGCGGTGGGCGGCGGCGTACATCGGGTCGTCTGCGGGGGTGCGCGCCGAACCGAACACGGCGACGGCCGGACCGACCTCCGCGAGCGCGCCGAAGCCGTCCACGAACTCCGCCTGGATGCGCATGACGCGCCAGGGGTCCATATGCAGCCAGTCGGTGGACGCCTCGGGCTCCAGCAGGTTCCCATACGTCGTGTCCTGCGGGACCATGCTGCCGCGCATGATCACCGGGCCTCGGCGGTAGGTCTTGCCCCAAGGCGCCGAATCGCCCTCGTGTCCCGCATCTGCGCCCGGCACCGCGCCCGCTGCGTCCGCGCCAACTCTCTTCATCGCCTATCGCTCCCATCCTGCGCGCCGCCTCATGTCGGACGGCATCCGCATCCGTGCGCCGCGGCCCCGCCGGCCCCTACGCATCCTTCCGCTCGGCCAGGCCGCGCAGGTACGCGATCTCGCCCGCGTAGCCCACGAGGTCGTCGTGCGGCGTCTCCAGAATGAACGGCAGATCCCGCAGGGCGGGATGGCGCACGATGCGCGCGAGCACGTCCTCACCGCCGCCGAGCTCCGACGACCCCAGGTACCCCGCCCCGATGACCTCATGGCGATCCTTATGCGCCCCGCACGGGTTCTTCGAGTCGTTGATGTGCACGGCGCGCAGGCGGTCGAGGCCCACGACGCGATCGAACTCCGCAAGGACCCCGTCGAGGTCGTGGATGATATCGTAACCCGCATCGCTCACGTGGCAGGTGTCGAGGCAGACGCCCAGGTTGCGCGCGAGCTCGGGAGCGCGCTCTGCCACCCCGGAGATGATCGCGGCGATCTCCTCGAAACTGCAGCCCACCTCCGTGCCCTTGCCCGCCATGGTCTCGAGCAGGACGACCGTGCGCTGCCCGGGCGCCATGACTTGGCACAAGCCGTCGACGATGAGCTCGATCCCCCGCTCAGCGCCCTGCTTGACGTGCGAGCCGGGGTGGAAGTTGTAGTAGTGGCCGGGCAGCATCTCGAGGCGGCGCAGGTCGTCGGCCATCGCCTCGAGGGCGAACGCCCGGGCGTCCTCCTTGGCCGAGCACAGGTTGTAGGTGTACGGGGCGTGGGCGATCAGGCGCGCGAAGCCGTTCTCGTCCAGCAGGCGCGCGAGCGCCGAGACGTCCGCGGGGTCGAGCGGCTTGGCGCTGCCGCCGCGCGGGTTGCGCGTGAAGAAGGCGAAGGTCGTCGCACCGATGGAGAGCGCGGCCTCCCCCATGGCCCGGTAGCCCTTGGTGGTGGAAAGATGGCAGCCGATAGCGAGCATGCAGAGGTCCTTTCAGAGGGCGCGGACGGCCCTTGCAGGCCCGCCCGCGCATGCGATCGGTACCGTATCCTATCAGAGCGCGGCGATGAGCGCCTCGCCCTGCGCCCCGATGCGGCGCAGGTCCTCCGCATCGGGCTCGTACACCCTCCCCCTCCCCGCCGACGAGACGGGCACCCAAGTAGGTGAGCAGGTCGGACGCGGCCTTGCGGGCGCCCGCGGCGGCGTTGCGCCCGCCGGCGCCCGCGATGGCGACCGGCTTGCCCGTAAGCGGGCGCGGGGTGGCGTAGTCGCCCGCCGCAAGCGGCCTGCTCAACCAATCGAGCACGTTCTTGAGCGGTGCGGGCAGGCCGTAGTTGTACTCCGGCGTGAAGATCCAGACCGCATCGGCCTCCTCGACCGCCCTACGGACGCGCGTGACCGGATCGGGAGCGGGAAACTCGATGTCCTGGTTCATGAAGGGCACGTCCCCGTAATCGAGGAACTCCATCTCGGCGGCAGCGGGCAACGATGACGCGGCGGCCGCGGCGAGAACGCGGTTGAACGAACCCTCGCGCAGCGAACCGACGATCGCGACGATCTTGATGTTCGACATGGATGCATCATCTCCTACTTGCTTTACAACAGTTAGACGAAGCATACCCGTAACACGGGGCTCTAGTCGGCCGAGCGCGCAGGGTACGCAAACCGGCATCAAGCGGGAAACGGAATCGCGGCACCCGGTGCGCAACGGGTGATGAGCATAGACGCGGCAGCGCGTCGAAACCGCAGCTACGGCACGCCCCGCCCGCGCCGCAGACAGCCCGACATCCCCGAAGGGGAAGCGCCTCCTTCAGAGCGCCAGCACCATGAAGAAGGGCGCGCGGGGACCATGTTCCCCGCGCGCCCCCGTTTGAACGTCATGGCACCTGCGGCATAGACCGCTGACCGACAGATCAGCCCGTCACGTAGAACCACCTGACGGCATCGCCGTCGGACAGCTCGTAGGCCCCGCAGGAAAAGCCCGGCGTGGAGCCGTTGACCGCATAGTTCCAGCCGCTGCCGCCTCCGAACTGCTTCTCGGCGAGGCCGCCGATGGAGTACACGTAGATGCCCATGGGCGAGTTCTCGGCGCCCACCGTGAGGCCGCAGGCGAGCAGCGCGTCGTAGGCCGTCGCCCCGCGCTCGAAGGTGAACGTGCCGCCGCCCGACACCGAGCCGTCCGCCGCCGAGGAATCCACCGACACCGTGACGGTCACCGTGTCGGGATCCGGGGCGGGCGCGGAGGCGTTGCCACCGCTCGACGAGGTACCGCCGGCCGAACCCGCATGCGAGGTAGAGCCCCCGCCCTTCGAACCGGACGACGACCCGCCCGATCCCGACGAGTCCGCGCCCGTGCCGGATGCGGAGGTTTCGGCAGATGCTCCATCCGAGGAGGCGTCGCCCTTGGCGCCGCCGGTCTGCGCGGCGGCGTCCTGCTCGGCCTGCCCGCCGTCTGCCTGCCCGCCGTCTGCCGCGCCATCGGCGGCCGCGTCCTCGGTCGAGCCCTCCGCAGAGCCCATCTCGACGACCGACGAGGACCCGGAGGCACCGAAGACCCACGCGAGCGACCAGCTGCCGTCCGCAGCGGGGCGCACAAAGCCGAGGGAGACGGCGATGAGGATGACGCAGCCCAGCGCCAGCGCGCCGGCGAGCGCGGCGGGCGCACGGCGAACGGCAGGCGCTTCGGGAACCTCGAGCGCGCCCGTGCCCGCATCGCCCTCATCCGTTCCGGGAAACCGGACGGACGGGACGCGGGGGGCGTCTTCGGGGGATGGCGCCGACGACCCGCGGTCGGTCGCCGAGACGTCCGCACCGGGGGCGTCGGCAGGAGACCCGCCCGCGGCGGGGGCCTCAAAGGACCCGTTCGGCACGGGGCGGGGCTCCGGGTGCGTATCGGACGGCGAGCCGCCTTCCGGCGTCGGCCGACCGGGAACTCTTGCCATATCGTCTGCCATGCTAGCCACGCTTCCTCACGATCGCCATGTACGCACCGACGAGCACGAGGCCAGCGACGCCCGCGACGACACCGGCCACTGCCAGCGGGTTCATGCCGGACGCAGCGACGGAGCCCTCCACCGCGACGCCGGCGGCCGACACCTTGCGGGTACCGGAGGCGTCCTCAGACACCTCATCTGCGGACACGCCCTTCTCCTCACCAACATCCCTCTCCGTCTCGCCGGACTTGCCCGCGGCCTGCGCGGCGACGGGCTTCTTGCCCGCAGGGACCGCGCCGCCGGCCTGGTGCTTGCCGCCGTCGTGATTCTCGCCGGCAGGCGGCGTCGACGGGGTCTCCGGAGCCTCAGGCGTCTCCGGGACCTCGGGCGCCTCCGGGGTCTCAGGGGTCTCAGGGGTCTCCGGGGTCTCGGGCACGAGGACGCCGTCGCCCGCGAGCGCGAACAGAGCGCCGGAATCGTTGACGTAGTACAGCGAGCCGTCGTCGCCCACGACGATGGAGGCCATGCAGAAGTTCTGATTCGCCTCGGACGGGGTGTAGACCAGCTCGGCCGACGCGGCGCCCACGCGGTAGCGGTACACGCCGCCCGGCTTGCAGTTAGCCGTGAAGTAGATGTAGGTCTCGCCATCACGGGTCGCGACGACCGGTGCGCCCATCACGTCGGCCGAGCTCTTGTCGCCCATCAGCGGAGCGCCGTCCACGGTGGAGACCGCGCGCTCGACGGACAGCGTCTCCGCATCGATCACGGCCATCACGCCGAGATACGCCTTGGTGTATTTGTTCACCTGCACGTACTCCTCGGACTGACCGCCCACGTAGAGCTTGCCGCCCACGAGCGTCGGGGTGCCCACGGAGCTCTTGGCGAACTTGACGCTGCCCGTCTGGGCGATCGCGCCGTCCTGGCCGACCGCCAGACGGTGGAGCACGCCGTCGTAGGTGACGGCGTAGACCGTGGAGCCGTCCGCGCCGGCAACAAGCGTCGAGCGCACGCGGGCGCCCACGGACAGCGAGGACACGGCGGTGCCGGTCGCAGCGTCAAGCACGCGGACGACGCCCGTGTCGTCACCGATCGCGAGGAAGCCGCCGACGCGGACCGCGCCGGCCCAGTAGTATCCCGCCTCCTTGTTCTGCTGCGTCCAGAGCACCTTGCCCGTCGAGGTGTCGACGCACACGAGATAGCCGCCGTAGGTGGTCGACCAGTCGGCGTCGGCGGTGCCAAAGTAGACGCAGCCGTCACCCACGGTGAGCGAGCTCAAGGATTGCTGCGCGCCGGCCACGCCGGCAGCGAGAGTGGGCGTCACCCAGACGGTGGTGAGCGCATCGGCCGTGAGCGCCTGCAGGCGGCCGCCCGAAAGCGGCACCACCACGACGCCATCGGTATAGACCATGCGCGCGATCGAGTCGATGGGGGCGGCAAGCGCGCCGCGGCGCAGCACCTCGCCCGTCGCGGGGTCGAGCTGGCGCAGCTCGGAACCGACCGCCACGAAGACGCGGCCGCCCGCGACGATCGGGTCGGAGACGTTCGTCGCCCAGTCTGAAGGATCTTTCATCTGGGAAACCCAGGACTCGGAAACCGCGCCGGTGGGCAGGCCGGCACCCTCGGGCACGGAGCTGCCGTATCCCGGCCAGGCGCTCTCCCAGTCGGGCCGCTCCGCATCCGGGTCGGGCACGACGGGAGACGTCTCGGGCACGCCGTCACCGAACGCGGAGTACGCCCAGCAGACGGTGTCACCCGCCGAAAGAACCACGCCGCCGGCACCCGTATCCGACGGCTCCCCGTTGACGAAGAGCTGCCAGTAGCGCCCGGTCGGCTGGTCCCAGCCCAGCGCCTCGCCGGTATAGGGCGAGGTGATTGAGTTGAGATACCAGCCGTACGATCCGATGCCGGCATCGGCCGCAAGGCCCGCCTGCGCGAAGAGCGCCTCGGAGGCGTCGGCCGCGGTGGAGCCGGCATCGAGTTTCAGCGCGGCGTCGGCCCACCGCACGTCGGCGCCGTTCGCGTCGGGACCGATCACGGAGACGGAGACCTCGAGGGCATCCACCTCGGGCACGCCGTCACCGAACGCCGAGTACGCCCAGGTGACGGCCATGCCGTCGGCAAGTTCGATGCCGCCGGCGCCCGTCTCGGACGGCTTGCCGTCGACGAAGAGCTGCCAGTAGCGGCCCGTGGCCCCATCCCAGCCCAGCTGCTCGCCCGTGTAGGGCGAGGTGATGGAATTGAGGAACCAGCCGTACGCGCCGACGCCCGTATCGGCCGCAAGGCCCGCCTGCTCGAAGAGCGCCTCGGAGGCATCGGCTGCGGTGGAGCCGGCATCGAGCGTCAGCGCTTCGGCGCCGGCCCAGCGCGCGGTCACGCCGTCCGCGCCCGGGCCCACCACGGCGACCGAGACGGTGACGGCCCGGTCCCGGTCGCCAGCTTCGGCCGCGGTCTCATCGGATGCGGACGGGGCGCCCCCGTCGTCGACGGCGTCGGCCGCCGCCGGATCCTCGGCGGCATCCGTGCCGTCCTGGGAGGTATCGGTGTCGGCGGAATCGCTGCCGAGCGCACCATCCCCTACCGATTCGGTCGCAGGGTCGGCGGCGCCTCCGGCTTCGGAGGCCGCATCGCCAGCGGTGCCCTCCGTCGTTTCGGCTGCAGCGTCTTGCCCGGCGCCGGATGCCGCGGCATCGACGACGGACTCCTGCTGCTGCGCCGCCGCTGCGGACGATGCGGCCGCATCGGCCATCTCCGCAAGGGCCGGCGTGGGCACCTGGCACACGAGCAGTGCGGCGATGAGTGCCGCGGCGAGCGAGCGCCGCCAGGAACCGGCGGAGCGAAGCGCAGGCCGTATAGGTCTGGACATGGTTAGAAAACCCTTTCTCTCCAGGGCCCCGCCCGGCCACGCGGGCGTATCTCAGACAGAGAGGCGATCCGGCTCATCCTTTACCGCGCGGGCGAGCTGTCCGATCTGCAGTTCGCGCTCCCGTGCGCTGGAATCACGGTTACTGGTATAGCCGGGGCCTTGCACCCCGATTCCCCCAAGGACGACGCCACGTGCGGCGTCCCCGTGCGTCTCCGCACCATCTGTCGGGCCAACATGCATTGTGTACGGCGGCGCGTGCGCGCCCGGCACAAGCGGGGCACGGAGGCGCCTCCGCATCCGCCTATATTACCCCAGGTGCTCGAAGCGCGCTGCGGCGAGCAGCTCGAGCACGTACAACGCGCTGCTCAACAGGTTGTAGCCCTGTACCATATCGGGACGCGCACACGATCCGTCATCGCGCTCATACGCCGCGACGCAGGCGAGCTCGGCCTCGCGCGCCACACACCGCAGCGCGTTGACGTGCAAAGCGACCGCGCCCATACGCACATCGGGCAGCAGGTGCCCCACCCCTATCCAGCGCTTGGGATCGTGCGACGCCTCGTGGATACGGTCGGCATCCATGCCCAGCATGGTGAGCTCCACGGGGACGGAATCGGCGACCTCAGCGGCCATGAGGGCGCGCGCATAGGCGATGAGCTCCCCGAGCGCCTCCGAAGTCCGCTCGTCGCCGGCATCCAGCGCAGCGAGCCGCGCCAGCAGCATCTGGGCCTGAAGGCTGTCCGACTTGCCCCGCAGCACGATGCGGGGATGCGCTTTGCTCACCAGCGCCGTGCCCAGCAGGTGCGTCATGTGCGCGGGCTTCTCGTCAAGGGGCTCCCCCGAAGCGGTGCGGAATCGAGCCCGGGCGCAAGGGGCTTCCGCGGACTCCCCGAGAGGACGGATCGCATCGTTTTCCGGCAATGCGGATGTTTGGCTGGACGGCACGGCGGGTCTCCTTCCAAGCGTATGGGATGAGCCGAAGCGTCATCCCCGCTGAGAGCATACCCGATTTGAACATAAGGCCTCACCGGACATCTCGATGACGGAATCCGCGCAAGCCATGTCAACGCCATCTTCGGTTATCGAGGCATGTCGCACGAACCCCCCCCTGGAAACAGCTGCGCATATAACTCGACGGAATAGTGATGTCAATTACTTGTTGTGACAGCATTTCGCATCTATTCTTATCCCATGCGGCACCATTCGTTGGGATAGGCTTTTGTCAGTACATGCCTAAATCTGGGAGACCGACTATGAATCAGACCGCAACCTCCAACGTACGAAGCATACAGCGCATCAATCCGCCCCACCGCCTGCTCATGGCTCCGGGACCCACCACGGTTGATCCGCGCATCCTTTCCGCCATGGCGGCCCCCACGGTCGGTCAGTTCGACCCCTATATGCTCAGAATCATGAACGAAGTGCAGGACATGCTGCGCTACTGCTTCAAGGCGCCTGGTTATGAAGCCCTCATGGTCGACGGCTCCTCGCGCGCCGCGATCGAGTGCGCCCTCGTGTCCATCATCACCCCGGGCGACAAGGTCCTTGTATGCTCCGCAGGCCGTTTCGGATTGCTGTTGGCCGAGATCGCCACGCGCGTGGGCGGCGAAGTGACCACGATCGCCAAGGACTGGGGCCATGTTTTCACCATCGAAGAAATCGCCGCCGCCATCGACGAGACGCGGCCCAAGCTCGTATGCACCGTCGCTGGAGACACCTCGACCACCATGCTGCAGCCGCTCGAGGGTCTGGGGGACATCTGCCATGCCGCAGGCGCTTTCCTCATGACCGATGCCACCGCCTCCTTCGTGGGAAACGATTTGCGCTGCGCGGAATGGGGCATCGATATCGCCACCGCCGGCATGCAGAAATGCATGGGCGGGCCCGCGGGCATGTCCCCCATCGTCGTCTCGCCGGCGGCGTTCGAAGCCATGAAGGCGCGCGAGTCGGTCGAGGAGGGCATCGCCGACTCCCCCGCCGACCTGCTGCCCGCCGAGCAGCGCATCCGCTCCAACTACTTCGACTTCCCCCAGCTTGTGAACTATTGGGGGCCGCGCCGCATCAACCACCACACCGAAGCCACCCATATGCTTTACGCCGCACACGAGACGCTCCGCCTTATCTGCGAGGAGGGCATCGACGAGGCCGTCGAGCGCCATCGCCTGAACGGCGCCGCCATGGCCGCCGGCGTCTCCGGCATGGGCCTCGAGCTCTACGGTGACCAGGCAACGCGCATGAACGACGTCGTCGGCATCGTGATCCCCGACGGAGTCACCGATTCCGTACGAGCGTCCCTGCTCGAAAACTACGCCGTCGAGATCGCAAGCTCTTTCGGCCCGCTCCAGGGCAAAATCTGGCGCGTGGGCATCATGGGCTCCAATGCCCGCAAAGACTGCGTTATGACATGCCTGCTCGCCCTGGGTTCGGCGCTGCTCGACGCAGGGGCGCAGGTGGACATAGCCGCCGGAGCAGCCGCCGCCGAGGCGGTGTACGCCGCATAGCGGATTCGAGGACAGCGGGACCCTGAGGCGCGCGGGCGGATCGTCATATCGGCGGTCCGCCCGCGCCGTGTGTGCAGAGGGACGATCAGGGAGAGCGTCCTCGGCATGCGACGCGAGACGATATGAGTTGAACATTGGGAGCCCCTCCCCTTGTAGCTCTATCGTGGGTCGGGCGACAATGGTCGTAACGCCAACCGTGGCCGCGCGCCACATGCGACGGAGAGGGGCCCGCCATGTCCAATTATGTCACAGCCATCGGTCTCGACGTCCACGCGAGGAGCATCTCCGCATGCGCCTTCGACCCCATGACCGGCGAGGTGGTCCGGGCCAGGTTCGGCTACGACCCGGCGTCGGTCGCCGAGTGGGTCCTGGGGTTCGAGTCGCCCAAGGCGGTGTACGAGAGCGGCCCGACCGGCTTCCACCTGTGCCGCGCCCTGCGCGCCCTCGGCGTCGACTGCGCCGTGGGCGCCGTCTCCAAGATGCACCGGCCCGCGGCCGACCGGGGCCGCAAGAACGACCGGCGCGACGCCGAGTGGCTGGCCAGGCTCCTCGCCTGCCGCAACGTCGTCGAGGTGTGGGTGCCCGATGACCGCACCGAGGCCGCCCGGGACCTCTCCCGCGCGCTCGAGGACGCCCGCGACGACCTGCAGCGCGCCAGGCAGCGCATGTCCAAGTTCCTGCTCAGGCACGGCCTGGTGTTCGACGAGACGACGCCGGCCGGGCGCCGCAGGTCGAACTGGACCGAGGCGTACTGGAGGTGGGCGAGGTCGATCGAGTTCGGCGAGGCCGACGACGCGGCCGCCTACGAGCACTACATGGACGCCGTGGAGCGCTGCGCCGAGGCCAAGAGGGAGCTCGAGCGCAAGGTGGAGGAGGCCGCCGCGCGCCCCGAGTGGGCGCCTGTCGTCGACGCGCTCTGCCTGGTGAAGGGCATCGACGTCGCGAGTGCCTTCCTGCTCGCCGCCGAGGCCGGCGACTTCTCGAGGTTCCCGACCGCGCCGTCGTTCGCCTCGTGGTGCGGCCTGGCCCCCTCGGAGCGCTCGAGCGGCGAGACGGAGTCGCGCGGCGGGATCACCCGCGCCGGTAACGGCCACGTCCGGCGCGCGCTGGTCGAGGCGTCCTGGCACGTCCCGATGTCGACGAGGCACCCCAAGAAGCCGAGGCCGGGCCACGGGGTCGCGCCGGCCGTGTCGAGGCACGCCGCGAAGTGCAACCGCCGCCTGCAGGACAGGCGGGACGCCATGTCCCAGGCGGGGAAGAGGCCGTGCGTGGCGAACTGCGCGACGGCCCGCGAGATGGCCTGCTGGGTCTGGGCGATAGCGCTCATGGCCCGGTAGCGCCCGCGGCCCCATAGGAGTCCGACCCCGGGGGCTCGCCGCGCTCGAGGCCGTTGGGAGGCCGTTCCAGTCCTTTTTCTGGGCGGCGGGAGACCGCCACGCCCGCCACGAGACTGCGACCGAGCGGAGGCCCCCAGCCGTAGCAACGAGATGCGGTTCCGACCCGCGGATATTAGAGTGCCGAACGTGCGTCGAGCAGACACGCCCTCAAGCGGCGCGGCCACCGGGTGAAGATAGATGGACCCTGCCCTCCGCGGTAGCTCCGCGGAGGGCAGGGCCTTTTTGCCACTTGACAATGTTCAACTCATATTAAAAAGGCGCCCGCGGCTGTCCGTCTGCCGCGGGCGCCCTATATACAAACGCCGCCCGCACGTCCCCGAGCCGCGTATGTACCTGAGTTAGCGCACGATGGTCGTACCCGCCCCTTCGCTCAGCCTCGACAGGCACTCGAGCGAGGTGATCGTGGCGCGCCGCCCCTCGCCAGACTGCACGAAGCGCATGCATCCACGCACCTTGGGCAGCATGGAGCCGGCGGGGAACTGACCTTCCTCGATATAGCGCTCAGCCTCGGAGATGGAGATCGTCGAGAGAGCGCGCTGCGAAGGCTTGCCGAAGTCGACGCACACGTTGTCCACGCCGGTGCAGATCACCAGGTGGTCGGCGTTAACGGTCTCGGCGATCTTCTCGGCCGTGAGGTCCTTGTCGATAACGCCTTCGACGCCATAGACGCCCTTGTCGTCCTCGAGCACGGGAATTCCGCCGCCGCCGGTGCAGATGACCACGATGCCCGCATCGGCGAGCGCCTCGATGCCGGCGCAGCCGGGAAGCTCCATGGGCTCCGGCGAGGGCACCACGCGACGCCATCCGCGGCCGGAATCCTCGATATAGGTCTCATCGGGGTTGGCGGCCATAAGCTCGCGGGCCTGGTCCTCGGTATAAAATGGCCCGATGGGCTTGGTGGGATGCTTGAACGCAGGATCGTCCGGACTCACGGTGGCGGTCATGGCAAGAACCTGGACGAGCTTCTTGATACCGGCTCGCTTGAGCGCGCCACGCATGGCGAGCATGGTCCAGTACCCGATGGAACCCTGCGTCATGGCAACGCACGTATCGAGCGGCATCGCCGGGTTCTCGGGCGAATCGGCAGCTTCCTGCTGCAACAGGAGATTGCCGACCTGGGGCCCGTTGCCATGGGTGATGATGACCTCGTGGCCGGCGGCAATAAGCGGCACGATGTAGTCGCACGTGACATCCAGCGCCTTCATCTGCGCCTGCGCGGTGGGGTCATCGGTGAGAATGGCGTTGCCGCCCAGGGCGATAACGATACGCTCGGCCATCAATAGCCTCCTTCTTCTTGTAAAAGCCTGTGAAAGCTTCAGGGCCGATCAAGGCGACCGGCCCTGAAGCGCGAGCGGCACGGTGCGAAGCCGCTACTCGGCAAAGCGGTTCTTGTGGTCCCAGCTGTGGATATAGAGCTTGTCGGAGACCAGGTAGTCGTAGATGTCGTCCACGATCTCGATACCGCCCGCCGCGTCACACTTCGCCTTACGGATAAGGGCGCGCTCGCCGGGGTAGTACACCTTGTCGTAGCCGGTGGCGGGCTTGACAGCGCCCAGCTCGTCAAGCGTGCGGGACATGTGCTGCTTGAATTCGTCGAGACCGCAGAAGCGCGAAGGGTCGATGACGATGTGCAGGTGTCCGAGCTCGCGGCCCTCGGAAAGGTCGTGGTACATAGAGGAAACGTTCTTGCCGGCGGGCACCCCCAGCAGGATACCGGAGAGGATGTCGACGACCATCATGAGGCCGTAACCCTTGGGGCCGGCGATGGCGCGCAGGGCGTTGACCTGATGAGGATCGGTCGTGGGGTTGCCGTCCACATCCACCGCCCAGTCGTCGGGAATGGAGCGCCCGGCGCTCTTCGCGTCAAGGATCTTGCCCCAAGCCTGGACGGTTGTCGCCATGTCGAAGTTGACGAAGCGCTCATCGGCGGTGGGGGCTCCGAAGGCGATGGGGTTGGTGCCGTAGAAGGGCTCGGCGCCGCCGTACGGGATGACCATCGGATCGGACTGGCACATAGTAAGGCAGCACAGGTCGTTCTTGGCGGCCATCTCGGTGTAGTATCCCAGGGCACCGGTGTGCGAGACGCGCTTGACGCCCACGACGCCGATACCGTTCTCCTTTGCAAGCTCCATGGCCTTCTCAAGGCCCAGAATGGCAAACGGATATCCGCAGCCGTTGTCGCCGTCGACGATACCGGTGCAGGGACCGGTCTGGGTCCACGTCCAATCCGGATCGATCGTCATGCCGCCCTTGGAGATGCGCTCGGTGTAGTACTCGACGCGCACCTCTCCATGGCTGTGCAGGCCGCGCTCGGAAGACCAGGTGAGCACCTCGGCCATCTTGTCGGCGTGGTCCTCGTGCAGACCTGCCGCCATGAACTTGTTTTTCATGAGGGACTTGAGTTCTTCGCGCTTGACGAGCATGGTGACCTCCTTGGGGTCTAAATGATTACTAGCAGCGGGCGTGCGCCCGCGTGGACCACGGTGCATCCTTGCGCGCCGAGGAAGAAGCGACGGCGCGCAAGCGGCTACGCGACCTCATGGATGGGGCTGGCCGCGCGCGTGCATACGTACGAGAATCCAAGCGAGAGCCCAAGCAGGGCATCGATGCCCGAGGTATGACCGACGCGCTCGATCATGCGGACCGCCTCCATGAACTCGAATTGGTTACAATCCGTTGCCGCACAAAGCAGTTTTCGATAGACGGGGTTGATGAAACCCTCCGCGAGCGCCTGGGCATAGGAAACCGATACCGGCGTGGTAGCCCCCGTGGCTTTGCGCACCACGAGGTCCGCCAACCCATCACCCATCCCGAACGCGACGCGACAGCAGGTGTATCCCAGCAGCACGTCATCACCCGAAGGCGTGAGGCCCGGCCCGCGCCCGGTGAGGTGCGCAACCGCCTCCTCGACCGCATGGGGAAGGGAACCGGAATCGGCGAGCGCGCTCAAAGCCCTGCGCGTCTCCTGCGAACTCGGAAGTCCCGTCCGTTCGCGGAGGGGAAGCCCGGCAAGACGAGATGCAGCCCACCCTGCGCTTTTCTCGTCGGGGACGCGGGGAACCGCACACGGAACCACCGTCGCCCCATTAACGTCCACCTCGACGACGCCCATAGTGGCATACAGGCGTAAGACGCCATCGCGAATCGTCGCGATGTTGCCGGCGACGAGGCCGGGCGCAAGAGCCGCCATGTCATCCTGCGTGATCGACAACCCCGTGCAGGAGAACAGGTCGGAATCGCGCCCGACGTGGACAATCCTGCCGTCGAACTCGACGTTGAAGCTCGTTGAGAACACCCCCTGCACGCAACCGGCGCGGCTCCCACTCAAGAGCGGTCCGACAAAAGGAGAAACCCGTCGCGCATCGATGACCATCGAGCTACTCGATTCCCAGGCTTGCGCAGTAGGCCTCGAGCGCCTTCTCGAAGCAACCGAGCGGCGCGCGCACGGTGCCGGCACCGATCTGGCCAACGCCAGCCTGCTTGTGGGCGATGCCGGTGTTGATGAGGGGCGTGATACCGGTGGCGACGACCTTGCGGATGTCGATACCCTGGCAGGTACCCTTGAAATCCCATGTGGGAATGGTCCAGGCGGGGTTATGCGTGACGCATATCTTCTCCATCTCGTTGGAAGTGGCGAGCGCGTCCTCGAAGCCGCCGGCACCGACGAAGCGGGTGACGCCGGGCGCGGCGATCATGGCCATGGCACCCACTCCCACGGTCTCGGTGATCGCGGAGTCGCCGATATCGGGGTTCGCGTCCTCGGGGGCAAAACCCGTGAAGTACAGGCCGTTGGGAGTGTTGACGGGGGCGCAGAACCACTCGTCGCCGAGCGCGGAGACGCGCACGCCGAAGTTCTCGCCGTTGCGGCACATGGTGGTGACCACGCAGCCCTCTCGATCTTTGCGCACGTAGTCCACGATCGCCTTGCCCATGGCCATCATGATGTTGAGGAAGAACTGGTCGGTATCGGCCAGGAACTGGATGACCTCTTCCTTCTCCTTGGCATCCCACTCCATGCGGGTGATGAGCGGCGCGACCTCCTTGAGGAAGCACAGGGAGGCGGCGATGTTGCGCTGGTGGAACTCGTCGCCCATGGTGATGGCCTTCGCCACGAGGACGTTGAGGTTGATGCCGCCGTCCTTGAGCTTGAGCGCCTCGGAGAGCACCGGGCCGAGCACATCGCGCATCCAGCGCAGTCGGTTGACGACCTCCTCGGAGTAGGCCCCGAAACGAAGAACCTTGCCGATGCCCTCGTTCATGGTGCAGTAGCCCACGGTGCCGTCGACACGGTTCTCAACCACGACGAGCGGCATGCTCTGCGAGGTGATACCGCCCATGGGACCCACGGCGTGCACGTGATGGCACGGGATGAACGTGACCTCGCCGCTCTCGAGCAGCTTGCGGGCGTCGGCCTCGTTGTCGGCCCACTCCTCGAAAAGGACGGCACCGACGCAGGAGCCCTGCATGGGGTCGGTCATATGACTGTACTCGATCGGAGGACCGGCATGGAGAATGACCTTGCCGTTGATCTCGGGGATAAGCTCCCCGGCGGGCTTGACGTCGACCAGGAACGGCTGGGAGGCGCGGAAGCGCTCGATGATGCGGCCGTTCTGCTCATCGATCTCATCGTGCTTGGCGAGTTCGGTAAGCAGATGGATCATGCGCTTGTTGCCGCCCGCCATGGGCTTCCAGGCATACTGGACCGCCTCGGCGCCGTAGGTGATGAGCGGGTCGACGAAGCTCTCGACGCCCACGTTGATCACACGCGGCTTGGTGTTGAGGAGCTCCATCACGGCATCGGAGGGCTCGGGAAGCGGTGAGTCGTCCTTGACCGTGTAGTCGACGGTCGGACGGTCCTCCTCGGTGTAGTCGACGCCCTTGAAGGCGAGCGCGGCGCGCACGGCGCGGGCATTGCTCGATTCCATGACGGCACCGGCATCGGTCAGCAGCTTGAGGGAACGGTCGTAATCCTGCGGATCGTGGCTGGTGCCCACGACCGTGCCCACGAAGTGGAGCTCGCGGCCGTCAGAGCGCGCGGTCTCGATGCACTCGGTGATGACCGGGGCGAGCTCGGCTGCCATATCGGGGTGGCAACCATAGCCCAGCACGCAGTCGAAGACGATGACGCCCGTGGTGGGCTTGGCGGCGTACTCGCGCATCATCTTGACGCGGACCTCGGGGTCGATCATGGGGTGCGGGCGGCCCTGGGTGTACACGTCGTCGCCCAGGTCGATGACGTCGTAGCCGCCGTGACGGAGCATGTAGCCGTCTTCCTTGATGATATGACCGAGCTCAAGCGCCTCGGCGATCATCATCGCGGCCTCGCCGGCAAGCGTGCCGCCGGAATACAGGCCGACGACGGTCTTGTCCTCAGAAAGGGGCTCGGCGACCTTGACGTCGACCGGCTCGCAGTAATTAGCCTTGACCTCACGGCCGGCAGCCAGGTCCACGGCGATCTGCGCGCACTCCTCGAGCGTGTGGGCCAGGTGCACATGGCCCAGGTGCGCTTCGGGCTTCTCGCCGATGAAGATGGCGACGACCGGCTTCTCGCACTTCTCGAGCAAGTCGATGACCTCGTCGCGCACCTCGGGCGCAGGCGGCTTGGAGATGACGCAGATAACATCGGTGGCGTCATGGTTCTCGAGCGCCACGATGGCGTCCTTGACGGTGACGGCGCCCACCTTGGCGTTGAGGTCGCGGCCACCGGTGCCGATGGCGTGCACGCAACCACCGCCCATGCGGTCGATGGCACAGGTGACTTCCTGGATGCCGGTGCCCGAGGCGCCGACGATGCCGATGTTGCCGGGGTTGATCACGTTGGTGAACGCCACGGGCACGGAGCTGATCACGCCGGTGCCGCAGTCGGGGCCCATGAAGAGCAGGCCCTTCTCGTGTGCCTTCCGCTTGAGGCGGACCTCATCCTCGAGCGCGACGTTATCGGTGAAGGAGAACACGTTGAGGCCCAGGTCGAGGGCTCGCTCGAGCTCGGGCGCGGCGTACTCGCCGGGAATGGAGAAAAGCGCCAGATTGGCATCGGGAAGCGCCGCAACGGCCTCCTCCCAGGACGTGGCGGTCGCGCTTCCGCCGTCAGCCGCCTTCTTGACGGACAGGTCGTCGAGGAACGCCTCGGTCTCGGACAGCACCTCGTCCACGATCTTCTCGTCATCCGCCTCGACGACGATCACCATGTCGCTAGGGCTGGCGACGGCAGCTTCGGGCGTAAGCAGGCCCGCCGCATCATAGATGTCCTTGTTGGCATCGGTGCCCATCATGATCTGGCTCTGGGCCACGCCCGGCATAGCGTTGATCTTGTTGGTAAGCAGCATCAGGTTGATGGAGTCCTGATACGAGTTTTCCTTTACAACCGTATAAAGCATCTGCATCGCCGACTTTCTGTTTGTCTCGAGGGGCGCACCATTACGTCATGGCCGTAACGGAAGCGAGCATCTGGCATCAGTTAAGCACGTAGCAAACATCCCTTCATTATCCCATCTTGCCAGTCCTTCATACATTTCTTTAGCCTAAGGGGACATTGTTGCGTATTTTGGCGCCCACTATCGTGAAAGCCATCGAAATGGACCGGACATCACGCCAAGCGGCCCTCGGTCCACAACCACTGCAAAAGGAGTGTAGATATGAGTACCTCCGTGAAAGACGTGGAGTCGGCTCGCGATTGGCTCGCATCCTTTGGCCCCGACCCCGCAGGCGGCATGACGCGCCTGCTGTTCACCCCCGACTGGCTCGATGCCCAGCTCGCGCTCAAGCAGAAGTTTGAAGAGCTGGGCATGGTCGCCGAGTTCGACGAGGTGGGCAATCTCGTTGGCACGTACCAAGGCACCGATGGGACCGATGACGTCATCGCCTGCGGTAGCCACGTGGACACCGTGGTCCAAGGCGGCAAGCTCGATGGTGCGCTCGGAATCTTCGGCGGCTACCTCGCCATCAAGGACCTCATCGAAACATACGGCGCGCCCAAGAAGAGCCTTCGCATCATCTCGATGGCTGAAGAAGAGGGCAGTCGCTTCCCCTTCGTGTTCTGGGGCAGCAAGAACCTCGTGGGAACCGTGCCCGAGTCCGCCCTCTCAAACATCGTCGACAGCGACGGGGTCTCCTTCACGGACGCCATGGCCTCCTGCGGTTTCCACATGCGCACCGCATCGAGCAGCCCGCTTGACAACGTGAAGGCCTTCCTGGAGCTCCATATCGAGCAGGGCAACACGCTCGAGATGGAGGGAAAGAAGGTAGGCGTGGTCACCGCGATCACCGGGCAGCGCCGCTACAACATCCGGCTGCACGGAGAGGCCAACCATGCCGGCACCACCCGCATGTGCTACCGCCACGACGTGGTTCAGGTCTTCTCCCAAATCGTAACCGAGTCCATTGCCAAGGCGAATGCCGAAGGCGATCCGCTGGTGCTCACCTTCGGGCACATCGAAGTCACTCCGAACACGGTCAACGTCGTTCCCGGCGATGCGATGTTCACCATGGATTGCCGACACACCGATAAGGCCACACTCGCGCGATTCAGCGAGCAGATCGAGACGGACATGGCCCGCATCGCCGCAGAGCACGGCGTCGAGATCGAAATCGACCGCTGGATGGACGAGGATCCCGTTCCCATGGACCCCGAGCTCGTGGCCACGATCGAGCAGGTTGCCAAGGACTCCGGCGCCAACTACCGCATGATGCACTCCGGCGCCGGCCACGATTCGCAGATCATCGCCCCTCACGTGCCGACCGGCATGCTCTTCGTCCCAAGCGTGAAGGGCATCAGCCACAATCCCGCCGAGTACACCGAGGCGGCCGACCTTAAGGCAGGCATCGATATGCTCGGCGCCGCCCTGTATGACCTCGCCTATTAATGGGCACTCGCACAGAATAGATGGGAGGCATCATGCCTAATCCCGATTCAGCCGACCACTGCGTAACCGTTGAAGAAGTCGAGCGTTACCGAGCACGCGGCTACAACGACGACATGCTCCCCAAAACCGCCGATAAACGCAACATGGGGCTCAAGAACTATTTCACGCTCTGGATGGGATCTGTCCACAACATCCCCAACTACGCCGCCGTCGGAGGGTTCCTCTTCCTGGGCCTCTCCCCTATGGGGGTCATGTTCGCCCTTGTGGTCAGCGCCGTGCTAGTAGCGGCTTTCATGGTGATCAACGGTGAAGCAGGATCGAAATACGGCATCCCCTTCGCTATGCACCTGCGTTCGACCTACGGCAACTTGGGTGCGAAGCTTCCCGGGTTCCTGCGTGGATGCGTTGCGGCCATCGCCTGGTTCGGACTGCAAACCTACACAGGATCGCTTGCGCTCACCATCATCCTGGGAAAACTGTTCCCCGGTTTCCTAGAGCTTGGCGGCGGGGCGGAAGTTTTGGGCATCGGCATTCCGCAGCTTATCTCATTTGTCATTTTCTGGTTGTTGAACCTGGCGATCGGCTTGGGTGGCGGAGGAATTCTCAACAAATTCACCGCTATTCTTTCCCCGCTTATCTACGTCGTCGTGATTGGCATGACCGTCTGGGCGGTCAACGCCGCGGGCGGATTGGGCAACATACTTGCCTTCAACCCCGCACCAGCGGAGGACTTCAACCCTGTCTACGTCTTTCTCATGATTCTCAATTCCGTCATCGCCGTCTGGGCCGCACCCGGCGCCAGCGTCTCGGATTTCACGCAGAACGCTACGTCCACCGCAACCCAGCGCCGCGGCCAGACCCTTTCGCTCCTTGTCGCCTACGTGGTCTTCGCCTTCTGCAGCGTCGTCATTCTCATCGGCGCCTCCCTCGCCACCGGCACGCAGCACTGGGACATCACGACCGTCATCGACTCCTGGGATTCTGTCCCGGTTGTCATCGGTGCGACCGCGGTCTTCCTGCTCACCACCATATCCACCAACGCGACGGGCAACATCATCCCGGCGGGCTACCAGCTGGCGGCGCTGTTCCCCAAGAAGCTCACCTACCGCAGCGGCGTCGTGATCGCCAGTCTCATCAGCTTCGCGATCATGCCCTGGAAGCTCATGGAGAACTCCAGTTCCATCTACTTGTTCCTCAATACCATCGGAGCAGTCCTCGGTCCCGTCGCCGGCGTCATGATCGCCCACTACTACTTCGTCGCAAAGCGCAAGATCGATCTCGACGCGCTCTACATGGATATGGACAAGCAGGATAGATCCAACCCCTATCAAGGCGTCAACGTCCCCGCTTACATCGCGACCATCGCCGCACTCGTGATCTCGCTCTCTGGACAGATCATCCCCGCACTCTCATTCATCTCGGGCATTTCATGGTTTGTCGGTTTCTTCGCGGCCTTCGCTATTTACCTCGTCATTCGCAAGTTCTCAACCTCGCAGGCAAACGTCGAGACGAAATAAGGCCCCGTAGAGACATATACGTGGGACAAGCAAGCGACTCAATCCCTTTTCAACCTCTCCGGGGATGTACCGTTGGCGCGCAAACTGCACATCCCTGTAAAGGTCAATTCCGCAACGTCTGCTCAGAACGCAGACACCCTACCTAAGGGAGGAACAATGTACGATCTCGTAATCAAAGGCGGCACTGTCATCCTCGAGGACGGCGAGACTGTTACCGACATCGCCGTTGCCGATGGCAAGATCGCCGCTATCGGCGCAGATCTTGAGGGCGCCGAGACCATCGATGCCACAGGCCTCGTCGTGAGCCCGGGCATGATCGATGGCCATGCCCATATCACCGACCCCGGCGGCGGTTATCGCGACGGCTGGGAGGGCTACCTCACCGGCACTGCAGCCTGCGCCAAGGGCGGCATCACCTCGATCGTCGAGATGCCTCTGAACCAGGTTCCCGCCACCACCAACGGAGAGCGCCTCAAGATCAAGGAGGCTGCAGGCGACGGAAAGCTTCGCGTCGACGTCGCATCTCTGGGCAGCCTGACCCCATACAACCTCGACGGCGGCATCCAGGAGCTCGCCGAGGGCGGCGTCGTGGGCTACAAGGCGTTCGTCGCCAGCTGCGGCGACCGCACCATCCCCGACAACGGCGACTTTGAGGACGTTGACGACTACTCGCTGTGGGAGGGCATGCGCCAGATCGCCAAGACCGGCAAGGTGCTCGATGTCCACTGCGAGAACGCCCCCGTCACCAACAAGCTCGGCGCACTCGCAAAGGCCGCCGGCAAGGGCAAGGTCTCTGATTACGTCGC
The DNA here is from genome assembly GCF_900119895.1 of Collinsella phocaeensis. GTDB lineage: Bacteria > Actinomycetota > Coriobacteriia > Coriobacteriales > Coriobacteriaceae > Collinsella > Collinsella phocaeensis. Next base: position 780,649 of record NZ_FQLR01000004.1, on the reverse strand, counting down.
CACCCGACCCCCGTTTACCGAGGCCGAGGCCGTCCGTCGCGTGATCTTCTTTGCCAAGCAGACCGGCTGCCGCGTCAACATCTGCCACTGCACCTGCAAAGAGGCCGTGGCAGAGGTTATCGCCGCTCAGCAGGAGGGCTACGACATCACCTGCGAGACCTGCCCGCACTACCTGTACTTCACGACCGATGAGCTCGACGCCATTGGCAACATCACCAAGTGCTCTCCCCCGATTCGCGACAAGGCTCAGCAGGACGCCCTGTGGGAGCTGCTCGCCGACGGCGCCATCTCCATGGTTGTCTCCGACCACTCCCCCTGCACGCCCGACCTCAAGGCTCCCGAGAATGCCTTTGACGCCTGGGGCGGTATCTCGGGCATCCAGAACTGCATGGATGTTATGTACGACGAGATGGTCCAGAAGCGCGGTCTGAGCGCAGCCCTCTTTGCCAAGGTCATGTCTACCAACGTCGCCGATCGCTTCGGCCTTACCGACAAAGGTCGCATCGAAGTCGGGAAAGACGCTGATTTCTGCCTGATCGAGCCCAATAGTCCCTACACGCTGCAAGCCGAAGATCTAGAGTATAAAAACAAGATCACGCCGTACATCGGCCGCACCATCGGCTGCCAGGTCGCTCGCACCATCCTGCGCGGTGAGACCACCTATGCGAAGGACGAGGGCGTCTGCAAAGACTTCCCCGGCAAGTTCATCAAATAGCGCCCACACGCTTTAAAACGGGGCCCGCTCACCCTTGAGTGCCGGGCCCCTCACCTGTTCCATCAACCGTAAGGGGCTTCAACCCATGACCAACAGCGAGCAGCAGAAGCAGGACACGTACTGGAAGCGCATCGTCGCCATCCTCACCGCAGGATGGATCGTCATCTGGATTTACCGCTGTGCGCTCACACCGGTCTATTCCATCCTCTCCGAGTACTTCGGCGGAGCGTCCGACGCGGCTCTTGGCAGTATCTCGAGCTTTTACTTTCTCGGCTATGTCATCATGCAGATCCCTTCAGGCTTGCTTGTCGATCGGTTTGGACAAAAGCGCGTGATCGTTCCAGGCTTCACGCTTTTTGCCATCGGCTCCGCCATCGTGAGCGCTTCGACCACCCTGCCCGTTCTCTATGCCGGCTCGGCCCTTGCGGGCGTCGGGTGCGGCACGTTCTACGGATGCGCCTACTCGCTCACCGCGGAAAACGTACCGGTCGACCGCAAGAGCCTTTCCACCGCCATCGTCAACTCCGGCATGGCCATCGGTTCGGGCCTGGGGCTCATCAGCGCATCCGCGCTCGTAGGGTCCGGCGCATTCCCCTGGCAGACCATGACCATCATCGCGCTCGTCCTCGCTCTCGTCATGGTTTTCGTCTTCAGTCGCACCGTTCGCTCGCCTGAGGAGGCCGCCGCCTGCAAGACGCCCGGAGCTCCCGCAGCCACCGGGAAGACCGACGTGAAGGCACTTTTCAAGCCGCAGATGATCGCAGCCTACGTGCTGTACTTCTCCACCATGTATGCCTACTACCTCATTGACACGTGGTTGCCCAACTTCCTTGAGACCGAACGCGGTTTCGAGGGCACGGCGGTGGGCGTAGCGAGCTCGCTCGTGTTCTTCGCGGCCATCCCCGGAGCGCTTCTCTTCAGCCGACTCGCCGATAAGCTCCCTGAACGCAAGGTCGCCATCATCATTGCGCTCGAGCTCATAGCCGCCGCCATGCTTGCTTTCATGATCAACACCGGCAACCAGACGCTACTCGTCATCGGAATCGTGGCGTACGGATTCTTTGGCAAGCTCGCCGTCGAGCCAATCATCATTTCCTGGCTTTCAGGCTTCGCCTCAGGCGGATCCGTAGCGACGATGTACGGTGTGTTTAATTTCTTCGGAATGACGTCTTCGGTCATAGCTCCTGCGGTGACCGGCGCGATCTCCGATGCCACGGGGTCCAAGATCCTCGGCTTCTATCTGGCCGTCGCCATCATCCTTGCGGGCACCCTTCTGTTCTTCCTGGTCAATCGCCTGGCCAAGACCAAGCAGACCGCCTAGCGCCCCGCATCCCCTCGACCTTTCCCGCGCACGCGGCACATGTCCGCGCCTGCGCGCACCTCATACCCAAACCGCCCAAAAGAAAGGAAGCAATCATGGGCTATCGCAACAACAACACCGGATACCGCGACGACATCCTGCAGAACCGCTCTGTCGTCAAGCGCAACTGGGCCGTCATCGAGCCCGACGGCTGCGTGAAGAACGTCATTCCCGGCTTCGAGAACTGCGACATCACCATCCTGGGCTCGCCCAAGCTCGGCGCCACCTTCGCCGATTACCTGCTCACCGTGCACGCAGGCGGCAAGAACTCCCAGGGCTGGGGACAGCCGGGCGAGGAACTCTTCATCTACTTCTTCGACGGCACCGTCGAGGTCTCCGATGGCGAGACCACCCAGACCGTGACCGATGGCGGCTATATCTTCGTCCCCGAGGGAAAGAAGATCTTCTTCGAGAACAAGGGTGAAGGCGACGCCCACGGCTTCATGTACAAGCGGCTCTACGACCGCATCGAGGGTCACGAGGCGCACACCGTGATCGGCAACTCCAACGATCTGGAATGGGTCGACTACGAGGGCATGACCGATGTCAAGTGCTGTGATTTCCTGCCCTCCGCCACCGACCTGGGCTTCGACATGAACATGCATATCCTCGCCTTCAAGCCGGGCGCCTGCCACGGCTACGTAGAGACCCACTTCCAGGAGCACGGGGCCTACATTTTCTCGGGCGAGGGCATGTACGTGCTCGAGGACGAGTGGCTTCCCGTCAAGAAGGGCGACTATCTCTATATGGGCGCCTATTGTCCGCAAGCAGCCTACGGCATCGGCCGCGACGAGGACTTCGCCTATATCTACAGCAAGGACTGCAACCGCGACGTTCGCCTGTAGCGGCAAGCGCCTCGCACCAAGCCCCGCGGCACCACTCCTCTCATTGCATGGCCGCGCGAGCGCGCGCCCTTGTTGATTCTCAGACAGCCCCGTGGCGCCATGTGCGCCCCGGGGCCCTTTGCACTACCATCCATCGGGGGCGGTACCGAGACCGAATGAAACGGCCATCGTCCGACCGGCAACCGTGAGCAAAGGAGACTAGCCACATGAACGTATCCGACGCGCTGAAGCTCCCCTCGTTCGAGGGCGCCACCGTGATCGCGGGCAGAAACGGCCTCGCACGTGAAGTCTCCACCGCCATGATCGTCGAAGCGCCCGACATCGATATATGGGGCAAACGGGGACAGATGCTCATCACCAGCTTCTACGCATTCGAGAATCTCTCCCCTGCGGCATTCTCCTCGTTCTTCGACGAGGCAGACAGGACCGGGATCGGCGCCATCGTCTTCAAGCCCGAGCGCCTGGTTGCGCAGGCGCCGAGACAGATCATCGATCAGTGCGACAAGCACGAGATCCCGCTTATCCAGATCCCGTCGAGCACCAAGTACGAGAGCCTGCTGCTCGATGTGCTGGGCACGTTCCTGGACTCGAACCTCACACTTCTCAATCGGTTCTACGACCTGCATCGTCAGACGATGGACCTCGCGCTTCGCGAGCCCACCGTGCTCGAGATCCTACTCAAGCTGCGCAGCCTCATCCATGCCGACATAACGTTCTTCGACAGCACCAAGGATCGCCGCGTCACGACGAGCCAGGAGCTCTCCCGCTTCACCATGCCGCGCCTGACGGAACTCGAGGGCAATCCGTACCAAAGCCATCACTATTTCGATGCCGAGCTCTCGTACCACGATGTCACGCGCCATGCGACCGCCGTCCTCATACCCAGCTCAGACGACAGAATCCGCTATCTGATTCTGCACGTGGCGCTCGAGCGCCTCTCCCCGCTCGACATCATGGCGGTAGAGAACGTGGTGTCGTTGCTGCAGATGGAGGTGCTCAAGCAAAGCGCCCTCGACCGCAGACTCTTCTTCCAAACCAACAACTTGATGCGCGAGCTGCTGACCGATCCCACGCTCGGAGCCGAGCGCGTGAAGGATGCCCTCGAGTCCTTGAACATCGGCGCGCACCCCCACTTCGAGGCGCTCTTGCTGAGAATCGACCTGGACGGCCCGAACGCCGTCGACCGTTGCGACGACATCCTGATCATGGCGCGCCGCTGCATCAAGATGATCTACCCCGATATCGCTTACCTGGAGGCGAGCAAATCCATCGTCTTCCTTCACAACGTAAAGTCGCCCCAGGCAAGATTCGGCACCGACAGCATCAAAGCTGCCATGGAAGACGTGCGCAACGTACCGGCGCTGCCGTCGTTTACGTACCTGGGAGCCATCTCCTCCTTGGGGACTTCGGCGAACCTGCCGGAGCTCATGCGGGAAGTCACCGAGATCGATCGCTTCTTCGATGGGGACCAGTACCGCAACAGCCTCATCCGCTTCGAAGATCTAGGCATCTACAAGCTGTTCATGCAAGTGACTGACTCATCTGAGCTCATGAGGTTTTTGGACCCGCGCGTAATCGAGCTTCATGACAAGAGCCCCGATTTCTTCAAAACGGCCTGCGCCTTGTGCGAAAACAACCTCAACTACCAAGAGACCGCACGTCAGCTCTACGTGCACCCGAAGACGATCCGCTACCGCGCCGAACGCATCCACAGGCTCGCGGGAATCGACCTGCACAATCCCGACGACCGGTTGCAGCTCGCGCTCGGCGCGCGAATCTACCATCTGATCGATAGATAGGAGGACGCCGTGAACCTGACGGTACCCATCGAGGAGGGTGAGATCCACGCGACCATCCGTGCGCCCAAAGGGGCCTCGACAGGATGCGCCATCGTGTACTACCACGGAGGAGGCATGCTGTACGGGGATCGCGATGACCTGCCCGAGCCCTATATGGAGATGATCGAGGACGCAGGGCACACCCTGATCGCCATGGACTATCCGCTTTGCCCCGAAACGGCACTCGAGCGCTCGCTGGCCCTGTCCCTCCAGGCCCTCTGTCATGTCGTGGAGCGCGTGCTGCCCGATCTTTGCTGCACGCGATATGCGCTTTTCGGCCGCTCCGCGGGTGCATATCTGGCGCTCAAGCTGGCCGATCGCATGCGGGCCGAGCACCCGCAGCTGCTTCAACCCTCAGCCATCTGGGATTTTTACGGATACTGGGACCTCGCCGACCCCTTCACGAACACCCCGAACGCCCATTACCTCACGCTTCCCGCCGTGGACGAAGCGACGGCCGTGAACGCCTGCGGCCCTTCCGGCTCCCTCGTGCTCCATGGCCCCAAAGCCACGCGCTACGCGCTCTACGTGCACGCGCGCCAGCAGGGGCTTTGGGCGAAGATGCTCGGCATCACCGACGCGAACGCAAGCGATCTTTCGCTGTCGCCCGCAAACCTTGCACGGCTTCCGCCCGTGTTCATAACCGCGAGCACCGGCGACAACGACGTACCGCTCAAGCAGTCCAAGACGCTCATGCGCTCGACTCCCCGCCACCGCATGCATCAGGTGTACTACCTGGAGCACGACTTCGATCGGGATACATCGAATCCCGCCGGAAGCGAGACCTATCGGGACGCTCTCGCCTACCTGGACGAGGCGCTCGAACCGACTGAGCGGTAACAACCTATCGAACCCAAATCGTCATGCCAATCGAAAGGAACCATCATGAACATCGCGCTGCTGGAACCGCTGGGCATCCCCGGCAAAACCATTGACGAACTGGCTGCGCCTCTCAAGGCCGCAGGTCATGAGTTCGTCTACTTTGATACCAAGACCACCGACGCCGACGAGCTCACGCGCCGCAGCGCCGGGGCCGAAATCGTCATGATCGCCAACAATCCCTATCCCGCCGAGGTCATCGAGGCGTCCGACGCGCTCAAGATGATCGCAGTCGCCTTCACGGGCATCGATCATGTGGCGCTCGACGCGTGCCGCGCGCGCGGGATCGAGGTGCGCAACTGCGCCGGCTATTCCGACATCTCCGTTGCCGAGCTCGCACTCGGACTCACCATCGACGTGCTGCGAAAGGTGGTCGCCGCCGACGGCGCCGTGCGAAAGGGCGAGACGAGCGCCGGCCTGATGGGAACCGAAATCTTTGGAAAGACCGTCGGCATCATCGGCTGCGGCAAGATCGGCTGCGCAACCGGGCGCCTGTTCCGTGCCCTGGGCGCCCGCGTGCTGGGCTACTCCCGCCACGAGCACCCGGAAGCCGCCGCGGCGGGCATCGAGCAGGTTCCGCTCGATACGCTGCTCAACCAGGCGGATATCGTGAGCCTGCATCTGCCGAGCAACGAATCCACGCGCAAGAGCTTCAGTGCAGGTCAAATCTCCCAGATGAAAGACGGCGCCATCCTCATCAATTGCGCCCGGGGAGCCATCGTCGACAACGACGCCCTCGCCGATGCCCTCAATGCCGGCAAGCTCGCCGGCGCGGGCATCGACGTGTTCGACATGGAACCGCCCATCCCTGCCGACTATCCCCTTGTCAACGCCGCCAACTGCGTCTTCACGCCCCATGTGGCCTTCCTCACGCGTGAATCCATGGAGCGTCGCGCAATCATCGAGTTCGAGAACGTGCTCGCCTACACCGAGGGCCGCAGCCAGAACATCTGCCAGCTCTAACCAACTATGGGGCAAGGCCGCTGAGCGACCTTGCCCCATGTCATCTCGACGCCATCAGTCGTCCCATGAGACGAACGACCAGTCGGCATCGGCTTCACTGTGAAACGGCGGATGATGCTCGATGCGCCCCACCAGCAAGACCGCCTCGAGCTCCAGGCCGCTCTCGACGCCGAGAACCGCACGCGCGCGGTCGCTCGCCGAACCGCCCGCGTCCGCCTCGCGCAAGCGCCCCTGGATCCATACGCTGCCGAGCCCCAAGTCATCTGCCGCCAGATGCATGTTCTCCATCGCGACGGCGCAGTCCTCGACCCATGTGTCGGACACGGACGGGTTGCCGAACACCGCGATAGCCGCTCCAGCCGTCTTGAACGCACCGGGTGCCGGACGGCGCATCGAGGAGAGGGCCTCCAGCTTCTCCGGGTTGGTGACCACCACGAACTTCCACGGCTTCTTGCCCTTGCCAGTCGGGCCGATCAGGCCCGCCACAAGAATCTTCTCAAGCTCCTCGCGCGTCACCGGTTCACCGGTGTACGAGCGGACGCTGCGGCGCCTCATCAAGCAATCCAATGCCGCCATCACAACCTCCTGTCGTCGGCCGAACGCATTCATTGTGACCCGGCATATCCCCAAACGATATATCCCATACGGCAAGAACGAGCGCGCACGGTTTGTCCCAAAGGGGACATGTGGCGCTCGCTCGCCAACCAGAGCGCCATATGGACGGTGGACGGGCATCCACCTTTTGCCCGCTCACGGTACCATGGGCGCATACGCAGAGACGCCCGCGCCACCGAAAGGCACCGCCATGACCGTATCCACGTCCGAACCCAAGTTCCCGAGCAGCACCTCCTCCCCCGTCGACCGGCCGCACGGTCCCCGCACCGAGCTCGAGAAGATGCTCGCCGGCGAGCTCTACCTCATCGATGATCCCGAGCTGCGCGCGATGCGCCGGCGCTGCTACGAGCTCACCGACGCGCTCAACGCCACGACCAACGCGGACCGCGAGACGCGCCGCACCATCCTGCGCGAGCTTTTGGGCGGCGTGGGCGAGCACGTCAACGTGAAGTCGTCATTCCGCTGCGACTACGGATGCAACATCCATCTCGGAGACGACGTGTTCATCAACGTGGATTGCGTCATCCTGGACTGCGCACGCGTGGAGATCGGATCCGGAACGCTCATCGGGCCGCAGGTGGGCATCTACGCCGTGACCCACCCGGTCGATGCGGCCGAGCGCGCATGCGGCCGCGAATGGGGCGAGCCCGTGACGATAGGCAGCAACTGCTGGATCGGCGGGCACGCCACGATCCTGCCCGGCGTGACGCTCGGCGACAACGTCATCGTTGCCGCGGGGGCCGTGGTGACGCGCTCCTTCCCAGCGAACGTGATGGTCGCCGGCGTGCCTGCACGCGTGGTCCGCGAGCTGTAGGGCCGGAGGCCTTCGAGCAACGGGCACGGGGTCGCAGGGACGTGCCGGGCGGCGATGCCGGCGGGGACCCCGGAGGGCGTCGCGCGGTTCGCAGGGCCGTCGGAGCGGGCGGCAGACCCTACGAGGAACGCAGGCGCCCGTCCATCCACGCCTCCACCTCGCGGCCGACGCGTGCCCACGCTGCGCGCGCGTCCGCATGCGCAAACGGCTCGCAGACCCCGAACGGGCACCTCAGCAGGCGGTCCAGATGGCCCTGTTCGCGCACGATGCGCAGGCTCTCGGGATACACCAGCTCGAACACGAAGCAGACCATGCCGAGCAGCTGGTCGGCGGGCTCGCGGCGCTCATCGCGGGCGATGCAGCGACGCTCGGCGAACGCCTGCAGCGCAGCGCGCGAAAACCTGCTGGCCAAAAACTCGGCGTCCGTGGCGCCCAGGATGGTCATCGGAGTGTTCTCGCAGTTCACCCGCAGGATGTCGACCTTGTCCGCATCGCGGACAAGGTCGCAGAACGCGACCGTGCGACCATCGAGCCCGCCTTCGACGCGAAACGCGCTGTGCTGCGCCACCGACGCGAGGATGAGGGCATCATCGGCGGAAGCGTCCGTGAACGAGCGCAGCGCGCCCGAGCCCGGAAACGGGCACGCCGGATGGTGCGCCGGCGCCGGATCCGCGAGGACGGGGGCGTTCGCGGGCACGCCGGCCGGATCGCTCCCCGCGAGCACCGCCTCGCCGAGGGCCGCATGGCTCGCCGAGCCGGCGTCGCGAAAGGTGTCCCAGAGGCGGAGCTGCTCGAAGCGGCCGATATCGTGCAAAAGGCCGCACAGCCAGGCTAGGTCGATGTCTTCGGCGGTCCAACCTTCCGCCGCCGCGATGCGCTCGGCGATCGCGGCCACCCGGTAGGTGTGCGCGACCTTGAGCGCGATGCGCGGGTTCGCGATGTCATACGGCCCGACATAGGCCTCAAACGCCGCGCGTGCGCGGTCGCGGTCGACGGTGGGCATCCGGTCCTCCTCGGTTCAGGTTTTCGCTCCCCGGCATGATACCGCGCCCCGGCCGACGACGGCCGCGCGCCCGCCTCCGCTATACGGCCATGCCATTGGGGACGCGCCCGTCGGCGCGTCCCGGACACCTCGGATCCACACCTCAGAAAGGTGCCTGTCCCCTTTTCGAGACCTCAATTCGGTGCCTGTCCCCTTTTTGAGGCGGGGCGGTCCTATGCGCGCAGGAGCTCCAGCAGCTCCTCGGCAAACGACACGCAGTCGCCCACGACCTTGTACTGCGCCGACGCGAAGATCGGCGCGGCGGGGTCATCGTTGACCGCGATCACCGTCTGGGCGCCCGAGATGCCGGCGACGTGCTGAATCGCGCCGGACACGCCCAGGCTCAGCAGCACGCGCGGCGCCACCGACACGCCGGTCTGCCCGACCTGCTGCCAACCCTCCAGCCAACCCGCCTCGACCAGCGGGCGCGTGCAGCCCACCTGGGCGCCAAGGGCTTCCGCGAGCTCGCGCACGAGCGGAAGGCGCTTCTTCGAGCCGATGCCCCGGCCCGCCACCACGAGCACCTCGGCCGTCGCGATCGAGTCTCCGGCGGCCGAGCCCGCGACGGACAGCACCCGCATCCGCGGCGCCGCGCCGCAGTCGAGCTCGACGTCGACCACCTCGCCCGCACGGGACGGGTCGGGCGCGGGCGCCGCGAAGACGCCGGGACGGACCGTCGCCATCTGGGGACGGCGACGGGGGCACACGATGGTCGCCATGAGGTTGCCGCCGAAGGCCGGGCGCGTCTGCTGGAGCAGGCCCGTCTCGGGGTCGATGGCGAGCACCGTGCAGTCGGCGGTGAGGCCGGTCTGCAGGCGCACCGCGACCGCCGGGGCGAGCTCGCGGCCGAAGACCGTCGCGCCGAAGAGCACCGTCTCGGGCTTGCGCTCGCGCACGAGCGCGCAGACCCACTCGGCGAAAACCCCGGCGTCGCGGGACGAGAAGCGCTCGTCACGGCAGCGCAGGACCGTGTCGGCGCCGGCGGCGACCAGCTGCCGCGCGCTCGAGGCGCCCGGATCCCCCGCCCCTTCCGCAAGCAGCGCCACGAGGGCGCATCCGCGCTCGTCAGCCAACTCGCGCGCACGGCCCAGCAGCTCGAACGCAACGTCTAGCACGCGGTCCTCGGCGTCCGTCTGGGCAAACACCCAGATGTCGCGGTGGGCCGAAAGGTCGATCAGCGCCGCATCGCCCGCGGCGCGCTCGATCGAGATCGCATCCACGGGACAGGCGTCCACGCACGCCCCGCACAGGATGCACCCGTCCGTGACGCGGGCTCGGCGCGCACCGCGCTCGCCCTCCACCACCACGCCGGCGCTGCCGCACGCGCGCACGCAGCGCCCGCAGCCCACGCAGGCATCCGCATCGATCGTAAGTCCGCTCATCACGCCATCGCCTCCAACAGCTCCGCCACGGCCCGCGCCTGGGCGGCGGCATCCCCCTCGATCGTCACGCCTCGCTCGATGCGCTCGGGAACGAAAGAGCGCACCACCTGCGTGGGCGAGCCCGCGAGCCCCGTGCGCGCCGCATCCGCACCGCATGCGGAGGCCGTCAGCACGTCGACGCGCGCGCCTTCGGCCGCCCGGATGCCCGCGATGCTCGCGAAACGGAGCTGCGCGGCGTCCTTCGCCACGGTAAGAACCGCGGGCAGCGGGACCTCGACCGTCGCCATGCCGCCGTCGACCTCGCGTTCGACCGTCACGGCACGCAGGCCGACCGCATCGAGCGCGGCCACGCCCGCGGCGCACGGCACGCCCAGGGACCCAGCGAGCTCCGGGCCGATCTGCGCGGTATCGCCGTCCACGGCCATCTTGCCGCACAGCACCAGATCGGGTTCTTCCAGCCGTGCGATCCCGCAGCTCAGGGCATAGGTCGTGGCAAGGGTGTCCGCGCCGGCGAAGGCGCGGTCGGAAAGCAGCAAGGCCGCATCGGCGCCGCGCGCCACGCAGTCGCGCAGCAGCGACTCGGTCGCCGGGATGCCCATGGACAGCACGGTCACGCGGCACGGCTCCCCCTCGATCGCCAGCTTGTCCTTGATCCGCAGGGCGATCTCGAGCGCCGCGGCATCGAAGGGGTTGATGACCGCCGCGCCCCCGTCGCGGACGATGGTGTTGGTCTTGGGATCCATCTTCACCTCGGTGCTTCCGGGCACCGCCTTCACGCATACGACGATCCGCATGGCTACTCCCCTTTCCGCATCGCGGCGACGGCCGCATCGAGCCGCGCCTCGTCGAACAGGTTGCCGCGGCCCAAGCGGCCGCGCGGGTCCAGCGCGACCTTGAGGCGCGCCATCTCGTCGATAGCATCGGAACCGTACATAGCGAGCAGGAAGTCGCGCTTGATCTTGCCCACTCCGTGCTCGGCCGAGACCGCGCCGCCCATGGCCGTGACCTCGCGCGCCCAGGAGCGGAAGAGCTCCTTGCCCGCGGCGTAGTCGCGCTCGTCGCGCGGCAGCACGTTCACATGCAGGTGGTTGTTGCCGATATGGCCCCACGTCGCGCTCTCGAGACCCGCCTCCGCCAACGTGCGGCGATAGAGGGCCACGACGTCGTGCAGGCGCTCGTCCGGCACGGACATGTCCGAACCCAGCTTGGTGATGGCGGGCGCGGTGCGGCGGCGGCGGTCGATGAGCATGTTGACGCTCTCGGGGACAGCATGGCGGAAGAGGCGCTGACGCTCGCGGTCCACGTCCGTGCGGGCCACCCAGGAGTCCTTTTCGCTGCCGCCCACCGAGCGCATGAGCTCGCCCGTGCACTCCAGCTCGTCGTACGCCCGCCCCTCGTCGTCGCACTCGAGCTCCACGAACACGCAGGCGGCGAAAGATTCGGGCACCGCCGGGAGCGAGACGAACGCGGCGCAGCCCGAGCGTGCGGAGCGCAGGATCCCCAGGGCGCTGCCGTCGAAGTACTCGAGCGCCGCGGCGCACGAGAGCCGGGGGCGGGCGGCCGACACGAAGTCGAGCGCGGCGGCCTCGCTCGCGAAGAAGCAGTTGATGCCCCAGGTGACGCACGGCTCCGGGCTGAGCACCAGCTCCAGCTCGCTGATGATGCCGAGCGTGCCGTCCGACCCGATGAAGAGGTCCACGGCGTCCATGTCGTCCTCGGCGTAGTAGCCCGAGGCGTTCTTGGTGCGCGGCATGGTGTAGCCGGGCACATCGAGCGCAAGCGCGCGCCCGCCCTCCGTGACGAGCTCGAGGGTGCGCCCGTGAGCCCGGTGCTCCCCGCGGCGCAGGTCGAGCACGTCGCCGTCGGCAAGCACCACGCGCAGGGCGCTCACGTGCGGGCGCATGGGACCGTACCGATAGCTGCGCGCGCCCGAGGCGTTGCACGCCGCCATGCCGCCCACGCAGGCGGACGTCTCGGTAGGATCGGTCGGGAAGAACTGCGCGGGGCCGCCGTAGAGGGCATCGAGCGCCGCGAGGGACGCCGCGTCCCAACCGGCCTGCGGCAGCGCCTTGGCGGCGAGCAGGCGACGCAGCTCGGCGAGCACCACGCCCGGTTGGACGCGCAGATGGAACGCGCCCCCTTCGTCACGCCGAAGACCGAGATAGCGGTTCATCCGCGAAAGGTTGAGCACATGGCCGCCGTGCGGCACGGCGCCGGCGGCAAGGCCCGTGCGGGCCCCCTGGACCGTGATGGGCGCATCCGGCGCGGTGCGTTCGAGCTCGGCCAGGACGGCGCGAAGCTCCGCTTCGTCGGTCGGAAACGATATGGACGAGGCTTCGCCCATGGTTCTCGATTCGTCACGCCGGTATTCGTCGAATTCCGGCGCCCAGTCCCGTATGCCCCGCATGTCAACCTCTTTACTGTGATGGAGTGAGTGCATACAGTATGGAGCCCGATTGTTTCCGGGCTCAAAACAATCTGTTTCGAAACATAGCGGGGGCGCGCCGGGCCCGGAAACCTCAATTTGGGGACAGGCACCAAATTGAGGTGGCGGCGCCGGGTCCCGAAGACCCGGAACAGACCGAACCCCCCATCTGGCAAATGGGGCAGCCGCGTCCCATGGCGCCGCCCGCGGCATCGGGGACGTATCCCTCGTGCCAAAAGGGACGCACCCCTTTGGCGCACCGGGCCCCGGAAACGGGCCTCGACCTCCCCCCATCGCCCATGCCTCAATTTGGTGCCTGTCCCCAAATTGAGGTGGCGGCGCCCGCGGGAGAAAGCGATCGGGGGCACCGCCCCGATTGGCCTCGCTACAGGTATCGGCCCGTGACGCTCGCCCCGCAGCACGCAAGATCGGACGGCGCGCCGGAAAACACCACGCGCCCGCCGTCCTCTCCGCCGCCCGGCCCCATGTCGATCACGTAATCGGCGTTGCGGATCATGTCGAGATCGTGCTCGATCACCACCACGGTCGCCCCGGCGCTCACCAGGCGGTCGAACACTGTGAGCAGCGTGCGCACGTCGAGCGGATGCAGCCCGATCGTGGGCTCGTCGAACACGAACACCGCGTCGCCCTGCGCGCGCCCCATCTCGCTCGCCAGCTTGAGGCGCTGCGCCTCGCCGCCCGAGAGCGCGGGCGTGGGTTCACCGAGCGAAAGATAGCCCAAGCCAAGATCGGAGAGGGTCTCGAGCCTGCGCACGACCTTCTTGAGTCCGCAGCAGGCGTCGAGCGCCTCGTCCACGCTCATGGCCATGAGCTGCGGCAAGGTGATGAGGGAGCCGTCGGCGCGTAACGGGTTCCGCGGCACTCGGGGCACGGAACCTCGACGTCGGGCAGGAACTGCACGTCGAGCGAGATGGAGCCCGTGCCGTCGCAGACCGGGCAGCGCAGGCTGCCCGTGTTGTAGGAGAAATCGCCCGGCTTGAGCCCCTGCGCCGCCGCCTCCTCGGTGCGTGCGAACGCACGGCGCAGCTCGTCGTGGACGCCCGCATAGGTTGCCACGGTGGAACGCACGTTGGCGCCGATGGGCGTCGCGTCGATAAGGCTCGCCCGGGCGATCCCTTCCGCGTCGACGCCTCGCAGGCATGCGGGCAGGGCCGCGCCCGCGGACGCGGCGGCAAGCGCCGGCAGCAGCTCCTCGAGCACGAGCGTCGTCTTGCCCGAACCGGACACCCCCGTCACCGCGACGAGCCTGCCGCGGGGAATCTGGACCTCGAGGGGTGCCACGGTGTGCAGGCGATTCGTGGAAAGCGCTATGCGCCCCCGGTCGAACAGCTCATCCGGATCGACCTGGGTGCGAACCCGCGCCGGCACCGCATGCAGGAAGGGCGCGATGCGGCTCGCCGCGCTGCCGACGACCTCGTCGACGGCGCCCTGCGCGATCACGCGGCCGCCGTTCGCGCCCGCGCCCGGCCCCATCTCCACCAGATGGTCGCACGCCTCGAGCACCCGCGTGTCGTGGTCGACCACCACGACCGAGTTGCCGTCGGCCACCAGGTCGCGCATCACGCCGATGAGCCCGTCGACGTTGGCGGCATGCAGGCCGATCGACGGCTCGTCGAGCACGTAGAGCACGCCCGTGGTGCGGTTGCGCACCGCGCGGGCGAGCTGGACGCGCTGGCGCTCTCCCGTGGAGAGCGTGGAGCCCGCGCGGTCGAGCGCGAGGTACCCCAGGCCCAGGTCGAGCAGGCGCCGGGCCGTATCGCCGAACGAGTCGCAGATATCGGCCGCCATGGCGCGCAGCTCCTCCGGCAGAGCGGAGGGCACGCCCACGACCCACGCCACCGCATCGTCGAGCGCCATCGCGCAGACGTCCGCGAGGCCGATGCCGCGGATGCGCGGGGCGCGGGCGGCGGCGGAAAGGCGCGAGCCTCCGCAGTCGGCGCAGGGCTCCTCGCGCAGGAACTTCGCCACGCGGGCGAGCCCCTTCTCGTCCTTCACCTTGGCCAGCGCATTCTCCACCGTGAACACGGCGCTGTAGTAGTTGAAGTCGAGCTCGGCGAAATCCGTGCCCTTCTTGGCTTTGTAGAGAATGTGCCTGCTCTCCATGGGCCCGTGGAACACGATCTCGCGCTCGGCGGGCGTGAGCTCGCAAAACGGCACGTTGATGCGCACGCCCATGGCCTCGCACACGTTCTTCATGAGGTCGAACATGAGCGATCCCCAGGGAAGGACGGCGCCGTCCGCGATGGAGATCGACTCGTCGGGGACGAGCGACGCCTCGTCCACCGTGCGCACGATGCCCGTGCCCGAGCACGTGGGGCAGGCGCCGCCCCCGTTGAAGGAGAGGTCCTCGGCGGAAGGCGCCCAGAACTCGCGCCCGCATGCCGCGCAGCGGATGGGCCTGCCAGCCGCGACGTTGAGTGCAGGGTCCGCATAGGCGCCGCACGCCGGGCAGGCATGCGACGCAAGCCGCGAGAACATCAAGCGCAGGCTGGCGTTGAGCTCCGACATCGTGCCGAACGTGGAGCGCACGCCGGGAACGGCCGGGCGCTGGTGCAGCGCGAGGGCGGCGGGGACGTACAGCACCTCGTCGACGGAGGCGCGGCTCGCCTGCGTGAGGCGGCGGCGCGTGTAGGTCGACAGCGCCTCGAGGTAGCGGCGCGAGCCTTCCGCGTAGAGCGTGCCCAGGGCGAGCGAGCTCTTGCCCGACCCGGAGACGCCGGCGATGCCCACGAGCTCGCCGAGCGGAATGTCGACATCGACGTCCTTCAGGCTGTGCACGCGCGCTCCGCGCACGACGATATGATCCGGCTGCTTCCCCATCGGAGCGCCCCTTCCCCAAGCCGCATGGAACCCGAGGCCTCACCCTAGTCGAGACCTCACCGTAGTCTACAGCCGGGAACACAGCCGTCCTGTGCAAAACGGAAGACCTCGAGTTCGGGATACCCCTCGAATTAGGGACGGTCCCTAAGTTGAGGTGCAACCACAGCGGGGAGGCGGCAGGACGTACGCCGCGCGCGAACGTGAGGCGGAGCGCAGCGCGTGACCGACGCTGCACCCCGTCCTTTTCCCAACCCCAATTTAGGGACTGCCCCTGGATTGAGCAGACCGTCCGTAGGCTACGGAAGCGCTATTGCCCCTGGTAGGACGACGCCTTGGGCGGAGTCTTGCCCTTGAGCTCGCTATGGTAGGCGGCATAGGTGAGCGGCTCGGTGTCGGCCAGGCGCTCGATCTGCTCGGCCTCGCCGATGAAGAGCATGTGCGTGCCCACGTCCACCGTCTCGACAAGGCGGCAGGCGACGAGCGCGCAGGCGTGCTCGGGGCAGTACGGCGCCCCCACCTCCGAGACGCGCGTCTCATACTTCCCGAACTTGTCGTACGTGTCGCTCGAGCGGAACCCGAAGTTGCCGATATACGGCATGTCGGCGGTGCGGTCGACCACCGTCACCGCGAAGGCGCCGGCGCGCTCGATCACGCCCGTCGTCACGTTGTCCTTGTGCACCGCGACCATGATCTGGACGGGGTCGGCGGTCACCTGCGTGGCCGTGTTGACGATGCAGCCGGCGCGCTGCGCGCCGTCGTCGGCGCACACCACGTACAGGCCGTAGCTCATCTTGAACAGCGCCGTGAGGTCCATCTGCGCTCCTCTCGTTTCGCGGGCGGCCGGAACCGATGCGGACCGGCTTCTCGCCCATTGGGTCATCGAGACGCATCGTAGCGCGCGGTGGGCGCGACGCGCCCCGGCAACACCGCCTGTGGACGAGAAGGACGGGGTGAACGCGGAGAGGGGACGCGCACCCCATGACCCTCCGGCCGCGCCCGCGCAGCGCACCGATCGACACCCCGGCATCCGAACGGAATCCTCAGAAAGGGGACAGGCACGTTTCTGAGGCGCGCTTCCGAGCTGAGGGACTCTGGAGGGAACGGGCGCATCCCGTGTTTCTGGGGCCCAAGCTGCCCGAAGCCAGGGCACGCCGGGAAGCCGAAAGCCCATCTCGGCCCCGGACCGCCTCAGAAAGGTGCCTGTCCCCTTTCTGAGGCCCCTATCCGATCGTGTACGTGGCCTTCGCCGAGGTGGTGACGCCTCCGTAGACGTCGGTGAACTCGAACCAGCACTCGTAGGCGCCCTCCTCGAGCGGAACCTCATCCAGTCCGGGGGCATCGGCGCCCACCACGATCTCGTCCCCGCGCGGCTCGAGGGTCTCGCTGGAGAGCGCGCAGACGACGTCGCCCTTCTCGAACGAGCCGAGGTAGCGGTCGGAAAGCCCCGTCACGCGATCGATTCCGTCCCAGATCCCGAGGATCTGGAAATGCCCCGTCTCCTTCGGCCCCAGGTCGTCCTCTACGACCTCGCCATCCCAGATCCAGGCGAACCGGATGTTGGCGGGCTCGCCGTTGACCGTGACGGGGGCGGTGTAGACGATGTAGCCCTCGTCGTAGCCGGCGTCGACCACATGGGAATCGAGCGGCATGCCGTCCAGCGCGATGCAGTCGGCGGGGAGCTCCGCACCGAAGCGCAGGGCCTCCCAGTCGTCGATGATGTCGATGTCCTCGCACATGAAGGGGGTCCCGTCGATGCGGCGCACTACCAGCGAGAGGTCGTACAGGTCGTACCGCGATCCCTGCTCCGCCCGGGCATAGAGCACCCCGTCCTCGATGGAGCCCGCGTCGGCGAGCTCGACGTGCGCCGAACCCGCTCCGTACATGCGAGCGAGCCCCTCCGCGTACCCGGAAAACGGCGTGACCTCGTCGTAGGCGGAAAGCTCGTCGGAGCTGAACGCGACGGGGTAGTAGAACGACAGGCCGTGCGCATCCGCCGTGGCGGAGCCGGCAACGCAATGGACCACGGCATCGGACGCGGCGTCGGCGAGCGCCGAGAACGCCTCCCCCGCCGGACCGCCGTCGCGGGAGTTCGCCTCCGCGAAACCGATGAGGTCGATCATGTTCGTCGGCTCGACGCCCTCGTCGTCATCGGCGCCGAACGCCTCGGCCGCCCGAGCGCCGTCGGCAAGCGCCGACAGGGCGCGTTTCGGCTCGTCGGCGTCCGCGTACACGTCGATCGCCGCGTCCAGCGCCTCGCCGACCACGTCCATGGCCGAGAGGTCGATCGCGGACAGGGTCGCAGAGGCCTCCGTCCCGAACCGCTCGCAGCGGTCCCAGAAGGCGTCGCAGATGGAGGCGGCGACGTCCTCCGTGTCGAGCGCGGGCCCCTCGGCGAGCGCATCCACGAGCGCCTCGTAGTCCCAGCCCTCCCCGGGCTCGAGCTCCTCGGAGGCGACCAGGTAGCGCGCCTCGCCCGCGAGGGCGCCCGCGACCTCGGCCGAACCCATGAGGCAGGCGTCCATACCCGCGATGTCGTAGGGGACGCCGCCCCGGGCCTCCGCGCCCGCGGCGAGGGCGGCCTCGAGCTCGTCGATCCCGAGCGAGTCGTAGCCCTCGTTCTCGTCGAAGCAGACGCCGCCCAGCGGGCCGCCGCCATGGTTCCACAGCACGACCGCCGCGCGCTCGCTCGGCGCCTCGTCCGCGCAGAACGCCAAAAAGCCGCCCAGGGTATCGCCCGACCCCATCGAGGCCGCGTCGAGCGACTCGAGCAGCTCGAGCTCGCCGTCGCGAACCTCGAAGCGCTGGATGGCGCCCGCGTCGATCCCCTCGATGCGCCAGGCGCGGGCGCACGCCGCGCCGCCCGACAAGACGGCGAGGGCGGCCGCGAGGGCGACGGGCAGCGCACGGAGCCCGCGGCGGACGGGCGGCCTGCGCGAGCCGAGCGAACGGTTATGCGGTCCACCTGCAAGCATCGAGCCCTCCTCTCCCGTCTCCTACTTGCCCCTCGTGACGACCTGCAGGACGAACATGTCCTGCAGCGGGGTCTGCCAGTTGGTGTACGCGGGGTAGCGCCCGGAGAAATGGGCCTTGTCGGCGGTGAAGCCCGCGTCCTTGGCATTCGTCACGCTGGCGACCTCGAACGTGTCCATCTTCCACACGTCTTCCTTCCATCCCGTATCGAAGCGGTCGGAGGTGATGAGGTGGCGGGCCGAGGCGAACCCGATGTCGCTGAGCTCCTGCTTGAGCGTCGCGGTGCCGCGCAGGCGCGCGGCCATCTGCTTCGCCTCCTCGGTGCCCATGTAGCGCGACGTCCAGTCGAAGTCGCCGCGATAGGTGCTGCCGGACTTCGTGAAGGAGCGGAACGGAGACTCCGCCTCCCACCTCTTCCCGCCCTGCATGTTGGAAAGGTTCTGCTGCTGAGCGCGCGACCAGCCCTTGCCGGCGTCGGTCGCCGAGAGCGGGTGATACCACCTGCCCGTGGTGTTGCAGTACTGCGACGCGCTCGCGACGCGGGCGGCGAGGGCCTGGTCGTAGCTGGCCTTCGCCTCCTCGTAGGTCTTCAGCTGCTCGCGATACCACACAAGCTCTGCATAATCATCGTCGCTGAGCGTATATTCCCAGCACGAATCGTACAGCGAGCTGTCTTTGAGAATCTCCCCGATGAGCCAGGTCTTGTCGGGCGCCTGCGGCTCGGCCCCCCCTCAAGCCGTTGACGAGATCTTGCTCGATGCCGTCGTAATAGTAGAAGGACGTGACGTCGAGCTTGCACTGCTCGTTGATGAGCTTGTCCACCCCGCGCGTCATCTCGTCGAGCTCGCCCAGCACGTCGGCGTACTCGCCGTCGTCGTCGGCACCGTAGGCGAGCTGGACCATCTGCGCTCCCTGGGCCCAGACCAGCGCGAGGCTCTCGCGGAAGCTCCCGCGGAGCGGGAAGGTCTGGACGCCCCAGTTGTACGACTTCGCAAGCAGGTTGTCGTACATCTCGACCAGGTTGGATCCGCCCTTGCCGGAGTAGTTGGGCATCATGAGGCGGTTGTAGAGCACGGGGAGCTCGTCGGCGATCGCGTCGATGCGCTTGGAGTCGCGCTGGCTCTCGCTGAGCTGGAGGATGAGGCGCTCGCGCTCGGCGGGATCGGAGGTCTTCTGGATCTTATCCATCTTGCCGCGCAGGTAGCGCTCGGCGGAGCTGATCTTCTCGATCGAGGAGCGGGCCGCGTCGATGGCGCGCTCGCTGGACTCGATGTCCACGGCGTCGGCCAGGGCCTTGAGCTGCCCGGACACGTCGGCGACCTGCTGCTGCACCTTGACGATCTCGGCGAGCAGCTCGTTGTTGGTCACCTCGTAGAGGCTCGTGCCGAGCGCTGGGTCGAGATACGCCTTGCAAACCTGCTTCCAACCCATCTGCGCGAGGGCGGAGAGGCCGGACTTGCCGCCGGAGATGATGATGTCCTTCACGTCGAAATCGCGCGCCGTGGACTCGTCGAGGGCCGCCATGGCCTCGCTCGCCGGCGCGGGATCGGACTGCTGGCCCAAGACGCCCTCCACCGGCGCGACATCCACGGAGACGACCGAGTCGGCGGTGACGCCGTCGCTCGGGACGACGATGCTGTAGGCGCTCTCGCCGTTGGACTCGATCCTGACGCCGTCGACCTCCTTGTCGTCGACGGTCACCGTGACGTCGCCTTCGGTAAGCTCGTCGTCGCTGTTGTGGAGCTCCGCCTCGAGGCCGATCGTCTCGGAGTCGGCGTCCTCGAAGTCGAAGGCCACGTCGACCCAGGGCTCGGCGGCGGTGAGCAGGCAGGACACCTCGCCGCCCGTGACGTTGCCCTCGTGCACGAGCGCGGCGCCCTCGAGGGCGGACAGCGGGTTATCGGACTTCTCGGCGTCATCGAGCAGGGACAAGACAATCGAAAGGCCCTGGGGCGTATCGCGGCGCACCGAATCGACGGAGTAGAGGTCGGTGCCCTCGATGCTGAAGTCGTCCGCGGAGACGCCCTCGCCGAAGTAATAGTCGTGCGCCTCGACGGCGAGCGTCAGCTTGGAACCGTCGAGCTTCGACTCGTCGTAGTCGACGGTGAGGTACGGGTCCACGAAAGCGATGGAGACCGCATGGTAGAGGGGCTCCTCGGCCTCGGCGGCGGCAGTCTCGGCGGCCGCGGCGTCGTCGGCCGGCACATCCGCCTCGATGACCTCGGCGCCCTCGGGGGCGGGTGTCATCTCGTCGAGGGGGGCGTCCGAGATCTCGGGCTCCTCATCGGAAGCGGGGATGTCCACCGCATCGGCGGCGAGCTCGACGTAGGCGACGGATGCGCCGTTGTTGGCGAGCCCCTCGGGCCGCTGCGCCATGACCTCGAGCTCGGTGTCGCTCACGCGCTTCGCCGAGGCGACCGACCAGCCGGACAGCGCGCCGTCGAGGCGAAGCTGCGCGGGGTCGACGGAATCGGCGAGCGCGCCCTGCTCGAGGACGAGGCCCAGCTTGACCTCATCAAGGTTTCCGTAGATGAAATCCAGCTCCGCATCGAGAACGCTGGACGAATCGTCGATCGCCACCGATCGGGCGAACCCCTCCGCGCCCATCTCGGCCGAACCCTGCTCGGGTGATTCCCCGGCGCATCCCGCGAGCGCAGACGAACCCGCCGCGAGCATCGCGGCAAAGCCGATCGCGAGCGCGCGCTTCGCCAGGCACCTGTACATTTCCGCCTCCCCATCGTTTCGGAACAGCATGGCTGAATGACCTATTCTAGATGCGCATCCGGACACAGGGCTGCTCCTGTGGGAAATGCGGAACGAATGTCGTGTTTTCGGAACGAGTGCGATGCGCGCAGATACGCCGCGAGCGGTGGATGCAGCATGGAGTGCCGGGAGTCGCACGTGGGCGGCATCAAAAGCATCATGAGGTGTTCACTCGACCTCCACGCGGTATGCGTAGACCCGCGGGTCCGCAACATCCACCCGGGCGCTCATAACCCATGCAAGGTCGCCACGGCGGGCGTCTTCCTCGGACACGATGTAATAGAGCTGGAAGCGCTTATCGGGATCGATCCAAAGGTCGCGCCAATAGTTTCCCGCCGCCTCGCCAGGCAGGCGCGGCCCCATCGGCTCGTAGCCGCTCGCCCAGACCGGCGTCTCGCATCCGGCGAGCACGCGATATGCACCCGCCCCGCCGTACGTCATCTGGTCGAACTCGACGCGCGGGTATTCGTTCTTCGGCACATCCGGGAACTCCAGCCCCGGATCTGCCGTGGAATCGTACGTGCACAACATCGCGTCCGCGAGGCAGAACTCCACCTTCTCGTCCTCATGGCTGCGCACATCGACGTCGACAACCAGATATGTAGAGCCCTCAGGAAGCGTCGTATCCCCGTTGACCTCGCACGGCAAGCGCCCGCCCGCGTCAGACTCGGAATCCAGCAAATCGAAATAGTAGACGTCATCACGCGTCATCCCGTCTGGCAGACGGTCCGCGAGGAAGAACCTGGGGTCGCTGTACTCCAGGGGACGCAGCTCGATGGCCTCGTCAGACGGCGAGCCGACCAGCCGGCATCCGCCCTCGACCATGACGACCTCCTCGGACGTGACGGGCGAAACGACCTCGAGCACGCGCCCCGCAGGGACATCGACCTCCCCGGCCGAGCAGCCGGTCAGCAACAGCGCTGCGAGCGCCATCGCGAAAACGCAAGCGGCAAGGCGCTCCCAGACCCCGTATCGCAAAGACGGAGACAGGACAGCCCTCTGTTCATCGTTACAACTCATAACGAGCGCCCCCTTACAGGTAGAGCTGGTTGTAGATGTCGAGCGCGCGGGCGGGGCCGGCGTCAGGGTCGAACATCACCAGCTTGCCGTCCCTCACAAACAGGATCTCATCGCTCAACTGGTCCACGTTCTCCAAGATATGCGACGACATGAGCACGCCTGCGCCGCGCTGGGCGAGGCCGCGCAAAATTCGCGAGTTGAGCTGCACGTTGGTCGGATCGAGCGCGTTCATGGGCTCATCAAGCAGCAGGTAGCGCGCGCCCGTCATATATGCGATGGCAAGCGTGAGCTGCTGCTTCATACCTTGCGAGCAAGCTCGAACCCGCTTGCCGAGAAACCCGTCGATCCTGCAGGCGCGAGCCACGTCCGCGGGATCGCGCTCGGATTTCCAAAGCTTGCGCGTCATGGCGAGATGCTCCGCGACGGTCATCCCGGGATACAGCAGCGTCCCTTCTCCTGGAGCGTAGAAGACGCGGGCGCGGCGGCGCGCCACCTGGTTGGCGGGAAGGCCGTCGACATCGACGATGCCGGAGACGCGCGCGCCCTTGATGCCCGCCATGGCCTTGAGCAGCGTCGTCTTTCCATAGCCGTTCGGGGCGACCAGCCCCATGATGCGGCCGGGCTCCAATCCAAAGGAGACATCGTCCAGCAGCACGCCGCCGCGATATGACAGCGTGAGATGAGAAACCGATAGCATGATCTTGCTCCCTATTTCGCTCGTTCATTCGATCAGGCCGATCCCGTCGATGCGGGTATCTTCGGCACGCCCACATCGCCGTGGAGGGTGCGGGATAACTGACCGATCGGCCGGCACGCCCCACCGGGAGGCGCGGCAGCCAACCCGGCCGGCACGCCCCGCCACCGGGAGCCATCAGATTCGAATGACGCAAGAGCGATCCCTGACCCGAGCCCCGCGGGCGGCTATGGCCGCAGAGACACGCGGGGCGATGCAGGCGAACACCAGCAGGAAGGCTATCGATGCGGCAAGCACCGCGGCTCCGATGAGGCGCGACGCCCCGCACGCCGCGGCGATTGTGTACCCCGCTGCCCCGACCACGCGGGCGACGTCGAGGTACGTCAGCGGCAGCCAGCCCAAGACGAGGGCGGCGACGCCGTCGGCGGGCGCCAGCAGCGACGCCTGGACGGCAAGCGCGGATGCCGCGAGCGCGAGCACGGCGGCGACGCAAACGCTCCGGAAGCTCTGCGTCAAGCGTTCGACGCATGCTAGGAACGCGACGACGAAACCGCTCGCGAGCATCTCCATGCCCGCTCCGGATAGCAGCGACGACAAAACGGTCGCGCACACGACCTCGCCACCCTGCACGAACACCACCGGCTGGCCCCAATCGCCGATGCCGTGGCGCATCGTCGCGCATGCGGTGCCTGGCACGATCACGCATGCGAGCATGACGATCGCGATGGCGCCCGCGACCACGACGCCCGCAGCGAGCTCGACCCCGCTCGACACCGGCGCCTGCTGCACGAGCGCCCCCTTGCAGCGCAGACGCGCGATGCCCAGAGCGGACGCCACCGCGGGAACGAGCCAGAACGCGAACGGGGCAACGCCGAAGATGAAGGAGAGGTAGTAGGAGCCGGGCATCAGGGTGCTAAGACCATAGACCTCGGGGGCGTCCAACGATGCCATCCCCTCGAGCAACGCGATCTTTCCCTCGACGACTACCGGATCGCTCACGGGATCGACCTCGGGGATCTGCAGCTCGGCAGGCGGCCCTGCCGGCCCGAGCCCCGCCACCTCGAGGCGCAGCCGCTCGTACTCCGCAAGGCTCTCGTAGCCCTCTTGGAGCGTGGCCGAGTACACATACCCGCTCAACGCATCCGCAAGGCGCTCGAGCGCCCCCGCCTCCGCCGAGCCCTTTTCGTAGACGCCAGAGGACAGGGCGCCGTAAAGGGACTTCAGCTGGTTCCCCTCATAGCGCGCATGGGAGAACTCGGATGTATCCGGGTCGACTGAGAAGACCGCCGGCAAAACAAGCGCCGAAGCCATGATGAGCGCGAGCGCGTACAACCCGGGGCCCGCGAGCAGCATGCGTGCCAACGCCGCCGAATAGCCCGCGAAATCCGACAGCCAAGACGATGCCGGCGCCTCCACCGAGGCCGCCGCATGACGGGGCCGCGCATGGGCGCCGCCGTGACCGCGCGCATGGGCTCCGCCGGGTCTCCGCGTAGGAAGACCACCGCGACGCCGCGGCCCGCGGTCCCCCCAGCTCACCAGCGCCCCCAGGGGAGCCAGCAGGGCGAGCAGCGCGCCGGCGCCGGCAACCGTCGCCCCGAGCACCAGGCAGCCCCGCCCGAACGTGACGCCCGCGAGGAAGCGGGGCGAGGGGATCGCGCCGTAACCCAGCGACCCCGCGGCGTACTCGGTCCACAGGTACGAGGACGGCAGATACGGGGCGATATCGCGGTAGCGCGAGAACTCCCCGAAGTAGCCGGGGAATAGCGGAAGCGCCATCATGCATCCGAGCAGGACGACCGACGGGAGGACGGAGTCAAAAAGCGAGGCGCTCAGATGCATCGCGAGCGAGACGACAAGCGACACCAGCACCATGAGCACGATGTTGCGCGCGAGGACCTCCCCCACCGACGAGACGACCAGCGCGGGCCCGGAGCCGAACAGCACGGGATACGAGAGATCGCCGACGCCAACGCGCAGCATCTGCGCGACGAGAGCGGGGGCGCAGACGACGACCAGGGCCGTAAGGGCGATCGACGCCGACGCGAGGGTGCCCAGCAGCAATCGCCTCCTGTGCGTGCACGGAGCTTGGGTCGCCAAGCGGCCCCGAGTCTGCAAAGAGGCGCCGAGCCCGCACACCGCCACAAGGGGAACCATCCAGAACAAGAGCTCGCACTGCCCGTTATACGTCATCATCCCGTCGCCCTGTGCGGTGTAGATGAGCGGCAGCTGAGCACCGGGGAGCGCAAGAAGCAGCTTGTGTCCAAACACGGCATAGAGCGACGCCGGCATATGATCGGGCACCATGTAGAGGTCGCTCGCCCCGGAATCGGCGAGCGCCTGGTACGCCTCCGCCCGATCAATAAGCGATTGCGATCCGGCATAGCCCTGAACCTCGGCCGTCACGCGATAATAATCGGCAGCCGCCTCGAAGTAGCCGTGCGCATCGCCCGCATCGTAGCGCTCGATCATCCGATCCGCCGCTGCGGCCTTCTTCCGTCCGCCCTCGCCCAGCCATGCGGTCACGGCGTTGTCGACGGAATAGGCCTGATCATCCAGCGCGTCGCTCGAAGCGTAAGAGCGGACATTATCGACCTCGATCCGCTCGACCTCCTGCCAGCCATCGAGGTAGCTCGACCCCAGGACGGGAAGCAGGTAGAGCACCTGCAGGGCCAGGAGCATAACCACGAGCACCCTACACGAGGCAACCCTGCGCGCGATGATTCGGAATATGCGAAGCAGCATGTCGACCTCGCCCCCTGATGCCCGCCGGGGCACTGGTGCGCCCCGTTGCGACGAACATAGCACATCATCTAGCTAAAGCACCCCTGCAGGATAGGTGGCTGATTTTGTTTTGCCAACGGCAGGAAGGCGGAATCTGGGTATATCCGCGAGCAAGTTCTACCGGCGAGCGAAAGGACGCCACATGCTCACCATCACCACCACCAACAACCTCGACGGCTACGAAATCGTCGAGTACCTGGGCATCGTCACCGGCGAGGCCGTCAGCGGCATCAACATGTTCCGTGACATCGGCGCCGGGCTGCGCAACGTCTTCGGCGGGCGCTCCGCCGGCTACGAGGACGAGATGAAGCAGGCGCGCGAGGAGGTCCTGCGCGAGCGGCACCGCGGTGAAGGTGCGGCGCATCGAGCGCTAGGTGCGGATTCGCATGCAGGAGGGCGCCGTCACTCACCACGAGCGACGGCGCCCTCCTTATAAGCGCTCAAATTAGGGACAGGCACTTTTCTGAGCATCGAGCGCTCGATTGAGGAGCGGCTGCTTTTCAGAACACTCTGCTCCCGCATCTTGGGCACGCGAATCGAAAACGAACGCATCCTCTCGACACCGAGGGCAGCCTTCGCGTTGACCCTCGGACGCACCTCAACCGGACGGACCTCGATTGCGCGAGCCCCAATCGAACGGGCGGGCCTCAACCGGGCGAACGGGCCTCAATTTGGTGCCTGTCCCCTTTTTGAGGGGCGCGCTGAGGGACTACTCCGCCAGCTCCTCGACCTCGACCTCGTGCTTGTGGGCCTCGCGGCCGTAGGCGATCCAGTAGCCCACGCCCACGATGAGGATGCCGCCCGCGATGTTGCCGAGCGTGGCGGCGGAGAGGTTGTACAGCAGCGAGCCCGGGGTGAGCGCATCCGCGCCGGCGACCGCCGTGCCGAATCCCGCGGCCTTCGCGGCAAGCCCCATGGGCAGGAAGAACATGTTCGCGACGCAGTGCTCGAAGCCCATCACCACGAACGCCGCGACGGGCAGGATGATGCCGAGCACCTTGTCGGCCGTGGTGCGTGCGCCGAAGCCGATCCACACCGCCAGGCACACCAGCAGGTTGCACAGCACGCCCTTGAAGAACAGGGTGTGCCAGGCGGGGGTCACCTTGCCCACCGCGAGCGACACCATCGCGTCGCCCACCGCCCCGCCGTCGAGCGCCTGCAGGTTCGAGCCGAAGATGAGCGCGGCGATCGCGACGGCTCCCACGAAGTTGCCGCACCACACGATCGTCCAGTTGCGCACCAGGCCGCGGCCGGAGATCTTGCCCGACACCTTGCCGAGCACCATGAGGGCGTTACCGGTGAAGAGCTCGGCACCGCACAGCAGGACGAGCTCCAGGCCCAGGCAGAAGCAGAGGCCGCCGAGCGCGCGCTGCACCGCGAACCCCATCTCCGCATCGCCCATGACGACGGTGAAGAACGCCGCGCCCAGGGCGACGAAAGCACCGGCGAACATGGCGAGCACGAAGAGCTTCACGAGCGGCATGTTCGCCTTGCCGATGGCGACGTGCTCGGCCTTCGACTCGATCTGCTCGGGCGTGAGCGCGTCGGGGACCAGATGGTGAGCGGGTACGGCGCGGGTCGTCTTGGGGTCGTGGGCCATGGGCACCTCCGTTGTCGTCAATAAGCCTCAGCGATTGTACCGGATTGCGCTCGGGCGAGCAGCATGGGCGCCGGGCAGGCTCGGAGAAAAGGAACGAGTTGGAGAACGGGTCGGCTGGCGAGACGGAAGCGGTAGAGAAGCACAGCGGCCACCGACTCAGCCACCCGCCCGTGCTCAATTTGGGGACAGGCACCTTTTTGAGGCGTGGGGGGCTGCCCCCTCTCAATTGAGGGACAGGCCTTTTTGAAGTGAAGCAGAACCTCGGCCCTTTTCGCGCTTCGCACTTCGCGCTGCACGCGCCACACGCACTTAGCCCTCGCGAGGCCCGGCCGGGCAGCACTCCCCCGTCGAACGGGTCGCCACGGTGCGGGAACTCGCCAAGCCTTCCCTCAATTTGGTGCCTGTCCCCTTTTTGAGAGCCTCAATTCGGTGCCTGTCCCCTTTCTGAGGTACCGGCAGCGGCCTCGGCTCGACGCTACTCCCCCGCCGGAACCTCGCCGGTCGCCAAGATCCGCTCCATCTGCTCCTCGTCCAGGACGGGCACGCCCAAGCTCTCGGCCTTGGTGAGCTTCGACCCCGCCTTGGGACCGGCCACCAGGTAGCTCGTCTTCTTGGAAACCGAACCGGTCACCTTCGCACCCAACGCCTTGAGCGCAGCCCCCGCTTCGTCGCGCGTACGGTTGACCAGCGTGCCCGTCAGGACGAACGTGAGCCCCGCGAGCGGCTGGGACTCGGCGAGCCCGGCATCTACGCCCGTCGTCTCGGCGGCGCGCGCCGCGGCGGCGCCCAGATCCTCCTCGAGCGCCATGCCCGCATCGCGCAGGCGTTGCAGCACCTCGAGGTTCTCGGGCACGGAGAGGAACTGCCTCACGCTCGCCGCGATCTTGGGGCCGATACCCTCGCAGCCCGCGATTTCCTCCTCGCTCGCCTGCACGAGCGCATCGATGGTGAGAAAGCGCTGCGCGAGCACCTCGCCCACCGTCTTGCCCACGTGGCGAATGCCGAGGGCGAACAGCACGCGGCCGAGCGGCTGGCTCTTGGAGCGGTTGAGCTGATCGATCGCCTTGGCCGCGATCGTGTGCCCCACGGGGATGGGATCGCCCGCGACCACGCCCTTCTTGGCGTTTGAGGTCGCGTAGGTACGGCCGGTGTCGAGCGCTGCAAGCGTGTCGACATCGAGCTGGTAGAAGTCCGCGACGTCATGCACCAACCCGGCCTCGACGAGCTTGTCCACGAGCTCCTCGCCCACGCCGTCGACGTCCATGCAGCCGCGGCTCACCCAGTGGATGAGGCGTTCCTTGAGCTGCGCGGGACAATCGAGCGACACGCAGCGGTACGCCACCTCGCCGTCCTCGTGCACCACGGGGCTGCCGCAGGCGGGGCACGCGGCGGGCATGTCCCACTCGACCGAATCCGGCCAGCGCTTCTCCAGCACGGGGCCCACGACCTCGGGGATCACATCGCCCGCCTTGTGCACGATGATGGTGTCGCCCACGCGCACGTCCTTGCGGCGGATCTCGTCGAGATTGTGCAGCGTGGCGCGGGCGATCGTAGAGCCGGCGACGGTCACCGGGTCGAACTCCGCCACCGGGGTAAGCACGCCGGTGCGGCCCACCTGGATGCGGATGTCGCGCAGCACGGTTGTCTTCTCCTCCGGCGGGAACTTGAAGGCGATCGCCCAGCGCGGGGCGCGAGCGGTGAAGCCCAGGTCGTCCTGCTGGGTAAAGCTGTCGACTTTCACCACCACGCCATCGATGTCGTAGTCCAGGTCGCTGCGGTGCGCCAGCGCGTCGGCGCAGAAGGCGTGAACCTCCGCCGGCGAGGTGCAGCGGGCGACGTTGGGGTTGACGGAGAACCCGGCGCTGCGCAGCCAGTCGAGGAACTCGTGCTGAGAATCCACGTGCAAAGGCGCGGTGTCCGCGATGGCGTAGATGAAGGTCGCGAGGTCGCGCTTCGCCGTGACCTTGGGGTCCTTTTGGCGCAGGCTGCCGGCGGCTGCGTTGCGCGGGTTGGCGAAGGGGTCGCGGCCCTCGGCGTCGGCCTCGTCGTTGAGGCGCATGAAGCTGCCCTTGGGCATGTAGACCTCGCCGCGCACCTCGATGGGAGCGGAACGATCTGCGCCCATGTGGGCGAGCGCCGCCTCGGACAGGTGCATGGGCACGTCGTGGATGGTCCGGACGTTCAGCGAGACGTCCTCGCCCGTCGTGCCGTCGCCGCGCGTCGCCGCGCGCACGAAGGCGCCGTCTTGGTAGGTAATCGCCACGCCCAAGCCGTCGATCTTGAGCTCGCAGGTATAGGCCACCTTGCCCGCGCCCAGCGCGGCCTCCGTGCGGTCGAGCCACTCATCCAGCTCTTCCAGGTTCATGGCATCATCCATGGAGTACATGCGCGCCATGTGCGTGACGGGCGTGAACTGTTCCACGTCCACGAAGCCGCCCACGCGCTGCGTGTAGGAGGAGGACGTCACCAAGTCGGGATAGGCCGCCTCGATCTGCTGAAGCTCGACCAGGAGCTTGTCGAAGGCCGCATCCGTGATCTCCGGCGCGTCCAGCGCATAGTAGCGGTAGGCGTGATAATCGAGCAGATGGCGAAGCTCCGCCGCACGCTCAGCCGCCCGGGCACGGGCATCTTGCTGCACGGGCGCGGGCGCGGACGCCCGCTGCGCCCGCATCCGCTCGTTTTCCGCCAGATCACCGAACAAACTCTGCTGCTCCGCCACGTGCGCCTCCTTGGTACCTGCTTTCAGCCTATACAGGGTACCATCCCGCGACAAGTTGCCATCCCGCGCCCAACGACCACTTCACACTTGAGAACCGACGCCAATTGAGCTAGATGCAACTCGGGCCGTCGAAGCGGCTGCGAACAAGCGCGGGCGTGCAACCGAGGCCAGCGACTCCGAGCAGAAGCGGACGCCCAGCCTGAACCGGCAGCTCTAGGCTGACGCAGGCGCCTGGCCGCCGGCACGCCGCGCGGGGTGATCCGCGCCTGGTCAATAATACGGTCGAGACAGTATCGGGCGCGCGTATACATGGAATCGGACTCCCCTCGTCTCGCTGGAAGCCACATGTTGAGAGACATGTGTATCGCTATATTCCTTGCCGGTATGCCAAATCTCAGCAGATCGCGACGCAACAAGCCTCCCGGGACACACGAAGGAGCCCAATGGGCCGCCAGCAATCGCGGACGATACTGTCTCGACCGAATTTTTGACCACTCTCGCTGCATGCCGTCGGGACCCATGCATAATCGAGGTATATTTCTGTCCCATATCTCACTATGCATGCATAAGCAAAAGGTCGGGCGGCAAGTGCCCGAAAGCGACGAGCAAAAGCCCTGCGTTTCCGGTGGAGCCGCATTCGGCCCCACAAGAAGATGCACGGCATGCGCTCAAATCCGCCAACCAAGAAGGAGCGCCCTGCGGCAGCAGGGCGCGTTACCGACCCAAGGACGCCGACCGCGCGCGGCAGCCGGCAAAAGAGCCTCACCGTCCAAGAGGAGCCAGCAAGACAGGGGGCGCCTCCGGCAGCAACCGGAGGCGCCCCCTCGGGACATCGGCGACGCGACGCCCGGCAATACGCCCCGCAGCGAAGGCACCTATGCCCTCGCGACGGAAACCGAGCCGTCTTCCGTCTTCTTGCCCTCGCCCCCGAAGTGCCTATAGCACCAGCTGGTGACCAGCGGGGTGAGAATGGCCGTGACGATGGCGCAGGCCGCGACCTGAGCCGTTGCCGTAGCGAGCACCGCCCCGCCGTAAAGCGACCCGTTGACGCTCGCCATAGCGGCAGGCGTCGCCACGTTCGCGCCGGCGCAGCTGGAGATCGCCGCACCCGCCACGCCGGTGCCGCCCGTGAGCCGGTCGACCAGGATGGTCGGAATCGCGAAGACCACCGAGCAGATGACGCCGAGCAGGATGCCGGGCAGGCCGCCGTTGACGAGCTGACCGAAGGTCATAGTCGAACCCATGGCGAAGAACACAAGCACGATGATGCCGGAAAGCGCGGGCGCCATCATCTTGCGGAAGCTCGGGAAGACGTTGCCCAAGATAATGCCGACCACGATGGGCAGCACGGCGCCCACGAGGGACCAGCCGATGGGTGCCTGGCCGGCAGCGCCAAGCACGATCATGGTCACCGGAGGGCCGACGATCAGCGTGGTGATGGCCACGGCGCCGCGCTCGGCCTCGTTGCCCATGGTACCCATGAGACCGGCGTACATCGCGTTGTTCGCGCCGGTGCAGGCGGCGAGCATCACCATGGCGGAGATGCCGAAGAGATTGTCGTCGAACACGTACAGGATGAGCAGCGAGACGGCGATGACGACGACCTGCTTCACCGCGATGATGATGGCGCCGCGTGCAGCCGCCGCGGGCGCGCTCTTGAACGAAATGGTCGTACCCACGACCAGGAGAAAGGCGCCCACGAGCGGGCTCGCGCCCTGCTGCGTCATGCCCAACGTGAAGCTTCCGAGCGTCTCGAACAGACTGGGAAACAGCGTGTTGAGCAGGCATCCCAACAGCAACGGCACCAAGATGTTGGCACCGGGGATCGATGACATTCTGAAGAAGGGCTCTTTGGTTTCGCCTGCTTTGGATTCACTCATATATGACTCCTCAAAACGCGGGGCCGTGCGCTCGCGGCCCGATGCCCCGCATTGTCTACATTAGCTGCGAGGCGTGCGCCCTGCGGCAAGACACCCCGTTCACCTGGCGCATTACCCGTCGAGGACGATGCCGCCGTCGCAGTCTCCGATCTCGCCGTTAACGAAGCTCGCCAAGTCGGATGCGAAGAAGAGCACCATCTGTGCCGGTTCGCTCGCCTGGGCAGCGCGGCCCAGGGGGATGCCGTTGATGATGCGCTGCGAGCTCTCGTCGGAGAGGATGGAGGTCATATCGGTTAGGGTGAGCGACGGGCACACGGCGTTGCAGCGCACGCCGAACTTGCCGCCCTCCTTGGCGACCGCCTTCGTGAGACCGTTGACGCCCGCCTTCGAGCTGGCGTAGGCAGCGGTGCCCAGCAGGCCTCCGCCGATCTTGCCCGCAACGGAGCTCACGTTGACGATCGTTCCGGCGTGCGCCTCCTTGAAGTGCGGGTACACGGCGCTCATCATGGTGAACGTGCCGTTGAGGTTGATGTCGATGGTGCGGCGCCACTCGGCGTCGTCGATCTCATCGAACTTCTTGGTGCTGATCACGCCGGCGCAGTTGATGAGGACGTTGGTCTGGGGCAGGTCCTTGAAGATCTGTTCGACGGTCTCGCGCGCCTTGGGTGCATCGGCGACGTCGAGCTGGTAGAACTTGTTGCCCTCGCCCAGCTCGGCCACCGCTGCCTCGCCCTTGGCGGCGTTCCTCGCGATGAGCGCGACGCGCCCGCCGCCCTCGACGATGCCCTTGGCTATCTCAAGTCCGATGCCCTGGGTACCTCCGGTCACAATCGCGGTCTTGCCCGTGAAGTCAAATGCCATGCTGTTCCGTCCTTCCCTCTTCGGTGCGCTTTCTGCGGGAAGTCGGAGCATCGCTGGCGGCGAACCGTCAATCCAGCAGCCGTAGTGGTGACGGCCTCTCGCGTTTCGCAAATACTGTAATTCCCCATATAAATACAGAGAACATAATGAGAAACATTTAATATACAGATTAAAACTATCCCCGATGTGGGTTTTTTGGTTGATTTGGTCTTGCGCGCAGTCCTACGATAATAAATTTTTCAGCTCAGCACTCGGGTTCCTCGTCCACACGGCACGATTACCGCGCCCAGACGGCTGGACGCACGGCGAAACCTCTGCCATCTGCTCGATCACCATGCCTTGAGCGCACCCAGGGGCACCAATGCACCACGTTTTTCGTATTGCTTCTGGAAATCCCTTAGTAGACCGAATTGCCCACCCATAAAACCCCGGGTAGGGATTTGCGATTCCAGCAGCATACTTTCGCCTTCTCTGAACCCGTACGAAAAACGTGCCCCATGCGCAGCCAATCGCTTCGGGAGGCGGCAAACAACACCAAGAGACCGTGCGATGTAGAGCCGATCGGAATCTCCGCGTTCAGGATTGCCTTGTCGGAAGACGACTTCACGCACAGGATCGGCCGGCGAAGCCCCTCCGCCCTCCAAGCGTCAAGCGGCACGGCCAAAGCCACCCGGCCGCAATCGTCTGATCGAAGTCGCCCGGCCGCATCTCCGCGTCATCCAGTCAACTACGACGCCATGCGCAGAACAACGAGCGGAATAAGCGTCGCCGCGACAACAAACCCCCAGGTGAGACCTATGAACAATGGCCAATGAGGCAGCAGGCGGCGCCAGATAAAAGTCTGCGGCGGCTTCGCGCCCGGTCGATACCCCTCAAGGAACGCCGCGATTTCAAGCATGTTGGAAAGCTCGTGCTCCCGCTTGATGCGGCCCATCTTCATTGCGAACACCGATGCCGGAATGAGGACGGCGAACCGCACCAGATTCTCGACCCGGCTGATCGTATACGCCTGATCCCACGGGAGAAACTCATACGCCAGCGTCGTCACGATGAGGCCGATAAGCACCTCGACGAGAAGCACCGCATTCAGCGCAAGCGCGAGCACGATCGTCCTGCGCTGTCGGGCGGTCTGCTCGAGATACTCCTCGGAGCGATCGTCCAGCAGCGCATCGAGCGAAATACCGAACACGGCCGAGAGCAACTTCACGCTCTCGACGTCCGGCAACGTCTTACCCTTCTCCCAGTTGATGACCGTCTGGCGCGATACGAACACGCGCGCGGCGAGCTCGCCTTGGGTCATACCCGCGTCTTCGCGCAGGGATCGGATGCGCGCGCCCACCGTGGATTCGACTCGCCGCACATCTCCCGCCTGCTGTACGGACTCCCCGGACTCCCGCGACGAAGCAACGACACCCTCATCGCACCGACGGTCAACGAGACCCGAGCTCGATTCGCTCATGGCAACCTCCGCATCCCTATGGGGTTCGCGGCGCACGCCACAGGTGCCCGCTGCGACCACTATACCCACGGCAGCACGGTGCGCGGTGCGTTTCACCGCGGTTTCTCGCGTATAAATCCTTTTACACCCTCATCCACCTGGCATTTTTAAAACGCGCAAGACAGGCCCCCTCCCTCGCAAAGGAAAATGAAACTTGACAAACCGATAGCAGACAGACGTCTCACCGCCCGCCCGGCAAAGCCCGAGCCGGCGTAGGCGCGCAGCCGAGCCCGCGCAGACTTGTGATTCGGTGACCGCGCGTGAAGGCCTGAGGGGCCTCGGCGGCAACGGATCTCAAGAGAGGGAATTCATCATGAAGCAACTGAACGAGAAGGTCGCCGTCGTCACCGGCGCCGGCCAGGGTATCGGCAAGGGCATCGCGCTGTGTCTCTCCAAGCGCGGCGTCAAGATCATCGCCACCGGCCGTCGCCTCGAGCCCATCGAGGCCACTATCGCCGAGATCCGCGAGCTCGGCGGCGAGGGCTTCGCCATGACCTGCGACTCCACCGACCGCGAGCGCGTCTTCGAGGTCGTCGAGAAGGCCGTCGAGACCTACGGCTCCATCGACGTCATCGTCAACAACGGCCAGGCCATCGTCCCCTCCCAGCCCGTCGAGGACACCGAGTACGACAACATGCTCAAGGCGTGGCAGTCCGGCGTAATCGGCTCCCTCAACTACATGCAGGCCGCCTTCCCCTACATGAAGGAGCAGCACGAGGGTCGCATCATCAACTTCGCCTCCGCCACCGGCATGTTCGGCATCGCCGGCCAGCTCGCCTACGGCTCCAACAAGGAGGCCCTGCGCGGCCTGACCAAGATCGCCGCCAAGGAGTGGGGCCAGTACGGCATCTGCGTGAACATCGTCCTGCCCGGCGCCGAGTCCCCCGCCGCCAAGGCGTGGGCCGAGAAGTTCCCGGAGGAGTACGCCAAGCAGGTCAACCTCAACCCGATGAAGCGCTTCGGCGACCCCGAGGGCGACATCGCCCCGGTCATCGCCTTCCTCGCCGGTCCGGGCTCCTGCTACTTCTCCGGCCAGAGCGTCATCGCGGACGGCGCCAACAGCATCATGCCGTAACGCTCACGCACGGCAATCGAAGCACCCCCATGCGACGGGCCCCTCGCCTCGAGGGGCCCGTCGTCATGCAGCGGCCTGCTACGGCAGCGCCGCCGCAGTGCAAAGCGGGCGCGCCCAGCGGAATCAGGCGCTCGCGATCGTTGCGCTCGCCACCAGCACCACCGCCGCGATGGCTAACGCGGCGGTGACCCCGTAGCGCCACCAGTCCCACTTAGCGAGAACCCAGCGATAGAACCAGTCGCGCGGCAGCTCATCCGGCGACGCGCGCCCCTCCAGAAACGCCACCACGTCCGTCGCCGCCATGAGGTTGCGCGCCCTCAAGACCCGATCCCTGCTGAACGTCGCCTTCCACGTGTACGCCATGGTGACAAACTGGATAACGAGGAGCACCAGGTTGCATCCCTGATAGGACGCCTCGGTTCCAGCACGATCGCGCAGCCCCACGCGGACCAAGGCGAGCGCGATGAGCACCGCCACGCAGGCAACGTCGATGACGAAGGAACGCAGCAGAGACCGCCTATCGTCTGCTGCAGCACGCGCCAGCTCTGCGGCATCGCCACCGAGCAGCCCATCCGCCGTCGTACCGAAGACGTCCGCCAGCAGCCGCAGGCTATGAATGTCCGGCAGCGTCACGCCGCGCTCCCAATTACCCACCGTTTGCCGCGTGGCAAAAACCGCCTCGGCAAGCTGCGCCTGAGTCAAACCCGCCTTCTCGCGATGCTCTCGTATTCGCGGACCCACGCTCATGTTCTGCATAATCGGCACCCCCTAAAGCGCGCGGCGGGCATAGCCTTTCGCGAAGTTATACCCCATAGAGACCATCGCCGCGCTCGAACGTCGCAATAGGGGCATGGCGAACGTCTTTGCCATGCCCCTGAGCTGGGGGAACGCTCCGAGATTTCACATGGAGGCCTATATTGGAGCCTCCAACGAGCGCCTGCCGCCAATCTGCGGCGCGCGCCCGTTCTCAGAAAAGTGCCTGTCCCCTTTTTGAGGCGGCCCCTATCTGGGGTTTAGGCGTAGACGATGGCGATGTAGACCGCCGCGAGCGCCACGAGGAACAGCGTGTACAGCGCGGGAATGTTGGTAAGGATCGTGCGATAGAAGACGTTATTCGGCGGCTCCTGGCCCGCAGGATAGCCCTCGACGAACATCATGATCTCCACCGCGTCGCCCAACTCGCGCCCGCGCGTGATCTCGCGCATGCGCCTCGCGACGGGAATGGAGAACGCAGCCAGGGTGATCCGGATGCCGTTGCACGCAAGTCGCGCCGTATAGTTCGGCTCGCCGCGCAGGAACGACACATCGATAACGCTCACGACGAGATAGAGAACGAACAGGACGGCGAGCGCAGCGAGGCACCGCGTGAGCTGGCGGCGGGCCCCAATCGTCTCCCGCGCGATCGCGGGGACCTCGTCGCCCAAAAGCCCGTCGACGGTGGTGCCCAGCGCCTGGGCGACCAGCTGCAAGCTCTGAACGTCGGGGAGCGTCTTTCCACCCTCCCAGTTGCCGACCGACTGCCGCGTGACGAACGCGGCGGAGGCGAGCTCGGCTTGCGTCAATCCCGCCTGCTCGCGGCATGCACGAATGCGTGCGCCCACGGTCTGCGCGATGCTCATGTCGGCCTCCATCCCTCGAAGGTTTGCCTCATCATAGGCTACGCAATCCCCGTATGCCCGCTCGCGGGACCACGCATACCGCAAACGATGTCAAGGCTGGTTGTCATGCCGCCTTGACCTGCGATATCTCAATTATAAGGACAGTCACGTTTCCGAGAGTCGACCGACCGCACTGGCATGACAGCACCGGGCTGCGACGAGGCGGCGACAGGCACAGGAAAATGTCCACAGCCTCAACCCTCAAAAGGTCCTACGCTCTTTTAAGGTCCCGGCGGCAGGGAGCGGCAGCGGACAAGCCGAAGAAAGATGCCGTTCGCGTGCGATGCCTCTGAGGACGGATGCAGTATGGGCGGCGACGAGGCTCGCAGCGGGCACTGCAACCGGAGCAGGTTGGCACGCATTGGCCCGCGCGCCGAAGGAGCGCCCCGATCGCGTCCGCCCCGCCAGGCGCCCGGAGACAACCGAGCCCTCCGCGGGCGATGGTACTATTGCATACGAGAAACACACCGAGAATCGAGGCAGCATGAACAAGATCAGCCAACCGAAGCTCTCCCCCGGCAACCACATCTACCTGTACCGCCTGCTCCGCGACGCCATCGGCGCCGGCAAGCAGACCCTCATGCCGAACTTCGAGGAGGCCCTCGAGGCCGAGCAGCTCGGAGCCCGGAACCTGGGCTTCGAGAGCACGCGCGACCTGCTGGAGGCGCTCGACGACTTCATCAAGCTCACCGTGTTCAAGGGCGGGCGCATCTACGCCACGGTGATCGCCCAGCCCGCATGGGACGAAGCGCTCGCCGCGCCGGCCAAGCAGCCCACGGGCGGAAGCGCGAAATCGTGGAAGCGCAAGAAGGCCGACAAGTCCCTCAAGCCCGTGAAGCCCAAGCGCGTGAAGCGCGAGCAGCCCGCCGCGGAGCCGGCAACGGTCGATGAGGCGCCGGCGGCGCCCGTCGAGCCCGATGCGGCCGAGGCGCCCGACGCGGCATCTGTACCCGAGGGCGCGGACCCCTCGCCGTCGACGCCCACCGAGCACGCAGACGACGCCGAGCCCGCCGGCTCCGCCGAAGCCGCCGAGGAGCCTGCCGACGCCAAGGCGGTTGGCGACGGACACGACCCCGCGCCCGCAGGACAGCCGGCGGCAGAAGCTACCGACCAACCGGAAGAGATGACGAACCAGGCTGCCGACCATGAGCCGGAGGCCCCCCAGCCCGCCATCTCCCTCACCGTCATCTACGATCCCGAGAACGCCAACGGAGGCGTCACGACGCTCGAATCCACGCCCGGGGCCTCCCGCGCTGCGGACGAGACGGGCAGCATCCCTGCAGAAGCGAATGTCGCAGCCGGCGATGCCGGTGCATGCAAGGCCGCCGTGGCGGACACGCAAGGAGCTGCGGAAGCGGCGGGGTCGCCTGCCGCTGACGCATGCGGCCGGGA
Source organism: Collinsella phocaeensis (assembly GCF_900119895.1). Classification (GTDB taxonomy): domain Bacteria; phylum Actinomycetota; class Coriobacteriia; order Coriobacteriales; family Coriobacteriaceae; genus Collinsella; species Collinsella phocaeensis. The sequence goes on along the minus strand of NZ_FQLR01000004.1, from coordinate 742,019 downwards.
TGAGAACGGGCCGGACGCCCCCGCGCGAGGCAACGCCCAGTCCGTATCGGAAACGGCTGCTGCATGCGACCCCTCCTCCATTCCCGGGCTCGCCGCCGCCTCGTCCCCGGTGGCCGCGGATGAGGCGGCGGTGCCTGCGGACGCGCCCGCATCGACGAGCGCGTCCCCGGCATCCGCCCCGGAAGCCGATTCCCCGGTGGCGAGCGACGCTCCCTCCGAAGCGGCACCCGCGCCCGTACCCGCCCACGCCGCGGCACCGGCGCCGGTACCGGTGCCGATACCCGCTCCCGCCGTGGCACCGGCGCCCGCGCCCGAGCAACCGGGCATCCCGACCGCGCGTATGCTCGCCGCGTACCCCGAAGACTTCTCCTGCGAGGTCTACTGCCCGTCGGCGCTGCTCGGCGTAGCGATGGGCACGTTGCCCCTCGGCGCCTCCGTCATGGATGCGCTCTGCGCCGCGTACGGACAGGCCCGTGAGGACGGGACGATCCGCGGCACCCGCACCCGGTTCTCCTTCGAGCTCCCCATGGACAACGGCTGCAGCGTGCTCGTCGAGGTGCGCCGCAAGGGCGGCCACGGCAGCGACTGGGCGGTGCAGTCCCTCACCTACTCCGTGAGGGGATAGCCCCGTAGCGTGCGACCCCGTCTTCCCCTCCTCAAAAAGGGGACAGGCACCGAATTGAGGCTCGGAAGCCCATGGCATACCAAAGAGGTACGCCCTCTTTGGTATGCGTCCCGAACCGACGCGACTTCGAGCGAAACCGCCCACCTCAATGTGGCGACTGTCGATTTCGAGCATAGCACGGGCAAGGGTACAGCTCCTTGCGACACACGACCCAAGCCGAAACGACCCCGCCTCAAAAAGGGGACAGGCACCGAATTGAGGTGGGCCCGCACCTTGTCCGAGAGCCCGCCAACAGACGGCGATCCCGCGCGAAGATGCACGGGACCGCCGTTGTGCGAATCTATGCCGCAAGCCGCTTAGTCGCGGGTGAGCTTGCGATGGATGCGGTGCGGGCGCGCAGCGTCCTCGCCCAGGCGCTCGATGCGGTTGGCCTGATAGCTCTCGAAGTTGCCCTCGAACCAATACCAGTTGCCGGGGTTCTCGTCCGTGCCCTCCCACGCGAGGATGTGCGTGGCCACGCGGTCGAGGAACATGCGGTCGTGGGAGATGACCACGGAGCAGCCCGGGAACTCGAGCAGCGCGCTCTCGAGCGCGGAGAGGGTCTCGACGTCGAGGTCGTTCGTGGGCTCGTCGAGCAGCAGCAGGTTGCCGCCCTGCTTGAGCGTGAGCGCGAGGTTCAGGCGGTTGCGCTCGCCACCGGAGAGCACGCCGGCGCGCTTCTGCTGGTCGGGGCCCTTGAAGCCGAAGCTCGCCACGTAGGCGCGGCTCGGGACCTCGGTCTCGCCCACGATCATGTAGTCGTTGCCGTCGGACACGACCTCCCACAGGTTCTTATCGGGGTCGATGCCGCCGCGCATCTGATCGACGTAGGAGATCTTGACGGTCTCGCCGATCTCCAGGCTGCCGCTCGTGAGCGGCTCGAGGCCCACGATGGTCTTGAAGAGCGTCGTCTTGCCCACGCCGTTGGGGCCGATGACGCCCACGATGCCGTTGCGCGGCAGGGTGAAGGACAGGTCGTCGATGAGCACGCGGCCGTCGAACTCCTTGTGCAGGTGCTCGGCGACGAGGACCTTGGAGCCCAGGCGCGGGCCCACGGGAATGCGGATGTCCGTGTAGTCGAGCTTCTGGCTCGCGCGGGCCTCGGCCTCCATCTCCTCGTAACGGGCCAGACGGGCCTTGTTCTTGGCCTGGCGGGCCTTCGGGCTGGAGCGCACCCACTCGAGCTCGGAGGCCATGCGCTTGGCGAGCTTGGCGTCGCGCTGGCCCTGGGCGGCGATGCGCGCCGCCTTGGTCTCCAGGTAGGTGGAGTAGTTGCCCTTGTACGGATAGAGGTGGCCGCGGTCGACCTCGCAGATCCACTCCGCCACGTTGTCCAGGAAGTAGCGGTCGTGGGTGACGGCGAGGACGGCGCCGGGATAGTTCTTGAGGAAGTGCTCGAGCCACAGGACGCTCTCGGCGTCCAGATGGTTGGTGGGCTCGTCGAGCAGGAGCAGGTCGGGCGCCTCGAGCAGGAGCTTGCAGAGGGCGACGCGGCGGCGCTCGCCGCCGGAGAGCACGTTCACCGGCATGTCGGAATCGGGCAGCTGCAGCGCGTCCATGGCGACGCCGAGCTTGGAATCGATGTCCCAGCCGTCGGCGGCGTCGATCTCGTCCTGCAGGCGGCCCATCTCGGCCATGAGGGCGTCCATGTCGCAATCGGGGTCGCACATCTCCTCGCCGATCTTGTTGAAGCGATCGACCTTGGCGAGAATGTCGCCGAACGCCATGCGGACGTTCTCGATGACGGTCTTGTCGTCGTCCAGCGGGGGCTCCTGCTGGAGGATGCCCACGGTGTAGCCGGGGGTGAGTCGGGCCTCGCCGTTGGACACCTCCTCGATGCCGGCCATGATCTTGAGCAGCGTGGACTTGCCCATGCCGTTGGGGCCCACGACGCCGATCTTCGCGCCCGGGTAGAACGAGAGGGAGACGTCATCCAGGATGACCTTCTCGCCGTGCGCCTTGCGCGCCTGATACATCGAGTAGATGAACTCGGCCATTGCAGCTCCGTTTCTTGCGGGGATATGCAGTCATACGGGGTCATTGTCGCATGAAACCATGAGCTGCAGGAATTCTCGATGAATTCTGCCGTAGGGGGAGCGGCGAACCGCGGTCGGGGCGCCGCTCCCCCGGCCTCAATTTAGGAACCGCCCCCAAATTGAGGTGAGCGGGAGTGCGGGCCGCTACAGCGCGGCGAAGGCCTGATCCAGGTCCCAGATGATGTCGTCGGCCGCCTCGGTGCCGATGGAGAGGCGGATGGTCGAAGGCGTGATCCCCTGCTCCGCGAGCTCCTCGGCGCTCAGTTGGGAATGGGTCGTCGTCGCAGGATGGATCACCAGGCTCTTCACGTCCGCCACGTTCGCCAGAAGGCTGAACACCCTGAGGCGGTCGATGAAGCGCCACGCATCCTCCTGCCCGCCCACGATCTCGAACGTGAAGATCGATCCGGCGCCCTTCGGGAAGTAGCGGAGGTACAGCTCGTGATCGGGATGGTCGGGCAGGCTCGGATGGTTGACCTTCGCGACATGCGGGCTCGCCTGCAGGTACTCGACCACGCGCAGCGCGTTTTGGACATGGCGCTCGATGCGCAGGGAGAGCGTCTCCACGCCCTGCAGCAGAATCCACGCGTTGAACGGCGAGATGCACGGCCCCTCGTCGCGCAGCAGGACTGCCCGCACATACGTGACGAGCGCGGCAGGACCCGCCGCATCCGCGAACGATACGCCGTGGTAGCTCGGGTTGGCATCTGCTATCTGGGGGAACTTGCCGCTCGCCGCCCAGTCGAAGGTTCCGCCGTCCACGATGACGCCGCCCAGGCTCGTGCCGTGCCCGCCGAGGAACTTCGTGGCTGAGTGCACCACGACGTCCGCCCCGTGCTCGAGAGGCCGGATGAGATACGGCGTGCCGAAGGTGTTGTCCACCACCACAGGCAGGGCGTGCGCGTGCGCGAGCTCGGCGACGGCGTCGATATCGGGGATATCCGAGTTGGGATTGCCCAGGGTCTCGAGGTAGACGAGCGTCGTCTCTGGGCGGATGGCGGCTTCGACCTCGGCAAGATCGTGGATATCGACGAAGGTCGTCTCGACGCCGAAATCCGCAAGCGTGTGCGCGAGCAGGTTGTACGTACCGCCGTAGATGGTCTTCTGCGCAACCACGTGGGCACCGGCGCGGGCAAGGGCCTGGATGGTCAGCGTGATGGCCGCAGCGCCCGAGGCCACGGCGAGCGCGGCAACACCGCCCTCGAGCGCCGCGACGCGCTCCTCCAGCACCGCCTGGGTGGAGTTGGTCAGGCGTCCGTAGATGTTGCCGGCGTCGGCCAGACCGAAGCGGTCGGCAGCATGCTGGGAATCGCGGAACACGTAGCTGGTCGTCTGGTAGATGGGCACCGCGCGGGCGTCGGTCGCGGGATCGGGCTGCTCCTGGCCCACATGCAGCTGCAGGGTGTCGAAAGCGAAGACGTGCTCTGAGGTGTCGGTAAACGTGCTCATGAGATGCTCCTATCGGGCTGTGATTGCGCACGAGAGCGCGCGGTGAATCGGGAATTCGGGTCTCCCGGCCGCAGCCCGCAGCATCTTGGGGACGTCACCGCGTAGATCGCGACGAGGTGCGGTGCGGTGCCGATGCGGCAGGCGGTATGGGCAGCCGAGAGGACGGCATTCGCAGCATTCGCATCGGTGTGCACCTCCCTTTTATTTCCTACCTGTTTGGTGTGTTGCTGGCGAGCATGGTACGTGACGGACGGGGACGCGTCAATCGCGCGGCCCGCTTCGTTGCAAGCTTGTTTCCCGATGGCGGCGAGGGCGTCGGCTATCGCGTCTCGCCCACCGGGGCGCACGGCATCTCACGTCCATCGAGACGCCCGTGGAGCCGCATCGCATGGCCCCGTCCCGCAGCGCTCTCGTTCATGCCGGCTGCGCGCCGACAGCCCGCCGTCTCCGTGCGCGCCGCGCCGGGCTGTCCGCTTCAGGGCGCAAGACGGTATCATCGATGCCGTTCAACGCTCTTGCAAAGGCATCCCCATGACGAGACACCGCTTCGCGCGCATACGGTCCTTCCTCGCATCCGAGACCGTGCTGGTCATCGCCGCCCTGGCGGCACTCGTCTCCATGGCCGCGCTGCCGCTCACCCCGAAGACCGCCGGCGTCTACGCCGGCTACATCGACATGCGCACCATAGGCCTGCTGTTCTGCCTCATGACCGTTGTGGCGGGATTCGGACGAGCCGGACTCCTCGAACGCGTTCGCGACTGGCTCATGGGCCGCGTGAGCTCCGCCCGCAGCCTGGCGTTCGTGCTCATGAACGTCGTGTTCGCGAGCTCGATGCTCGTGACCAACGACGTCGCGCTCATCACGTTCGTCCCGCTCGCCCTGGCGCTCTTCCTCGGCGCGAGCCCCCGCGCCACCATAGCGACCGTCGTCGCGCTCACCGTCGCCGCCAACCTGGGCTCCATGTGCACGCCCATCGGCAACCCGCAGAACATCTATCTCGTCTCCGCCTTCGGGATGGACCTGGGCACCTTCTTCGCGACGATGCTCCCCTTCGACGCCGTCGGCTACCTGGCGTGCGCGGCGCTCGTCCTGTTCGTCCCCGCCGAGTACATCGCGACGGAGCGCGAGCTCGGACCCTCCCCCATCGACCGTAAGCTGCTCGCCCTGTACCTGCTGCTCTTCCTGATCTGCCTTGCCTGCGTGGGTCATCTCGTCGGATGGGGGGGTGCTGCGTCGCCGTGGTCGCCGGCTGCCTCGCACTCGACCGGCGCGTCTTCGCCGCCGTCGACTACAGCCTGCTCGCGACGTTCGTGTGCTTCTTCGTATTCGTGGGAAACCTTAAGCACGTCGAGCCCGTGGTCACGCTCGTGGGCGACATGATCCGGAGACGGGAGGTCATGGTGTCCGCACTCGCGAGCCAGGTCATCAGCAACGTGCCCGCCGTGATCATGCTTTCGGGATTCACCGACAACGCGCGTGCGCTGCTCGTCGGCACCAACATCGGGGGCCTCGGGATGCCGGTCGCCAGCCTGGCGAGCCTCATCTCGCTGCGTATCTACGCCAAGATGCCCCATGCTCGGACAGGTCGCTACCTTGCCTGGTTCACCGCCGCGAACATCGTGCTGCTCGTGCCGCTGCTTGCTCTCGCGCCGTTCTTGATGGGCTAGCCGACGGGCGTCCCCTTCTTGACAGACCTGAGACACGCCGTCGCGCCGAGAGGGCGCGTCCCCTCTGACGCGAGGGCCCTGTCGCCCGCCGCGGAACCGGGTCTCGGATTGAGACCTCAATTCGGTGCCTGTCCCCTTTTTGAGCCTGTCCCCTTTCTGAGCGCGGAGCCGGCGTGAAAAAGAAGAAGGACGCCCGATCACTCGGGCGCCCTTGCAGCGAATCAACTGGACAAGCGACTCTTACATACCCTCGTGGAAGGTACGGGAGATGACCTCGTCCTGCTGCTCCTTGGTGAGGTTGTGGAAGTTGACCGCATAGCCGGACACGCGGATGGTGAGCTGCGGGTACTTCTCGGGGTGGGCCTGGGCGTCGAGCAGCGTGTCGCGGTTGAACACGTTGACGTTCAGGTGGTGACCACCCTTCTCGGTGTAGGCATCGAGCATGCCCACGAGGTTATCGGCCTGTACCTGGGGGACGTCTGCAACCTTCATGTGTGCCTCCTTGATCGGATGCGCGCGGGCAGCCTCGCCTCTCTCGTCGATTCGCTCCGCGCAAAGTGTTACTAGGATTATATCCTATAGATGGTGCCTCGCGGGTGTCTTTCTGCACCCGCGAGGCACCGGGACGGACCCGCGCGCCATCAGCGCACCGAGGGCCCGTCCGCCGTTTGCGGCTACTCGCCGTCGACAGCGCCCTCGGGCGCCGAGGAGTCGGTGCAGTCGCAGCATGCCACGGGGTTCTCGATCTGGATGTCGCCGGTGAGGTCCAGGTCGCCGAAGAACACCTGGTCCTCCTTGCCGAGCGCGCCCGGCACGATGGAGAAGGTGTTGGAGATGCCGTCCTGGGCGTCGCGGAACGGGAGCTTGGACACGGAGGACAGCGAGGCGATGGCGCCGTGGGTGTCGCGCTGGTGCATGGGGTTGGCTCCCGGGGCGAACGGCACGCCGGCCTTGCGGCCGTCAGGCGTGGCACCGGTCTTCTTGCCGTACACGACGTTGGAGGTGATGGTGAGCACCGAGGTCGTGGGCACGGAGTTGCGATACGTGTCGTTCATGCGGATGTACTCCATGAACTGATGCACGATGTCGTGGGCGATGACGTCGACGCGATCGTCGTCGTTGCCGTACTTGGGGAAGTCGCCCTCGATCTCGAAGTCCACGATGACGCCCTGCTCGTCGCGAACCGGGTGCACCTTGGCGTACTTGATCGCGGAGAGGGAGTCGGCAACGACGGAGAGGCCGGCGATGCCCGTGGCGAACCAACGATGGACGTGCTTGTCGTGCAGGGCCATCTGGATGCGCTCGTAGCAGTACTTGTCATGCATGTAGTGGATGATGTTCAGCGAGTTGACGTACACGCCGGCCAGCCACTGCATCATGTCCTTGTACTTGCTCATGACGTCGTCGTAATCGAGCGTGTCGCCCTCGACGGCGCGGTACTTCGGGCCGACCTGCTTCTTGGAGACCTCGTCGACGCCGCCGTTGAGCGCGTAGAGGAGGCACTTGGCCAGGTTGGCGCGAGCGCCGAAGAACTGCATCTCCTTGCCGACGCGCATGGAGGACACGCAGCAGGCGATCGCGTAGTCGTCGCCGTGGTAGACGCGCATGAGGTCATCGTTCTCGTACTGGATGGACGAGGACGCGATGGAGGTCTTGGCGCAGAACTCCTTGAAGCCCTTGGGCAGGCGGGTGCTCCACAGGACGGTGAGGTTCGGCTCGGGGCTGGTGCCCATGTTCTCCAAGGTGTGGAGATAGCGGAAGCTCATCTTGGTGACGAGGGTGCGGCCGTCGACGCCCATGCCGCCGATGGACTCGGTGACCCACTGCGGGTCGCCGGAGAAGAGGTTCTGGTACTCGGGGGTGCGGGCGAACTTGACCATGCGCAGCTTCATGATGAAGTGATCCACGAACTCCTGGATCTGCTCCTCGGTGAAGGTGCCGTTAGCGAGGTCGCGCTCGGCGTAGATATCGATGAAGGTCGAGGTGCGGCCGATGGACATGGCGGCACCGTTCTGCTCCTTGACGGAAGCGAGGTAGCCGAGGTACATCCACTGGATGGCCTCCTGCGTGTTAGCGGCGGGGCGGGAGATGTCGAAGCCGTAGATGCGGCCGAGCTCCTTGAGCTCGCCGAGGGCGCGGATCTGCTCCTGCAGCTCCTCGCGGTCGCGGATGTTCTCCTCGGTCATGACGACCGGGGTGGAGGCCTTCTGCTGCTCCTTGTCGCGGATCAGCGCGTCGACGCCGTAGAGGGCCACGCGGCGGTAGTCGCCGATGATGCGGCCGCGGCCGTAGCCGTCGGGCAGGCCCGTGATGATGTGGGCGGAGCGGCAGGCGCGCATCTCGGGGGTGTAGACGTCGAAGACGCCGGCGTTGTGGGTCTTGCGCTCGTAGGTGTACTCGTGCACGACGTCGGGGTCGATCTCGTAGCCGTGCTGGGCCGCAGCCTGCATGGAGATGCGGATGCCGCCGTTGACGTGCAGCGCGCGCTTCAGGGGCTTGTCGGTCTGGAGGCCGACGATGGTCTCGAGCTCGGGGTGCTCGGCATCGATGTAGCCGGCCTGGTGGCTGGTGATGCCGGTGATGACCTTGGTGTCCATATCCAGGACGCCGCCCTGCTCGCGCTCCTTGAGCATGAGGCCCATGACCTCGTCCCAAAGCTTGACGGTGCGCTCGGTCGGACCGGCCAGGAAGGACTCGTCACCCTCGTAGGGGGTGTAGTTCTTCTGGATGAAGTCGCGGACGTCGACCTCGATCTGCCAGTTGCCTCCGTTGAAGCCTTCCCATGCTTCCTGCATTGAATAACCACGCTCCTCGCGGGTCGTGTGCGGACACGAGCAGACGAGCCGCACTGCCAATTGGGAGTGTCTCCCGAGGAGCGCTGAGGTGCGCAAAGCCTGCAAACGGTAGCCGTCTCTCTCATACGGACCGTCGCAATGTGCCTTCCACACAGCGTTTTCAACCGCTCACCGAGAATACGTAGCGAGCATAGCACAGTTTTTACGTTCTGATTACAAGTCAACTTGAGCAAACTTACCGAATCTTGCTCTTTCGCTGTTTCTCCCGGACAGCGCCGCGGGACGGGCGGGACCGTCAAAGACCGTCGGGTCGCCTACAGCTTGCGCAATGAGCGGACCGACCTCAGAGACTCGACGATTTCAGGCAAGCACGTTCCCGCCTGGGCCTGCACCGCCGCCTCGAAGGCGCCTTCGACGAAGGGGCAATCCACCACGACGCAGCGCGGATCGGGCCGATCGGCGAGCACCATGCGCGACGTGAGCGCCGAGGACCCCAGGTCGGGAATCAAGATGACGCCGTCGACCGTGCGGGACGGGACGGAAGCATCCGGAAGGGGCGCCCGCTCCGCGGAATCCCCTCCAACAAGATCGAAGCTGCGCAGGGCCTCGACGACCTTGCCGTAGCTTGCACCGAACCCGCCCGACCGGTTGCCCCCCGCGAGCGCGACCGGGACGTCCGGCGCGCAGGCGGCGATGAATTCCGCCGTCGCCTGGGCGAGCGAGGGCGTATGCGAGACGAGTACGATGCCGATCATGGGCCTTCCTTTCCGTGCAGCATCCATGGTACCCGCACGGAGCCCTCTCATGCAGCCGAAACGGCAACGCGTCGGCGCACACGGGCGACGGCGCCGGCGGGCGCGGACTTCCCTGAAGCGGCACCCGCGCGCCAAAGGGGTATGTCCCTTTTGGCGCGCCTGAATCTGCGACGGGCTGGGAACCGGCTTCCCCGATGCCACCGTGGGGACAGTCGCACCCGGAATCCACCGCCGAAATGGGCGCGGGCTTCCCCAATGCCGCCGTGGGGAAGGTTGCGCCCAGAATCGCGCCTCGGAATGGACACAGGCTTCCCCATAATCCGTTTGGGGACGGTTGTACCCAAAATCGGCACCCGCGTGCCAAAGGGGCACGTCCCCATTGGCACGCCCCCGGCGCGCTGCGTCCCCCGACCTGCCGCGTCTCCGTCGTTTGCGTATGGATTGTGGATTCCCCGGAACATGGGGGCGGTTCGGCATAAGCGGAGGACGCGCGCGGTACAAGCAGGGTGGTGCTCAATAGACGCCGGATACCCGGCGGCAGGAAACGGAGCTGATACACCATGCGCCACAAGAAGATGGCATCCAAGACCGACGACTCCCCTCACCTCGCCCAGAAGGTGACCCAAAGCGTGCGTACACTCAAGCGCGCCTACGCGAGCGCCTGGCGAACGAACCTCAAGAAGGCGGCTGCCGCCCAGAAGGAGCCGACGGAAGACACCGTCTGGAGGCCTCGCCCCTACGCCGCATCGATCTAGGGAACACCGGCCTGCGCCGATTTCACGCTTCCCCCCTCGCCGCCCCGCGCCACACGCCGCGGGGCGGTTTTTCATACATCGGGTGGACACAGCCGTCGACCGCTCCGCCCGTCGCGCCGGATCGGACCGGGAGCTCCCCGCGCCCGACAAGAGGGCGGGCACGCCGAAGCGCGCGCCTGGGAGGATGGCCCTCTTGGAAGCCCTATGCCCTGACCCGAAGAGCCTGGCGGCCCACCGAGCCTTGAATCGGCCCGTTAGCCCTTGTACACGATGCGGCCGTCGGAGACCGTGTAGAGCACCTTGGACTCGTTGATCTCCATGTGGTCGATATCGAGGAGGTTCTTGTCCAGGACCACGATGTCAGCCTTCTTGCCGACCTCGATGGTGCCGACCATGTCCTCCATGAAGTTCTGGTACGCGGAGTTCTTGGTGTAGATCTCCATCTTCTGGTACGGCGCGAGCGCCTGGGCGGGCCAACGGGTCATGTCGGTCTCCTCCTCGCCCTCGAACGGGCTGTTGCGCGTGATGCCGATCTCCAACTCGTCGGTCACCACGTACGGGGTCACCGGGGTATCCGACGCGCCCGTGATGTGGACGCCGGCCTCGTGCATCTTCTTGACCGGGTACATGGCGGCGGCGCGCTCCTTGCCGATGTAGGAGACCTCGAGCTCGTAGAGCGGGTCGCCGTACATCCACAGGAACTGCAGCGAGGCGATGATGTCGTTGTCCGCCATGCGCTGGATGTCCTCGTCGGTGATGGCGCACACGTGCGTGATGGTGTGGCGATGATCGCGATCGCCGTTGGCCTCGATGGCCTCGAGATAGGAATCGATCGTGCGCTTGACGGCGCCGTCGCCGATCGCATGCACGTGGATCTGCAGGCCGGCGCGTCGAAGTCCTTGACCATCTGCTTAAACTGCTCTTCCGGCCAGATGGGCTCACCATACCAATCGGGACCGAGACCGACGGACTCGCGCATATGGCCCATCGCAGGAACGCTTTGGAAGAACATTCGAACCTGCGGCCTTGTGGAACAAAAACGCAGCCGGTTTGCACTTGGCCTATGCACGGTATATTGCCTTGCGGAAATCGCCGATCTCGCGCTCCCCTCCCCCTATGCACGAAGCATCCCCTTCGAGGTTATGGGCCTGATGTTTACCCTGATCGGCATCGCTTACCTGGCGCTACGTGCATGCGGCGTGCAGCAAGCGACGCGCGACCTGCAGCCCATCGCCTTCGCCAACCGCTACGGGCTCACGCGGCGCGAGGAGGAGCTGCTCTGCTTGCTTGTCGCCGGCAGAACGAACCGCGAAATCGGTGAGGAGCTGACCATCTCGATCGGCACGGTCAAGACGCACGTACACCACATCTACGAGAAGGTCGGCGTGTCCTCGCGCGAAGAGCTGCGCGACCGCATGCAAACGGAAACGATCGGGGCGAAATCCACCGAATAGGCCCTCCACAGCGACCGCATGCGACCCGTATAGGGGGTCCGTCCCGGCTCTCACCCCCGAAGTGAGTGGAAAATGACGGGCGCCTCCGGTACACTTTCTCATGATAAAGTGATCAACTGGGGATTCTCAGGCCAAATCGGACCCCTGGCGGCCGGCTAGCGAGACAGCTTGCAAAAATCCACTCACTTCGAGGGTGAGAGGATTCTTCCGACCCCTCCCCGCCATGAACGGACAGGCAACGATCGGGTCGGCGCCTCAAAATCGAAGGATGCGATCGCCGGCCAAAGCCCCCGCCATGAAAAGAAGCGCCCGTCACCGCACCTGTCGATGCGGTGACGGGCGCTTCATAAGCTTACGCCCACAAGAAAAACGCGCGCCGCCACGCACCGCCCTCGCACGACGGCGCCAATCCGATATGCACGTTAGGCCTCGTAGACGATCTTTCCGCCAGAAACGGTCAGCTCGGAGACCGTGTCGAGCACCTCGGCGGGCTCGCACTCAAAGAGGTTACGCGACAGCACGCATACGTCGGCCTCCTTGCCCACGGCGAGCGTACCCAAACGATCCTCGACGCCCATGGCGTATGCGGATCCATACGTGTAGGCGCGCAGGGCCTCTGCCATGGTGATGCGCTCCTCGGGGAACCAGCCCTCGGGGTTGGATCCATCCTCGAGCATACGGTAGACCGCGCCGTAAACCTCCTCCATGGGCTCGATCCCGACAACCGGAAAGTCGGACCCCAGGCTCACGTTCGCACCCGAGGCCAACAGACTGCGGATGGGCCAGGAGAGCGCCGCGCGGTCGGGACCGACCGCATCGTCCTTGGCGAGATCCCCCATGTCGAGCAGCATGTGCCAGGGCTGCATACACGGAGAGATCCCAAGCTGGGCGAAGCGCGGCAGGTCCTCGGGCTGGACCGTCTCGTCGTGCTCCATGCAGTGGCGAATGCCCCGCTTGCCGTAGAGACGCTCGGCCTCCTCGAAGCAGTCGAGTACGTAGCGCACGGAGCGGTCGCCGATGGCGTGAATGCGCGTCGGAACGCCCCACTCGCACGCCTTGAGCATCGCCGTGCGAACATGCTCGGGATCCTCGGCGGGCTCACCGGCGTTGCCCGGCGCGTTGCTGTAGTCGTCGAGCATCCACGCCGTGTGATCTGAGCACACGCCGTCGATGAACTGCTTGAAACCGTTCCACTCGATGGTCGAGCCGGGGAAGTCGTACTTGGCGCGGATCTCGTCGAGCGTCATGGTCTCGACCTCGAAGAGGTCGGTGTACATGAACACGCGCAGCGGGAACTCGCCCGCGCGGTTCATGTCCGCGAACACGCGATATGGGTCCTCGAGGCTCACGAACGTGGGGTTGACCGCGCCCACGGACGTGATGCCGTACGACACCGCGCGCCGGGCCGTCTTGGCAAAGGATTCCTTGGCGCGCTCCAGCGGCGGGTTGTAGACCTGGTCCATGAACAGGGCGCCGGCGTTGTTGGAGAAGATGCCGGTGAGGTCGCCGTTCTCATCCTTCAGGATCTTGCCGCCTACCGGATCGGGCGTGTCGCGCGTGACGCCGACCTTCTCGATGGCGCAGGTGTTGGCACTGAACGTGTGCATGTCGACTTGCGAGAGGAACACCGGGCGATCGGAGATGTAGACGTCGATCATCTTCGCCGACGGCATCTCGGGAACCTCCCATTGGAACTGGATGGCTTGGACGCCCACGAGCCATTCGTTGTCGGGATGGCTCTCGGCGAAGGCCCGCATGCGCTCCATCACCTGCTCGAAACTCGTGCAGTCGATGAGGTTGACGCAGAAGTCGGGGTCGGTGGTCATCGCGCCTTGCGCGAAATGCGTATGGGAATCGATGATGCCCGGCATGATGAGCCTGTCGCCGAACTCGCGCACGTCGGTATCGGGCCCGATGAACGGAGCGAGGTGCAGGTCATCCCCGCACGCAACGATCTTGCCGTCGGCGATCGCGACACCGCCCCTGAACGGGGAAAGACCGTCCCCGGTGAACACCGCGTCGCTCTTGAGGACCAATTCGGCCTGAACTACCTGAGACATAGAATTACCTCCTAAGAATCGATGGAAACGCCGGCCGCGGAGCACGCGGCAGATGTTGTCCGCGTGCCATCCGCCGAACCGGGACCTACGCCTGTCCGTGCTCGAGCGCGTTCAGGCGCTTCATCTCGTACGCCATGAACGCAAGGGTCAATACGAACGTCAGGACGTCGGCGACGGGCTGCGCCCACCACACGCCCTCGACGCCCATCATGCCGCCGAGCACGTACACCGCGGGAATCGTGAACACGATGTAGCGGGCGATGCCGAGAACGGTTGCGATGCCGACCTTCTCGACGCACTCGAAGTAGCTGGAGATGACCTGGCTCGACCAGCCGAGGGCGCCGAGCAGGATGACGATGCGCGTGGCGTCGGCGGAAACCGTCGCGAGCTCGGGATCGCCGGCGAACAGCAGGCACACGGGGTAGGCGCCGAACCACAAGGCGACCGTGAGGACGGCCACGACGCCGACCTGGACCACGAGCGAGGTCTTGACGAGCTCCTTGAGGCGGCCGTAGGCCTTGGCGCCGGCGTTGTACGCGGCGATGGGCTGGACACCGAAGGTGATGGCCTGAACGACCATCATGATGATGTAGACCACGTAGCCGTTGATGACCGCGAACGCAGCGATATCGAGGCTGGATCCAAGGACGCCCAGCTGGTTGTTGACCACGGTGGTGTACACGGAGCTTGCAGCCTGGAGCAGGAACAGGGGCGTACCGACCTTGATGATCTGAAGGCAGAGCTTGGGCTCGAGCTTGATATCGGATGCCTTGATCTGGAAGACGGAGCGCTTGCCGCCCACGAAGTAGTAGATGACCGCGAACCAGATGCCGATCGAGAGACCGTAGTAGATGCCGGCGCCGGTAACGCCGAACTTGAACACGAACGTCGACGCGGCGAGCCACAGGATCGCGACGACGGCGGAGACCATCTGGATGGTCGCCGCGGCTTTCGGCTTCTCATCGATGCGGAGCATGCCGCAGAGCATCTGACCGATCACGCAGAACGGCAGGCACAGCAGGAACACGCGGATGGCGCCCACCGAGTCGTCGAAGATGTCGGGCGTGGCGCCCAGGAAGCCCACGAGCTGCGGGGTGAAGAGCTCGGCGAGCGCGACGAGCACGACGATGAGCACCGTCGTGAGCCAGAAACCCTGGGAGAACGCATGGCTCGCGCCCTCCTTGTCGCCGGCGCCCAGGCGCGCCCCAGCGACCGTCGACACGCCCACGGCGAGCGCGCTGCCGAGCGCGACGTTCAGCAGCTCGATCGACATGATGATGGACACGCAGGCCAGCCCATGGGAGCCCAGCCCGTTGCCCATGATGATGCCCTCGATGATGACCATGATGATCTGGGCGAGCATGCCCATGAACGCGATGGAGCTGTACTTGATGAACAGCTTGGGAACCGGCGATGTGCCGAGTTCGCGGTCTTCCGCCTCCTCGACTGCCCTGGTCTCGACTTCCTCCGCCATCTGATGCCTCCTTCATGTTGCCTCGCACGGACCGCAGGGGCCGTGCCCGTTGACATCACTGTATGAAGAAGGCGCTCAGCGCCGAAATACCAGACTGCAGGCGGTCGGGTTAACCCGGTTTACATGGTTTACCTGCGGAAAGTAATACGATGACATACCGTTCGCGGAACCTGAGATCCCTGCGGTGAGACCATGGGCGGTCCTGCGGGCACGCAGCTACCTCCGCCAGAACGCATCCAGCAAGTCTGCGCGCGCGTTCACGCCGACCTTGCCATATATTCGATGCAGATGGGCTTTGACCGTGCCGGGGGAAATGACCAGCTCGCTTGCGATTCCCTGGACGTCCGCCCCGCGCACGAGCAGGTCGAGCACCTCGACCTCGCGCTTGGAGAGCTTGTGCGCCTCAGCGAAGAGCGCGAGCTTCGAGGCGACGTCTCCCCCATCCATCGAGACGGCTCCCCCGCCCAAATCCCCTTCGTTCGGGTGCCGGGCATAGACCGAGAAGATCTCCCGATACCTGCGGAAAAGCTGCACCGCCGTGGCGACCATAAGCACGTTTTCCGAGATGTTGCGCTCTTGCAAATGCCAGAAGAACGAGCCGGCCGCCACGCTGTCCGCCGGAGGATGGATGATCAAGATCATGAGCGTATCCTCAACGATGACGCAAAGGATCAGCGCCGCGGCGACGTTGAAGAAGGTGCGCGAGCGCTCGAGATCGAGCTTCACGGCACGAGAATCCGTGAGCCGATACCGAACGCCGGCGAACACCAAACACGCAAGAAGCGCCATGTCGCGCGTAAGCCAATACAGATACTGCTGAACCGTCCCGGACGCACCGGAACGCGGCACGAACACTAGCATGAGCACGCCGACCGGGACGACGAACGTCATAATCCGATCCAGCTTCACCTCAACGTGCGTACGCAACAGCACCCAAACCCAAAGGCACAGCAGAATGGTAAGACCCAGCACCAGACTGGGAACCGGATGGGTGAGCGGCTGCTCAAACGTAACCAGATAGTCGTGCTTGTTGCGCGCGTACTCGTCAAAGAAGATGAGCGAAAGGTCGAGGCCGTAAACTGCATACCCAAGCGCAGCGACCACGCAGTCTCTGCGCCGGGTCATGAGCCAGACGACCAGGGAGACCGAGCATGCGACCAAAGCGACGCCAATCAACATGACCGTATAGAAGAAGAACAGCAGATTCATCGGTTCCCGTCCTCCCGCCACGCGTGCTTCCGCACGGCACCACATCCTCCACAGCGACCGCATGCGACCCGTATAGGGGGTCCGTCCCGGCTCTCACCCCCGAAGTGAGTGGAAAATGACGGACGCCTCCGGTACACTTTCCCATGATAAAGTACTCAACTGGGGGTCCTCGGGTCAAATTGAACCCCTGGCGGCCGGCTAGTGAAACAGTCCGCCAAAATCCACTCACTTCGGGGGTGAGAGGATTCTTCCGGCCCCCTTCGCGTCGCCGCCAGACAACCGAGGACGCCTATCGGCTGCCCTCCGCCTTGCAATTCCTCGTCGCACGGACTCAAGGCGACGCGCCGCGGAACCCGCGAGCAGCGACCCCATGCGGGCACTACAGCACGAGCCGGAACGACGACGCGCGGCGCACGCCCGAAGCGGCGCACGCGAGCAGCCGGCGGCGCTCCGCCCCCGCCATCACCGCCGACAGAGCAAAGGTCGCAAGGTCGGCGGCGGGCAGCGCCCACCAAACGTTCTCGATGCCGCCGCATGCGGAAATAACGAGAATCGCCGGCACCGCGAACACGGCATAACGCAGCACGCCGAACATCACGGCTCGCTTCGTGCCGCCGATGCTCTCGAAATACGCGCTCATGATCTGACCCAAGAACCCGAACGCACAGAACATCAGGACGATCTTGACGTGCCCCGCGCTCGATGCGGCGAGCTCGGCGTCCCCGCCGGTGAACAGCAGGCACATCTGGGGCGCGAACGCATTCGTAACGCATGAAATGATACCGACGCAGACGATCTCCACCCCAGCCGCGACAACGAGCAGGTCCGCGAGCCTGCGGTCGTTGCCCGCCCCCTCGTTGTAGGCGGCGATCGGCTGCAGCGCGTACGCAAGCGCCATGCAGACGATGTTGAGCGTGTACATGAAATAGCTGTTGATGATCGCGAACGAGGCGACGTTCTCGGTATCGCCTGTCGCGCCGAGCGTATGGTTCATGACCGCGACGTAGATGGCGCTCGATATCTGGACCAAGAAGACGGGACAGCCGTACCGGCAGACCTCGTAAACAAGCCGCGGGCTCACGCGGATGTCGGACAGGCGGACCGAGAACACGGAGCGCGTCCCGTCGCGTCGAGGCAAGACGAACCCCAGGATGCCCAGAAACCAAAGCGCCGTGGATATGGCGTAGTACGCGGCAGCACCGGCCACGCCAAGCTTCAGCACGAAGACGGAGACGACGAGCCAGGTTGCCGCAACGACGGATCCGAGGGTCTGGATCGCGCTCGCGAAGCCGGGGCGCTCGTCCTGGCGCAGCATCTGGCAGATCATCTGGCCGGTAATGCAGAACGGATACCCCACCATGAAGATACGCACGGCGGCGATGCAATCCGCCTCGATCTCGGGCGTGGCGCCGATGAGCGGCACGATGGCGGGCGTGTTGATGAAAAAGATCGCCGACACGGCGCAGGCGAGCAGGAACGTGAACCAGAATCCCTGGCCGAACGCGCGGCGCGCACCGGCCTCGTCGCCCGCCCCCAGCAGGTTGCCGCACACAGCGGAGACGCCCTGGCCGAGCGAGCTGCCAAGGGCCATGTTGACGATCTCGAAGGTCATGACCACGCTCATGCAGGCCAAACCGACCGACCCGATGCCGTTGCCTACCACGATGCCCTCGGAAACGACCATGGCGATCTGGGCGATCACGCCGACGAGCGAGATGGCGGCGTAGCGCATGAAGAGCGGGAAGATGGGCTTCGTACCGAGGGCGCGCGACGATGCGGTGCTCTCAGCGAGCTGCGGGCAGCCATCGGCGTCCGCGGTACGAAGACCAGCCTCGAAAGACTTCTCGCCACGCTCGCGAAACGTGCGGATATACTCGGCTAGACGCTGAAACATGGCGAGAACCTTTCCGTGCTAAACCTCCGCGCGCGGGCGCCGCGGCGCGACGACCGCGCGCGAGGAGGCCGAAGTCGGGATGCACCCGCGAACGCAGGGCATCGAAAGGAAAATCCGGCGGGACGCCCAGGGCCTCCCGCCGGACCGGATGATCAGGCACGCGCGAACGTGTCGGTATCCTTTAGGCGCAAGTCTTAGGCAGAGGGCTCCTGCTGCGTGATGCAGTGGATGTTGCCGCCGCCGTAGACGACCTGCTCGGACTTGACGCCGACGCACTTGTACACGCCCTCGCCCCAGACCTCGTCGTAGATCTTCTGGAGGGTGTCAACCGCGAGCTGGTCGTTCTCGTCGCCGTACTGCGGGACGATGACGCCGTGGTTGGTCACGAGGTAGTTCATGTAGGAGGCGATCAGCGGCTCGTCGGGGACGCGCGGCTCGGCGTTCTCGTCGGCGTCGATGGTGTCGCAGGAGGCCTGGTCCATGAACAGCGGGTTCACGGGCATGCAGAGCTTGTAGACCTTCATCTTGCGGCCCTTGGCGTCAACCGCGTTGGAGAGGGTCTCGTAGGCGGCATGGCACTGCTCGTAGAACGGGTACTCGGGGTCGTCGGTCCAGATGCAGGCCATGACGCCCGGGGCGATGAACGTGGCGACGTCGTCGATGTGGCCGTTGGTCTCCTCGGGGTCGATGCCCTCCTTGACCCAGATGACCTCCTCGACACCCAGGTAATCCTTGAGGTGCTCGTCCATGTACGCGCGAAGCTCCTCGCTCCAGGGCTCGAACTTCTTCTTGAACTTGGGCCAGATGGACTCGGGGTCCTCTTCCTCCTCGAGCACCGCGGAGCAGGTGCGGCCGGGGGACAGCAGGCACTGGTCGGTCACGACGAGGGTGCCCTCGCCGTCGACGGTGATGGAGCCGCCCTCGAGGATCATGTCGTCGGGACGATAGCGGCGGCAGCCGGAGAGCTCAGCCATCTTGAGGGCGATCTGCTCGTCCTTGTCCCACGGGAAGTAGAGGCCGTCGATGAGGCCGCCGTAGGCGTTGAAGTGCCAGTGGTTGGCGCGCTTCTCGCCCTTGCCGTTGATGACGTAGGTGGCGGCGGTGTCGCGGAACCAGGCGTCGTCGGTGGTCATCTCGAGCACGGTGACGTTCTCGTCATCCTCGAAGACGGTCTTGCAGTTGGCGTAGTCGGCCTGGTTGGCGCACATGTAGACCGGGGTGAACTCGGCGATGGCGCGGGCGATGGCGGCGTACTGCTTCTGGGCCGGCTTGGCGCCGTGGGCCCAGGTGTCGGTGCGGTGGGGCCAGCCCATCCACACGCGGTCCTGCGGAGCGAACTCCGCCGGCATGAAGAAGCCGTCGGCCTTGGGGGTGGAATCGGATTCATAGATCGTACGCATAGCAAATACCTCCATATCGCAACGATCCGTTCGGGCGTGCGGATACCCGCCCGATCCGGGAGGCGCGAGGCTTCGCGCCGTCCCCGGGATTACCGAAGAGAGAGGCGGGTTGTGTGGTGCCGTACCCGCCGGACGGCCAGGAGTCCTCTACTTCGCACGATGCGAGATGTCCGTAACCCATCGTGCGAAGCGAAGGTAGCAATGGGAGACCGGATGCGCGCTTACGGTCGCGCACCGCGGGGCGCCGCAGGATGCGGCGGGAAGTTCGGGCCCCGTGTCCGCCCCGAGGAGGCCAGGGTGCCTCAGATCGGGTCGAACGAGGTGAGGGTTCGCTTCCCCGAGGGGGCTAGGGCGCCCCGATTTGGGAGCGACAAGCCCGACGAAGCGTGCTTAGACACGTGAGGAGGGTTGGAGCCCCAAAGCGGGGTGCCCTAGTCCTCCTCGGCCTCGGCAGCGAGGCGCTCGGCGGCGAGCTCAGGGGTGAGACCCTTGTACTCTTCCTTGCGGCCGCGGGCACTCCAGATGCGCACGACCTCGCCGATGACCAGAAGGACGAAGAAGATGATAAGCATCGGGACCTTCTCGGGGACCTCCTCGGCGGAGAGCGGGACGATCGTGGCGATGATGGCCAGGACCAGCTCGATGCAAGGCACCGCGATGGCGACCTTCATGAAGGCGCCCTTGAACGGGAAGGTGAACACGCGCTCACGGTTGGGGTCGTTCTTGCGCAGGTTGAGGAACGCCGGGAACATCGGGATGTAGGTGAGCAGCAGGAAGACGACCGAGGTGCCGAAGAGCATCCAGAAGATACCCTCGGAGATGGCCTCGATAGGCACGAGCTGCAGGGCCAGGACGAGGGAGGCGACGACGGCGTTCACCAGGTTGGCGCCGTTTGGCATGTCGTCCTTGGAGATCATGGAAGCGAAGACCTTGGGCATGTTGCCGTGCTCGGCGGCGTAGCGGGCGACGGAGTTGACGCCGAAGGACCAAGCGGCCATGTTGGCGAACAGGGTGATCAGGAAGGCGATGCAGACGATCTTGAAGATGGCGGAGTCACCGACCATGGTCTGCAGGGCGTAGATCATGCCGTAGTCCGGATCGATCTGGTCGGCCGGGACAGCGGCGCCGATGCCGAAGCCGGCGAACAGGTAGATCGCGGCGATGGCCAGACCACCGGTGATGATGGCCTTCGGGATGTCCTTCTTGGGATCGGCCATGTCATCGGTCATGGTGCAGATGACCTCGAAGCCCATGAAGTTGAAGATGATGATGGACAGGTAGCCGAGAGCGTTCACGTTGGTGAGCTCGGGCAGGAAGGTGTGCGGGCTCATGTCGGAGGCGAAGCCGTTCTCCATGGCATACCAGATGCCCAGAGCGCCGACGATGACGGCCACGGCGACCTTGATGAGCGCGCCGCCGTTCAGGACCCACTCGGAGTCAGCGGCCTTGGAGCGGCCCATCAGGTAGACGATCCACACGAAGGCGAGCTCGATGGCGAGCGCCACGGGGAGCTCGAAGGACACGCCGAAGACCATGCCCAGGATGTCGGGGAACATGGTGGCGAGCGACGCGATCCAGAACGGATAGTTCACCCAGTAGTAGAAGGAGATGCGGGCGCCCCACTTGTCGCCGAGTCCGTCGCGGACCCAGTCGTAGATGCCGCCCTCACCGTCGTAGGTGGTTCCCAGCTCGGCGACGATCAGGCCGTAGGGAAGCAGGAACGTGAGGATCAGGAAGATCCACCAGAAGAACTGCTGGTTGCCGATGGCAGCAGCAGGAGCGGCGGCTTCGCAGACGAAGACGACGCAGATGACCGTGGAGATAACGGTCAAGAAGGAGAGCTTCTTCTTGCTATCGCTCATGAGTAATCCTTTGCTCGGTCATATCGGACAGTACCGAGCACTCCCCCGCCCAGGCATCAAGCGAGGGGCGCACGGGTCGCGCCGTGCGCGGAAGCGCTGGCGCGATGCGCCGGCGGCAGGAGACGAGCATCCACCGCCCGCGCGCGGGGCCGCGCGCGAAAGGAGAGCGCGCGGCCCCGAGGGGAAGCGGTTTAGCGACCCTGGAGCTCGTTGAGCTTGTCGAGGGCGGCGTGCAGCTCAGCCTTGGCGGAGTACTCGACGTTCTCGTCGTTGAGCGGAGTGCGGTCGCCGAGGGCAGCCAAGATGGCACGGATGGAGTGCTTGCGGTTCTCGGCCTCGACCCAGCAGAGGGAGCGCTCGGGATCGTCCATGACCTCGTCGACGACCTCCTCGCCGCGGGTGGCCGGCAGGCAGTGCATGAACTTGGAGTCCGGGCCGGCGAAGTTCATCATGTCCATGGTGACCTGGTACTTGGGGTAGAAGACGTCCATGTAGTTCTCGCCCTCGACCTCCTCGTCGTACAGGCCGTACCACACGTCGGTGTAGATGAAGTCGGCGCCCTTGATGCACTCGATGTCATCGGAGATCACGATGGAGCCGCCGGAGACCTTGCAGTTCTCCTCGCCGATCTCCATGAGCTTCTTGCCGAACTCGGCGCGCTCCTCAGGGGTGCCGACGTGCAGGGCGCCGTCGCAGATCTGGTGGCCCTTGGGTCCGAACTGCACGAACTTCATGCCGACTTTGGAGCAGATGAACATGAGGGAGAGGCAGACCTGGGTGGCGTCGCCGATGAAGGCCAGGGTGCAGTCCTCGATCTTCTTGCCCTCGGGAAGGTTCTCGAGCATGGTCAGAAGGTCGCCCATCTCCTGGGTGGGATGGTTGAACTCGGACATGCCGTTGATGACGGGCACGGCGGAGCCGGCGGCGAGGCCGACGACGTCCTTGTGGCGGTCGACGCGGGCCATCATGATGTCGAGGAGGTCGCCCATGACGCGAGCGGTGTCGCCGAGGGACTCATGGCCACCGAGCTGGATGGTGCCAGGGCCGTAGAACTGGGCGTGGCCGCCGAGGTCGCACATGGCGGTCTCGAAGGACAGGCGGGTGCGGGTGGAGACCTGCTGGAAGATCATGCCGAGGCTCTTGTTGCGGAGCAGGTGCGGATAGTAACCGTCGACCTTGATGGCCTTCTTCATAGCGATGCCGAGGTCCTCGATCGCCATGATCTCCTCTTTGGTGAAGTCATTGGTGTCGATGAAGTCCTTAACCATGGTGCCTCCTTACCAGGCGCCCCGGCCATCCTTCAGCCGGAGCAAATTACCTATGTCGTGGCGGCCGAGGTTCGCGACCCCGTTGCCACCGACTCGCGCGTTCGCATATT
The DNA here is from genome assembly GCF_900119895.1 of Collinsella phocaeensis. Lineage (GTDB taxonomy): Bacteria > Actinomycetota > Coriobacteriia > Coriobacteriales > Coriobacteriaceae > Collinsella > Collinsella phocaeensis. The sequence continues at coordinate 719,167 of NZ_FQLR01000004.1, read as the reverse complement.
CAAAGCTGTATATGCGTCGTCTGCGCGTCGGCTCGGCTCGGTCGGAGCAGGTCCGCTCGTCCGCTATGACTATGATTGAGGGAACCGTCGGTTTTAAGAAGTTTAGGCTAGATTAAGTTCCGCCCACGGGAACATAACCCGAATAAACCGGGCATAATCCCGCAGGTCAGAAGCTTGCTTGTCGGTGAGCGGTATGTTTTTCCAACCGTTTACCGGAGCCGAGCGCCCATCTGCAGCAAACGGGGGTGAGACCGGGGCGAGGGCGAGCGGTAGCGTTTCCCGAGCGAACGTGAGACGCGGTTTACGGGGTTGTAACCAAAGGGAAGAAAATTCACGCGGTGCAACTGGAATAAACCAGGTCTACACCCGTCCGCACGTTGGAGGAGGACCCGGCAACAGCGTCACATCAACCGCGCGATAAACCCGGCTCCTGGAATGAGTACGCGAGAAATGAGTCGGTGGTCCCATTGTATCGGTCAACGGCTCTCCATGGATTTGCACACGCGCAGGTAGTCAAGTTGTAACAGGCGTGTGCTAGCATGGGGTCTCGCCGCTCGTTGCGGGAGAGAGACGCGGGGAAACGGTGAAGGCAATGAACACAGTCTTTTTCTTCTACACGCTTGCCATATTAGTGGTCTGCATCGTCTGCTCGGTGCTGTCCGCCGCCGCATGGGCAAGCTCCCGACGACGCATATTTGTATATGGCGCGATCGCCTTCGCCTGCTACGCCATCGAGATGACCGAGATCTTCTTCAACGAGTACATATCTCAAAACATCGCGTTCCCGGCATCCGATTACTATGACATCGCGATGCCGTTCGAACGCACCTTCGTTGTGACCGTCCTGCAGGCGAACATCTGGCTCATCGCCCTGGACATCCTCGACCGCACATCCAAGCGGCGCTTCTTCTGGCCCGTCCTGGCGTTTCTCATCTCGAATATCGTCATCATCGTCGCCATGCCTGAGGGTCCGTGGCGCCAGTGGGCCTACTACACCACGCGCCAGGTGTTCTCGTTCTTCGTGTACGCATACGCCGCGTGGTGCTACCTGCGCTCCAATGACGAACGCTACCGGGCGCGCCTGGGCAAGCTCAAGGCCCCGTTCCTGATCATGGTCGTCCTCACCACGTGCGTGCTGCTCGAAGATATCTACATCATCCTCATCGCCCCCATGAACACTCACGTGAGCTGGCTTCCGCTCTACCTCTCGGAACGCAACTTCTCCGAGAACGTGCTGCTGTGCTTCATGGCGTTCGTCCTCGTCCACGTCGCCTACAACGTGCTTTCCATCCGCATCAAGGAGGCGCCGGTGCAGGAGGAGGTCGGCGACCTGGACCGCCATATCGACGAGCAGATGCCCTTCTTCCGCGAGACGCACAAGCTCTCCAAGCGCGAAGCCGAGGTCCTGAAGCTCGTCCTGCTGGGCAAGAACAACCAGGAGATCGCCAACGACCTCTACCTCGCCGTGGGAACCGTGAAGGCGCATGTCCACAACATCATGAAGAAGTGCGGCAAGTCGAGCCGCGAAGAGCTCACGCTCTTCTTCTGGAAGAGCTAGGCAGCCAGCTTCCGCGAACGGCAATCCCCCGTCTCAATTCGGTGCCTGTCCCCTTTCTGAGTCTCAATTTGGTGCCTGTCCCCTTTTTGAGACGGGAGATTGCGGCGCAGGGCGCGCAGGTGCCCCAAAGCGCACAAGCGCCCCCTCATGCCCCCCCCACAAGCGAAGCCGCAGCAGCCGACGCCCGCCTCCGCAGGGATCAGGCGAGGTCGCGCAGCGCCGCGGCGTTGGCCCGTGCGGCCTCGGCGGACTCCTGCGCCGAAGCGTATCCGCGCTCCGGTTCGCGCACGACCGCGCGCACGCGCTCGCACACCTCGGCGACGCCCGGATCGTCCGTCCCGTTGACCCAATCCCACCAGCGCACGCGCGAGGGCGGCTCCACGCCCTCGAACCACGTGCGGAGCCCGTCCAGGGACACCGGGGCATATCCGTTGGCGTCCACCCCCACGTCGTAGCGCGCGAGCCCCTGCGCACGGTTGAGCTCGTTGTAGAGGGCCCCCGGGCTGTGGATATGCCCGTGCAGGTGCCAGCTGCCGTGCGAAAGCGACTGCCAGTCCATGAGCGGGTAATGCGACAGCACGATCTTCTGGCCGTGGATGTTCAGGCGGACGATGGGCGGCTCCACGATGAAGGTGCCCGCCACGTCCTTGTGCGTCCAGTCCTTGTCGTGATTGCCGGGCACGAGGTGAACCTTACGGCAGACAATCCTGTCGCGCAGCGCAGCCGCCTCCCGTGCCGTCATCTTAAACGAGAAGTCGCCCAGGATATAGAGCTCGTCCGCGGGCGCGACGCGCGCGTTGATCACGCCGATGAGCGCAGACGCCATCTGCTCGACCGTCTCCCAGCGACGGTCGGTGAAATTGAGCACGTTCGCGTGTCCAAAGTGCGTATCGCTCGTGAACCAGATCATCGGTGCTCTCCCCTCCCTCTTGTGCCGACAGGAGCGCTCGCGAGGTTCCTGGTCGTAGGACGCAGCCGCCGGTCGAACCATCGTACCCCAAGCAGCCGGACGCCGCGGCGGATCGGGCGCGGCGACCCGTGATGCGACAGCGCCGGCAAGCGGACGCGCAGGCGAGCGGTCCTCAATTTGGTGCCTGCCCCCTTTTTGAGTCTCAATTTGGTGCCTGCCCCCTTTTTGAGAGACGAAACGGGGCGGACCCGTGCGGTCCGCCCCGAAAAGCTTCCTCTGCGCGCCGGCCCTAATGGCCGTGACGGGCGCGGATGGCGTCGTCCACCATGCCTTTGCTCATGAGGAAGGTGACCAGGAAGTACCCTCCGTAGCACAGCAGGAAGATCGCGCAGGTCACGCCCACTGTGCCGCCGATCGACAAGCCGCCGAACAGCGCGACGATGTCGATGACCACCTTCAGCGCCACAAGCGCATGAGCCACGCCCATCACCAGCGGGAAGATGAAGAACACCGCCTGCTGGGCCAGCACGGAGCGCATGATCTCGCGCCTCGAGGTGCCCAGCTCCGACAGGATGCGGTAGTTCTTGCCGGAATCGGCCACGGCCGACAGCTGCTGGATCGTGAGGATCGCCGCGCAGGCAACCACCAGCACGAAGCCAATGTAGATCGCCAGGTAGCTGATGAGGCCGTTCATGGAGTTCGTCGACTCGTAGCTCTGGTCGCGCGTGGCCTCCATGCCCCAGATGGCGCTCTCGGTGCCGTCCGCGTTGAGGATGTCGCCCCAGCTGCGGTCCTGGCGCACATACCCTTCCGTCTCCTCATAAGAAAGGCCGGGTTTGTAATCGCCCAGGAAATAGCTCGCGTAGAGCGGCAGCGGCTGCGCGTCGAGCACCTCGTCCGGCACGACGACGGTGCCCGAGTTGGACCCCATCGAGGAGTTGAACAGCGAGCTCGCATCGGCGTTCACGCTCTCGGCGGCGGGCCGCAGCGTGCGGCCGCCGAGCTCGATCGTCACGCCTCGGCTCAGGTCGGCGTCGTAGATCTTGTTCACCGACTCTCCCAGGTCGCTCAAGATGAGGTAGCCGTCCTCCCCCAGGTCGATACGGTCCATGCCACGGAAGTCGAGATAGCGGTTATAGGCGCTCTCGCTTGTCACCATAAGGCCCATCATGTTCGCATCACTCGAGTTCGTGCCCTTGGGAAGGGGCATGTCCACCGCATCGGCCAGAACGTTGAGGCTCACCGACGGCAGTTCCTCGCCCACGGGACGTGAGTCGTACACGTCGATCTGCACGTGCTTGCCCAAGATGCTCGCAAGGTCGAAGGGACGCGCGGCATCCCCGTGCGGGTCGACCGTGTTCTTGGCGCTCTCGACCAGGATATCGACGGGCTGCTCCGGAAGCTTCGCCACGGGATAGCCCTCCTGCTCGCGCTCCTGCGCCAAGCCGGGCTCGTTCAACATATCCTGCCCGTAGTAGATGACGGCGCGCGAGTAGTCGGCGATGACGCTGCGCTCCACGCTCGTGTTCATCACGTTGGCGATGGACATGCCGCCCGTCACGCTCGTTATCGCCAGGAACAGAATCATCGAGATGACGGCCATGGAGAAGCTCACGGTGTTCACCTTGGCCGCGAGCTGGCGCATGGTGAACATATTGAGGCCGCGCCAGTACAGGCTGCGCATGCTCTGAAGAGCCCTGAGCAGCGAGCCCGACAGGCCGAAGAAGAACAGGATGGTGCCGGCGACCACGATGCCCGTGGTTATCGCGAACTGGGCGAAGGCGGCATCATACTCGCTCGGCGCGGCGTCGACGGGCAGCCCGTCGCGCAGCAGGCGGTAGTACGCGATGCCGATCATCGCGACCCCGAGGACGAAGAGCGCGGCGGAGACGATGGGGTTGCGCGTCTTGATCGATTCGTTCTTGCGGCTCGCGCTCATAAGGTCGATCACCTTCGCGCGGCGCACCACGCCCAAGTTGAAGACGAGCGTCACCAGGAAGATGGCGACCAAGCAGCCCACTGTGAGCATCAGCGCCTGGGTCGAGAAGAAGAAATGGAAGTCGCGGATCTGCGTTTTGAAGAGCGACGCCGTGAAGAACGTCATGAGCTGGGAGATGCCCACGCCCGCCGCGATGCCCAAGACGAGCGCCGCACCGGAAACGATTGCCGTCTCGAGCGCCATGATGCGCGAGACCTGCCCGCGGCTCATTCCGAGCACCTGGTAGAGACCGAACTCCTTCTTACGGCGCTTCATGATGAAGCCGTTGGCGTACACCATGAGAAATCCCATGACCACGGCGAGGAACATCGTGAGGCCGCTCATGATGCCGCCGAGCAGCTCAGGCAGGCCCTCCTCCTCCAGGACGATGCCCGCCTGGACCGAGATGGTGTTGAAGGCATAGAAGACCGTGACGGCCAACGTGAGCGTGAGCAGGTAGACGAGGTAGTCCTTGCCCGCCCGGCGCACGTTGCCCCATGCGAGCTTACAGAGCATCGGAGCCCTCCCCACCCATCATCGCGACGACCTCCATGATGCGGTCGAAAAACGCGCGGCGCGGGCTGTCGCCGCGGCGCAGCTCGGTGAAGATCTTGCCGTCGCGGATGAAGAGCACGCGATTGGTGTAGCTGGCGGCGAAGCTGTCGTGCGTGACCATGAGCACCGTCGCCTGGTACTGACGGTTCATGGTCTCGAAGCTCTCGAGCAGCAGGCGGGCGTTCTTGGAGTCGAGCGCGCCGGTGGGCTCGTCGGCCATGATGAGCGCCGGGTCGGTCACCAGCGCGCGCGCAGCGGCGACGCGCTGCTGCTGGCCGCCGGACATCTGGTACGGGTACTTGTCGAGCACCGCCGAGATGTTGAGGCGCATCGCGACGTCCTCGACGCGCACCGACACCTCGCGCGCAGGGACGCGGGCGATCGTGAGCGGCAGGGCGATGTTCTCGCGAGCCGTGAGCGTGTCCAGCAGGTTGGAATCCTGGAAGATGAAGCCCAGCTGCTCGCGGCGGAACTTCGCGAGCTTGGCGGCCTTCATGCGCGTGACGTCCGCACCGTTCACGACCACGCTTCCGCTCGTGGCGGAGTCGATCGTGGAGACGCAGTTGAGGAGCGTCGACTTGCCGGAGCCCGACGCGCCCATGATGCCGACGAACTCGCCTCTGCTCACGGTAAAGGAGACGTCCTCCAGGGCGCGCGTCACGTTGCCCCGGGCGCCGTAGACCTTCTCGAGGTGCACGACCTCCAGGACGGGCGTGCCGATGGCGCTGCCGACCGCCGCGCCGCCCGTGCGGACCGGACCGGTCGCGGGCACATCGGACGCGGGGCGCGCATGGGCGGCCGCCACCTGGCGGCCGCTCGCTGCGACCATGGGGTTGATCGGGGATGCTTCGTTCATGTTCGTCTCGTTTCTCTTCAGGGTGTCCCTATTGCAGTATGCCGAAATCCGACGACGCGCGATCAGTGCTTGCACGTCGACAGGAGCCAGATCATGCCGATCGACAGCGCGGCCATGATGAACAGGGAGAGCAACATCTCGACCGCGCTCATGCCCGCCCCGGACTGCTCCGGTGCGACGTCGTACGGGCTGTATCCCAGTCGACGTCCATCCATGTACTCATTCGTTGCCTTCATGGCAATCACCTCCTGACCGTATAGTCTCAGGAGCCGCTTTTGGCTGCCATCGATTTGCCTTACACCGTCCTTGCGCTTTTGTAAGGTTGGTTAGCAAGGTCTTAAGAGGGCCAAGGGCCGGGGTACCGGGGACGAGCTGCTCGCGACAAGGGCGCGCAGCCATTGGGGCGGAAGTCGGCGGCCCGTCCAGAGGGGTACGGCCTGGCCAGCCATTGGGGCCGACAACTCGGACCCAGGGAACATGGTTTGTCGCGGGCGGGCGTCGTGCGTACACTGGTGGACGGTTCACCTACGGGAAAGGTCGAAAACGGGCGTGAAAACCATTCATGTGGCCGCCGGCATCATCCGACGCGGCAATTCGGGCGAGGAGCTGCTCGCCGTGCAGCGCGGATACGGCGAGATGGCAGGGCTCTGGGAGTTCCCGGGCGGCAAGGTCGAGCGCGGCGAGACCGCCGAGGACGCCTGCCGGCGCGAGCTTCTCGAGGAGCTCGGTCTCACTGTAACGAGCATGCAGGCCTTCTACACCGTGGAATACGACTATCCCGACTTCCATCTCTCGATGGAGTGCTTCTTCTGCCGTCTGAGCGATGAGGACGCCCTCGCAACGCCCGAGGCGCGCGATCGGCAGCAGGACATCCGCTGGGTGCGGCGAGGCGAGCTCGATGAGCTCGCCTGGATGCCGGCGGATGTCGACCTCGTGCACACCCTTGCGGCAAGCGCGGGAAGCGCAGAGGCCGACGCGGCTGACGGGGACGAGACGGCAGCAGGCGAGCGCGACGTCGCGAGGCATCAGGCCTCCCGATCGAAGGCTTCGGGAAAAAGGCGCAGGAGCGCCAAGCGATCCCGCAAGCGCCCGGCCGACCTGCTCGCCGGCGTGGACACAACGGCGCTCACGGATAGCGAAGTCGAACTCGTCCGGCGGCGGGCGGCCATCAAGCGCTCGATGAAGGGCAACAGGCGCGCCGACACCAAGCCCGAGATGCTCGTGCGGCGCGCGCTGCGCGATGCGGGCCTCACCGGCTACCGGCTCCAGTGGAGCAAGGCGCCCGGCAGGCCCGACATCGCGTTTCCCGGGCGCCGCGTGGCCATCTTCGTCAACGGCTGCTTCTGGCACCGCTGCCCGCACTGCAACCCCAGCGTCCCGAAGCGCAACGTGGAGTTCTGGGAGGCGAAGTTCCGCCGCAACGTGGAGCGGGACCGGCGCGCCCTCGACGACCTGAAGGCGATGGGCTGGACGCCGATCGTCATCTGGGAATGCGAGCTCAAGCGCGACCGCATCGACGCTCGCATGGCGGAGGTCGTCCAGATCGTGCGGGACGCCGGGAAGCACTGAGGCGGGCGCGGCCCCCTGCGGGGCGTCGGCCCCCATCGCGTCACCGCCCTTCCGGACGGCGCGCGGCGGGCGCCTTCGCCCACAGGCTGCACACGCCATACTTAGGCATACCTTAAGCTCTGCTTGCCCCCTTCGCGCCTCAAACGACAAGAAATGGCCTCTGACCTGCGACGACATGCATTCATCAAAGCCTGTTAAGCAGCTCTTAAGACGTATCGCGGCGCGAGGGGGCGCATAATGCAGTCAGCGCGACCACCACAGCAGCCATTCAGGTCGCGCGCCAGAGCGGACGAGCGAGGAGGCCGGCATGCATACATCCCAACATGCAGCAGCCGCGCGCACCACTTCGCAGCCATCTAAGCGTACGGACCTTTTCTCCTTCCCCCCGACACAGAGAATGGGCCTCCCCGTCTCACCCGCGCACCGCTCCTCCGATCAGTCGGAGAACCTACAGCATTCGTTCGAGCGGCTGTCCGAGGCGCTCGCGCCCCGCAGCCGCTAGGACGAAGAGCCCCTTCGAACTCAACGTCTTTTTTTCACCCTCAGCTGAGGGACAGGCACCAATTTGAGCGCCCGGCCCGAAGCCGAAGTAAAGCAACGCAGAGAAGCCCGGCCCCGTCTGCACGGGAGCCGGGCTTCTCTTGTGCCGAGGACCTCAATTTGAGACCTCAATTAGACCTCAATTTGGTGCCTGTCCCCTTTCTGAGACCCTGAGGGGTTCCGCGCCGGAAATCACCGGGCTACGCCTTCGTCTTCATCTTCTGCTCGAAGTCGAAGTTGTTCAGGTTGTAGCTCAGCATGTCCAGATCGCTGCAGATGCCCTCGGCGAGCACCTGGAACGGCACGACCGCGCGCAGCGCGTCGACATCGCCTGAAGCCGGGCTCCCGAGCTCGAACACCTGCTCGCCCGTATAGGCCCCCGTGGCGTCGATCACGTACACGTGGTCGGTGAGCTCGGCCAAGGCGTCGTGGAGCTGCACCATGCGCTCATGCCCCACATCGCCCAGATCGACCAGCATGATCACGTGGTCCTTACGGATCTCGTAGGTGGGGCCGTGAACGAACTCCTCCATCTCGTAGGCGTTCGCGGCGATCCCGGTCATCTCGTTGAGCTTGAGCGCGCCCTCGAGGGCGACGCCGTAGCCCGCGCCGATGCCGACGCACATGATGCGGCGCGCCCGCACGAACAGACCCATATGGCGGTCGAAGAACGCGCGCGAGGCGTCAAGCAGCGGGCGCGAGGCGTCGATGGCGGCGAGCAGCTCGCCGTGCAGGGCTTCGGCCTCCTCCCCGTCGACCGTGCCAAGCGCACGCGCGGCGGCGATGGCGAACTCGAACAGGAACGTGCAGCTCGTGGGGAATCCCTTGGCGACGTAGTAGTCCTCCACGCCGCTGCCGTACTCGTACACGTGCTCGCACACCTCGCGAATCGGGGCGTTGCCGTTGCAGGTGAGCACGGCGACGTCCTGGCCGCACTCCCGGGCGCGGCGCACGGCCTCGATGGTGTTCGTGCTCTTGCCCGATTGCGACATGCAGAGCACGAAGATGCCCGCCGCCTGCGCGTGATCGAACAGGATGTAGCTCATGGGCCAGGTGACGGTGACCTCGATGCCCAGCACGCGCTGCAGGTACGGCTTGGCGGCCGTCGCGATGTTGTACGAGGAGCCCGATGCGACGATCAGAAGACGCGTGCGGGGACGGGCGGTGAACTGCTCCACCAAGCCGGCCACGCGGTCGGCGCCCTCCGCGATCCTCCGGCACAGGTCGGGCGTGCGCTCGATGTAGGTATACATGCTTCTCACGATGTCTCCCCTCGCCTATGCGATGATTCCGAGCAGGTTGAACACGATGCCGAAGGCGAGCAGGCCGAAGATGAGCGGGATGACCTTCACCTTGCGCTTGAGCAGCTCCGCGACGCCGAGCATCGTGAGCAGCGGCAGCAGATTGGGCAGGATCTCATCGAGGACCGCCTGGACCTCAAGCGTCACCCCGTTGGCCATGTTGAAGACGAGCGGCGTGGACACGCTGATCATGTCGCAGGTCATGGCACCGATCACCATCATGCCGAGGATGCCCGCGCACAGCGAGATCTTCTCGATGATGTCGCTTTCCGCCATCATGTCGAGCACGCGATGGCCGAGTTCGTAGCCCCTGAACGTCAGGATGTAGCGGATGGCCCAGTGCGGGATGTTGAAGACAAGCAGGAACAGGATGGGGCCGAGCACGTTGCCCTGCATCGCGAACTGGCACCCGATGCCGGAGGCGACCGTCTTGACGATGCCCCACCAGAAGCTGTCGCCGATGCCGGCGAGCGGGCCCATCAGACCGGCCTTGACGTTGTTGATGCTCGCGGTGTCGAAGCCCTGCTCGACGGCGTTCTGCTCCTCCATGGAAGCGGAGATGCCCATGATGAACGTCGAGAACTCGGGGTTGGAGTTGAAGAACTCCAGATGGCGGTTGACGGCGGCGCAGCGCTCCTCGTCGGTGTCATAGAGCTTCTCGATGGCGGGAAGCATCGAACGGCACCAGCCGATGGCCTGCAGGCGCGAGTAGATGAACGGCCCCTCGAGACCGAACGACTTGAAGAAGATGGCGGACAGCTCCTTCTTCCCGAGCAGGTGCTCGCGCGCGGCGGGGAGCGCAGCGGGCTCGTCATCCAGATCGTCGAAATCATCGAGGATGTCGTCCTCGGCGGCGCCGGCGGCGGCGCGATCGTCGCCGAAGAAGAACGCGATCGCGGCCGCGGCAGCACCCAGGATGGCGATCGCCATGGTGGGCATGCCGAGATACGAGGCGAGCGCGAAACCGATGAAGAAGAACGCCATGGTCTTGGGCGTGCGGGTGAGGTTGAACAGCATCGCGAAGCCGAGCGCGGCGAGCAGGTTGGTGCCGGTGCCGATCGCGTTCATGATGTTCTCGGGGATGGCGTTGGCGACCGCAGCGACCGTCTCGGCGCCCACGAGCAGGCTCAAGAAGACCGTCAGGAACATGAAGAGGCATGACAGGCCGAAGATCAGCCAGAAGGCCTTGGTCACGCGCTGCGGGGTGTTGCGCTCGGGATGATCGAACAGCATCTTGGCGGCGACCAGGTCGTAGCCGGTGGTGGCGAGATGCTCCAGCAGGCGGAACACGATGCCGACGGGGATGGCGAGCGCGACGGCGGCCTCGGCGGACAGGCCGCCGGCGATGGCGAAGCCGGCGCCCAGGACGCCCGCGATCGTGATGTTGATGGGGATCGAGATGCCGATGCCCATCATACCCATGGTGGCGAGCTCGAGCGTGCCGCCGATGATGACGCCCTGGGACAGGTCGCCCAGCACCAGGCCGACCAGGGTGCACATCACGATGGGGCGGGTCGACTTGTTGATGCCGTCGACGTACTCGCACCAGCCGAACACGGCGATCAGACCGAGCAGCACTTCCTGAAAAATGGTCATGATCCTTCCTTTCCTACTAACTCAAATTAGGGACAGGCACCGAATTGAGGTTCTTCTGCGTACAGCTACCTCGCAAAGGTCGCGGCGCTCACCTTGGTGTCCGCGGGCACCTGCTGCGCGTACACCTCCTTGCCAGCGTCCATGACCGCCCGGATGTCGTCGAGGTCGGCGTCCGTCAGGCACACGGCGTTGGTGTAGCGCTTGGAATCGCCGTGCTCGCGCAGACCGCCCAGGTTGACCGCGGCGACGTCTGCGCAACCCTCCGCAAGGGTGCGAGCGTCGTGCATGGAATCGACAAGCACGAGAATCGAGTACGCCTTCGCTTTATCGGAGTTGAGGAACGCAACGGTTTTCTCAACCGTCGAGATGACCAGCTTCACGCCCGCAGGCTTGGAGAGCGCGAACGTCGCCTTGCGCGCCTTATCCGCCGCGACGGCGTCGTTAGCGATGACGATGAGGTTGAGCGGAATGCTCTTTGACCAGGCGTAAGCCACCTGACCGTGCAGGAGGCGATCATCTACGCGCAGCAATTCAACCATGGAAACTCCTTTCCCGAGCATATGGTGCAGCATGGCTGCCTTGGCTGGATTATATACATACAAATGGATGCTTTACCATTGTTTGTATATACATTGTTACCAAGATTTCTTCTGAACGGTATACTATTGCCGCTGATGTCTATACATCAGGAGGCAGACCGTGGCACGCGAGGCAAAATACCGTCAAGTCGAATCGTTCATCAAGGACGGCATTCGCGACGGCTCGCTCGAGGTAGGAAGCCGCATCATGACCGAAGAGCAGCTCTGCGAGCACTTCGGGTACTCGCGCATGACCATCAACAAGGCGCTGAACAGTCTTGCTTCGGAGGGCTACATCAAGCGCGTGCCCGGCAAGGGCAGCTTCGTCGCCTCGGTGCACGTCTCCAAGCCTTCCGACAGTCTCAAGAGCTTTACCGAGGACATGCGCGATATCGGCATGGTCGCCGGGTCCAAACTGCTCAGCTACGCCGTCGTCAGGGCCGAGACCGTACCCGAGGTGCAGGCCAAGCTCTCGCTGGGCGACGACGACCTCGTGCATGAGTTCTCGCGCCTCAGGACCGGAGACGGCAAGCCCGTCGCCATAAGCTATAACTACGTGTCGGCAAGCGTGATCCCCGCCATCGACGTCGCGTGCCTCAGCCGCTCCTTCTATGCGTTTTTGGACTCACTCGGCATCGAGCGCGAATACTGCGGCTCCGAGTTCCGGGCCGTGCTCCCCACCGACGAGCAGAAGCGCCTGCTCGAAGCGGATGACATCGCCCTACTCTGCTCGGCCCACTGCACGTACACGCGCATAGACGGGCTCATGGTCCCGTTCGAGTACACCGAAACCTACTACAACGGAAACATCTACACCTACGTCACGCGAGACTGACTCGCTACGGGCCGCGCCACGTGGGCCGCACCGCAAGCCCGCATCGCAGGGCTCCCCGCCAACGAAGAGCCCCCTTGGCGTATCGACGGGTTTTCCAGCCGGCGCGCACCCCGACGATACTGCACGCGGTCATCTTGCACAAAGGTCTCCCGACGGGCGCCCCTGCCCCTCAATTTAGGGACAGGCACTTTTTTGAGGGGCCGGGATTCAAGCCGAAACAAGGCAATGTAGGGAGGCCCGACCCCCGTCTGCACGGGAGCCGGGCCTCTCTTGTACCGAGGACCTCAATTTGGTGCCTGTCCCCTTTCTGAGACCCGGCGGACGGGGCGCTACATCAGCTTCGTGGACTCCAGCTTCTCGATAATCCAGTTGTTGGCGCGGATCACCGGGCGGCGGAGCAGCAGGCCGAGTGCCAGGGAGGGCAGCAGGTACAGCGCGAGGATGCCCATCTCGATCCAGTACTCCATCCCATAGGCGCCCGCCATCGCCGCATGCATGGCGTTGATGGCATGCGTGAAGGGCAGGAACGGATAGACGCCCTGGAAGAAGTCGGCCGTCATCTCGATCGGGAACGTTCCGCCGGAGCCCGCGACCTGCATGACCAGCAGCACGACGGCGAGCGCCTTGCCGATATCGCCGAAACTGACCGTGAGCGTGTAGGTCATCAGCGAGAAGACGATCGACGCAAGCCATGCGGTGAGCATGAACAGCATCGGGCTTTCGCACTGAATCCGGAAGAAGCAGATGTCGCCCGCGGAGACGAGCGTAGCCTGGGCGAGCGCCAACAGCAAGAACAGGCAGTAGCGGCCCAAGTACAGCTCATGCAGGCGGAAGGGCACCAGATCGCGGCACGTCTGCTCGTCCACCGTGACCTTCATCATGGCGGCGAGCACGACACCGCCCACCCAAAGCGAGAGCACCGTGTAGAAGGGCGCCATGGCGCTGCCGTAGTTCTCGATGGGGTACACGGCCTTGCGGTCGAGCGAGACGGGGGCGGCCAGCGCGGAGGCGAGCGCCTCCGGGTCTCCGCCGATCAGCGAGCGGATGGCGGCGAGGTCGCCGCTCTGGATCGCGCCGTCGAGATCGTCCTTGATGAGCTGCAGGGTGTCGGCGGCGGAGGCCAGCGTGGCCGAGGTGTCGCCGAGCGCCGCATCGATACCGGAAAGGTCGGCGGCGAGCGACCTCGACGTGCCCGCAAGCCCGTTCACGCTCGCGTCGAGGTCGGCCGAGATGCCGGAGCTGGCGCTCACGATGCCATCGATCGTGCTCGCGAGCTGATCCGCCTGGCCCTTCAGCGTGGTGTCGTAGTCGCCCTTCACGCCCGAGATGGCCTCCTTGGCCTCGTCCAGGACCTTCTGGATCTCCGCGCGCGAGGATTCGACGCTCGACGTGCCGCTCGTGAGGGCGTCGGCGACCTCCTGGAGCCGCGTGGCGACGCGCGTACCCTCCTCGGCCACGTTGCCCAGGCTGTTGGCCACGAAGTCGAGCTGGAAAGCGAGCTTGGAGAGACCAGCCGCCGCCGCCTTGTCGGACAGTCCGTGCAGCGCGGTCGCGGCCTCCTGCAGCTTGGCGACCTGCGCCTCGACCTTGGCCTTGGCGTCACCGAGCTGCGCCGTGCACACGTCCACGTGCGCATCGGCCGCATCGAAGGCGGCGTCCACCGAAGAGGACACCGCATCGAACCCCGCCGCGCTCTCGGAGAGCGCCGACTCGATATCCGCCTTGGCACCCGAAAGCGCGCCCGAGATGTCGGCGACGCCGTTCTTGGCGTCGGCAAGCATGGCCGCCGTGCTATCGGAAGTCGTCCCGGTCTGCCCCAGCAGGTCGGAAGCAGAGGTGAGCGTCTTCGAAGTCGACGAGGTGAGCCCCCCGAGCGAGCCGACCTCATCGGCGGCCTCGCGCAGGTCCGTGATGTTCTCGTCGAGCGAGGTGCTCAGGTTCGAAACGTAGTTAAGCACCTCGTCGCTGTTCATATAGTCGAGCAGGCCGGCGGTCACCGCGAGACCGATGTCGTCCACCGTGGAGGTAAAGGTCTCGTCGATCTGCTTGCGCACGGTGCTCGCGCCCTTGTCGGTGACGCGCGGGGCGATGGCGCTCGCCTTCTGGTTCTCGTAGTAGACGATCTCGGAATGCTCGACCTTCGACGAGAAGAGCGTCATCATGTCTGCGGAGAAGTCCTCCGGAATCACCACGGCAGCGTAGTACGCGCCCGACTTGACGCCCTCGATCGCGTCGTCCTCGCTCATAAACTCCCAACCGAGCTGGTCGTTCTCGCGCAAGGCCGCCGTGACGGACTCGCCGATGTTCACCTTGATGGGAATGAGGTCGCTCTCGTAGCCCGCGTCCTCGTTGGCGACGGCGACCTTCAGGTTGCCGGTGTTCCCGTACGGGTCCCAGCTGCCCGCAATGTTGAACCACGCGTACAGCACGGGCACGATGACGAGTCCCACGACCACGATGAGGCCGATTACGCTGTGCCCGATGCGCGACAGGTCGCGCTTGAAGATCTCGATGATGTTTCTCATCTATGCCTCACCGCCCTTCTCGGATTCCGCATCTCGCTTAGCATGCGTCCCTCGCGCGGGCCGTGCGGCAGAGCCGCCTTCCCGCTCGCCATCAAGGGAGGGATCGGTGCCGCCGGCTGCATGGGCACCGCGTACGGAGAGGCCCAGGGGCGCCGTCGCCGCGGCGTCGTGGCGCTCGGACGACGGGCCGGCAGGCCCCGCCTCCGCATCGGAACCCATCTGCCCGCCGAACAGCCGGTGACCAACGGCCGTGTGTTCGCGAATCTCCTTGCGCAGCCCCTCGTCGGACAGCATGGCGAGGCGCATCTGGACGTTCAGGCTCTCCCGGATGTACTCGACGACGATCATGTAGGCGTCGGCGAGCACGACCGAGGCGATCCACAGCGCGAGCATAACGATCTTTCCGTCGATCGTAAGGTCGAGCATCGCCGTGAGGATGAACAGCACGACGGGCAGGCCGAAGACAAGGCAGAAGCCGAGCTTGATGAGATAGGGGTACCGGTGCTCGAAGCGCGCGGCCCGCGCGAGCAGCTGCTCGCGGAAACCAGCGACGTCGAGCATGGCGCGCAGGGCGTAGCGCAGCGAGAAACGCTCGCGCGGCAGGTCGTTCTCCTCGCAGATCATCACGCCGGTCGAAGCGAGCTGGCGGTCGAACAGGAGGTTGAGGTTGAGCAGCGCCGGACGGAGCCACACACCGATGAGCAACGCCACCGCGAGGAAGGCGAGCAGAACGGCCAGGTTGCCCAGATACGCCATCCCGTACATGCCGCCGATCGTCTCGCGCATGGCGTTGATGCCGTACGTGAACGGCAGGAACGGATGGATCGCTTGGTAGAAGCCGGGCATCATCTCGATGGGGTACATGCCGGAGGAACCGGGGATCTGCACGATGACGAGCACGACCGCAAGCGCCTTGCCGATATGCTTGAAGGCGATGGCCAGCGCGTAGATGATGTTCACGTACACGAACGAGGTCAGCACGCCGGCGAGGACGAACAGCGCCGGCTGCAGGCACTGCATGCCCAGGACCAGGTCGCCGACGCACACGATGACGGCCTGGACGCATCCGAGCGCGACCATCAGCATCCAGCGACCGAAATACCCTTGCGTCGCGGTGAAGGCGCCCACGCCCTCGGTGTCCACCTCGAGCTTCAAGATCGCGATCAGCACGAACCCGCCGACCCACAGGGCGAGGTTGGTGTAGAACGGGGCGACACCCGACCCGTAGTTAGATACGGGGTAGACCGCCTTGGTGGTGAGCTTCACCGGCGAGGACATGAAGTCCGCCGCCTCCGCGGGCGTGATGCCGAGCGCTTCGGCGAGCTGGTCCATGGATTCGGAGGCGCCGAGGGCAGCAATGTCGGTGGATGCCGCCGAGAGCTTCTCCTCCAGCTTCTCGAGCGCCGCGTCCATGTGCTCGAGCGAGGTGGTCGCCTGATCGAGCGTGGCGGAAAGCTGGTCGAGCATCCCGCGCGCCTGGGCGATGGTGGGCTCGAGGCCCGCCACCACGGCCTGCAGGTCGCCCGAGACGTCGGAGAAGGCGTCGAGCCCGCTCGAGAGCTGGGGCAGCGTGGTCGAGTTGAGCGTGGACTGCATGCGGTTCACCGCGCCCACCCCGTCCTGGACCGCGGCGTCGATCGCCTCGGCGGCCGCGCTGGCCGCGCTGCCGTCGTTCTCGAGCGCCTCGCTCTGCGCGAACAGGCCGTCGCGCAGGCCCGTGAGCTCGGTGTTGAGCGCCGTGAGCTCGTCGATGATCGCCTGGACCCCGGCGAGGTCGCCGGAGCCCGGAACGTTTTGCAGCCGCTCGATCGCGGCGTTGTTGTGATCGATCAGGTTGTCGATGTTCTTACCGGAAATATAGATGCTCGTGCTCACCGAGGAGAGCGTGCCCGAGATCTTACCGACTGCGGCGTTGGCCTTGGAAGATGCGCTGCCGAGAGCGGCCGTGCCGTCGGACAGCGCGGTGTTGAGGGACGCGGTGAAGTCGCGGGCCGTCTGGCGCGTGGATGGGAGCAGCTCGTCGCCCTGCTGAAGGGCCTGGGTGAGCGAGGGCGTCTGCTCGGAAAGACCCGCGAGGGCCTTGTCGGCGGACGCGATGGCGCCCTTGGCCCCCGAGATCGTCTCGGTGAGGTCCCCCATCGTCGCGCGGACGTCCGCGACCGCGCGCGATGCCGCGCCGACGGTGCCCACCAGGCTCGCCGACGCCTCGTCGCCCGAGGCGGTGAGGCTCGCGTCGGCGTCGTGGGCGAGCTGAACGAAGGTCTCGGCCACCGTGGCCACGAACGTGTCGTTCACCTGCTCCTCGATGGTCTCCGCGCCGGTATCGGTCACCTTCGGGGCGATGGCGTTCTTCTTCTCGTTGACGTAGTAGGTGATCTTGGGCTCGGTGAAGGTGCCCGTGAGCATGCTCGTGAGGTCGCGCGAGAAATCCTTGGGGATGATGATCGCGGCGTAATAGTCGCCCCGCTCGACGCCCTCGCGCGCCTCGTCGGCGTCGACGAAGGTCCAACCGAGGTCATCGTTCTCGCGCAGCTTCTCGATGACCTCGTCGCCGGCATTGAGCTCGCCGGTGAGGTCGTTTTCCGTGCCGCGATCGTTGCTTGCCACGGCGATCTTGATGTTGCCCGTATTGGCGTAGGGATCCCAGTTGGCGACGATGTTGTACCAGGCGTACAGCGACGGGATGATGCACACGCCGATCGTGATGATGATCGCCACCGGGTTGTGCAGCAGCCGTTTGAGGTCGCGTTTGAAAATCTGGAATGCCTTGTTCACGCCGATCCACCCATTCGTTCCACGCGGAGGAGCTCGTAATCCCATTGTAGACAAGCGCGAGGCAGCTTTTGCGCACACCCCCGCCCGTGCGAGGAAGAAATATACCCCGTTAGATACTTATTTGACAGATGTGCGTTAACTCTTTTCATAGTGAGCACATTTTCAGGGCCACGAAGCGCGTGATCAACCCGCGCCCCACGTTGGGAACAAACGCCGGCCTGAGGCGCGAGCCGCGAGCTCGCGCTCGCCGCCGCGAAGAGCACGCTCCCGCGGTCCACGCCTCAATTTAGGAACAGTCCCGTTGGGACTGCGGTCACATTCGATCAACTCCGAATAATCCGTGCACCTCACCTGGGCCGGGCCTCGGACCGGGCACCCCTCGGACATGAAACGGCGCCGGGCAGGCACGGGGACGGTCGAGTCTGGCACGAAATGCGCTCGAGTCGGTACTCGGTGCCGGCATACAGGGGGACATCCGGTTGAAGACCGCCCCGGCCAGCACCAGTTCGGGGACATCCGTATCGGTATCTCCGCTCCAGCACCGCCTCGCAACGCCCGGAATCACCCTCCCGGAAACCATCCGCCCCCGAACACCCCGGCAGCACGCCGCGGCGATACCGACTCGACGGCATTTTGTGCCACCTTCATCGACCGGCGGCGAACGCAGCGAATAACCGATGCATAATTCATGCTCCGAAGCGCGTACTTGATGCATATCGCCGATCGCTCGGGAAGCGGTGACCGTCCGAGCGGCACCGAGGCGGCGCACTCCGGCTGCGCGGCAGCCTGCAGCGAAAACAAGGCTAACCGCAACCCGGAGATAGGCCCGCCGGAATGCACGACGACGAAGGCCGACCCCCGCGGGCCGGCCTTCACCAATTCGAACTCTGTTAGAGCCTCAATTTAGAGCCTGTCCCCAAATCGAGGCGGGGCGCGTTACGCCAGGCGGGCGAACTTGCGCTTGCCGACCTGCAGCACGGTGCCGCTCTTGAGCAGCGCGGCGTCGATGTTGTAGCTCTTGGGCGCCACGGCCTCGCCGTCGATCTTGACGCCGCCGCCGTCGATGAGACGACGGGCCTCGCCGGCAGACGGAGCCAGGCCGGCGTCCTTCAGCAGGCCGGCCAGGTACACGGTACCGTCCTCGCCCGGGGTGAGGTCGAGCGAAACCTCGGCGATGTCCTCGGGCAGCTGGTTCTCCTTGAAGACGCGGTCGAACTCGGTCTCGGCGGCCGCGGCGTCCTCGGCGGTGTGGTACGTGGTGATGAGGTCGCGGGCCAGGGCGCGCTTGAGCTGATAGGGGTCGCCCGTGCCGTCGGCGAGCGACGCCTCGATCGCGTCGACCTCGTCGGGGGTCTTGGAGCTCGCCAGGCGGTAGTACTTGGCGATCATCTCGTCGGGGATCGACATGGTCTTGCCGAACATGTCCGCCGGCTCATCGGTGAGGCCGATGTAGTTGCCGTAGGACTTGGACATCTTGCGGGTGCCGTCGGTGCCCTCGAGCAGCGGCATGGTGAGCGCGATCTGCGGCTCCATGCCCATCTTCTCCATGAGCTCGCGGCCGGCGAGCAGGTTGAAGAGCTGGTCGGTGCCGCCCATCTCCACGTCGGCCTCGATCTTCACGGAGTCGTAGGCCTGCATCACGGGGTACAGGAACTCGTGCAGCGCGATGGGGGTCTGGGACTGGTAGCGCTTGGTGAAGTCGTCGCGCTCGAGGATGCGGGCAACGGTGAACTTGGAGGCGATGGAGAGGAGCTCCTTCAGGCCCATGGGGAACATCCAGTCGCCGTTGTGGACGATGGTGGTCTTCTCGGGGTCGAGGATCTTCATGGCCTGGGAGACGTAGGTCTCGGCGTTGGCCTCCACCTGCTCCTGGGAGAGCTGCGGGCGCGTGGTGTTCTTGCCGGACGGGTCGCCGATGGTGGCGGTGCCGTTGCCGATGATGAGGGTCACGCGATGGCCCAGGTCCTGGAACTGGCGCATCTTGCGCAGCGGCACGGCGTGGCCGAGATGGAGGTCGGGGCTCGTGGGGTCGACGCCGAGCTTGATGTTGAGCGGCGTGCCCTTCTCGAGCTTCTTGCGCAGGTCGGCCTCGGGGACGATCTTGGCGGCGCCCGACGTGATGATGCGCATCTGCTCATCGACTGGCAGCATATCGGTCTCCTTAACGATTCGGTAGCGCCCTCGCCGTGCTGAGCCGCGCTCGCGCGCCGCAGGCGGTGCTTGACAGTGATACAACCGCATAAGTGTACCTGTTTTCAGGTGCGTTCGGTAGCCCTTTGAGCGGATGGCGAAGCCGGGCAAACATGACGTGAGGCGGACGTCCGTGAAGGCGATGCCGTTCGCGATGCGCCTGTACGGGACGAGACGGGCCGGAAGCGAGCCGCAGCGGAGCAGCGGGCTCCCGAGCACGGCGGCGCGCGCAAACACGGACGTCGCAACAGGCCCTATCCCCGCAGCCGCGCAAGGATGCCGGCGATTCCTATCCCCGGGGGCCCGCGCAGGCGATCGTCCAGCGCCGCGGGTCGGCGTCGCCGAGCGGACAGCCCGCGCAATCGCGCTCGAAGCAGATGCGGCGGGCGGCCGGGGCGTCGGCAAGCGAGGAGATGAGCGCACGGTCGGCAGGCAGGCCCTCCATCTGCGCGATCACCATGTCGGCGATCTGGCGCATACCGAGCGCCGAGGGGTGGCAGGCGTCCACCGCGTCGTAGGCGACGCCGAACGCCGCGATGTCGGCGATATGGGCGCCGGCTGACGCGGCGGCATGCTTGATCGCGCGGTTGTACGCGGCGAGCTCGATGCCGCGGATGCTGTACTTGTAGCAGGATTCCCCCGGGCTGGGCGAGGTGGCAGGCGAGAGCGTGAGGCACCAGATGTCCGCCTGCGGCGCGAGCGCGCGCACGCGGGAGAGCATGGAGGCGTAGGCGCGCCCGAAGCGGTCGAGCGCCTCGGGCCCCACCGCCATGGCGACCTCGCGCGGGCCGGGCAGGCCCTCGGGGCGGGCGGAAGCCGAAAGGCTCTCCCCCATCACCTGGTTGCGCCCGCCGCCCCAGCCGTAATCGTTGATGCCCATGAAGACGAGCACGACGTCCGGCAGCTCGCCGTCCGCGCCCGCGAGCGCGGCGGCGCGCTCGGGGCTGTCGCCGGCGGGAAAGCCGAAGCCCTCCACCACCGATCCCGAGAACGCCGCGTTGGCGACCAGATGGCCGCCGAAGTGGTCGATCACCTGGCCCCACCAGGTGTGGGCGGGCTCGGTGACGCCGTCCACATGAACCTCGCCCTCGTAGTGCGTACGCCATCCCGGCGGCGTTGCGCCCGCGAGCGTGCTGATGGAATCGCCTAGGATGGAGAACCCACTGTTGGAGCGGATACCGTATGCGGGAGCCGAGCTCCCCTGCTGCGTGCTGACCATTGCTATGCCTGCCGTTTCCCTGCCTGAATCCATACGCCACATCATTGGCTCCCCGGGCCGCCTACTTCAATAGGTCAGCTAAAAACAACTCATCACGACCTCGACTCGACGTGCGCGCATATTCCCTTATCGCCTTTACAAGCTCGTCGCAGTCGCTCCAATATCCCCTTAGGAAGTTGGTCTCCTTGATATCTTTCATCCCAAGGTTCGCTTTACAAAACTCGTTCGGACGCAGAGAGCGATTTCTACGACTCTCTCGTCCCCACTCCTTAAAAGCTCCCTCTCGGTGAATGGCTAACATTTCAATCTCGGGTTTTGTGTAGAAACTCAAAACCGTCGCGTCGTCGCGCACCTTTTTCGGAAGTTCGAATTTTGCCGAAGAGGTGTCTACGATTCTTGCTATCAACAGGCCATCGGCACCATCGGAATAGTAGTTCGACTTAAAATACCTGTCCGCTATGTCGCGAGCCTTGCGAGTACGCGTGTAATACCGAGTTGGGTCATCGCTGTCTGACACCAGGCGCTCGAAAGGAACCACCAAGGCATCATGAGCAATGAGGGATTCCATGACCACCGCCTCGGCAGCGCCCTCCACGGAAAACAGAACGAACTTGCCTCGCAGAAGACTGCGCGCCTCGTCCCTAGTCATCCAGACACCTCTTTACATAGAGGCGCATCGCCTGAACATCAGGATAATTGGGAAGCGACCCCCTGACTTTGTTGCGCAGGATGGCACCAGATTTCTTGTTCTCAATGCGCTTGACCTCGTCGGAGTATTTAACGGCCTCCGTCTTATAGGCCGCGTCTCGCCGCAGAACGTACACGGCGTCCTTGCGGCGCACCTCGTCAAGCAACTCGGGCACATGCGTGGTGAATACCAGCTGCGCGCCATGAGGGTTTGTCGCAGGAGACGCGAACAGCCCTATCACAACGCCGACAAGCGACCTATTGAGGCTCGTCTCAATCTCGTCGACGATCATATAGCCGCCATCTCGCAGCCTGCCTAAAGCATACTGGACCATCTCCGCGCCGATAATAGTCCCCCGAGAAAGAAAAGCACCTACGGCGTCAGGCCCCATCGCCCTCTCGGCTTCGCCGTAAAACTTTAAATGGTAAACCTGGAGTTCGGGGTCATACGAAAGCGACTCGATGCTCGGGTCGAATGCTCGCAGGACGGGGGCCGGGAGGTCCTCCCGCGGAAGCATGCCCATCGGACGCGAGACGCGCTCACCGACCTGTCCCGTGACACGGGACACGATGCTCGTATGACCGTCCAAGTACGCGCGCTCATCAGCTGTGAGCACAGAAGGGTCCTCGTTATGGTCGCCGTTCCTACGAATGAGAATCGAGGCGCTGCTCTTAAATAGCTCAAGATCATCCAAGAACGCGCGCTTCGGGTACGCCGAATCAAGCTTCCAGAGCGCTTCGTCCTCAAAAACCAAGTCGTCCCCGTACACGCAACCGGATCTTCCGCCTTCCGGCTTTTCGCAGCGCAAGCTCGAATCCAAAAGATAGAATGTCCCGTCTTTCCAGAACACCACCGAAAGATCAAGTTCTTTGCCAATCCTGCCAAGCCGCCCTTGCTCGAATGCAAGATGCCTCGACACTCTGCGGTCTGTCAAATAAGAAACGATGAACTCCAGCAAATTAAGGGTCGACGTCTTGCCCGACGCGTTGACGCCCACAAAACCCAAAACGTTTTGCGAGTATATTGCACCGGAAGTTCCCAACCGCATCACATCGTGAATAGCTCCGTCTTCACCCCTCGCAACGCGATCGGTTGCATATAAGTCAAGCGTCAGCTGCTCATCACGATAAAGAGGGAGTCCCTTGGCAACAACTTTAACGATACGCATGGCGCTTCCTTTTCAATAGGCCGATATTCCAGGTCGCCAGAATCAGCTACAACACATTCATTGTAGCAGAGCTATAACCAGTTTTTCTGGTTATAGCTCTTCGACATCTTTTGTCGCCCTCGAACCCTCGCACCCTCGAGAAGCCCTGTGGATTTCGTCAAATCGGCCTAGCGAGCGTGCCGTTATGACGATGGCGCCTGCCGTAGAAGCGATAGCTTCCGCGTCTCCACGCGAAGCGGGAACGAAGAAAGGTCGCTGTTCCCGCATGGGACGGCGGGCCTTTTGGCTTTGAGGCGCGGCGGCCGCTTTCGCGCCAAACATCCCAGGCGCCCACATGCCGAAGCCCGTCAGTGCGGTTTCCACCCCCTCCCATCGATTCCCGATTTCGCCGGGTCCGCCGCCGCTTATCCCGGAAGAATCGCAGGTCAGCAAGCGGCATCGCCCCCGTATACATTCGCCCCTTCCGATACGGCTGCGAAAAGTCGGCAAAACTGAGCTCGGGGAAACGCACGCAAGGTCAATCTTCGAAACAGATCCGGCTGTAACCGATGTTACGGATACTATCCAGGCAAGAAGATATAAAAATAGGGGATGCCCTCCGCCTCGAACAAGCGCGCCTCGCATCGAGCGATGGCGTCCTCGATGCACGTACTATGCTCATAAAGGGCAACGGCGACGAGATAGCGGCCCTCCGAAAGATCCTGGTTGCCGGCCTCGTCGACGCGGAGATTAAAGCGCTCGGTCCAGAACCCCCATGTACGCGAAAAGACGAGATGCGGACCTCGCTAATCTGACGCCTACAGAGCTAACGTTCCTTCGGTTATTGCATGGTTGCACAGCGCAATCCGCACAACAAGACCGGCATCCGAAAGGCCACCGCAAACTCTAAGCCTCGCAGGCGGCCCGTAACGACTCTCGCGCAGCCTTTGCGAAACGCAAGCCGTCGAGCTGGACGGCCGTTTTCCGCTATCGCGCTTTCTGTGTAATCATCTGAGCATTGCGCGCTATAGGTAGAACCCGTTTCGTGCTTTCCATATCACCCCTCGCCACCCGTGCCCCACCCGCTCCTCTCCGAATAAGCAATCGGACTCGCCATACAGCCGAGAGGGACAGAAGACCGGGAACACGGCGAAGAAGCCGCAGCCGATTCGTCCTCGGTCACCCTTCTGCACCATGCCCGGCAAGGACGGTAGGCACACTGCCAATCTATTCGAAACCCTGGGGCCACGAGGAACGTACCTCGACCCTCATCGTATCGCGGCTGGAACCCGGCAAACGGCACCTAGGGGTCATTTTCGATGTCCGCGCGTGCCACATGCTGGTAAATGGACACGCCAATACTTTTCGGCTCGACTCGATCAGCAAGGATTCGGCACTCAGCAACCAACCCATAGCTCGGCGACGTGTTGGTTAGTTTCAACACGCAAAATGCGAACCGATAATCAATCCACGGTAGTCAGCACATTGCCCACAGAGTGCATTTCAACCACACGGCTCCCCATGATGCAATAATCCCATCGAAGGAACTTGATGAGGGTAGGTATCATCGGCACGTGGATAACTTCGACAAGCCTATCTGCGCTCAGAAAGATCACATAGTTGATGCCGTCGGCATTTTCGAGTATCCATGACAGCAAATATCTATCGCGACTCAAACGATAGTTGTTTAAATGCTCCGGTTCATAAAGATCGCCGAAGCAACGGTCATCCAGCCCATCTATATTGATGATCTCGAACATCTCTAAGCCAAACTGGGACATTTCCACCAAAAATGCCTGATGGCGCGGCGACGCATCCTGCTCTAGATACTTACTCCTGCTCTCCATATGCTTACGCCAGGACCGTTTGAACGAGTTAGCGAAGTCCCAATACTTCGCGTCAGGCTGAACATACGCAGCCGACAACGTCGAAAATAATCCGTCTTCTTCATTCGTGGAAGAATATAGTTCTTCCACCATACCTTCAACTTGCTTCTTGATTTCAGACTGCCTCTCAAAATACTTTGAGCCGCCTCCCTTGCCAGAAGAGGCACTCACGCGAAAATGTTCGATAAAGCCATCGGGAGATACGAAATCCGGAAACAGGCTTAGGTTTGCGTTTGGCGCCAGCGAGGACAAAAACCCAGCAAAGCAATCAGCCTCATCTGAGTTGAAGCCGAACATACACCGTGAATCACAGACGGGATCATTAGCACTAATGGTTCCAAACAACCCCTCCTTCACAAGACTGAGCGCTCGTTTTTCTGAATCTCCTCTATTGCAGCTCATCCCGTCTCCAGCCATACGATCACCGAAGTGCCCACTCATTCAATGGAAATGCTCTAAGCAAGCACCTACGTAAGGAACTCTTTTTAGCCCTGTGGCCTATTATCCACCTAGTCTCACATTAATTCAGGACACTCGATAATTGACGACGAATGACACCTGAGTGGAGCTCCATCTAAGCCGGCTGAGTTTCGGACGAATACTCCCAACCCCACCACCAAAACACGAACGGAGTTGTCTCAATGGGGTAAATACCTACTTTTTGATTAACGCCCGCTGTTCCCGGGAAGAAATGAATCACTCGTGTCCAAATGAATAGGAGACAAAATGTTGCAACGAACCAACTACAATCCTGGCGACGATGAGCTTCTTGAGCTCATATCGAGTAACTCGCTTAATCGTAATAAGGATATAGCAGACATGCTGCGCCTGCTGATGAATATAGATAAAGGACTGTCCATCTTTCTCGATGGGGATTGGGGATCTGGTAAAACGTATTTCGTCAGATCCCTTAAAATCGTCATTGATAACCTCAATACCTGCCCAGACGTGCTGCCAGCAGGAATTAACATGATTGCCAGCAATGCATTCAAAGGCAATACCTCGTGGCATTGTGACTATCTACCTGTTTACTACAACGCCTGGAGCTGTGACTACTGGGGCGATCCCTTGGCGTCAATTGCATGCACGCTCGCTGCGGAAACCGACGAGGTTCGCCTCGAGAGCGAGCCGTCGGACAACAAGGTGATAAAGACGGCGCTCAAGGCCCTTATGGAACTAACATTCAATTGCTGCATCCCCGGGCTCGGCTCTGCAATCGATAAGACAGCGCAGGCGATGAAAGTGGAGGACCTGCTCGACGCATTCAAAAAGCGGTCGAGCTTACGCTGCGCAGTTGCCGAAGCGGTGAATCTCGTCCTAAAAGAACGCGCAGACAAATTGCTCCTCATTGTCGATGAGCTCGACAGATGTGAGCCAAGATTCGCCTGCAAGCTCTTGGAGGAGCTCAAGACGTTGTTTGATCTGGATAACGTCGTTGTACTGTATTCCCTCAACACTGAACAGCTTGCACACGTAATCGAAGGACAATATGGTGCGGGCTTTAACGGCAGCCGTTATCTATCCAAGTTCTACGACATTACGGTCCCAATCCGCACGGTAGATATGGACGATTATCTGGCACATAGGGAGATGAATCCAAGCTACCAATCAAGTTTGGTCATCAAATCAATTGTTGAGGCACACGAAATGTCGCTACGGGAAACGAATCGTCTCATCGACATATGTAAGCCGAATTTGGCTCGCCTCGACGATGCACACAACACGAACGAGGCTGTCTTTCGCGTCAGCTTTATGGACACCGTTGTGGCTGGGATACGGGTGTCCAATCCAGCTGCCTACGATCGACTCATAAACAAAGGAGACTACTCTGTTTTCACTACGGAAGTGAAAGGGTCGAAAGAAATTAAGAACTGCTTTGTGGAAACCTTTGGCCGCTGCATCAAGCCTGACGACTATCGTAGCATGGTCGATGACGAGAACCGCATCGATGAGTTCATTGACGCGGTTGCCGCCCTACGATGGACTAATCAATTTGACAAGAAGATTGCAGCATACAAAACGATCGATGAGGTGGAGAACGGCTGCTTGATACCCATGATAGAAAGAGAGTGAGCGCTGCACCTAGCTAGTATTGGCAACACAGCGCACCCATCCAATAAAGCCTGATCAAAGCAGGTATCGCTCGCATGGTC
This sequence comes from Collinsella phocaeensis, assembly GCF_900119895.1. Lineage (GTDB taxonomy): Bacteria > Actinomycetota > Coriobacteriia > Coriobacteriales > Coriobacteriaceae > Collinsella > Collinsella phocaeensis. The sequence goes on along the minus strand of NZ_FQLR01000004.1, from coordinate 692,308 downwards.
TCACCATGACACAAGCCGCCTCCGGATGGCCCGCCTCCGGTCACCCCCAACCGAAGGCAAGCCGTCCGAAGGCGGTCGCATGCAGCATGCAGTTACCGAAATTGCTAGCGCTTCCTCCACACCATCTTGTCCACGATGCCCGTATAGGACTGGATGATCTTCACGACCTTGGTGGACACGCTCTCGTCGGCGTAGTCGGGCACGGGCTCCTGGGGAGCGAGCCCTCCGCATCCAGCGCCACGGCGGTGCGCGCCGCCCAAGAAGCAATCACAGTGCCCAAAGCGGCAAACATGTTGATGAAAATCGAAAGGCAATCCATACCTCGCACCTTACTATTCACATCTGTTCATTCTAGTCATCAGGTGAATGGATGCGAATAGATCCAAATCAAACTGAGTGCCCATAGTTGGTACCGTCCCCAGCCTCCTCCCCACACCCATCTCACACATATCCACCCAGGCAGCGCCATGGATGATATTCCGAAACACTGCAACGGCGAACAGTCCGCTGGTCCAGAAAACCCCGAACCCTGCAAATCCGGACAATACGCGGCACCACACCACGTCACGCGCCGCTATTTACGGCAACCTGATGATCGTCGCTCTGCTTTTCAGCATCTCGTAAGCATGCGGATACGAGGCCCGATCGCGCTCTGCCATGTAGGCCCAGTTCGCCGTTACATCCGCGGCGCGAATCAACGGCACCTTCGATGAATCGACGTAAGCGACTTTCACCTTCGGGATTTCGTGAGCAAAAACCGGAGGAAAGAACTTCCGATAATTGAAGTTGAACATCCCACGGCGCAGCTCCTCATCGGTTGTCTCCTGCAAATTGTATCTACCGTCGGTCGAGGTTGAGTGCTCGTCGACAACAACGGTTACGGAGTCAACCTCTTCTTTTGCGACACCGGCAAGTCGAAGCGCCTCGACTATCCCGGATTTAACTGCACGTTTTAGAGCATAATCAAGAAACTGCTGCTTGCGACGCTTGCTATCGAAAATAGCGTCGTATAGAGCCTGCTGGTCAACGATTGCGGCGTACTGGTGGCATCCCGGCCTTTCGATAGAGGTGAAGGACCTCTTTCGCTCCTTTAAAGTCATCTGGGATGCCTTGAGCTCGGCTTTGGGATCGTGGTCGGCGCTCGCGAAAATGATCTCGCGCTCGATCGCCAAGAACCTGCGCACGGCATTATCTTTTGCAGCCGTTCCCAGCAGCACCACTCCGCCATAAACGAATACATCGTTATGAAACTTGTCGAACGCCCCGGACTCGTCTGCGTAGACGTACAGCCTCATGATCACCCCGCTTCCCGCGATATAACAGGAAGGGGCCGCCATCGGCGACCCCTTCCTGCCCAAGGGGCGGCAAACTCATAGTTCGCTTAAGCTCACGCTCGCACACCTCGGGTACGCAGCCCAGCTAACCGGCTGCCTGCACCGCAATTCTACCCATAGCAAGCAGACGTATTCAAGCGACAATCTCACTCCTTCAACAACGAACTTTTGAATAGGAGCCTCAACTGACAACGCGAGCCATGGGGAATTTTTTAGCACCGTTCTACAAATATGGCGGCGCCTTTCCTGTGGACGTCACCAATTCTGATCACTACTCAAAGTATTAACTGCGCTACTAAAAGGGCCGGAGCACGCCCCGGCTGGCGCGCTGTCACGCTCAAACATCAGACAAGAGGAGCGGGTGGCAGCCGGCGCATCGGAAAACGACCTACATAAACACCTTTCGAGCCCGCTGCTCTTTGAATGATTGAACGAAGCTCCGGCGATTGCCGAAAACCGCTCGTGGGTTTTCGGCTTCCTGCCGGCGTCGCAGCCCTCGGAGACGCACAGAACCGTGCATACGTAGTCGGAGACTTGAAGAAGCCTGCGGGCATTCGGGTTAGCATGACGATAGTCGGCAACGTTCTTCGCGAGCACGAAATCCAACGCAACATGCAGCGCAGTGCTCACGGCGTCCCGGCCGTTGTCATAATACGCAGCAATGGAATCGAAAGCCTGGAAGCACGTCAGCCTTTGAAAACGAACACGCCTCGTAGCGAGCGATGGCACCCTCGATGTCCCCGCCATGCTCATAGAGAATAACAGCGACGAAATGGCGGTCCTCCGATAGATCCTGGTTGCCGGTCTCGTCGATGTGCAGGTTCAAACGCTCATATATGGACCCCCTATATACGAGAATGGCGAGGTACGAACCTCGCCATTCTGACACCTGCAGGACTCGCACCCATTCGGTAACCGCATCGTCACATATGCCGAGTCGTATAGCAAGGCCATCTCACATATAGGTCGGCATAAAGCAAATGCCTTAAAAATGAAGGTAGCGTCTTAAAAGCACTCGAAGTGACTCCCGACTGTCAATACCTGCTTCTCGCCCGCCTGCTTTGAGCGTCCAGATAATTCAGAACATACGAATTCAGACTTTCTGACAAGTAGATGAACAGGTCAACTACGTCACCATCGAAGGGATATGTACTCCCCTCAACGACTCGAGCTCGGTCATGCAACTCCTACAGCATATCCTGCTCGACAAGATATGATCCAAGCTGGGAAAAAGACCCTCTAAGGTCATAGCGCGGGGACCAACCCAATGCAGACAGCTTCGAGCTATCGAGAAAAAGCCGGACATCGGGGGCGAAACCGCAGCTATTGGTCTCATCGACATCAAATTGAACCTGCTGGGCAGCTGAATCCCCAAGCACCTCAATTGCGACGCGGGCCATCTCCCTTATTGTGCAATGGGAGTCCTCGTTGGAGACGTTGTACGCCTCCCCCCGCTCGCCCTTAGCCAGCAAAAGTAACAGGGCTGCAACGCAATCGATCGAGTTGACGTAATTCCCCTCCGAGAGCCCGAGCGTTCTAAGGACAACGTCCTCCCCGCGCATCGCACTTCGGGCGAACTGCGCGAATGCGCGATTCTCGCTTGATGGCACGCCCGCCCCAAACGTTTGGGCCAACCTGGCGCAGCAGACGTCCACGCCATATTGGCATGCAGCCGAATTGCAAAGGCATTCGCAAAAGCGCTTTGACTCAGGGTAACAGCTACGAACACTGCGCATATCGATATAGCCAAGCGCGGATTCATCGGCGACAACGCCCGAGGGAAGCGTTCCGTAGTACTCCATCGATGAGACGAAGACCATCCTCGCCCCGTTCCGTGCGCAATTTCTCAGTATCCAGCCCGTCCCGTTTACAGAGGTTTCCATCACGTCGACGGGACGCTCGACCATTTTCTTGGACTGGGTTATACAGCCAGCATGCAAATAAAAATCCGCGTCGATCCTCTCACCTGCATCGACACTGGAGAGATCGCACACAAACGGATCCATCAGACCCGGCCCCTCCCAACCCTCGAAGCAGTCGACGGCCCTCTTTGCCGTTCTCACGATTGGCAGGACATGAAGATCGAGATCGTAGCTCATGTTCGCATGCAGCAACGCCTTGCAGACGAGAGACCCGATGAGGCCGGTGGCGCCGCTAACGGCAACCGTGCCGCCTGCGAACGGACTAAAAAGCTTGAGGCTCAGCTTCGAAAACTCTTCGGCCAAAATAGAGGAATGCATACTACCACCTACAATCCATATATCTGCTCGTTTTCACGCGCGTTCAGAATCGCCTGCACGGAGAAAAAGTCATCCGGCGTCGTGACCTTGATGTTCTCGTCGGGACCGTCGACGGGCGTCAGGCTGTACCCTCGCTCGAACATCATGCTGGCCGAGTCGATGTAGTCGTGCCTGCCGGCCGAAATCGCATCCCTGTGCGCCGCGATGATATCGTTCAGCCAGAAACTCTGGGGAGCCCTGGCAATCCTCAGCAAGGAGCGGTCGGGGATATCAGACACCTCATCTGCCGAGCCTTCGACGAGAAGCGTCTCCTTGGCCCTCACGCATGTGATCGCCGAACCGCTCTCCCTCACGGAGCGGATATTGTCGCTAATCACCTTTTCATTAATGAGAGGCCTGACCCCGTCGTGTATCAGCACGATCGATCGATCGCCGCCAGCGAGCTCTTCTGCAGCTTGCAGGCCGTGGTAGATTGATTCCTGCCCGTTGCTGCCACCGGGAACCACAGCTGCAACCTTGCTCAAGCCATGCCGTTCGAGAAGCGAGCGGCAGTAATCGAGCCACTGCGCAATGCAAACGACGACGATCGAATCGACCTCGGGGTGATATTGGAAATGCTCGACGGTCCTGACAATCACCGGTTTACCATGGATGCGAAGAAACTGCTTGGGGAGCTCCCTTGAGCGCATTCGCGAACCAACGCCGCCGGCAAAAATAACCGCAATGTTCATGTGGCCCTCACATCCTAATTCACATACCATGCGCGTAGCTCGTGCGCGACCCTTTTATCGGCAGGGGGAAGCTGCATATAATCGCCATATAGGCCGTGGAGATATTCATCCCAACAAGACATACAGCTAAATTGCTGACCTTCAAATTCCAAAGAGACCAAGTTTTCGAACCCCTTAAGCGGCACACGCTCCCCAGCACCGTACATCCCCCAGGCAACGCCTCCAACGTAGGGCGTCGAGCCATACGGTATCGATCTCGAATACCTATCCAACCTCGCCCCGAGAAGACGCTGGGCGTCGAACGCCCTCAAGATGGGGCCGACGAGCCTCTTAAATAAACGACGGAGAGGACTGTGTCCCGATTCGGCGGTGGAGACGGCGACCGCGAGCATTCTCCTAAGACACTTTGCATGTCGGTACACTCGCTTTGTCTCAGCCAGGGAAGTTGGGAGGCCGTCGACGGGAAGAATGTCCATCCACAAATATGAAGACTCCCGCTCGGAGTCCGACTGGACCTTAATCTGTGGGTTGACGAGCTTGACCAATGGCGTGGCGTCGATATCAGACCCGAAATACGGAATAACCCGAAGACCAGTGCATTCGAACAGGTCGTCACGCAAGCCGATGAGGGCATCCCAATCCGGCCTTGGCATATTGAGGTCTATGTCATCATCCCAGGGAATTAACCCCTTGTGGCGTACTGCGCCCAGGAGCGTTCCTCCGGCAAGTGAATACTTCAATTCGTGTTTCTTGCAGAAGGCGTCAAATGCGCGCAATAAGCGAAGCTCCTCCTGTTGCATTTCTTCATGCGAGAGAACTGGCTCGTTTGCTGTCTCATCTTGACTCCGGTACTCTCTCTTTTCCATTTAGCTACAGCCTTCCTTTTTTAATTCGAAACGCCTTGCGACACTCGTTGAGCCTGAGCGCGCACATGAACGCCTCGGTGAGGCTGCGCACTACCGCGAAGACCGCAACGCTTGCCATGCCCGCGGCCGTCACCGCGACCAGGACCACGATGCTCGCAACCGATGAGACGAGGGTGGTTGCCGTGAGCTCCTTCACCCTGCCCACCGCGCCCAGCACTGGCCATCCGAAGAACATCCCGTAGAACGAGAAAACCAGGACCGGGGTCACGAGGCGCAACACGTAAGCACCCGGCAGGTATTCCGTGCCGCCCAGCACGAGCATGATGAATTCGGACAGCGCGAAGAACAGCGCCGTACCGCCGAACACGAACGGCACCGATATGAACGCCAGCCGCTTGGCGAAGCCGAAATCGCTCTGCGCCACCATGTGCGGGTACAAGCTGTTGATGATGGGGCTGTAGAGCGACTGCACCGCCCCTATCGCCGTCATGGATAGCGACCAGTAGGAGATCTGGGCAGGATCTTTGATGGCGACGCCTATAAGCAGCGTGGTGAAACCGCTGAACGCGGTGCTGCTCATGTTGGACAGGCAGTAGTAACCCGAGCGCGCGAGCTCCTTGAGGTACACGTGCGGCGCCACCCACTCGATCTTGAGCCCGAACATCTTGCGAGCTGCGGAGAACGACCATGCGAGCGCAATAGCGCTCGCCGCTATATCGAGCACCGGCACCCATAGGATGTCGGCAACGGAATGAACAAACACAAACGTGAGAGCCGTGGAAGTGCCCTTAGAAACAAAATATCGCACCGTGATCGGCGCCATCCTCTCCTTGCCCTGGAAGAGGAAGTCCGGCGCAAGCGCACGTCCGCACACCGCAATGTAGGCCAGGCACGCGTAGAGCGCGTTGTCGCGCATGATCGGGATGAACGCGCCTACGATCGCGCAGGCGACACCGGCAACCACGCAGAGGGCAAGCCTCGCCTGCGTGATGGAACCCGTGACGCGCCCGAGCTCGCGCGCGTCGCGCACCTCGACCACCTGTTTGGTGCCCGATAGGTTGAACCCGAACTCCACGAAGGTCTGTGCAAACGTCATGAACGACACGACGTAGGCGTACACCGCATAACCCTCCGGCTCGAGCACGCGCGTGAGGTACGGCAGGGTGAGCAGCGGCATTACATACTTGATTAGCTGCAAGCCATATTGCCAGACTACATTGCTGTAGAAGGTCTTATGCTTCGTCTTCATCAATGAACAGCTCCGAATTGCTCAACTTGCCTTGCCCGACAGAACCCGAGCGTCAAATTCGCCCCAATCATTTCAATCGCAAAACGGCGTCCAGTGCTATTTTTCGATATATCGCATCTGCCCATAAAGCCCACTCTCCGCCACCGCCATCCCCGACCATTGCTGTACCTAGATATCTAGGTACGCCAGATACGGATTGGCTGTATACTGAAAAATATCCTCTTTGTTGAAATAGTTGATATATGGATAGCTGGCAACGGTCACGCCGTAAGCGTAATGCCCTTGCTTGATGTAGCTGTCTATATTCTTGACAGTCATAAAGGCCGAACTCGCGATAACCAGGCAAACCAACGGAGGCAGCAGGTGCTTGGAACCACGCTGAAGCAATGTCGGCACAATGGCAATCTCGATTGACAACAAGGGGGAGGCCAGTCTACTTGCCATAATATCGCTTGCGACGGCGAGAGCGTATACCGAAAGACCGGCGAGATACAGTTTAAGCAATAGTGCGAGCTCGGGGTCGGACTCCGAATCATCACCCTCATTCGCTGTATATGAAAAATAAACTATCGCGGCGCTTAACAGCCTGTAACACACGGCAGGAATTGAAATGGAGCTGTCCACATATGACAACCCAACCATTCGCATCAATGACGGCATAACCGGAACCAGGCATATTCCAATCAGCGCGGAAACCGACAGGACCGAGAACATCTGCTTTACGGGGTATCTGATAACGAACGGGAGGATCAGGAGTAACAGGGCCATCGAATGAATCGTCGAGAGCAACAAGACGAGAAGCGAATAACGGAGAAACTTGCCCCTTCTCAAGCAACCGATTAGCATTCCTAGAAAAATAGCAATGACCAATCCCTGACGCATACTTGAAAAAAAATACGTGAGATATACGGTCGGATACGCGATCACCAAACTGAGCGAACGGTTAGTGGAGTTCTCCGTCAGGAAGCGATTGAGCGCAAACATCTCTACCAATGCGCAAGCGATTGATAGGTGCACAAAATCTAAGTCGAAAACCTTAAAGATATTGCAGATTAACTTCCATCCGACTTCGCTGTGAACCAAATCCGAATAAAAAAAGTGATGAAAATCGATTTCAGCAGGAGCAATAGAATAGATGTAATTGTACGAGAGCCAATCCGTTCCCTGACCAAATCGAAATACTAGCATCACGGTCAAGATCAAAAAGGACAACTTGTACGATAGGTTCTCTATTTTAGGATTAAAGCCAGCGATTCCCATCATTATCAGAAATACCAGCAATACAAGGTATGGACTCATCGTATATCCCTAATTATCGTCAGCGCGCTATCGTAGTCGCATGCTGTCGAACTTCCATCCAAGCCGATGGTCTCAGAACATCCTCCGGTCAAATAAGTAAGCACTGGCGTACCACACGCTTCTGCCTCGAGGTTCACAGTCGGATAGTTATCCTCACGTGTGGGGTTAAAGAAAATATCCGCGGTCGAATAGATCTCAGCAAGCTCTTGAGGTGAATCCGTCCGCGTAAGACCGATGACGCCTTCGGGAAGCGCCCTTACCTGCCTTTCGGAGAGTCCGACGAGCACAATCGCAAACTTATCCGAATCGAGCTCCCCGGCCAGCCGAACGAAATCCCCGAGCCCCTTGCGATCCGTCCACGGGCTCGCGACGCCCAGGATCATGAAGCGGTCGCCGATGCCGTAGCGCTCACGGAAATCAGAAGGAGTCGGCTTGAATACCGACTTATCCACGGTGTTGTGGCGCACCTCCACCGGGTATCCTCCGAGGAAGCTCTGCCTCACGAGGCCCTCCAGCCAGTGGGACGGAGTGATCAGCGTCATCCTCTCCAGCGGGACGCTCGTGAAGATCCGCCTCTTGTCCGTGAAGTTCCTGAAACAGCTCCGCCCGCATATCGTCTTGGGGTAGGTATCGAGTTGAGGGCAGCCCCCCGAATATGCGCAATGAGACCGCCATTGCTCGCACTCCGCATATGTAAAGTGCGCGCAATGACCGGTGAACGCCCAGCAGTCGTGCAAAGTCCATTCAACATGACAATCGTGCCCAACAAGCCACTCGAATAACATTTCGATATTCAGGTAGTAGCCATGAAGATTGTGCAGGCAGACGACGTCGGGGCGTACCTCATCCAGCTTCGAGAGAAGGCGCCCCGTCGCAACCTTTGAATGGAAGCCCGCCCTCCCGTCGAGGCGTGTCTGCAACACATCGAAATTCACTTCCGCATCGGTCGCGAACCTATGCTCCCGATCATCGCCCCCGCGCCTACCGCGCCCCCAGAACGCATGGGACTCATGCCCCGCCTCCAGAAGCTCGCGATGACGCCTCATCATTATGCCGCCGGTCGAGCCGTTCGGCACGGAGTTGATGTGTGCGTAAACCGCCATGGCTAGCGCTTCCTCCACACCATCTTGTCCACGATGCCCGTGTAGGACTGGATGATCTTCACGACCTTGGTGGACACGTTCTCGTCGGAGTAGTCGGGCACGGGTGCCTGGGGAAGCGAGCCCTCCGCGTCCAGCGCCACGGCTGTGCGCACGGCGTTCACCAGGCCGCGCTCGTCGATGCCGGCGAGCGTGAAGCACGCCTTGTCGAGCGCCTCGGGGCGCTCGGTGGAGGTGCGGACGCACACCGCCGGGAACGGCCTGCCGACGGAGGCGAAAAACGAGCTCTCCTCGGGCAGGGTGCCCGAGTCCGACACCACGCAGAAGGCGTCCATCTGCAGGCGGTTGTAGTCATGGAAGCCCATGGGCTCGTGCATGCGCACCAGCGGGTGCAGCTCGAAGCCGGTCTCCTCCAAGCGCTTGCGGCTGCGCGGGTGGCAGCTGTAGAGGATGGGCATCCGGTAGATGTCGGCGAGCCTGTTGACGGCTCCGAAGAGGCTCTCGAAGTTCTCGGGCGTGTCGATGTTCTCCTCGCGGTGCGCGGAGAGCAGCATGTACCCCCTCGGCTCGAGCCCGAGGCGCGCGTGGATATCGGACGCCTCGATCTTGGCCAGGTTGGCGCGCAGCACCTCGGCCATGGGCGAGCCCGTGACGTAGGTGCGCTCTGGGGGAAGGCCCGTGTCCCTGAGATAGCGGCGGGCGTGCTCGGAGTAGGCGAGGTTCACGTCGGAGATCACGTCCACGATGCGGCGGTTGGTCTCCTCGGGCAGGCACTCGTCCTTGCAGCGGTTGCCGGCCTCCATGTGGAAGATCGGGACGTGCAGGCGCTTGGCCGCGATGGCGGACAGGCAGGAGTTGGTGTCACCGAGCACGAGCAGGGCCTCGGGCTCAACCTCCCGCATCAGATCGTAGGAGCGGGCGATGATGTTGCCCATAGTCTCCCCCAGCCCGTCGCCCACGGCGTCCAGGTAGACGTCCGGGTCCGCAAGCTCGAGGTCGCGGAAGAAGATGCCGTTGAGCGTGTAGTCGTAGTTCTGCCCGGTGTGCGCAAGCAGGCAGTCGAAGTGCCTGCGGCACTTCTTGATGACCTCGGACAGGCGGATGACCTCCGGGCGGGTGCCCACGATGATCAGCAGCTTGAGCCGGCCATTACCTCTAAAGGCAATCTGAGAATATTTCTTCGTCATACGGTTAGACCTCCTCGTAGTACGTGTCGGGGTCCTCCGGATCGAATGGCTCGTTAGCCCACATGACCGTGACGAGGTCATCAGTGTCCGAAAGGTTGGTGATTGAGTGCGTGTAGCCTGGGATCATCTCCACGACGCGCATGTCGGAGCCGCTCACCACGTACTCGTCGACGGGGTACCGGCCGCCCCCGGCGTCCTCCCCCACCCTCCTCAGCTTGATGGATGCCTCGCCCGAGACCACCAGGAAGCGCTCCCACTTCGAGTGATGCCAGTGGTTCCCCTTGGTGACGCCGGGCCTCGACACGTTGACGGAGACCTGCCCGCGCTCCGGGGTGCGCAGGAACTCCGTGAACGAGCCGCGGTCGTCGCAGTTGGCCTTCAGCGGATATGCACGGGAACCCTCGGCGTAATAGCTCTCGAACGTGCTCCAGAGCTTCTTGGAGAGGGAGCCGTCGGCGAGGTCGGGCACCGAGAGCGTCTCGCGGCTGCGGCGGAAGGACTCGAGCAAGCGGACGATCTCGCCGAGCGTGGCGCGGTCGGTGGGACGGCAGGCGCAGAAGTCCGCGCCCTCGACCTCGACAAGGCCGTCGTACCCGCAGCGGCGCTCCTCCCCCAGCAGGGCGGAGAGCATCTCGGCGACGAGGTCATCGATGTAGAGCAGTTCGAGCTCCACCGAGGGGTCACTCACGGAGTACTCGCAGCCGTTGGCGATCGCGTCGCAGAACGTCGCCACGGCCGAGTTGTAGTTGGGGCGGCACCACTTGCCGTAGAGGTTGGGGAAGCGGTAGATGAGCACGGGCGCGCCGGTTCGCGCGGAGTACCCACGGAAGAGGCCCTCCCCCGCCAGCTTGGACTCGCCGTATGCCGAGCCGGCGTAGCGCCCCGCGAGGCTCGCCTGCGCGGAGCTCGCGAGCATGACCGGGCAGGCGTTGCCGCGGCGCTCGAGCGCCGCCAGCAGGTCGCTCGCGAACCCGTAGTTTCCCGCCATGAACTCCGCCGGATCCTCGGGGCGGTTCACGCCCGCGAGGTTGAACACGAAGTCAGCACGGGCGCACATCGCGTCCAGCTCCTCCGCCGTGGTCTCAATGTCGCACTCCATGACCTCGAGGGGCAGGAGGGCCTGGAACCGCTCGCGACGGTCCTTGCCGTCCCGGATGTTCTTCAGCGCCCAGCAGAGGTTGCGGCCGACGAACCCCTTGGCGCCGGTGACCAGGACGCGCATCACTGCACCGCCTCGTGCTCGCGGCCCTCGAGGGCCAGCTGCACGTACTCGGCGGTCTTGATCTTCTCGACCGTGCCGGCGACGTCCAGCCGCTCGGTGTTGTGGGAGGTGTAGGCCTCGTCGGCCTGCGTCTTGACGTCGCCGTCGACGAAGAAGCTGTCGTAGTTGAGGTCGCGGGAGTCGCAGGCGACGCGGTAGTAGCCCCCCATGTCCTCGGCGCGCAGGCGCTCCTCGCAGGTCATGAGGGTCTCGTAGAGCTTCTCGCCGTGGCGGGTGCCGATCACCTTGGTACCCACATGTCCGAAGACCTCCTGGACCGCCTCGGCCAGGTCGCCGATCGTGGAGGCAGGCGCCTTCTGGACGAACAGGTCGCCGGGGTTGGCGTGCTCGAAGGCGAACTGCACCAGGTCGACCGCCTCGTCGAGGTTCATGAGGAAGCGGGTCATGCTGGGGTCGGTCACGGTGAGCGGCTCGCCCTTGCGGATCCGGTCGATGAACAGCGGGATGACGCTGCCGCGCGAGCACATCACGTTGCCGTAGCGGGTGCAGCAGATGGTGGTGCGGCCGGCGCCGTTGCGGGCGTTGGCGTAGATGATCGACTCCATCATGGCCTTCGACTTGCCCATGGCGTTGATGGGGTAGGCCGCCTTGTCGGTGGACAGGCACACGACCTTCTCCACGCCCTCGGCGATGGCGGCGTGCAGCACGTTGTCGGTGCCGATGACGTTGGTGCGCACCGCCTCCATGGGGAAGAACTCGCAGGAGGGGACCTGCTTCAGGGCAGCGGCGTGGAAGATGTAGTCCACGCCGCGCATCGCGTCGCGCACGGACTGGGCGTCGCGCACGTCGCCGATGAAGAAGCGCACCTTGGAGGCGAGCTCGGGGCTCCGCTCCTGCAGCCGGTGGCGCATGTCGTCCTGTTTCTTCTCGTCGCGGGAGAAGATGCGGATCTCCTCGAAGTCCGTGTCGACGAAGTGCTTGAGCACGGTGTTGCCGAAGCTGCCCGTGCCGCCCGTGATCATGAGGGTCTTGCCCGCAAAATCTGTCATTTATTCACCCTTCTCGGTCAGTTCACGCAAAAGGTCTTCGAGCTTGCTGAAGAAACGTTCCTTGGTGAAGTTGTCTATGTAGTACGCTCGAGCAGCAGCCCCCATCTCGGCCTTTCGCTCTGTCCGCTCGAACTCGTAGCAAATGCGAGCGAGACCCTCTGCATCCTCGATGCCGCACGCGATACCGCAACCAGATTCATCCAGCACTCGTTTCGTCTCGCCAGAAAGGGCAGCAAGTACGGGCTTGCCTGCCGCTAGATACGTCGTCACCTTTCGCGGAAGCGTATAGGTTGCCATCGGGCTATCGGCGAACGTGACCAGCATCGCGTCCGATGCGGCATAATAGGCGGGCATCTCTTCGAGAGGTCTCCTGCCATGGAAAACAACGTTTTTGAGCTTTAATTCTCTTGCTTTTTCCTTACAGGAATCGAGCGTCGATCCTGAACCAACGACATGAAATATGATGTTGGAACCCTCAGGCATACGTGCGGCGGCCTCGATAATCGTCTCAACCGACTGAGCGCGACCGACGTTGCCGGCAAAAGTTAAGTGCACCTTGCCGGGCTCAAAACCCTCAGAAATGGGCTCTGCTGCACCGAGGAACGTAGATTCCGCGTACTGGGGCAGATAGGCGCTGTCGAGAATATGCAGACCGAGCTCGTTCCTGAAGTACTCATCAAACAGGGGGGACGTGACGGCGATTCGATCGGCATCGGAGTAAATACGCCTAGACACTGAGCGCATCCACCTGAACGGAAGCGATTCTTCTTCAAACCCACCGGCCAGTAGGCTAGCGGGCCATAAATCGAAGCAGTACAGCAGATTTTTGATGCCGTGCCTCTTCGCATAAGTTATGCCGGGATCGACTTGCATGACCGGGGAGAACTGATATCCCAGCACCACGTCGAACACGTCGTTCAAGCGACGCGCGGCCTTGTTGCCGTTATGCCAGAACGAGAGATAGTTGCGGACCCTGTTCAGCGCACCCGATTTGCGGGGGCGCAGCGGAACCCGGATTATCCGGACACCGTTACGCTCCTCTTCAAGTTGACCCCTCCCCCGATACTCCGGGAGGATGTCGTTTCCCTCCATGCCCGTGTTGGGCATCCCGGTGATCACCGTGACCGAATGGCCGCGACGTACCAGCTCCTCGCATACGTCCGAGGTGTTGAACGGCTCCGGCCAGTAGTGCTGGCAGGAAACCAAGATCCTCATCGCGCGCCCTCCCCCGTCTTGAGCACACCGAGCGTGCGGAGCATGATCTTCAGGTCGAGCCAGAGCGAGCGGGTCTCGATGTAGCGGATGTCGATGGCGGCCTTCTCCTTGGGGAGCAGCTCGTAGCCGCCCTCGACCTGGGCGAGGCCCGTGATGCCGGGGCGCACCGCGGTCCTGCGGCTCCACCCCTCGATCCGCTTCTCGAACTCGCGGCAGAACACCGGGCGCTCGGGGCGCGGGCCCACCAGGCTCATGTCCCCGCGCACGACGTTCCAGAACTGCGGCACCTCGTCGAGCCTGGACTTGCGCAGAACGCGCCCGAAGGGCGTGATGCGGGGGTCGTCGCCCGCGGCCCACTGCGCGCCCCGGGCCTCCGCGTCCGTGTACATCGAGCGGAACTTGTAGAGCTTGAAGGGCCTCCCGCCGACGCCCTCGCGCACCTGCGCGTAGAGCACCGGGCCCGGGCTCTCCAGCTTGATGCGCGCGGCGACGTAGGCCATCACCGGGGACAGCAGGACGAGCGCGCAGGAGCAGGACACCACGTCGAAGGCGCGCTTGACCGCGCGGTAGGCCCAGCCGCCGTTCACGCGGGACAGCTCCGGCAGGACCACCACGCCCTCGTCGGGCAGGAGCTTCGCCAGCACGTCGGCGGCGATCTCCGTCGCGGCGGGCGACGAGGAGAGGCCGGCGGTGTCGCGTATCCCCGCAATAACGCTTTCCACTTCGTCGGAATCTAAATCCCCAGAAGTAACAAGCTCATCCATCGTTTGTAAAGCCAGATTGTCGACGGCGTTCCCCTCGGATACGCCCGCGTTCTTTAGTCGTTCTTGTTCGGACACGGTTTCCTTCGCACGATCCCTAGGCCGATTCTCGTCTCGATCTTGCGTCCGAACATCTCTACTTGGATGAATGCCAGGCTCTTGCGGCGGTTCACGCTGGTGATCCACCCCTCATGTCCCATGAGCGGGCCCTGGGTGACCACGATGCGGTCTCCCTCCACCACGCCCATGCTCATGGGGATGGCGCGGTCGCCCGCGGTCGTGAATGCGGCGAGCCACGCGCGGTCCGCATCGTCCAGCGGCACGAAGGACTCCCCCATCGTGAGCAGGCGCGTGAACTCCGACACGCCGCGCAGGCGATGCTTGAGCGCGCCCACGCTCCGCGTCACGGCGACCACGTACCCCGGGAACAGCACCGCCCGCACCGTCTCCCATGCGCCGCGCACCTTGCGCTGCGTCTCGAAGCTCGGCACGAAGCACTCGCTCAGCTCGCCCGGCCCCGCCACGCGCTCGATGGCGGAGCACAGAGCTGCCTCCTTGCCGGTGGGCACCTGGATCACGTACCAGCCGCCGGCCCCGTGCGCGCACCGGCGCTCCGAGACCGTGACGGCCCGCCCCGCGCATGGCGTGGCATGCGCCAGAACGTCTGCCGCAACCTCGCTACCATCCGAATCTTCACCGAGCCTTGCGCACTCGCCGTGCAATGCCTGCGCATCCTCGCACCCGACCATGGCGACCCTGCCTTTCCGCCGCTGCGCCGCGCGAATGACACGCACGAAACCCGCACGGGCAGCCGTCCGCGCCGGTCTTCGCACGCCCCGCTCGCTCCCGAGCGCATCGCAGCAGGGCTTCGCCCCGCCGACGCTCGGCCGCAGCTGGCATATTCATCCTCAGGCACGCTCGGGACCCACACCAGGCACCGCCCCGACCATGCAAGATATGTTCGAACTCAAGACATGCAACCGCATGCGGGCCCCACCGGGCGCACCCGGTTCCATGCGCGGAATCCAGCCGTTTGCTCTGGACTCTGCGCAGGGAACCGAGCCGACTAGCTCTTGGAGACCACCTCCAGCCCCACGCGCAGGCCGCGGCCGGACGCATCGCGCAGCACCGGGTCGGCCGCCTGCAGCCATGCGCTGCGACGATGCCGGTCCACATGGGCGACCAGCCCCTCGCATCCCACGAGCGCGCCCTCGTGCACCACGAGGCGCCCCTCCACCACATCGCCCACCGACATGCGGATCACATGACGCGCGTCGCCGATGCGGCGCACGAAGTCGGCTTCCCGTTGAGACAGGAAACGCGGCTCGGGCGTGCCGAGCGCTGATTGGGTTGTGATGAGATGGATGCCGAGCGCGGCGAACGCGGGGGTGTCGACGCGCTCGACGAAAGCCTCGGCGTCGCGAACGGCAGCAAACACGCTGCCGGGATAGGCGGGCTCGCGAACGAGCTCCCACGCACCGGCATGGCTGCGCGCGCACTCGCGGGCGAGCACGAAGACCTCCGACGCGGACGAGCCGGCAGCGGCGCGAATGCGGCGCGCACAGGCCTCCTCGCGCCCGCGGGGCACGGAGAGCGCGGCTATGGGGTTATCGGTTTGAATACGGGAAGCGAGGGCGGCAGTCTGCCCGGCGGCGGGCGCGTCGCACCTCGGGGTAACGCGGGCTCCAGCTAGCTTAGCTGAGGAGCGCCCCCCCCCGTTGGTTATCGCGGTTGCGGCGTCTACGGCGCATGCGATCTGCGCAGAGCCCTGCAAGCCATATGCCATGTGCCGCACCCCCTATTTCAACTCGCGACCATCCACAGGCACCCAGTGTAACGCAGACTTGATGCGTAACGCCATTCTCCGCTAAATGCTAACACAGCGCACCCGGGCGCACAGCGGTCCGGTGCTGCAGGTTTGCCACTCCCTGTGAGAATTATTTGAATGTTGCGCAACAATTTGCCCCGTGAGGCGGCGGCGGACCGAGCTGCAGAATAGTCGCGGGTGGATGCGCCAACTGTCCGCGTTCCGATAAGCCCTCTATCAAAGCATGCGAAGGGAGCGAGTGCGATGGCCGGCACCCGGCACCCCGTGCGGCCCCGTGCGGCAACGCACCGGCTCTTTTCGAAAAGCATGGCTTCAGGGACAGTTAGGTGCCTAATTCGGATCTATCCCGTCCCTCATGCCATGCTTTTGCGATCGCCGGGCACCGGGACCGTGCAGGGCGGTCGCCGGCCGGTTCCAACCCGCCCCTCTACTGCATCGGGGACGAATATCCCACCACGGAGTCCAAGCCGAACCACTGCGCCAGGCGGTAGTTGATGTAGTTGCCCATGTTGTCGCGGATCTCGCCCATGTAGAGGACGCGCGGCCTCGCGCTGTAGTACGGCACCTCTACCTCGGTCTCGCCGCGATCCCGCACGGCGGCGAGGTACGCGAGGCGGTCTGTCACCTGCCGGTCGTACTCAGCCGCCGTGCCGTCGGACAGCGACTCCGCCGCGGAAAGCGCCGTGAGGTCGCTCGCGTGGCGCGCGTCGACGGCGAACGCGACCGTGACGAGCGCGAGCACGATGGCGCACGCGCCCAGGTAGGCGGCGGCGCTCGGGGACGCCGCGGGGACGGGCACCGCGGCGCGCTCGCGCACCTCGCACGCCGCGCCCGCCTCGTCCGCAAGGTCCGCCGCGGGCGCGGCGGAGGGCAAGGGGGCGCCGTCGCACGCCGCGCCCGCGGCGCAAGCCGCCTCCCCCGCCGCCTCGGCCCCATCGGGGCCCGTGCGCCATGCGCCCTCGTCCCACCAGGGGTCCTCCGCCGGCAGCACCTCGAGCGCACCGGAGCGCTCGAGGCGGCGCACGCACCAGCCCACGAGCCATTGCGCGCAGACGAACACGAGCAGCACGAACAGGTCGTACCGGATATTCTGCACGCGGCCCGGCCCGACGTTTCCCATGGAGTAGAACGCCGGCGTGAAGCTGGCGGCGAACAGCGCGAACGCGAGGAGCGCCGGGGCCCAGGGGCGCGCGAACGCGCGGGGGCTGCGGCGCGCGGCGCGCACCATGAATGGGAGCGCGACGGCGAGCGCGAGGATGAGCAGGCCGCCCGTCCACAGCACCGCGTACTCGGCCGCAGCGCACCCGCTGCGCAGCAGCGTGGGCAGCACGCCCAGGGCGTCGTCCGGGTACTGCGTCGCCTGGCGCTCCGCGTTGCCCGGGGCCGCCATGGACAGCGCGAACCCGGCGAGCAGGGCCAGCAGCGCCGGGGCGAGCGCCAGCGCGCGGCGCGGACGGCCGAGACACGCCGTGGCGACGACGGCGCCGGCCATGAGCAGGCACGCCACCACGCCGGTGACGAAGTTGCCTCCCGCGACGAACAGGGCGAGCGCGCACAGGAGCACCGCCCGCAGCAGCATGCCGGCGCGCGTGAGCTCGCCGCGCCGCGTGCACCCGCGCGCGATGCGCGCCGCCATGCCGAGCATCACGAGTGTCAGCGCGTGGTAGAACGTGTAGTAGATGGCGGAGTTGTACCAGTAGAACCCTTCCACGGGGCTCGGGATCAGCTGGGTCTGGAGCAGGAGCACGAGGCAGGACGCGGCGACCCATGTCGGACGATCGGCGCCGAGCACCTCGCGGACCGCCACGCCGCACGCGTAGAACGTCGAGGCCGCGAGCACCGCGATGATGGCGACGGCCCCCGCCCCGTACAGCGCCTCGGAAAACACACCCGGCTGCAGCGCCATGAGCAGGATGGCCGAATAGGTCCCCTGCCACGAGAAGAACGTGTCGCGCGCCTCCTGCACGGCGGCGGCGAGCGCCGCCGGAAGGCCGCCGCCCGCCTCGAGCGCGAGGTGCGCATCGACGCCGTAGTGCCAGTCGTCGGCGTAGCTGTGGTCGAAGGCGGCGATCTGAACCATGGGCACGAGACACGCCGCGAGCAACGCGAGCAGCAGCGCCGCCATGAGCGCATAGGGCACGCACTCGGGCATGCGCACGAGGGCGGCGGTGGCGGCGGCGCGCAGACGGGCGGGAAGGGAGCTGGGCGCAGAACGGTCCCAGGGCGCGACGCGGCCGTCGTCGAGATCCCGATCCAAGGTGGGAGCTGCGGCCGCCTTCGACGCGGCCGGATGGCCGTCGGCCCCGGTCGCCGGCGCGGTGGGTGCCTCCGTTGCGGATGCAGGCGACACCGGGCATGCGGAGCCCCGCTTCATGGAGCGCCCGGGCGCCGGTTCGGCCTTGGGCCCGCCCGCCCTCATGCGCGCACCTCCGCCACGCGGTCGAGGACGGCATCGGTCTCGACCTCATCGAGCAGCGACGCATCGACCAGCACGTCGGTGAGGCCCGCCGCGGCGAGCGCGCTAAGGTCGCCGACGCGGTCGATCGGGCGCGCGTCGAATATCCGCGTGCGGCCGAGGGCGTCGATGCGGACGGGCAGCTGCGCCCCGCCGGCCTCGCGCAGGAAGCGCGCGTGCGCGCGACGGGTGCAGGCGGCGCAGGCGCCCGCGCACGGCCCCTCGGCCGTCAGCAGGCAGTGCTCGCAGATCATGAGCTGCGGGACGCCGTAGACGAGCAGGCCGCAGCGCGCCCCGCGCGGGCTCGCGGCGACCGCGCGGGCGGCTTCGGGGACGGTCAGCTCGTCGGGCAGCCAGACGACCCCGGCCCCCATCTCGCCCAGCGCGGCGACGGCCGCAGCGTGGGCGGCCGTAAGCGGAGCGGCGGCGTCGAAGGGCGCCGCGGCGGTGCGGGCGAGCTCGACCGCACCGTAGTTGCGGCACACCGCGCGGCGGGCGGAGGCGGCGAGCGCGGACATGCGACCCTCGTCCGCGACCCGCACCGCCTCGTCGAGGATGACCACAAGCCGCCCGATAAGCTCGGACCACGCGCCCTCATCCTCGAGCACGCGCCACGCCGCCACCGCGACGGCGTCGACGCGCGCGTCCGCCAGCGCCCGGCGCGCCGCGTCGGGCGTCGCCACGGCGAGGGTGACGGACATCCGGCGAGGGCGCGATCCGGGCCCGGCGGGGATTCCGACCGGCTCGGGCTCCGCGCGGCCGCCGGACGGAACGGCCGCAGCAACGGGCTCGCCGCAGGATCCAAGCACCCCTCCTTCGCCAGGCCCCGCCGCCGGCTCGAATCCGCGCGCGAGGGCGTCGAACTCCGCCCGCAGGCGCGCGACGGCGGCCGCGGCCTCGGCGCGCACGCCGGCGCTCGCCGTGAGGTGCACCGGGCTGCCCACCTCCACGCGACGCTTGCAGTGGACCACGAGCAGCTCGCCGGGGGCGGCATCGCGCGGGCAGGGCACGAGCGGCCAGCGCTTGGGCACGTCAGCCGGGGCATCCGGGCCGGGCGTGGAACGGATTTCCAGCGTATCCCCGGCGCTCACCGCCGCGTCGAAGCGGACCACGACCTCCTCGCGGCGGCGCTCGACCAGCTCGCCCACGCGGACGCCCTGGTTGATGGCGCGCTCGAAGCTCATGAGGGACGCGTCCGAGCGGCCCCGCAGGTACGCGTCGGTGAAGCCGCGGTTGAACGAGCGGCCGAGCGCCGAGGCCGCCCGGTCGAGGTCGGCCGAGGTGAGCTCGGCCCCCGCGGCGACGGCGTCGAGCACGGCGCGGTACACCCGGACGACGTTGTGCACGTAGTCGGGGTTCTTCATCCGCCCCTCGATCTTCAGGGCCGACACGCCGGCTGCCACGAGCTCGGGGACGTGCCGCACGGACAGGTAGTCGCGCGGGCAGAGCAGGCGGTCACCGACCACCTCCGCGCGGTCCGCGCCCGCCTCGTCCACGAGCGCGTAGGACAGGCGGCACGGCTGCGTGCAGTCGCCGCGGTTGGCGGATCTCCCGCGGCGCAGCGCCGATGCGGCGCAGGCGCCCGAATAGCAGATGCAGATGGCCCCGTGGCAAAACGCCTCGATGCCGATGGGCGCGGCGCCACCGAGCGGCTCGCCC
Source organism: Collinsella phocaeensis (assembly GCF_900119895.1). Lineage (GTDB taxonomy): Bacteria > Actinomycetota > Coriobacteriia > Coriobacteriales > Coriobacteriaceae > Collinsella > Collinsella phocaeensis. Next base: position 672,113 of record NZ_FQLR01000004.1, on the reverse strand, counting down.
CCCGCTCGCGCGAGCTCGCCCAGCTCGTCGAGCGACAGCTCGCGCGCGCAGCACAGGCGCTCGACGCCCAGCTCGCGCCGGACAAGGCGGACGCCGGCGGGACCCGTCACGCCCGCCTGCGTGGAGAGGTGGAGCTCGACGCCCGGCAGCGCGACCGCGAGCGCCCGGGCGAGCCCGGCGTCCGCGACGATGCAGGCGTCCGCGCCGAGGGCCGCCGCGCGGCGTGCGCAGGCGACGGCGCGGTCCAGCTCGCCCTCCCTCAGGTACACGTTGAGAGTCACGTAGACCCGGACGCCGCGGGCATGGGCCACGGCGCAGGCGGGGCCGAAGTCCGCCCAGGAGATGTCGTCGGCCGCGGCGCGCGCGTTGAAGGCGCCCACGCCACAATACACCGCGTCGGCGCCCGCCGCGACGGCCGCGAGCAGCGCGTCCAGCGATCCCGCGGGCGCGAGAAGCTCCGGAAGGGCGTGGCTCATGTGGGTTCTCCTCTCGTGCGGCGCGGCATGCTTTCCATCGAACCATCCATGGTATACGGCCCGCGACGATGCGCAAGGCCGCCCCGGAAGCCGTGCCAAGAGGGACGCACCCTAGCGGCGCGGCTAAACGTTCGGCGTGCCGTTAGGGTACGTCCCTTTTGGCACGGGGCAGGTATGCAATCAGTCTGGAATTTAGCGGCGCTCGATCGCCGAGAGCTCCAGCTCAAGACCATTGCGCTAATGTAGAACCACCTGTGTACAGAATGCACGCCGAGAGGGCCCGCACGGCACCGGATCGGCTCACGATCGGTTGGAGGTCACCCTATGAGTCCACGCGAGCGCCAGGCCCGCCGTCGCTCCAAGACGCATGCCGTCCCCGTCATCCTCGGCTCCGTCTTCGGCTTTCTGCTCATCTGCGGCATCGCGTTCGGCGTCGGCATGATGGTCAACGTCAACCGCTGGCTGTCCGACCTGCCCGACTACACCGATATCGACAACTACATGACGAGCGAGCCCACGAGCATCGTGGACATGAACGGCAACGAGATCGCCAGCCTCTACGTCCAGAACCGCGACAGCGTCGAGTTCGACCAGATCTCCCCCTACGTCATCAAGGGCACCGTCGACGTCGAGGACGAGCGCTTCTACGCGCATCCGGGCGTCGACATCATCGGCATCGGCCGCGCCGTGCTCAACCAGCTCGCCGGCCGCTCCGAGGGAGCCTCGACCATCACTCAGCAGCTCGTCCGCAACACCATCCTCTCCGAGGAGCAGTTCGACAACACCATCGAGCGCAAGGTCCGCGAGGCGTGGATCGCCCTGCAGATGGAGAAGATCTTCTCCAAGGACGAGATCCTCACCATGTACCTCAACACGATCTACTACGGCCACGGCGCCTACGGCATCCAGGCCGCGTCCGTCACCTACTTCAGCAAGAACGCCTCCGACCTCACGCTGGCCGAGGCGGCCCTGCTGATCGGCCTTCCCAACGCCCCCGGGTACTACGACCCCACCACCAACCCCGACCTCGCGCTAAGCCGTCGCAACAAGGTCCTGGGCAACATGCTGCGCCAGGGCACCATCACGCAGAAGGAGCACGACGCCGCGGTGGCGGAGCCCATCACGCTCAACCTCACCGAGCAGACGGTCAACGGCACCTACGCGCACCCCTACTTCGTCGATTACGTGAAAACGCTGCTCCAGGAGGAGTTCTCCACCGACGTCCTGTTCAAGGGCGGCCTCACCGTCAAGACCACCATCGACCCCAACCTGCAGGCCCTCGCCGAGGACGCCGCCATCTCCCGCATGGACGCGGTCGATTCGGACGGCGAGCTCAACGTGGGCATGACGGTCATCGACCCCAAGACCGGCTACATCAAGGCGATGGTCGGCGGCCGCAACTACGACGCGGACGACAGCCACATCAACCACGCGACGTCGCGCCGCTCCACGGGCTCGGCCTTCAAGGCCATCACGCTCGCCGCGGCCATCGATGCCGGGATGAGCCCCACGCTGCCCATCAACTGCTCCTCCCCGATGACGATCGACCCGTACTACCCCGCTGACGGCCAGCTGCGCAACTACGGCAACTACGACTACGGAACGCTCACCCTCGCCCAGGCGACCGCGAAGTCCTCCAACACGGGCTACGTGCAGGTCGCGCTCGCCATCGGCAACGACAAGATCATCGACATGTCCAAGAAGCTGGGCATCGACACCGATGCCGCGGGCATGGACCCCTACGCGGCCTCCCTCACCCTCACTGGCGGCGGCTACGGTTGCTCCACCGTCGAGATGGCCGAGGCCTTCGCCACCTACGCCGCGGGCGGCAAGCACCGCAACGCGGTGGCCATCAGCGAGATCCTCAACCGTGAAGGAGAGATTCTTTACCAGCACGAGGACGATCCCACCGAGGTTCTTACCGCAGGCGAGGCCGCAGCGGTGACCGACTGCCTCGAGCAGGTCATGACCGGCGGCGGCACCGGCGCGTCCGGCAGGCCGTCGATCAACCAGCCGATCGCCGGCAAGACGGGCACGGGCGGTACCGCGAACGACACGACCGACCTGTGGTTCTGCGGTTACACCCCGCAGCTCTCGGTGGCGATCTGGGTCGGGCGCTCGCTCACCAACGACGCGATCCCCTACCTGCACACCGCAGACACCGTGCTGCCCATCTTCCGCACCTTTATGAACAGCGCGCTCGAGGGCGTCGCGCGCGAGGAGTTCGCGACCGGAACCGCCCCCACCTACAAGAAGAATTCCGAATGGAAGCTCGCCGGCGGGTCCGCGTCCGTGGAGAAGACCGAGAGCCCCGAGTCGCCCGAGACCGAGGCGGCGACCGACCCCGCGACCGAGAACGGCACGACGGGAGGCACGACGACGGGAGGCACGACGACGGGCGGCAACGGCACCACGAGCGGCGGCACCGGCGGCGCGAACACGCCCACGCAGCCGAGCACGCCCACCCCGGAGCCCGAGCCGGAGCCCGAGCCCGAGCCCGAGCCGGAGCCGGAGACACCTGCTCCCAACCCATCGCCCACGCCCTCCGCATAGGCAAACATCCCTCATGGCGGTATCCGCAGCGGCCGCGACCGAGCCTTCGGGCAGGTCGCGGCCGCTTTTTTCACATGGCAAGCCGCGGGCTCGGATAGCCGGCCGTGCCATTGAAGACGCACCCCGTTGGCACACCGGACGCGGAAATGGACGGAACCTTCTCCAATGCCCCGAATGGGGTACGCCAGACCCGTTCTGAAGCGGGGAACGGACCTCGACCTGCTCCATTTACCAAGTGGGGCACCATGGCGCCCGTTCCGCGGCGGGAAACGGGTCTCGGCCTTCCCCGCCCGCCGAATAAGGCAGCCAAGCGCCCGGGCCGCCGACCGTGCCCTAGTAAACGCACCCCTTGGCACGCACGTCAGGGGCGGGCAGGCGATCGCCAACGATAAGCAGCCGACACGCACAAAAAGCCCCCCATCTCTCGGACGCAACGTTTCCGCGTCCAAGGGATGGGGGCTCTCAACCGGCTGCTTTATCAAAGCTACGAGGGCGCGCGCCGCGACGACGCAGCGCGCAAAACGCGGGAGCGCGGGGGTTTAACCCGGCCCCGACAAGGCACCGAACGCAGCCGCAGACCCTATCGGCGAGGGCTCCGCAGCTTGTCGATCATCTGCTCGAGACGCTCGCCGTCGGCAGCCGTCTGCGTGATGACGAGAATCGTGTCGTTGCCGGCGAGCGACCCAAGCACATCGGGAAGCTCCGCCGCATCGATCGCCGCGGCGATACCGGATGCGGTGCCCGGCTGGGCTTTGACGAGCACCAGGTTGTCGGCGCGGTTCACATCGCACACGAGCTCGGAGACCATACGCTGCAGATGCTGGTCCTCAGCCAGCACGTACACGCCCTCGGGAAGCTTGCGCAGACCCATGTCGGCGATGTCGCGCGAGACGGTGGCCTGAGTGCAGTCGTACCCCGCGGCCTTGAGCGCATCTACGAGCATCCGTTGCGTCCGTACGTCGCGGTTGCGCACGATCTCGCGGATCGCATCCTGTCTTCCGTTGCGCTTCTTTGCCATTCGCCTCGCCTGCCTCCATGCACGCAGCCCGCAATTTGCCATGGACTACACTCTACTCATGCATTGTGATGAGCGACCGCTCAATACCCACAATTTAACATGCATGACTCAAATGAGCTAAATTCTCGATATTCTCAGACACGAAGTGCATAGTTTGCTATCAATTCATTAGAACTTCGCATACGGTGATCAGCAATGTCAATTCGGCATAGTGCCTTCCTATGCGCGTGGCAATCCAATCTATGCAAGATGCAGCAGCAAGACGAACCCGAATATCGACATGGGAGCCTCCCCTTCGGGACGCAACGCGAAGGGCGCACCTCATGACCGGATAGAAGGACCGCTTCTCGATACGCAGCGCCAACAAGCCTCATGCCGATTGCCGTCGGCGCATTCCGGCAGACCAGCACGCTCCCGTAAAGGGCGGCCAACGCAACAACGAATGAATCTGCCGATGGGAAATTTCTCGGCCCCATTCGATATGCACATAGGGCTTACGAAAACGGCATTCTATGCACCTCTTCTCACTAATGATTGAAGAAGGTGGGTTAATATATTAATGATGCTTGCCCCAACTGGTCAAAAAACGCGTCGAGTCGGCACTTGCGGGTGTCGGACGACGATCGGTATCGGGGCGCAATGGACGCGTCCCGAAAATTGGTGTAGCCGGCATCCCGGCCGGCGCCCGAAAGGGCGCGGCCGTTCCCTAGAATCGTAGTCACCACAACAGACGGTTCTGGAGAAAGGAACGACCGCTATGGACACTGTACACGAGGAGGCGCTCGCCGCCGCCGGCGTCCGCGCCGACGGCACGATCGACATCAACGCCGCGCTGAGGTCCCTGCTGGAGGGGCTGCTGAACGCGGTCATGGACGAGCAGGCGTCCGAGCTCGGGGTGCCGCGCAACGGCTACCGCGAGCGCTCGCTCGACACCTGCGTCGGGCGGGTGACGCTCAGGATCCCCAAGCTCAGGGAGGGGACGTACTTCCCCGAGGACGTGGTCGCGCGCTGGTCGCGGACGGACACGGCCCTCGCCTCGGCCGTGTGCGACATGTGGGCGGCGGGCATCTCGACCAGGAAGGTCGAGGCCGTCGCCTCCGACCTGGGCCTCGAGTCGATGGGCCGGTCCCGCGTGTCGCGGCTGTGCGAGGGGCTCGACGGCGAGGTGGCGGAGCTGCGGGGCGCGGACCTCTCCTCCGAGGAGTGGCCGTACCTGTGGCTCGACGCCACCTACGTGCCGTGCCGCGAGGCCGGCGCGCCGAGGTCGGTGGCGCTCGTCACCGCGGTGGCCTGCTCGGGCTCGGCGCGCAGGCGCGTCGTGGGCATAGAGTGCATCGACACCGAGTCCTACCTCTCCTGGCGCGGCTTCCTGCTGTCGCTCAGGTCCCGCGGGCTCTCGGGCGTGCGCCTCGTCGTCTCGGACGCCCACGAGGGCCTCGTCCGGGCCGTCCGCGAGTCCCTGCCCGGCGCCGCCTGGCAGCGCTGCATCGCGCACCTCGAGCGCAACGTGCTGGAGCGCTGCCGCAGGAAGGGCGACGGCTCGGCCGCCGTCGCGGCCCTCAAGGCCGCCTTCGCCGAGGCGGACCCGGCGCTCGTGAGGGCGGGCTACCGCCGCGCCGTCGACCTGCTCGCCGCCGTGGACGAGCGCGGCGCCGAGCTCCTCGAGGAGGCCGCGCCCGCGGCCCTCGCCTACCTCGCGTTCCCCCGGGAGCACCGGCACTGGGTGAGGACGAACAACGTCCAGGAGCGCATGAACTGCGAGATCAAGCGGCGCACGAGGGTGGTCCAGGTGTTCCCGTCGGCGGAGTCCCTCGTGCGCCTGGTCGGGGCGGTGTGCTGCGACCAGAACGACGCCTGGGCGTGCGGCGCAACTTCATCGACAGGAGGAGCCTGGAGCCCGGCTACGAGCGCGAACCCCTGCCCGAGGAACCCGGCGGCGAGGAGAGGGTGCTCAGGCTGGTGGAGGAGGCGTTCGACAGGAAGAGGAGGGCGGCGTAGCATACGGGGCGGGGCTGCGACCCCGGGGGAACGGCCCTACACCACTTTTCGTGACGCGATAGGCGCAATGCGATGTCGATGCGTTGCAAGCATCCGATCCGCTTGAAACTGCATCTACGGACCCCAGATGCCGCCGCAAAACCAAAATGTATAAGCTTTTAGTCCCCCTCAAGTACCGACTCGACGCGTTTTTTGACCAGTCCCGAGAAGGCGGAGCGTCGGCAACGCAAGATTGCTCGGATCGGACACGCGCGGGCACATAGGGGACGATGCGCGAGCCATAAGGCATCAAAGTCGGAGACGCAAGGGGGCATGAGGGACGCGATGGTCCGGGCAGCGGCGAAACCCAGCATGCACCCGCTGCAATGCCGCAGGCGCGAACTCTAGAGCACGGGCGCCATGGAAACGTGGCTCGCGCGCCCCAGCTCGCGCAGACGGCAGAACATCGCGCAAGCCACCGCGTTGCCGCCGAGCATAGGGCGATACATAAGGCCAAAATCCCGCGCGGCACCCGAAACGGCATCGAGCGACTCGGCGACCGCGGGGGCGGCGAGCATCGCATCGATCCGGGAGATGCGCTCGGCAGACGTCAGCCTGCCCGCTCCGATGCTCATGTTATCGATGCAGCCGATGCAGCCGATCACATGGCGGTAGTGAACCGCCTGCAAGGCGGTGGAATCGGACGCCACGCCCCATGCGCGGCAAAGCGACAGGACGCTCGCGTGCTCGCGCTCCAAGCAGGCGAAGCGCCCGGGCTCGCAGGGCATCGCGGCAGGCGGATAGCCGCAGAAGCTGTGGTAGGGAGCGCTATCCAGCACGCCGACGCGGCGCACGTCGCGCAGGCATCGCACCATGTACTCGACAGGACTCACAAGACTCTTGAAGGATTGCGCCGCAGGAAGCGCGAGCGACCTTCTCACGAGCAGGCCGAATGCGCCTTCGAGCAATCCAAGGCCGTACAGCGCGGCGACGGCCTCGCGCGCCTCATCGAGCCCCTGCCCCTCGCACTCAGGCGCCTCGGGTCCCCAGCACTCCGTGGGAAGGGACAGCGCACGGCAGCGCGGAGGCTCCCCCTTGCGAAGGCACAGGTCCTTGGAGCGCGCGGGAACCGCAAGATCGAGATCGTTGTCCCCGGCGAAAGCGGAGAGCTCGGACAGCATGCCCGGGGCGAGCCAATCGTTTTGCCCCATGATGAGGACGTGGCTGCCGCGGGTGACGGCAAGGGCGGCGGTAAGCGCACGCGGAACCGAGGAGTCCTCGAGGCGGACCGTCTCGACGCGGATATCCCGTTCATGGAACCTGTCGATCAGCGCAGCGACCCTTCCGGTCGTGCCGCAGTCGGCGATCACGAGTTCGAAATCGGCCTTCTGGGACAGGACGCTCTCGACGGCACGCTCAAGATGCAGCTCATCGTCACCGGCCGCCAGAACGACGGACGTGCGCGGAAGCCGTGCCCCTCGATGCGCCATTCCGAATCCTCTCCCCGATCGGCCACAAAATCGATTGCATCTTATCACCCCTCAGGTATCCGCAGCGCCCCTTCCCGCGCTCATGCGCGAGGAGTACAGACGATATCCAAATGGACTTCAAATATGGGCCCGAGGCCCGCGCGAAGGTGGGGATGGACCGCGTTTGACCGGCGGGGCGTCCGCAGCCGTCCCTCCGTTCGGGACGCCGGGACGGGCGGATGCTCGGACACGGAGACGCTGCCTGCCTCAACCTCCCATTGGGAAAGACCGGAGACGTCTCTCGGCGGAATGATGGGCCCCTGGTGCCCCATCGTAAAATTAGAGAAGCTTAAAGCCGCTTTTCGACGGGATTACGGGCCCTGCTTTCCCCATCGCGATATCGGATAAGGAAGCGCCCGGTGCGGCAAGCGGACAACGGCGCGCTCGGCCCACCCCGCGCCCTACAGCAGCGGCGTAAGCGCGCCCTCGTCGTACTCGACATCCATGAAGCACAGCCCGCACGCAGGCGCCGTGGGACCCGCCGCCGCACGGTCGCAGGCCGCGAGCACGTCGTCCACCCACGCCGGGTCGCGCCGATGCGACCCCACCTCGACGAGCGTCCCCACGATGGTGCGCACCATGGAATGCAGAAAGGCGTTGCCGCGGATCGTGAAGGCGATGCTCTCTTCGCCGAGGTTTCGCTCGCGCGCGAAGGAGACCTCCATCACGTTGCGGCACGTGGGCCTCCCCTCCGCCGAAGAGGTCTTGCAGAAGCTCTTGAAATCCCGCTCGCCGAGCATGCGGCGCGCGGCGTCCTCCATGGCGTCGACGTCCAAGTCGAAGCGGTGCCACCAGGTGACGTGGCGCGTGAGCAGCGGCGGGGCGTCGCCCGTCGCGATGCGGTAGGTGTAGGTGCGGGAACGCGCATCGAAGCGCGCGGAGAATCCGGGCGCGGCATGGAACACGCCCTTGGCGGCGATGTCGCGCGGCAGCAAGGCGGCCAGGGCGCGCATCCAGCGCCGTCCCGTGACCTCGAGCTCGCCTGCCGTCACCGGAAGGCTCACGTACTGAGCCACCGCGTGCACGCCCGCGTCCGTGCGACCGGCGCAGGTGAGGTCGATCTCGCGGCGCAGGAACGTCTCGAGCGCGCGGCGCACCTCGCCGGCCACCGTGCGCTGGCCCGGCTGCTCGGCGAACCCGGAGAACGCCGCGCCGTCGTAGGCGATCTTGAAGACGAGGGTCCCGTCAAGCGGGTCGGGCTCACAGAACACGGTATCGGCCATGGCGGCTCCCCTTTCGGGCGCGGAACATCTCGATGCGGGTCTCCGGCCCTCCGGGGGCCGGGCTGGACGGGCGCCAGCACTCGGTAGCTTACAACAACGCGCCGACGCAGGTGAGGGCGACGCAGACCCCCAGGCCGAGCACGAGGACCGCGACGTCGCGGCGCGGCAGCGCGCGCGCCGGCCAGCTCGCCATCGCGCCGTCGGCGTAGCAGCGCGCCGCCATCGACTCGCCGAGCCGGTCGGCCCGGCGGAACAGCGAGACGACGAGCGGCGTGAGAACGCTCGCCCATGCGCGCACGCGGTCGACGACGCCGCCTTCATCGAAGCGGACGCCCCTCCCCCGCTGCGCGAGCTGGATGCGGGAAAGCTCCTCGCTCACGATGGGGATGAAGCGGAGCGCGAGGGACAGCACGAGCCCGATATCGGCCACGGGCACGCCGAGGCGCACCAGGGGGCGCATGAGGCGCACGACCGCCGCCGAGAGCTCCGGCGGCGTCGTCGATGCCGACACGACCAGGGCTGCGCCCACGAGCATGCCGATGCGCAGCACCGCCATCGCCCCGCGAAGCGCTCCGGCGGTATCGATGCCGATCGGACCGACAATCGAGATATCGCCGTGCCCGTCGAGGGCGAGCGCGTTCGCGACGAGGGTAAACGCCAAGATGAGCGCGACGGGCCGCATGAGTCGGGCGACGGCCCGGACATCGATGCGCGCGGCGCGCATGGCGACCGCCAGCGCAACGTACCAGCATGCGAGCTGAAGCATGCTTCCGGCCAGGAACGCGCCCACCGTCGCAGCGAGCAGCAGCACGAGCTTGACCCGCGCATCGACGCGCGCGGCCGCGGTATCGGCCGCGACGAACGACCCGAACACGGATGGAGACCTCATCGCGCATCGCCCCCGAGCGCGCGGCGCAGCGATGCCGCAAGGGCAGGTGCGCAGGGCGGCTCCAGCCCGCACGACGCGAAGGCCCCGGCGTCCCCCGAGATCTCGCGGGCGGGCGCCTCCCTCACGACGCATCCGTCCGCGAAGAGCGCGACGCGGTCGACGGCATCGATCCACTCCTCGATGTCGTGGCTGATGACGATGACTGGCCGGCCCTCTTCGGCGAGCGCGCGCACCAGGGCGTGCGCATCGGCGCGGCCCCGGGCGTCGAGACCGGCGGTGGGCTCGTCGAGCACAAGGGCGCGCGGCTCGAGCGAAAGCACCGACGCGATCGCGACGCGACGCGCCTGCCCGCCCGAGAGATCGAACGGATACCGGTCGAGCAGCCCCCGATCGACGCCGGCGAGCGCGCAGGCGCGGTCAACGCGACGAGCGACCTCGTCCTCGGAACAGCCGGCGTTGCGGGGCGCGAAGGCGACCTCATCGGCCACCGTATCCAGGAACAGCTGGTCCTCCGGACGCTGGAACGCGAGCGCGACATCCCCGGGACGCACGGCCGAGCCGGCGCATCGCACCGCGCCGGCGTCGGGTTCGTACAAACCGGCGGCCACGCAGGCGAGCGTCGATTTACCCGACCCCGACCTGCCCGCGAGCAGCACGACCTCTCCGGGACGGAAGGAGCCATCGACATGCGAGAGCACGGGATGCGACGGTTCGTACGCAAACGAGACGTCCTCGAGCGACAACGCGGCGTCGTCCGCGGGCGCGCCGGCGGGTGCGCATGTCGGCGCCCGGTCCGCATGCGGCTCCAGGCACGCGAGCACCCCGCGGGCGGTCTTCACATCGACGGCACCAGACGCCACGCGCTCCGTGAAGGCCTCGAGGACCGCTCGCGGCTCCTTGCGCCCATTCATATCTGGAACAGCCCGTAAAACGTCCCTCAGGGCTTCGATGGCAGGGTGTGCGACAAACGTCCGGTCCCACAGGGTCGACTCATCGACCAGCAGCCCGCTTGGGGTTCCATCCCACACGATGCGCCCGCGCTCCAGCACCGCCACGCGGTCGGCAGCCAGGGCCTCGAGCGGATCGTGGCTGATGAGCACGATGCCCACGGAGCGCTCCGCCGCGAGGCGCGCGACGAGGGACCTCAGGGCGGGGCGCGCCGCCGCGTCGAGCATGGACGTGACTTCATCGAGCACAAGATAGCGCGGGTGCATCGCGAGGACCCCCGCGAGCGCGACGCGCTGCTGCTCGCCGCCGGAGAGGGCGGACGTGGCCCTCCCGCGAAGATGGGTGATTTCGAGAGCCGCCAGGGCCTCGTCGACGCGCGCTGAGACCTGGGCGTCATCGAGTCCCAGATTGCGCGGGCCGAATGCGACCTCATCGTCCACGACGGTCGAGACAAGTTGGTCATACGGATTCTGGCGGACAAAGCCCACGAGGCGCCGGACCTCGCGCCGGTCGGCATCTCCCGAAGCCGGGTCGCTCCCGTCCACCAGAATGCGACCGGACGCAGAAGAAGAGGCGCCGAGGGACGCGCGCGCCCCTTGAGCACCCCCCGCAGCCGGAAGCACCCGCATGCCGCACATGAGGCTCGCAAGGGTCGACTTGCCCGAGCCGTTCGCGCCTGCGAGCACCACCGTCTCGCTAGGCGCTATCGAAAGGTCGACCCCGCGCAGCACCGGCGTATCGGCGCCTGGATACCGCATATGGACCTGCTGGACCTCGAGCATTCAGCCTCCCCTCCTCGGGCATATCTCAAACGTTCGCCACAGGCGGGGCGCCTCGTCCCCACGCGCGACTCGCGCGCGAACCGCCGGGCTGATCGCCCTTGACGCACGGGCGGTCACGGCAATCCCCGTGGATTCAGAAACCTATTCAACCAAAAAAGGGACGTGCCGCAGGGCACGTCCCTTGATGAAACAGCGAAAGCGCATCGTAGCGAATGCTACTCAGCGGCCTCCTCGGTCTCAGCCTCGGCCTCGACGGTCTCCTCGACAGGAGCCTCCTCGACCTTCTCGACCTTCTTGGCGGCAGCCTTGGCGGGAGCAGCCTTCTTGGCCTTCGGGGTGCAGGGCTCGGTGACGAGCTCGATGATGCACATCTCGGCGTTGTCGCCCTTGCGGGTGCCGAGCTTCATGATGCGGGTGTAACCGCCGTTGCGGTCGGCCCACATGCCCTGAGCGGCCTTCTCGAAGACCTCAGCGACCAGATCCTTATCGCCGAGCTTGGCGATGGCCAGGCGACGGGAGTGGATGTCGCCCTTCTTGGCCCAAGTGACGATGGGCTCAGCATAGGAGCGGAGCGCCTTCGCACGCGGAAGCGTCGTCTTGATGCGGTCGTTCTCGAACAGAGCCTTGGCGAGGCTCTTCTTCATGGCCTTGGTGTGCGAAGCGTCGGTACCGAGCTTCAGGCCCTTCTTCCTGTTGTGGCGCATAGTAGCGTATCTCCTCTATTACACGGTCCCTTAAGCCTTGAGGCTCAGGCCCATGGACTCAAGCTTGTCCTTGACTTCCTCAATGGACTTCACACCGAAGTTGCGAATATTGAGCAGGTCGTTCTCCGAGAACTCCACGAGCTGACGCACGGAGTGGATGCTCGCGCGCTTCAGGCAGTTGTAGGAACGCACGGAGAGATCGAGGTCCTCGATCTGCTTGTCGAGCTCAGCATTGTCGCTGGTGGTCTCAGGGGCGAAGATCGAGATCTCCTCCTCTTCCTCCGGAGCGTCGGCGAGGTTCATGAAGGCCGCCATATGCTGATTGATGATATTGGCGGCCTGCACGACGGCATCGCGCGGAGACACGGCGCCGTTGGTCTCGATCTCGAGGACGAGGCGATCGTAGTCGGTGTGCTGACCGACGCGACACGCCTCGACGAGCTTGGCGCAGCGACGCACGGGCGAGTACAGCGAGTCGACGTGGATGACACCGATCGGGTCGTTGTCGCGCTTGTTGGCCTCATAGGAGACGTAACCGCGACCGTACCCGATGCGCATGCTCATCGTGAGATGACCGCCCTCGTTGAGCGTGGCGATGTGCTGCTCGGGGTTCACGAGCTCGAACTCCGACGGGATGAAGAAGTCGGCACCGGTGACCTCGCAGGGGCCGTCCACCGAGATGGTGGCGGTACCCTCGTCGGTGGTGCCGAGCGACGTGAACACCAGACCCTTGACGTTCAGGACGATGTCCGTGACATCCTCAACCATGTTGGGGATGGTCATGAACTCGTGCTGCGCACCGTCGATCTGGATAGCCTCGACAGCGGCGCCCTCCAGGGAGGAGAGCAGGACGCGACGGAGCGAGTTGCCCAGCGTGTCGCCGTAGCCGCGCTCGAGCGGCTCGACGGACACGCGGGCGGACGTCTCGTTGATCTCTTCGACCTGAACCTGGGGCCTAATGAATTCTGACATGTATTACCTCCAGCTTCAGCAGCCCGGATGGACTACTTAGAGTAGAGCTCGACGATGAGCTGCTCGTTGATATCACCGCTGATCTGCTCACGGCTCGGCAGGGAGAGCACGTTGCCGGACAGCTTCTCGATATCAACCTCGAGCCAGCCGGGGACCTCGAAGCGCTCGGAGGAGATGAGGGCCTCCTTGATGGGGAGAAGATCGCGGAACTTCTCGCCCACGGCGACGACGTCGCCGGGCTTGACGAGGTAGGACGGGATGTCGACGCGCTTGCCGTTCACGGTGAAGTGGCCGTGGCGCACGGACTGACGCGCCTCCTTGCGGGTGCGGGCGAAGCCGAGGCGGAAGACCACGTTGTCGAGACGGCTCTCGAGGAGAACCATGAGGTTCTCGCCGGTGACGCCGTTCATCTTGCGGGCGCGGACGAAGTAGCTGTGGAACTGCTTCTCCAGAACGCCGTAGATGAACTTGACCTTCTGCTTCTCACGCAGCTGCATGCCGTACTCGGATTCCTTGCGACGGCGCTTGGGCTGACGGATAGATTCCTTCTTGCTGCTGTAACCGAGCTCAGCGGGATCGATCCCGAGCTGACGGCAGCGCTTGAGAACCGGAGTCCTATCGATTGCCATAGTTTATCGATCCTTTCAGAGTTACACGCGGCGACGCTTCTTGGGGCGGCAGCCGTTGTGCGGGATGGGGGTCTTGTCCTGGATGCTCGAGACCTCGAGGCCGGCGGCCTGGAGGGAGCGGATGGCGGTCTCGCGACCGGAGCCCGGGCCCTTCACGAAGACGGCGACCTTGTGCATGCCGTGCTCCATGGCGATCTTGGCGCAGGCCTCGGCGGCCATCTGAGCGGCGAACGGGGTGGACTTACGGGAGCCCTTGAAACCCACGGTGCCGGCAGACTTCCAGGCGATGACGTTGCCCTGGGCGTCGGTGATCGAAACGATGGTGTTGTTGAACGTGGAACGGATGTGAGCCTGGCCCACGGAGATGTTCTTGCGGTCGGAACGCTTGATGCGGGTAGCGGCGCCGCGCTTGTTCTTAGCAGTTGCCATTATGCGTCAAACTCCCTACTTCTTCTTCTTAGCACCGATCTGACGCTTCGGACCCTTGCGGGTGCGAGCGTTGGTGTGGGTGCGCTGGCCGCGGACCGGGAGGCCCTTGCGGTGACGGAGGCCGCGGTTGCAGCCGATGTCCATGAGGCGCTTGACGTTCTGGTTACGCTCACGGCGGAGGTCGCCCTCGACCATGAGCTGCTGCTCGTCGATATACTTACGAATCGCATCGATCTCGTCGTCCGTGAGGTCACGGACACGGGTGTCAACGTTGATGTTGCACTCGTTGCAGATCTTGGTAGCGGTAGTGCGGCCGATGCCGTAGATGTAGGTCAGACCGATCTCGACGCGCTTCTCGCGCGGAAGGTCGACACCGTTAATACGGGCCACTTGGATCTCCTCTCTTAGCCCTGGCGCTGCTTGTGGCGCGGGTTCTCGCAGATGACGAGGACCTTGCCGTGGCGGCGGATGATCTTGCACTTATCGCACATCTTCTTGACCGAAGGACGTACCTTCATCGTTCTTCCTCTCGGTAGTGCTCAAACTACAATACAGCGGAATGTTATCTACTCGCCCAGCCGCAGGCGTTAATACTGAAGGCTGGCCATACACATGCAGACGCGACCGCAGGCTGAGCATTCCTACGATCGTGTGCAGTGCGGTATGGATGTGTCGCTACTTGTAGCGATAGGTGATGCGACCGCGCGTGAGATCGTACGGGGAGAGCTCCACCACGACCTTATCGCCCGGAAGAATGCGGATGTAGTTCATGCGGATCTTGCCCGAGATGGAGCAGAGGACCGAATGACCGTTCTCGAGCTCAACGCGGAACATGGCGTTGGGCAAAGGCTCGGTAACCGTGCCCTCGAGTTCGATTGCGTCTTCCTTCTTCACGGCATCATCTTTCTCTCAAAAACGACAGCAACAGCGAATGATAGCAAAGATCTCTTGTGTGGGGCACGACTTCTTACATGCTCCACATTTTAGTAACGCCTGACATGGATAGGGTATTTGAATAGATATGTAGGACTCACCAATCTATTTTTCCTATTTCCTACAATTTGCAAAATAATACTTGATATGAAGTACGAACTTTACGACTTTAAAGTGTAGGTGTCAGATTTTGATGTAAAGAAAGGAGCTCTCGGTACATTCGCGTCAAAGGAGACAGAATGAAAAAAGCGATCGGTTCTTCACTTGTCATTTTCACTTCTTTAATTATGCTACTCACTCCCTCGCTCGCACTTGCCTCCCAATCGACTGACAGCATTAACGCTGGCCATGCCAACCAATGTATCCGAGATGAACCTAAAGATCTTGGGCGATAGGGGTGGAATTTCCCCATACTCGACATTCTATGGCGACGGCGATATTTCTATTATCACTCATACAGGAAGGGGAAACATTTATTGGGCTGTTCAGCCAACATTTTCCTACGCATACAACTTCAATGGCTCACTGTTGTGTATAAACAATAAGACCAATCACACCCAGACTAAAGTCTTAAGTGGTAGAAAAGTCGGTCGTCTAGACGGAAACGTTTCCTTCAACGTTTCAAAAGGTAATTCTTACACTGTCAAGCTTACTGGCTTGGCAGCCGCAGACGATGGTCGCACGTATGCAATTGTCGTTGATGACGCTGAGATTACCATGTTTTTCTAACAGATGGATATGTTCACCAACAGTTTTAAACCGATAGCTTGGAGAGAAATGCATAAAGGCGGATATTGGTCACTTCATTGCAATGTACCTGGACGAGAAGATTACATCATCCAGCTAACAGAATTTGAGCAGAGCATCATTCTGCTTCAATTGATGAATATGAGAAACATGCTTTCTAGTGAATCCATTGTAGATATAGAGCCCGATATTCAAGCTAAGCTGCGCATGTGTTTGAGAAGCGAGGCAATACCGCTAGAAAGCTTATCTAAAATCGTTGAATTACCGACTCAGGAGCTGCTAGAAATTGCACGAGAAACCAAAAACAAACTCCCACTTGGAAAAGTCCAGAGGCTTACCAACATCCTAAGCTATCTATAACGGGGAGGTCACGTCGGATACTCCCACGTGACCTCCACGTTAATCTAGAGAGAACCGCCGGAAAGCGGGCACCAGGCGCCGCGCTCGTCGACGGTGAGAATCACGGGGCCGTCCTCGGTGATGGCGACCGTGTTCTCGTAGTGGGCGGCGGGCAGGTGGTCGTTCGTCGAAACGACCCAGCCGTCGGAACCGACCGTGACGTGGTTGGTTCCCAGCGTGATCATCGGCTCGATGGCGATAACCATACCCGCCTCGAGGCGGACGCCCCTCCCCTTCTTGCCGTAGTTCGGCACGTTGGGGTCCTCGTGCATGGCGCGGCCGATGCCATGACCGACGTAGTCGCGCAGGACGCCGTACCCGTGGGACTCGGCGAGGCTCTGCACCGCATGGCCGATGTCACCGAGGCGGTTGCCGGGCACCGCCTGCTCGATGCCCGCCTTGAGGCAGTCGAGCGTGACCTCGCACAAGGCCTTGGCCTCAGGCGAGGGGGTGCCGCAGAAGAACGTCCAGGCGTTATCCCCCACCCATCCGTCGACGATGGCGCCCGTGTCGATGGAGATGATGTCTCCGTCGCGCAGGATCACGTCGGGGTTGGGGATGCCGTGGACGACCTGCTCGTTCAGCGACGCGCAGATCGATCCGGGGAAGCCGCCGTAGCCCTTGAAGGCAGGGATGCCGCCGTGCATGCGGATGATCTGCTCGGCGAGCTGGTCGAGCTCGAAGGTGGAGACGCCGGGGCGAACCATGGCGCCAACGCGGCGGAGCGCCATCTTGGACAGCGCTCCAGCCTTCTTCATCTGCTCGATCTCTTGTGCAGACTTGATCTTGATCATAGACCGAGGACTTCCTTCGTCTCAGCGTAGACCTCGTCGGCGGCACGGTCGCCGTCGACGATCTTCAGGATGCCCTGGCCGCGATAGTACTCGACGAGCGGAGCGGTGTTCTTCTCGTACACGTCGAGACGGTTCTTGATGGTCTCGGGCTTGTCGTCGTCGCGCTGGTACATCTCGCCTGCGCAGCTCGGGCACGTCTCGTCGGAGGCGGTGCCGGTGTAGCCGCAGGAGCGGCAGGTGCGGCGGGAGGACAGGCGGCCGATGATGACCTCGGCCGGCACGTCGACCAGAAGCGCGCAATCCAGCTCGCGGCCCATGGCGGACAGCTCGGAGTCGAGCGTCACGGCCTGCATGGTGTTGCGGGGGAACCCGTCGAGGATGAAGCCCTTCTGGGCGTCATCGGCGGCGAGGCGCTCCTTGACGAGGTCGATGACGAGCTGGTCGGGGACGAGCTCGCCGGCGTCCATGTACTTCTTGGCCGCGACGCCGAACTCGGACTGAGCGGCGACGGCGGCGCGGAGCAGATCGCCCGTGGAGATGTGGGCGACGCCGAACTCGGCGACGAGGCGCTGGGCCTGCGTGCCCTTGCCGGCACCCGGGGCTCCCAAAAGAACGAGGTTCATACGTGACTCCTTACAGAGTTGCCTACTTGAAGAAACCGTCGTAGTCGTACATCTTGAGCTGGCTCTCCACCTTGGAGATGGTGTCCAGCACGACGCCCACCATGATCAGGACGGAGGTGCCGCCGAAGGCCTGGACCAGCGTATTGCCCGTGAAGGAGAACACGATGGAGGGCACGATGGCGATCAGCGCCAGGAACACGGCGGAGGGAAGGGTGATCTTGTTGAGGGCGTTCTTGATGTAGAGGGCCGTGTTGCGGCCGGGTCGAACGCCGGGGATGAAGCCACCCTGCTTCTTGAGGTTCTCGGCCGTGTCGTCCGGATTGAACACCATGGAGGTGTAGAAGTACGCGAAGAACACGATGAGGACCACGTTGAGGATCCAGTTGAGCCAACCGCTCGAAAGGGCGCCGGCGACAGCCTGGACCCAGCCGACGCCGGGGAAGAAGACCGCGATCTGCGCCGGGAAGTACAGCAGCGCGCTGGCGAAGATGATGGGGATCACGCCGGCGGTGTTGACCTTGATCGGCAGGTAGGTGGACTGGCCGCCCATGATGCGGCGACCCACGACGCGCTTGGCGTAGGACACCGGGATGCGGCGCTGGCCGCGCTCGATGAACACGATCAGCGGGATGATCGCCAGGATGATGACGAAGATGACCGCCGTGAGGATCGCGTCGCCGGTGTTGCCGCCCGCAACGGAGGAGAAGATCGCCTGGGGAAGGCCCGCCATGATGTTGGCGAAGATGATCAGGCTCATGCCGTTGCCGATGCCGCGCTGCGTGATGAGCTCACCGATCCACATGATGAGCATCGCGCCCGCGACGAGCGTGCCGACGATCATGATGTCGAAGATGATCTCGGGCGCGCCGGCGCCGTTGAAGTCGATGCCGAAGCTCTTGAACAGGAACAGGTAGCCGATGCCGTTGAGGATGGCAAGAGCGAGCGTGAGATAACGCGAGTACTGGGTGATCTTCTGCTGGCCGACCTCGCCCTCGCGCGCGAGCTCATGCAGGCTGGGCACGACGGCCTGGAGCATCTGCAGGATGATCGAGCTCGTGATGTAGGGCATGATGCCGAGCGAGAACACCGAGACGTACGAAAGAGCACCGCCGGAGAAGAGGTTCAGCAGCGCCATGGCCCCCGAGGCGACCTCGTTGGAGGTCGACTCGAAAAGGCCCAGCATCCCCTGGAAGGGAATGCCGGGCACAGGTACGTGCGCACCGATGCGGTACAGCACGAGCATGGCGATGGTAAACATGATCTTGCCGCGCAGCTCCTTGATACGGAATGCGTTTTTAAGACCAGTTAGCACGGAAGCTCGACCTTTCCGCCGGCGGCCTCGATCTTGGCCTGCGCGGAAGCGGAGACCTTGTCGACCTGGACCGTGAGCTTCTTGGTGAGCTCGCCGTCACCGAGAACCTTGACGGGCGTGAACTCGCTCTTGATGATGCGAGCGGCCTTGAGGCTCTCACCGTTGACGACGGCGCCGTCCTCGAACTTGGCCTCGAGGGTGGCGACGTTGACGGCGGTGTACTCGATGCGACGGGGGTTGCGGAAGCCGGGGAGCTTGGGCAGGCGCATCGCGAGCGGGGTCTGGCCGCCCTCGAAGCCGGCACCCTTGGTGCCGCCGGAGCGGGAGCCCTGGCCGTTCAGGCCGCGACCGGCGTAGGTGCCGCCCTTGCCGGAGTTGCCGCGGCCGACGCGCTTACGGCTATGGGTGGAACCCTGAGCGGGGGTAAGATCGTGAAGCTGCATTGCTACTCCTCTACAATCTCGACAAGGTGCTTGACCTTGAAGATCATGCCGCGGACGCTCTCGTTGTCGGCGATCTCGCGAACCTCACGGATGCGATGCAGACCGAGGGCGCGGACGGTCCTCTTCTGGTCCTCCTTGCAGCCGTTGATGCTGCGGACCTGCTGAATCTTGATGGTCTTAGCCATGCCTACTGCTCCTTCCCGACAAACATCTGGGAAACGGTGAGGCCACGGCGAGCCGCGACGTCCTCAGGGCTGGAAAGCTCCTTGAGGCCCTCGGCAGCGGCCTTGATGATGTTGAGGCCGTTGTCGGTACCCAGGGACTTGGACAGGACGTTCTTGATGCCGGCGAGCTCGAAGAGCGGACGGACGGCACCGCCGGCGATGACGCCGGTACCCTCGACAGCGGGCTTGATGATGATGCGACCGGCACCGAAGTGACCGATGACCTCGTGCGGGATGGTGCCCTCTTCGGTCACCGGCACGTGGAACATGTTCTTCTTGGCGTCGATGGTGGCCTTGGAGATGGCCAGGGGCACCTCGGCGGACTTGCCCATGCCGAGACCGACGTTGCCCTTGCCGTCGCCGACGACGACGAGAGCCACGAGGGACATGCGGCGACCGCCCTTGACGGTCTTGGCGACACGGTTGATGAAGACGACGCGCTCCTCGAACTCGGAGGCCTCGCGCTGCTGCTTTTGGTTACGAGCCATGTGCTACATACCTCCTAGAACTTCAGACCGGCGGCACGGGCGCCGTCGGCGAGGGCCTTGACGCGGCCATGATAGATGTGGCCGCCACGGTCGAAGGAGACGGCCTCGATGCCGGCCTCGATGGCGCGCTTGCCTACGAGCTCGCCGACCTTCTGGGCAGCGTCCTTGTTGGACGTAGCGGTGCCCTCGAACTCCTTCTCGAGCGTCGAGGCGGAAACCAGGGTGATGCCCTTGGTGTCGTCGACGATCATGGCGTAGATGTTGGCGTTGGAACGGACGACGCGGAGACGCGGGCGCTCGGCGGTGCCGAAGATCTTGCCGCGGACGCGACGCTGACGACGCTTGAGGCCTTCCCTCTTCGCCTTCTGCTTATTCATGCGAAACTCCTTAGAAGTTTGTGCCACCACCTAACGGGGTGATGGACTTGAGATGACGCGAGAGACCTCGACTACTTGGCGGCCTTACCGAGCTTGCGACGGATGTGCTCGCCGACGTAGTGGATACCCTTGCCCTTGTAAGGCTCGGGCGGACGCTTGGCGCGAATCTCAGCGGCGACCTGGCCGACCTGCTGCTTGTCGATGCCCTTGACGTTGATGTGGGTGTTGTCGGGCACCTCGAAGGTGATGCCCTCGGGGGCCTCGTACACCACGGGGTGGGAGTAGCCGAGGGAGAGGTCGAGCGCGGTGCCCTTGAGGGCGACGCGGTAGCCGACGCCGGCCAGCTCGAGAGCCTTGGTGTAGCCCTCGGAGACGCCCTCGACCATGTTGGCGATGAGCGCACGGCAGAGGCCGTGCTGGGCGCGGGTCTCACGGTCGTCGTCCGGGCGGGAGACGGTCAGAACGCCGTCGGCCACGGAGATGGTGAGCTTCTCATAGAACGTGTGCTCAAGGTTGCCCTTGGGGCCCTTGACGGCAACATGGGTGCCGTTGACTGCCACTTCGACTCCGGCGGGAATCTGGACAGGCTTATTACCGATACGAGACACGGGTGTATCCTTTCCTTCTACGCGCCGAACGTACTACCAGACGAGAGCGACGACCTCGCCGCCGATGCCCTTCTTGCGAGCATCGCGGTCGGCCATAACGCCCTGGCTGGTGGAGACGATCGCGGTACCGAGGCCGCCGCGGACGCGGGGAAGGTCGGCAACGCCGGCATACTTGCGCAGGCCGGGCTTGGAATAACGCTTGATGCCGTTGATGACCTTGGCCTTCTTGGGACCGTACTTAAGGGTGATGTGAAGGGTCTTCTGGGGCGCGGTGTCCTCCACCTCGTAGCCCTCGATGTAGCCCTCCTCGTAGATGACGCGAGCGATCTCCACGAGCTTCTTGCTGCTCGGCATGGAGACCGTGGCCTTGTTCGCAGAGTTCGCGTTACGAATACGCGTAAGCATGTCTGCGATCGGGTCGGTGACGTTCATGCAGATTCTCCTTCGTTCTTGATGAACCGGTGCCCGTGGGTTCTCGTCCGCCCGTAGCGGCCGAGCCTAACTTGGCACCACTTCCGTGCGTGGCGGCGCGCTCGCACGCGTCCCGCACGCGCTGGCAGTGACTTACCAGCTGGCCTTCTTGATGCCGGGAAGTTCGCCCTTGAGTGCGAGCTCGCGGAAGCAGACACGGCACAGGCCGAACTTGCGGTACACAGAGTGCGGACGGCCGCAGCGCTGGCAGCGCGTGTACTCGCGGGTCGAGAACTTCTGCTTGCGATTGCACTTGACGATCATCGATGTCTTAGCCACTTATTCCTCCTCACATAGCTTTCTATGTTCGCTCCGCGCGGGCGGAACCCCCTTTGGGCGCCGCCCGCGTAACCGGAGCTGTGATACCTATTTCTTGAACGGGAAGCCGAAGGCGTCGAGAAGGGCCTTGGCCTCTTCGTCGGTCTTGGCGGTGGTGACGATGGTGATGTCCATGCCGCGGGTGCGGTCAACGGAGTCGAAGTCGACCTCGGGGAAGATGAGCTGCTCGGTGACGCCCATGGAGAAGTTGCCGCGGCCGTCGAAGCTCTTGGCGGAGATGCCGCGGAAGTCGCGGATACGGGGGATCGCGACGGAGGTCAGGCGATCGAAGAACTCCCACATGCGGTCGCCGCGCAGGGTGACCTTGGCGCCGATCGGCATGCCGGCACGCAGGTGGAAGGTGGCGATGGACTTGCGGGCACGGGTCACCATGGGCTGCTGGCCGGTGATGACGCGGAGGTCGCGCACGGCGCCCTCGATGGCCTTGGAATCGGTGGCGGCCTCGCCGACACCCATGTTCACGACGATCTTCTCCATCTTCGGGATCATCATGACGTTCTCGTACTGGAACTTGTCCTGAAGCTGCTGCTTGACCGTCTCGTTGTACTTGGTCTTGAGACGGGGCACGTACTTCTCCTCAGCCATGTTCACTCCTTCTTGGGGTTTTAAGCACGGGGCGGGGGCGCTACCGCACATGGGCCGAATGCCTGGCCGCGCGGTGCGCTGTCCTCGTGCCTCCTGTCGCGACCATGCCGATAATGGCGAATCGACATGACGATGTACCGACAGGAGCCGGGCAATACGTTTCGGTATGATACGCGCATGTCGCGCAAGATGCCAGAAGAAGCTTGGATGCTGCGGAAATCCACATTTCATGCGGCCACGTGCCCGCGGGGCCCGCCCCGGCGGCCGCATAGAGAACCTCCCATCCCCTGCGCCCTATCGGGCACGGGGGACGGGAGGCGAAATCGACCTGAAGGCGCGGGCCCGTCGCGCATCCGCGATGCGGGCGCGCGCCGAAGCGTGCTCTTGGTAGCGTTAGCGGCCGAGGACCTCGTGGACGCGGGCGGCGATGCCGTCGGCGTCGAGGCCGAACTTGGCGAGCAGCTCGGCGGCGCTGCCGGACTCGCCGAAGCCGGTCATGCCGAGGCGGCTCACGCGGACCGGGTGCTTCTCGGACAGCAGCTCGGCCACGGCCGAACCCATGCCGCCGTACACGCTGTGCTCCTCGACGGTCACCACGCAGCCGGTCTTGGCGGCAGACGCCACGATGACGTCCTCGCCCAGGGGCTTCACGCTCATGACATCGACGACCTCGGCGGAGATGCCCGCCTCGGCGAGCTTCTCGGCGGCCGTGAGCGCATGGGCGACCTCGACGCCGCACGCCATGATGGAGACGTCGGCTCCCTCGCGCAGCACGCGCGCGAAGCCCTCCTCGACCTCGAGGCCCTCCTCGTACACCTCGGGCAGCGGTTCGCGGCCCATGCGGACGTAGAACGGGCCCGGGGTCTTGGCCGCGAGGCGGATCGCCGCCTTGGCGGAGGCGAAGTCGGCCGGGACGAGCACGCGCATGCCGGGGAGCGTGCGCATCAGGGCGATGTCCTCGAGCGCCTGATGGGTCTCGCCGTCGGGGCCCACGGTGATGCCGGCGTGCGTCGGGCAGACCTTGACATCGAGGTGCGAGGTGCACACGGTGTTGCGGATCTGCTCCCAGCAGCGGCCCGCGCCGAAGACGGCGAAGGAGCCGGTGAACACGGTGCGGCCGGTGAGGGCGAGGCCCGATGCCACGCCGATCATGTTCTGCTCGGCGATGCCCACGTCGACCAGGCGGTCGGGATAGGCCTTGCCGAGCTTGGCGGTGGTGGTGGAGCCGGCGAGGTCGGCGTCGACCGCCATGATGTCCATGCCCTCGTCGACCAGCTCGACGAGGGTCTCGCCGAATGCGGCACGCGTTGCCTTTGCCATAGCTCTTACGCCTCCTTCACGGCGGCGAGAAGCTCCTCGCGGGCCGCATCGATCTCTGCACACGCGGCGGCCGCCTGCTCGGCGGACGGAGCGTTGCCGTGCCAGCTGGCGAGGTTCTCCATGAAGGAGACGCCCTTGCCCTTGACCGTCTTGGCGACGATCGCCACCGGGGCGCCCTCGAAGGCCACGGCGGCCTCGAGCGCGGCGCGGACGGACGCGACGTCGTGGCCGTCGCACGCGATGGCATGCCAGCCGAAGGCCTCGAACTTGGCGGCGACGGGCGAGACGTCGCACACGTCGGTCACGAAGCCGTCGATCTGGAGGTTGTTGTTGTCCACGATGACGACGAGATTGTCGAGCTTGCGGTGGGCGGCGAACATGATCGCCTCCCAGTTCTGGCCCTCCTGCAGCTCACCGTCGCCGGTAAGGGCGAACACGCGGCCGCATGCGGCGCCGTCGGCGGCGTCGAGCTTCGCGCCGAGCGCGAGGCCCGCGGCGATGGAGAGACCCTGGCCGAGGGAGCCGGTGCAGACCTCGACGCCGGGGCAGAGGTTGCAGTCCGGATGGCCCTGGAGACGGCTGCCGAGCTTGCGCAGGGTGACGAGCTCCTCGACGGGCAGGTACCCGACCTCGGCGAGCACGGCGTAGAGCGCCGGGGCGATATGGCCCTTGGAGAGCACGAAGCGGTCGCGCTCGGCGCACTCCGGGTCGGACGGGTCGTAGCCCATCACGCCGGAGAAGTAGAGGGTGGCCATGATGTCCGCGGCGGACAGCGAGCCGCCCGGATGGCCGGTGCCGGAAGCCTCGAGCATGGTGATGATGTTGCGGCGCATGCTGTTGGCGATGAGGGCGATCTCGCCGTCAGGGCGTGCGCACGCGCTCCTGAGCTGATCTCGTGTCATGAACGGTCCTTCCTTAAGGAATGTGACGGTACCGCTCCACTATAGCAGCCGCCGTGGGCGCATATTCGGCGAAGGAGCGCCGAACGACCCCCGCTCGCGGGCGAACGGCCCAGCTCACGCTGTCGAATAAACGCTTTAGCACGCACGTCGGCCGGTCTGTAAAATGTACACGACTCGATGTCGGATGACGGGCGGCCAAGGCCGCAAGGCGCACGAAGGCACGGGCGACCGGACCCCGGGCGCGAGGTGAACGGCGGCCGGGCTTCGGGGGGGGCGAAAGCAGCGTGTTCTAGCGGACGCATCCGCCGCCGTCTCCCGTCGAGACCGTGGGCGCCACGTGCCCCCGTGCGACGTCGGGGAAGCTTTGGCCGCTTCCCATCGAGAAAACTGGCGGCATGTGCCCCAACTCGAAACTGAAGAAGTTTAGGGCCGTTTGCCGCCTTGATTCAGGGCGTTGCTTTCCCCGTGCTTCAGATGGGGAAGCTTAAGGCCGTCTCATATCTAGATAATGGGCGCTCCGCTCCCCAACGCGCAACTGGGGAGCCTTGCGGCCGCTTCCCGTCGAGATCACGGGCGCCACCCTCCCCTCAATCTGCGTTGGGAAGGCGAGGGCCGCTTCTCGCCATGCATGCGCGCTGTGCCGTGGGAGACGAGCCGCCCGCAGCGGGGTGAGGTGCGGGCATGGCGCCGCGCAAGGCCCGCTCCCCCACATGCGCCAAGACCCAAGGGCCAACCCGTCCGCGGCAGGCGGCACCGACGGCCCGCGTCGAAGCGAGCCCGCTCCCCTATTCGTGCGCCAGGGTGCCGGAGATCGCGAGCTGCTCGTCGGAGGCGGAGCCGAACAGGAAGGCGGAGCGCGTGTAGTCCACCGTCGCGTCAACGACGAGGGTGCCGTCCAGGCCGATCGCGCCCTCGATCTTGGACGAGCCGGCGCCGCCCGAGCTCGCGCCCTCGCCCGTGAACGCGTAGACATAGCCGTCGGGCTGGCGCAGCGAGCTGTCGCCGTCCGGCTCGATCGTGAAGGAGCACTCGATGACGCCCGTCACGGTCTGCGGGGCGAGGCCGCCGCTTGTCGCCTTGTACTCGATGGTGAACGTTGCGGCGCCGGCGTCCACGCCGCGCACCGTGAAGGTCGAGAAGGCCCCCGCGCCCGATCCGCTCGGGGCGTAGGCCCCGGCCAGGGCGTCGGCGTTCAGCGCGAACGAGGACGACGCGTCGCCCGCGACCCGCGACCAGGACTCCCCGTCGAACGAATACGTGTAGGGAACGGTCGTCGCGCGCACGCCGAACCACAACTCGTCGGTCGTCGTGTCCTCGAAGGAGCACGTCTGGGCCTCAGCGTCGAACGTCACGTCGAGGCCCTGTGGAAAATCGGGGTCGGACGTGACGGGCGCGATGGCGCGCGTGGCGGCTGAGCTCTGGACGACGGCACCGACCCACGTCTCGCCCTCGATGCGCTGAGCGCCTGCGAGATCGGGGATGCGGTCGGCGTCCTGGGCGCGCGCGAACTTGAGGATCACCAGGCAATCGCTCGAGAAGCTCTCGTTCGCGAGGGTCGCCGTCGCATCGACCACCACCGCACCGTCCGCGTCCGTCTGGGTCTGGGTGATGCGCACGTCGGACAGCTCGTATGCGGAAGGGGCCACGTAGTCATTCGATGCGAACCCATCCATGAAGGAGGAGTCGGCCGCAAGAACGCGCTCGACATCGACCTCGGTCACCCGCGAGAGCAGCGCGGGGCCGCCGAAGGCGAAGAACGCGCCCACGGCGCAGGCGGCGAGCGCGACGACGGCGAGGACGAGCGCGGCGCGCCGGGACACGCGCGGGCGCCGCGGCGCGGGGTCGTCGTCGGCGGATCTGGGCAGATCCGCTTC
Organism: Collinsella phocaeensis; assembly: GCF_900119895.1. Taxonomy (GTDB): domain Bacteria; phylum Actinomycetota; class Coriobacteriia; order Coriobacteriales; family Coriobacteriaceae; genus Collinsella; species Collinsella phocaeensis. The sequence continues at coordinate 645,545 of NZ_FQLR01000004.1, read as the reverse complement.
GGGCACGCGCGGCATGGCCTGCGTGGAGCCGTCTCGGCCGGCGCGGTACAGCGGCGCGTCCTGGCGCGGCAGGACGGATGTGAGCGAGGTCATCGCAAGGTTGTGCTCGAGAAGGTCCTGAAGCGCCTCGGAGGTCTGCGCGCATGCATCGGCGTACGCCGGGGTCGCGGTCGCGGCATGGTCGATCCGCACCGTCGCCTCCTCATCCGCAGACAGGCCGTCGGCGGGACCATCCTCCCGAAGCGGGGCGGCCGAGGGCGAAGCGGCGGCCTCCCCGTCCGCGCCGGCATCGCTCTCAGAAGGCGCCTCGCGCGCGTCCTCGGCGTCTTTTGCCGAAGCGGAAGGCATGCCGGCGCACCCGCGCGCCGTAGCGCCGCAGCCGGCGTCGTCGATGCGGCGGTCCTCGATCGGCCCCGCGCTCTCGGAACACGGCGTCTCGGCCCCCTCGGCCTCGAGCCTGTCGTCTTTGCTGATATCCATGTGTCGCTCCCGGCGGTCGTTGGCGTTCGCCCTATGATACCCGCTGCCGGGAGCCATCGGGCGCTAGGCCCCCAGCTCCTTGAAGCCCTCGCCGATCGCCTCCGTCACGTCGGTGAAGAACATGATCGCCTCGGGATCGTGCTCGGCCACGATCGTCTTCAGGATCGAGACCTCGCGCTTGCCGAGGATGATGAGGAGCATCGGGCGGTCCTTGCCGCTCCAGACGCCGCGCGCGGAGAGCTCCGTGACGCCGCGCCCCATCTCGTACATCACGTCGTCCGCGATCGCCGCGTGCTCCTCGCTGATCACGAAGGCGGCGCGCTGGCGGTCGGCGCCGTCGACCACCATGTCGACCACGTAGCCCATAACGACCATCGACAGCGCCGCGTACAGGGCGTTCTCGAACGAGAAGACGGGGGCGGAGGCGGCGCAGACCGCGACGTCGATCGCCATGACCGTCGACCCCACGGGCAGCGAGGTCTTGCGTGAGATGATCTGGGCAATGGTGTCGGAGCCGCCGGTGTTCACGCCGCAGCGGAACACCAGGCCGTAGCCGAGGCCCGAGATGATGCCGCCCCAGAGCGCGGGCAGCATGAGGTCGTGGCCCGCCAGGGGCACCACGAACGGGGCGAACAGGTCGGTGAAGAAGCCGAAGAGCACGAAGCCCATGATGGTCTGGACGGCGTAGAGGGCCCCTCCGGTCCTGATGACGAACAGCAGCAGGATGGCGTTCATGACGATGGTCTGCAGGCCGACCGGCAGGCTGAACCCGGAACGGGCGGCAAGCTCCTGGAAGATGGTCGCGAGGCCCGTGAGGCCGCCGGCGGCGAGGCCGTGGGGCACCATGAACATATCGACGGCGAACGCCGCGACGGCGCACCCGAACATGACCATCGGGATGTCGCGCACCAGCTGCGACTGGATGATCTTCCTGATCTCGATTCTCTTGGACACGCCCGACTTCCTTTCCCCCGTCTCGTAGCGAATGTGCGCACAGGCCGACATTATCTCACAGTCGGCCGGGCCCGCCCGCCCAGCCGAGCGTGCCATTAGGGTACGTCCCTCTTGGCAAGGGCCTGTCCCTTTTCGCACAGGCGTCCCCGCGGGACCGACAGGCGCTGCGGCAGGTGGCCCGGCTACTCGGCCAGCTCGGCGTCGGCGTTGCCGGTGGCCCAGCGATGGTAGGCGACGATGAACGGATCGAGGTCTCCGTCCTCCAGGACGGCGTCGACGTTGCTCGTCTCGTGACCGCAGCGCAGGTCCTTCACCATCTGGTACGGATACAGCACGTAGCTTCGAATCTGGTTGCCGAACCCGATCTCGGTCTTGGGGCCGCGGATCTCGTCGAGCGTCTCCGCGCGCTTCTGGAGCTCGAGCTCGTAGAGGCGCGCCTTCAGGATCTGCATGCACGCGGCCTTGTTCTGGATCTGGGAGCGCTCGTTTTGGCAGGTGACGACGATGCCCGTGGGAAGGTGCGTCACGCGCACCGCGGAATCCGTCGTGTTCACGCCCTGGCCGCCCGGACCGCTCGCATGGTAGACGTCCACGCGGATGTCGTCGGAGGAGACCTCGATGTCGATGTCGTCGGGCAGCACAGGGATGACCTCGACGCCGGCGAACGTGGTCTGGCGGCGCTTCTTCGCATCCGTGGGAGAGATGCGCACCAGGCGGTGCACGCCGGCCTCGGCGCGGAGCATGCCGAACGCGTCGGCGCCCTCGACGGTGAACGTGGCGCGGTCGATGCCGATGCCCTCCGCGGCGGGACAGTCGTTGACGGTGACCTTCCACCCGCGGCGGGCGCAGTACTTCATGTACATCTTGAACAGCATGAAGGTCCAGTCCTGGGCCTCCAGGCCACCCTGCCCCGGCTTGATTGTGACGATGGCGTCGCCGTGGTCGAACTCGCCCGTGAACCAGCTGGAGAGCTCCATCTCGTCGATGGCGCGGGCCACGCGCGCGGCCGCCTGGGCCGCCTCCTCGACGAGCTCCTCGTCGCCGCCGAGCTCGTCGGAGAGCTCGAGCGCGGCGCGGGCGTCGGAGAGCTCCGCACGGGCGTCCTCGAAGGTCTGGACGTCGCCGCGGCAGCGCGAGAGCTCGGCGAGCAGCTCGCGCGCCGCGTCGCCGTCGTCCCAGAAGCCGGGCTCAGCGCTCCTGCGCTCAAGGTCCGCCGCGCGCTCGCGCTTCTCGTCCAGATGGAGATAGGCCTCGACCTGCTCGAGGCGCTCGGCAAGCGCGTCGAGCTCTTCGGGGGTCGTCGTCAGAAGCTCGGCCATTAGCGGTTCCTGCCGTGGCAGTTCTTGAACTTCTTGCCGCTGCCGCACGGGCAGGGGTCGTTGCGGCCGACGTTGGCGTACGGGTCGCCGCTCTCGGACTTGCGGTAGGTGCGCACGCCGGCGCCGGCGTTGCCCACGGTGCCCTGGGGCGCGGCGCCCGCCGCGTTGGCGGCCTGGCTCGCCGCCTGCAGGCGCAGCGTGGAGGAGCCGTCGGCCTCGGACGGGCCGGAGTAGGTCGCCCCGGCGAGCGCGGCGTCCTGCTCGGGCGCCGGCGCGGGCGCGTGCTTGACCTCCACGCGCAGGACGGTGCGCAGGTAGTCCTCGTACATGGTCGAGACGAGCGTGCGGAACGCGGCGAAGGCCTCGGTCTTGTACTCGACGAGCGGGTCGCGCTGGCCGAAGCCGCGCAGACCGATGCCCTGCTTGAGGTAGTCCATCTCCTGCAGGTAATTCATCCAGCGCGTATCGATGACGCGAAGCATGACCTGGCAGTTGAGGTCGCGCATGATGTCCTCGCCCAGGCGCTCGGCCTTGGCGTCGTAGCAGGACTGGACGAACGCAAGGACGCGCTCGCCGATCTCGTCGGAGGTGTCGCCGTCGATCGCGGGGGCGTCCGGGCGGCCGGTGAGCTCGACGAGCCACTTGTGCAGGCCCTCGAGGTCGCGCTCGCCCTCGCGGGCATCCTTGGGGCAGAACTCGGCCACGCAGCGCTCGACCGTCTCGGCGATGACCTCGCTCGTATGCTCGGCGAGGTCCTTGCCGTCGAGGATCTTGTTGCGCTCGGCGTAGATCACCTGGCGTTGCTTGTTCATGACGTCGTCGTACTCCAGGACGCTCTTGCGCATGGAGAAGTTGATGTTCTCGACCTTGCGCTGGGCGCTCTCCACCGCCTTGGAGACAATCTTGTGCTGGATGGGCATGTCGTCGGGCATGTCGGCGGAGATCATCATGTTGGAGACCTTCTCCATGCGCTCGCCGCCGAACAGGCGCATGAGGTCGTCCTCGAGCGAGAGGTAGAACTGCGTGGCGCCCGGATCGCCCTGGCGGCCGGCGCGGCCGCGGAGCTGGTTGTCGATACGGCGGGACTCGTGGCGCTCGGTGCCGATGACGGCAAGTCCGCCGGCGGCGCGCACCTGCTCGCGCTGCTCGGCGCACTCCGCGCGCGCCTCCTCGCGCAGGCGGCCGTACTCGCGCACGATCGCCGCGAGCACCTCGGGCTCCACCTCGATGTGGCGCTCGGCCAGCGACTCGACGGTGAGGCGCTCGGGCTCGCCCTCCTGCAGGATGCGCTCCACGAGCTCGGGCTCGATGCCGAAGTCGAGGGTCAGCAGCTCCTCGCGGGCGAGCTCGTCGGCGTTGCCGCCGAGCAGGATGTCCGTGCCGCGGCCGGCCATGTTGGTGGCGATGGTCACCGCGCCCAGGCGGCCCGCCTGCGCGACGATGTGCGCCTCGCGCTCGTGGAACTTGGCGTTCAGGACCTCGTGGTCGATGCCGCGCTTGGCGAGCAGGCGCGACAGCTTCTCGGAGCTCTCGATGGAGACGGTGCCCACCAGCACCGGCTGGCCGTTCGCATGGCGCTCGGCGACGTCGTCGGCGACGGCGTTGAACTTCGCCTCGACGGTGCGGTAGACGAGGTCGTCGTTGTCCTTGCGGGCGACGGGACGGTTGGGCGGGATGACCTGGACGGGCAGCTTGTAGATCTCGCGGAACTCGGCGTCCTCGGTGAGGGCGGTACCGGTCATGCCGGAGAGCTTGTCGTACAGGCGGAAGTAGTTCTGCAGGGTGATGGTCGCGAGGGTCTGGTTCTCCTCTCGGACGAGCACGCCTTCCTTGGCCTCGATGGCCTGGTGCAGGCCCTCGGAGTAGCGGCGTCCCTCCATGATGCGGCCCGTGAACTCGTCGACGATCTTGACCTCGCCGCCGGTGACCACGTACTGCTTGTCGCGATGGAACATGTACTGCGCCTTGAGCGCCTGCTGCAGGTGGTTGACGAGCTGGCCGGAGAGGTCGGCGTAGATGTCCTTGATGCCCAGGCGATCCTCGATCTTCTTGAGGCCGCGCTCGGTCGCGGCGATGGTGTGCTTGGCCTCGTCCATCACGAAGTCGCCCGTCGGCTCGGCGCCCTCGTTGCCGGAGAGCATGTCGTAGACGACCTCCTCGCCGCGCTCGAGGCCGCGGACCGCGCGGGCGAAGTCCTTGTAGATGCCGGCGGACTTGGTGCCGGCGCCAGAGATGATGAGGGGCGTGCGCGCCTCGTCGATGAGGATGGAGTCGACCTCGTCGACGATGGCGAAGGCGTGGCCGCGCTGGACGCGCTGCTGCGGGCGGACGACCATGTTGTCGCGCAGGTAGTCGAAGCCGAACTCGGAGTTCGTGCCGTAGGTGACGTCGGCGGCGTAGGCGGGGCGCTTCTGGTCGAGCGGCATGCCGTTCTGGAGCAGGCCCACGCTCATCCCCAGAAACCGGTAGATGCGGCCCATCCACTCGGAGTCGCGCTTGGCGAGGTAGTCGTTCACGGTGACGATGTGCACGCCCTTGCCCGCGAGCGCGTTGAGGTAGCCGGCGAGCGTGGACACGAGGGTCTTGCCCTCGCCCGTCTTCATCTCCGCGATCTGGCCCTCATGCAGGGCCATGCCGCCGATGAGCTGCACGTCGAAGTGGCGCATCCCGGTGACGCGGCGCGACGTCTCGCGCACGACCGCGAAGGCCTCGGGCAGCAGGTCGTCCAGACTCTCGCCGGCCTCGAGGCGGCCGCGGAACAGCTCGGTCTGCTGGCGCAGCTCCTCATCCGACATGGCGGTGTAGGTCGGTTCGAGGTCGTTGATCTTGACGACCGTCTTCTGGTAGCGCTTCAGCTCCTTATCGGCGCCGAACGAGAGCAGTTTAGAAACGAATCCCATATGGTTCTTCCTCTTGGACGTGCGCTCCGCATGCGGCCGCGCAGACACAGTTGCTGAACACTCTATCCAATCAGCCCGGAAGCGATGTGCAGGTTGCGCGCCGCCACATGGAAACCATGCCGCCGGCGCGAGCCAAAAGGGACAGGCCCTCGCCAAGAGGGACGTACCCTAACGGCACGCCGAACGTTTAGCCGTGCCGTTAGGGTACGTCCCTTTTGGCACGCCGGGTGCGGGCACGTCGCGCGCTTCCGCCGGGAACGCAAACGGGGCGCCCCCGAACGGAAGCGCCCCGCGGCTCAGCGTATGTCTTGCGCGCATGCAGGCGAGAAGCCTACTCCTCGACGAGCTCGAACTGGTCCGGACCGACGCCGCACAGCGGGCAGACGTAATCCTCGGGCAGCTCGGGGGTGTCGACCTCGACCTCGTAGCCGCAAACGACGCACACGAACTTGTAGGTCTTCTCAGCCATGGCAGGCTCCTTTCACAGGCGATAAACGATGGCTCTAGTATAGCGGCAAGCATTCGGCAGCCGCGCGAGAGCGCTCGGGAATATCTCCCGTCTCAAATAAGACACATTATTGATAGCATTTCATCAGGACGACCCGCCTCCGCCGGAGCGCGGACGGCAGCCCTACTCCCCCAGAAGCTCGCGCATGTGCGCGATCGCGTCGTCGATGTTCGCGCGGAAATGCTCGCGCCCCACGCGGTCCACGAAGCCGGCACGCTCCATCGTGCGCAGCGGCTGCTCGTTCGCATGGGAGATGATGAGCTGCACCCCGTGCTCGGCGCAGTCCGCGCACAGGTCCTCGGGCGCCTTCATGGCGGAGGAGTCCAGCGACGGCACGCCGCGCATCCGGATGATGAGGCAACGGGTGAAGCCCTTCACCGAGATGTCCATCAGCCGGTCGGTCATGCCGAAGAACATCGGGCCGTTGATCTCGTACACGCGGACGCTGCGCGGCAGCTCGCGCATGTGCGTGACCTCGGAATCCATGTCGCCGAAGTAGCGCCAGCCGCGGACCTCGGTTTCCTCGGAGAGCATCTTCATGAGGAGCACCATCGTGATGAGCATGCCGACCCCGATGGCGGTGACCAGGTCGAACGCCACGGTGAGGCCGAGGGTGACGAGCATGACGGCGACGGCGCCGCGCGACGCGGTGCGGCAGACGTGCAGCACGTTGCGCCAGCCCGACATGTTGTAGGCGACCTGCAGCAGAATCGCCGCGATCGTGGGCATGGGGATGAGCGCGGCGTACGGCATGAGGAAGACGAGCACGAGCAGCAGGACCACGGCGTGCACCATCCCGGCGACCGGCGTGCGGCCGCCGCTCTTGACGTTGGCGGCGGTGCGCGCGATGGCGCCCGTGGCGGGGATGCCGCCGAACAGCGCGATGACGAAGCCGGCGACGATGGCGGTGTAGAGCCCCTGCTCGGGGCCGACGCCCGAAGCGATGGCCAGCGCGATGGAGAGCGGCAGCGCCACGACGGTGACCACGATGCCCGCCACGATGTCGCGCGCGAACTGAGCGCACAGCTCCCCGGGGCCGGAACGCTTGATGATGCTGAACAAAATGGGTTTGAGCTTGTCGCGCTTCATGCCGAGGTGTCGTTCCTTTCTTGCAGCGGGCGGGGACGGCGCATGGCCGGACAGGCGCGCGGCCGATCCGGTGTCACACAGGAATGAGAGGTTGTGAGAATTTGCGTGCATAACGCACACTATACATATCACGCGCCCGCTTCCCTCACGCCGCGAAGCGACGCGCGAAGCACCGAAAGTGCAAAGGCGAAGCGCGCAGAGGGCCGCTGAGGCCCGTGGCCCCAAGAGGCCCGACCCCTTGCGGCGCCGAGCGGCAGAAGCGACTCGCCGCCGCGCGCCGCGGCGCGAAGCGGCGAACGGCCCCACCGCGGCCGGCCCGCCGCACGGGCACCGCCCCCGGCCTCGATCGGAGGTGCGCCCTATCGCCCAGCCCGGGCTGCAAGGGGGTCGAACCGCCAGATCGAATAATGCTGGTCGCATCCGAACACCTGAAAGCGCGCGGTCTCCGACCCGGATTCGTCGGGGTATTCCCGAAACGCCCCCTCTTCGAGCAGCGTCCAGCCCGGCCTCCCCCAATACGTGTAGCTCTCGCCGTTGTCGGACATGTGCGCCAACGTCACCGCGTGCGTCGCCTGGCGCTCGAGCGCCTCGAGGAACGCGACGAGCACCGCGTTGTCGAACGGGTTGAACAGGTAGAAATGGGTGAAGTCCCCCAACGGCATATCCAGGGCGCTGCCGGCGACGACCTCGACGCCGCGGAGCCCGCGCGACCACGCGGCGGCGGTGCGCGCCAGGTCGTCGTCCAGCTCCACCCCGGTCACCCGGCAGGCGAGCCGCGCCTCGACGCAATACGCCAGCACGCGGCCCGCCCCGCACCCGACGTCCAGCAAGCGCGAGCTCGCCTCCAGTCCCAGGCGCGGCATGAGGCGCTCGAGCACGAAGTACGGCGTGGGGGTAGGCTCGTGCGCGCCCGCGGCCTCGAGCTGCGCGGCGGCACGGTCCCCGCGGCGCCGGGACGGGCAGAGCGGGCGGCCGCAGGTCGCAATGTCGCGAGCACGGTCCGCATCCAGGAGCTCGGCTCGCGATCGCGGCACGACCGACTTCCTTAGGTACACCATGTCCGTGAGCAGGACGCCGTCCTCGACGATCGGGTGGTCGTAATGGCGGGTGAAGAAATCCCTCACCCGATGCGAGCGCACGAAGCCGCAGCGCTCGTAGAACCCGACCGTGGAGGGCACATCGCCGGTCCCGACCTGCAGGACGTCGTGGGTGGCTGCGAAGCGGCGCTCGACGTGGGCGACCAGCGCGCGGCCGAGCCCCCGGCCCTGCCATGCGGGGGCGACCGCGAGGTTCCTGAACTCGAGCAGGCGGTCCCCCTCGTCCGTGACGACGCACTCGCCCACCGCCTCGCTGTCAAACTCGAGCAGGAACATGGCCCCGCGCTCCAGATAGCGGTCGATCATGTCCTCCCGCTCGTCCGCCAGCAGGAGCAGGTCGAGATAGCGTTTCTTGTCCGACGTCACCTCGCGAATCGGCATCTCGGCTCCCTTCTGCACGGGCCTCCGTGCACCTCGGAAGCGAAGCGAGCCTCCTCGCCCCGTTCCCCCGGTATAGAAATCGTGCCACAAATCCATCTTGTCGGAAGCGCGGGTCGCGAAGCGGCCATGCGTTGGGGTACACTCTCACCGTCAGCGATAGCGGGCTGCGTACGAAAGGACTACCGCAATGACCCAGGAACTCGTGTATTCCGGCAAGACCAAGGACGTTTTCGCGCTCGAGAACGGTAACTACCTGCTCAAGTTCAAGGACGACTGCACCGGCAAGGACGGCGTCTTCGATCCGGGCGAGAACTCCGTCGGCCTCACCATCGAGGGCGTGGGCGACGTCAACCTGCGCATGTCCATCTACTTCTTCGAGAAGATCAACGCCGCCGGCATCAAGACCCACTACGTGTCCGCCAACCTCGACGACACCACCATGGAAGTCCTGCCCGCCAAGGTCTTCGGCGAGGGCCTCGAGGTCATCTGCCGCAACAAGGCCGTGGGCTCCTTCTACCGCCGCTACAAGCAGTACTGCAACGAGGGCGACGACCTGCCGTCCTACGTCGAGACCACCTTCAAGAACGACGAGCTGGGCGACCCGTTGGTCACCAAGGACGGCCTCGTCGACCTGGGCGTCATGACCGCCGAGCAGTACGACTCCCTCAAGGAGATGACCAAGCAGATCACCAAGATCGTCGCCGACGACCTGGCCGAGAAGGGCCTCATGCTCTACGACATCAAGTTCGAGTTCGGCTACGACGCCGACGGCAACGTCATCCTGATCGACGAGATCGCCTCCGGCAACATGCGCGTCTACAAGGACGGCGAGTACGTCGACCCGATGACCCTCTCCGAGCTGTTCTTCGCCTAAGGGCGCAGACAGCGACGGCATCGCTTCGCTTCACGGGGCCCCGCTGCATGCGGGGCCCCGTTTTTTGCATACAATTGAGTTCGATAACGTGACAGAGGGGTCGGTTATCTGTATTTAATCGATAACCCCCTGTATTATTGGACAAAAGTGCCAGATAGTGACGACGGAGTTCGGACAAAACAAGCGAACAGTGTGTCCGTTATTCAGTTTTGATGCCGATTTGAAGCGAATCGCAGGCGTCGAAGCTTGATTTCGTCCTATTCATGATATGTATAACCCCCTATCACCGTCATTTTCTGGCACTTTTGTCCAAAACAATAGGGGGTCATAGCATATAGTCGAAGCCGGACTCGGCTCGACCGGGTGCGCAAGGCACGCCTCCGGGCACGAGACTCCACGGCGAATGCCGAACGGCTGCCGTGCGCTACTCCGCAGCGGCGACCGCGCGCTTCACGCCCAGAAGGATCAGCACGATGCTTACGCCGAGCACGATGTGCCCGAGGCCCGCGATGCCCGAGATGGCTGCACTTGCGCCGCGGGTAAGGGCGATGTCGAGAACCTGGGTGACGCCGCGAACGACGAGCATCCCCGCGGTCACGTTGAGACCCACATGGTAGGCGGCCACGGCACGGCCCACGGAGCGGTCGGTGAAGGAAAGGTCCTTCTCGAGCAGCAGAAGCAGCAGGAAGCCGATCATTCCGAGCGCGAAGTAGTGCGCGTGCACGAACCCCAGCGATGTCGTCCCCGTAAATCCGTTGAACTTGGTGAACTCGCGGTAGAACACCCCGCCCACCATGGCGAGGATCGCGTAGACTAGCGCGCTGTTCGCATACTTCTTCATGTCGTCGGCTCCTTTCGGCGGATTTGCTCGTTCCCCTCGCATAATAGACCTATTTTAGTAGCAATTTGAAACTCCACAATCGCGCATGCGGGCACAAGGCCGCGGAGCGCCGAACCTCAGATCGGCGCCCGGCTCTCAATGGGGGATGATGCGCTGCGGGTCCCCTTCCGACCTCAGCTTGGCGCCCGCCCCAAATCGCGGCCCCGAATCGAGGTCAACGGGCCTGGCGCAACCGCGCTTTCAGCTCAGGCGCTATACGGCGGCTCTCGATCGCCTTCTGGATCGCTTTGCGCCGGGTCCACTCGTCCAGCAGAGCACCCTCCCCGCGCGCAAGCAGATAGGGCAGCGCCGCGGCCTCCTGCCGAGCGAGCGCCTCAGCGAAATACCAGGCGCGCATCATATCCACGTAGTACGCGGGCGATTCCGGGTCCGGGCGCTCGGGCGCACCCGGCAGGCGCGCCGCCGCGGCCTCGTCCAGAAACCGCCGTTCGAATCGCTCGTCCAGATAGAGGCGCATGAGCACACCGATGCCGAACCGCACGGTATAGCAGTCCCCGGAGGCGAGCCACTCCCCGACCCTCTGCAACGTGCGACCCGGATCTTTCGCCAGCACCTTGACGGGAAGCTGATCGCACGTGGCCCAGTTGTCCACATGCGGCAGGAAGCGATCGTAGAGTGCAAGGGCGGCGTCGTAGTCGCGTTCGAGGCCGATGGCGAACGCGTGGACCTGCATCTCCTCGAACAGGCGATGCGGCAGCGCGCGCAGGTACGAGGGGGCATCGGGTCGCCGCGCGAGCTCGCGAGCAATTGCGCGCAGGACGGGCGTGCGCACGCCGACCACGCGCACCGGGTCGACGGTGGGCATGAGGCGCGCCATGAAATCGCGGTACCCGGCGTCGATGCCGCCCGCCAGGGACCGGCAGACGAACTCCTCCGCGGTGTCGCTCCCGAATCCGGGCAGCTCGCGGCGGAGCACCTCCTCGAAGGGCTCGCCCATGGCCTGCGCGAGCAGGGCGTCCTTCCGGTCGCGCGGCAAGCGCTTGAACAGCGCCTCCGCACTCATGGCGCGGGCTTTGGAAAAGAACCTCGCCTGCGCCGCCAGCCGCACCGGCGCATGGGACCGGGTGTACTTCGCGCCGCGCCCCGCCCGATGGGCGAAGAGACGCGCCTCCACGTCGACGGCGTAGCCCGTGTACAGGCTGCCGTCGCCGCATTCCAACACGTACATGTAGTGCTCAAGGGCGCTCACAGGGCGCTCCCCCTTCCGCAACCGCTGCCCATCCGAACGGCCGGCGCAGCCGCAGGGCATCGCGTGGCCCGCGACCCCATAGCGCACCTTTCCTCGCACGCACGGCCCGCACCGTGCGCATGGCGTCAACGATACCGCATCGCCCGCGCCGGGCGCGTGGCGATACTTCGCCATCGCGGCGCGCGCCTGGCCGGCCGGCCGACAGCTCTCGGTCGCCACGGCGAGAACGATGTCGACATCTGCGTGGACGCGGCGGCATGCCGATGAGGCGAAGCGCCGAGACGAGGCCTGGAGGTTCGACATGCTCCAGGGGTTGCGACGAGCCCGGAGACAACGTCCGGGCACCAGATGCCGTCAGGTCGCCCGCCGCTCCGCCAGGCCGCTGCGCTTCGCCACGAAGAAATCCCCATGCTCCCAAAACAGCTCGCGCCGTCGGCGGGCGACGCAGACCGCCCAGCGAACGCACAGGTTGCCGAAGGCCGCGCGCCCGAACTCCCGCCGGTCGTAGATGCTCTGGATCTCCCGTGAGCGGCCGTCGGGCCAGCGGATGCGCACGGGCCGGGCGGCCGCCGGCTCGAGGGCGCCGCCGTCGAGAGCGGTATCGACGCCCACGTAGACGCGGTCGCGCTCCAGCGGAATGCCGCAGCGTCCGGCGAGCGAGGCGCGTTTGCGCACAGTCATGGCCACCTCCGATGTCCTCCGTCCTCGGAGCGACATCCTACGGCCCCGCGCGGACACGGCGGGCGCCCGGCGCGCCTGTTGCTCCTCTGCGGGACCGTCGCGAAAGACGTGCTCAAGATGGCGTCATTCGTCGCCGCCGCGATCGTCTTCCTCCCGTTCTACCTCGCGAGCCAGCAGGGGAAGCGCCGATGGTAGCGCCCCGTGTCGCCGCTACCGCGCGGCAGCCGTGAAGAAGCGCGCCAGATGGCGCCTCAGCGCAGGTCCGATACGTACAGATGCGTGCCGCGCACGCCGCAGCGGGCGCGTTTTTCCCACCCCGTGGCCCACGCGCCACATCGACGGTACGGCGGTGGCCTCGTTCCCCCTGCCTCGCGTTTCGTTCCCCCGAAGCCGACGGCAGCACGGACCCTGAAGCCGGCACGGTATCATGGTGCGTGGTTGCGCTCGCGCCCACATCGGCCGCAAGGAGCCGGACCGGCCCCCTGCCTGACGGCGAGCACATCCGCCCGAGCCGCGCGACCGTTCACACCGCGTCGAGACGGTTACCGCCCGCGCCGCGCCGCCCGCGGTAACCGTCTCGACAGCGACCTCAGAGGCGCCGCCGCCCGTCGGCGCAGGCCCGCAGCGCCCGCCGTCGCCGGCGCGCTGTCCCTGCTCGCCGCCACGCTCGCCGGCTTCGCCGCGGCGCCCGCCAACGCCGCGACCGGCGCCGCCGCGCCCGTCGTCAGCGTCTCCGACCTCAGCGAGGACTACGCCGCCTACCTGGACGGCACCTACGACGGCGAGCTCGCCCCCTCCCCGCTCGACCTCTCCTACCTCGCCGACTCGCTCGCCGTGCACAGCGCCCTGCGCGCCGCCGAGCTGCCCTCGTCGTTCGACCTGCGCGAGACCAACCGCATCGGCGGCATGCTCAACCAGCACGAGACCGAGAACTGCTGGGCCTTCGCCTCGTTATCGCTCCAACTCAACATGGAGATTGTCCCAGGCAAAACGCTCATTATCCTGGATGAGATCCAAGCATGTCCAAAGGCCATCACGGCCCATGCCCCACCTTCGACACCGCGGCCGAGACGGTCTCCTTCGATGAGGACCTGTATACCGTGCACGCCCCGGACGGCACCGTCCTGCACGACGGGGACGCGATCTCCGCCCGGTCCGTGCCCGACACGCAGGACCGCGAGTTCCTGGAGGTGACCTCCGTCTTCGACGGCGCCTCGTTCAAGGTTCCCGTGCCGTACCGCCACACCGACCCCACCGAGGCCGACTACACCATCAGCTACACCGACGAATCCCTATCGATGAACGGGTTCTCCAGCGCCATCGTCCTGCGCGAGGGCCGTGAACCCCGAGCGGCCTAGGGTAGCTTCCCCATAACGCCGGGCGAGACGATCCGCCTCAAGAAGGGAGCGGAGGCCTCGTACTTCGCATCCGCCGGGTCCACGCCCACGACGCGCAGGGCGTCGCCGTCCACGGTGAACGCCACGTCCAGGGCGGCGTAGGCGAGGTGGTACACGCGCTCGGGCTCATGCTTGCTGCCGGCGCGGCGCGGATCCTGCTGCAGGACCTCGATGAGCCCGGGAAGCTTCGCCTCGGGGACGTGCGCACGCAGGCCGTCGGGGAACTCGACCTCGAGCTCGTGCCACGGGGCGCGCTCGATCCAGCCGCCCGTGGCGTCGGGATGGCAGTCCGCGAAGGGGATGTAGGGCTTGATGTCGTAGATGGGCGTGCCGTCGCGCAGGTCCGCGGCGAGCACGTGGATCTGCGGGCCGGCGTCGGTCAGCTCGATGCGGTCGAGCTTCACGCACGTGAGGCCCAAAGGGTTCGGGCGGAAGGGGCTCCGCGTCGCGAACACGCCGCGGCGCTCGGCGCCGCCGAGGCGCGGCGGGCGCACCGTGGGCGACCATGCGCGGGCCGTTCCGCTCTTGTCGGCAGCGGCGCTGTCCGAGGCTATGTCTGCCGCGGTGCCGCCGGGCGTCCCGTTCTCGAATGCCCAGATCAGCCACAGATGGCTGAACTCCTCGAGCCCCGCCACCGCCTGCGGCAGCGCGAACTCGGGCTCGAAGACGATGCACCCTTGCAGGTGGGGCGCGAGAAAGCTGTTGCGCGGGATGCCGAACTTCTGCGGCAGGTCCGTATGTATGCGTGCGATCGGTCTCATGCTGCGCAGTGTACCACGCGCCGCGGCCCCTCTCCTCAAATCGGGGACAGGCACCGAATTGAGACCTCCGGCCCGATCGGCGCGCCGTGCCCGCAGCCGCGAACGGGCAGCCCGCCGCCCCTCATCGGAACGCCCCGTTTTCGCGATGAGCTACATCGCTTTTTTGCTTAACCCCCTGCTTTCTTGGACAAATATGGCAATTATATAAGTCGTTTGCGCGGGCACACGGTCCTTCCATTCCCGTAGCTTATCAGAAGATGCGCACAGCCATGAGAACGCGTACTTTTTAGCCCGCTCGCGCGCACCTCGAGCGCGCTTCGGACGCCCTCATGGGGCGATCTCCGTCGGTCAGACCTATATATTTGCCATATTGTCCAATTCAGCAGGGGGTCATGGATTAATTCGTCTAACCGCCCGGAAGCCGCCCGCGGCGCCGATCCCCATCGGCCGGCTGCGAGACGGACGACGGAGCGAAGCCCCGGGACGGCCCGAGGCCGCTATCCCGAGAAGAAGCCCTCGTCCGCGGCGCGCCACGGCCGCAAGCGGTCCAGGTCGACCTGGACATGCGCCTGCGTGGGCACCTCGTCCCACCGCACGGCATAGCCGGCGCCGTGGCTGCAGAAGACGGAGTCCGGCGTGTTGGACAGGTCCGCCAGCGGGTCATACGCCGCCTCGGAGATGACCCGCTCGGCATCGTGGCACGGACGGTACCCCGCGTACTCGAGAGCCAGGCTCCCCTGCCCGCCGGAATATGCACTCACCTCGAGCGCGTAGGACCCGATCTCGGAAGCCGGAGCCTCGCCGGCGATCCTCGCCCGCTCGCCGCGCACCTCGGGCGGGTCGAACGTCGCGCCCATGCGCTGCAGGTCCGCCAGGGCACGACCGACCTTGCCAGCAGGGACGGCCAGGCGGAAGCGGTACCACGGCTCGAGCAGCTCGCAGGAGCCGGCGGCGCGGGCCGTCATGAGCGCTTGCCGGATGGCGCGGTAGGTCGCCTGGCGGAAATCCCCGCCCTCGGTGTGCTTGAGGTGGGCGCGCCCGCCGAGCAGGGTGATGCGCACGTCCGTGAGCGGGGCGCCCGCGAGCACGCCCGGGTGCTCGCGCTCCAGCACGTGCGTGAGGATGAGCCGCTGCCAGTTGCGGTCGAGATCGTCCTCCAGGGCGCGCGTGCCGGCCATGATGCCCGCCCCGCGCTCGGCCGGCTCGATCAGCAGCTGGACCTCGGCGTAGTGCCGCAGCGGCTCGAAATGCCCGACGCCCCGCGCGGGCGCGGTCACCGTCTCGCGGTAGAGGATGCCGCCCGCGCCGAACTCGGCGGCGATGCCGAAGCGGTCCGCCAGGCGGCGGGCCACCACCTCGCGCTGGACCTCCCCCATGAGCTGCACGTGCACCTCCTGCAGCTGCTCGTGCCACGCCACGCCGAGCAGGGGGTCCTCGTCGGCGAGCTCGCGCAGGGCGCGGACGAGAACGGTCGCGTCGGTGCCCGGGGCCTCCACGCGAAAGGAGAGGACCGGCACGAGCGCGGGGTCCGCACCGCGCCCCTCCGCCCCGAGCGCGCTGCCCGGGCGCACGTGCGTGAGGCCGGACACCGCGCACACGCGGCCGGCGGGGACCTCGCGGACGATCTGGAACGAATCGGCGTCGTAGATGCGCACCTGGTCCACCTTCTCGGTCCAGGGGACTCCCCCGTCGAAGCCGGACAGCTGCTCCTTGGCGCGCAGGGTGCCGCCCGTGACCTTGAGCCATGCGAGGCGCTCGCCATGGGCGCCGCGGCTCACGCGGTAGACGCGCGCCGCGAACGCCTCCGGCCACGCCTTCTCCTCGATGAGCGCGGTGATGCCGTCGAGCAGCCCCTCGATCCCCTCGCCGCGCAGGGCGGACCCGGCGAAGCAGGGAAACAGCTTGCGCTCGGCGACGAGGCGGCGGACCGTGCCCGCACCGACCGTGCCGCACGCGAGGTACTCGTCGAGCGCGGCCTCGTCGGCGGCGGCGACGTCCTCCAGCAGCTCGCTCGAGCAGGTAACGCCATGCGCGGTCGCGCCGTCGCCCTCCGGCGACGCCGCCGTGTGACCCGCCAGGTCGGCGAGCGCGCCGCCGTCCACGATTGCCGCCGACAGCCGTCCGCGCAGCTCCGCCATCAGGGGCGCGAGCTCGCCCCCGGCGAGGTCGAGCTTGTTCACGAAGAGGAAGGTCGGCACGCGGTAGCGGTCGAGCAGGCCCCAGAGCGTCTCGGTGTGACCCTCGATGCCGTCGTTCGCCCCGACGATGAGCACCGCGTAATCCAGCGCCTGCAGGGTCCGCTCGGCCTCGGCGGAGAAGTCGACGTGCCCAGGCGTGTCCAGCAGCATGAGGTGGGCGCCCGCCCAGTCCAGATAGGTCTGCTTGGAGAAGATGGTGATGCCGCGCTCGCGCTCCATCGCATCGGTATCGAGATGCGCATCCCCCTTATCCACGCGCCCCTGGCGGCGGATGGCGCCGGCACGGTAGAGCAGCGCCTCGGCGAGCGTGGTCTTCCCTGCGTCGACGTGGGCGACAAGACCGATGACGGCTTGGGGCATGGAGACTCCGATCGTTCGGGCGGCGGTGCGGGCAGCTTCCCATTGTAGTGCCCGCACCGCCTGCGCGAGCTCCGCCCGGACCTCAGGTTGGGGGCGGGTACCGATTCGAGCGCCGAGTCGAGGTGTCCGCGTCGGGCGGCGCGCCGGACGGAGGCCGACGGCCTAGCCGTGGAACCGTGCCTCCTCCGCGAGCTCCATCCCCGAGAAGATCGTGCGGACGGCATCCTCGTACTCGCCGGCGCGGCGGACCTTCCGAACGGCGCGATGCACCGCCAAGGGATCGGCGAACGCGCACTTGGCGTAGAACCACCACTCTTTCATGCGGAACACGGCGTTGCCGCCGACGACCTCCTCGTACGCATGGAACAGGGCGTCGTGGAACCGCTCGAGCTCCTCACGGGTCGCCGGCGGCCCGCCGGCCATCATGCGCGCGAGGGCGGGGTTGGCGAGCAGGCCGCGACCCAGCATCACATGGCGCGTCGCAGGGAAGGCCGCCAGCAACCCATCGCGGTCGGCGGTATCGAAGACGTCGCCGTTGTACGCGACGGGAAACGGCGCCGCCGCCAGCGTGGCGCCGTAAGGCTCCCAGCGCGGCGACCCCTGATAGCGGTCCTTCTGCACGCGCGGGTGCACGATGAGCTCGGCCAAGGGAAGACGGCAGTAGACGGCGAGGATGCGCGCGTACTCGCCGTCGTCCTCAAGGCCGAGGCGCGTTTTGACCGAGACGGGCAGCGGCGAGCGCTCGCAGATGTCGCGCAGGAACGCCTCGAGCGCGTCCGGGTCGCGCAGCAGGCCGGAGCCCCTGCCCTTGGCGACGACGGTCCCCGAGGGGCACCCCAGGTTGAGGTTGACCTCCGTGTAGCCCATCTCGGCGAGCAGCTGCGCCGCCCACACGAACTCGTCGGCGTTCTTGGTGAGCAGCTGCGGGACGACGTTCAGCCCCTCGTTGTTCGCCGGGTCGATCTCCTTGAAGTTCTTGCCGCCGAAGGTCGAGCCCACGCGGGGAGGCGGGAGGAACGGCGTGTAGTATCGGTCGAGCGCGCCGAAGCACTCGGCGTGGACACGGCGGAACACGTATCCCGTGATGCCCTCCATGGGGGCGAGCGAGTAGATCATCTAGCGGCTCCTTAATCGTCGCGGCAGACTCGCGACCGCAACCTACATGTTTCGAGTCGGCACTCTACCCCATCGAGGGGCCCGCACGACTGAACAATCAAAAACCCCGGCCGCGAGAACGCGACCGGGGCGGAGAGAGAGGTCTTATTGGCAAACCCCATGAGGACCGCTTTGGCTATTACGCCTCATCCTCAGCAGCACGGGAGCGGCTGTAGATCATCTTCATGGAGAGCATGAAGATAACCATGGCGCCCAGGATGATGACGCCGCCGATGAGGAAGACGTTGGCGTAGCTGGAGGCGAGACCGGAAGCGGTGCCGGCGATGCTGGCATCGCCCATGGCACCGTTGGCCATGAGCTGGCCGAAGAGGGCAACGCCCACGGAGCCGGTGATGGCCTGGATCAGGTCGTTAAAGCCGAGCGCGCGACCGGACTCCTCGGCGGTGACCGTCAGGGTCGCGGTGTCGACGATGGGCTGATAGAAGAACGAGGTGCCGAAGTAGTAGATGCAGGGGGCCGCGGCGAGCGCCAGAACCTCACCGTGCGGGATGGCGAAGGCGACCGCGATCAGGCCGCCGCCCATGCAGGCGAGCGCAAGGATGACGGAAGCCTTGCGGCCGATCTTGCGGATGATCGGGCCGGCGACGAAGCCCATGACGCCGGCGAGGATGATCGACCAGACGAGCAGGTTGGAAACCTGGGAGGAGTCGAGGCCGAAGACGTTCATGCCGATGTTGTTGATGCCGGCGTTCAGGGTGTAGCTGAAGAAGTAGCCGACGAAGATGACGATCATGGTCATGGCGAAGGCCGGGTTGGTCAGCATCTTAGGCGTGATGAAGGGGTTCTCGGCCTTGTTGATGTAGACGATGAAGGCAATCAGGGTCACGATGCAGGCGATGAACCAGAAGGTGGTCATATCCGTGAAGTACATGGTCACGGAAGCCGCGAACAGGCCGATGAGAGTGAAGCCCATGACGTCGATGGTCGCACCGGCGGCGTGGTTGTCGGGCAGGTTCTTGGCAAGGATGGGGATCAGCGGAGCGGCGACGATGCCGACGCCGAACAGGATGCGCCAGTCGATGAGGGTCATGTAGCCGGCGAGGAAGACGCCGAGGGCGGCGGCGAAGCGGAAGACCGCAACGAAGACGCCGTACCAGATCACGCGGTCCTTCTTGGCTATGTACTTGGACACCAGAACCAGGAAGATGGAGCCGGAGACCTGCCAGCCGACGGACTGGATGAGGCGGGCGAGGATGACGATCCAGATGCTCAGGCGGCCGAAGAGGCCGAGCACGGAGCCCGCGACGAAGACGGCGGTGCCGATGACGATCATCTTGCGAAGCAACAGGAAGTCACCGAGCGAGCCGTAGATGACGCAGACGATGCCGAGTGCGATGCCCGGGATCGAGGTGATGAGGGGCGCGAGGTTGGCCTGGCCGAGCTCATCGCCGATGTTGACGTAGATCATGCCGAACGCCTGCTGCATCAGGACGCCCAGCGTGAAGATGGCCAGAACAATGGGGACGGCGACCTTCGCCATCTTGTTCAGCTCGAGCCATTCCGGAGTCCCCTCCTCGGGAACGGGAATGCCGTTCTGCTTCTCTTCTGCCATGCAATCTCTCCTTTCATATTTGATGACAGGGCAGTATGTATTCAGGCGGCTTTCGGCCGCACATGAAACCTAGGTAAGCGATCCTTCGGGGCGCGCCCGCGACCGCGACCGCGAAGCTAGGCCAGGCCCAGCCCCGCGAGCTTCGCCTCGACCTCGCGGCGAAGCGGGATCGAGGGCGCCGCGCCGGGACGGGAGACGGCGATCGACGACGCCGCCGAGGCGACGAGCAGGGCGCGGCTCGGATCGGATCCCGCCGCGCGCTCGGCGAGGTAGTAGCCGGTGAACGTATCGCCGGCGGCGGTGGTGTCCACCGCATCGACCGCGAAGGCGGGCTGGAAGATCGGCTCGCCGCCCTTGCGGGCGTAGTACGCGCCGTCGGCACCCACCGTGAGAACGATCTCGGCATCCGGGAAGCGGTCGAGCATCGCGGCGAGCAGCTCGTCGGCGGCGCCGTCAATGCCGGCGATCGCCGCGGCCTCGCCCTCGTTCAGGATGAAGCAGTCGACGAGCTCGAGCGGGCATGCGAGCAGCGCGTCGTTGACCGGGGACGGGTTGAGGACGACCTTCATGCCGCGGGCATGGGCGCCCTCGATGGCATTGGAGACGCAGCTGGTCTCGTTCTGCAGCAGCACCCAGTCCTCCGGCTTGAAGGCGAGCAGCGTCGTATCGATGAGGCCCGCGCCGATGAGGCGGTTGGAGCCGCCGTGCAGGATGATGCAGTTATCGCCCTCGCTATCGCGCTGGATGATCGCGTGTCCGTTCGAATGGCCCTCGGCGGTCCCCACGCGGCTGACGTCGACACCGGACTCGAGCATGAGGTCGCGCAGGAAAGCGCCCTCGTCGCCGACCAGGCCGGCGTGCGCGACGTCCGCGCCGGCTCGGCCGAGCGCGATGGATTGGTTCAGGCCCTTGCCGCCCGCGAAGACGCTGCGGCGCGTGGAGGATATGGTCTGGCCCTTGCGGACGAAAGACTCGACATCGTAGACGTAGTCGATGTTAAGCGAGCCGATGTTGACGATCATCTACGCATCGACCCCCTGGTCGCGAACGAGGGACATGCGGAAGATCTCCGCGCAGTCCTCGCGCGTCAGGCGGCGGACCGAACCGATGGCGCGGTCGTCGCCGAAGAACTCGATCTTGTCGAGCATGGGTTCGATGCCCTCCTCGCCGACGCCGACCTCCTCGAGGCTGACAGGCATGCCGAGACCGGCGAAGAACCGCTCACACGCGTCGATGCCGGCAGAGCCCGTCGCATCGATATCCAGCGCCTCGTCGCGGACGTCGAACACCTTGCGGGCGAATCGGGCGAAGCGCTCGGGGTTGCTCGAGCGAACATAGCGCATCCAGGACGCCATGACGGCAGAGATGGTCTCGCCATGGGCGATGTCGTACAGAGCGCTCAGCTCGTTGGACAGCGCATGCGTCGACCAGTCTTGGTTGCGGCCCATACCCAGCGAGTTGTTCTGGGCGACCGTTGCCGCCCACATGATCTCGGAGCGCAGGACGTAATTGCCCAGGTTCTCCATGAGCTTCGGGCCGACCTCGACGATGGTGCGCAAGACGCCCTCGCTCATGCGATCGAGGATGCCGAAGTCGGCGTCGTCGGTGAAATAGCGCTCGCACACATGGCAGAACATGTCCACAAGGCCGCAGGCGGTCTGGCGCGCCGGAAGCGTGCAGGACAGCTCGGGATCCATGATGGCGACGGCGGGACGGACCACCGGATGGCTCACCAGGAGCTTGGCGTGCTCCGCCTCGTTGTTGACGACCACGACCTGGCTCGACTCGCTACCGGAGGCGGGGCAGGTGAGGACGGCGACGACCGGCAGGGTCGCCACGGGCTCGGCCTTGCCCAGGAACAGGTCCCACACGTCGCCGTCGTAGGCGGCGCCGAGGCCGATTGCCTTGGCGGAATCGATGGCGGAGCCGCCGCCCACGGCGACGACCGCCTCGAGGCCGTACTCGCGGCACAGCGCGATGCCCTCGTAGACGAGCTCGAGTCGGGGGTTGGGCTGCACGCCGCCGAGCTCGACGAACTCGACGCCGGCGGAGCGCAGGCTCTCGCGCAGGCGCTCGAGCAGCCCGCTCGCCTCGAGGTAGTCGCCCCCGTCGTAATGGAGGAGCACCTTGGAGGCGCCGAGGGCGCGGGCCTCGCTGCCGCAGCGTTCCTCGGCGGCATGGCCGAAGACGAATCGCGTGGCGATCTGGATATCAAAATCGTTGAGCATGAATCAATCTCCCAACAGTAGTTCTCTCAGTCCGGTCGATTCCTCGGCGACACGGTCCGGGTTCTCGGCGAGCAGGCGCTCGACGCTCCCGTCCCCGTAGGTGACGCCGATGCTCGCGATGCCCGCGGCGCGGGCCCCGGCGACGTCGCCCCACGAGTCGCCGACCATCGCGCAGCGCGCCGGATCGGCGCCCTGGCGCTCGATGGCGATGCGAATCATCTGCTCCTTGGTGAGCTCCGTCCCGTCCGGGCCGGAGTCGGCGCAGACCCATCCGTCGAAGAGCGGCGCCCAGCCCTTGATCGACAGCAGGCGCTCAAGGGCGCCCTGGGGCTTGTTGGTCACGATGCGGTTCGCGACGCCGCGCGCGCGGAGCTCGACGAGCAGCGATTTGATGCCCGGATAGAGCTCCGTGCGCGGATGGGCGCTGATCGACCGGTAGTGAACGCGAACGTCGCGTTCGAATCCCGCGAGGTCCGCGGAGTCGGGCGCGGGCAGGAGGCTCGCGAAGATCTCGGACATGGGGAGGGCGAGGTTCTCGTCATCGTCCTCGAATCCGAAGGGGAACCTCCTATCCCGCTTGGCAGCGGCATAGGCAAGGGATCCCCAGACGTCTCCGCTGGTGCTGGCGAGGGTGCCGTCGAAGTCCCACAGCACCATCGCCCCTCCCGGACGCCCCTGCGCGAGGACCATTAGGCGTAGTTCCCGAGTGTGGTGTACAGCAGGTCCATGAAGCGGTCGAAGTCGAGCTCGAGCGCGCCCTCGGCGTTGGTGCCCTCGCCGCGCAGGGTCATCTGCGGGTCGCGCTCGATGTCGACCTTGGGATCGACGCCGCGCAGGTGACGGTAGTCGCAGACGGTCATGCCGCGGGTCAGCGTGCCGTTGAGCTCAACGTCGATGTGCATGGGGGCGGCCACGATCAGGGACGGGTCGATGATCCAAGCGACGGCGCAGGCGTCGTGCATGCACGCGATCGGGGGCTCGCCCAGGGCGATGTCCTGCTGGATGAAGAAGTCGGTGAGGTCGGCGGCGAAGTTAGCGGCCTTGGTGCCGATCTCGCGGAACTTCTCCATGTGGGGAATGCCGATACAGCACTGACGGGTCAAGTTGATGCCGGTCATCTTGACGTGCGCGCCGCAATTGAAGACGCGGTAGGCGGCCTCGGGGTCGACGTAGATGTTGAACTCGGCGGCGGGCGTCCAGTTGCCGAAGGTCACGGAACCGCCCATGATGCAGATCTCGCTCACGCGCTCGGCGATGCGCGGCTCGCGGTTGAGCGCGGCGGCGATGTTGGTCAGCGGGCCGGTGGCGATGATGGTCACGTCGTCGTTGCTCATCACGGTGTCGACGATGAAGTCGACAGCGTGCTGGTCGCGCGGAGCATGGGTGGGCTCGGGAAGCACCGGGCCGTCGAGGCCGGTCTCGCCATGGAACTGCGGGGCGGTCACCAGCGGCACGGCAAGCGGGCAGCTATGTCCGGGATAGACGCCGATCTCGTCGGCCTTGCCGAGGACCTCGAGGGTCTTGATGGCGTTGCGGGTGACGTTCTCGAGCGTGCAGTTACCGCCGAGGGTGGTGATGCCCAGGACGTCCAGGTGCTGGACGGCGAGCATGATACCGAACGCGTCGTCGTGTCCGGGGTCGCAGTCGAGAATGACCTTCTTCTTCTCCATGATGTAGCCTTTCTTGCTTAGTTGAACGAATCGATGAACTCCGCGAGCTCATCGGGCGTCGGAGTGTTGCGCGCGCCCTGGCGCGCGACGGTGTAACCAGAGACGGCGTTGCCCTTCTCGAGGGCTTCCTGGAGGGACCCGCCCTCCAGCAGCGTGGCGATGAAGCCGGCGTTGTACACGTCGCCGGCGCCGATGGTGTCCTCGACCTCAACCTTGAAGGCCGGGGCCTCGAAGACGTCGGTGCCGCTGATGGCGACCGAGCCGTTGGCACCGTCGCGCACGACCACGACGCGACCGTCGACGGCGAGCGCGCGGGCGTTCTCGCGCCAGGTGCCCTCGCCGAGGTAGGCGAACTCCTCCGGACCGGAACCGAGCAGGTAGTCCACGTAGGGCATGACGGCCTCGAGGGCGCGCGCGAACTCGGGGTCGAGCACGCCGTCGTCGACGCGGAGGTTCAAGTCGAGCGAGGTCGGGACCCCGGCCTCGCGCGCCTCGCGGTACATGCGCGTGATCGTGGAGCGGGCGGAGGTGTCGTACACCAGCGACATGCCCGAGGAGTGGAACCAGTCGGCGGAGCGCAGGGCCTCGAAGTCGACGCGGTCCTCGTCGATCACCTTGAAGGACTGCTTCTCGCGGGGCCAGCCCCACAGGTAGCGCTCGCCCGCCTCGTCGACGAAGGCGAACACGCCGACGGTGTTGAGCTCGCGGTCGCACACGAGCCCGGAGACGTCGACGCCGCGCTCGGCGAGGTCGCGGGAGGCGAAGGCGCCGTAGGGGTCGTCTCCGACCGTTCCGACGAAGAGGACGTCGAGTCCGAGCCGGGCCGCGGCCGCGGCGGTGTTGGAAGACGTTCCGCCGCCGACGACCTCGGGGTTGGGCCAGATGGTGGCGCCGTTCTCGCCCGCGCCGAGGCGGGGGAACTGGACCACAATGTCAACGTTGGCGTCACCCGCGACGACGACTCTAGGCATTCCTGGCCGCCTCGCAGAACGCGATGACCTTGGCCTCATCCTTGCAGTGCAGGGTGTTGGCGCGCTCGTCGTCGTAGTTGGTATGGGTGTAGGAGTCGACACCGTAGGGCTTGGTCTCATGGATCGCCTCGGTGACGTTGTGCTCGTCAAGACCGCCGGCGATGATGCAGCGGACGTCGGTCGCAGCGACGATCGCGGCGTCGATGGCGCGGTCATGGGTGAGCCCGGTGGCACCGATGTCACCGGCGGTGGGGGCCTTGGTGTCGATCAGGAAGAAATCAGATACGGGCTCGTAGGCGCGAACGTAGTCCATAACGGGCTGCTCATCGAGGGGAACGCCGGCGAGAACGGGGATGGCCTGCATGATCTCGAGGCCGGGGAAGCGGCGTTTGAGCTCGGCGACCTGCTCGGGGGAGATGCCATCGATGTCGCCGGAGAGATGAAGGACGTCGGGCATGGCGGCGCGGAGGTCCTCGGAGATCTCATCGATGTCGGTCGAGCAGGTCAGGCCGATGCGGACGGCCTCGGGCTGCACGCCCTCGAAGATCTCCTTTGCCTGCTCGCAGCTCAGCTGGCCAGGCGTGTGGTTGATGTGACCATAGGAGACACCGATGTGCTTGGCGCCGTGGCCGACGACCATCCTGGCGTCCTCGACGGTGCGGATACCGTAGATCTGAACAATGACGTCGCTCATCTATGAGCTCCTTTCTGCTTTGACGCCCTCGATGAGGGAGTCAACATCGAACACGACTTTATTCATGCCGGCCGCGGACGCGACGCGCGTCACGGGGGCGGGAATGACGTAGGACTGCTTGAGCAGCTCGGGCTGGGAGAAGACCTCCTCGACCGAGCCCTCGACGAGCACCCTGCCGTGGCACATGACCACGACGCGCTCGAAGCACTTGCACACGAACTTGACGTCGTGCGAGATGGTGATGCACAGGCGCCCGGACTTGCGCAGCGCGCGGATGATGCGCTCGAGGCGGGCGTTGCCGGCGAGGTCCTGGCCGCAGGTCGGCTCGTCGAAGATGACGACCTCGGGCTTCATGGTGAGGACCGAGCCGATGGCGCAGAACTTCTTCTCCGCGGGCGTCAGGTCAGCGGGGTTCACGTCGAGCTTGCGGGAGAGGCCGACGAGCTTCGCCACGCGCTCGACGCGCTTGGCGATCGCCGCCTCGCTCACGCCGAGCTGACGGGGACCGAACTCGAGCTCATGGCGCACACTCTCCAAGAACAGCTGGTTGTCGGGGTTCTGGAACACGTAACCCACGTGCGCGGACCACTGGGCGCAGCTGCGCTCGTTGATGTCGTGGCCGTCGAGCAGCACCTGGCCGGACGTGGGGCGCAGGATGCCGTCGAAGTGCTTGACGAGGGTTGTCTTGCCGGCGCCGTTCTGGCCGATGATGGCGACGGGGGCCGTGCCGTCCAGCGTGAGGTTCACGCCGTCCAGGGCGCGCATGCCCGGCAGGTACTCGTGGACCAGGTCCTTGATCTCTATCTTCATCGTCCCAACGCCTTTCCAACGCGCTCCGCGCAGGCGCCCTCGGTGAGGGTCACCGGGCCGCTCGCAAGACCTTCATCCTCTAGGGTGCGCGAGATGCGCACGTAATCCGGGATATCGACGCCGTGCTCCTCCAGAGCGGGGTCGCCGAAGACCTCCTCGGGGGTGCCGAACGCGACCTGGTTGCCGCGGCTGAGCGCAAGCACATGGTCGGCGCAGCGGGCGACGCGCTCCATGTCGTGATCGACCATGACGACGGTCATGCCGTCCTCGTTGAGCTTCTTGACGATGTCGAAGATCTCCTCGCTGCCCAGCGGGTCGAGCTGCGTGGTGCACTCGTCCAGCACCAGGACGCGGGGGTTCATGATCAGCGTGGAGCCCAGCGCGACGCGCTGGATCTGGCCGCCGGAGAGCTCCAGCGGGTTGCGGTCGAGCAGGCCCTCAAGGTGGAGCGGGCCCGCGATCTGCTCGATGCGGCGGACCATCTCGTCACGCGGGACACCGTGGTTGCCCAGGCCGTAGGCAAGCTCCTCCGCCACGGTGCCGGCGGTGTAGGAGAGCTGGTTGAACGGGTTTTGGAACACGAAGCCGACGTTGCACGAGATCTGGGCGATCGTCTGGTCGGCCACCTTCTGCCCGAGGACGCGGACGCTGCCGCGACCCTTGCCGTTGAAGTGGTGCGGGACCAGGCCCACCAACGCGTTGCACAGCGTCGACTTGCCCGAGCCGTTGGGGCCGACGACGCACAGGAAGCCGCCCTCGGGCACCTCGAAGTCCAGATGGCGCACCGCGCAGCGCTTGGCATCGCGGTAGCGGAAGGAGAAGTCATCGACCTTGATGATGGAATCCACGAGCAAACCCCCTTACAGTGGCAGCACGCCGGCAACGCTCGCGATGCGGGCGGCGACGGAAAGTACCAGGACGACGGCGCTCGCGATGACCAGCGGCTTGTCGGCCGTCGCATGGCGGACGACGACGTAGCTGGTGTGGGCGCGCTCGTTGAGATGGAAACCATGGGTCTCCAGCATCATCGAGCGCTCCTCGGCGTCGGCGAGCGAGGACATGACCACGGGGCCGAGCAGCGGCACGGTGGCGCGGACGCGGGAGATGATGTCGCCGCCCATGTCCAGGCCGCGGGCGACCTGGGCCTCCTGGATGGTCGCCATGCGGCGCTTCATCTGGGGAACCACGTTCAAACTCGCGAGCACGAGGTAGCCGGCCTTGGGCGGCAGGCCGCGCTCGGTAAGGTCGGCGACGAGCTCGCCGGTGTAGGTCGTGCGGTTCATGAGGTAGAAGCCGCCGAGGAAGGTCAGGAGCGTAACGACCGTGGAGAGGGCGTACAATGTGCCCTCGAGCCCGAGTCGGGCAAAGCCAAGATCGGCGATCACGGTCACGTTCTGCGGGCTGTAGCAGCCCTGGATAAGCAAGAGCATCAAGGTCACCGGGATGCCGAAGCCGATCATCAACTTTGCGAACGGCCTGAAGTATCCCATGGCGGCAGCGAGGGCGAACAGGGCGACGACGATGAGCGCGCCGAGGATCGGGCTAGGAAACACGATGGATGCCAGGCCGAGCACGAGCACGCTGGCTACCTTGGCGGTCGGATTGAGGGCGACGAGCCAGGCGTCGCGGGCGGTATCATCGGCGACGGGACGCTGTGACATCCTGCTCTCCCTTCTCCTCTTGTCGATGCATCTACGATGCGGTCTGCCTGATACAAGCGGAGGGGCTCTCGCCCCTCCGCCAAAGGGGGTGGCACGGGACGCGCTAAAGGTCCTCGTCGTCGAAACCGAGGTCGAGATCCTCATCCTCGTCGTCGAAATCGAGATCATCGTCCTCGAGTTTGTCGTCGAGCTCATCGCGGCCAGGGCCCACGGGGGCCTCGCCATCGGCGATGCCGGCCATCGCGTACTGGCTCACGAGGCGGCGCGGGATCTTGCGCCAGATGGTGTAAGCGATGAGAACCGAGATGCCCTTGTCGAGCAGGTTCTCGAGAATCGCAGAGGAGAACACCGAAAGCAGCACGTCCTGCAGGGCGACAACGAACGCCGCGGTGACGACTGACGTGCCGTTGATACCGGTCGCGCCGCCAAAGACGAAGGAAGTGATAAGGGAGGCAGAAACCGCGTTGACCAGCGTGACGGCGAGCCAGACGGCAACGATGCCGGACTTCTTGTTGAAGAAGCCCGCGCGAGCCATGTAGCCGGCGGTGAGGCCGACGAGCACGCTCACGATGGCGTACGGGAAGTTGACCGGGTTGGCGACGATGGCCAAGAAGACGTTGGTCAGGAGGCCGGTGAGCGCAGCGACCCAGGGGCCGGACAGGCAGGCGACGACAAGGGTGCCGATAGTGTCCAGAAACAAGGGGAGCTTGAGCATGGAGCACAGCGTTCCACCGATGAGGTTGATGCCCACCGCGATGGGAATGAGCACGAGGGACTTAGTCGAAAACTGATCTTTGAGCTTCTGCGCAAAGGAGGCCTTTTCCGACACGATGTTCTCCTCTCAAGGTTGCCCTACCGTATGCAAGTCGTATGCGTTTCGTTAGGAAAGTATTTTCCTAATTCGTTTTCCTAAGCGAATATTAACACTGGCTAAACAGTTGCCGCAAACCGTCGGCAAACGGTCAGTCTTTGCCCGTAAGCGGATTCCGGATATGGTTGGGTACTATAGGACGCACCTAACACGCCAGCACCGCACGAGGAGACCAGATGGATATCAGCGATATCGCCAAACTCGCCGGGGTATCCCCCTCCACGGTTTCGAAAGTCATAAACCATAAAGACAGCAGCATCAGCGACGCCACACGGGAGCGCGTGCTCAAGATCGTCCGCGAGTACCACTACTCGCCTTATTCACGATCGCGCGCCACCAAAGACTGGCTCATCGGCGTCGTATTTCGCTCGCCCATCTCCCTAGACTCCACCCTCGACGGCATCCTCAACGTCGCCCAGCGAGCCGGCTATGCCCCCCTCGTCCTCAACAGCAACCTCGATCTCGAACAAGAGCGCAAGAACCTCGAAGCCCTCAAGAGCACGGGTGCCGCCGGCGTGATCTGGGAACCGGTCAATGGGGAAAGCCTCTCATACCGGGGTATCCTCGACGCATCGGGCGCGAAGGTCGTGACCATCGGGGCAAACGGGGGCGACCTCTCCCTGTTGATCCCCTACGAAAAGGCGACGTACGAGATCACCGCCGAACTCATCGGGCGCGATCACTGCCGCATCGGCTGCCTTGTAACCGAAGGACGACGCACGCCCGATTTCATCCAGGGGTTCAAGCGCTGCCTCTTCGAACACGGCATGGCGTTCACCGAATCGCTCATCCACACAGAGGTCAGCGCCGACCTTCTTGGCAAGATCGGCAGCGGCGAGCTCACGGGCATTGTCTGCTCGCATTACCAAATGGCCAAGAAGCTTCACGAGCGCCTGGCGACGCTGCACTACCATACGCCCGATGACGTCTCCATCGTCTCCCTGCGCAACGACTCTGGCACCTCCTGGATCGACGACCCCGGCGACGCCATCTCGACCTACACGATCAAAAATTCCGATTTCGGGCGCCTCGCATGCGAGCGCCTCATCGGAAAGATGACCGGGAAGCCCGCAGCCGGTGACCATTTCGATGGACTGAAGCTGAACAACACGAACTCCCTCGGCAATCCGCCGACCAGCCGGTCGAAGCACGCCGTCGTCGTCGGGAGCATCAACATCGACACGCGCCTCTCCGTCCCGACGCTCCCCGACGAGGGCAAGACGGTCACCACCGACCGCTCCCTCGTCTACCCCGGCGGCAAAGGCACGAACCAGGCAGCTGGGCTCGCAAAGCTCGGCCACCGCGTCGCCCTCGTCGGAGATGTCGGCGCGGACGCCTCTTCCGATGTCGTGTATCGAACGCTCGAGCACTGGGAGGTCGACACCACCGGCGTGTACCGCAAGGCGGATGTGGAGACCGGCAAGGCATACATCTTCGTAGATCCCGAGGGCCAGTCCATGATCACCGTCCTGTCCGGCGCGAACGCCTTTCTCAGTGCAGACGACCTCGCCGCACGCGAGCAGCTGTTCGAAGGCGCCCAGTACTGCCTCGTCCAAACTGAAATCCCCCTCGACGCCGTGCTCGCAGCGCTCCGCACTGCCCGGCACCACGGCGCGAAGACGATCCTCAAGCCGGCGGCATGCGACGTGCTGCCTGACGAGATCCTGCAGAGAGTGGACATCCTCGTTCCCAACCTGCCCGAGCTAAACACCATAGTCCCCGGGCCAGGCACGATCGAAGAGCGAGCGGCCCAGCTCGCCGAGCGATGCGGTGGCACCGTGATCGTCACGCTCGGTGCGGGCGGATGCTACCTGCACAGCCCAGAGCTCCGCCGCCACTTCCCCGCCGCCGACTTCGATGCCGTCGACACGACCGGTGCGAGCGACGCTTTCATCAGCGCGCTTGCGGCGCGCCTCATGTCTGGCGACAACCTGGTGCGCGCCATCGAGCTCGCCAACTACGCGGCGGGCTACAGCACCACTCGCCAGGGAGTTGCGCAGGCGCTCATCGACCGCTTCGGCCTGGAGTGCGCGAACGCGTAGCGCGGAGGGAGGGCGGCGTCATCGCCGCTGTCGATCCGTGCCCGTCCGCGCAGCGGGCGCCTTTCCGCAGACCCACTTCCACTAGCGGTCCTCCCAGGGCGTGATGACGAGCTTGAGGCAGCCGTCCTCGTGGGCCTCGAACGCGCGGTAGGCCTCCACGATGTCGTTGAGCGGATAGCGGCCCGAGATGAGGCAGCTCGTATCGATGCGCCCCTCCTGCACCAGGCGCATGGTCTCGCCCATGTTGCAGGCGTCCACGCCGCCGGTTTTGAAGACGAGGTTCTTGCCGTACATCTGGTGCAGTGGCAGCGTCTGCGGGCCCTCGTACATGGCGGAGAGCACCACCACGCCGTGCGGCCGGGCGATGCGCCAGGCCATCTCGAAGGTGTTGGAGCCGCCGGCGGCCTCGATCACGCTGTCGGCACCGCGATTGTGAGAGAGCTCGCGCACGGCGGCCTCGACGGCGGCAAGGTCCATATCGCGGGCGTTGATCGCAGCGTCTGCCAAGCCGCGCTCGCGGGCGAGGGAGAGGCGTTGCGGGTCGATGTCGATCGCGATGATGCGGGCGGGGTTGTGCAGACGGGCGCACATCATGGTGGTGAGGCCGACCGGTCCGGCGCCGATCACGGCGACCGTGGAGCCGGGCTCGATCTGGGCGATCTGGGCGCCCCAGTGGCCCGTGGCCACTATGTCACCCAGAAAGAGGGCGTCCTCGTCGGTCACGTCCGCGGGGATGGGCGCGCAGGTGCGGTCCGCCTGGGGAACGCGGACGAGCTCCGCCTGGCAGCCGTCCGCGCAGCAGCCGAGCTCCCAACCGCCCTCGATGCAGTTGTTCACCCAGCCGCGCTCGCAGTAGAAGCACTCGCCGCAGAAGGTCTCGCAGCTCACGGCCACGCGATCGCCGGGATGGAGGACGCGCACGCCCTCCCCCACCTGCTCGACGACGCCCACGAACTCGTGGCCGAGCACCGTGTCGGGCGTGGCGCGCGGCACGGCACCGTGGATGATGTGCAGGTCGCTCGTGCAGATGGTCGAGCGTGTGACGCGGACGATGGCGTCGGTTGGAGATTGCAGCTGCGGCTCCGGGCGATCCTCGAGCGCGATATGTCCGTTGCCGTCGTGTACCAGGGCTTTCATGGGGTTCTCCTTATCGCTTGTTCGCCCGCAATGATACGCGATTCGGGAGCCTCGTGACATGCCGCCGGCAACGTCCGCCTGCAGGTTTCGTCCTTTAAAATGTTGGACTTCACATTTTTAAGAGGCGAATCCTCACTCCGAGTGCAACAGGATATTACGAGGTAGCCGCCCAGGCACGACCCATGATGATGCTTGCGGAGACATGCATCATTGGAGGCACCATGGACGGCTACAGCCATCTTAGCATCGCGGAGCGCGAGGACATCATGGTCCGCTGGAAGGGCCATGAGGGGGTCAGCCAGATAGCGAGGGAGCTCCACAGGGACAAGTCGACCATATCCCGCGAGATCAGGCGGAACGGCTGGCAGGGCCCTGCAGGGCGCCGCTACCGCGCGTCTACGGCACAGAGGAAGGCGGGCAGGAGGAGGCTGCGCTGCAGGCGCCCCAGGCCCATGGACGAGCCCGAGAGGCGCTCGCTGGTCGTGAGGCTCATGCGGGACGAGCACTGGTCCCCGGAGGAGATATCGGGCCGCATCTCGGAGGAGCGGCCCGACCTCGCCGTGAGCGATTCCGCCATCTACCGTGCCGTGGAGTCGGGATCCCTGGACTGCGGGCTTCCGGGGCACAGGAAGGCCGCAAGGCTGCTCAGGCACCATGGAAAGCGCAGGCACAGGAAGGGAAGCCAGGAGCGCAGGGGCAAGGTGCGCATAACCCATGACATCTCCGAGAGGCCGGAAGAGGCATCGTCCAGGAGCCGGACAGGCGACTGGGAAGGCGATACGGTCGCCGGCAGGCAGGGCGGTGCATGCCTCGTCACCCAGGTCGACAGGATGAGCGGATACCTTGTCGGCGGCAAGGCCGCCAGGAAGGCCCATGCCGAGGTCAACGAGGCCACGGAGAGGGCGCTCGAGGGAGAGGCCGTCCATACCGTCACTCTCGACAGGGGCAAGGAGTTCTCGGATGCAGAGGGCCTCCAGGAGGCGCTGGGAGCGCCGGTCTACTTCTGCCATCCCCACCATCCATGGGAGCGGGGCACCAACGAGAACACCAATGGCCTTCTCAGGGACTGGTTCCCGAAGGGCGAGAGCCTCGACGATGTCAGCGACAGCGAGGTGCGGGAGGTATACGATTCACTCAACCGGAGACCACGCAAGCGTCTCAAGTGGAAGTGCCCCTGGGAGGTCTACCACCGCCAGTCGTTGCACTTGCTCTAAGGATTCGCCGACGTAAAAGTGTTGAGTTCAACATTTTTCAGGACGAAAGACCCGTCTGCCAGCTTTGGGCAAGGCTACCGCGGTCTAGAGTGCAATAGCTATTGCACAATTCGGCGTGCAACCTACAGCCTGATAGCCATGCGCCCCGACTCGCCTATGTGCCTGAAGCCGAAACGGGTATAGAACGCCGCGGCCGAATCGTCCGCGGGATCAACCACAAGCGCCCGTGCGCTGGCAATCGCCGCCACCTTGGAGGCGTTGATGATTGCATCGCGTAGAAGGGCGGCGCCAAGACCCATGCCCTTGAAGTCGTCGTCCACGCCCAGCATCCCCAGAAGCACGGCGGGGACCTGGGAGGGGGCGTTGCGGGCGAGCCATCCTCCACCGACGGCGGACCGCATAACAGAATGCGTGCTCAGCGTATAGAAGCCCACCACGCGCCCGGCGCAGCGCGACACGTAAACCACGGCCGTGCCCCGAGCGCGGGCGGTTGCGGCATGGCGCGTGGCCCACGAGTCAACGATTTCGACGCTGCAATGGAAGCCCTCTATACCCTCCCCCGCCGCGAGCTGGACGGGCCGGGAGAAGCTAGCCGTCATACCCAGATCTCCTCACGGGCAAGAAGCTCGCGAGTCGACTCCGGTAGCGGAGCGTCGAGCATCGAGCAGAACTCCTCGAACGCTGGCCCCGTGAGCCGCGTAAGACGTGCGGCCTCTATATCTGCCGCCGCCGCCTCATCGAGCTTGGAGGTCGACCACTGCGTGAGCGTCTGACCCTTGAGAGCCGCCGCCTCCTCATAACTGGCCCGTTGGGAGCCCGTGAGCCTCAGGTCCATCCTGCAAGGCTTTTCCAAAGCAGGCGTTGCCATGTCGTCCTCCTCTTGCGGAGTAGCTTGTGTACGGAATTACTACGTACAAGTATAAGGACAGAGGGCGAATTCGTCCAGGTGACACCATGGTCTCGTAGCGCCCAAACCAGAAGCGGTCCTCACGGGCGAATGGAACCGTGATTGCCCCGTGACGGCGCCGTACTGCGGGATAACGGCAAAAGCGAATGAGAAATCAGGGCACACACGACGGCGAGCTAACGTCCCTCATTAATCTTCCAAGAGCCCAGCATCCTTTGTTTGATGCTCCGTTTGATAGAATTGCTGCAACGCCGCAAGGCCCAGATGCACTCCTCGCGCCGATAGCGCAGGTATGCTTGATCCTGGCTCTAATCGGATTTGAACGGACGTGCTGCATATGCCGACATTGAACTGGATGGGCAAGGAAAAGGTCGCCAACCACCACCGGGACGTCCCCTTCCGCGTGCTCGAACGGGTACCCGAGAAGGGCGTGCTGGACAGCCGCGGCTCCGACTGCGGAAACATGATCATCCACGGCGACAACCTCGAGGCGTTGAAAGCCCTGATGCCGGAGTACGAGGGGAAAGTCGACTGCATCTACATCGATCCGCCGTACAACACCGGCAACGAGGGCTGGGTCTACAACGACAACGTGAACGACCCGCGCATCAGGAAATGGCTCGGCCAGGTCGTGGGCAAGGAGGGCGAGGACTTCTCCCGCCACGACAAATGGCTGTGCATGATGTACCCGCGCCTCCAGCTCCTGCGCAAGCTGCTCGCGCCGACCGGCGCGATCTTCATCAGCATCGACGATAACGAGTATGCCAATCTCAAAATAATGTGCGACGAGATCTTCGGAGCCCCCTGCTTTGCCGCTGACATATCCTGGCAGCGGACCTACTCGACGAGAAACGACTCCAAGGGAATCCCGGCTGAGGTCGAGCATCTCCTCGCATACGGGAAACAGGCCGGATGGCAGCCAAGGAAGCTGCCTCGCACCGCGGAGATGGATTCGAAGTACAAGAACCCGGATAACGACATCACGCCTTGGACGAGCAGCGATGCATTCGCACCCGGCGCCGCAACGCACCAGGGCATGGTCTACGCGATACAGCACCCATTCACCGGTGAGCTGCTCTACCCTTACAACGGCTCCTGTTGGCGCTATCAGCAGGACCAGATGCTCGAATACATGAACGGCTGGTGTCCCTACGAGCTCGTCGACATCGATGACGCCGGGCGCAGGGCAGAGGTCTGCGGGCTGCAGGGCGGCGAGGTGCGCGCGGACGTGAAGGCGATCATGCTTGCCCAGCCGATTGACGAATCCAGGCGCATCGCCCAACACGTTCAGGACACTGGACCGTGGCCGAGACTCTACTTCACCCGTAATGGAAAAGGTGGCATTCGACGCAAGACTTACCTCGATAGCGTCGGGGGTCGCCTACCCACCAACTTCTGGCCGCACGCCGAGGTCGGACACACTGACGAAGCGAAGAAGGAGCTCAAGGCGATTTTCGGCGGAAAGGCCCCGTTCGACACGCCTAAACCAACGCGCTTTATTGAACGCGTCCTGCAGGTCGCGGCGGGCGATGACGCCCTCGTCCTCGACTCCTTCGCCGGATCGGGCACGACGGCCCACGCCGCGATGCGCTTGAACCAGGGAGACGGCGGAAACCGCCGGTACGTCCTCATCGAGCTCAGCGACTACGCCGACACGGTCACCGCCGAGCGCGTGCGCCGCGTCATCTCCGGCTACGGCGAGGGCAAGAACGCCGTGGCCGGCATCGATTCGGGCTTCTCCTACTACGAGCTCGGCCCCGCTCTGTTCGACGTGGAGGAGCCTCCGATCGCAAGCAGGTCCGCCTCCCCGATGATCTCCCTCAACGCGGACGCGCCCGCCGATGCCGTGCGCCGCTACGTCTGGCACACCGAGACGCGCGCCGAGTACGTCGACCGCACCGGGGAGTGCCCGTGGCTGCTCGGCGAGCACGCTCAGGCAGCCTACTACCTCGTGTACGTCCCCGGCGAGGAGACGGTGCTCGACTACGACCTGCTCAGGGGATTCCCCGTCAAGGGGTCGCCCACCGTGGTCTACGCGAACCGGTGCGCGCTCTCGCCCAACCAGCTCGAGGCGGCGGGCGTCGCGTTCAAGCAGATCCCATCCCAGATTGCGAGGATGTAGCCATGGAGCTCAAGGCTTACCAGCGCGACGTATTGAAGGAAATCGGCCGCTACGCGCGCACCTACGCGATGCTCGGCGACGCGGCGACCGCCTACGGCGTGTTCCTCGGCGCCGCCGGCCTCACACCCGGCAAGGACGGCATGCCGGCCTACCACGACGACCTCTCGGGCGTGCCGCGCGTGTGCGCCAAGGTCCCCACCGGCGGCGGCAAGACGCTCATCGGCGCCTCGGCGATCGACATCATCGCGGACGCCCTGCCCGCCCACGACGAGGTCGTGGTGTGGCTCGTGCCGCGCAGGGAGATCCTCAACCAGACGATCAGGAACCTGCGGGACCCCGACCACTTCCTGCGCCAGACGCTCGACCGCGACTTCGCTGGGCGCGTCGAGGTGCTCTCGAAGGAGGACGGCCTCGCAGGGCGCGGCTTCAACGCTAACACGGTCGGCGACGGCCTCACGGTGTTCGTGCTGTCCTACGACTCGTTCAAGAACAAGGAGGGCAGGCGCGCCTACGCGGAGAACTCCGCGCTCGCAGGCCTCACCGAGCTCCAGCGCGCGGGAGGCACCGCCTTCGACGTCGACGGCGCCGACGACACCGCGCTCATCACGGCGCTCGCGGGCTCCAACCCGATCGTGGTGGTGGACGAGAGCCACCACGCGGGCAGCGGTCTGTCGGTGGAGATGCTACGCAACCTCAACCCTCGCTTCGTCCTCGAGCTCACCGCGACGCCCGACGCGCGCCGCACCAACGTGATCGCCCAGGCGACCGCGCGACAGCTCAAGCGCGAGGAGATGGTGAAGCTTCCCGTAGTGGTGTACCGCCGCCCCGACAAGCGCACCGTGATCCAGGACGCCGTCATGCTCCAGCGCAGGCTGGAGGCGATCGCCGAGTCCGACGAGCGCAGGACCGGCCGCTACATCCGCCCGATCGCCCTCTTCCAGGCTGAACGGCGCGACTCCGCCGGCGCGGAGACCTACGAGCTGCTGCGCGACCGCCTCGTCGAGGCGGGCATACCGCCCGAGCAGGTGGCCGTGCGCACCGGCGACGTCGACGAGATCGGCGGCGCCGACCTCATGTCCCGCGACTGCCCCATACGCTTCATCATCACGGTGGAGGCGCTTGCGGAGGGGTGGGACTGCCCCTTCGCCTACGTGCTCGCGACGGTGGCGAACAAGAGCTCCAAGGTGAGCGTGGAACAGATCGTGGGCCGCGTGCTGCGCCAGCCCCGCGCCTGTCGCGCGAGCTCACGCAGCCTGAACATCGCCTACGTCCTCACGTCCTCCGCCGACTTCGACGGCACCGTGCAGCAGGTCGTCGACGGCCTCAACGGCTCGGGCTTCTCTCGGCGCGACGTTGTCGAGGAGCGGGGCTCCGCCGGCACCGGCCCCTCCCCCGAGGAGCCGGCGTTCGAGCCCGGCGGGGACGCCCAGCCCGACGAGGATGGCGGCGAGGCCATCGGGGCGCTGGACCTGTCCGGTGCTGACGCACCCGTTGGAAGCGAAGACGAGGTCCCGGCGGGCGGGGTGGACGAGATCATGGCGCGCGGCGGCGAGCTCGAGGAGAGCTACGAGGGCCTCGACTGCAATATCGGCACAGTCGGCGGCGTCTACTGCAGCCTCGGCGGCGACGCCGGGGTCCACGGGATGCGCGAGTCCGTCGCGGGCGCCGCCCGCGCGCTGAGGATCCCGAGGTTCCTCGCGCGCGTGGACGGCGGGTTGTTCACACTCGACGAGGAGTACGTCCCGCTCGAACGCGAGAACCTGCTCGGCGACTTCAAGCTCTCCAAGCTCGGCATCGACCGGGTGCACATCGACGTCACCGCGTTCTCCGACGCCCGTGCCGTGGACCTCGTGGAGGACTCCGACGCCTACAAGATCCGCCGCCTCGACGAGGACGTGCGCAACAACATGCGCATGCTGTTCTCGACGCTCTCGGACGAGGGGAAGCGCGACAGCCTTGTGGCGCTCGTGCTCTCCGCCACGACCTCCCAGTTCCGCCGCACCTTCGGCGAGGAGCAGATGCGGGCGTACATCCGCCGCATCGTCGACGACATGGACCAGGCCACCGTGGAGGTGTGCTTCGACAGCGTGGCATCCGTCGCCACGTGCGTCCAGGACGCCGTGAGGGAGCTCGCGTCGGAGCACTGCGAGTCGCGGTTCGAGATGATGCTCACGAACGGGTCGATCGTCTGCGAGCCCTCCTACGAGCTGCCCGACTCGTTCAGGCTGGCGAGGCCAAACACGAGCTACGCCCAGACGCTTTACGAGGCCGAGGAGGGCGGCCTGGACGGCATTGAGCTCAAGATGGCCGACCTGCTCTCCAACAGCGGCCGCATCAGGTGGTGGCACCGCGTGGCTGAGCGCCGCGAGGGAGAGTTCTGCATCAACGGGTTCATAAACCACTACCCGGACTTCCTCGCGCAGACGACCGACGGCGTGGTGCTGGCCATCGAGACCAAGGGCGGCCACCTCATCGGCGAGGACTCCGAGGCTAAGCTCAGGCTCGGCACCCGCTGGGCGGACATGGCCGGGCGCGAGTACCGCTACGTGATGGTGTTCGAGAACCAGAAGCTCGACATGGCGAACTCGCTCACGCTGGCGGAATTCAGCAGCGGGGTACTTGGGTGCTAGGAGGCAGTTTGAATCAGGCAGACGAAGAGCTAAGGCAGTCATCAGACGCAATGGAGGCGACTATCTCCCGAATTCCCCAAATAGGCAGTTCAGCAATCGGTCAGGCGGCAAAACTGGCAGACATAGACATCTCAGCAGCGACCCCCTTCCGAGATGCTCTTGCGGGCATAAACTTCAAGCCCTTGTCCAACTCACTCTCGTCTTCGCTAGCAAGCGAGGTGGCAAAGTCTTTTGACGCCTCCGCGCTGAGGCTGCCAGATTACAATCTGGCTGAAGCACTTCAGAATGTGACTCCAAATTACACGATACCCGATCATACTCTCAGGAGCCTCGATAACCCTTCCTACTTCAAGTCCAGCTGGCAGCAGCTCGTCATCCTGGGAAACGGCTTCGACCTTCAGTGCGGGCTTCACTCGAGATTCGGCGACTTCTTCAAGCCCCGATTCGAGATGATTGCCAACATCGGAAGCTATAGCAGGGCAGCCTGGAAAAATACCTTGGATAATTCTGATCTGACTCTTTGGGACTTTATTCTTGAGGCGAATATAGACGATGCATGGTGCGACGTCGAAGGTGAAATAGAGAGTTGGGTTCTCTCGTTCTCTGACCAAAACCCTAAAACGTCGTTGTTTTGGGGCGCGCTTGAAACAACAAAACGGACGGATTTGTTTACGGACGGGATGCCTTACGTTGTGTGGTGCAAAGGCGGAAATCGCCTTGCAGGCGAGGAAGACGACAAAACTCATCTTTTTTGCAACATCGCTCGCTACATCCTGACGATCAGCCCCGAACCAACCGGCGAGGGGCACGCTCCAGAAATGTTCGTCGATCTGCTTAAACGAGACTTAGGGAAACTCGAGCAGGCTTTCGGTACTTATCTATCCAAGGAGGTTGACGGCAACGACGGGTATGTAGAGAAATGCAAGAACCTCTGTCGGACGATTGACGAGGACGGCAAGCAAAGTGACGAGGGCTTCTGCGTGTCGACTTCAGTTCTGAGCTTCAACTACACAAGCGTTGCCGACGACCATTTCGACATGGGCAAGAACGGCGTATTCGTCAACATCCACGGAAAGCTTGGGGAAAACATCATATTCGGCATAGATGGCAAGGACTGTATGGACAACCCCGTCGCAGTCCCGTTCACCAAGACATACCGCCTCATGCTGCGCGGCGGATCAAGGACCGGCGGCCTGATAAACACCGCAAACAGTTCAAACCTTCAAGATGCAACCGATGTGATTAAGTTCTATGGTCACTCACTCGGCAAGGCAGACTATTCCTACTTCCAATCAATATTCGACGGCGTGGATCTTTACGAAAGCGAGACAGTGTTAGTCTTCTATTTCCCGTTGGACAGCTCCGATAACCCGGAGATAATCAATAACGAGCGCCGCTCGATGCTCACAAACTCTATCAACAATCTGCTGGTTGCCTATGGAGCAACCATGGACAACTCGGATCATGGCAAGAACCTTATGCACAAGCTGCTGCTTGAGGGAAGACTGATTATTCGCGGACTGTCGGTAAATTGAATGGACCCGATGAAACGATCTTGGGGGAAGTACTAATGATTGACATGAAGCACGTTGAACTTATCGATCGAGTCGTAAGAAAGGTCACAGCCACCTTCGACAACGGTGATTGGCAGCTCCTTGCCATGTAGCTAGGTGATTGCGGCACGATTATCACTGGCCACGACAGGCTCCTGAGGAGCCTTTATTTTGGAGACGAAGACTATCCGTCATGCGTCGCTTCCGTCATTGGGCAGCTCTACAACAAAGACCCTGCCGCACTGGCACTGGTTGAGAAGATGCTTGCCGACAAGAGCGCAGAAATCGAATCCCACCCCGCAACCACGAACACCGCGAACAAAGAGCCCCTAAACGCAGCATCTGCCACTTCAAATATCGACATCTCAATGGCTGCGGTGATGATCCCCTTCACCCCACAATTCGTTGACGTCAGAAACACCATGGCTCAGGCTTGCCGAGAAAATCACCTAACGCTGAAGGCCGCAGATGACGTCTGGGAGGAATCTATCCTCATCAACGACATTATGAATCTGATTCGAGCAGCGTGCATTGTAATCGTCGATTTCTCGGACAAGAACCCCAACGTAATGTACGAGACCGGCGTAGCACATGCCCTGGGAAAGGAAGTCATCCCGGTTTCCCAGTCCATTGATGATGTCCCATTTGACGTCAGGCATCACCGCGTGCTCGCATATGAAAACAACGAAGCTGGCCGCGAATCTCTCAGGAAACGCTTGTCGAGCCGGATAAGAACCATCCTTGAGCGGAACGATTGGTATATCCCGTTCTAGCTTCTCGGGCGCAAGGGTCCGGTCCTGAAGCAGACGATCCGCTGCTTTATCCCCAAACGCCATAAACCCGATCCCAGCCACACGCTCGATGTCCCAAATCAGAATACAAGCGACATACAGTCGTAACCGAGACGACCCTGGCGTTCGACTTGGAGGTGACATTCTGGAACTAATCACCCTCTCGCAGTCTTCCAAGAGCTCGCTCGGCGGCATTCAGACCGTTTTCGCCATCTCTATCGAGGTCATGGCCGACCTGGAATCGGCAGCCGCCCACAAGCGCCCGGCGGCGAGCGCCGGGCTCGCTTGCAACCCGAACGAGCCGGGCCAAGATTCCAGGGACGACTCCTCCAGTGACGACGAGGCACTCACCGCCACATACGACAACGGCATCGAGCTCATCAAGGACCGTGTGAGTCAACTCAGCTGGGAAGACATGAAGCGCCTGGTGGCGGGCATGCTCAAGGCGATGGGCTATTGCGCACGCGTGACACCCAGGGGCCCCGATGGTGGACGCGACGTGATCGCCTCCCCCGACGCGCTGGGGCTCGAGTCTCCGCGCATCGTGGCGGAGGTCAAGCACCGCGAGGGAGCCATGGGCGCGCCTGCAGTGCGCTCGTTCATCGGCGGGCTTCGCGCAGGCGATCGCGGGCTCTGCGGGTCCGCCGGAGGCTTCACCAAGGAGGGCCGCTACGAGGCCGACCGCGCCAATGTCCCCGTGCGCCTGCTCGACCTCGACTCCTTTGTCCGCCACTACGTGGAGGTCTACGACAAGGCCGACGACGAGGCCCGAAGCATTCTCCCGCTCACCCGCATCTGGTGGCCGGCGTAGAGAGTCTTCCCATGGGATGAGCCTTGGGTGCGCGGTCCCTCTAAGCAGCATCGCCAACGCTCAAGTATCCTCGCCAACACTCGAATATCTTCGCCATTCATACTATACTTGTCGAAGATACTACGTAGATGGCGAGGATACTTTGACCCAATTCGACTACAACCGAGTGCTCAGCAGCCTCATGACCCCAGAAGTCGTCTCCGCTCTTGGGAACATCCGCGAACACAAGGGCAAAACATCCCTGCTCGCCAGCGCCCACCCCAACCACTTCGCCGCTTTGGTGGAAGTGGCCAAGATCCAGAGCACGAGCGCATCGAACAGGATCGAGAACATCTCGACCTCCGACAAGCGCCTGCACGAACTCATGCTCGAAAAGGCCGAACCAAGAAACCGTGACGAGTGCGAGATCGCCGGCTATCGCTTTGTTCTGAACCTCATCCACGAGAGCCATGATGACATCCCGATCACACCCGGCGTGATCCTGCAACTCCATCGCGACCTGTACCGCTATTCGAGCGATTCCCACGCGGACACGTGGAAGGATTCAGACAACGTGATCGCGGAGCACACCGCGCAAGGCGAGCTCGTCGCGCGCTTTGCTCCCACGCCAACCGCCATGACGCCCGACGCCGTCGAAACCATCTGCGAGGAATACCGCAATCAGATGGATGCCGGGACGTACGATCCCCTGCTGGTGTCCCTTGTGTTCGCATTCGACTTTGTGAGTATCCACCCATTCAACGACGGCAACGGACGCATGAGCAGGTTGCTCACGCTGCTGCTCATGCATCGAGCCGGCTACGACGTGGGAAAGTACGTCTCGATCGAGAAGGAGATCGAGCGCACAAAAGAGACCTACTACGAAGCCCTTGCCGCGAGCTCCCAAGGCTGGCGGGAGGGAAAGGGCGACTACGCCCCCTTCGTCACCTACATGCTCGGCATCATTGACGCCTGCTACCGGGAACTCGCCAACAGGTTCTCGCTTGCAGGCGTCCCCGCGAGCAACGAAGACGCTGTCCGCGCGTTCTTCGACCGACTGATCGGATCGGTCACGAAACGGGAGATCCTGGACGCCAACCCGGGGATGAGCCAGCGCACGCTCGAGCGCATCCTCTCGAAGCTGCAGCAGGAAGGCGTGATCGAGAAGATCGGCGCGGCAAGGGCGACGGCCTATAGACGGCGCATGTAGCGACCGCATACCGGCGGTATTGAGGTCT
Source organism: Collinsella phocaeensis (assembly GCF_900119895.1). Taxonomy (GTDB): domain Bacteria; phylum Actinomycetota; class Coriobacteriia; order Coriobacteriales; family Coriobacteriaceae; genus Collinsella; species Collinsella phocaeensis. The sequence continues at coordinate 602,399 of NZ_FQLR01000004.1, read as the reverse complement.
TCAAGACAAGGCGACGTCAACCCGGCAGAGCCCTGTCCCTAGCAACTTTGCGGGAACCGACGAGGAGGTACAGCCAAGCGGCATCCATCTCATGAGCGGCAACCGCATCGGCGTGCGGGCGCTCGACCTAGACCAAACGTTCGAGGCGATTCGTGCACGGCTCGATGCGATCCTCGAAGAGTATTTCCCACCTCAATTTGGGGACAGTCCCTGAATTGAGGTGGGCGCGCTTCAGCCGTCCACGCCCGCGCCGATCGGGACGATGCGCTCGAACAGCAGCGTATGCCGCTCGTCGATGTCCCTGTCCCCGTGGAAGTGCCCGTAATACCAGTGCTTGAAGTCCAGGCGCGCGTCCACCTCGTCCAAAAACCTCGTCAGCTGCTCATCCGGAAGGCCCGGTATGGGCAGCGCGGGATGGAGGGTGCGCGCCATCAGGCGCTTGGGACACGTATGCGTGATCACGTAGTCGACCTTCCAGCCCACGGTATCCAAGTTGGCGCGGGCTTGGTCGAGGTCCTGCTCGATCGGGACCTCGTGCGGCCACCAGTCGACATACGGCGTGCGGTACGCCCGGTCGATGCTCGCGGCGCCGCCCAGCGTGAAGATGTGCGCGCCATCGATCTCGTAGACCTCGGAGCGCATGAGGCGCATGATGGGCGAGCCGTCGGACAGCCGCTGGACCATGCCGCCGCCCCAGGGCTCTGCTGGGCGCGCGGTCCAATGGTCGAAGCGCTCGTGGTTCCCGTCCACGAAGAGCACCCTATACGGCCTGGACTCCAACCAGGCGATCTCGGCGCTCTCCTCCTCCGAAAAGTCCCACGGATAGCCGAAGTCGCCCGCCACGATGAGGTAGTCGCCGGCGCGCCCCTCATTCCAATCCTTGAGCCGCGATAGGCCGACGAATCCATGCAGGTCGCCCGTAACGTAGATCATCTCGCATCATCCTCCGCCCAAGTCGCCACCTCGAGGAACCGCGGCTCCACCGGGCCCGCGAGCCACACGCCGTTGCGCGACAGATAGAACTCCCTGCCCTCGGCCGCCATCGCCGCAGCGTCCACCTTAAGCACGACAGGCTCGCCGTGCCGCGAGCCAACCTTGAGCGCGGTCTGCCGGTCCGGCGACAGGTGGACGTACAGCCGCCTCATGGGCCCGAGCCCTTCCCGCATGATCTTGTCGAGATACTTCATGGCCGTGCCGTGATACAGGACAGCGGGCGGCTCTCGCCGTTCAAGCTCCACATCCACCGGGACGGAGTGCCCCTGCCGCGCCCGAACGCGCGTGCGGCGGGCATCGAATTCGTAGCGACCCTTCGGATCGGTCGCCACGATATGCTCCAAGATATCGCGGGAAAACTCCACCTTGCCCTTCATACCGCGCACGAGGGGGCCGACCTGCGCCCAACCGTGTGCATCGAGCTCTATGCCAAACTCCCCCGGCTTATGCCGCAGTGCGCACGCGAGCATCTTGCTCGCTCTCACATGTCGCGCATCGGTCATGGATACCACTTCCTATCGGCTCTCGATCCTCGTCAACGCGCCATACGTCGATGGGAGGGGACCATATCGCAGCAGGGTCCTCGTGGCCGCCGTCGACGAATGGCCCTCTCGTCCTCGGCGAAATACGTAGGCCTACAGCCCCAACAGATCGCTATGGCTCCCCGAGCGCGTAGCAACGAGGACCAAGCCTCCCTCATCGATGCGATAGATAAGGAGCCAGTCCGGCTCAATATGACACTCTCGATGACCTCGATACGTCCCGCCTAGAGAATGATCGCGCATCGACTCCGATAAGGCTTCTCCGCGCACGAGCATCTCGAGAGCGATCTCAAGCTTTGCAAGATCTTTGCCCTGCCTCTTGAGGCGCTTATAGTCCTTCTTGAACTTCGACGTAAACCTCAACTCCAGCATGGCCTACTCCTCGTCGAGCGCAGCCATCGCCTCCTTGACCGTCCGATAGGGACCAGAGAGGTTGCGGCCCGTTGCAGCGTCATCCATTGCGGCAAGGGTCTCGGAGTTGAACCCATAGGGATTCGAAGGGTCGAACGGGAAGCCGCCCCGACGATTAAAGGCAGATACGAACATGCGGATTGCATTGCTCGGCGACGTGCCAATTTCGTCGCAGATGGCAGTAAAGCGGCTCTTCTCGTCTTTGCGAAGCTTGGCAGAGATTGATTCAGATGCAACAGAGACGGCCATGACTTCCCCTTTGCTCTTTTGTCGTACTTTGTATGACATTGTATACCTGTATAAAACAAAATACAGCAGGCTTCGCACCTAAAGGAATAGCGCCGGGACCATGCGCGCAACATGCACATGAAAGAGGTTCATGGCAAAGACAACTCAAACGGGTGCACATATGAGACGAACATTTGTTCGATGTATTTCGCTTGGACAGCACCGCACGCGGCCCGGGCTATGCTACGGTATTCATTCACATGGCTTCCTAGACGCCCAAGAGGACACACCGAGAGAGCGAGCATGGCAAAGAACACCGCAAACTATGGCAACGACAGCATCCGTCAGCTCAAGGACGAGGAGCGCGTACGCCTGCGCCCCGCCGTCATCTTCGGCTCGGACGGGCTCGACGGCTGCGCGCACGCCGCCTTCGAGATCCTGTCCAACGCCGTCGACGAGGCGCGCCAGGGCTACGGCAACCTGATCACCCTCACCGCCTTCCGCGACGGCTCCATCCAGGTCGAGGACAACGGCCGCGGCTGCCCGCTCGATTGGAACCCCTCCGAGAAGCGCTTCAACTGGGAACTCGTCTTCTGCGAGCTCTACGCCGGCGGCAAGTACAACAACAACGAGGGCGGCGACTACGACTTCTCGCTGGGCACCAACGGCCTGGGCTCGTGCGCGACCCAGTACGCGTCCGAGTACATGGACGTCACGGTCTGGCGCGACGGCAACAAATACTCCCTCCACTTCAAGAAGGGCAAGGTCGTGGGCGCCAAGAAGAAGGCGCTCGAGATCGAGCCCACCGATGAGCACCGCACCGGCACCACCATCAAGTGGCGCCCGGACCTCGAGGTCTTCACCTCGATCAGCATCCCGCACGAGTGGTACCGCGAGACCATGCGCCGCCAGGCCGTGGTCAACGCCAACGTGACCTTCCGCCTGCGCATCGAGGGCGACGACGGCGAGTTCACCGAAGAGGACTTCTGCTACCCCAAGGGCATCGAGGACTACGTGCTCGAGAAGGTGGGCGCCGACTACCTCACCGAGCCCTTCTTCATCGAGGCGGACCGCCGCGGCCGCGACCGCGAGGACCTGCCCGACTACAACGTCAAGATCACGGCCTGCCTGTGCTTCTCGCGCACCTTCCAGATGCAGGAGTACTACCACAACTCCTCGTGGCTAGAGAACGGCGGCTCGCCCGAGAAGGCCGCCCGCAGCGCGCTGACCAGCGCGATCGACGCCTACATCAAGCAACAGGGCAAGTACAACAAAAACGAGAGCTCCATCAAGTGGCAGGACGTCCAGGACTGCCTGGTACTGGTGACCAACTGCTTCTCCACCCAGACGTCCTACGAGAACCAGACCAAGAAGGCCATCAACAACCGCTTCATCCAGCAGGCCATGACGGCGTTCTTCAAGGAGCGCCTCTCGACCTACCTGATCGAGAACAAGGACGCCGCCAACAAGATCATGGAGCAGGTGCTCATCAACAAGCGCTCGCGCGAGAACGCCGAGAAGACGCGCCAGAGCATCAAGACCAACCTGCAGCAGAAGACCGACATGGCCAACCGCGTGCAGAAGTTCATCGACTGCCGCTCCAAGGACAAGACTCGCCGCGAGGTCTACATCGTAGAGGGCGACTCGGCGGCGGGCGCCATCCGCACCTCGCGCGATGCCGAGTTCCAGGGCGTCATGCCCGTCCGCGGCAAGATCCTCAACTGCCTGAAGGAGGACTACCCGCGCATCTTCAAGTCCGACGTCATCATGGACCTCATGCGCGTGCTGGGCTGCGGCGTGGAGATCAAGGACAAGCGCATCAAGAACCTGGGCGCCTTCGACCTGGACAACCTCAACTGGAGCAAGGTCATCATCTGTACGGACGCCGATGTCGACGGCTACCACATCCGTACGCTCATCTTGACGATGCTCTACCGCCTGGTGCCCACGCTCATCGACGAGGGCTACGTCTACATCGCCGAGTCGCCGCTCTACGAGATCAACTGCAAGGAGAAGACCTACTTCGCCTACACCGAGCTCGAAAAGAACGACATCCTAGCCGAGATCGGCGACCAGAAGTGCTCCATCAACCGCTCCAAGGGTCTTGGTGAGAACGACCCCGACATGATGTGGCTCACCACCATGAACCCCGAGACGCGCCGCCTGATCAAGGTGGAGCCCGAGGACGTGGCCAAGATGGAGACCATGTTCAACCTGCTGCTGGGCAACGACGAGGCCGGCCGCAAGCGCCATATCGCCGAACACGGCAAGGAGTATCTCGACCAGCTTGACCTGCAGTAAGGTCCACCAACCACCATCGGGCGGACACGCCCGCATCACGGCACGACGGCCCCAAGAGAAGCACCAAGAGGAACAACGTGGCTAAGAAGAAAACCAGCACCCCAAACAAGAAGAAGCAGGTCAACGCCGATAACGTCATCGGCCTGCATTCGGAGGTCACGGCGCAGCCCATCACGGAGACGCTCGAAACCAACTACATGCCGTATGCCATGAGCACCAACGTCTCGCGCGCGTTCCCCGAGATCGACGGCTTCAAGCCCTCGCACCGCAAGCTGCTCTACACCATGTACAAGATGGGCCTGCTCAAGGGCGAGCGCCAGAAGAGCGCCAACATCGTGGGCCAGACCATGAAGCTCAACCCGCACGGCGACGCCGCCATCTACGAGACGATGGTCCGCCTCGCCACGGGCAACGAGGCGCTGCTCGCGCCCTTCGTCGAGTCCAAGGGCAACTTCGGCAAGTACTACTCGGGCGACCTGACCTACGCCGCCTCGCGTTACACCGAGGCCAAGCTCTCCCCCATCTGCGCCGAGATCTTCAAGGACATCGACAAGGATCCGGTCGACTTCGTCGACAGCTACGACGGCGCCATGAAGGAGCCGCGCCTGCTGCCCACTACCTTCCCCAACATCCTGGTGTCGGCCAACAAGGGCATCGGCGTCGCTATGGCCTCCGACATCTGCGGCTTCAACCTCAACGAGGTCTGCACCGCCACCATGCACTATCTCGAGGACCCCGACTGCGACCTGCTCGAATACATGCCCATGCCCGATTTCTCCACCGGCGGCGAGATCATCTACCGCCGCGAGGAGATGGAGCGCATCATCGAGACGGGCCTGGGCAGCTTCCAGATCCGCTCGCGCTGGCGGTGGGTCCCCGAAGAGCGCATCATCGAGGTCTACGAGATCCCCTACACCACCAAGACCGACGTGATCATCGACCGCATCGTCAAGCTCTCCAAGGAGGGCAAGGTGCGCGAGATCGCCGACATCCGCGACGAGACCGACCTCTCCGGCCTGCGCATCGCCATCGACCTCAAGCGCGGCGTGGACCCCGAGAAGCTCATGGCAAAGCTCTATCGCACCACCACGCTGCAGGACTCGTTCTCGTGCAACTTCAACGTGCTGGTCGACGGGTACCCCCGCGTGATGGGCGTGCGCCAGATCCTTCACGAGTGGGTCGCATGGCGCGTCCAGTCGACGCGCCGCCGCGTGAACTTCGATTTGGGCAAAAAGTCCGAGCGCCTGCACCTGCTGCACGGCCTCGAGGCGATCCTGCTCGATATCGACAAGGCCATCGCCATCATCCGCGGCACCAAGCTCGAGGCCGAGGTGGTTCCCAACCTGATGCGCGGGTTCGACATCGATGAGACCCAGGCCGAGTTCGTCGCCGAGCTCAAGCTGCGCAACATCAACGAGGAGTACATCCTCAACCGCACCAAGGACATCGCCAAACTCGAGGGCGAGATCTCCGAGCTCGAGGAGATCCTCTCGAGCGAGGAGAACATCAAGAAGGTCATCCGCGACGAGCTGGCGGCGGTCAACAAGAAGTACGTCATGCCGCGCCGCACGGGCCGCATCGAGCCGTCCGACGTGATCGAGGTGAGCCTGGAGCCCGAGGTCGAGGAGTACCCGGTCACCATCATGCTCTCCCGCGAGGGCTACCTCAAGAAGATGACGGACCGTGTGCTGCGCAAGGGAGCCGCGCTCAAATACAAGGACGGCGACGAGCCGTTCATCGAGTTCCCGTCCGCCAACACGCACGAGCTTTTGGTGTTCACCAACAAGAGCCAGGTGTACAAGTGCAAGGTCGCCGCGTTCGAGGACACCAAATCCGCGCAGCTGGGCTCCTACCTGCCCACCGATCTGGAGATGGAGCCCGACGAGAGCGTGATCTGGGTCCTCGACCCGGAGGACTACAAGGCCGACGCGCTGTTCATCTTCGAGAATGGCCGCGCCGTGCGCGTCGCGCTGGCGGGATACGTCACCAAGACCAACCGCAAGCGCCTCAAGAACGCGATCTACGGCGGCTCCAAGCTGCTCTACGCGCAGGTACTCAAGGAGGAGCGCGACATCGCGCTGGTCTCCAACGACTACCGCCTGATGAACTTCAACACGTCGCTGCTCAAGACCAAGACGACCACCAGCACGCAGGGCGTCCAGGCGTTCACCGCCAAGAAGGGCCGCATCGTCACATCCGTGAGCACAACCGAGGAGGTGCTGGGCGCGGGCGTCTCGACGGAGAAGTTCACCGCGCAGAGCCTGCCCTGCGCCGGCGCGCTCATGAAGGAAGACGACATGCCGAGTTTGTTTGACTAGGAGCGGCACCTCCAGCCGCAGCTCCCGCGCATCCCTCCGCGGGAGCTGCGGCCATACCGTTTTAGCCGCTTTCCTCCCTCTAAAGGAAAAAGTCCCTCGCACTCACAATGCGAATGCCGTCAATGTCAGTATCATAGGAACCCTGCCTCACGACCACGATCTTCTCATGATTGTCCCGTATCGCCTTCAGAGGAGCAATCTCGCGTTCCCTGATCTCACTGGCGAACATCTCGTCTGTCGCCTGCACGTAGAGCGCGCGCCCATCTTTCGTTGCGACGAAGTCGACCTCCTTGCCGTAGAGCTTGCCCACATGCACACTCCATCCTTCGTAGAGTAGCTGGAAATATACGGCATTCTCGAACAGGCGACCAATATCCGTGACTCTGTATCCTGCCATCCAAGTCCTGAAACCGGTGTCGACGATGTACTCTTTGGGGTTCGTCTTGAGAAGCGCCTTGCCATGCAGGTCGTAGCGTGCGGCGCGGTAGAACAGGAATGCCTCCTCGAATGCCGTCACATATGAGGAGACGGTCTTTGAGACAGGTGCGCTCGATTAGGCGCCGAGCTTCTCGGCAGAGGCGATTGGGGAATCACGACCGACAAACCTCCCAACAGACGCATCGAGCCCACTCGAGGCGAACTTGCGCAGCTACGCAATCTGCTGCTACGCGAAACCCAACTCACTTACACGAGGCCCCATAACCCCTGATAGGACGACGAGGGCGAGCGAGCGAACCGCATCATCGCGCAGGAGCGGCGACACAGCAGGGCATGGGGCAGCGAAAACGAGAGGGCGGAGCCCCCAGACTGGCCGATTATTGAAATAGCCGCCCTATATCATTAAACTTTTACTCGGTTGAAACCGAGTCGGAAAGGACCGAGTATGGATTTCTTTGGTCGCGAGCGTGAGCTCGCCCGCATTGAGCGTGAAATCAAATCGGACGGCCAGAGCGCCATACTCGTGTACGGGCGCCGACGCGTGGGCAAAAGCGAGCTCATCAAGCAGTCGCTGTCGACAACCAACTGCCGCAGCATTTATTACGAATGCAAGGAGACCTCCGAGCAGAACAACCTCGAGAGCCTCTCCGCCCTCGTATCCGAGGTCTTCGACCTCCCACCCTTGGGCTTCGGCAATCTCGAGGCGCTTCTCAACCACCTCTTTACTCTGTCCGTCCAGGAACCCCTTACGCTTGTCCTCGATGAATACCCGTACCTGCGCAAAACGGTCAAAGGGCTCGACAGCATCCTGCGGTCGTTGTTGGATCGCCATCGCGATTCATCCCACCTCACGCTCATTCTCTGCGGATCGTTCGTCGAGGTCATGAAATCGCTACTTGAGCGCGAGAATCCCCTGTACGGGCGCATCGATCTCACCATCGACCTCAAGCCGATGAACTATTACGACGCGGCGCGTTTCTACCCCGATTTTTCCGCCGAAGACAAAGTGCGTCTATACAGCGTGTTCGGTGGCATTCCGTACTACACGCGCCTCATCGATCCGGACCTCTCCGTACGGGAGAACATCATCGAGCTCATATCGGAGCCGGGCGCACGTCTGGAAAACGAGGTCTCGATGTATCTCAACTCGGAGATCTCGAAGATCGTGAACGCCAACGAGGTCTTCGGGGCGCTTGCCGACGGATACTCTAAGTATCGGGATATCCTCTCCCAGTCGCACGTATCCAGCGGGCCCACCATGGTCGATGTCCTCGACCGGCTCATCCGCATGGAACTCGTGCAAAAACAAGCCCCCATCAACGATCCGCTCAACAAGAAGAAATCGAGCTACCAGATCATCGACGGGCTGTCGCTGTTCTACTACCGCTATGTCTTTCGATACGCCTCGCAGCGCACCTTCCTCGACCCACAGGTCTTTTACGACCGGTACATCTCGCAGGATTTTGAGACGAACTACGTTCCCCATGCCTTCGCGGAGGTGTGCAGGCAGTTCCTCATCCGAAAGAATCGATCGGGAGAACTGCCCGAACTGTTCGACGATATTGGCCGCTATTGGTACGACGACCCCGCCAACAAGACGAATGGCGAATTCGACGTGGTGACGCACGACCCGCATGGCTACGTGTTCTATGAGGCGAAGTTCCGAGGTACGCCCGTCACGCAGGAGATGATCGACGAGGAGATCGAGCAGGTCCGTTCAACGGGGCTCGACTGCTACGCCTACGGGTTCTTTTCGCGTTCCGGCTTTGACGGAGATGTCGATCCGAGCAAGCAGCTGAGGCTATTCAGCATCGAGGAGCTGTATCGCTAAAGGCGATTGCCGATGGACGGTCCTTGATGCAAAGGGGCGGCCTTCACGGGGTTCTCCCTTTCCATGTCAGACAGGATTGACGGCAAGACCTGCCATCTCTCCTGCGGGCAAGACCTAGTCTTCGAACGCATCATGAGCAGCGACGGTTCCCCTTGCGAGCTGCTCTCTCAGATTCTTTGGCACGACGGCTTCGCCTACGCCATCTGCCTCAAGCTGAGGATGCACTCTTGCTCGTCCACTCGTACTGCCCCATCCGCACGAAAACCTGGTGGCCAGGCATCTCAGATGGAGGGCTTGCCAAAGGTGCGCTGCATTATGGCCCCACCCGCACTCCCGACAAGCGCAAGGCACCCACCGAACTCCGCATGGTCGCAGGGGCGTCATGACTCCGCCGGTGCGCGACCGCCCAGCGCGTCATGCGGCATGACGTTCCATGCGGCCATCCAGACGCCCAGGATCTCGTCGAGGTCTTCCACCGTACTCACGCGCGTCTCTTCCAAATCCCCGAGGGAGCGCTTCATCAGCTCGGTGGGCATGATCTTCCCATCCTCATGGGCAATGTCGAACACGACGCTCTCCCATGTCGCCTTGAGGGCGAAACGGTCCGCGAGCTCGCGGTACCGATCCGCCAGCTGGACGCGGAAATCGGCAAGCTGCTCTGGATCTTCGAAGTCCACGTCGGGGAACTGCGCCTCGAGCGATCCACTCACCACGCCCCCACGGGGCCCGTACGTCTGGCGCACCAGCTCCAAGAACGAGGGGCGCTCGCCGCCTTCTTCCCTAAGAACCTCTTTCATATGGTCCGCCATAACAACCGGATAGAAGGCGACCACGTTACCCGGAAAGAACCATGCGCCGCCCGACTTTGTAAGGCGTGCCACGATGACCCCGCATGGCCCCTGCTCGCCCTCGCGGAAAAGCCCTTCAGAAAGCGAGTAGTCACGCACCCAAAACATCTCGCCCGTGTAAACATCCAGCAACTCGAGACGATGCGCGGCAATATCGACATGCTCGACGGGAAACATACTGCTGAATTGATTATTCACAGCCTCGCGAAGCTGGCTCAAGTAGCCGTTTCCGCGCCGATCGGGATTCTCCTCGCAGTACAGCTCGATGCCCGAGAGCCCGCCCTCCAAGGGCTTGTCGAAAATGGCCCACTCCAACGCCAGCTCATGGAGACGCTCGGCATGCTCATATGACAGCTCATCAAAATCAGGCTCGACGTGAGCGATGAACTCCTGATACGCCGTCTCCGCGAAGCCGGGGTAACGGCGCTTGAGAAAGCTGATCACGCGGCTAAACTCGACACCCGGTGCTTGCGAGGACATATGAGCTCCTAACTGGGTGCATTTCGATGGCACCCAACGCCAAGCCGCAGGCATGCGGGCAAATGGAGGCAGAAGGGCAAGACGCCCGCGGAAGGTGAAATACATACCGTGCGGGCGTTATCAGATTCAATTTTTGCAAGCGCCGAGCCCGGTGTCAACGACCTGCGCAGGACGGTTTGCTCGTGACGTGGATATGTCCCGGTATGAGGGCATATCTTCCCAATCCGCTAGCTTATGCCCCCATAATCGTCAGTTAAGACACTTATTTTTTCGATTTTGCAAAAGTTGGCTTCTTAACCCTCACTCCCACTCGATGGCATCGGTTCTGACGTCCCGTCATTTCAGTTGCATCCAGTTTTCGGTGCCGTCTCGAATCGAGTGCCGTCAGGTAACGCCGTGTCGTGTTTCGTCGGCTTCGGGGTCGAAAATCGGGACAACTTCAAAAACTTTTTTCAAACTCAAGGCTTTGAGTTTTTGTTTTTGTCTCAAAGGGTGCGGCGGGCCGCCTTTGGAGACTCGATAGCGCCGAGAACACCCGTTTTGAAACTCAAGCACCCTTTTGCCTGCTAGCCGCCAGCTGCAACCGTAAGTGAATCAGCGCGGGTGGCTTTCAAGCAGTTTGCAAAACTGCAGGTCGCGGGCCTTCATTGCCAGTAGGAGAAATGAGTAGTCTCAGGTTGCTTGCCCATGAGTTGACGAGCAGGTTGGAGCTTCGTTGTTGGCGCGATCGCTTCGTGCGCATCCGATAGGCCTGTTTAACAAAAGGCCTATCGGATGCGACTGGCCGCCCATACGGCGACGGCGTTTCCCATGCGGGCGTGAACGGACCCGCGTGCCCTATCGCGCGATATCCCCGCATGACGCTCAGAACACCTGCTCGCCGAGCAGCCACCTCGCGAGGTCCAGCACGAGAACGCCCTCCCGGGTATAGGGCTCATGCCTCGTGCGAGCGATGAGAATTCGGAGGCTGTTGGCGCACGAGACAACCCAGCAGCCCATGCCGAAATCGAATAGAACGACGGGATGTCCCCACGCCCCGACATCGTGCTTCACCCTGAGATCGATGAGCATGAGAAAACCTCCCATTTCCCAGGCACCAAGAAATGGGAGGCAGTTCGCCTATTAATCGTCCAGTGGCTGCATGATCTCTAGGATGATCCCATCAGGATCGCGGAAATAGAAAGCACGGCTGCGGCCAAAGCCATCGTGGCGAAAATCGAACTCCTGTGGCGAAGAGAGGCACTCCACGCCCTGCTCCATCAGCTTTTGATACACCGCGTCGACGTCGTCGGCGTAAAAGCAAAGCTCCGAGATGGAAGTGGTGAAGAGGTCGGCTGCTTTGTGGGCAACCTCGTCGCCGACGAACTGGATCAGCTCCACGGGCGGCATATTCAGCTGGTCCGACCCGTTCAGGTACGCGACACGAGCCCTGCAATTTCCCCGTTGGAACATCGCCTCGGTCTCTCCGCCTTCCATCAACAGCTCGCCCTCGTAGCGAAGCCCCAAGATGTCGCGGTAAAAAGCTACCGAACGATCCAAGTCGCTGACAGTCAACCCGACGTGATAAACCTGCCCAATCATTTCTTCCTCCTGCCTGGGTTTTTGCCCGATTCTATCAAGGAGCAGAATGAACGGTCAAACCTCGTCGGCGTTACTTTGATGGAGGCTGCACCCTACCAGCTGGTTGCGACCATGCCGGAATCGATGCCCGCAGCATAGCGCACTTGGGCTGACATGCTGGATTGGCTCGTTGGCCGCAAGCACGAATCGAGCGGAGAGCCGGACAGAGGACCGCTGTTCACTTGCCGTATGATGATCGTGGACGAGGTCGGGTACCCGGGCGTCGACAAAGAGGGGGCGGACCTGCTGTTCCAGCTGGTGTCGAGGCGCTACGGGAGGAGGTCGACCATAGCGACCGCGAACGTCGGGATAGGCGCGTGGGCGAAGGTGTTCGGGGACCCGGTGGTGGCGAGTGCCATCGCCGACCGCCTGTGCCACCACTGCACGGTGCTGAAGATCACCGGGAGGTCCTACCGCAAGAAGGGCCTCGCGCCGGACCGGGACGCCGGAAACGGCGCCTGACGTCGGCGGAAACGGCGGGGATGCGTTGGCGCGATCGGCGCGATTGCGTTGGTGGAATGGGACTGCGGCGGGAATCTTGGACCAAAACGGGACAGGAAGGAAGCCGCATGTTCAGCACCGAACAACGAAGGATTGCAATCGAGACCTTCATCAGATTCGACCACAGCTACGCCGACACGATAGCCGAGCTGGACTACCCCAACAGGCACACGCTGAACAACTGGCGGAGGGAATACAGGGAGACCGGAGAAGTCCCCGTGGGCAAGATGATCCGAGAGCCCAGGTTCTCTGATGACCAGAAGCGAGAGGCGGTCGAGCATTACCTCGGCCACGGCAAGAGCCTGAGCAGGACGATGCGCGCGCTCGGCTACCCGAAGGGCAGCGACACGCTGCGCGGCTGGATCGACGAGCTCGCCCCCGGGCAGAGGAAATACAGGGGGCCGAGCCCGAAAGCGGGTCCTGTCCCGCTCGCGGAGAAGATGCAGGCGGTGGCCGAGCCCGGGTCCCGCAGCGGAACCGCTGCGGAGGTCGCGGAGAAGCACGGCGTGTCGAGGACGGCGCCCTACGTCTGGCGAAGGGAGATGATGGGCGATGATGTCGGGGACACCGAAGAGAAAGGCGTTCCCGTGAGCAGGGAATACGATGACCTGCCCGACGACATCGAGGTGCTGCAGGACATGCTGCGAGAGGCGAAGATGCAGCTCAGGAAGGTGCAGCTCGAGCTCGACGTGCGCCAGGCGACCCTCGAGATAGTAAAAAAAGACCAGGGCGCCGAACCGGGGCTGCTGACCAACGCGGAGAAGGCGGCGATGGTGGAGGCGCTGAGGGCTGAATACAAGCTCTGCGAGGTCCTGCCCGTGGTGGGCATGGCCAAGAGCAGCTACGAGTACGCGAGGAGCGCCCAGGCCAAGGGCGAGACCGAGGGGCACGCGGCCGCCCGCAAGGCCGTGATCGAGGCGTTCGAGGCCAGCGGCGGCACCTACGGCTACAGGCGCGCGTGCGCCCAGGTCAACGCCGATGCGGGGGACGGCGCGGCGATCGGCGAGTGGACGGTCCGCGGCATCATGGAGGAGGAGAACCTGGTCGCGAGGGCCGCCAGGAAGAAGCGCCGGTACAGCCCCTACGAGGGCGAGATCTCGGAGGCGCCGACCAACCTCTTGCGCGATGACCGGGGCAAGCATCACTTCCGCTCGAACAAGCCGAACGAGCTCTGGATAACCGACGTGACCGAGTTCCGCATCCCCGCCGGCAAGGCGTACCTCTCGCCCATCGTGGACTGCTTCGACGGCATGCCGCTGAGCTGGCCGGTATCGACCTCGCCCGACGCCGAGATGGCGAACTCGTCGCTGCTCGGCGCGTGCAAGTGGCTCAATGAGGGCGATCACCCCAAGATCCACTCGGACCGCGGCTGCCATTGCCGCTGGCCGGGATGGATAAGGATATGCGATGAGAACGGCCTGGTCAGGTCGATGTCGAGGAAGGGATGCAGCCCCGACGACGCGAGGTGCGAGGGCTTCTTCGGGAGGCTGAAGATAGAGTTCTTCCACGGCTGCGACTGGACCGGGGTTACACTCGAGGAGTTCATGGGGATGCTCGACGCCTACCTCAGATGGTACAGGGATGTCAGGATAAAGGGCGACCTGGATTACAGGAGCCCCATGCAGTACCGCAGGGACTTGGGTCTGCTAGCAGCGTAGGATGGATTTGGTCCAGGATCACCACCGCAGTCCCAAACCCGCGGGCATTGATCGCTATTTGCGCAAGGCAAACCATATACAGCAGCGGCGCCAGTTCCACTTGAAGCCGACGCCGCGTAGACGCTGATGGTGACGGCTATGCACGGGCACGGGCGCGCCACCGCACTTCACAGCTTGTTTCTCAAGTATTTGGGACGCACACGCGGCGTTCAAAAATGCGGAGCGACTCCGCATGGCTCGAGACTGAGCCGAGGTGCCCTACTTCTCGCCCTCCAGCAGCCCCACGATGCGGTCGATGTCGACGGCAAAGCGAGGCCTTCCCTCGCGTTCGTAGCGGTCGAGGTATGCCTGGCACTCGGAGACAATGCGCTTGGTGTTGCCGTCAATGATGCGCTGGAGCGTCTCGTAGTAGGCCGAGCCCTCGGTCCTGAAGCGGCGCTGGTAGGCCTTGGTTATGGGGAACATCTTGATGTAGTGGATGCCGTGGCGGCAGCCGGGGCGCGTCGTGGGGCGGGGTGGCAGTGCAAAGTATTGGTCTTTGGGCACGTTGGGGGCAATGTTGGAACGCAGCGGCACGGCGAAGTCCCTGCGCTTTCCGCGGAAACGCAGCCTCACCACCACGATGCAGGGGCGATTGTGCTTAAGCATGAGCTCGCGGTCGCCATCGACGAGGTCGAAGAAGTCCTGGGAGATGGATACGATCTTCATCGGTTACGCCCCCTTCATACGAAGCGGGGCCCGCATCGCTGCAGGCCCCTACAGGTGGGCGATATTCTACGCCTTGCGGCACCCCGTCGCCCACGGAGGTTAAACGTACACGTAAGCCGTACTCTGAAAGCCGCGGCTTCCGGCAAGTAGTTTATACCACGAAAGGTCGCTTTCAATGCGCATAGCTCGCAAAATAACACTCGCTGGGCCGTCACCCCTGGCCGTTACCCTCCAATCTACATTGGAGTCAGCAGGTCAATTCATATAGTCATGGGGGGAGTTTATCCTAAAGGGAATCAAATTTATACCCCCATAACTAAAGAATTTCCTATTCCCACTCTTTCACGCTCGTTTGCCGTGGCGACAATCCAGTCAGGTCTAGTTTGGTTGTCGGTTTTATCCACCTTGCCGCCGAATCCCTCCGCGTGTCCTCGCGTAGGCGTTTGGGACAAACCCTGGGACAAAACCGCGAACTATTTTGAAACGGGAGCCCGCAGTTTCGTTTTTGTCCTGGGGACAAAAACGGGCTTGTTTTGTGGCTCAAAACCGACCGAAATGGATGCAAAAACGGCCGATTCTCTTCTTGGCTACCTGTTTAGCAAAGTGAATCGTAGCCAGCGGCTTTATCGTCTTGCATTTCCGCAGGTCAGATGGGATACACGAGAGCGATGACTGGACGCGTCCCGAAAATTGGTGTAGCCGGCATCCCGGCCGGCGCCCGAAAGGGCGCGGCCGTTCCCTAGAATCGTAGTCACCACAACAGACGGTTCTGGAGAAAGGAACGACCGCTATGGACACTGTACACGAGGAGGCGCTCGCCGCCGCCGGCGTCCGCGCCGACGGCACGATCGACATCAACGCCGCGCTGAGGTCCCTGCTGGAGGGGCTGCTGAACGCGGTCATGGACGAGCAGGCGTCCGAGCTCGGGGTGCCGCGCAACGGCTACCGCGAGCGCTCGCTCGACACCTGCGTCGGGCGGGTGACGCTCAGGATCCCCAAGCTCAGGGAGGGGACGTACTTCCCCGAGGACGTGGTCGCGCGCTGGTCGCGGACGGACACGGCCCTCGCCTCGGCCGTGTGCGACATGTGGGCGGCGGGCATCTCGACCAGGAAGGTCGAGGCCGTCGCCTCCGACCTGGGCCTCGAGTCGATGGGCCGGTCCCGCGTGTCGCGGCTGTGCGAGGGGCTCGACGGCGAGGTGGCGGAGCTGCGGGGCGCGGACCTCTCCTCCGAGGAGTGGCCGTACCTGTGGCTCGACGCCACCTACGTGCCGTGCCGCGAGGCCGGCGCGCCGAGGTCGGTGGCGCTCGTCACCGCGGTGGCCTGCTCGGGCTCGGCGCGCAGGCGCGTCGTGGGCATAGAGTGCATCGACACCGAGTCCTACCTCTCCTGGCGCGGCTTCCTGCTGTCGCTCAGGTCCCGCGGGCTCTCGGGCGTGCGCCTCGTCGTCTCGGACGCCCACGAGGGCCTCGTCCGGGCCGTCCGCGAGTCCCTGCCCGGCGCCGCCTGGCAGCGCTGCATCGCGCACCTCGAGCGCAACGTGCTGGAGCGCTGCCGCAGGAAGGGCGACGGCTCGGCCGCCGTCGCGGCCCTCAAGGCCGCCTTCGCCGAGGCGGACCCGGCGCTCGTGAGGGCGGGCTACCGCCGCGCCGTCGACCTGCTCGCCGCCGTGGACGAGCGCGGCGCCGAGCTCCTCGAGGAGGCCGCGCCCGCGGCCCTCGCCTACCTCGCGTTCCCCCGGGAGCACCGGCACTGGGTGAGGACGAACAACGTCCAGGAGCGCATGAACTGCGAGATCAAGCGGCGCACGAGGGTGGTCCAGGTGTTCCCGTCGGCGGAGTCCCTCGTGCGCCTGGTCGGGGCGGTGTGCTGCGACCAGAACGACGCCTGGGCGTGCGAGCGCAACTTCATCGACAGGAGGAGCCTGGAGCCCGGCTACGAGCGCGAACCCCTGCCCGAGGAACCCGGCGGCGAGGAGAGGGTGCTCAGGCTGGTGGAGGAGGCGTTCGACAGGAAGAGGAGGGCGGCGTAGCATACGGGGCGGGGCTGCGACCCCGGGGGAACGGCCCTACACCACTTTTCGTGACGCGATACGATGACTGAAAGAATCGTTACAGGTGGCTTCTATTTCGACCTCATGCACGGCCCCAAAGCGCTTTAGAAACCGAGCGAAAGAACCGGGCTAGAGAGTCTTGCTCGCCGTTTTATCTCAAGCTCCCCGCAAATCAGTTGGCAACTGAAAAAGGAGGGGCCGCTTTCGCAGCCCCTCTCAAGATCGACTCAGTTATAAAGCCAACCTATTCGGCATCCCTGAACTGGACCTCGTACTTTACTCCTTGCAGGTCGCCGATCTTTGTGACGTATTGGCTTAGAAGTGTTTTCGCCCTTTCGCGGGCGCCGTTCATCAGCGTCGAATTGGCCTCAGCGCTTTCCTTCATCTCTTTTTGCGCTTCTTCAAGCGCGATGGACTGGTCAACCGTCGTAATGGGGGTCAGCAGCCCGGTGTCGCTGTGGATATCGGAGAAGGTGCTCTCGTCAGCCTGGGGCTGGCCGATAACCTGCGCGTTGGGAACCGTAATGGTGACGACGTTGTTCGTATCCGGCCCGTCGATTCGAACTTTGGAGACATCGACGCCCAGCTGGACCGTTCCGTCGCACTCGAACCAAGCCTTCTTGTATCCCACGTTTATCCCGAACAGCATGTTCGTACCGTCGTTGTAGACTTCGGCGACGTTGTGGAACGTGCACTCGACAGTGGCAAGCTCCGCAATCTCGGTATAACCCGAGAAATCGGGCGTTTCGCTGCTTTTGGCGCAACTGGAAAGTATCGCGTCACGAAAAGTGGTGTAGGGCCGTTCCCCCGGGGTCGCAGCCCCGCCCCGTATGCTACGCCGCCCTCCTCTTCCTGTCGAACGCCTCCTCCACCAGCCTGAGCACCCTCTCCTCGCCGCCGGGTTCCTCGGGCAGGGGTTCGCGCTCGTAGCCGGGCTCCAGGCTCCTCCTGTCGATGAAGTTGCGCTCGCACGCCCAGGCGTCGTTCTGGTCGCAGCACACCGCCCCGACCAGGCGCACGAGGGACTCCGCCGACGGGAACACCTGGACCACCCTCGTGCGCCGCTTGATCTCGCAGTTCATGCGCTCCTGGACGTTGTTCGTCCTCACCCAGTGCCGGTGCTCCCGGGGGAACGCGAGGTAGGCGAGGGCCGCGGGCGCGGCCTCCTCGAGGAGCTCGGCGCCGCGCTCGTCCACGGCGGCGAGCAGGTCGACGGCGCGGCGGTAGCCCGCCCTCACGAGCGCCGGGTCCGCCTCGGCGAAGGCGGCCTTGAGGGCCGCGACGGCGGCCGAGCCGTCGCCCTTCCTGCGGCAGCGCTCCAGCACGTTGCGCTCGAGGGGCGCGATGCAGCGCTGCCAGGCGGCGCCGGGCAGGGCCTCGCGGACGGCCCGGACGAGGCCCTCGTGGGCGTCCGAGACGACGAGGCGCACGCCCGAGAGCCCGCGGGAGCTGAGCGACAGCAGGAAGCCGCGCCAGGAGAGGTAGGACTCGGTGTCGATGCACTCTATGCCCACGACGCGCCTGCGCGCCGAGCCCGAGCAGGCCACCGCGGTGACGAGCGCCACCGACCTCGGCGCGCCGGCCTCGCGGCACGGCACGTAGGTGGCGTCGAGCCACAGGTACGGCCACTCCTCGGAGGAGAGGTCCGCGCCCCGCAGCTCCGCCACCTCGCCGTCGAGCCCCTCGCACAGCCGCGACACGCGGGACCGGCCCATCGACTCGAGGCCCAGGTCGGAGGCGACGGCCTCGACCTTCCTGGTCGAGATGCCCGCCGCCCACATGTCGCACACGGCCGAGGCGAGGGCCGTGTCCGTCCGCGACCAGCGCGCGACCACGTCCTCGGGGAAGTACGTCCCCTCCCTGAGCTTGGGGATCCTGAGCGTCACCCGCCCGACGCAGGTGTCGAGCGAGCGCTCGCGGTAGCCGTTGCGCGGCACCCCGAGCTCGGACGCCTGCTCGTCCATGACCGCGTTCAGCAGCCCCTCCAGCAGGGACCTCAGCGCGGCGTTGATGTCGATCGTGCCGTCGGCGCGGACGCCGGCGGCGGCGAGCGCCTCCTCGTGTACAGTGTCCATAGCGGTCGTTCCTTTCTCCAGAACCGTCTGTTGTGGTGACTACGATTCTAGGGAACGGCCGCGCCCTTTCGGGCGCCGGCCGGGATGCCGGCTACACCAATTTTCGGGACGCGTCCCTGGAAAGCGCGGAGAGCGACAGCGCTGCTGCAAGGGCGAGGCAGGCAAGCCATGGTTTACGCATTGGAATCGGCCTCCTCGTTGTACTCGGCGATTGGCTTGAATTCGAGCTGGTATTCATCGCCGATAAGCGGCAGGGTCAGCGCTTTGACGGTGTCCTCCAGGCTCGCTTCCGCCTGCTCCTTTATCTCTTTCTTGTCGACATCGTTTGTGGCGTCTTCGCGGCAAAGCGCGATGACGTCCTTCATGTCCGCTGTTGCGCCCTCGGGAAGGTAGCCGAACTTGCTGTTGTCGAGTTGGGGGTCGCCAATCTGCGCCTTGGGGAGATAGGCAGTGACGACTTTATCATCCTCGTCGATCTCAAACTGAATGTCGCTCAGCGTGTAGGATGCGCGGATGTGAGCCTCGTATTTAACGCGATAGTCCACGCGATCCTGCCAGAGAAACTTACCGTGCTTCTCGGCGATGCCGTGGTAGGTGTAGTCGATCGTGGAGAGGCTGTCGATGTCGACAGCCGATTTGAGGTCCGATGTCGCGAGATACTGCGTCTCGTGGTTGTCTGCCATCCAAGGAAGGGCGAAGCCGAAGAAGCCGAAAGCGATCACTGCGGCTACGACAAACACGGCGAGCTTGGCTTTGAGTGAGAGCTTTCCGAGACGATATGAGTTGAACATTGGGAGCCCCTCCCCTTGTAGCTCTATCGTGGGTCGGGCGACAATGGTCGTAACGCCAACCGTGGCCGCGCGCCACATGCGACGGAGAGGGGCCCGCCATGTCCAATTATGTCACAGCCATCGGTCTCGACGTCCACGCGAGGAGCATCTCCGCATGCGCCTTCGACCCCATGACCGGCGAGGTGGTCCGGGCCAGGTTCGGCTACGACCCGGCGTCGGTCGCCGAGTGGGTCCTGGGGTTCGAGTCGCCCAAGGCGGTGTACGAGAGCGGCCCGACCGGCTTCCACCTGTGCCGCGCCCTGCGCGCCCTCGGCGTCGACTGCGCCGTGGGCGCCGTCTCCAAGATGCACCGGCCCGCGGCCGACCGGGGCCGCAAGAACGACCGGCGCGACGCCGAGTGGCTGGCCAGGCTCCTCGCCTGCCGCAACGTCGTCGAGGTGTGGGTGCCCGATGACCGCACCGAGGCCGCCCGGGACCTCTCCCGCGCGCTCGAGGACGCCCGCGACGACCTGCAGCGCGCCAGGCAGCGCATGTCCAAGTTCCTGCTCAGGCACGGCCTGGTGTTCGACGAGACGACGCCGGCCGGGCGCCGCAGGTCGAACTGGACCGAGGCGTACTGGAGGTGGGCGAGGTCGATCGAGTTCGGCGAGGCCGACGACGCGGCCGCCTACGAGCACTACATGGACGCCGTGGAGCGCTGCGCCGAGGCCAAGAGGGAGCTCGAGCGCAAGGTGGAGGAGGCCGCCGCGCGCCCCGAGTGGGCGCCTGTCGTCGACGCGCTCTGCCTGGTGAAGGGCATCGACGTCGCGAGTGCCTTCCTGCTCGCCGCCGAGGCCGGCGACTTCTCGAGGTTCCCGACCGCGCCGTCGTTCGCCTCGTGGTGCGGCCTGGCCCCCTCGGAGCGCTCGAGCGGCGAGACGGAGTCGCGCGGCGGGATCACCCGCGCCGGTAACGGCCACGTCCGGCGCGCGCTGGTCGAGGCGTCCTGGCACGTCCCGATGTCGACGAGGCACCCCAAGAAGCCGAGGCCGGGCCACGGGGTCGCGCCGGCCGTGTCGAGGCACGCCGCGAAGTGCAACCGCCGCCTGCAGGACAGGCGGGACGCCATGTCCCAGGCGGGGAAGAGGCCGTGCGTGGCGAACTGCGCGACGGCCCGCGAGATGGCCTGCTGGGTCTGGGCGATAGCGCTCATGGCCCGGTAGCGCCCGCGGCCCCATAGGAGTCCGACCCCGGGGGCTCGCCGCGCTCGAGGCCGTTGGGAGGCCGTTCCAGTCCTTTTTCTGGGCGGCGGGAGACCGCCACGCCCGCCACGAGACTGCGACCGAGCGGAGGCCCCCAGCCGTAGCAACGAGATGCGGTTCCGACCCGCGGATATTAGAGTGCCGAACGTGCGTCGAGCAGACACGCCCTCAAGCGGCGCGGCCACCGGGTGAAGATAGATGGACCCTGCCCTCCGCGGTAGCTCCGCGGAGGGCAGGGCCTTTTTGCCACTTGACAATGTTCAACTCATATTAAAAAGCCGAAGACACTCTTGCCTCGCCCTTTTTTCTTCTGGGCCGCCTCTTCTAGAGATCGCCCTTGGCGCTCGTCGTGCTCGGAGGCGAATCCGTGTCGAACGCCCTCTTCGTGTTTGTCCTGTTCCAAAACAAGCCTCGTTCATGCTGTTGGGTAGTTTAGCTGCTGGTGGTATTTTATCAGCAGCTGTTTTAATCGTTTCTATCATATTCGGCAGGAGACATAAATGAAGCCGTTGCACGTAGTTTTGGCAGCCGTTGTGGCCTTGATAGCTCTTGTTCTGATCGCCAGCAGCATCGGCATCATCCATATCAGGCTTTAGCCCGTAATCGAATCCAACGCGACGTTCCCGCTCTTTGACTAATTGAATACGAGCGCTGCCGTTGCGTGTCGCACCACGCCGAAGGGTTGATTCGTACGCGACTTAGACGAATCAACCCCTCGGTTCACGATTTTGGAACGACTCAATTGATTTGCAAAGCAGTAGGTCCGTTTCACGCGCAGCAGCAGATTGCCTTTGGAGCATGAGCGGCAATACGCTATTAGCCCCATTCCGAATGCCCGTACGACAGCCCCAGTTGCTCAATGGAAGCGCTTCTTCAGAGATCGCTGGGTTATAAAAGGCTGCACATCCGGTTCGTCTTACGAATAGGCGACCTTGTTGACTCCGACGAGTCCTCGCTCAAAGAAGACGACGTCTGCGGTGTGCAGGCACACCGTTTTCACGGATGGCACAGAGAGCCGGGGCGCCGCCGAAACGGCGGCTGTCTTTATCTTTGCCGTTTTAATGCTCGCCCCTTTGATGCCGAGCATCGAAAGCAGGCGCTTGGGAACCTCGTAGTCTTGCTCGACGAGGCCAAAGAACGTGACACCAGAATCGACGCACACCTTCATGACGCAAGACGAGACGGGCTTGAACGCCATGCTTCCCGCCGCTCCGCCGACGAAGGACCCGATGAGCACAGGGAGAGCTGCCCCGCCTGTCAAGGCGGTCGCGACAGCTGCCCCGCCAAGCATCATGACGGTTGAGAACACGGATTGGCCCATGTTCTTCGCCATCTCGACGGCCTCGATCTGCCCCGACGCCACGAGATAGGAGTTTCGGCACGTCTCCATGGTTAGCACGACGAGTGACGCGATGACGTTTGCGCCCCTCGATCCCATTGCGGCGGCCTTTACCGTCTCGCCGAAGGTGCCCTTTGCTGCGGCGGCCGTGATTGCCGCGGTCGCTGATCCGGACACGAACCCGTTGGCGGCGCCGGCGCATGCCGCCGTCCCGATGGACTTCAAGTGCTCGTCGTCGATTTCTCCTTCTGCGATCAGGTAATCGATGGCGCGGTAGATCTCGGGGGCAACACTCAGGGCGGCGCTCAGGGCGGCGGCTGTGCCACCGGCCTTGAGCGATTGCTTCACCATGTCGCTTGCAGCAATTAGTTGGGACGTGGTCATGCCGTCGTCCGCAGGGTCGAGCTTCTTCTTGTTCGAAACGTCGGCCGCCTTTCGGCGCATCTCCTCGTTCGTGGCGAGCCTGCCCTCAACGCCCTCAGGGGTCTTGATTCGGTCCGTCAGATTGTCGCGCACCTTCGTCCAGCGCCGCACCTCTTCGTCCAAGCCGCGGCCTTTCGCGCGCTCGATGCGCATCAGCGTGTACTGCTTGGCTGCTTCAAGCTTGTCCGACGGAATCAGGCCTCCCATGTCGCCGTAGAGCAAGTCGTCTGGGGTCTTGCCCGCGAAGCCCTTCTCAACGGCCCACTCGTCAAAAGAGAGATCCGCATATTTTTTCGACCTGCCGTTGTACGAATCGCGAAGCGTCGTCGCGAGCTTGCGCGCGATGTTCTTTGGGTCGATCAGGAACTTGAGCTGGTACTGATCAGCGCCCCAGGCCACATCCGCAGACCCGAGGTCGTGCGAGTCGAGCCTGATACCCTTGGCGTCGACCCTCTTAACGGCAGCGTCGACGTTCGCCGTCCCAAAGGCCCATTCCTCCGCTAGGAATCCCTTGAGGGAGTCCTGCGCCGCCTTACTGTTTTTGTAGTGGTCGTAGGAGTTCATCGCGGAGTACAGCTCCTCGATGGCGGCCTCCACGCTGTTCACCCAGCTCGTGGCATCCATCCCAGCGGGCACGGCAGCGACATGGCGCGCGGAGAACTCGAACCCCTTGTCGAAATCGTTCATCCCTACGCCTCGACGAAGCCCTTGAGCTTCTCGTAGTAGAAGCGTTTCACAGCGTACTGGTAGCGCTGGTCGCGGATCTCGCCCGCCTTCTGATGGAGGACGACGGCCTGGTTGATGCCGTTCGCGCCATCGGCGGCAGCCCTCCCGATGGTCTTGCCTAGCATCTTGGCAAAACCAAGCAAGGGATTGGAATCATTGCTTTCTTCGGGTTCCGCCGCCTCCTCTTCGGGACGCAGGGCTGCGAGAAGGTCATCGAACTCCATGCCGTGCTCCCTCGCTCTTTCGAGGAACTTCCAATAGTCCCCCTTGGAAGGCGGCTCGGTATTCACCGTGATGCAGGCGTGGTTCCCGCTCACGCCGATGTAGACGCCTTCCTCGTCGATGGCTTCGGGGTTGTCAAGCCGAATCGCGTCGATGTAGTCTCCGGCGCCTTCCGGCCAGCCGATGAAGACGACCTTTTGGCTCGACGAGATGGCGGTCTGAGCGAACTGGTCCTCGTTGAAGATGGAGGCATCGACGCTGCCGTCGACGGGGCCGGTCGGACCAGCCTCTGTATCATCGTTCTTTCCGATCATGTTGTAGAGAAGCTTGGAGAACTTGCCGGTGTTTCCGGCCTCGACAATAAGAAGCGATTCGGCGGTATTGAACATCATGGGTAACCTATCTAGAGGAAATTAATGGTTGAGGCGATTATAACCCCGAGGTAAACAGCTATATTCAGCTGTCAACTTAATATCGGGAGGGTTTGCAAAAGCTACGCTCGGCCCACGCTGGGGGCGTGGGGCTTTCAATATCAGACCGCTGTCGGGTCTTTTCACTCCTGGATAGCACGCAAGCTCCCAAATGAAAATAATCGCAGGTAAAAGGAGTGAAACGACAAAGAAAAAGCCTCCGTCCCAACGCGGGAACGGAGGCCAGATTATCGTATTTACTCACCGCCGTCGCTGGTGGCTTTGCCGTGACTCACGTACGAAACGAAACTCAGCGATACAGTGCGGCGCTCAAGAGTGCAGGTCAAATCCATGTCAGCCTACTCCCGCTCAATCGTCAATCCCTATATCCGTTGGTTTCTGGTGCCATCTTGTGACAAATTGCAGTCCCTGCTAACACCGAGGTTTCAGGATTTAGAAACCATTTGGGAACCAGCTATAGATTTCCCAGAGCGTACTCCTCGAGAAGAAGATTTGGAGGGTCGGGCAGGTTGTTAATTGCATGGTCTTCCAAGGCTGTTTCATAGATGTGCTTCTTGTAATCATTTGGGCTATTAGCAAAACCAAAGTAGTTATGGTTCATCCTTGCAAGATAAGTCAATTCTTCATTTTTAAGCACAGACTGCGGGAGCTTCTTCGACAACAAGACGTCTTCAGAATAGGCAAACACGAGTTTGACGATCGACAGCAGCTTGGCCTGCTCG
Source organism: Collinsella phocaeensis (assembly GCF_900119895.1). Classification (GTDB taxonomy): domain Bacteria; phylum Actinomycetota; class Coriobacteriia; order Coriobacteriales; family Coriobacteriaceae; genus Collinsella; species Collinsella phocaeensis. The sequence goes on along the minus strand of NZ_FQLR01000004.1, from coordinate 577,499 downwards.
CTCAAGCTCCTGAATTGCTGTTCAAATTTTCTGTATCTGTTGGCATTTTCGCTGCGGAACATTAGTACTGCAGTGGCACCCTTGGATGGCAAGATGCATATATGGATAGGCTCCATCTTGTAGTTGGTGCTGGGATTGTATGAGTTGTTGATAAGCCCGCCATTGAAGTCTGCCATTGGACTAATCATTTGTTGGAAGGCAAATGGGACAACGTATGGAAGAAGCTTGTAGTAGACCAAATGATATGCCTTGGATGGCTTCTCGCTTCCGCCGACCCTAACGGCCGTTTTAAAAGCCTTCTCGTCTTCTTTCATATCAACAGCTCTAACTGCCATCATTGTGTCGAACTCAGGGTTCGATCGCTCACCCAAGGCGGTATGCAAGCCTAGCTCAAGCCTGCCTTTTGAAATTTCGCGAAGAAGATTCTTTGCTGCAATTTGACCCAAAACCTGAGATGTAGGCTCGGAAAGAAGTGTTTCCGGTGTCTCGTAGAGCTTGAAGTATTCCGAGTCACATTGTCTGCAAACTCGTTTAAAAGTTGCTGCTCCAGCAATTCCGACTTCGGAGTCGATGAGGTTTCCGCCTATCAATGCGGCTGTGGTCAATAGTTTGCCATCAACATCGATTTCCTTAAGGCAATACTGGGGGATGGTGTGAGAATTGCAGAAACTCGTCATGGGCTTTCCGCATATGTAACACGAATCAGGTTTTGCTTCGGTTTTGGCGGTTTTATTGAACTCCGACATTGTCCTTTTGTAGCCAATCAGCTCTTCGCTGGGAATGTCGAGCGCCGGGAAGTCCTGTCTAAAAGATATCGCGTCTGGCTCGTTTTCGCTCATATAGCTTACCCCTCGTAATGGCCTTTCCAATCTTGGCAGGCGTCCCTGTCGCTGGTGTTCTGCAGCTCAACCCAGGCAAAGTTCCAGTCGCTGACGAACTTGTTCAGCTTGTTGCGACCAAGCCTATCGGACAGCTGCCAGACGGGCTTGTCTCAGATCATCGTGGTGTGCTCGTAGCCGCGCTCCACGAGGAGCCGCTCGGCAACGTCGAGAATCTTCTCGACCGTCTCCTCCGGGTACTTATTGCGTGCCACGGGCACCTCCGTCCTTATTATCGCGATAAACATACCATGAGTGGCGTACGGGTCGAGAAGGGCTGGCGCCAAAAGAGCCCAACGGCCGTTACGGCTTCGTTAGAAACGCGCCCCACCATGGATGGTGAACCCGAAAGGTAAGGCGCGCGGGCACGGCGACTCGGCCCGCGCGCCCGGAAGAGAAAGGATAAACCCATGGGTTACATGCTCGAGACGCGCGGGCTCACCAAGCGCTTCGGCCGCGGCGACCAGGCGCAGGATGCCGTGGCCGACGTAAGCCTTCATATCCGCGAGGGCGAGGTGTACGGGCTGCTCGGCCCCAACGGCGCCGGCAAGTCGACAACGCTCAAGATGATCTGCGGGATGCTGCGACCGACGGCCGGGGAGATCCTCTTTGCCGGGCACGCCTGGCGCCGCGAGGACCTCTACGCAATCGGCAGCCTCATCGAGGAGGCGCCGCTCTACCCCAACCTCACCGCGCGCGAGAACCTGCGCGTGCGCACCACGCTGCTGGGCCTTCCCGAGAGCCGCGTAGATGATGTGCTCGCCGCCGTGGGCCTCGCGGACACCGGGAATAAGCGCGCCGGGCGCTTCTCGATGGGCATACGGCAGCGCCTGGGGCTCGCGCTGGCGCTGATCGCCCGGCCACGCCTGCTCGTGCTCGACGAGCCCACCAACGGACTCGACCCCATCGGCATCGAGGAGCTGCGCGACCAGATCCGCGGCTTCGCGGCGGCGGGCACGACGGTGATCGTCTCGAGCCACATCCTCTCCGAGGTGCAGCAGATGGCGGACACCATCGGCATCATCTACAGGGGGCGCCTCGCCTACGAGGATGCGCTTCGACCCGGGCAGGACCTCGAAGAACTCTTCATGAGCGTCTGCCGGGAGGGGCGACGAGCGCGCGGGGAGGTGACGGCATGACGGGCGAGAAAGGCGGCCTGCTCGCGGGTCTGCGCGCTGAGGCCCTGAAGTCGCGCCACGCGGCACCGGTTCGCCTGGCCGTGCTCATGGCGCTGCCGATGCCGCTGCTCGGCGCGATGCCCTACCGGGGCGCGCAGATCTTCAGCGCGTGGAACTACTGGTACGCGCTCTTCCTGCCCGTGGCTCTCTCGCTCGTGGTGGCTTGCGTCGCGCGAGCGGACGCGCGCACGCGGATGCGGGGGCTTCTAGGCCTGGGCCTCCCGCTCGGGCGCGCCTGGTGGGCCAAGGCGCTCTGGTGCCTCGCGCTCTGCACGCTCTCGAACCTCGTGGTCTTCGGCATCTACCTCGCGGGCTCGGCGTTCTCCTCGCAGGGCCTCACGGCCGCGGGCACGCTCACAATGCTCCTCTGCGCACTCGCCAACACGGTGACCGCGGCGTGGATGATCCCCGCAGGGCTCTTCCTCACGGCGCGGCTCGGCATGCTCGCGGGCATCTTCTGCCCGCTCGCCGCGCAACTCGTGGGTGGGTTCGCCTGGTCGCTGGTGCCGCTGCCGCAGCTCTTTCCGCCGTCGGCGAGCATGGTCATCCCCACGAGCTTCATCCCCGTGCTGCCGAGCGGCGAGCCACTCGCGGCGGACATGGCGCTCGGCGGGGCGCTCACGGCGGACGGCATGCTCACACTGGCGGGCCTTGCGGTCTGCGCGCTCGCGTTCGCCGCGCTCACGGCGGCGGGCGCGGCCTGGTTCGCGCGCTCCGAGGAGAGGTGATGACCATGGCACGACTCTCCGACCCGACGCCGCGCATGACTCTCCCGCGGGCCCTGCTCTCCGAGGCCCTGCGCCTGGCGCGCTCCCCGCTCGCGGCGGTGCACCTCGTCTGCGGCCTGGCAGCCGGTCTTGCCTGCGGCGAGTACTTCTCCGTAGCCCGATGGGACCCGGCGCTGGGCGCGGACGCCTACGTCCAGTTCCTCGGCGCCCTCATGCCGCTCATGTCCGCCATCGTCTGCGGGCTCGCCGTGGACGAGGAGCGCGCTGCCGGGCGCCTCGCCAACCTCACGGCGGTTCCCTCGCGCGGGCGCGCCGTCGCGGCGAAGCTGCTCGCCCTTGCGGCGCTCGGCGCCGCCGCGCTGGCCGTGGCGCTCGGCGTGTTCGGGGCTGTGCTCGCCGTTGCCGGGCGCCTGCCGCTCGGGCCCGCTCCGCTTGCGGCCGCCTGGGCGGGCATCGTGCTGGGCAGCCTGCCCCTCTACGCGCTGGGGCTCGGCGCGGCCCTGTGCCTCGGCCGCAACGCCGCCATCGGCGCCGGCGCGGCGGGGATGCTCCTCGCGTTCTTCTCAGTGGGCGGACTTGCACACGGCCTCATGACCGGCGAGCTCACCGGTGCCCTGGCGACGCCCCTGAGCTGGGTGCCGCTCGTCTGGCCCGCGCGCCTGGGGTCGCTCGGAGTGGAGGCCTTCATCGACGCCGCACGCGCGGCGGGCCCTCTCCTCGCGACTGCGCTCGCTGGCCTCGTGCTCACCTTGGCAGCCGCCCCCGTCCTTATCGCCTGGTTCTGCCGCTTCGAGGACGGGAGAGCAGATGCGTAGGAAGCCGCTCGCCGCCGTGCTCGCCCTCCTCTCCGCAGCGCTCGTCCTGGGCGGGAATGCCCTGCTCGACGCCGGCTGGGGATCGGCGCTGCGCTCGATCGCCGACCGCGTGCTGCCCAACCCTGAGATCGCCATGTGGGCGCCCGCGCCCGAGCCCGGCAGCCACGCGAGCTCCTACGCCGACGCCACCGGAGCGGGGGCAAACTACGTCTACCTAGTGGACGCGGCGGACGACAGGGGCAATGTCCGAGAGCTCCAGCTCATCTTCTTCGGGCGAGAGTCGGACGGCGAGGGCTGGCTCGAGATCGAGGCGCGCGGCGGCTCGGGCGTGCGCTACCGCGCGTGCGACGCGGCCGAGACGCCCGCGGCTGCGCGCAGGGCTCTGGACCGCTGAGCGCGGCACTAGTACAATTCCGACGGGAATTTCAGGAGGTCTAACATGGCGAGGATACTGGCAGTGGATGATGAACGGGCGATCCTCGACGCGCTCGCGCGCGTCCTCGGCCGCGACGGCCATGAGGTCGTCAGGGCGGCGGACCCGACGGCGGTCCCGGGGATGGACCTCTCGCGCTTCGACCTCGTGCTCTGCGACGTCATGATGCCGGGGCTCGACGGCTTCGAGCTCGTGCGGCAGATCCGCCCGGACTTCGACGGGCCCATCATCTTCCTGACCGCTCGCGTGGCCGAGGAGGATGCCGTGGCCGGCTACGGCCTGGGCGCCGACGACTACGTCCGCAAGCCCTTCGGGGCCGCGGAGCTGCGCGCCAAGGTCGCGGCCCATCTACGCCGTGAGCGCCGGCCGCGCTCGCACGCCCTCTCCTTCGGAGAGGTGCGGATTGATACCGTCAATGCATTTTTCACCAATCGGGACTGCGGTGGTGATCCTGGACCAAATCCATCCTACGCTGCTAGCAGACCCAAGTCCCTGCGGTACTGCATGGGGCTCCTGTAATCCAGGTCGCCCTTTATCCTGACATCCCTGTACCATCTGAGGTAGGCGTCGAGCATCCCCATGAACTCCTCGAGTGTAACCCCGGTCCAGTCGCAGCCGTGGAAGAACTCTATCTTCAGCCTCCCGAAGAAGCCCTCGCACCTCGCGTTGCCCGTTCCGCCTCTTCGATTCCGGCAGGCGCCCGGAATTGGGGCGCCCTTGATCAGCTTAGCCCGTTGATGGTCTCCTCGAGCTCCGCCATATAGGCGACTATCTCATCGATGCTCGGGTAGCTGCCGAACAGCATCGGCCTCATCGAGGCGTAATCGACCGCCAACTCGTCGAGCCTGCCCTTTGGAGGGGCGAGCCTGAGCGTGCCGGGCCTCGCGTCGGCCAGCTTGGCCCACGGCGTGCGGTAGAACTTCTCTTTGAACCTGACGACCTGTTCGAGGAGGCCAGGCTGCGCGACAGCGCGGCCGAGCACGAACGAGTGGCCAAGGCGGTACATGTCGTAGTAATGGCGGGAGTAGCGCCTGGGCATAGCCTTGCCCTCGGGCCTGTTGGCCTCCTGGTGCAGGATGGTGGCCTTCTCCCAAAACGTGCGCACAGGACTCGCGGTGCGCACCGTGGTCGACAGCTCGGGCCCGAACGGAACCACGTCCGCCGCGTACGGGGTTATCGCCGCCTCCTCGGAGGGCGACCATGCCGCCATGGGTCCTATCTCCAGCTTGATGGTGTCGAGCGTGCCCGCAGACTCGTAGGAGCGCGGGTAGTCGAAGTACACGGTCTCCTCCTCGACCCCGCACCTAACGGACGCTTCGGTGCCGAGGGACTCGGAGAGCGTAGCCCTGAGCTTCGGGACGAAGGCGTCGGCCAGGAAGGCGTTCGTGCGCTCGATGCTGTCGGCCTTGAACCGCTCCTGCGCCGAGTTGCTGCGCGGCTCCCACGGTTCGTCCTCGCCGTAGCCCAGGAGTCGCCAATCGAGTATGAGGTCGATGTCCTCCGAGAAGCGCTCGATGAGCCCGAAAGCCTTCGACAGACTCGTACCGCCCTTGAACACCATGGACTCGGCGAAGCCGCTTCTGTGGAAAAGGTGGTCCAAGGTGTAGCACACCCAGAAGTCCTTCTCGACGACGGCCGGCGCAAGCGCCATCCTCTGCGCGGCGGCCTCGAAGACCAGCCTGCGCTCGCCAGTCGAGGCCCTAGCGATCCTGTCCATGCTTCGCCTCCCATATCTTCTTCGCAGCGTCGGCAACCCAGGAGGTGAGCCCCGCCGACTCTTCCAGGAACGCGCCGGCCTGCCCTTCCGTGAGGTTGCGCGCGAGCGTTCTGATTTCCTCGTCGCCCACATTTTCGCGTCCGAGCGCCTTGAGGGCTTGCACGATGGTGCAGGTGATCTGCGAGCAGTCGAGCAGGTCGCGGTTGGCGCGGTGCCGGAGCTCGATATCGTACGGCCCGTACTCGTAGCGCTTGTACGGACCGCTGCTAACATAGACGAGCTTTGCGGGCACCTGCGTGTCGAGGCCCAGCGCATTGAGCGCCGCGTCGCCGGACGGTGCGACGATCCACTTGTTGGCACGGGCGATGGCGCGCACGACCTCGTCGGCGCTGGCCGGCACCTCGGTGCCCATGAGCGCGCTGCGCTCCGGCACGTAGTAGACGCCGCGGATGGCGCGGGCGATTCCTCCCTTTGCATGCAAGCGCCCGAGCGCGTTGGCAGTGTTGCGTCGGCCTGCGACGTCGGAGAAGTCGGCGGCTGTGAAGGCCCTGCCGGCGCCGAAGCTCTCTATGCGCTTAGCGATGGCCTCTGCTTCTGTCATAGCGCTCCTCCTTTTTGATGAAAATAGTATATATCTTTTTCATCAAACTGCCTTTGATTGTCTTCGTCGCCCGCGCATCGCACCTGCGGTCCCTCGCCGCGCCGGCGCGCGCGTGCGCCCGGAAGCGGTTGCGCCTCCCAATCGCGGCCTAGGATTAGCACCGAGACATCCCGAAGAAATCGTCGCTGGGCCCTTTCTCGCGCGTTGCACACTTTCCGGGCGGCGGGGCCTCGACGATCAGATTGTCCGCTTGCTATCAATCCTGTCATCGCCAGGTCAATATGCGTTGAATCGATGCAGCAGGCGCATAAAAGCAAATGAAGGCCAAAGGCGCCCATTCAAGATCAGCCGCACGCAGGCGGGTATCGAAAGGAGGCATTGCCCTCCTAGAATGTCCTCTCTTCCCGCATGAACTCGGGGATGTTGGCATGAATGATGCCATCCCTTTGCTGAATGGGGTCGCTTCGTGTCAACAGGCACTTGGGATAGTTGTCCTTAATCAGAGTGAAAGGCCGGTATATCAAATTAGAGGTTTATTGAGGTATTCATTATCATCTAAACGATTTATACCCATAACTAAGAGGCTTCGTGAGTTCGTGTGGGTAGGGATCACGAAGCCTCCTTTTTTTCTTATCCAGGAAAACTTGCTTATGGGCGACCCTCGAACGCCTCGAGATAGACCTCGGGATACCACAAGCTCGCCTCGCCGTGCCGCCAGCCAGGGTGCTCGACGAGCGTGCTGCCCGGCATGGCCTCAGCCAGGGCGCGCGCCGAGCGCACCATGATGCGGGGCTCCTTCCCGCCGACGAGGATGGTGGCCCGCGCCCCGCAGCCCGCGAGCTCGGGCTTCAGCCGGTAGGAGCTGTTCTCCCGCATGAAGGCGATCATGTCCCGCTTCGATATGGCACAGCTGTCACGGTAGTAGGGCTCGTAGAGCTCCTCGGGGAGGTGAAGGCTTGCGAACTGCGCCCGCGAGAACCAGGGGCGCCGCACGAGCGGGTGGCTCAGGGCGACGGCGGGCGCGACGAGGGCGCGGGCAGCGCGCATGGGGAGCACGAGCGCGCTCTCGATGACGGCGCGCCCCGCGATCTGCGGCCGCTGCGCAAGGGCCTCGAGAGCGACCTGCGCCCCGAGGGAGACGCCGCCGAGCGCGTCGACGCGCCCGCCGAGCGCGCGGTCGATGAGGGCCACGAGCTCGGAGGCGTTGTCCTCGATCGAGGTGAACGGGCGGTCCGAGCCGGCGTGCCCGTCGAGCACGGGGAGCACGACGCGGTACCCGTTGGCGGCGAGCAGGTCGGCGACTGCCCGGTAGTTCCACCACGAGAGGCCGCCCCCGTGCAGGAGCACCGCCGTCCGCGTGCCCGTGCCGAGCGTATGAGTGACCATCTTGATCCTTTCGACGGGGACATTGCCCGGCCGCGCCGTTGGAGGCTCCCGCGAGCCTGGGCCGACGCATGGGCGCACGGCTCTTCTCGTCCCGTACGCCCCATTATACGGGCGGCATGCGGGAGTTTTCCACATCGGGCCCACGGCACGTTCTTCTCGGCATGAGACGCTTTGGAACGCTGGGCAACGGAACGCGCGGAGCGCCGGGAGGTTATCGACAGCCTCTCGCGAGAATGTGGAAAGGCGCTGGTGTAGGTGCGTGCGCGCTCGTTCTTCTCGCCCAAAGCGCAATTCAGTTGGGTGCTGAATCTCGGGCGTTCTTCTCGCCTGGCGCTCTTTGTTCTTTGCCCTTTGTGACGGGCGGGTTCAATGGGCGTGTTCGGACGAGGCGGGAGGTGCGCTGTGCAGGGGCTGGATGACGAGTACTGGGTGCCGGAGCATGTTCGGGCCTGGCTGCGGGGGCTCGGGTTCTCGCTGCCGCTGGAGGACATGGAGCCTCATATTCGCGCCTGGGACCGGTGGATGCGGGCGCTCGGGGACTTCTACGACTACCGGGACACGGACGGGGTCGGGCGGGTGTACGAGGTTCACAGGCGCTCGATCCACCCCGCCATGCGGGTGTGCCGCGAGTGGGGGTCGCTGCTGCTGAACGACCGGACGCAGGTGGCGTGCGAGGAGCAGGCGTGCACGGACTGGCTCGCGGCGTGGATGGCGCGGACCGGGTTTCTCGCCTCGGCGCAGGAGTGCGTGGTGCGGGCGTTCGGCCTGGGGACGGGCGCGTGGGCGCTCTGGGTTGACGCGGGTGCGGGCGAGGTGCGCGCGCGGCGCTACGACGCGCGGATGGTGGTGCCGCTCACGTGGGACGAGGAGGGCGTGACCGAGTGCGCGTTCGTCACGCGGGCGTTCTGGCGCGGGCGCGCGGTCGACCAGGTGCAGCTGCACTTGAAGGGTGCTGACGGCACGTTCTTCTCGCCAAGCGAATCTCTTGGAGAGAGTGCGGGCGCGGGTCCTTCTCGCCTAACGGATGGTGAGGGCGAGGGCACGTATCGGATCGTCACGGCGTGCTTCGACCGGGACGGGAACCGCGTCAAGCCGGAGGGCGTGTGCCCGGTGTACGACACGGGCTCGCCGTGGCCGACGTTCTCGCTTGTGAGGCCGGCCATCGACAACACGCGGGTGGACATGTCGCCCTACGGGCAGTCGGTGTTCGCGGACGCGGTTGACGCCATTCAGGCGGTCGACCTGTGCTACGACGCGATGATGTCGGAGATCGACAACGGCAAGATGCGCGTTTTCCTCTCGGACGTGATGTTCGATACGGAGCGCGACGGCAGGGGCGGGCGCGTCTCCATCCCCTTCGGGCGGCAGGACTGCACGGTGTTCAGGAAGGTCATGAGCACGGAGGACACGATCCATGAGTTCGCGCCTACGCTGAGGACCGAGGCGCGGGCGCGGGCGTTCAGGGTCGCGCTGCAGACGCTCGGCGACCTCTGCGGGTTCGGCATCAACTACTTCGACCTCGAGAACGTCGGCTACGTGAAGACGGCCACGGAGGTGTCGGCGGACAACTCGGCGCTGATGCGCAACATCCGGAGACACGAGCGCGCGCTCGAGGGCGCGATTGCGGGCATCTGCCGGGCGCTGCTGGCGGCGGAGCGGCGCCTGGGCGTCGAGCTGCCCGACGAGGGGCTCGTGCGCGTGACGTTCGACGACAGCATCATCACGGACACGACGGCCGAGAAGCGGCAGGACATGGACGAGGTCGCTGCCGGTCTCATGGAGCCGTGGGAGTACCGCGCCAAGTGGCGCGGCGAGGACGAGGCGACCGCGAAGCGCCGAGGGGTCGCGGGCGGGTCGCATCAGGTCAGGTGAGCCCCGATGCCGCCGCAGGCGGCTGCGGGACGTCGTCGCGTGCCCCGGCTCCCTCGGGGATCCGGGGCGCCTCTCTTGAGCGCGTGACGGCCGTGCGGAAGCCCGGGGCGACGTCGCCGCAGGGTCGCGCTCGCTGCCCCTCGGCGAGGGCTGCGAGGACAGCCACACCCCACCACCACCCGCGAACAAGAGCGAAAGGGCAGCAGCCCATCTGCCGTAGCGGAGTGCGCGCCGCTGCGAGGAACCGACCCGACCTGCGCACGTCAAACTCCCAACAGGCCATGCCCAGAGCGTAGGCTGTGTATGCGCAGCGCCGCGAGGGACAGACAGCGTAGCCGGAGTGTGCGACCGCCGCGAAGGGCAGACGGCGCAGCCGGCTGACCTGAGCCGGGAGCAACACGTAGGCGAAGCTGGCTGGCCCGAGCCGCGGAGCAATACACAGCCGGAGCGGCGGGCATGGCCGTGAGTATCGCTTTCATGCGCAGGGCGGGGCGGTTTCCGAGCCGTGCGCGCAACGGAGCGGAGGCGGGTGGGCTGCGGACGGCCCTCGATGAGTAGCGGGTGGTGGTGGGGTGTGGCCAATCTACCTGTTGTTTGTAATTTGTCGTCATCCAATCCCATCCGATCGTGTGAAGCTTCCACTAATGGGATAATAAAAAGTCGGAATCATTGCTAGACGAAGGGAACCCTTCTTTGATTACACGGGATACGGGCGTGTTAGCCCAATACATTTCTGATACGGCTCTTGACCCCCTCTTAGTCGAAGGGGATTCGCTTGATATTTTGAAATCTTTGCCTGACGAATGCATCGATTGCGCCATTACTTCCCCACCGTATTACATGAAGCGAGAGTATTCCGGTGGTGGAATCGGGCTTGAAGATACCTGGCAGGAGTACGTTAATAACCTTGTCGCGATCTGCGCTGAGGTCTATCGAGTTCTTAAGCCTGCAGGATCTTTTTGGCTAAATATCGGGGATTCTTATCAGGATAAATCTCTCATAATGGTTCCTGAACGTGTCGCCATACGGCTTACAGATGACGTTGGCTTTACGCTCAGGAATCATGTTGTCTGGAACAAACTTAAAGGCGCTCCTGACAATGCTAAGGATAAGATGCGTACCCTCTGGGAAAGCGTCTTCTTTTTGACAAAATCACCCAATGGATACTTTTATGATATAGATGCAGCTCGTAAACCGCCACGTAAAGCGAAGAGCACGAAGCATGGTGCGGTTGTCTCTGCAACAGGCGTATCCGGTGTGAGGTATCGTCGCAAAATCGAACTTTCAACGGAACTCACCGATGAGGAAAAATCTTGCGCGATGAGGGCGCTTGAAGATATGTTGTTACAGGTCGAGAAGGGTGAAGTTCCGGATTTCCGAATGGTAATCAGAGGCGCTTCGCGTACTACCCACGGGGACTCCACAAAATTAAGTGGCCGCGCCAAGGAGCTTGCTGAAAAGGGATTTTACTTTCTTAAGTACAGCAATAAGGGCGCTAATATCTCTGACGTTTGGGACATCATTCCCGAAGACACTCAAAACCGCAAAAGTCATTATGCCCCATATCCAGAGGATCTTGTAAAGAACCCAATTGCTCTTACCTGCCCCCAAGGGGGAATAGTGCTAGACCCATTTGTCGGAACGGGAACTACATGCAAAGTTGCTCGTGACATGGGAAGAAGATCTATCGGAATTGATTTGGGTCGTGAATACTTGGAGACTGCTGAGGAGCGGCTATGTACGCAGTGAACGAAATGTTCGGATATTACACCAATGGCCCGGTCTTTCCTGACTTGAGTATTGTTTTATCTACTCAAGTCTGTCCCTTCAATCGCTCTGGGATATGTACGAAAATGAGAAAGAGTGACCCTGATACGAAAATTGGCACCTGCTCACTTGTATTCAATACTTGCGAACAGCCTTTGCTCATTTGCCCCGATCGGCTAACAGAGGGTAAGAAGATTTTTCTCGACTGTCTTCAGTATGTTCATGTTACCGGCGGGGAGCTCTATCTTATCCCAGAGGTCAAGACAGCTGTTGGATCCATCGATTATGTTCTTGCTGTTGTCAATGGCGACAAAGTTCAAGACTTTGTTGCCATCGAATTGCAAACGATGGACACCGTAGGAACGATATGGGATGAACGACAAAACATGCTGGCCGACTATGAGCTCGCTGACCATGTTGTATCACGCGGCCGTAAGGCCGGCGTGAATTGGAAAATGACCGCCAAGACGATTCTTGCCCAAATGATTCAAAAGACGCAGATGTTTGCAGGTATGAACCGCAAGCTTGTGCTGATATGCCAAACACCCCTGCTTGACTATATGCAGGAGAACTTTGACTTTTCTGAGGTGCACCAGCAAAGGTCAACTGACGTGTTTAACCTACATGCGTATGATTATCTAAGTTCTGAAACTAAAATGGAGCTCACCCTTGCGCGTCAACTCGGTGCTGATTTGGCTGGTGTTGAGCGAATCATGGGGGCGGATGTTAACAGCAATCATGAGCTTGAAGTGATAAACGCCAGAATTCTTGAACGGGCGACACCAGAATATAGGTTCAACCTCTTTGAATAGATGGCTTATGCCGCATGGTCTTTTCGAGGGGAAATTCGAAAAGACCATGCGGCTCTATTAAAAAGCACCAGTTATTTCGAGAGTTGCAGGAGCGAGTTTTCTCCTCGACCCCTGACATTGGACTAGCTGTGGTGCGGGCGATATTCTAGAGACAATAAGTCGGCAATAATTACAGAAGACAGCAATTGTAGAACTTCTACCTATCGTTCTCCCGCCTTAGGCGTTCAATAAATGCCCTTATTGAAGCTTCACGCTGCTCAAACGTCGGGACGTCAATCTCTTCTAGTTTGGCTGCCCTTCTATTTATAAAATCGGAAAAGAACTCAGAATACCTCTCGGCCTTAGCTCTTTCGTCACCAGTCAAACCCTTATCAACTTCGAACAACTCCGCAGGAAAGTGCTCCCTTTCATCAGGAGATGTTAGTTTCAGAACAAGATTGGAATAATCGTCAGAAGAAGACAAGTCGAAGGACTCCGCACCATTTTGAACGACGACGTTTCCGTTGGCCCCACATGTGATCATCAGCTATCTCCCACCTGAAAGTTGTACTTATTTAAACGCATTTTCAGATACCGCTCCCCACCATCGAGAACGTCTGCTATGGACTGCTTGATATCCCCGTCGTTCATCGGACCATAGGCATAGTCAATCCTCTTATTATCGTTGTGGCACACTACAACAGTTCGCGCGTCTCCGTTTACAATGACGGGCGCAGAATGGCTAACTACGAAGAATTGAACGTTAAGCTTTAGGCTCTTTAGTCGATCGATAAGGAATTCCTTAATGGTTGCAACATCGAGATTGTCTTCCGGCTGGTCGAGGACGATATATGTCCATCTCCCTGAAGTGATGCCGTCGTTGAGAAAGAGCTTCAGAAGCGCCTGAGCCTTCATTCCTGGAGACATTTCATCTATAGGCTCTCCGTCAATTGCAACCAATGTTTTCAAAGCGCCGGCGTTGGCTATCGAAGACTTGGCTAATTCATAGAATTTCTGGTAGTGCTCAATAAGACTTGATGTTGAGCAGGATCTGAATTTCCTCCCATCGAAACATTTATGCATTCGTTTGCCATCGGATTGACTGAGAAATGCTTCGACAAGTACCTGGGAATCGTTGTTGGATGATGACCCGATGAGACCTTCAATCAGGTCATCATATGAGGAGTCGTCTTCATAAAAGAGCGCGACTTCGATGGTTTCTTCGCCGTTCCACAGTTTCATTGGGCTGATTGGCTTGTGTATTTTTCCGTACTCTTCTCGAGCCTCACAATCTATGTGCTTGAGAAAAATTCGAAGCGCAAGCAAATCGTCTAGGAACTCAGCGGCGCGCTCTGTCTGCTCTTCATACTGGGCGAGTGTCGCAGAGCCGTCAGTTCTATTGTGCTTCTTCAGTATCTCCGAGCATAGAGAGACGAGCTCATCGCGACTTGCGAACCAAGATGGTTCAATTTCCCCCAGAAGTTTCGAGAACCTGTTAGCGCGATCCGCAATAGCAAGAACGTCACGCTGGATAGCGCGTGCTTCCATCTCAAGCGCTTCAAACAGTATCTCGTTCTCAGGATATGATGCCTTGAAAGAGACTGTGGAGGATACTTGTGATGCTGTGGATAGCGCGTCGGCAACCCCCTCGAGAGAATCCTTTGCCTTTTCAACTTGCGGCATGTCCGCTTGTGGCAGGAAGGGTTTCTCCACAGTGATTCCCGATGGTGTTGCAATGTCGAGATGGTCTATGCGGAGCACAGCGCTGTACTTTGAACAAAACGCCATGACTAGGCTTTTGGAAAGGTCGAGTAGTTCGCCTAGCCTCTTGGACGCTCGTTCCGATTCTTTTTGCGCCTTCTCTTTCAATGGGGAGACTCGCTCGCCCAAGAAATGTATTTCCTCGTACTTACCTCCCCTGTAAATCTCTTCTAGCTCGCCCTGTCCAAGGTAGAGACACTGAGGTCGGTTGCCTGTAGGAACGCCATCGCGCAATTTGTATCTCACGCTGCCTGTTTCTACGAAGTTAGAGTAGGTGTCGAGCCCCCTATCCGCGAGAAGGCATGCGAGCATGGTTTTCCCGCTTCCTCTCGAGCCAACGATGCCGTTGTACCCTGGCGAAAATCGAAGTTCCACAGTCTTCCCTGCTGTCGGATCTCCTTCGACGCAAGTATTAAATGTTACCGATTCTAGAAATGAGTTAGTGTTTGTCTGGGGAGGTTCAAAGTATTCGTCAGATGTCTTGATGCGGCTTTCAGGATCGCTGATAGCGAGCAGCAACGAATCCAAGTCACCATCGAAATCAATCCATGTAAAGCGGGATCCTATCTCTTCTTCTGACTCTGCATCACTGAAGAACAAAGCAGCCACTGTTGTGCGAAGTTCCTTAGCCATACCCGCCGATATACTTTTTCTGCTTTTGGACCCTCCTTCAACCGCCATGGCATGGCTGTAGTAGAAGAGACGATCTTTATACGCCAGGTTCTCCGGGCAATTGTTCGGTAGATAGGCAGACAGACTTCGATCCTTGTTCTCGTGCGGAATGAAGAAGTGCGGTATCGCAGTGGCTTCTTTCTGAAATTCCTCAAGGAAGATTGCTTTTCCTTCGGTCATCTTGGAGAAAGACTTTGGAGATTGCGATTGGATTGCCGATTCGCTTCCAATGGATGCGCCTATTTCAGAAAGCAGGCACTTCTTAAACAGACGAGTGACCACCTCCGCCATCGTTGCAGCGTCATCCATCGAGAACCACACTATGGCGTGAAAGTACTCGCCTTTCGAGCCTTTGCCCAACTTTAGGTGGTGACGTTTTATTGTCTCAGGCTGAAGCTTGACGTTCAGCTCGACTCCGCCTATCAGCGTTTTGCCTTCTTCTGTCAACACTGCCTGCAGTTCTGACAGGAGCTGAACATCCACGCTGTTGTGATCCGTTACGGCTACCACATCAAGGTCGCCGCTCGATAGGGCGCTAAAGAAATCCGACTTGCTGTAGTTCCTGCTGTAGCAGGAGCTCGAATGAAGATGCATGTCGCATTTCTTGAATGTTCCTTTGCTTAGCCTATCTGCCGTTTCGATCACAACCTTCTGCACCATAATGCAACATTTTGTTTCGTCTATTTTCGCATGAGCATGAATTACCCGCAACGGATACCGACGATATGGAGCTCATCTTGTGACACGCCCATAGCCTGTACCCATCGTTTGGGTGCGGGCTTTTTCTTTGCCCGCCTTATGGAAAGGACGGGCAGATGGATGGCTTGCAGGACGAAACGAAGCTCGGCGACGAGGGATCGACGCAGCAGACGACGCAGCGCGACGACCAGGGCGAGGCGGCGCAGGCGCAGGTAGTCTCCGCTGGCGAAGGCGGAGCCGCGGTTGCCCATGCGCACAAGGACTATGAGGCGGCGCTCGCCGAGCGCGACGCGCGGATCGCGGAGCTCGAGGGCGAGATCGCCGAGGCGGCGAAGACCGCCGAGGGCGCGGAGAAGCTGCGCGCCGAGATGGACGAGCTGCGCCGGAAGGGCGACGAGGAGCGCGTCGGCTTCGAGCTGCAGCTCGCCGGGGCGCGCAACGTCAAGGCCGCCCGCGCCCTCCTCGCAGACCACGACGGCGACATCGAGAAGCTCAAGGCCGCCGAGCCCTGGCTCTTCTCGGCACCCGCCGCCCCCGCGCCGGCCGGCGCGACGGGACTCCCGAGCGCCGGCGCCGCCGGGGCCGACGAGTCCGCGCAGATGAGCCGCTGGCGCAGGATCGCCGGCCTTCCCGAGAGCGAGGAGTAACTGATGGCAAACAGCGTCGCGTACACCAAGAACTACACCGCCGTCCTGGACGAGGTCTACAAGAGGGCCGCGTGCTCGACGTGCCTGAACAGCCCCCGCCGCATGGCGCGCGCGGGGCGCAACGCGAAGGAGATCATGGTCCCCAAGATCGAGGTGACGGGCCTCGGCGACTACACCCGCAACGTGGGGTACAAAACCGGCTCGATCACCTACGAGTTCGAGACCAAGACGTTCAACTATGACCGCGGCATCAGGCTGCTCGCCGACGTCATGGACGTGGAGGAGGCGGGCGTCCTCGACTGCTTCGTGGCGGCGGGCTCCGAGCTGCAGCGCACGCAGGTGGCGCCGGAGGCGGACGCCTTCACCTTCTCCGAGATCGCGGGGCACGAGGGCGTGACGCCCGAGACGGAGGACTTCGCCGACGCGGAGGCCGAGGACGTGCTGGCGAGCCTGCGCGCCGCGACGAACGCGATGGACGAGGCGGAGGTGACGACCGGGAGCCGCATCCTCTTCATCACGCCGACGCTCAAGGGCGTGCTGGACGACTTCTCGCTCGCGAACCCGGCGCGCAGCAACCGCGTGCTCGAGCGCTTCTCCCGCATCGTGGAAGTGCCGCAGACGCGCTTCTACAGCGCGATCGCGCTCAACTCCGGCGACGGGGACCAGTTCGGGTACTCGCGCGCCAAGGGCAGCTACGTGAAGACCGAGGACACGAGCGTCACGCCCGGCAAGACGTACTACACGGAGAGCTCCGGCACCTACACCAAGGTGTCCTCGCCTGCGGCGGGCAGCCTCTCCAGCTACTACGAGCTGGTGGGCGCGGGCGCTCCGATCAACTTCATGGTGGTGGAGCGCTCGGCGGTCATCAAGTTCGACAAGCACGTGGCCTCGAGGGTCTTCTCGCCCGACGAGCTGGAGAACCTGGACAGCTACATGATGAAGTACCGCAAGTACGGCATCGTGGAGCTCCTGGACAACAAGCTGGACGGCGTGCACGTCTCCTGCACGCCGCTGGCCTGATGGACGTGGCGACGGGCGCGGCCGGCTGCGGCCCCGCGCCCGTCTCCTACGGGTTCTACCAGGACGGGTACGGCGGCGCGCTGGCGGCGGACGCCTTCGCGGAGGCGCTGCCGGCGGCGCTGAGGTGCGTGGGCGCGCTCACGGGGGTGCGCGACGTGCGCGATGAGTGGGACGAGGGCGACGCGGACGCCTGGCGGCGCGCCGTGTGCGCGGCTGCCGACGCCTTCGCCGAGTACGGCGAGGGGCGCGTGGGCGGCTTCTCCATCGGGTCCTTCTCGGTGACGAACTACCGCGACGAGGGCACGACCGGCTCGGAGGTGGCGCGGGAGGCCGCGCTCGCGGAGCTCGCGGGGACGGGCCTCTGCTTCGCGGGGGTGAGATAGGTGCGCTACCTGAGGCCGATACCGAGACGCCTCCTTCCCGACGACATGATGGTGTGGCCGGCTACCGGCGACGGGTCGTTCGGCGAGGCCGTGCTGGTGCGCCACGTGCGCTTCGAGCGGCGCGAGAGCGCCGTGGCCGACGCGCATCGCAGCGCCGACGGCGGCGCGGGCCTCGTGATCGTGGACGCGGTGAACTCGGAGGGAGCCTTCGAGATCCCTGCGGGTTCGCGCGTGCTCGTGGGCGCGGGGCCGAGCGTGTTCGTGCGGTCGTGCAAGCGCTGCTGCGTCATTCGCGGGGTCGTTCACCACTGGGAACTGGAGGTGGGCTGATGACGAGGTTCGAGTTCGGCGTCTCCGGCAGCGCGGACAGGGCTGCCCGGGACGCGGCGGGCGGCGGCGCGGCGGATGTGGCGGCCGCGCTTCTGCGCTCTCTGGGCTACGCCAACGTGTTCACCGCGCCGCCTGCGGCGAGCCTCTGCGCCGAGCCGATCGTGCTGGCGGCGGGCGAGTTCGTCCGTGACACGCGGCAGGTGGACGGCACGGAGCGCGGCACGCTTCCGGTGGGCGTGACGGTGTGCTGCGACGACCCGCGCGACGCCGAGGCGACGGCGCACGCGGTGGAGCGCGACCTGCGCCTCGCGGACTGGACGGGCGAGGACACCGGGTGGCATGTGAACGTCGTCGCGGTGGACACGGCGGCGCCGCGCCCGCTCGGGCGCAACGGTTCCGGGCGCTGGCTCTGGAGCCTTGCCGCACACCTGACGATTGCGAGGGATTTCGATGAGTGACAAGGTGCGCGCGGGACGCGGCATGGACGACCGCGACGTGGTGCGCAAGAGCAGCCCGCTGCAGCAGGCGGCACGTGACGCCACGATGGCGCGCGCGGGCTCTGCGGAGACCGACCGCATGGGGCGCGAGCAGCAGCGGCGCGCTACCGCCTACGGGCGGGCGCGGGGGCGGCTGTGAGCGCGCTCACCTACAACGGGCACGACTTCTCTGAGCACGTGACGGCGGAACTGGTGGAGCCCGCCGGTCACGCGCTCTCGCCGCGCGCGCTCGCGGTGCCGGGGCGGCCGGGCGCGGCGCTGCTGGGGTGCGAGCTGCCGCCGAGGGCGCTGAAGGTGCGCCTCTTCCTGGACGCGGGCGCGACGCTCACGGCGGAGGAGCGCAGCGCGATCCGGCACGAGATGTACGGGTGGCTGGTCGCGCCCATGGGCGCGGAGCTCGCGCTCACCGGCGAGCCCGCTCTGACGTGGCGCGACGCGGTGGTGACCGGGGTGTCCGACTGGGACTCGCTCTTCGAGGGCGGCTCCTGCGAGGTCGAGTTCACGTGCTTCGACCCGGTGGCGTACGGCGATGGGAAGTCGAGCGCGGCGAGCACGCTGACGGTGGGCGGAACGTGGGCGACGTGGCCCGTGGCGACGCTGACGGCACTCGCGGGTTCGTCGATGAAGGTGACCGACGAGCTGGGGCGCTACGTGCTCGTGGAGCGCGACTTCGCCGCCGGGGACGTGGTGGTGATGGACTTCGCCGCCGAGGCCGTGACGGTGGACGGGACTGACGCGTCAGCCGACGTGGCGGTTGAGAGCACGTTCTTCCCGCTTTCCCCGGGGTCTCATTCCCTGGCCTTCTCCGGGTGCTCGGCGCACACGGTGGCGTGGACGGAGAGGTGGCTCTGATGGTGCCGACGCTCTACCTCTTCGACCGCTTCGACGAGCGGCTGGGGATCCTGCCTACGGTGGGCGGGATCGCGCACGTCGAGGAGGTCGGCGGCGAGGACACGATCGAGTTCGACTGCCTGGCCGCCCCCGAGAAGGGCGAGCGGCTGCTGTGGCGCGACCCGACGGACGGCGTGTGGCGCGAGCACGTGGTGGTGCGCACCGACGAGCCTCTGGGCGGGCCCGCGCACGTCTACGCGGAGTCCTCGCTCTGCGAGCTGCTGGGCGACTTCGTCGAGGAGGAGCAGCTGGTGGCCAAGACGGCCTCCGAGGCGCTGGCGGCGGTCCTCGCGCACACGCGCTGGGCGGTCGGCGACGTTGACGCGGGCGCGACGGAGCGGGGGTGCCTGCTCTACCACGTGAACGCGCTCGCGGCGCTGCGCCGCGTCGAGGAGGTCTGGGGCGGCGAGGCCGAGGCCGTGATCTCCGTGGCCGACGGGCGCGTTGCCTCACGGACGGTGAGCCTCCCGGCGCGGCGGGGCACGTGGTGCGGGGCGCGCTTCAGCTACGGCAAGTCGCTCGCGGCGTGCACGCGCACGGTGCTCGAGGACGAGGTCTTCACGGCGCTCTACGGCTACGGCAAGGGCCTGCCCATATACGACGAGACGGGCGCGCCCACGGGCGGCTTCACGCGGCGGCTCACGTTCGGCTCCGTGAACGGCGGCGCGAACTGGGTGGGCGACGAGGCCGCGCGCCTGGTGTGGGGGCGCCCCGACGGCGCGGGCGGGAAGGCGCACCGCTTCGGGCACGCGGTGTTCCCGGACTGCGAGGACGCTTCCGAGCTCAAGGCGCTGACGACAGCGGCGCTCGCGGCGGCGTGCGAGCCGCGCGTCTTCTACGAGGTGGACGTCGCGGCCGTGGACGGCGGCGCGGGCGTGCGGCTGGGCGACGACGTGGCGGTGATCGACTCGTCGCGCTCGCCCGAGTGGCACCTGCGCGCCCGCTGCGTGCGGCGCGTGCGCGAGCTCGGCGAGGACAGGCCCGTTGTGCGTCTCACGCTAGGCACGGTCGAGCGCACGACGT
The DNA here is from genome assembly GCF_900119895.1 of Collinsella phocaeensis. Classification (GTDB taxonomy): domain Bacteria; phylum Actinomycetota; class Coriobacteriia; order Coriobacteriales; family Coriobacteriaceae; genus Collinsella; species Collinsella phocaeensis. Next base: position 557,410 of record NZ_FQLR01000004.1, on the reverse strand, counting down.
GGGCGGCCTCGGCCGACGTGGCCGCGCGCGTGACGGCGGTCGAGGAGACGGCGGCGACGGCGTCCGACACGGTGGCGTCCTACGAGGACCTGGGCGAGAGGGAGTTCTGACATGGCTGACGAGAGCACGTTCCCGCTGGACGGCGACGGGCTGCGCGAGGTCGTCTGGGACGAGTGCGACGCCCCCTTCGCGGGGCCGTTCGTCGCCTCACCCGCGGACGCGGAGGGGCGCGGGATCGCGCTCTCGGTGACGCGCGGCGGCGAGGCGGCGGACCTGACGGGGCCTCGCTCTACCTGCTGTGGCGCCACCGGGAGCTGCGCGTGCGCGGCTGCGAGCCCCTCGAGGCGGTCGACGCCGAGGCCGGCAAGTTCAGGGTCTACTGGCCCGCCGCGATGGCGCGCGCCGAGGGCACCGTCGACGCGCAGGTCATGGTCTCCTGAGACGAGCGGGCGCTCTCGTCGCTCTCCTTCGCGGTGCTCGTGGGGCCCGCGCTCGCCGGCGGCGAGGGCGGCGACTCCGACGGCTACTCGATGTTCCTCGACGCGCTCAAGAAGTTCGAGGACGCGGACGGCGTCATCGCCGACGCCGTGGCCAAGGCGCAGGATGCCGTCACGACGGCCCGGGGCGCGGTGGCCACGGCGGGGCGGGCGATCGAGGCGGGCGCGGTGGTGACGGTCACCGACGCGACGGGCACCACCACGGCGACGCTGACTCACGGCCCCAAGGGAGACAAGGGCGACGACGGCGAGAGGGGCGACAAGGGTGACCCCTTCGAGTACGCCGACTTCACCTCCGAGCAGCTGGAGGCCCTGCGCGGCCCCAAGGGCGACAAGATAACGTTCTGATGTGGCTCTACTGGTGCGGGGTGCGCGGGGGCGAGCTGCTCGCCCTGAAGCCGCGCAGGTTCGACTTCGAGCGGGGGACCCTCACCATCGCGGAGTCCTACCAGCGCATCGACGGGCAGGACGTCCTAACCGACCCGAAGACCCCGAAGTCGAAGCGCGTCATCGCCATGCCCGGCTTCTACGCCGAGGAGATGGAGGCGTTCCTCTCCCTCCTCGACCTCGACCCCGACGAGCGGATCTTCCCCGTGACCAAGTACTTCCTCAGCCACGAGATGGCGCGCGGCAGCAAGGCGGCGGGCCTCGAACCGATCCGCGTCCACGACCTCAGGCACAGCCACGTGTCGCTGCTCATCGACATGGGCTTCACCGCGCTCGCCATCGCGGACCGCATGGGCCACGAGGCGGCCGACATCACCTACCGCTACGCCCACCTGTTCCCCAGCGTCCAGGTCGACATGGCCCGCGCCCTGGACGGGGCGAGAAGGGAGAACTGACATGCCCTGCCCCAACTCCGCCCGCGAGAGGAGCGTCACCATCGGCTTCCGCGTCACGCCCGAGCAGGCCAGGCGCATCGACCTCATGGCGCGCACGTCGGGCATGACCAAGCAGGACTACCTCTACAAGCGGGCCCTCGGGGAGGAGGTCGTCGTCAGGCCCGACGTGCGCGTCTACAAGATGCTCCGCGACGAGATGGCGCGCGTGTACCGGGAGCTCAGGCGCATACGGTCCGCCGGAGAGGTCGACGAGGGGCTCGCCTGGACGGTCGACTTCCTCGCGCGGGAGTTCTCCGCCATGCGCGGCGAGGCGGAGCCCTCGGACGTCGAGCGGGAGGACGCCCTCATCTTCGGCATGTCGCGGAGGTGAGGGGCGAACCTCATCGGTCAGCCTGCCGCAACCGTACGATAAAATATCGCCCAAGGACAGGAGGGCCCGATGCAGCACCCCATCGAACAAAACGATCCGAAACGGTTCTCCTCGGAAAAGGAGAACCAGTACTTCGACCGCAAGAGCGCCCGGAAGGACGCTAACGACATCTCCAGGCACATCAGCGCCTTTGCGAACGCATCCGGCGGCAAGCTCGTCATCGGCATCGAGGACGACGGCGAGATCACCGGCTTCAGGCGCAGGGGCGCCCACGACATCGAGGACTTCCTCCAGGCCCCCATCACGTGTTGCGACCCCGTCCCCGCCGTCAGGGCCGAGGAGATCAACGTCACCAACTCGAGCGGGGAGAGCGATCGCATCCTCGTCCTCGACGTCCAGGCCTCAACAGATCGGGTCATCGCGAGAAAGCGCGACGGCGAGGTCTTCCTCAGGCAGAAGGACGAGAGCGTCCGGCTGGACCGCGAGCAGGTTCGCGCCCTCGAGTACGACAAGAACCAGAGGCGCTTCGAGGACGAGCTGGCAGACAGGTCCGGCATCGACGACATCGACCGCGAGGTGATGGACCGCTACCGGGAGGAGCTCGGGACCGACGCCCCCTACGAGCAGATACTCAGGAGCAGGGGGATGCTCGTCGACGGGCACCTCACCAACGCGGGGGTTCTCCTGTTCGCAAGGAACCCCACACAGTTCATCCCGTGCGCCCGCGTGAGGGTCATGCGCTTCGACGGCAGCAGGATGGAGACCGGGCGGCGCCTGAACATCGTGAAGGACAGGACCTTCGACGGGCCCCTCCCCAAGGTGATCGAGGGTGCCAAGCAGATGATTTCCAGCCAGCTCCGGGAGTTCCAGTTCCTGGGGGACGACGGGAAGTTCAAGATCATCCCCGAGTACCCGGAGTTCGCGTGGTTCGAGGGCCTCGTCAACGCGGTCACGCACAGGAACTACGCCTACTCTGGCGACTACATCCGCGTCATGATGTACGACGACCACCTCGAGATCCTCAGCCCCGGAAAGCTTCCCAACATCGTCACCCTCGAGAACATGCGCCACACCCGCTGGTCGCGCAACCCCATCATCGCCCGCACCCTCGTCGAGTTCGGCTGGGTGAGGGAGCTCAACGAGGGGGTGCAGAGGATCTACGACGAGATGGCCAGCTTCTTCCTCAACGACCCCGTCTTCTCGGAGCCGAACGACTCCTCGGTGCTGCTCACGCTCGAGAACAGCATAACGTCGCGCGTCCTCAGGCAGAGCGACACCGTCTCCGGCATCGTCGGCGAGGACGCGTACAGGGCCCTCACCGAGCCCGAGCTGTCAGCGGTTCAGATCGTGTATGCAAGGGGCAAGGTCACCGTCAAGCAGCTGTCCGAGCACCTCGGAAGAAGCGCCAAGTTCGCCAGGTCGACCCTGAGGGGCCTCGTCGGCAAAGGCATCCTCTCATGGCACGGCTCCGGCCCCAAGGACCCGTCCCAGTACTACTCCTTCCCCCGCTCCCGTTAAGACTGATAAGACGGCCCCGCAGGCCCGGCGAGATTCCCGGGCCTGCGGGGCCGAGCGGGTAAGAGTAAGTCCGAGTAGTTCCGAGTAGGTAAGGGTGGCGATTGGCCCATCTTGCGCCGTAATCTGATAAAAGCACAGGTAAACACCTCGACAGTCATTTCGACAAGCCGTTTTACTGGGTTCGAGTAAGTCCGAGTAGTTCCGAGTAGCCCAGCAGCAACCCGGCTACCCGCTGCATGAAAACAGCAGCTCAGACGCATGACATGCCGCCACATGAAGCGGCCAACTCGGGTAAGAGTAAGTCCGAGTGGTCAGAGCAGGGCCCGACTTCCCCTCGGCCGGGTGCCTATCCGATCAGACAAAATCCAGAGACAACCCAATAGCAACGAGCCGAGGCCGGCGGATGCCGGTTATTCCTCGTGCGCGCAGCCTGTCACGGGCCCCGCTTTCCCCGCAAGGGCCGCGATGCTTTTCCGGCTTCTTTCGGGCTCGGCCGCCCCCGCTCAGAGCGGTGCCGGCGAAGCTCGCCCGAAACAACCGGTCGGCGGCGCCTCCCTGCCGAAGAACCAGCGGCTTCGCCTTCGCCCCCCAAAGCCCCCATGCATTCCTTACCTTGAACCTCCCGCGATTTCTATTGAGCAATTTCGCCGTATACGGCATTTTTTCTCAATAGCAGAGGATAAACCCTGGCCTATTCAGGACATTTTTCTGGTCATGTTCTCACTGTTGTCCAGATTAATGTCCAGAATCGATCCGCCCGTCCCGCAGCAACTCGACCCGAGAGGAAATCTCCTCCCGAACAACGGTCGCAAGCTCCTCACAGCGCCTCATCTCCTCGACAAGGCGCCTGTGCGCACCCCAGTACGCACTCCACAGATCCTCATCGACCGATGCCTCTAAGTCGATTCTCACCGGAGGAAATCTCCGCTCGTAGTCGGCTAGCCTTTCAGCCCTATCCTCGATATCCCCCACACCCCGCGACGCGGGCGACAGCGGCGACGGACCGAACATCCACTCCCTCCAGGGCTTGTTGCCCTTCGACTGGTTGCACTTCCCACACGCAGGAACGAGGTTGTGAATCTCCGAGATGTAGCCCGTTGGACGCTTACGTCGCACGATAGCGTTGAGATGGTCCCACTCCGTCGCGGGGTCGCCGCAGTAGGCGCAGCGCACGCCCGAGGCGTCCATGCCGAGAACCTCGAGCGCGAGGGCGATCTCCTCGTTGCTCGGCATGATTGCGGGAATGACCCCGTTCACGAATGAGTTCGTGATGCTCGACGTTCGACCGGTTATCTTTACCGGAGTCGGCATCCTGAACGCATTGGATAGAGCGCTTTTCGACATCAATCCCTCCAAGAGCAAAATGGGGCTGCAGAAATGCTGCAGCCCCATCTGCCTGCTATTATATTGCTGATACGAACATACGTTCGCTACTCCCACTCGATCGTCGCGGGCGGCTTGCTCGTGATGTCGTAGGCCACGCGGTTCACGCCGGGGACCTCGGCCACGATGCGGCCAGAGATGCGCGCGAGCACCTCGTAGGGCAGCTTGGCCCAGTCGGCGGTCATGGCGTCGCTGGACTCCACAGCGCGCAGGATCACGGGACGCGCGTAGGTACGCTCGTCGCCCATCACGCCCACGGACTTGATGTCGGGCAGCACGCAGAAGTACTGCCAGCAGGCGTGCTCGCTGTTGCGCTCGCCGGTCTGCTCGAACAGGCGCGCGTTATAGGCATCCAGCTCCTCACGCACGATGGCGTCAGCGTTCTTCAAGATCTCGAGCTTCTCGGGGCTCACCGCGCCGATGATGCGGATAGCCAGGCCCGGGCCCGGGAACGGCTGGCGGTACACGATGTGCTCGGGCAGGCCCAGCGCCAGGCCGAGCTCGCGAACCTCGTCCTTGAAGAAGTGATCAAGCGGCTCGATGAGGTCGAAGTGCACGCCCTCGGGGAACGGGATGAGGTTGTGGTGGCTCTTAATGGTGGCCGTCTTGCCACCGGTCTTGCGCGCGCCGCTCTCGATGATGTCGGGATAGATGGTGCCCTGAGCCAGGTACTTCACCGGGCGGCCATCCTGCTCGAGCTCGGTCGCCACGGCGAAGAACTCGTTCCAGAACTGCGTGCCGATGATGCGGCGCTTCTCCTCCGGGTCGGTCACGCCGTCCAGCAGCGCGGCATAGCGCTCCTCGGCGTGCACGTGCACGAAGTCGACATCGAACTGCTTGGTGAAGACCTCCTCCACCTGCTCGGGCTCGCCCTTGCGCAGAAGACCATGGTTGATGAACACGCAGGTCATCTGACGTCCCACGGCACGGGCTCCAAGCGCCGCCACCACGGAGGAGTCCACGCCGCCGGACAGCGCCAGGATCACGCGGTCCTCGCCCACGGCCGCACGGAACTCTTCGGTCATGCTCTCGACCAAGTTATCCATGGTCCACGTGGCCTTAAGGCCGCAGATGTCGAACAGGAAGTTCCGCAGCAGCTGCTGGCCGTGCTCGGTGTGCTTGACCTCGGGGTGGAACTGCGTGGTGTAGATCCGGCGCTCGGCGTCCTCCATCGCGGCGACCGGGCACACGGAGGTGCTCGCCGTCACCGTGAAGCCCTCGGGCACGCGGGAGACAGCGTCGCGGTGGCTCATCCACACGGTCTGCTCGAGCGGCGTGGCGTTGAACAGGGCGCTTTCGCGATCGCGCTCGATGGTTGCGGGACCGTACTCGCCGATCTCCGAGTGGCCCACCTCGCCGCCGAGCGTGACGGCCGTCACCTGATGGCCGTAGCAGAAGCCCAGGATGGGAAAGCCAAGATCATAGATGGCGGGATCCACGGTGGGAGCGTCTTCCGCGTACACTGACGCCGGGCCGCCCGAAAGGATCAGCGCGGAGGGCGCCATCGCGCGCACCTCGTCGGCGGAGATGTCGCAGGGAACGATCTCCGAGTAGACATGCAGGTCGCGCACGCGGCGAGCGATAAGCTGGGCATACTGGGCGCCGAAATCAAATACCAAGACCTTCTGCGCATCATGGTTGGAGGCAGGTTGCGTCATGGGTCTCCTCTCGCATTCATAGCAGGTTCGCGCCGATAACGGCACGCGATAACCGAACATAATACATGCATCGCGCCCACCGTATGCATCGCATGATGTTCCAGCTGCGTACTTCCACATTCCCACTTCGTGACACGCCTCATCGTTCCGAGAAGCTCCGCCTCGAAACGGCGCGCTGTGCCTCAACGACCGGTGCGCGCGGGGCAGCAGAGGCGACCGCTCATCGAAGTGCGGCGACGCATCAAATGTCGAGGACGACATGGCAGCAACCCCATACGTGGGTTATATTTAGCGATTTTCTATAACCCCCTGCTTTTTTGGGCAAATCTGCCAAATAATGACGGCTGAAGGGCATCTATCTATATACTGCGCCAACGGAAGAGCGTACGAATGGAGGTTTGTCCTGCCTTTAAACAACACTTGATGCTTTATTCTTTATTTTAAGGGACCCGGGCAACGCGGTCGTTCCTCCGGACATCGTCATTATCTGACAGATTTGTCCATTTTTTCAGGGGATTGTTGTTTAATACCGGTATCATGACCCCCTTTTACCGCTTCATTACCTGCATCCGGCGCTGTCCCGCTTATCGTCAGCGGCAACACTACAGGACATGACCCGTCCGGAGCAGCGGTATCAACCTGACGTGCACACCGCGGCGCAAGCGTCCCGCATCCGCCGCACTGCCAGGCGCTGCATCCGTCCTCCATGCGAGCCGACGCATACCGGATACCACCCGGACCGCTGGCAGCAGCCCGTGCTGGCATACAATGGACGGCGGACACGCAGAAGGGACGACCATGAAGAACATCCTGCTTATCGCCACCGGCGGCACCATCGCATCGGCAGAAGACGGCCGCGGCCTCTCCCCCACGCTTACGGGAGAGGAGCTGGCACGCTGCGTCCCCGAGGCATCCGACCTCGCCCATATCGAGGTCATGCAGCTCATGAACATTGATAGCACCAACATGCAGCCATCCAACTGGCTCGAGATAGGCGAGGCCATCGCCGCGGCGTACGACGACTACGACGGGTTCGTCGTCCTGCACGGCACGGACACGATGGCCTACACGGCCGCCGCCCTCTCCTACCTGATCCAGGACAGCCCCAAGCCCATCGTGCTCACCGGCTCGCAGAAGCCCATGGGCGATTCCTTCACCGACGCGCGCCTCAACCTGTATCAGAGCGTCCTCTACGCCGCCGACAACCACGCGCGCGACGTCACCGTCGTCTTCGGCGGCGCGGTCATCGCCGGCACGCGCGCCCGCAAGCAGCGCACGATGAGCTTCAACGCATTCAAGAGCGTAAACTACCCCTCGATCGCCTATATCCGCAACGACCGGATCGTGCGCAGCGGCAAGCTCGCCGACATCGCGGGCGGAGACGCATGGGTGAACGGAGCCAAAACCTCCCGCCCACACATCTATCACGCACTCGATCAACGCGTCTTCGTCCTCAAGCTCGTCCCCGGCATCGATCCCGCCATCTTCGAGGCACTCAAGGCGAGCTACGATGCGGTGATCATCGAGACCTTCGGCATCGGCGGCATCCCCGACGAACGGGCGACCGAAGGGTCGGGTCGGTCGTTCCAGGAGGCGATCTTCGATTGGGTCGACTCCGGGCGCACCGCCGTCATCACCACGCAGGTGCCCGAAGAAGGCCTGGACCTGGGTGTCTACGAGGTCGGCCGCGCCTACGCCGACCACCCGGGCATCCTCAAGGGCGACGACATGACCACCGAGGCCCTCGTCGCGAAGACCATGTGGGCGCGCGGGCAGAGCGCGGACCCCAGCGTCGTCAAGAAGCTGTTCGACTGCCCCGTCAACTTCGATCGGCTGCCCCTCGCATAGCCTCCGCTTCAGCGCCCATCTCCGTTAACGCACGGGAGGGGACGGAAGCCGCACAGCTTCCGCCCCCTCCCGGTCTCGACTATGAAGTTGGATGCCCTCTCGGCTCGTGACGCTGGAGCCGCAATGACCCCACCCCGCATTGCTCCGGCCCTAACCGCCCGGTGGGCCAGGACCGCGCAAACAGAAGCCGGCCAGCGCGCCGTCGCCCGGAATCCCCTACAGGATGAGGGGCGTGTTCGTGCCCGAGGTGTACAGCAGGTAGATATTCGCGATGTTGAGCACGATGGAGACCAGGATGCCGCTGCGCAAAAAGCGCGTCACCGTGAGGATCGCGGCGGCGTTGGAATCGGACTTGGTGAGGTCGCGGCCCTTGCGCGAAGCGGACACATACGTGCCCAGGCCCATGAACAGGGCGAACACCGGAGCGATGAACAGCTCGTAGCGGCTGCCCCAGCGCGTCACCTCGCCGGCGGAATCCCAACGCATGGGAAGCGAGTCGGCCAGGTTGGGGATGACCAGCACCGCGATGATGAAGGGAAGAACGGACAGGCAGATCAAAGCGATGCCCATCCAACCGTTCTTCTTGCCGTATTCGAACATCAGACACCTTTCGTCGTTCTCGAGAGCGGGATCGGTCACGTGCGGACCGAAGAAAACGGCGCGCCGCCGCAACCGGACAGCGCGCCGAAAGACCTACACGTTGAAGCGGAAGTGCACCACGTCGCCGTCGGCCATGACGTAGTCCTTACCCTCGATGCGCAGCTTGCCGGCCGCCTTGGCACCGGCCTCGCCGCCCAGCTCGACGTAGTCGTCGAAGGCCACGACCTCGGCCTTGATGAAGCCGCGCTCGAAGTCCGTGTGGATCACGCCGGCCGCCTGGGGGGCCGTCGCGCCCTGGCGCACCGTCCACGCGCGGACCTCCATCTCGCCCGCCGTGAAGTAGCTCTGCAGGCCGAGCAGCTTATACGCCGCCTGCGCGAGCGTCTCGAGACCTGAATGCTCCAGGCCCAGGTCAGCTAGGTACTCGGCGGCCTCATCGGGCTCGAGCTCGGACAGCTCGGCCTCCACCTTGGCGCAGATGGGGATGGGCGCCACGCCGTCGATGGCGTCGAGCTCGACGGTGAGCTCGTCCTCGTCGACGTTCGCCACGTAGAGCATCGGCTTCATGGTGAGCAGGAACAGGCCCTTGGCGGCAGCGCGCTCGTCGTCGGTCATCTCCATGTTGGCCGCGCGCTTGCCGTCGTTCAGCCACTCGAGCAGGCGCTTGGCGATCTCGAACTTGGGAGCGAGCGCCTTGTCGCGCTTGGACTCCTTCTCGAGCTTGGGCAGCTGCTTCTCGAGCGTCTGGATATCGGCCAGGATGAGCTCGGTCATGATGGTCTCGGCGTCGCTCGCCGGGTCCACGAACTCGCCGGTATGGTTGGCCTCGCGCATGACGTCGGGATCCTTGAAGTAGCGGACGACCTCGCAGATGGCGTCGCACTCGCGGATGTTCGCCAGGAACTGGTTGCCCAGGCCGGCGCCCTCGGCGGCAGCACCCTTCACCAGGCCCGCGATGTCGACGAACTCGACCGTGGCGGGCATGATGCGGCCCGGGTGCACGATATCGGCCAGCGCCTGCAGGCGCGCGTCGGGCACGTCGACGATACCCACGTTGGGGTCGATCGTGGCGAACGGGTAGTTGGCGGCCAGGCCGCCCTTCTTGGTGAGGGCGGTGAACAGCGTCGACTTGCCCACGTTGGGCAGGCCGACGATACCGATGGATAGAGCCACGGCTCCTCCTTAATGCATCAAACAGTCAATCTTTTTAAGTATACATCCTGGGACGATTTCGACCAGGTTGCCCCGAAAGACAGGGTACGCACGCCTTAGGGCGGCGCATCCCTGGCTTGAGGGGCAAACTGGCCCCGCGTCCGCCATCTAGGCCCTCATTCGGAGCAGGTTGCCCTGAAGGCGGCGGAGCGCACGCCTAGCGTGCGGCGCCCCGCCGGCTGAGGGGCAAGATGCCGGGGCGACCCCGTGGCCGCCTGATGGCTAGATCACCGTGACGCGGCCGTGGGAGCCGACAATCCCCTTCACCTCGGCGATCAGCGGAATCGAGCGCGCATTCACCCGCGTCGGGATCTCGGCGCGCATGGTCTGGCCGTCTGCCTGCTCGACAAACAGCTCCACACGGTCGCCGCCGGGATTGGTTGCGAGCACCGTCGCGAGACGCGACATGTTGGGCTGGGAGAAGCGGGCGCTCGGGACCATGATCTCGAACACCTTGGGGCGGTTCGCCTCCTCGCTCAGCTCCAGCGGCAAGATCTCCTGCGCGATGATCTGGTCGCCGCGGTCGCTGCGCTCGAGCTTGCCGCGCACGCGGATGAACGCGTCGGACAGCACGGCGCCCGTCTCGGGGTCGACCTCGCCGTACAGGTAGCCCTCGGCCTCCTTGTACGTCTTGGGGAACACCACGACCGTGGCCTCGCCCTCCATGTCCTCGAGCGTGACGATGGCCATGGGGTCGCCGTTCTTGGTGACGCGCTTGGACACCTCGGACACCATGCCGGCGAACCAGTACGGCTTGCCCTCGGGGATCTCCTGGTTGATGGTGCCCTCGCCGGTGGGCGAGGCGATCTCGAACCCGGTGTCGATCTGGGACAGCGAGTACTCGCGCGCCTTGGCCAGCGCGTACTCGAACGGGCGCAGCGGGTGGTCGGAGACGTAGATGCCCAGAACGTCGCGCTCGGCGGAGAGCTTCATGTGGCGGTCCCACTCCTGGCCGTCGGGCTCGGGGATGACGACCTCGAAGCCGGAACCCTCGACGTCGCCGAACACGTCGAACAGCGAGGTCTGGCCGGCGGCGCGGTCCTTCTGGCGCTTCACCGCGGCATCGATGATATTCTCCGGGTTCGCCTTGTCAACGAAGTGCATGAGCTGGCGGCGCGGGTAGCCCGTGGCGTCGAACGCGCCCGCCTTGATGAGGGCCTCGATGACGCGGCGGTTGGCCTGGCTCGGGTCGACGCGCTCGACGAAGTCGTGCAAGTTCTTGTAGGGGCCGTTCGCCTCGCGCTCGTCGATGATCGCCTGGGCGACGCCCTCGCCCACGCCGCGGATACCCGCGAGGCCGAAGCGCACGCCCTCGGACGTCGCGGTGAACTCCTTGCCGGACTCGTTGACGTCCGGCGGCAGGACCGCGATGCCGTCGTGGCGGCACGCCGAGACGTAGTGCACGATCTTGTCGGTCTTGCCCGTGTAGGAGGTGAGCACGGCCGCCATGTACTCGTTGGGGTAATGGGCCTTCAGCCAGGCGGTCTGCATAACGAGGATGGCGTAGCCGGCGGAGTGCGACTTGTTGAACGCGTAGGACGCGAACTCGAGGACGTCGTCCCAGATGCGCTGGGCGGTCTCGCGCTTGTAGTCGTTGCGCTCCGCGCCGTTCATCCAGTGGTCGTAGATGGTCTCGTCCTCGCCGTCGGACCACTTGAACACCTGGTCGGTGAGCATCTTGATCTTCTTCTTGGCGACGGGCTTGCGGATGCGCGAGTCCGACTCGCCCTTGGAGAAGCCGCACATCTCGACCGAGATGAGCATGACCTGCTCCTGGTAGACCATGGTGCCGTAGGTCTCGCCCAGGATGCCGTCGAGGCGCGGGTCGTAGGAGACCGCGGGCTCCTTGCCGTTCATGCGGTTAATGTAGCTCGTGACCATGCCGGCGCCCAAGGGGCCGGGGCGGTACAGGGCGATCAGAGCGACCACGTGCTTGTACTCGGTGGGCTTCATGTTCTTGATGGTGGCCGTCATGCCCGCGGACTCGACCTGGAAGACGCCGGCGGTGCGGCCCGCGCTCATGAGCTCGAAGATCTTGGGGTCGTCGAAGGGGATCTTGTCCGGGTCGATGTCGATGCCGAAGTTCTTCTTGATGTTGGCCTTGGCCTTGGAGATGACCGTGAGGGTGCGCAGGCCCAGGAAGTCCATCTTGAGCAGGCCCATGTCCGCGACCGTATGGCCTTCGTACTGGGTGATCTCGACGCCGCCCTTGGTGTCGAGCTTGGTGGGCACGTGCTCGTTCACCGCGTCGCGGCAGATGAGGACGGCGCACGCGTGCACGCCCTCGCCGCGCGTCAGGCCCTCGATGGAGAGCGCGGTGTCGATGATGCGCCGCGCGTCGTCGTCCTTCCGGTAGGCGTCGGCGAAGTCCGGGTTGTAGAGGTCCTCCTTGCCCGGCTGCTTATCGAGCACCTGGCGGAGCTTCACGCCGGGGTCGGCCGAGACCATCTTGGACAGGCGCTGACCCATGTAGACGGGGTAGTCCAGCACGCGCGCGGCGTCGTTGATGGCCTGCTTGGCCTTGATGGTGGAGTAGGTGATGACGTGGGTGACCTTCTCGGGGCCGTAGAGCTGTCGAACATGCTCGATGACCTCGAGGCGCCGCTCATCGTCGAAGTCCATATCGATATCGGGCATCTCGGTACGCTCGGGAGAGAGGAACCTCTCGAACATGAGGCCGTTCGAGAGCGGGTCGAAGGTGGTGATGTCCATGGCGTAGGCGACGAGCGCGCCCGCGGCCGATCCGCGGCCCGGACCGACGCCGATGCCGTTCTGCTTCGCCCAGCGCACGTACTCGGCGACGATGAGGAAGTAGGCCGCGAAGCCCTTGTCGCAGATGACCTTGTATTCGAACTCGAAGCGCTCGCGGATGTCGACGCCGCCCACGGACTTGCCGTCCCAGTCGTCACCGTAGCGCAGGGCGAGGCCCGCCTCGCACTCGCGGCGGAACTGGCTCTCGTGCGTCTCCCCCTCGTCGAGCAGCGGGTAGTTGGGCAGGATGATGCTGTCCCAATCGAGCTCGACGTCGCACTTCTCGGCCAGCTCGACCGTGTTGTCGCACGCCTCGGGGCAGTACGGGAACAGCGCGCGCATCTCGTCCTCGGTCTTCATGTAGAACTCGGAGCCCTGCATGCGCATGCGGTTGGGATCGTCCACCTTGGAGTTCATGCCGATGCACATCATGACGTCCTGGATGGGGGCGTCGTCGCGCGTGAGGTAGTGGAAGTCGTTGGTGGCGATGACCTTGACGCCGATCTGCTTCGCGATCTCGATGAGCTTGCGGTCGAGCTCCTCGTCGGTGAGCCCGGAATCCGTCGTGATGCCGTGCTCCTGGATCTCGATGTAGAAGCTGCCGGGCTCGAAGAGGTCGCGGAAGGTCTCCGCCCACTCGACGGCCTTGGCCTCCTCCCCGCGGTCGATGCACTTGGGGATGATGCCGGCGATACACGCCGAGCTGGCGATGAGGCCCTCGCGGTGGCGGCGCAGGTTGTCCAGGGTGACGCGCGGCTTGTAATAGAAGCCGTCGACGGCGGCCTCCGAGACCGTCTGCATCAGGTTGACGTAGCCGCGCTCGTTGCGGGCGAAGAGCACCATATGGTAGAGCTCGGGCTTGCGGTCGCGGGCGAGCGTGTCGTCCGGCGTGAAGTAGACCTCGCAGCCGAAGATGGGCTTGATGACCAGGGGCGGCTTGGTGGAGTCGAGGCTGCCCTCGGCGTCCCAGGCGGCCATGTCCTTCTGGAACTGGGCGTAGGCGCGCGAATCGGCCTCGGGGTCGGGCTGCTCGAGCTCGCCGCGGCGGCCCTTCTCGAGGAAGGACTTGTCGTGGCTCCAGGTCTTGTACTCGGGCGTGCCATGGTTGATGGCGTCGCAGGCGAGGCCGAGCTCCGGAATGCCGTACATGTAGCCGTGGTCGGTGAGGGCGACCGCAGGCATGCCGAGGTCGACCGCGCGCTTGACCATATCCGAGATACGGGTCGCGCCGTCGAGCATCGAGTACTCGGAGTGGTTGTGCAGGTGAACGAATGCCATGTGTGGGTTCCAATCTGATGTGCTGAGATGACTTGCCGATCCGCCGGTTCCTTTGCGGACCATAGATTCTATAGCACCGTGCGGACACGGATTGCGTACACGCGTTCGAACGCCGAAGCAACACGGCTTGTTCGGTTTTTCAGGAACCCGCGGCGCTCCAGGACCTCAAATTGGGGACAGGCACCGAATTGAGGCCCATGCCGCGAAGAGCCTTGCGGCATGGGCCTCGGCCCGCAGGCCGCGCTCTAGGGCACACGGCGACCGCGCGGTCGGATTGTCCCACGCAGACAAGCCCGCGGGGCGGTGCTTGCGCTCAATTTAGTGCCTGTCCCCTTTTTGAGCGCAAAGGAACGCTGCAGGACTACAGCCGGTACTCCACCACCTGCGGCTGGGCGGGGTCGAACGGGTCGGGGACCTCGACGCGCACGAACTTGAGCGTCACCTGCTCGTAGCCGGCCTTGTGGAGGACGTCGGCGTACACCTCGGCCTGAAGGCGGTGCTTCTGCGTCAGCCGCTCGGGCGCCTCGTCCGCGCTGCCGCCGGTCTTGTAGTCGATCAGCAGCGCGCGCGTCGGGTGCGCGGGATCGGTGCACAGCAGGTCGATCGCGCCCTCCGCGTAGGCGCCGAAGCGCTCGGCGAGCCCGTCCATGCCCAGCGTGTAGAACGGGACCTCGGCGCGGCGGCAGGGCCACGCGAGCGCCTCGGCGCGCACCCCGGAGGAGAGCCAGCGCGCCATCGCCGCATCGAAGCGCTCCCTCTGGGCGGGCGTGCAGCCCCAGTAGCGGCAGAGCGTGTCGGCGCGCTCGGCGGGCAGCTCGTCGCGGTCGAGCTCGACCAGCCACTGGCATGCCGCATGGAAGGCGCTGCCGAGCGCGGTGGGGTCGCCCGCACTCGGCTGGGACGCGCGGGTGGCGCGCCCCTCGCGCAGAGCGTGCACCTCGTCCGGGGAGAGCGCGTCGTCCTCCCGGTCCTCCCCGGCCGATGCCGGATGGCGAACGGAGCGGTCCTCCCCCTCCTCGTGGAGCTCCGCCGAAATCGAGGAGTAGCTGTACGAATCGCGCGCCGGCGGAGCGGCAGGCACGACACGCATGTTGACGCGTTGGGGCTCCACGAGCGTGAACGAGTCCAGGCCCTCGACCGCATCCTCACGGGTGGAGGCGACGTCATCGCAATCGACCTGGACGTTCGCCTCGTACGCGACCCCGCCGTACGTGAAGTCCGAAAGGGCGATCAGCTCGAAATCGCCCGCCCGGGCGTTGTCGAAGGCGAGGCGGTCGCATGCGAGCGAGGCGCCGTGGTCGGGCAGGATGCGCTCCAGCACCGCGGGCGTGAGGTCGAGCTCGGGCTTGAGGGAGAGCTCCGCTCCCTTGCCTCGGCCGACCGGGGCGTCCATCGCGAGCAGGCACACCTCGCGGGCGCGCGTCATCGCGACGTACAGCAGGCGGGCGCGCTCCTCGAGCGCGAGGCGGTCCTCCTCGTCGCGCATGGAGAGCCACGCCTCGGCAGCGGAGCCGGTCGCGCACACGTCGTCGACCAGGCTGGAATCGAGCCAGGAACCGGAGGCGCCCGCGCCGCTCAGGAACTTCTTGAAGAGCTTCTCCACCTCGGAGCCGTCCACGTAGGCACCAAAGGAGTCGCGGCAGCTCGGGAAGCGCGCCGGCAGGGCGACGACGTCGAGCGAGCCGTCGTCGCGGCGCGCGGACTGCATGCGCTCGGAGTTGGACCGGATCGAGAAGCACTCGGACACCGCCACCACGGGGAACTCGAGCCCCTTGGACGCGTGCACCGTCATGATGCGCACCGCGTTGCCGCCCTCCTCGTTGAGCGCGCCGGGGGCCTGCTTGCCGGCGAGGAAGCGGTCGTACGCGAGTGCTATCTGGCGCGGCGCGCACCCCACCTCGGCCTCGGCCTCCGCGACGGCGTCGATGGCCTTCAGGACGTTGGCGGCCTGCGCGCGGCCCTCCGCCCCGCGCGCGGCGAGGCGGACCATCCAACCGGAGTCGTTGACCACGTCGCGCACGATCGAGGCGACCGGGTCCTTCCCCAGCCGGGACAGCGCGCGGCGCAGCACGGCGCGCGCCCGCTCGAGCAGCGGGAGCTCACCGAAGCCCGGCGCGTCGTCGTCGAGCAGGATGCCGAGCTCGATGTTGCGGCGGCGCGTCTCCCCGGTCTGCGCGTCCAGCGCCGTCGCCAGCGCCAGGAACTCCTGGACGCCCAGGGCGAACAGCGGCGAAGCGAGCACGGGTGCCAGCCCCTGCGCGGTGTCGGCGAGATTGCCGAGCATGTGCACGAGCGCACGGACGGTCTTGGCCTCCTCCGTACCCGCGAACACCGAGCCGCCGCTGATCACGCAATCGAGGCCCTCCGCGCGGATGGCCTCCGCGTACACGCCCGCCCGGGGCATGCCGCCCAGCAGCAGCACCATGCCGCCCACGGGCTGCCCAGCGTCGGCGAGCTCGCGGAACCTGCGGGCGATCGCGGCGGCCTTCGCCGCCGTCCGCTCGTCGGTGCCCCCGCCTGCGACGAGCAGCGCCTGCCTGCGCGAGGCGCCCTCGGCGATCAAGCCGTCCTTGCGCCCCTCGTGGGCGAGCAGGTTGAGGAAGCCCGGCATGATGCCGCCCTGCTCGTCGTCGAAGATGCGGGCGACGTACTCGAGCACCTCGGCATGGCTGCGGAAGTTCTCGACGAGCTTGACCACCGATCCCTCGGCGCCCGCAGCCGCCCCCGCCTCGATGCGCCGCTGGGCGCGACGGAACACCTCGACCTCGGCGCCGCGGAACCGGTAGATCGACTGCTGCGCGTCGCCCACGGTGCACAGGGCGCGCCCGCCCGCGCCCGTCAGGAAGTTGATGAGATCGACCTGCTGCTGGTCGGTGTCCTGGAACTCGTCGATCATGACCATGGCGAACTTGCCGGCATACGCGTCCCGGACGCCGGGATGGTCGCGCAGCGCCTCGTAGGTGAGGCGGAGTAGGTCGTTGTTGTCGAGCGCCGAGCGCTCCGCCTTGAGCGCGTCGTACTCGCGCCCGACGGCGCGGGCGAGCGCGAGCAGCTCGTCGAGGGCGGGCCCGCCGAGGGCCAGATAGGCGTTGACGAAGGCGTCGGCCGCCTCCGCCTTGAGCCACGCCACCTGCTCCTTGGGAAAGGCCTTGCTCGCGCGCGGCACCCCGCAGGCGAGCATGCACGCGGCGAGGTCGCCGCGCGTTTGAGGGCCCTCGAGGAAGGCCTCCAGGGCATCGAGGGCGGTGTGGGCGATCTCGGTCGCCTTGGGGCTCGCCCCGAGGCACGGGCGGTAGGCGTCCATGAGCCCCGAGAAGTCGACGGCGCCGCGGGCGAGACGGATGTCGTCGAAGCCGCGGGCAGAGGAGCTCGCGCGCTCGAGCAGGACGCGCACCAGGCGCTTGACGCTCGTGCCGGCCTCGAAGCCCTTGGGGTCCTTCTCGCCGGAAAGCGGGTACCACTGCTGCAGCTCGCGCAAGCCGCCCTGCTCGCGGGAGACCACGATGTCGACCGCGCGGTCCATGAGCGGGCCGGAGACCGACTCCTCGATCACCGTGAACTCGGGGTCGAGCCCGAGCTCCAACGCATGGGCGCGCAGGATGCGCGAGCACATCCCGTGGATGGTCGAGATCCAGGCGTCGTCGACCTGCAGCGCCGCGTCGTCCATGCCCGCCTCGATGAGGGCGCCGCGGACGCGCTCGCGGATCTCGGCGGCGGCGTCCTTGGTGAACGTGATGGCGAGGACCTGGTCGAGGCTCTGGATGAAGGGCCCGGACTCGGGCGAGAGCGCCCACAGGATCCTGCGCGTGAGGGTGAAGGTCTTGCCGGAGCCGGCGCCCGCCGAGACGAAGAGCGGCCGGTCGAGGGTCGTCACGATATCGCGCTGCTGCGGCATGAGGGTGGAGAGGTCCATCGTTATGCGTTCCTCCGCTTGAATCCGAGGTCGTGGTTGAATGCGCACCGCGGGCCCGGCTTCCCGGGCGCCGCGACGCAGCCCGCCTCGAGGGCATCCAGCTTGCGCGCGACGGCCCGCTCGACGCGGTCGAGCAGCTCGTCGAAGCCCATGGAGCCGCCGTGGTCGACGTCCGGGAAGCCCGCGCGCAGGCCCGGCACGCGCCCGTCGCCGCGCTCGACCTCGGCGAGCTCCTCGGAGACGGCACCGCGCAGGGCGGGGGCGCCGCCCTTGGTCGAGAAGTAGAGGGCGCCGCGGGTATCGAGGGCGAGCTCGGAGTGGCGCAGGGCCTGGGCGTAGACGAGCGCCTGCGCATGCTTGGGCAGCCAATCCGGATCGTCCGCCGGGACGGTGCCGTCGTCCTTCGCCACCGTAGGGTCGGTCAGCTTGAAGGCGTCGACGTCCGACCGGTGCTTGTAGTCGATGACCACCGCGCGGCCCTCGGCGTCCACGTCCACGCGGTCGATGCGCCCGCCGAGGGGCCTGCCGGCGTATTCGACGCCGAGCCCGTTGAAGGAGTACTCGAGGTACTTCGGCGCGAAGGGCGAAAGCGCCTCGGCCTCGTAGCGGACGACCGCCTCGAGCTGCGGCAGGATCTCGTCCACCTGCGCGCGCTCGAGGGCCGAGTGCGCCACCAGAGCGGCTGAGCTCGAGGTCTTGTTGCGGGCGTGCTCGGCGCGGACCTCGTCGAACGCGTCTTTCAGGCGCTCCAGGCAGCGAACGAGGTTTTCCGGCGTGACGCGGGCGACGCCCTCCTCGATGAGCGCGGCGTGCAGGCGGTACATGACGTCGTGTACGAAGTTGCCCTTCTCCATGTTGCCGAAGCCCGCATCGAGCGACTGCGTGCGGATGCGCGAGGACATGAACCAGCACAGGGGGCAGGTGGCGTAGCTCTCGATCTGCGATGCCGAGAGCTGACGCGGCACCAGGCGGCCGGGGTCGTTCGCGTCGCGCTGGTACAGGACCAGGTGCCGGACGGCGTCGCCGCCGAGCCCCTGCGGGGGCAGGCATGCGACCTGCCTGCGGGACAGGCCCGTCCCGCCGGCGGTATCGAGGTTCCCCACGATGTCGCCCTCGCCCACCGAGACGGTGCGCGGGCGTCGTCCGGCGGCGCGGGCGGCAGCCGCGAGCTCCGTCCACATCGCCGCCGGATAGCGGTCCTTCGCCTGCCCGTCGTGCGCCACGCGCGCGAGCACCGCGCCCGAGCGGGCGGAGGCGAGCGCACGGTGGAAGAGGTCGCGCAGGCGCGCGGCGGGCTCGAGCTCGACGGGCGCGAGGCCGAGCTTCGCGGCGAGCGTCGCGAGCGCCCCCTCCTCGTGCGAGAGCGGGAAGCTGTCGACATCGACGTCCGCGACGAAGACCGCGTCGGCGGAACCCACGGGCAGCAGCGCGGCCTCGGCGACGGTCATGAAGCGCACGCAGGGCGGCTTCGCGCCGCCGTCCGGGCCGTCGTGGGCGGAATCGCCCGGCTCGGCGCGGCGGCGCGCGGAGACGGCCAGGCCGTCGAGCACCGAAGCCGCCACGGACTGCCGGACGTCGAGCTCGCGCGCGGTGTCCACCAGGGCCTCGATGGCCTTCGTCGCCATGGAGGTCTCGATGGCGCCGCGCACCGCGCCGTCCCTCCAGCCGAAAGCGCTCGACGGCAGCGCCGTCGCGACCGCGCACATGGCCTTGAGCGCCGAGACCGGCCGGCCTTGCCACAGGCAGGACACGACGCCGCCGCAGACCGCGGGGACGCGCGCGTAGCGCTTCGACCGATCGGAGCGCCGGCGCACGGTCTCGGTCTGGGTCTGGTAGCTCTGGAGCGTGCGAAGGATCGCCTCGGGCGTGATGGAGCGGTCGGAGCGGATCTTCTTGTCAAGCTTGCGCGCCGAGTTGGAATCCATGCCGGACAGCGGCGAGTACAGCCAATCGGCAAGCTCCGGCGCAGGCCACCACGTCGCCGCGCGGCCGGGGTCGTCGCCCGCCTCCTTCATGCGCGCGACCAAATCGGACAGCGCGACGAACTGGCGCCCGACCGAGGTGTCGCCGAAACGCGCGACGACGTCGCATTCCGAGCAGACGCCGCGGGCGGCAAGGCGAGGCGCGACCTCGTCGAAGACCTCAACGGGATGCGCGGCGGCGACGACGACCTCGCGCCCGTCGCCCACGAGCTCCAAGATCGCGTCGGCATAGGCGGCGGCACGGGCATGCGGCCCCGCCGCCTCGAGGAACTCGGGGGCGCTGGAGGGGGCCGATATGGACGCGGCGGGCGCGCCGGGATCGAGGGCGCGCGCGGGCGCGCCCAGCTCGGCGGCGAGCGAGCGCTGGTCGGGATTGAGCAGCCAGGCGACCTGGCCCGCCTCGGCGACGGCGCGCAGCAGCCGCATGAGGGAGCCGGACATGCGGCCGACGTCGCGCACGGCGACGAAGCGCGCGCAGGCCGGGGCTTCCGCCGCGACGAGACGCGCCAGGATGCAGGCCGCCTCGGACGCCTCGATGCGGCCGCGCGCGCGAAGCATCTCGGCATAGTCCGCGACCAGCGAGAAGACGACCCGCTCGGCATCGCCCTCGGGCTCAGCCGGATCCGCGGCGGGCGCCGGCGCGACGATGGCGGGCAGCAGCGCCTCCGCGATCCGCGCGACGAGGCGGACCGTGCCGGGGTTGTCGCGCAGCGGCGCGAGCGCGCAGGGGTCGCAATCCGCCATCAGGGAGGCGACGAGCATGCGGCGCTCGAGCGGCCCGATGGTGCGGCGCCCGTCGCCGAACAGCTCCCAGAGCCCCTCGACCCACGACGCGGGCGTCGCGACATCGATCGCCGCGCCGGCACCGGCATCGGCGAGCGCGCGCCGGCAGAGGTCGCGCTCGGCAAACGTCGGCACCAGAAGCGTCGCGCGACCGTGCTCGCGCGCGCCCGCCGCGAGCAGCGCGACCTCGGCGGCGGAGAGCCGCGAGCCGGATTGAGTTGAATAGACCGTCAGCGCCATGCGTCCCATCCTCGGTAGTCTTGTGTCCGACCCTATCCTACACGCCCGCGCGGACACGGGGGCAAACAAGACCGCCCCCGCCGCAGGTCGCGCGGCGGGGGCGGCGGTGCGCTCGATGTCCTGGCGTGCACGGGAAGGCGCTACTCCCCGTCCTCCAGCTTGATGAGGATGCGGCGGTAGCCGCCGTGCTCGCCGTTGAGGGCCTTGGAGACACGGCTCACCGTGGTCGAGGAGGCGCCGGTGCGGGCCTGCACCTCGACATAGGGCTCGCCTTCGTCCAGATAGCGCGCGACCTGCAGGCGCTGGGCGAAATCGCAGATCTCGCGCGGGGTGCAGAGGTCGGTGAGGAACGCGCGGGCCTCCTCCTCTCCCTCGAGCAAGAGGACTGCGCGAACGAGCTGCTCGACATCTGCCCGCTCAAACATCTGCTCAATATTCATAGCACATCACCGTATCCCATCGCCCCGCCGCGGACGGGGCACGTTGCGTTGCGTGACGGCGCGCGGAGCCCAAGCGTCCACGTCGGCCTGATGCAGTGTATCACACCACTTGGCTAAAGCGCGCACGACCCGCGAGCGGCGTCGGCTCCACGGGCTCGACACGAAACCGTGCCCTCATGCCACCTCGACCAAGCCGGACAGCCCGCTCGTCCAGCGGACACCGCCCCGCACGTCCACGAAGACCGCCTCGATGCCCGCGACGCCCTCCACGAACGCCGGCGCCTCGCGCGAGCCCATCATGAACAGGGTCGTCGAGTAGCCGTCCCCGTCGATCGAGCGCGGCGAGACCACCGTGGCGCACGCCAGGTCCGTCTCGGCGGGCATGCCGGTCGACGGGTCGAGGATATGGTGATACACGCGGCCGCCGCGGGCGAAGCGCCGCTCATGGGCCCCGCTCGTCACGACCGACCCGTCCACGACCGCGACCGTCGCGATGCATCGGTCGGGCGCACAGGGGTCGACGATGCCGATGCGCCAGGGCTCCCCCGTCGCGCGGCCCCCGTGCACGAGCACGTTGCCGCCCAAGTTGAGCGCATAGCGGTCAAAGCCCGCCGCCTCGATGCGGGCGGCGAGGTCGTCGGCCACATACCCCTTCGCGATGCCCCCGAGGTCGAGGGCAGCCTGGGGGTCCTCCAGGGCGAGCATGGACGCGCCGTCCGCACCGGTCCATGCGCTCACCGCGCGGTGGTCCACGTGCGCCAGCGCCCGGGACAGCGCGAGGCGCGCGGGCACCGCGCCCCGCCTGAAGTCCCACAGGCGCGTCACGGAGCCCATCGTGATGTCGAACCGGCCGCCGCTCGCCTCGCAGTAGGCGTGCGCCGCCTCGACGAGCTCCGCGGTCTCCGGTTCGACGGGCACGGGCGCCGGCGCGGCGGCGAGCGCGCGGGAGATGTCGGAATCGGGGAGCATGCGCGAAAGGGCGCGCTCGAAGAAGGTGCAGCGGTCCCGCGCCTCGAGCAGGGCC
Source organism: Collinsella phocaeensis (assembly GCF_900119895.1). Taxonomy (GTDB): domain Bacteria; phylum Actinomycetota; class Coriobacteriia; order Coriobacteriales; family Coriobacteriaceae; genus Collinsella; species Collinsella phocaeensis. Next base: position 535,071 of record NZ_FQLR01000004.1, on the reverse strand, counting down.
GCGTCCGCGCGCGCCGCCCAGGCGTCGTCCGCATCGACCCCGTCGTCCGCGTGAATCGCGAGGCGCACCCGCGTGTCGAAGACCTCGAAGGCGATCTCGCGGTGCCCGCTCCCGTCCGAAGGGGGGCGCGCCGCGCTCGGCTCAACATGACTCGGCCCCTGCTGCAACGCCGCGCCTCCTTTGGGAACAATCAACGATATGCGCGGCGCCCGCCGGCACCGCGCGACCAGCATACGACAGAAAGCGGGGCTCCCATGCGCTTTATCCTCAACTGGCTGCTCACCTCGGTCGCGGTCGCCGTCTCGGCCGCCATCGTGCCCGGCATCGCGCCCTTCGGCGGAGCCGACCCCTGGATCTGCTTCCTGCTCGTCGGGCTCGCCCTCTCCGTGGTCGACTCGCTCGTGAAGCCGTTCGTGACCGTCATCTCGCTGCCGGTCACCATCGTCTCGCTCGGCATCTTCCAGCTCGTGGTGAACGGCTTCATGCTCGAGCTCGCCAGCTGGCTGTCCGTCAACCTGTTCGGCGCGGGCATCTCCATCGCCGGGTTCTGGTCGGCCTTCGTGGGCGCGATCATCGTGAGCATCGTCGGCTCGATCCTCGGCGTCCTCAAAGACTAGGATGGGCCGCCCTGCGCGGCGGCGCGCAGGGCCTCGGGGCGGGCGGGTCGGACGGACCTCGCCACCCCACCGACCGGCCGCGCCCGGCACCGCGCGCGCCGAGACGCATCCTCGATATGACTATGGGGGCCGCAGCCCCCATAGTCGCCGCCCCGTTGTGCCGATGCGGCGCGCCGCCATGCCGCGCTAGCGCGCGCAGGGCCCCATGTCCCCCTCGAGCGGCGTCCCCTCGACCAGGTCGGCGAGGGTCACGCTGTCGAGCGTCTCCGAGATCCGGCGGTCCAGAACGCGCCACACGCCGATCGTGGGGCACGTCTCCGCGTGCTCGCAGCCGTCGCGCCCGCGATCGATGCAGGCCACCGGCGCGAGGGAGCCCTCCGTAAGGCGCAGGATCTCGCCGATCGTATAGCTCTCGGGCTTGCGCGTCAGACGGTAGCCGCCGCCTTTGCCGCGCGCGCCGGACAGCATGTCGTTGCGCACGAGCACGGACAGGATGTTCTCGAGATATTTACCGGAGACGCACTGACGCTCGGCGATCTCCTTCAGCGGAACGCGGCCCGCACCCTGGTGGCGAGCGAGGTCCACCATGACGCGCAGCGCATACCGTCCCTTAGTCGAAACCAGCATGTTTCCTCCCGTTCATACATACGAGACAAACATACCACAGAACGCAGGTGTTGATTCCGCATGAACATTCGCCGAACAGACGGCAGCGCTCTTACGCCTCTATCGCCCGAAACGATATGATTCTCCTTTAGTGAAGAGGGCATTATTAAAGCAGCTGGGAACCGCGCGCCGCCGGGGCCGTTCGGCCGCCCGCTCCCAGCGGTGCGCACGCGCGGGGCAGTGCGTGCGCGTGTTTATTTCCGTTTTGATATTCCTATTGACTCGATAGGTTTTTAGACGTTGAATACGACCCACCGGAAGCCGAGCATCCAAGGAGGAAGCATGAAGAAGATCTACCGTTCCGTCGACGAGCTCATCGGACGCACCCCGTTGCTTGAGCTCGCAAGCATCGAGCGCACCGAGGGCCTACGGGCGCACGTGCTCGCCAAGCTCGAGTACTTCAACCCCGCCGGCTCGGTGAAGGACCGCGTGGCGAAAAGCATGCTCGACGCCGCCGAGGCGGCCGGAGAGATCCGTCCCCGCGACGGATACACCATCATCGAGCCCACGAGCGGCAACACCGGCGTCGGCCTTTCCGCGCTCGCCGCCGCGCGCGGGTACCGCGCCGTCATCGTGATGCCCGACACCATGAGCGTCGAGCGCCGCCTGCTCATGAGCGCCTACGGCGCCGAGCTCGTCCTCACCCCGGGCGCCGAGGGCATGAAGGGCGCCATCGCGCGCGCCGAGGAGCTCGCCCGCGAGACCCCCAAGAGCTGGATCGCCGGCCAGTTCTCCAACCCCGCCAACCCCGCGGCGCACGTCGCCGGCACCGGTCCGGAGATCTGGGAGGACACGGACGGGAAGATCGACGTCTTCGTGGCCGGCGCCGGCACCGGCGGCACGGTGACGGGCGTGGGCGGCTACCTCAAGGAGCGCAATCCGGACGTGCGCGTGGTCGCCGTCGAGCCCGCGGGCTCCCCCGTGCTCTCCGGTGGCGCAGCGGGACCCCACAAGATCCAGGGCATCGGCGCGGGCTTCGTGCCCGCGGTGCTCGACCGCTCCGTATACGACGAGATCGCGCCCGTGCGCGACGAGGACGCCTTCGCCGGGGCGCGCCTGATGGCAAGCCGCGAAGGCGTGCTCGTGGGCGTCTCCTCCGGCGCCGCGCTCTGGGCCGCCATCGAGCTCGCGCGGCGCCCCGAGTGGGAGGGCAAGACGATCGTCGCCCTCTGCCCCGACACCGGCGAGCGCTACCTCTCCGGCCCCCTGTTCGCCGAATAGCGCGGCAGCGCCGCCGCGTGCCAAAGGGGACAGGCCCTCGCCAAGAGGGACGTACCCTAACGGCACGGCTGAACGTTCGGCGTGCCGTTAGGGTACGTCCCCTTTGGCACGCGCCTCGGCGCACGGACTTCTTGAACGCCTCCGGGCGCATCCCCTACACTACCTAGACCTGTCCGCGCGGCGCCGCGGGCCCACCCGGGCTTCCGTGCCGCGCATCATCCGAGCGAAAGGCGGACCCCCATGCAGCGCGTGCTCGTGGCCATGAGCGGCGGCGTCGATTCCAGCGTGACCGCGTACCTGCTCAAGGCGGCGGGATACGACTGCATCGGCGCCACGATGCTGCTCTCGGGCGGCTGCGCGGGGCCGTCGTCGTGCGGCGCGGCCTCGGAGGCCGACGACGCGGCGGCGGTCTGCCGACGCCTCGGCATGCCCTGGAGCGCCCTCGACATGCGCGCGACCTTCGCGGACGCCGTCGTCGACAAGTTCGTGCGAACCTACGAGGCGGGGCGCACCCCGAACCCCTGCATCGACTGCAACCGGCACCTCAAGTTCGGCGCGCTGCTCGACCACGCACGCGCGGAAGGCTGCGACTTCATCGCGACCGGGCATTACGGCCGCACCGGGCTGCTCGCCGACATGCCGGCCCCCGACGGCCCCGCGGCCGGCCTGCTCGACGAGATCGGCGCGCGCTGCGGCGGACCCGAGCGCGTGCATGCGCTGCGCACGGGCATCGACCCGACGAAGGACCAGAGCTACGTGCTCTACTCCCTCACCCAGGAGCGTCTCGCCCGCGTCCTGCTGCCCTTGGGCGAGCTGCGCAAGGAGGCCGACGTGCGCCGCATCGCGCGCGAGCAGGGCTTCGAGAACGCCGGCAAGCGCGACAGCCAGGGCATCTGCTTCGTTCCGGACGACGATTTCGCGAGCTACATCGAGCGGCGGCGCGGACGGGCCCTTCCCGAGGGCGACATCGTCGACGCCGCGGGGAACGTGCTGGGCCGCCATCGCGGCGCGATCCGCTACACCATAGGCCAGCGCAAGGGGCTGGGCGTCGCCTGCGCGCACCCCGTGTACGTGACGGCCATCGATGCCGCCGCGAACACCGTGACGCTCGGTGAGGCCGACGACCTGCTGGCCTCAGGGCTCATCGCCGACGACTGGGTCTGGAGCGCCCCGGCGGACGCCATGGAGGAGCTCCTCGACGAAGCGGGCGCGGCCGGGGTGCCCGCGGGCGCGAAGATCCGCTACCACCACCCCACGCGCGCATGCCGTATGCGCCGCGGCGCAGACGGCTCCGTAGAGCTCGCGTTCGACGAGGACGAGCGCGGGATCGCGCCCGGTCAGGCAGTCGTGGCATACGCCGGGGACGTCGTGCTCGGCGGCGGCACCGTGGTGCGGGCGCTCCGCTAGCAAGGCGGCGGGCGACCGACGCGACCGGCTACTCCAACTCGTCCGAGACCTCGCGGGCGCCCTGGTCCGCGCGGGCCTCGCGGTCGGAGAACATGAGCAGGAACGCCGCGAACAGCAGCAGCGAGCAAAGGGCGATCGACGAGAGCCCGAAGCGCTCGAGGCACCAGTTGCCCAGCACCGCACCGAGCACGAAAACGGCGATGACGCCGAAATAGAGCGCGCCGTTCGCAAGGAACCCGCGGTTGTGCGTGATGATGTAGTCATCCACGCTCTGCAGGGCGCTGCGCAGGTTGCCGATGCACATGGTGGTGGCGATGCCGCGCCCGTGGATCTTGCGGAAGCTCTCGACCTGCATGCCGCAGGCGAGCGAGGTGAGGCAGTTGGCGAGTATGTTGCAGTCGGCGGAGAGCAGGCCGACCGCGACGAGGATGGCGGCCTCGACGAGCACCGTCACCTGCCGCCAGTGCATCGCGCTCGACATGCGCTCATGGACAAGGTCGCTCGCCATGATGCCGACGGCGAAGCAGAGAACCGGAAGGAAGTAGCGAAGCGCGAGCTGCAGGTCGCCCTCGGAAAGGTGCACCCCCACGAGCAGGATGTTGCCCGTCTGCGCGTTGGCGAACACGCCGTCGCGACCCATGTAGGAGTAGACGTCCATGAAGCCGCCCACGAGGGCGAGGATGATGCCGAGCTCGATCGACTCCGAGACCTGCTTCGCGCGCTCCATGCGCCCTCCTTCCCACATCCCCACCGGCACGGCGGGGCCTTCCGCCTCTAGGGTACGACACCGCGCGCGCCGCGTTTCCCGCCAACGCGAATACGACCGAAAACCGCAACATAGCGCCCAGCGCCCTCGGCTTCCGCACCCGCCTCGGATCAGGAGCAGCCCCTCATATGAGGTCCCCAGCCCCATCCCAGGCGCAGGGCCCGGGCGTCGCGGCGAGCGCCAGGGAGGGGCGGACGCCAGGGCAGGCGTCGGGAGGCCGGCGCTCGACGGCACCTCAGATCAGGGGCGGCCCCAAAATTGAGGTCGCGAGCGTGAGCGAGGCCCCTCGATCGAGGTCGACGCCGGGAGAGGCGAGGCGGGGGCGGGTGCCCGGGAACAGGCGACCGACCTCAGATCAGGGACAGTCCCTAACTTGAGGTCGGGACTGCGGACCACATTGAGGTCCTCGGCGCAGGGGGATCCTCGACGCAGGGGGACGACCTCCGCGCAAGACGGGGCCGGCTGCTCGCATCGGCGCGCCCAAGCCTCAGAAACGTGCCCGTCCCCCATCCGAGGCCCCTCGATCGATGCCGGGGCTAAGGCCGAAGCGCGCCCCGTCGCGCCATCGGGGCATGCCCTTGACGAGGCGCCGCCCTCCCGCACACCGCGTCCCGTTTCTTCAGGCAATCGCCATATGGTGTACATATGATTGATTTACAACAGGTGTATCGTTAGCGCCGTTTTCGGAGCCGGTCTTCCGCAAGCTCCGCGTAAGGTTTTGGAATATGCCCTCGAACCCCGTTGACAGGCGTCTTCCATTACCTATACTTTCGCTAGGTTTATACGAGGCCTCGGCCAGACCGCAAGGAGGTGCAGCCATGGACGGTGTCCCCGGCAGCGGATCGCCCAATGCGGCGCACGTTCGATTGCGTCCGTGGCAGGCCCTCCGCACCACTCGCACGCTCCGCTAGAAGCCGAGCGCCCCGGCCGCGCATCCCGAACGGCCCGCCACCCCACCACAATCGATACCAGCATGCACCGCCCGCCTCCAGCGAGCGCCCCTCCCGTGCGGCACCGCCGCGTCGGGAGCGGAGCTCCCCTGGCCATCCACGGCGATCCTGTGCCCTTCCCCAGAGTCGGCGCCGCATTCGGCGCCCCGTACAGCAAGGATCAGGAGGTGCGATATGTCCAAGATGACGTGCACGATTCAGCAGCTCCACCGCTTCCGCTCCCAGAAGCGGACCGTTCAGACCAGCGAACTCGATCGCCTGGTGACCTATGCCGCGACCCACGACGCCTCCGCGGTGCTCGACGAGCTCGGCAGCGACGCGCACGGCCTCGACGAGGCCTCCGTCCGCGAGCTCATCGAGACCTACGGCAAAAACGTCGTCGAGGAGGAGCGGCGCGACTCTCCCCTCCGCCGCCTCGCGGCCGCCTTCGTCAGCCCCTTCATCCTCATCCTCGCCGCGCTCGCGGCCATCTCGGTCTACACCAACGTGATCCTCGCCGCCCCGGGCGAGGCCGACCCTTCGACCGCCGTCATCATCGGCATCATGGTGCTCACCTCCGGAACGCTGCGCCTCTCCCAGGAGTCCAAGAGCGAGAGCGCCGCCGCCGCGCTGAAGGACATGGTAACGACCACCTGCTGCGTCGTGCGCGAGGGCGAGGCCGGGCGCGACGGGGCGACGGGTCGCGACGGCGCGGGCACCGAGATCCCCATGGACGAGATCGTCCCCGGGGACATCGTCCGCCTCTCCGTCGGAGACATGGTCCCCGCGGACGTGCGCATCGTCACCGCCAAGGACCTGTTCGTCACCCAGTCGGCGCTCACCGGCGAGAGCGAGCCGGTCGAGAAGTGCTCCGATGCGGTCTTTGGGGATCAGGATGCGCCCCGCGCGCTGTCCATCTCCGATTGCACGAACATCGCCTTCGCCGGAACCACCGTGCAGAGCGGCTCGGCCACCGCGGTCGTGCTCTGCACCGGACGGAGCACCTACCTGGGCAGGGTCGCCCGTGCCCTGGAGGCCAAGCCCGTGCGCACGAGCTTCGACGTCGGCGTCGCCGCGGTCTCCCGCGTGCTGGTGGCGTTCATGCTCGTGATGTGCCCGATCGTGTTCGTCGTGAACGGCCTCACCAAGGGCGACTGGCTCGACGCGCTGCTGTTCTCGATCTCCATCGCCGTGGGCATCACCCCGCAGATGCTGCCCGTCATCGTGACCACCTGCCTGGCGCGCGGCGCCACCGAGATGTCCCGCCACGACGTCATCGTGAAGAACATCAGCGCCATCCAGAACCTCGGCGCAATGGACGTGCTGTGCTGCGACAAGACCGGGACGCTCACCCAGGACAAGGTCGTGCTCGAGCGCCATATGGACGTGATGGGCCGCGACGACGACCGCGTCCTGCGCCACGCCTTCCTCAACAGCTATTTCCAGACCGGGCTCAAGAACCTCATCGATGTCGCGGTGATCGAGAAGACGCGCGAGCTCGCGGAGACCGACGCCGCCGTGCGCGAGCTCGAGAGCCGCTACACCAAGGTGGACGAGATCCCCTTCGACTTCGAGCGCCGCCTCATGAGCGTGGTCGTGGAGGACGCCGGCGGCAAGACCCAGCTCATCACCAAGGGCGCGGTGGAAGAGGTGCTCGGCGCGTGCACGTGCGTGGAATACGACGGCCGCGTCCAGCCGCTCACCGACGGATTGCGCGAGCGCGTGCTGGATCGCGTGCGCGGGTTCAACGACGAGGGCATGCGCGTGGTCGCGGTTGCCCAGAAGACCGACCCGCGCCCCGCGGGTGCCTTCTCCCGCGCCGACGAGTCCGACATGGTGCTCATAGGGTACCTGGCCTTCCTCGATCCGCCGAAGGAGAGCGCCGCTGCCGCCGTGGCCAAGCTCGCCGAGTACGGCGTGGGCGTGAAGGTGCTCACCGGTGACAACGAGGGCGTCGCCGCGGCCGTGTGCCGCAAGGTGGGCATCGACCCCTCCGGCATGCTGCTGGGCAGCGAGGTCGACGCACTCGACGACGCCGAGCTCGCGCGCCGCGCCGATGAGTGCCAGCTCTTCGCCAAGCTCTCGCCGCTGCAGAAGCAGCGCGTGGTGAGCGTCCTGCGCGAGCGCGGCGGCCGCACCGTGGGCTTCATGGGCGACGGCATCAACGATGCCGCCGCCATGCGCGCGAGCGACTGCGGCATCTCGGTGGACACCGCCGTCGACATCGCCAAGGAGAGCGCCGACATCATCCTGCTCAAGAAGGACCTGATGGTGCTCGGGCGCGGCATCATGGAGGGCCGCCGCACCTACGGCAACACCATCAAGTACATCAAGACCACCGCGAGCTCCAACTTCGGCAACGTGTTCTCGGTGCTCGTGGCCAGCGCGTTCCTGCCGTTTTTGCCCATGACGGCGCTGCAGCTCCTGCTGCTGGGCGTGGCGTACACCGTGAGCTGCGCGGCGATTCCCTGGGACAACGTGGACGACGAGTTCCTGCGCGAGCCCAAGACCTGGGACGCCCAGTCCATCGTGTCGTTCATGCTGTGGCTCGGGCCGACGAGCTCCGTGTTCGACATCCTCACCTACCTCGGGATGTTCTTCTTCGTCTGCCCGCTCGTGGTGGGCGCCCCGTTCTCCGGGCTCACGAGCCCCGCGCAGGCCGCCCTGTTCGCCGCCGTGTTCCAGACCGGCTGGTTCGTCGAGTCGATGTGGACGCAGACCTTCGTGCTGCACATGCTGCGCACCGAGCACCTGCCCTTCGCGGGAAGCAGGCCGGCTGCCTCCCTCACCGTCCTCACGGTGGGCGGGGTCGCCGCGGTGACGGCGCTGCCCTATCTGCCCGTCGTGGGGCCGGCACTCGGGCTGCACCCGCTCCCGCTGCCGTTTTTTGCGCTGCTCCTCGCATGCATGACCCTCTACCTGCTGCTCTGCGGGGCCGTCAAGGCAGCGTACGTGCACCGGCACGGCAGCCTGCTCTAGCGCGGCGGCCGCGGACGCGCGGGGCGCCCGGCAACGGCGATCAGGCGAACCCGGTCGCCCTGCGCGCGAGAACCGGAGCGCTTGGCCCGTGATCCGAGGCCGATGCGGCACGGTTTCCGTGCGGCCTGCACCGACGATCGTCATATCGGGCACGTTTTTCGTACCGATTGAGCGCATGGCCAAGTACACCCCGAATTCGCTCTTCAGCGAGCTGGGGTTTTATCGCAGGATGCAGCGGTCTACTTGGCGAAAACCAAAACGAGTACGAAAAACGTACCCCATGCGCACGCAGACCCACTTCCGATCGCCTCGCGCGGCCCAGATTCCCGCTCGCAGCGCGCGGCGCACCGCAACGCGGCCGCCGGCATGCCGCAGGGCGCCGTCGTGCGCACGCCGCCGAACTGCTACCATGCTGTGGACCATTGCGACCAAGGAGCCGGCATGCAGGCAGTCATCTTCGATATGGACGGGACCCTCGTCGACACCGAGCGCGTGAGCCAGGCGGCATGGCGCGCGGCGGGGCGCGACTTCGGCATCGCGATCCCCGAGAACATCCTGCACGCCTTCGTGGGCTGCAGCATCCCCGACGCCATGAAGATGATCGACGCGGAGTTCGGCGACCCCGATTTCACGGCCCGCCTCTTCGATCGCCGCCACGAGATCTTCGACGCCACCTGGGAGGACGAGCTCGAGCTCAAGCCGGGCGCAGCGGAGGCCGTCGCGGCCGCCCGCGCAACCGGAGCGGCCGTGGCGCTCGCAACCTCGAGCGTCCGCGAGCGCGCCGTCGCCAGCATGGAGCGCTTCGGCCTCATGGCGCTCTTCGATGCCGCCGTTTTCGACGAAGACATCCAGCACCACAAGCCCGCGCCGGACGTCTACCTCGTCGCCGCCGGGCGCCTCGGCGTCGAGCCCGCGCGGTGCGTCGCGGTGGAGGACTCCTTCAACGGCGTGCGCTCCGGCGCCGCGGCGGGCATGCGCGTGATCATGGTCCCCGATTACAACGAGCCCACGCCCGAGATCCGCGCCCTGTGCCACGAGATCCTGCCCACGCTCCACGAGCTGCCCGCGACCCTCGAGCGTATGGGATCCGCGGACATCTAGCACCGCAACAGCGCGGGCGCCCCGCATCTGCACCCGGACACGGACCGCCGCGCGGGGATGCACCGACGGCTTCGAGCCGCTCGCCGCGGCGCGAGCTTCTGTTTTATGGATTACCCATCTGATGCCTCGGCGATGGGCTGCACGCTTGTCGTATGCTGGAACGCGATCGAATCCGACGAAAGCGAGCAACATGTCCAAACGTCCCGCCAAGAACCCTGCCCCTGCCCGTGGGGGACACCGTGAGCCCTCGCCCTCTCGACCCGAGGCCGCCAAGAGGAAAACCAGCCGGGAACCTGGAGAGGACAAGCCGGCGAGAGCGGAAAAATCCCCGACCAACCGCAAGCCCGCCGCGAGCGGCACCCGCCCCGCCAAGAACCGCAAGGCCGCCGCACACGGCAAGGCCGACGGCGGCGCACCATCCAAACCCGCCGGCGAACATGCAGCCAAGCACTCCACCGTCCGTGCCGTCCACCCCAAGGGCCGTCCCTCCCGCGAGGCCTTCCTGCCCGTCTCCCGCGCCGACATGGACGCCCGCGGCTGGGACGCCTGCGACTTCGTCTACGTCTGCGGCGACGCCTACGTCGACCACCCGAGCTTCGGCATGGCGATCATCACCCGCGTACTCGAGCACGCGGGCTACCGCGTCGGCATCATCTGCCAGCCCGATTGGACCGACCCCGAAAGCATCGCCGCGCTGGGCGAGCCGCGCCTGGGCTTCCTCGTGTCCGCCGGCAACATGGACTCGATGGTCAACCGCTACACCGTCAACAAGAAGCCGCGCCACGAGGACGCCTACACCCCCGGCGGCAAGGCGGGGCGCCGCCCCAACCGCGCCGTCACGGTCTACGGCAACCTCATCCGCCGCACGTACAAGGACAAGCCCATCATCATCGGCGGCATCGAGGCGAGCCTGCGCCGCCTGGCGCACTACGACTACTGGCAGGACAAGCTCAAGCGCTCCGTGCTGCTCGACTCCAGCGCCGACCTGCTGATCTACGGCATGGGTGAGCACGCAATCGTCGAGATCGCCGACGCGCTGGCGGGCGGGCTGTCCGTCGACCAGATCACCTACGTGAACGGCACCGTCTACCGCACGAGCGGCGCGGGCGCGCTCGACGAGGTCTACGACTACGATCTGCTCCCCTCCTGGGACGAGCTCGAAGCCGACCGCCTCGCCTACGCGCGCGGTTTCAACATCCAGCAGCAGAACATGGACCCCATCACCGGCGGGCGCCTGGTCGAGCCCTACCCCAACGGCGTCTACGTGGTGCAGAACCCGCCGTCGGCGCCCCTCACCACCGCCGAGATGGACGAGGTCGCCGAGCTGCCCTACGCGCGCCACTGGCACCCCGACTACGACGAGGCCGGCGGCATCCCCGCCTTCGACGAGATCCGCTTCTCCATCTCCAGCAACCGTGGCTGCTTCGGCGAGTGCTCGTTTTGCGCGCTCACCTTCCACCAGGGCCGCATGCTGCAGGTCCGCAGCCGCGAGAGCATCATCCGCGAGGCGGAAGCCCTCACGCGCGACCCCGAGTTCAAGGGCTACATCAACGACGTGGGCGGCCCCACAGCGAACTTCTTCAAGCCCGCGTGCACAAAGCAGTTCACGCACGGCGTGTGCAAGAACCGCCGCTGCCTATGGCCGAGCGTCTGCCGCAACATGGACACCAACGAGGACGCCTACGCCGACCTGCTGCGCGACCTGAGGCAGCTCCCCGGCGTCAAGAAGGTCTTCGTGCGCAGCGGCATCCGTTTCGACTACACCATGGCCGACGCGAGCGACAAGTTCCTGGTCGAGCTGCTCCAGCACCACGTGAGCGGCCAGCTGCGCCTGGCGCCCGAGCACGTGAGCGACGCCGTCCTGTCCGTCATGGGCAAGCCGCGCCGCGAGGTCTACGACGCCTTCGTCGAGCGCTTCGAGCGCCTCTCGGCCGAGTACGGCCTCAAGCAGTACGTGGTTCCCTACCTCATCTCGAGCCATCCGGGCTCCACCATGAAGGAGGCCGTCGAGCTGGCAGAGGCCGTGCGCGACATGGGCTACATGCCCGAGCAGGTGCAGGACTTCTACCCTACGCCCTCGACCATGAGCACCTGCATGTTCTACACCGGCGTGGACCCGCGCACCATGGAGCCGGTCTACATCCCGCGCGACCCGCACGAGAAGGCCATGCAGCGCGCGCTCATCCAGTACCGCAAGCCCGAGAACTACAGGCTCGTCCGCGAGGCGCTGCTGCGCGCCGGCCGCGAGGACCTCATCGGCTACGGGCCCAAGTGCCTCATCGGGCCCGTCCCGCCGGCGGGATCGGGCGCCAAGGGCGGCTCGAGCAAGAAGCGGAGCGGCGGCAAGCGCGGGGGCAGCGGCGCATCGGGCTTCGGCGGGAACGGCGGCAAGGGCAACGGCGGTCGCGGCGGCGCCTTCGGGCGCACGGGCAAGGGCGCCGCGGGCACCAACCCGCACGCGCGCAACCGCGCCGCCCAGGGACGCCAAGGAGCCAACCGGCACTGAGGGCGCCCGCGGACGCGGTGCGACCTTTCCGGACGCAGCGCGCGCCGACGCCGCAGCAACAAGAACCCCGATAGGACGTGAAGCGAAAACGGGATGCCGCCTCACGCGACATCCCGTTCGCACTATCCGGAGCCGCCGCGCCCTATCTGCGCACACGGCATGCCTCAGCAGCTATAGAGCTTAGGACCGTCTACTCCGACGCATCCTTCATCGTGTAGACCAGATCCGAAGCATCGTACATATCGTTCGTCGAGGTTGCGTCGCGCACGAGGACGACCGACTCGGTTTCGATGGACCCGCGCATGCACTTCGCCTTCGCGTCCTCCTCGTCATCCGAGAGCCTGAACGTAAAGGAGACCCCGTTTGCCTCGTCCTTGAGCATAAGTTCGGCATAGCCGCTCCCGGGCTCCCTGCTCACGGTACCCGTGAGGTCGCCGGACAGGTTCACGTTCTGATAGGTCCAGCTGGAGCTGATGGCGGAGACCTGCGTGGTCGTGTAATCGTAGGTGTACGTCGCGCTCACCTGGGCACCGTTCTCGTCAATCGGGCCGAGCGAGATGGAGCTCACCACGCTGCCGTCATAGTTTCCGGACTGCGGATACTCCGTCAGCTCGAAGGTCTTCCCGGCGATCAGCCACTCCGTCTTCTGATTGCTGAGCTCCGGCTCGCCTTCAGCCTGCCAACCGTGCTCCTCATCGAACTCGAAAACGTACTTCTGGTCGACGCTCTCCTTCACGAACCAGGTCCCCATGACCTCCGTACGCGTCAGGACCGAGGTGTACGTCCCGTCTTTCTCGTCGAACGAGATCTCCTCGTTCTCGTATTCGCAGTCCTCATCCGTATCGCTCACGTAGTCGATGCCCTTGAGCGGCTTGGTCGAAACGTCCGCGACCTCGAGATCGGTCATCAAGACAAACTCCTCGTCATCGACTCGGAGCTCTTCGGGATACCAGATGTACTGCACGGAGCCGGCGAAGGTCGACTCAAAGCTCTCGTTCGCCACGGTGCCCTTCACCTCGACGTCGTACGTCTCCATGTTCGTGAGGTCACCACCCTTGGGAAGCTTCTCCGTGCTCACCACCTCGAACGAGGTGACCTCATACGGGGTGTCCTCGACATACGAGGATGAGAGGAAACCGGTTGTGAGACCGCATTCCTTAATGAGGTCGCTCTCGACCTGCTCGGCCGAGATCTTCGGTGAGCTGCCGAGGAGACTCCATGCCGTGAACGCGATGAGCGTGACGGCCGCGATGGCGATGGCCGCGATCACAGCCTTTTTGGGAACGGGCTTGTTGAAAACAGGCTTCTTGAATCCGGACTGCGGGACCGGCTGCGAGGCGGGCTCGGACTTGGATTCGGCCGCGGGCTCGAACGCGACGGCGGGCTCGACTTCGGCGGCAGCCCCGCCAGACGACTCGACATCGTGCTCGACGGCGGGCTCCACCGTCGGCTCCGACGGCGCGGGCGGCACCGTCTCGGCCGTTGCCTGATCTTGATTCAACTTCGTTCCGCACTGCCTGCAGAACGCGGTTCCGGATGCGCTTTCCGCACCGCACTGGGGACACAACATGGCGTACGCCTCCTTTTTCTCGATTCCGCGCACGGAATCCCTATCTAAGCATGGGAGCGTCCCGTCAATCGGACGCGGGGATTTGCCTCAGGCTCGCGAGGATCGCGACGATCTCGGCGGCATCCTCGGAAGAGGACTCACCTTCGAATCCGCTCGTACCGTGGAAATCAATCCACCCGTAGAAGAACGGGGCGGGGTAGCCGGCATCGGGGTCGCTCAGGTACTCGTTATCGAGCAGGGCGGCTGCTTCCTGGGGCGAAGAGACAGCCGGGACGACCCTCCACAGGGCGTAGCCATCCTCAGCCATACCGGGCACGCTGGACATCGCGTTCCGGTAGTCCTGCCGAACCAGAGAAAGCTCTACGGACTTCGCCGACTCGTCCATAGATTCGGGCCAGGGCAGCAGCCGCTCGGCGCCTCCCTGCAGGACATTGCGTCCCAATTTGGCGAACAAATCGTCGTCGACACCCGGATACGCCCTCCCCGTGAAGGAGACATCCTGCAGCACCTCGGCATCGCCGGACCGGCCCATCATCGTGGCGCGCATGGAGGGCATGGGCACCGGCTTGGCCAGCCACCACTCAAGCGACACGACCGCATCGCGATCGTTTTTTAGGCGCACGTATTCGCGTCCAAGCTCCTCGTCCACCTCGCGGTCCACGATTCTCCACGAATCGGGGTACCCGAAGGTCAGAGCCGGGCCGGGCTCGTCGAGCTCGGTGTAGAGCTTGGTGGTGTATGCGTTCGGGAAGGCCTCCTCGATCTCGCCGAAGGTCTCGTCAATGGAGAGCAGGACGAGGGAGTCGCCCGTGTCGAACAGCTCGATGCCCTCGAAATCGACAATCGACCCCAAGGTGTCGAACGGGTTGAACTTGGGCGTGGAGCAACGGAACGTTCCGGACAGGGGCACGTACACCTTGCCCTCGATCATGCCGCGGAGCTTCGCGTCGCATCCCGGGAGCTCGATCGCTCCCTTGGTCTTCTCCCCCTCGGGCACCGTCTGCAGGCGCGCACCCGCATCCGTCGCGAGCCCTATGGAGAGGTCGGGGCCCGCGATGCCAAAGATGCGCAGGCCGAGTGTTCCGGTAAACCCACCCTCCGCAGAGACGCTGAACAGGTCGTCACCGGGATTGAAGCGCACCGATGGCTTCTTGGACGTGTTCTCGCAGATGGCCTTGAAACCGTCGTCGGTGGTGTACTCGAAGCCCACCTCGCATCCCAGCGAGGCGGCGACGTCCATGTCGAGGGCCTGGCTCGATACATCGAGCGCCATATCGAAGGCGAGATTCGTGTCGATGGGGATCATCAGGGGCCCGACGGGAATCGTGAACGGCAAGAGGTCCCGGTCGAACAGATTGCGCTCGAAGCTCGCGGAGAGCTCCTTCATGGCAAGCTCCGCGCCGACGCGCCCGATGACGGACATGTCAACCTTGCCGCGGTCGATTTTGAGCGATACCTCCAACTTCATCCCCGCGGTCGCGGTCACCGGGGACACCTTCTCGGCATCGGTCCCTTGCTCCGGATACACAAACAGGTTGTCCAGCGCGCCGCCTTCGGCAAACGCCTGCTGCACGAGCGAGTTTTCGGCACCTTGACCGGTCTGCTCTGACACGATGTAAGTGCCGTCCTCGCCCATGGAGACGGTCGCGTGGATATCGCAGCACTCGATCGCCTCGGTGAGCGCCGCAGGGTCGGTTTCCAGCAGATACCCATCCTCGATGGCCCGAATCGCGGTGACCTTGCGCAACAGCCCCTGGGGAGCGGCGTCGATCACACCGGAGTTGACGATCGAGCCCTCCTCGATCCCCTCCGTCGACGAGACGATGATGTTGCTGGAATTGCTTTCGATAATCGTGAACGGCGAGGATTCCTCATCGTAGATGATCACGTTGGGGCGTATCACGGGAGCGCCCCAGCGCAAGACGCCGGGAAGCACCGCCACGACGAGGAAGAGCGCAGCAAGGCAGGCGGCAACGGCGGCGACCAGCGCAAGAAAGCGCCTCGACCGGCGCGGCCCGTCTGGCCCCGAATCGCGACCGGCAGCGCCGGATGTCAGATCGTCAGCTCGTGACGACCCCCCCCCTGCTTCAAATCATCCATTGAGCGCTCGATTCTCCTCGACCCAAACAGCCTCTTCCCTTTGTACCGTTAAGCGCCATAATAAGCAAGGGCCGAACGACGCATTCGGGCAGCGTTGCTCGCTCAAAGGGCGCCAGCCCGCAGCAGCGCGACGATGCCTGCGGCGCCGGGGGAGCATATGGAGCCGCACGCGATGCGGCGAGGGCGCGCGTCGACGGATCCGATGGGCCACCGCCCTCGAATGAACGCACGCTGAAGGCAGCGCGATCGCGGCGCGCGCCGCACGGCGTCATGCCGAGGCTGCGGCCTCGCCGCCTTGCCCGGCAGGGCGGAAGACCGGCGCGAGCATCTGCAGCGCGACGGCCAGCGCGACGATGCCGACCAGCGCATAGGCACCGAACTGAAGCGACTCGGGCACGCATGCGTACAGCAGCTCGGACAGCGGATCGACGAGGTACGAGCTCGCGTTGAGCCCGAAGTGCAGCAGGATAGGGTATCTCAGGTCCCCAAGGCGCCAGTACAGGAAGCCGAGCACGAGCCCGGTCGCAAACGTGTACAGGCCCTGGACGATGTTGCCGTGCATCAGGCCGAACAGCAGCGCCTGCACGACGTTGGCGATCCAGAACGCCCTCATCCCCACCGCGGGCGCAGGCACGGAGACGGTCGCAACGGCAGGAACCGGCGCGGCGCCGGGGCACGCCGCGGCAGGAACGGGGGCCGTCAGGCTCCCCTCGCCGCACGCAGACGCGGTGGCGGCCGGAGGCGGCGCGGCGACGCACGAGGCGCCTTTCGCACCCCGCCAGGCGGGATGCGCCCAGCGCAGCGCGTACTCGAGCATGATGCCGCGACACGCGACCTCCTCCAGCAGCGGAGCGAGTATCGCCACCGACACCATCTCGATGAGCACCGCGTCCCCTGTCGCCGGCGCCATGAGCTGGTCGTACTCGGCCGAGGTCTCGGGGAAGAGGGGCAGCACGAGCGTCAGCACGACGCCGAGGACGATCTGGACCGCGAACCCGAGCAGGACCAATCCCGCCCCGGCGCGCACGGGGCCCACGGGCATGCGGGCCGCATCGATGCGCGGCATGAGCGACCGGCGTGCAACGTGGCGCCACCAGGGGTACATGACCGCAAGCGCGAGCAGCTGGCCCCCGACGGCTATCAACGCCATCTGGATGGAGGACGGATCGTCGAGCACCTCCAGCACGCGTTCGAGGGCCATATCGACATCCGCCTCGGAGATCGCGGCGCCGCTCGCAACGGCCTGATCGACGACGGCCCCCGCCTGGGTGACGAGGACCAGCAGCACGCCGATCACCATGCTTATGACTTGGATCGCCGAAAACGCCGCCGCGACGCCTGCCGCGGCGGCGAGCCAGCGATGCTGGCGCTTGGGCACGGGGGCCGCCGGGACGGGAGATTCGGGCGGGGCGGGGCTCGCGGGCGGGACCGCGAGCTTCACCGCAGGCCCATCCGAAGACTCGACCGCGGGCTCAGCTGCGGCAGCGGACGCGGGCCCTGCCGCGAGTCGGGTCGAGCACTCGGTTGCAGGCGCCGCGCCATCGGCTGCGCGCTCGTCGTTCTCGCATGTCAGGCTCATAGGGCACCTCCGTAACCTCGTATGGACCCATGATACCCATAAAGCGCATAGGAATGGCCCCCGACCCGCTACGATGGAGCGGGTCGGGGGCCAACGGCACCGGATATGGAAAGAGCCCGCAGCCGGACGGAGCGAAACGCCCCGGGCTCGCCGACGAGCTACCGGCTAGCGGCGGCCGCCGCCGTCACCGGGTCGGCGGCCCGAGCCGCGGCCGCCGCGCGGAGCGGAACCGTAGCTCGAGCGGTTGTCGCGCCCACCGCCGCGGCCGCCACGGGTTCCGCGGCCTCCGTTGCCGCCACGACGGCGACCGTCTCCTGCCTCGTCGTAGTTGCGCCAGGCGTCGCGGCCGCCGCGCGGCGCGCGCTCAGACCCGCCGCGCCCGTCGCGATCGGGACGACCTCCCGCACGCTCGTCGCGGGACCGAGAGGAACGGCGGTCGGAGCGGTCGCCGGAACGGCCCTCGCCGCGGCCGGAGCGCTCGTACTTGGACGCATCGCCGAACTTCGCGGCACGACGCTCGGCGCGGTTGCCCTCCGGCGCGGCCTGCTCGCGTACGGGCTCCTCGGCATGGACACGCGTGCGGCCGCTGCGCTTGCGGCGGCTCGGGCGGGCGGCCTGCTCCGCCGAGCCGGGGCGCTCGCCGCCCGGACGGCGCCGCGCGCCGCCCTCCTCGCCCGAGCGGTCGCCCGAGGCGCCTCCGAACGAATCCAGCAGCTCGCGGTCACGACGGCGCTCGATGTCGCGCTGGCGCGGCGCGCGGGCGGCCTTCTCGCGCTTGTCCTCGCGCTTCTTGGCGCGCTGGCGGCGGCGCTTCTTCTCCTTCTTGCTGGGCACGTGCTCCGCGGGGACGCGATCGGGGTCGATCTTCGGGGCGTTGGCGCCGAGCACCAGGCCCTCGGCGTCGTAGAGGTCGGCGGTCTTGCCCATCAGCGCCTCGATGTCGAAGAACTCGTCCGCGTCGTCGCGCGTGACGAACGTGATGGAGAAGCCCAGCTCGCCGGCGCGGCCCGTGCGGCCGATGCGGTGGATGTAGTCGGTCGGCTCCTCGGGCACGTCGAAGTTGATGACGTAGCGGACGTCGGAGATGTCGATGCCGCGGGCGAGGACGTCGGTGGCCACGAGCACCTGGACCCTCCCCTCGCGGAAGTCGCGCAGCGCGCGCTCGCGCTGGGCCTGGCTGCGGTCACCGTGGATGGCGCCGCACTTGATGCCGGAGCGCTCGAGACGGCGGGCGACGGTGTCGGCGCGGCGCTTGGTACGCACGAACACGATCGCGCGCTCGGCGCCCTCGCGCTTGAGCACCTGAGTGAGCAGGCCGTTCTTGCAGTCGCCCGAGACGGGCAGCACGTACTGGTCGACGGTGTCGGCGGTTGAGGTCACCGGCGCGATCTCGACGCGGGCGGGGTCGCGCACGAGGTCGGTGATGGAGCCCACGGCCTCCTCGTCCAGGGTCGCCGAGAACAGGAGGGTCTGGCGCTCGTCGCGGCAGCGCTCGACGATGCGGCGCACCTGAGGCAAAAAGCCCATGTCGAGCATGCGGTCGGCCTCGTCGAGGACGAGCACGCCCACCTCGTCGAGGTTGGCGGCGCCCTGCTCGATGAGGTCGACGAGGCGGCCGGGGGTGGCGACGAGCACGTCGCAGCCCGCGGCGAGCTTCTGCTTCTGGGGACCGTAGCTCACGCCGCCCACCACGGTGACGGCGACATGCCCGGTCCGGCGCGCGATGGCGGAGCACACGCCGTCGATCTGCTGGGCAAGCTCGCGCGTGGGGGTGATGACGAGCATCAGCGGTCCGCGCCCGCGGGCGGCCTTGGCACGACGGCGGCCGCGCTCGCCCTTCTTGGCAGGCGGGACGACATGGCCGAGGTCGTTCATGGTGGGCAGCAGGAACGCCGCGGTCTTGCCCGTGCCGGTCTGGGCGGCGGCGAGCAGGTCGCGGCCGGCAAGGACCTCGGGGATCGAGGCGGCCTGGACGGGTGTCGGGGTCTCGTAGCCCATGTCCTTCACGGCAGAGAGCACCGTCTCGGAAAGACCGAGGTCGGCAAAGGTCACGGCGGCTTTATCAAGGTCTGCGGGGCGATTCATATCTTGGGTATCGGTGGAAGTCAAAGTAGTCCGTTTCCGCACGGCAGCAGGCACGGCACGCCCCGAGGGCGTGCTCGTCGCACCGTCCGCGCATAGGATGTCTGCACGAGGGCGCGGGCCGGTCCGCGCGGTGGAGCGCGATCGCACCGGCAGGTACGCCGCCGGCAACAAGTCGCGCCGAGGGTACATCCGCAATCGCGTGGAGCAGGTTCCACCGCCGGCAAGTATAGGCGCTGGGGGCGTCCCTCCCCCGTCAGCGGCGCCCTTCCACAGCAGAACCCCACATGCCCCGCGCTGCGCACGGGGCATGTGGGGCGTCTACGGCAGCAGGCACCGCGACGCGTGCGCGTGGCGTATATATACAGGGTAAGCACCGCGCCGATGGGGCATGCAGGGCACGCGCCGTGCCGGCACCCGAAAGCACCGGCCCGCCCGTCCCACCGTTCCGGGGCGATTCTCGGCGACGCGCCATCACCTCCGGGCACCGCACGGCCAACCATCGCCGACACGCGCGCGTTCACTCGAGCAAAGACAGCGGAAACGGCTTTAGGGGGTCTTTCAATCTAAAACAACTAATAACCCCCTGCTTTTCTGGACAAATTCGCCAGATAATGACGATGGTGACGCACGCAGACTCACAATGAGTGGGTCGACTTATTCAAAAACGCTTGCTTTGGAAGCATCCGGATGCCCCTGAAGGCCAATTCGGGCAAAACCGGAAATCTAAAACCCCCTGTCATCGTCATTATCTGGCGGATTTGTCCAAAAAATGAGAGGGTTATTGTTTAATATGGATATACCGACACCCAGCAACCCTTCTTCGGACCGCACCACGCGGACGATTTATGCCTTTTCGACCAACCCGCCGTCCGCGAACCAGTCGACGTGGCCGCAGGCGCAACACGTAAGGGTCACCGCGCCTTTGCTCGCCCAGTCGAGACCCACGAACGACGCGCCGCGCGAATCGAGCAGCGCGTCGCCCTCGAAGAACCGCGTGCCGCCGCAATGCGGGCAGGTGACCTCGCGACCCGCCACGAGATAGCGATCGCCAGCTTCCCCGCCCCTCGCCGCCTTTGCGAATTCGGAAAAGAACCCCATGATACGTCTCCTTTCGGGCACGCAGGCAACCCAGGGCGCCGCCCCTTAGCCGGCTTCTCGGCCCTGCACCGCGAGCGCGATCGCACGTCACCGCCCTGGACTCGCGTCGGCTTCGTCCTGCTTAACCCCTCGATGCGCGCAGACGGGCATCGAAAGCCCGCGCTATGCTCCAGCCTACCTCGGCGCACTTCCTGCGCGCCACGCGAAATCGCCGAACCGTCCCCCACGCCCGCCCTCCGCACCCCCAAGCCCCTCGGATCCGCACTGTCCGGCCGGACGGCAAAGGTGATAAAGGCCATTCCCTGCGATAAAGCCGGCATACGGCCCGACGCGCATGCGAACGCCTATGTAACCCAAGTCAAACTTTTATCGCTTTCTCGAATACCCCCTGGGGGTGTGGGGGTATGATAGCCAAGACGGCCCAGTTTTGCGAAAGAGCGCGTCGCGGGAGAAGCGGCGATATCGATACCGGAGGAGCATCCATGGCACACGAGAACTTCGACGTCGGCGGCATGACCTGCACGGCCTGCCAGGCCCATGTGGAGCGCGCCGTCGCCAAGCTGGACGGCGTGAGCGACGTTTCGGTCAACCTGCTCGCCGGCTCGATGGCCGTCGACTTCGACGAGAACCGCCTCGACGCCGACGCGATCGCGCAGGCCGTCGACCGCGCGGGCTACACCGCGAAACCCGTCGGCGGCGGCGCCGCGCAGTCGGCAGGCAACCAGGCATCCGCCGTTCCGGCGCGCATGGAGTCACCCACCAAGAAGCTGGCAGAGACCGCGCGCGCGATGCGCGGTCGGCTCGCCGCCTCGTTCGCGTTCTGGATCCCGCTCTTCTATATAGGCATGGGGCACATGCTCGGCTGGCCCGTCCCGTCCGTCTTCACCGACCCAGCGCACGCCATGACGCTCGCCCTCACCGAGCTCGTCCTCACCGTCCCCATCCTCTACGTCAACCGCGCCTACTTCAAAGGCGGCCTCACCTCGCTCGCGCACGGCGCGCCCACCATGGACGCCCTGATCGCGATCGGCGCCGGCGCGAGCGCCGGCTGGTCGGCGTTCGCGATGTTCGTCATGGCCGACCAGCTCGCCGCGGGCGACATCCACGCCGCGCACATGACGGCCATGGACAACCTCTACTTCGAGAGCGCGGGCACGATCCTCACGCTCGTCACCGTGGGCAAGTACCTGGAAACCCGCAGCAAGTCCAAGACGGGCAGCGCCATCGAGGCGCTCATCGACCTCGCCCCCAAGACGGCGGCCGTCCTCGATGACCAGGGCGGCGAGACGACCGTCGCCGTCGAGCGCATCGCGGTCGGGCAGACCGTGCTCGTGCGGCCCGGCGAGTCCATCCCGGTCGACGGCGTCGTGCTTTCGGGGGCGTCCGCCGTGGACGAAAGCGCCCTGACGGGCGAGTCGATCCCCGTCGAAAAGGGGCCCGGAGACACGGTGTCGGCGGCCACGGTCAACCGAACCGGCTCGTTCACCTTCCGCGCCACCCGCGTGGGCGCCGACACCGCGCTCGCGCGCATCGTGCGTCTCGTCGAGGAGGCGAACGCCACCAAGGCGCCGATCGCGCGGCTCGCGGACAAGGTGGCCGGCGTGTTCGTCCCCGTCGTGCTCGGCATCGCGGCGGTCACCTTCGCCGCGTGGATCGTCGCGGGAGGCAGCATCAACCAGGCGCTCACCGCCGCCGTCGCGGTCGTGGTAATCAGCTGCCCGTGCGCCCTCGGGCTCGCCACGCCCGTTGCGATCATGGTCGGCACGGGGCGCGGGGCCGAGATGGGGGTCCTGTTCAAGAACGCCGAGGCGCTCGAGAACCTACACGCCGTCGACACGGTCGTGCTCGACAAGACGGGCACGGTCACGTACGGCGCCCCGTCCGTGACCGACATCCTGCCCGCCGCGCGCGCGGACGGCTCGCCCGTCCTCTCCGAGCGCGCCCTCATGAAGCTCGCCTGCGCCCTCGAGCACGGCAGCGAGCACCCGCTGGCCGCCGCCATCATGGAGCGCGCCGAGGAGATGGGCATCGTCGCCCGCCAGGTGCAGGACTTCCGCGCCATACCGGGACACGGCGTGACCGCACGCGAGGGGGGCAACCAGGTCGCCGCCGGCAACGCCGCGCTCATGGGCGAGCTCGGCGTGGCAGTCGACGGAGATCTCGCCGAGTCGCTCGCCCGGGAGGGCAAGACCCCGCTCTTCTTCGCGCAAAACGGGGAGCTCGCGGGCGTCATAGCCGTCGCGGACGAGGTGAAGCCGACGAGCGCGGCGGCCATCGCCGAGCTGGGCCGGCTCGGCATCCGCGCGGTCATGCTCACGGGCGACAACCGCGCCACCGCCGAGGCGGTCGCCCGGCGCGTCGGCCTGCCGGCGGACGCCGTCATCGCAGACGTCATGCCCGAGGACAAGGAGCGGCACGTCCGAGAGCTCCAGGAGCGCGGCGGGCGCGTCGCCATGGTGGGCGACGGCATCAACGACTCCCCCGCCCTCGCCCGCGCCGACGTCGGGCTGGCGATCGGCGCCGGGGCGGATGTCGCGAAGGAGGGCGCCGACGTGGTGCTCATGCACAGCGATCTCATGGACGTCGCGCGCGCGGTCGAGCTCTCGCGCGCGACGATCCGCAACATCAAGCAGGACCTGTTCTGGGCGCTCGTCTACAACGCCTGCGGCATCCCGCTGGCAGCCGGGCTCTTCTACCCGCTGCTCGGCTGGCAGCTCTCGCCGATGTTCGGCGCCGCCGCCATGAGCGCATCGAGCGTCTGCGTCGTCGCCAACGCACTGCGCCTGAGGGGCTTCAAGCCGAAGGCCTAGCGGCGCCGCGCCGGTCGACAAGGCGCCGACGCGCGATAGCGCCGCGGCATCCACGCGGGATCGCCCGCCTTGCCGAGAACGGCGGCCATCGCGGCCGATAACCGGTATTCTGATACGCAAACCCAACTACAGGGAGGAACCAACCATGGAGTACATCATCAAGACCTCGGGCCTCATGTGCGGCCACTGCGATGCGAAAGTCGAGACCGCGCTGCTCGCCGTCCCCGGCGTCTCGTACGCCGACGCCGACCACGAGGCGCAGCGCGTCGAGGTGAGCTGCGACGACACGATCGCCCCGCAGCAGCTCGCCGATGCGGTCGCGTCCGCGGGCGAGACGTTCCGCGCGCTGTCGGTCGAGGCGGCGTAACGCCCGCGACCCGTCCGAACCCCGAGCGCCCGCGCATCCGGCCCGCCCCCGCCCCTGGCGGAGCGGCCGGTCGCAGGCGCTCGCCGACCCTCAAGAAGGAGGCCCGCCCATGATGGCCGACCGGGACCGCACCGTCCGCCTGCTCAAGACCGCCCGCGGACAGATCGACGGCATCTTGCGCATGGTCGAGGACGACCGCTACTGCATCGACATATCCACGCAGCTCATGGCGACCGAGTCACTCATCGCCCGCATCAACGCGGACGTCCTCAAGGCCCACATCGAGGGGTGCGTCCGCACCGCCGCCGACGCGGGGACACCCGAGGAGAAGGACGAGAAGATCGCCGAGATCGCCCGCGTGATCGACAAGCTGGCCAAGTAGGGCGCCCGGGCGCAGGGGCGATGCGGCGCGGCACGACCGCCGCCTCCGACGCCATGCCGGCACATCGAGGGCGAAAAACGGGTAGAATCGAGCCTATTCGAAAACGAATCGAGAATCGAGGCACCATGAACGACTTCATGAACGGGCGCCGCGGCGCCGACGAGCTCACCTACGCGCTCGGCGGCCTGTCCCTGCTGCTCGCCCTTATCGGATCGCTGTTCACCATCCAGTGGCTGGGCATCATCGCGCTCATCGTCGTGCTGGTCGCGCTGTTCCGCGCGTTCTCACCGGATAGCCCTGCCCGCGCGCACGAGAACGACATGTACCTCGAGCTCGTCTCCAAGATCCCCTTCGCCACCCGCGGACCCCGCGCCGGGGCGGCCGGCCGAGCCGCGGCCAACGCCGAGGCGGCGTTCGACCGCAAGAAGCGCACGGCCCAGAAGATGTGGGACAACCGCAAGACCACGCTGTACTTCAAGTGCAAGAACTGCGGCCAGATGCTCTCCGTCCCGCGCGGCAAGGGCAAGATCCGCGTGACGTGCCCCAAATGCGGCACCAAGGTCGAGAAGAACTCCTAGCCCCAAGGCACCCGGCACCCCACATCCGCCCCGCAACGACAAGCGGCCCGGACGCACCGATCGAGGTTGCGTCCGGGCCGCTTTCTGCTGCGGGCCGACGGAGATGCGAAGGGACGAAATCGCCGAAACGGGAAACGAACCTCCCGGAGTCGGCAGGGTCCGGGTACCGGTCGACGTCGCTGCCGGAAGGCGCGCCTGACAGCGAATCATGATGTGCCGACGTGCCGTCCCGGATCGCGGCGGCACAGGGGCCCTCCTGTCGGCGCACCATCATGTGCCGGCGCGCTGCTGCCGGACGGCAGGGGCACGGCCGCTTCCGGCAGATCATCATGATGCGCCACGGGGCGCCCTCCCGCGAGGCGCCCGATCATCCAACGGGCGCGTCGCGCACGGGCAAGGGAATCGCCCCGCAGCCATGGCCCCGGCACGGCGAGAAGCCGGCCCGAAGGCCTTCTTGCTGCTCTGGACTCCATCCTTTTTAATATGAGTTGAACATTGTCAAGTGGCAAAAAGGCCCTGCCCTCCGCGGAGCTACCGCGGAGGGCAGGGTCCATCTATCTTCACCCGGTGGCCGCGCCGCTTGAGGGCGTGTCTGCTCGACGCACGTTCGGCACTCTAATATCCGCGGGTCGGAACCGCATCTCGTTGCTACGGCTGGGGGCCTCCGCTCGGTCGCAGTCTCGTGGCGGGCGTGGCGGTCTCCCGCCGCCCAGAAAAAGGACTGGAACGGCCTCCCAACGGCCTCGAGCGCGGCGAGCCCCCGGGGTCGGACTCCTATGGGGCCGCGGGCGCTACCGGGCCATGAGCGCTATCGCCCAGACCCAGCAGGCCATCTCGCGGGCCGTCGCGCAGTTCGCCACGCACGGCCTCTTCCCCGCCTGGGACATGGCGTCCCGCCTGTCCTGCAGGCGGCGGTTGCACTTCGCGGCGTGCCTCGACACGGCCGGCGCGACCCCGTGGCCCGGCCTCGGCTTCTTGGGGTGCCTCGTCGACATCGGGACGTGCCAGGACGCCTCGACCAGCGCGCGCCGGACGTGGCCGTTACCGGCGCGGGTGATCCCGCCGCGCGACTCCGTCTCGCCGCTCGAGCGCTCCGAGGGGGCCAGGCCGCACCACGAGGCGAACGACGGCGCGGTCGGGAACCTCGAGAAGTCGCCGGCCTCGGCGGCGAGCAGGAAGGCACTCGCGACGTCGATGCCCTTCACCAGGCAGAGCGCGTCGACGACAGGCGCCCACCCGGGGCGCGCGGCGGCCTCCTCCACCTTGCGCTCGAGCTCCCTCTTGGCCTCGGCGCAGCGCTCCACGGCGTCCATGTAGTGCTCGTAGGCGGCCGCGTCGTCGGCCTCGCCGAACTCGATCGACCTCGCCCACCTCCAGTACGCCTCGGTCCAGTTCGACCTGCGGCGCCCGGCCGGCGTCGTCTCGTCGAACACCAGGCCGTGCCTGAGCAGGAACTTGGACATGCGCTGCCTGGCGCGCTGCAGGTCGTCGCGGGCGTCCTCGAGCGCGCGGGAGAGGTCCCGGGCGGCCTCGGTGCGGTCATCGGGCACCCACACCTCGACGACGTTGCGGCAGGCGAGGAGCCTGGCCAGCCACTCGGCGTCGCGCCGGTCGTTCTTGCGGCCCCGGTCGGCCGCGGGCCGGTGCATCTTGGAGACGGCGCCCACGGCGCAGTCGACGCCGAGGGCGCGCAGGGCGCGGCACAGGTGGAAGCCGGTCGGGCCGCTCTCGTACACCGCCTTGGGCGACTCGAACCCCAGGACCCACTCGGCGACCGACGCCGGGTCGTAGCCGAACCTGGCCCGGACCACCTCGCCGGTCATGGGGTCGAAGGCGCATGCGGAGATGCTCCTCGCGTGGACGTCGAGACCGATGGCTGTGACATAATTGGACATGGCGGGCCCCTCTCCGTCGCATGTGGCGCGCGGCCACGGTTGGCGTTACGACCATTGTCGCCCGACCCACGATAGAGCTACAAGGGGAGGGGCTCCCAATGTTCAACTCATATCGTCTCACGGTGAGCGGGACCCCATCGCCCCCGTGCGGCACACGGCGCCGCCCGCGCCGTGCCCGCGCCCCCTCTCGCGCCCCTCCCTGAGGGAGACACACTACACTGTGTGCATCCGTGAGAGATTGGAGCCCGCCATGGCCGCTCGAAACACCGTCACCGCCTTCGTCAACGCCACCGTCCTCGACGGCAGCCCCGACATGCGCCCGCAGCCCAACATGGCCGTCATCGTCGAGGGGACGAAGATCGCCCGCATCGAGCCCGCGGCGATCGCGCAGGTCCCCTCGGGTGCACGCGTCGTCGACCTGGACGGCGCCTACCTCATGCCGGGCCTCATCAACATGCACGTCCACCTCTGCGGCTCGGGCAAGCCCGTGTCCGCGGGCGACGCCGGGGCGCTCATGCGCCGCCTCGACAACGGCCCCGGGCGCGCCGTCGTGCGGCGCGTGCTGCTCAAGAGCGCCCAGACGCAGCTCATGAGCGGCGTGACGACGCTGCGCGGGGCCGGCGACCCCCTGCTCGCCGACATCGCCGTGCGCGACGCCGTCAACGCCGGCCGCGCGGACGGGCCGCGCATCATCGCCCCCGGCACCGGCGTCACCGTGCCGGGCGGACACGGCGCCGGCCTGTTCGCCCAGGCCGTCGACACGCCGCAGGAGGCCGCGCTGCTCGTCCGCGAGCTCATGGCCCAGGGCGCCGACGTCATCAAGCTGTTCGTCACCGGGGGCGTGTTCGACGCCACCGAGGTCGGCGAGCCCGGCGTGCTGCGCATGCCCCCGCTCATCGCCGAGGCCGCCTGCCGCGAGGCGCATCGGCTCCAGCTTCCGGTCATGGCGCACGTCGAGAGCACCGAGGGCGTCCGCGTCGCGCTCGAGGCGGGCGTGGACACCATCGAGCACGGGGCGCCGCTGACGCCCGAGATAATCGAGCTCTACCTCGAGGGCACCGCGCAGCTGCCCGGCCGCGCGCCGAGCCTCACCTGCACCATCTCCCCCGCCCTGCCGTTCGCCCTGCTCGATCCCGAGAAGACCCACTCCACCGAGACCCAGAAGGTCAACGGGGACATCGTATGCGAGGGCATCATCCGGGGCGCCCGCGAGGCGCTCGACACCGGGATCCCGGTCGGTCTGGGCACCGACTCCAGCTGCCCGTACGTCACGCAGTACGACATGTGGCGCGAGGTGGCGTACTTCGCCAAGTACGTCGGCGTGGGCAACGCCTTCGCGCTGCACACGGCGACGCAGCGCAACGCGGAGCTGCTCGGCCTCGGCGACGTCACCGGCACCGTCGCGGCGGGCTACGACGCCGACCTCATCGTCACGCGCGACAACCCGCTCGACAGTCTTTCGGCACTCGCGCGCGTCACGCACGTGATGGCGCGCGGCAGGCTGAACGCCCATCCGCGCGTCAAGCGCAACGCCGCCCTGGACGCCGAACTCGACTGGATCATGGACCAGCCGGTCGAGGCGCTGGGCGATCGCGCCTAGGGACCGCCGCGCCCCGCTGAACCCACGCCGCGGCGGGCCACGGAGCCGCCCCGGCCGCTGCCGGCATGCCGGGCACCGACGCTGCGGCGGGACCCGCCGGCTCGCCCGGCCGGGCGCCCGCCGCACCCCGTACGGCCGCCGCACGCGCCCATGCGCGCCGCTCGCGCGCGGACGCGAGCCTCGGAATCGGCCTCTACCCGCAACCTCGCGAAAGGAATCGCATGCTGAACATCGTGCTCGTCGAGCCCGAGATCCCCGCCAACACCGGCAACATCGGTCGCACCTGCGTGCTCACCGGCGCCCGCCTGCATCTGATCGAGCCGCTCGGCTTCTCGCTCGACGAGCGCTCGCTGCGCCGCGCGGGACTCGGCTATTGGGAGAACCTCGACGTGCGCGTCCACCCGAGCTGGGAGGCATTCATCGAGGCCTGCGGCCTGAGCGGTGAGGACGGGGCGCGCCGGCTGCACTTCCTCACCAAGAAGGCGCGGCGCACCTATGTCCAGGGCGGCTATCGCGACGGAGACTACCTCGTCTTCGGCAAGGAGAGCGCGGGGCTCGACGAAACCCTGCTCGCCGCCTACGCCGAGCGCTGCGAGCGGATCCCCATGCTCACCGACGAGCGCGCGCTCGCGAACCGCGACGCCTGGAGGGCGAGCGCGGACGCCCTGCGGCCCGAGACGGACGGCGCGAGCCCTTCCCCCATCGCGAGCCAGGACATCTGCGGCAACTTCATCGATCCGGACGACTACCGCATCTGCGCGCTCAACCTCTCCAACGCCGCCGCGATCGTGCTCTACGAGGCCCTGCGCCAGACGACCGACGGGTTCTCCGGGGAGCTGTAGGGCCGCTGGGAATGCGCGGGGCCGACCGGGGGCGGCCATCCGGAAAAGGCGCGCACGGCCGCCTTGCCGCCGGCGCGCGCCGGGGCGATGTCGCAGGGCGCCCGGGCCGGCCGCAGCGTCGCGGGCGGCGTCGGCCGGTCCGTCGGACAGCCCGGTTAAGCTCGGGGCGGCACCAGGCAGTCGTAGCGCACGGCCTTGCCGGCGATGCTGTGGCTCGGCTTGGCGCCGGCGAGATACGGGCCCTTGACGGGGCGCTTGATGACGACCTTCCGCGGACGCGCCGCGAGCGCAGCCTGCAGAAGGGCCTCCTCGTCCATGGGGTCGGTCGGGCATTCAAGGCCGTGGATGAGCTGGAATTTCTTCTTCACCTTGGCGCTTTTGGTGCGCCCCGGGAACATCGGGTCGAGGTAGACCACGTCGGGGGACTCCCGCAGCGCCGCGAGATGGGCGACGCTGTCGCCCGCCGCGAGATGCATGCGCGCGACGACGGGACCCAGCGCCTCGTGCGCCGCCGCGCGGGCGAGCGCGTCTTCCAGGAGCGCCGCGATCACCGGGTCCGCCTCGCAGAGCGTCACCTCGAACCCCGCCGCCGCGAGCAGCAGGGAGTCCTCGCCCAGGCCCGCCGTAGCGTCCACCGCGCGCGGCCGCTCGGCCCCCTTCACGCGCGCCGCCTTGACGAGCAGCTCGCGCTGAAGCGCCCCCAGCTTGATGCGCGGCAGCAGCTCGGTGAAGTCGGGCCTGAGCTCAAGGCCGTCGCGGGCCAGCGAGAGGCCGTCGCGCGCGACCTTGAGGTAAAGCGTGCCCGGCTCGATCGGAAGGCCGTCGGCCTCGCCGGGCCGCGCCGGCGCCCAGGGGCACAGCGGAGCCGAAAGGCGCCGCGCGAGCTCTTCCGCCCGCCCGGCGGACGCCCCGTCCGCGCACAGGACCTCGATCCGCTTCCCAGGCTCAGCCAGGGCTCCCCGCTCCTGGGGCCATGATTCGTTCATGATGGCGCCTCGCATCCACGCGTCGATTGTCTCCCGACATTCTAGCAGCCGCCTCGCCTCCCTTCGGAACCGGGGCGGCGGCGCCCCGCGGGCATAGAGCCCCACCTGGGGACCGGCGCCGGTTTGAGGCCCTCCGAGGCCGGACCGCCGACGCGGGTCGATATCGATCGCCAGGGCCATCTAGACCGCGGAGCCGCGAGACCCCCGCCGCACACGCCTCAAAAACGTGCCTGCCCCCTTTTTGAGGGCCGCACCTCTCAATTTGGTGCATGTCCCCTTTTTGAGGGCCGCTGGGCTAGGCGCGGTCGGCGATCTCCAGCACGAGGCGCTCGGTCTTCTCCCACCCGATGCACGGGTCGGTGATGGACTTGCCGTAGACGCCGCCGTCCACGGGCTGGTTGCCGTCCTCCAGGTAGCTCTCCACCATGAAGCCGCGGACCAGGCGGTCGATCGACGCGTTGCGGCGGCAGGAATCGAGCACCTCCTTGCAGATGCGCAGCTGCTCGAAGGGGCGCTTGCCGGAGTTGTCGTGGTTGCAGTCCACCACGACGGCGGGGTTGGCGTAGCCCGCCTCCTCGGTGTAGCGCTCCGCGAGGCGCTCGAGGTGTTCGTAGTGGTAGTTGGGGTAGGTGCGCCCGTCGAGGCCGATGTAGCCGCGCAGCACGGCGTGGGCGAGCGGGTTGCCCTCGGTGGACACCTCCCAGTTGCGGAAGATGAAGCCCTGCTCCGCCTGGGCGGCGTAGATGGAGTTGAGCATCACGGACGTGGAGCCGGCGGTGGGGTTCTTCATGCCCACCGGGACGGGCACGCCGGACGCCACCAGGCGGTGCTCCTGGTTCTCCACGGAGCGCGCGCCCACCGCGACGTAGGACAGCAGGTCGACGAGGTACTGGTAGTTGCTGGGGTAGAGCATCTCGTCGGCGGTGAACATCCCCGTCCCCTCGATGACGCGCAGGTGCATGCGGCGGATGGCCTTGACGCCCTCGAGGAGGTCGTCGCCGGCCTCCGGATCGGGGTTGTGCAGCAGGCCCTTGTAGCCGGTGCCCTTGGTGCGCGGCTTGTTGGTATAGACGCGCGGGATGATGAGCAGGCGGTCGCGCACGCGATCCTGAAGGCCGGCGAGGCGGACCATGTACTCAAGCACGGAGTCCTCGCGATCAGCCGAGCAGGGACCGATAACGAGCGCGCGGCGGTCGTCGTCGCCACGGAAGATGGCTTCGACCTCGGCATCGAAGGCGCGCTTGGCCTCGACGAGGTCGGCGCGCAGGGGCATCTCCTCGCGGATCTCCTTGGGGATGGGCAACAGGCGCTTGAAGTGCATGGACATGGCGTGCTCCTTGCCGGCGGGTCGTGCGTGCGGTGCCCCGTGCCGCGCGGCACGGGGTGACAGGAGATTATCCCGCAACGGGCGCGAGGCTTCATCGACACGGGGGCGAGGCGCCACGAGATTTAACCTTTTGCCCTCGAGGCGGCCGTCAGCGCGGCGCCATCGAAGCAGTGATGAGAGAGGGGGTGCGGCACCGGCCCCGCTGCAGCCCCGGACAGGATGCGACGACGGGACGCGGGTCGTTGCGCACGGCACGGTCGCCGAGCCTCTTTCGATGCAAATATACGAACAGGTGTTTGCTTATATCGGGAAAGCAGGGTACAATCGAGGTCCCACGAGGGCCGGAGGTGAGCTATGGGAGCATTCGAGCGCTATGCGCCGTTCGTGCAGGACTTCATCTACAGCAACGGCTGGGAAGACCTGCGGTCGATCCAGGTCGCCGCCGCGGACGCCATCTTCAACACGGACGAGAACGTCCTGCTTACCGCGAGCACCGCGTCCGGCAAGACCGAGGCCGCCTTCTTCCCCATCCTCACCGAGCTCTGGGAAGACCCGCCGGCGAGCATCGGCGCCATCTACGTCGCCCCGCTGAAGGCCCTCATCAACGACCAGTTCATCCGCCTGAACGACCTGTGCGACCAGGCGGGCATACCCGTCTGGCACTGGCACGGCGACGTGGCGGCGAGCCATAAGCGCAAGATGCTCGCGCATCCCTCGGGCGTGCTGCAGATCACCCCCGAATCCCTCGAGGCGCTGCTCATGCACCGCCATACCGCGGTGCCGCGCCTGTTCTGCGACCTGCGCTACGTGGTGATCGACGAGGTCCATTCGCTGCTGCGCGGCGACCGCGGCGGCCAGACGCTCTGCCTCATCGAGCGCCTCGCGCGCATGGCGGGCGCGAACCCCCGGCGCATCGGGTTGTCCGCGACCATCGGCGAGCCGCAGCGCTGCGGGGACTTCCTCTCGTCCGGCACGGGCCGCGGGTGCGTCATCCCCCGCTTCGAGGAGCCTCGGCGCACCTGGCGCCTCTCCATGGAGCACTTCTACGTGACGGGCCCCCAGGCGGACGAGCGCGCGCGGCAGGACGGCGCGCCCATCGAGGCGGACGTGGTCTCCTGCGTGCGCGTCGGCGACGGCCCGAACGGCACGACCGGCTCCCTGGAGGACCTGCTCGACCGCGCCTACGGGGATGTCGGCGCATCCGGGATCGTGCGCGCCCCGGGTCGCGGGGAGCAGCGGCGCGCGAAAGACGACGGCGTCGAGGTCCCCTTCGTCGGCGAGGCCGAGCTCATGCTGCCGACCGACACCGCCCCGCGCGATGCGGACCCCGGGATCGGCTACATCTTCGAGCGCACGCGCGGCAGGAAGTGCCTCGTGTTCTCCAACTCGCGCGAGGAGGCGGAAGCCGTCTGCTCGACGCTGCGCGGCTACTGCGAGGCGCGGCACGAGCCGGACCGCTTCCTCATCCATCACGGCAACCTCTCCTCGTCGCTTCGCCAGGGAGCCGAGGAGCTCATGCGCGACGACGAGCTGGCGCAGACCACCGTCGCCACCGCCACGCTCGAGCTCGGGATCGACATCGGCCGGCTCGAGCGCGCCTTCCAGATCGACGCACCCTTCACCGTCTCGAGCTTCCTGCAGCGCATGGGCCGCACCGGCCGACGCGGCGAGCCGCCCGAGATGCACTTCGTGATGCGCGAGGAGCAGCCCGAGCCGCGTTCGCTCATGCCGGAGACGGTTCCCTGGAAGCTGCTCCAGGGCATCGCGCTCGTCCAGCTCTACCGCGAGGATCGCTGGGTGGAGCCCCCGCGCCTGGACCGTCT
This sequence comes from Collinsella phocaeensis, assembly GCF_900119895.1. Lineage (GTDB taxonomy): Bacteria > Actinomycetota > Coriobacteriia > Coriobacteriales > Coriobacteriaceae > Collinsella > Collinsella phocaeensis. The sequence goes on along the minus strand of NZ_FQLR01000004.1, from coordinate 501,837 downwards.
GCCCTACAGCTTGCTCTACCACCAGGTGATGGCCACCCTCGCCTCCTGCGGCGAGCTCTCCCCCGCCGAGCTGGCGGGACGGGTCCTCACCCTCTCCTACTTCCACCGCGTGAGCGCCGACGACCTCCGCTGCCTGCTGCGCCATCTCATCGAGACGGAGCAGGTGCAGCTGACGGAGGGCGGCGGGCTTATCGTGGGGCTCGCCGGCGAGCGCGTCACCAACTCGTTCAAGTTCTACGCCGTGTTTCAGGAAAACGAGGAGTTCACCGTGAGGTGCGAGTCCGCCGAGCTGGGCACCATCGTGAACCCGCCGCCGCCCGGTGAGCGCATCGCGATCGCCGGATGCTGCTGGGTGGTCGAGGAAGTCGACTGGAAGCGCCACCTGGTGTACTGCACGCAGGTGAAGGGACACGTACCGGCGTATTTCGGCGACTGCGCGGGCGATATCGACACGCACGTGCTCGAGCGCATGCGGCGCGTACTCGACGAGCAGGAGGCCTATCCGTACCTGCTCGGCCACGCACGGGCGCGCCTTGCGCAGGCACGGCGCTCCGCGCGCGCCGCGCGAATCGTCGGCGCCGAGGCATGCCCGCTCGTCAACCTGGGCGGAGACACCTGGGCACTCTTCCCCTGGCTCGGCAGCTATGCGTTTCTTGCCCTCGAGCGCCTGCTCAAGATCAAGTGCGCCGATGAGCTCGGCCTCAAGGGGCTCGACCCGGCGCGCCCCTACTTCATGCAGTTTCGCATGAAGGCGGACGCGGAGACGTTCTTCTCCGTGGTGGGCGATGCCGCCCGCGAGGACTTCGACCCCATCGAGCTCGTCTATCCCGCCGAGGTGCCCTACTTCGACAAGTACGACGAGATGCTCGCCGCCGAGCTTGTGCGCAAGGGGTTCGCTGGGGGCGTGCTCGACATCGCCGGCATGCGCGCGCGGGTCGCGGAATGGGAGGAGCGCTACAGCTCGTAGGACACGATGCAGGCGTCGGGATCGTAATCGGGGCCGAGGACCCGTGCGGCGAGGTCGCGGCAGTACTGCGCGGAGAAGTCACCGCAACCCGCATGCTGCCGAACGTAGTTGGCGGCGGCGAGCTCCTCGGTGTAATCGGCCAGGCGGTACACCGTCATGGAGGGATCGAGCGCTTTGTGCGTGACGACCGGCTCGAGCGAGCAGGACGTCACGCGGACCTCTCCGTCGACGGTCCCAAACTGCATCTTGGCCATGCCGCCCAGCATGCGCGGCTTCTCGATCTGCCAGGAGACGAAGTTGCCGAGGGACCAGAAGACGGGAACGCGGCGCCCCTCCAGGCCATCGATGAGCTCGAGCGGCTCGATGACGTGCGGATGGGTGCCGATGATGGCGTCCACGCCCGCCTCGGCGAGCATCGGCGCCCAGCGCAGCTGGTCGCTATCGGGCGCATAGACGTATTCCGTGCCCCAATGCGGGAAGGCGATCACGATATCGGCGCCCGCCTCGCGCGCCGCGGCGACGTCGGCGCCGAAGTCCGAGCGCTTGAGGGTCTTGACGCAGAACGGCGCGTTGTCGGGAATGGGGATAGAGTTGGTGTGCTCCGCATAGCTGAGCAGGCCGAACTTGATGCCGTTGCGCTCGATGACGTGCGGGGCGTCGGCGACCTCCTGGCTGTCGGCGATGCCCGGAACCGCCATCTCGGGATGCCTGGAGCGCCAGTAGTCGAGCGTCCAGCAGATGCCGTCGAATCCGTGGTCCAGCGCATGGTTGGTCGCGGAGACCGCGACGTCGACCCCCGCCTTCGCCTCGGCGTCGCCGAGCTCCTGCGGGCTGTTGAAGTACGGGAAGGACTCGAGACCGCGCTCGGTACCGCCCAGGATGGTCTCCTGGTTGACGACGGCGATATCCGCCTGCGAGAACTCGTCGGCGAGCTGCGCGAAGAAGTGGTCGAAGTTGTAGGTGCCGTCGGAGCGCTGCCCGCTCACCCAGACGCCCTGATGGATCAGCATGTCGCCGACCATCATGAGGGTGGCGGAGACCGGTGCGGTGGCGGGGCCGTCGAGGACCGTCGCGAGGTCGGCGAGGCCCATCGGGCCCCCAGTCTCGAGATGCGGCCGCTTGCAGCCTGCGAGCAGGGACGACGCGCCGACGAGGGTGGCGGCGAGGGCGACTCGGCGCGACAGCGCAACGGATCGCGCACCGCGCATAAGGGGGTCCATCCGCTGATCAGACATCTCGGGCTCCCGGGTCTTTCGCCGCAGGCGCGGCGCAATCAATACACAACACCCTATTGTAGCCCAGGATCCGATGCCCCCGGGGCGTCGCATCCGGCAGCACCGCCCCGCGCGGCCAGCGGGCGGCACGCGTACGCTGGCCGCGCGGTCGATACGGCAACGCATCGCGAAGCGCGGGCACCTCCGGACGACGGCAACGCCGCAGCGCGCCGCACGGAGCGGGCACCCTGAACGGCGACCGAGCCGGCGCGAGCGAGCGGATGCGAAGCGGGCGGAGGGGCCGGCGGCGACTAGGAGCCGTCCTCGATCGGGGCGCCCAGGAACTCCTCGTCGAACGGTATGGAACCGGGGAGGTCGAACGGCACGTCGGATGCCGCGACCAGGTAGTTGTCCTCCCCGCCCCACCAATCGTCCGAGCAGGGCGCGACGGCGACGTGCGCGAAGACGCCCACGAGCGTTGCCGCCTCGTCGCGCAGGAAGGAGAGGTCGCCACCCCCACCGCGAGACACGACGTTCACGAGATAGACCCCGTCCGGCGCCAGCGCCGCCCGGACCGCGCGGACGGCGCCCGTGGAGGCCAGCGCGCGAACGGGCTCGCTGCCGGAGAAAGCGTCGTTCACGATGGCGTCATAGCGCTCGCCTTCCGCCGCGGCGCGCTCCAGGAACGACCTGCCGTCCTCCGTGAAGATACGGAGGCGCGCACCGGCACGCTCCTCGAGCTCTCCCAGGTAGAAGCTGCGGCGCGCGAGGTCGATGACGGAGACGTCGATCTCGACCACGTCCATGCGGGCCGCGGGGCGCGCCGTGAGCACGTGCTTGGGCCAGGAGAACCCGCCGCCGCCGAGCATCAGCAGGCGCACCGGCGCATCCGCCGCGTCGCCCTGCCGCGCGCCGCGGGGCAGGAAGGCGGCGTCGAAGGCGCGGATGTAGGCGAACACCGGCTCGAACCTCCGCGCCCCCACATAGGTCGCGGACTGGAACACACCTCCGGCGGCGAGGGCGCGGACCGCCTCGCCGTCGGGGCCGGCAAGCGTGCGCACCCGCGGGCGGCGGACCAGGCGGACGCAGGCGGCGGCGCCGAGCGCGGCAAGGGACCCGAGCGCGGCGAGACCGGCCACACGCGCCCTCACGAAAGGTCCCTTCGCTGGTACAGACCGTTATCGTGAAAGCCGAGCGCGCGATAGTAGCCCCGCGTGCCCACCGCGCTGATGACGTTGATCTTTCGGTAGCCCTCGGCGCACGCGATCTCGCAGGCGCGCTCCACGAGTGCGCGGCCGAGCCCAAGGTGCTGCGCGGAGCCGTCCGCCTCGTGCAGGCGCGCAGCCGTCCCGTACACGTGCACCTCGCGAATCATCGCCTCGCCCGCAGCGACCGGAAACTCGGCGGCATGCCGCTCCACGTATGCGGGGTCGGGCAGCGACAGGCGCAGGAACCCGGCGATCTTGCCGGAGGGAGTCACCCACTGCAGGAAGCGCTCCCGAGTGTTGCTCGTCTCGTAGGCGACCTCTTCGAGGGAAAGCTCGGCGGGGTCGGCGTCGGCCGATCCGATCTCGCGGTAGCGGATCTCGCGGACGGGGCGGCCGCACGCGGCGGCGCGCCGCTCCACGAGCTGCCGCAGGTTGGGCTTCTTGTTGCCGGCCTTGATGTCGTCGGAGGAGAAGTCGCGGATCATGCGCGAGATGCGGCAGAACGCAGGCGTGGCGAGCACGTCGTCCACGAGGACCCCCAGCAGCTCCTCCTCGGTGTAGGGCCTCCACTCCCCGCGCTCGAAGTAGGCGTCGAGCCGCGCGCTGGCGATGAGGGCGCATGGATAGAGCTTCACCTCGTCCGGCTGATAGGCGCGGTCGGTGACGAGGCGGAGGTAGTCGCGCCGGTCCGCCTCGGGCGTCGCGCCGACGAGGTTCGCCATCGCGTGCGCGTGGATCTTGAAGCCGAAGATGCGCAGCAGGTCGAAGGCGCGCGCGATGCGGGCCGTGTCGATGCCGCGGCCGTTGGTGTCGAGGATCCGCTGGTCGGTACTCTGGACGCCCATCTGCACCTTGGTGCAGCCGAGGCGGCGGATGAGCTCGAGGGATGACGGGTCGATGGCGTCGGGGCGCGTCTCGATCACGAGGCCCACGACGCGGTGTCGGGCGCGTTCGTTCTCGCGCTGGAGGCGCTCGAGCTCGGCCAGGTCGGCCTCCTGCCAAGCGGACGCCGCGCGCCATGCGCTCGACGCGCCGTACAGGCGGGCGTGGGCGCGGTTGTAGCTGAGCTCGCCGGCGTCCACGGCGGCCTGCACGGGCGCGGCGGTGCGCTCGAGCTCGGCGGCGTCCGCGAAGATGCCGCACGCCTCGTAGCGCGCCCGACGGCGCGCGACGGCCTCGGGCAGGCCCGCGGCGGCAGCCGTGAGGTCCGGCGCCGAGACGGGCCCTGCGGACAGGCGCGGGTTCGCGGACGCCCCGCAGACCGCCCCGTCGTTGAGGGCGCGGAACAGCTCGGACACGAACCAGACCTGGTAGGCGCGCGGGTAGTCGCTCCAGGTGCCGCCCAGCACGATGAGCTCGATCTTGTCCGTGGCATGCCCCATCTGCGCGAGCGCGGTGAGGCGAGCGGACACCTGCAGGTAGGGGTCGAAGCGGTTCTGCTCGGCCCGGGCGCACGCAGGCTCGTCGTGCAGGTAGCTCTTGGGCATGCGCACGTCGTTGGGGCAGTACAGGCAGTCGCTGCCGCACGGCCAGGGCTTGGTGATGACGGTGATGGTGGCGACGCCCGAGGCGCTGCGGCGCGGCTTCATGCGCAGCGCCGCGACCAGCTGGCGCTCGAGCTCGGGCGTGACGCCCCACGACGCCCAGCGCTCGGGCTCCTCGGCGCGGACGCGCTGGTAGAAGGGCAGCAGCCGGCGTTTCGCGTACGCGCGCTTCTCGGCGCCGTCGCGCTTGGCCTGGGTATTGACGATCCGGACGAGCGCGCGGTCGTCCACCGCGCGGCCGCGGCGCAGCTCGTCGAGTATGTGCAAGATGATGTCTTCCATGCCCGTGATTGTATCGCACGGCGCGCGCGGCGGGGTGCGCCCCTACAATCGATACCGGGACAGATACGAAAGGGGCCTTGTGGACGCAGCCGACATCCGAGCGCTCATCGAGCTCAACAACAGGTTCTACGCGAAGCACGCCGCCTCGTTCTCGGCGACGCGCACCCGGAGGTGGGACGGCTGGTGCCGCCTCGCCGACCTGCTCGAGGACGCGGGATGGAGGAAGGGCGACGGCGGCGCCGGGCGCGGCGGGGCGGCAGGCGAGGACAGCGCCGACGGCCGTGCGACGGGGCGCCCGGACGCGACGGGCGCCCATCGCGACATCCTGGACCTCGCCTGCGGCAACCTGCGGTTCGAGGCCTTCCTCGCCCAGGCCTTCGCGGGCGAGCGCATCGCGGCGCACGCCGTCGACTCCTGCCCCGCGCTCGCGCAGGGCGCCCTGGACGGGCTCGCCGGCAGCCTCGAGCTCGACTACTGCTGCGTCGACGTCCTGGACGCGCTGCTCGCCGACCCGGAAGGCGGAGCCGGGCTCGAAGGCGCCCCGCCCTGCGACCTCGCCGTCTGCTTCGGCTTCATGCACCACGTCCCCGGATCCGCGCTCAGGCGCGCGCTCGTGGCCGCGCTCTGCGGGCGCGTAGCGCCCGGCGGCATCGTCGCCCTCTCCTTCTGGCAGTACCTCCGCGACCCGCGGCTCGCGCGGCGCGCCGCGGCGGCCGGGGCGCTGCGGGAGGAAGATCCCGCCCTCGCCGCGCTGCGGCTCGAGGCGGGGGACGGCTTTTTGGGCTGGCAGGACGACCCCTCGCCCCTGCGCTACTGCCACAGCTTCACCGAAGAGGAGGTCGACGGGCTCGCCGCGCTCGCGGCGGGCCTCGGGTTCGAGGAGGCGGGGCGCTGGTCCGCGGACGGCCCCGCGGGCGACCTCAACCGCTACCTCGTGCTCCGGCGGCACGCGAGCTGAGTCAAGGGCGGAAGACGCGCCGCCGCGATGCGGGCGCGGTCCCGCACCCCTCGTGACGCCGGCGCGACCGCGGTGCGCGGCGTTGCGGCCCTCCGTTCCCAGCGGCGCACCCATGCACTTCCTGCGCATATCGCCCCGCAGGCGCCGCCTTCGCCTACAATCCCCTCTCGGACGAATCCGCCGGAGGCCCCGGATGCGACGCCGTCCCCGCACGACCGCGAACGACCGATGAGAAGGACGCCATGGGATCCACCCGCGCACGCACGCCCAAGAACTTCGTGCTCGACGAGCGCCTCGAGCGCTACCGCGACGCCATCGAGTACCTGCCCGCCTCCTTCGCGGGGCGCTGGGCCGAGGCCTGCTGGCCGCTCGGGGCGGACGGCGGCGACCGCTTCCGGGAGGTCCGCCTCGACCTCGGATGCGGCAAGGGATCTTTCCTCGTCGCGGCGGCGCTCGCCGAGCCCGACGTGCTGTTCATCGGCGTCGACGTGCAGCCGGTCTGCATCGCCTACGCCGCCCAGCGCATCGTAGAGTCCGGCGTGCGCAACGCGCTCGTGGTCCCCGGCAACGGCGAGCGCCTGGCGCACATGTTCGCCGCGGGCGAGCTTTCCGCCATCACGCTCAACTTCCCCACGCCGCACCCCCGCAAGCGGGAGGCGCACGAGCGGCTGACCACGGTCGACAACCTGCTCTCCTTCCGCCCGCTGCTCGCGGCGGACGGTACGCTCACGCTGCGCACCGACAGCGAGCCGCTCTACGACTACTCGCGCCCTCAGTTCGAGGCCGCCGGCTACCGCGCCCGCTGGACCTCGAACGACACGCGCGCCGAGCACCCGGACATCCCCTGGAGCGAGTACGAGGAGCGCCTCGCCGAGCAGGGCGCGCGCGTCCACGGCATCTGTGCGGAGCTCGGGGGCGCGCCCTATGACGAGCAGGTCGAGGCGGGGCGCGAGCGCATGCTCGACAGCCTGTACGACTACATCCCCGAGGACCTCTACGAGGGGACCTACATCCCGCACGGCATGGACTTCGCCATCCGCAACTTCCGCAACCGCGCCCGCAACGCCGAGATGCGCGCGAAGCGCGCCGGGCGCTGACCCCCCTCCCGCGCCCGCGACCGCCGGGGAGGTCCCCGGACCGGATAGCCCCCGCGCCGCGCGCGGCGGATCGGTCCCGAGCGCGCGGCGTCCGCACGGGCGTGCTACATTGGTGGGCGTATGCACAGACCCCGGCAGAATGGACGCCCCGTGACCGAACGCGCACCGCAGACCGCCTCCCCATCGTCCAGCTCGTTTGCCGCGGGCACGGGCTCCATCGAGTTCGGCTCGCTCGGCGCGCTCTCCCCCTGCTGGTGGGAACCGGAGGACGGCTCGGCGCCCGAGCCCTGGCTCTCGCCCGACGAGGCGTTCGAGCGCTTCCTCGGCTGGTGCGAGGCGCGCGGCATCGAGCTGTGGGACCACCAGGAAGAGGCCCTCATGGACCTTGCCGCCGGCGATCACGTCATCCTGGGAACGCCCACCGGGTCGGGCAAGTCGCTCGTCGCCCTCGGCATGCTGTTCATGGCGATGGCCCAGGGGAAGCGCGCCTACTACACCGCGCCCATCAAGGCGCTCGTCTCCGAGAAGTTCTTCGACCTCGTGGAGGTCTTCGGCCGCGACAACGTCGGGATGATCACCGGCGACACCCATATCAACACCGCCGCGCCCGTCATCTGCTGCACCGCCGAGATCCTCGCCAACCAGGCGCTGCGCGAGGGCGAGGACTCCGACGTGGGCAGCGTGGCGATGGACGAGTTCCACTACTTCGCCGACCCCGACCGCGGATGGGCGTGGCAGGTGCCGCTGCTCACGCTCCCCCATGCCCAGTTCATGCTGATGAGCGCGACGCTCGGAGACGTGACCCAGATCGCCGACGCGCTCACCGCCCGCTCCGGCGCGGCCGTCGACGTGGTCGCCGACGCCCCGCGCCCGGTGCCCCTGGCCTACGACTACGTCACCACCTCGCTCGAGGGCACCGTCGAGCTCGCCCTGCGGCGCGGCGAGGCCCCGCTCTACATCGTCCACTTCTCGCAGGACGCCGCCCTGGCGACGGCGCAGTCGCTCGCCAACTTCGGCATCGCCGACAAGGAGCAACGCGAGAGAATCAAGGAGGCGTCGAGCGGGACCCGCTTCACCACGGCGTTCGGCAAGATCTTGAAGCGCCTGCTCGCCTGCGGTGTCGGCGTGCACCACGCCGGCATGCTGCCGCGCTACCGCCTGCTCGTCGAGCGCCTCGCCCAGCAGGGCCTCCTGCCCGTCATCTGCGGCACCGACACGCTCGGCGTCGGGATCAACGTGCCCATCCACACCGTCGTGCTCACGGCGCTCACCAAGTACGACGGCTACAAGATGCGCCGCCTCCGCGCACGCGAGTTCCACCAGATCGCCGGGCGCGCCGGGCGCGCGGGCTTCGACACCGAGGGCATGGTGATCGCCGAGGCGCCCGAGTACGAGATCGAGAACGCCAAGCTGGTCGCCAAGGCGGGCGACGACCCCAAGAAGCTGCGCAAGCTCAAGAAGAAAAAGCCGCCCGAGGGCTTCGTGACCTGGAACGAGGGCACCTTCGAGCGCCTGATCGCCGCCGCGCCCGAGACCCTGCGGCCGCGTCTGCGCATCACCCACTCCATGGTGCTCTCCATCGTGGAGCAGGGCGGGGACGCGCGCGGGCATGTCGAGGAGCTCATCGAGCGCAGCCTCCAGACGCCAGAGGAGAAGCTCGCCCTCTCGGCGCGTGCCGACGAGATCTTCGCGACCCTCATCGACACCGGGGTCGTCGTATGCAAGGACGGCGAGGACGGCGCGCCCGCGTACGCGCTCACCGTGGACCTGCCCGAGGACTTCGCGCTCGACCAGCCGCTCTCGCCCTTCCTGCTCGCGGCGCTCGAGCTGCTCGACCCGGAGAGCGAGACCTACACCTGGGACCTCATCTCCATGGTGGAGGCGACGCTCGAGGACCCCAAGCAGGTGCTGCGCGCCCAGGAGCGCGCCGAGCGCAACCGCGCGCTCGCCGAGATGAAGGCCGACGGCGTGGACTACGAGGAGCGGATGGAGCGCCTCGGGGAGATCACCTACCCCAAGCCGCTCGAGGAGCTGCTCGCCGGCGCGTTCGCCGCCTACTGCGAGAAGGTCCCCTGGGCCTCGGACTTCGAGCTGAGCCCGAAGTCGGTGCTGCGGGACATGCTCGAGACCGCATCGGATTTCAAGGGCTACATCCAGCGCCTGGGCATCGCGCGCTCGGAGGGTATCCTGCTGCGCTACCTCGCCGAGGCGTACCGCTCGCTCGACCGCACCGTGCCCATGGACAAGCGCAACGAGCAGCTGGCCGAGATCATCTCGTGGCTCGGCTTCGTGGTGCGCTCCGTCGACTCCAGCCTCGTGGACGAGTGGGCAGCCGCGGGCGATCCGGCCGCGCTCGACGCGGCGCCGCCCGCCGCGACCGACGCCGTGGTGGCCGACCGCCGCGGCCTCACGCTGCTCGTGCGCAACGCCCTCATGCGCCGCGTGCGCCTCGCGGCCGCCGAGAACGCCGAGGCGCTCGGCGAGCTCGACGGCGATTGGGGCATGAACGAGATGCGCTGGCGCCGGGCGCTCGACGCCTACCTCGAGGCGCACGAGGAGATCCTGCTCGACGCCGACGCGCGCTCCGCGGCGATGTTTACCGTCGATATGGCGGACGAGAAGGCGGCGCACGTGTGGCACGTGCACCAGATCTTCGCGGACGAGGACGGCGACCACGACTTCGGCATCATGGCCGACCTCGACCTGGACGCGACGCAGGACGGCGCCGAGGCCGTGTTCAAGAACTACCGCGTGGGCTTCATCGAGGACCTGCTCGCCGTGGAATAGCGAACAAGTCAGGGCGCCGGCGCCGATGCGACGGCCCGGCGCCGGCGCGGGGCGGCGCGGGAGGCGCTCTCCCCTGCCGCCCGGCCGCGTGTAGGCCCGGACGCTATGCGCGCGCCTCGCCCAACAGGGCCAGGAAGTCCTCGCGGGTGAGCAGGCCGGAGGGCGAGGACCCCCCGATCACGCTCTCGACGAGCTCCCGCTTGCCCTCCTGCATCGCCAGGATGCGCTCCTCGACCGTACCCTGGGCGATGAGCTTGAACACGTTGACCGCGCGCGTCTGGCCGATACGGTGGGCGCGGTCCGTCGCCTGGTCCTGCGCCGCGACGTTCCACCAGGGGTCGTAGTGGATCACCACGTCGGCCGCCGTGAGGTTGAGGCCCACGCCGCCGGCCTTGAGCGACACGAGCAGCACGCGCGTGCGCCCCGCCTGGAACCGCTCGACGAGGGCGGCCCGGGCCTCCTTCGAGCAGGAGCCGTCGAGCCGCTCGAATCCGACGCGCTCCGCGGCCAGCCGGTCGCCGACGATCTGCAGCATGCTCACGAACTGGGAGAACACGAGGACCTGGTGGCCGCCGTCGAGCGCGGTGCGCACGAGCTCGAGGCACGTCTCGAGCTTCGCGCTGCCCCCATCGTAGTCCTCGTAGGCGAGGCGCGGATCGCAGCAGATCTGGCGCAGCTTGGTGAGCTCGGCCAGCACCTGCAGTTTCTTGCGCCCGAACTCCGCGGGCGCCTCGTGCGCGACTTGGAGCGCGAGCCGCTCCTCGCATGCGCGGTACAGCCGCTCCTGCTCGCCGGACATGTGCGCCATGACGACGCTCTCGCTCTTCTCGGGCAGGTCCGCCAGCACGTCCGCCTTCAGGCGCCGCAGGATGAACGGCCCCGTGATGCGCCGCAGGCGCGCGGCGGCGCCCTCCTCCCCCGCCTCCACCGGGCCCTGATAGCGCTTGGCGAAGGCGTCCCGGCCGCCCAGCAGGCCGGGCATCAGGAAATCGAAGATGCTCCACAGGTCCGAGAGGCGGTTCTCCACGGGCGTGCCCGTGAGCGCGAAGCGGGCGGGCGCCGGCAGCAGCTTCGCCGCGCGGGCCGCCTGCGTACCGGGGTTCTTGATGTACTGCGCCTCGTCGAGCACCACGCGCCGCAGGTCCTGGCGGCAGAGCTCCTCGATGTCGCGCTTCATGAGGTCGTAGGAGGTGACGAGCACGTCGGCCTCCGCGCTGCGCGCTATGGCGGCGGCGCGCGCGGGCGCCGCGCCCGTGAGCGCGACAGCGCGCAGCGACGGGGCGAAGCGCCCGAGCTCGGCCATCCAGTTGTACACGAGCGACGCGGGGCACACCACCAGCGTGGGCCCCTCCTCCCCCGCCTCGCGGCACGCGAGGATATGCGCGATCATCTGCAGCGTCTTGCCCAGGCCCATGTCGTCGGCGAGGATGCCGCCGCACCCCATGCGCTCGAGCGCGCCGAGCCAGCGGAAGCCGTCGAGCTGGTAGGCGCGCAGGTCTGCCCTGAGCGACGCGGGCGCGGAGAAATCGGCCTCGGACAGGGCGTCGAACGAGGCGACGAGGTCGCGGAAGCCCTCGTCGCGCCGGTCGGAGGCCATCTCCATCCGGTCGAGGAGGGCGTCGACGAGCACCGCGCGCGACAGCGGCAGGCCGTGCACGCCCTCGACCAGGTCGGCGGCGCGCACGCCGAGCGCCTCGCCCAGGGCCTCCGCCTCGCGCGCGGAGTCGTCGATGCGCACGATCTCGCCGTCGGTGAGCCGGACGAAGCGCTGGCGGCGGCGATACGACGCCAGGTACGCGACGAGCTCGTCCGGCTTCATCCCGCTCGCCCCGAGCTCGACGTCGAGCAGGCCGCTGCGCACGGTCGCGCGGACGGAAAGCTTCGGTGCCGGACGGGCGACCGCGCCGCGCAGCCGCTCGCTCAGCAGCACCTCGCCCAGGGCGCGCAGCTCGCGCAGCCCCTCCGTGAGCAGGCGGTAGAGGCGCTCGTCGTCGTCCCAGGAGAACTTCGGCTGCGGGTAGCCGTCGGGGAAGAACTCCTCGACCACCTGCGCCGCGCGGCACTCGGCGACGTCGTCGCGCTCCTGGCGCTCCGGCGCCAGCACCGAGCGCGGGGCGGGCGCGCGGCCCGCGGGAAACGCCGCTGCCCAAGCGGGGGTGGCGGGCAGGGGGCGCGCGTCGGCGTCGGCGAAGAGGTCGTAGACGTGCTCGCCGTAGGCGACCTGCGCGCGGCACACGACGTCCCCGTCGTCTTCCGCCACGGTGAAGGTGAACCGTGCGCTCGGGACCTCGCGCTCGAGCTCCGCGGGCACCTCGAGCTCGAAGGCGCCGCGCAGCTCGGGCACGAGGATGCGGGCGAGATCCGCAGAGCTAGCCGCGGCGATATGCAGCGGGGCGCCCGGCTCCCACAGCGCGCGGAAGCCCTCGAGCGCCCGGGCACGCCCGGCATCGATGCGGCCGGCGAGCCGCGCGCCCAGCACATATGCGGTCGAGGCGGCCCAGACCATGTCGAAGGGGCCGAACTCCAGGTCGTAACCGTCCTGTACGGCGGAGATGCGTGCGGTCGGGGCGGGCGCGCCCTCGACGACCTCGAGTTCCGTCTCCACGCGGCCGGCTCCGGGGCCCAGCGCCTCGTAGCGGATGCACGAGCCCTGGAGGGCGTCGAGCACGGCGCAGAGCTCGGCAGACGAGAGCGGAACCGTGCCGACGGGTCCGTGCGGAGACGCGGACGCCTGACGGGGCGCGCCGGGCGCGGGGCGCTTGAGGGCGGAAAGGACCTCGAGCAGCGCGGCGGCGTGCGGCTCGAACGACGCGGGGACGTGCACGGCCGAGAGCTTGGCCCCGTACCCGAACGGCGCGCCGACGCGCCACGCCTCGAGCACGGCGCCGAGGTCGCGGACGAGGTAGGACGCCTTCCCGCTCACAGCGCGCAACCGGATGCCCCAGGGTTCGGGCGCCGAGGAGCCGAACCCCGGGCGGCGCCCCACCGTAACCTCGAACGAGATCGGGCCGACGGGGACGGACGCGGAGCGACCGGGCAGCGCGACGCGCCGCGACGCCGCGACGCCGTTCACGCGCCTGCGCTTCATGGTGTCGAGAAGCTGCACGACGGGGGCGCTCGTGGGCCGGGTCGCCGCACGGCGAGGGCCAGGGGCGCCCGGGCGGGAATCGATGCGATCGGCATCGCGCCCCGCGACGGGCATATCGGGGTCGGCGAGCCCCTCCCCCGCCAGGTAGCGCAGCGCGAGCGCGACGGCGTGCTTGCACATCCCGTCGTAGCGCTGCGCCGCCGGGCAGCTGCAGGAGTAGTCGATCACCTCGGGGTCGGCCAGGTCGAGCTCGACGCGCGCACGGTAGCGGGCCCCCTGGGATCCCTTCACGAGCCCGCTCACGCACGCCACGCCGCCCGTCGCGCCCGTGTCCGCCTCGCAGGACAGCACGCCGCCGGTGCGGGCGATCTGGCGGGCGCGCGAAAACGTGCTCGCCAGCGCCGCCTCTGCCTGCAACGCCTCGATGAACTCTTGCTGCGCCATGCGCGCTCCTCTTCGCGTACGAACAACCATCCTTCTAGTATCTCAGGTCGGGGCGAATACGTCACTTTCGCAAGGCCGGCGGATCGCCGGCACGGTAGCGGACACGCGCGTCGAAAGAGCGCGCGCCTTTCGGCATGCATCGGCGATGCCGGCACCCTCGCGCCGGCATCGAAAACGACCGCGCCTCGTCACTCGCAGGCCGTCGACGGCGTGCCGGCGCACACTTTCCGCCTCGTCGGGTGAGGCGAAGCGCGAGACAACTCCCATATTCAGATTTGAGACCAGAATCCACGATTCTATGGCTGTGTTAACCCTTTTTGGAGGTGCTTCTGTCCGCGCGGGGCGCGAGGATGGACCCGCAGGTAGAAGTCCTTGACAGGAGGGGGTGCGGCCATGAGGGGCGGGCTCGACGCGCTGATCGGGGAGGTCCTCGCGCTCAAACCGGCCGAGAGGGCCGAGCTTTTATACAAAGTCGAGGTCAGGGAGGCCGAGGGCGCGTTCCTGCGCGAGCGCTCGCGCCTCGGCGGCCCCCGGCGCTGCCCGCGCCGCGGGTGCGAGCGGATCGCCCGCCGCGGCCAGGCAGCGCTGGCTGCGCCGCGGCTGCGCGCGCAGCTTCACGCTCGACACGGGCGGGGTGCTCTCGCGCTCCCACCTGCCCGCGGAGGCCTGGGCGGCCTTCGCGAGGTGCTTCTGCGCCCGCCTCACGCTGCGCGAGTGCGCCGAGGAGTGCGGGGTCAGCCCCAAGACCGCGTGGTTCATGCGCGTGAGGGCGTGCGAGGCGCTCAGGGGGGAGGTCACCGTGTTCACGACCGGCCCCGAGGACGCCGTCGAGGCCGACGAGGCGTTCCCGCCCGAGAGCTTCTCCGGGAACCATTCGCGCAACCCCGGCTTCGAGCCCTGGAGGGCGCCGCGCCGCCGCGGGGGCGGCGCCCGCGAGCGCGACACGCTGCTCACGGTGGTCGGGTCGGACGGGAGCGCCGACGTGCTGGTATCCTCGTCCGCGACCGTCGCCGCCGACGCGCGCGGCCGGCTGGCGCGGCTCGCGCACCGCGGGACGAGGGTGGCGTGCGAGATGTCCTCGAGCCTCGGCACGGCGGCGGGGGCGCTCGGTCTCGAGGTGGCGCGCTCCTACTCCGGCGAACACGCCCTCAACGCCCTGAACGCGGTGCACTCCGCGCTCAAGCACTTCATCGCGAGGTTCCGGGGCGTCGCGTCGAGGCGCATGCAGAGGTACATGTGGTGGTTCTGCCGGCAGGCGAGCTACCGCGGGGCCGGCGGCAGCCGCGCGGCGACGTCGGCGCTGCTCTCCATCCTCGCCGTCGGCAGGTACCGGACGACGCGGCGCGCGCTGTTCCGCGAGGAGTACGCCGTCGAGGCGAGGGTCGCCGTCAGGGTGGCCAGGACCTCCAAAAAGGGTTAACACAGCCGATTCTATGCACGCCAGTCAGCCTCGGCACTCAAACAGGGTGTTTCTATTTTATACGAACGCACGAGGGTGACACCAAACGCCGCCGAGTCGGCATCTAAGTGGGTTTGTTTTATGTCGCAAAAGGGCCTTACGGAGCCCTATGAGCCCGATTCGCGGACGTTATTCGGCGCAGACGACGCCCGTTCGGCAAAATACAGAGCCCTCCGCGCGCATGCATGGTCGCGTGCGCGCGCATCGATACCGACTAGACGTCATCCTGTGCCACGTCCAAGACAACCGATGTGTCGGAATGCCACCAAAGACGGACGGCGCCCGCTCCCGCAAAAGCGACGCATCCCTTGGCGTGATATCAGCCGTGCCCCAAAGGGTCGAGCTCCTTGGGGCCCGGCGCTCTCAACGAAAACGGCCCCGTTCCCGGAGCCGTTCGCGACCTATGGTGGGCGATGAGGGATTCGCGGGGCGGCTCGCGCCGCCCGGCTCGGCTCCGCGCCCTTCCGGGTTCGAATCCCCGTCCGCGCCCCTCAACGAAAACGGCCCCGTTCCCGGAGCCGTTCGCGACCTATGGTGGGCGATGAGGGATTCGCGGGGCGGCTCGCGCCGCCCCGTCCCGCTTCGGGCCCTGCCGGGCCCTCGCGCGCTGCGCCGGCGGGCGGCTCACGCCGCCCGGCTCGGCTCCGCGCCCTTCCGGGTTCGAATCCCCGTCCGCGCCCCTCAACGAAAACGGCCCCGTTCCCGGAGCCGTTCGCGACCTATGGTGGGCGATGAGGGATTCGAACCCCCAGCCTTGTGCGTGTAAAGCACCTGCGCTAACCGTTGCGCCAATCGCCCGTAGGTATCTAGGATACCCAAAACCGCCCTCCTGCGCTACAGGAAATTCCCGTGACGCCGCGTCCGCCCCGGGCGCCTCGGGCGGCACGCCGCCGAGCGCGCCGCGCTACGCGAGCACGCGCCCCAGGGCCTCGACCAACGCGTCGACGTCGTCCTTGCCGCAGATCAGCGGAGGCAGGAACCGCAGCGTGCGAGCGCCGGTCGCGTTGATCACGAAGCCCGCGTCGAGCATGGCGGCGACCACGTCGTGCGCGTCTCCCGCGTCCTCGGCGATGTCGCACCCCACCATGAGTCCGCTTCCGCGCACCTCCGTCACCGCCCCGATGCCCGCCAGGCGCCCCGAGAGATACGCGCCGACCTCCGCCGCGCGCTCGTCGTAGCGCCCGCGCACGAGCTCGGCGAGCACCGCCTCCGCCGCCGCGACGGCCAGGCAGCTCCCACCGAAGGTCGAGCCGTGGTCGCCCGGGCGAAACACGTCGGCGACCTCCCGCTTCGCCACGCAGGCGCCCGCCGGCACGCCGCCCGCGATGCCCTTCGCCAAGCTCATGATGTCCGGCTCCACGCCGTACGTCTGGAACGCGAACGGCATGCCGCTGCGGAAGACGCCCGTCTGCACCTCGTCGGCGATGAGCAGCGCCCCGTGCGCGTGCGCGAGGTCGCGCGCGGCCTCCATGAACTCCCGCGTCAACGGATGCACGCCGCTTTCGCCCTGAATGGGCTCGAGCATCACGGCGCAGACCTCGCCTCCCAAGGTGTCGAAGATCGAGCGCAGCTCGTCCACGTCGTTGGGCGCGCAGGCGACGAAGCCGCCGGGCAGGGGCCGGAAGCTGTCCTGCAGCCAGTCCTGCATGGTGGCGGCGATCGTCTCG
Organism: Collinsella phocaeensis; assembly: GCF_900119895.1. Lineage (GTDB taxonomy): Bacteria > Actinomycetota > Coriobacteriia > Coriobacteriales > Coriobacteriaceae > Collinsella > Collinsella phocaeensis. The sequence continues at coordinate 485,122 of NZ_FQLR01000004.1, read as the reverse complement.
AGCGTGCGGCCGTGGAAGCCGCCACGCAGGCAGACGATGGTGTTGCCCCCGTTGCCGGCGCGCTTGGCGTACAGGCGCGCGAGCTTCATCGAGCCCTCGTTCGCCTCGGCGCCGGAATTCGCGAAGAACGTCTCCCACACCTGCTCGCCCTCGACGGGCGCCGTGGCCGCCGCCAACGCGTCCGCGTCGCCGGCGTCCAGCGCCGACACGATCGCTGCCGCACCCGCCATGTCGCCGTTGGCGAGCTTGGAGAGCAGCGCCGCGACCTGGCCGCGATGCTCGATGTAGAAGTAGTTGGACACGTGCATCAGGCGCTCGGCCTGATCGCGCACCGCGCCCACGACCGCCGGGTGCCCGTGGCCCAGGCAGCACACGCCGATGCCTGCAAGGAAGTCGAGGTACTCGCGGCCGTCGTCGCCCGCGAGCGTCATGCCGCGCCCGCCGACGAACTCGACGCCCGAGCGCCCGAAGGTGTGCATGACGTAGGTTGACTCGAGGTGCTTCTGCTGGTCAAGGGACATGGGAGGTCCTTTCGGTCGATAGGGGTCGTAAGGCTGCGGCGCTAGATGTTCTCCGCGAGGCGCGCGGCGAACGCATCGAGCGGATGGGGATGGCGGTCGAGGTCGTAGGAGGTCTGAGACGAGTGGATCACGGTGCCCACGCCGGTATCGGTCAAAAGCTCGAGCAGCATCGAGTGCGGCGTCGTGCCGTTGATGATGTGCGCGCGGAACACGCCGCCGGCGAGCGCCGTGATGCAGCTCTGCAGCTTGGGGATCATGCCGGAATCGATCGCGCCGCCGTCGAGCATGCCCTGCACCTCCTCCATCGTGAGGTTGGAGATGAGCGAGTCCTTATCGGAGAAGTCCTCGTACAGGCCGTCGACGTCGGTGAGGAAGATCACCTTGTGGGCACCGAGCGCGGCGGCGATGTGCCCGGCGGCCACGTCGGCGTTGATGTTGTAGAACCCGCCGTCCTCGCCCACGCCCACCGTCGCGACCACGGGGATGTAGTCGTTGTCGATCAGGCTGATGAGGAAGTCGGCGTTGATGCGCTCGATGCTGCCCACGCGGCCGAGCTCGGGCGCCATCTGGCGCGCGACGATGGTGCCCGCATCGGCGCCCGAGACGCCCACGGCGAGGTTGCCGTGACGGTTGACGGCGGAGACGAGCTGCTCGTTGACCTTGCCCACGAGCACCTGGCGCACGACCTCCATCGCGTCCTCGGACGTCACGCGCTGGCCGCGGCGAAATTCCACGGGGATGTCGTACCGCTTGAGCGCGGCGTTGATGTCCTTGCCGCCGCCGTGCACGATGACCGGCTTCATGCCCATGATCTTGAGCAGCACGATATCGCCCATGACGTCGGCGCGCAGGCGCTCGTCCACCATCGCCGCGCCGCCGTACTTGATGACGACGGTCTTGCCGGTGAGGTTCTTGATCCACGGCAGCGCCTCGAACAGAAGCTGGGCGGTCTGCTCGTTGGAGAGCGACGGTTTGCAGTCGCGTGCGTACTTCATGGGTAGCGGCTCCTTCGTATACGGATGCGGAAGATGGATGCGGGCGTGCCTACGAGCGGTAGTCCGCGTTGATCGAGATGTAGTCGTGCGTGAAATCGCAGGTCCAAACCGTCGTGGAGGCCTCGCCGGCACCCAGGTCGACATCGATCGCGATCTCGGGCGCCTCGAAGCGCCGCAGGGCCTCGGCCTCGTCGAAGGCGACGGCGAGGCCGTCGCGGCACACCGGCATGCCCATGATGTCGATGGACACGCGCTCCTGGTCGAACGGCACGCCGCACTTGCCCAGCGCCGCGGCGACGCGGCCCCAGTTGCAGTCACGTCCCGCGACCGCCGTCTTCACCAGCGGGGAGTTCGCCACGGCGCGAGCGGCGGCGTCGGCGTCCGCATCCGTCGCGGCACCTGCGACCCGCACCGTGATCAGGCGCGAGGCCCCCTCGCCGTCGGCGGCGATCCCGCGGGCGAGCGTCTCGCACACCGCGCGCACCGCGGCGGAAAGCTCGTGGAACGCCGCGCTCCCCTGCTCGATGGGTTCGGCGCCGGGCGCGGCGTCGCCCGAGGCGAGCAACACGCAGGTGTCGTTGGTCGAGGTGTCCGAGTCCACCGTGACCTTGTTGAACGTGTGCGCGACCGCGTCGGAGAGCGCGGCGTGCAGCGCCGCGGGCGCGACGGGCGCGTCGGTGGTCACGACCGCGATCATCGTGGCCATGTTGGGCATGATCATGCCCGACCCCTTGCACATGCCGCCCACGGTGAACGTGCGCCCCGCATATGCGGCGGCGGAGCTCTCGTAGCGGACCGCGCACTCCTTGGGCCGGGTGTCGGTGGTCATGATCGCGCGGGCGGCGTCGTGGGCGCCGGCGGCACTGGCCGTCTCGACAGCTGCGGACACGCCCGCCTCGAAGCACTCGATGCCGAGCGGCACGCCGATGACGCCCGTGGACGCCACGAGCACCTCTTCGGCCGTACAGCCCAGCACCTGCGACACGATCTCGCAGGTCTCGTGCGCGACCGCCAGTCCCGGCTCCCCCGTCGCCGCGTTGGCGTTGCCCGAGTTGATCGCGACCGCCTGCACGCGGCCGAAGCCCGTGCCGCCGAGGTGCGCGTGCGAGACCGTCACCGGCGCGGCACAGAACCGGTTGGTGGTGAAGGTCCCCGCCGCCGCAACGGGACGCTCGGCCAAGACGAGGGCGAAGTCGCCGCGCTCGGGATTCTTGCGGAAACCCGCATGGACGCCCGCCGCGATGAACCCGGCCGCACTCGTGACGCCTCCGTCGGGAACGGCGCGCAGTTTCGAATCGAACTCGTTGCTATCCATGGGAATCTCCCTCTCTGCGTAAAGTGTGTGCATGGAATGCGGCGGATGCCTGAGCACGGCGCCCGGCGCAGGCGAGCTGGTTCGGCTCGCGCGATACGCGGCGTCCGCGATATGAGGCGCCCCGCCGCCGCGTGCGCAGCGACGGGGCAGGCCCATCAACCATCCGATTGAGCGCCCAGACGTTCGGGCGGGCGCACCCTAGACCGGCATGGCGACGAGCGGAAGACCTCGTCGCTCCTCCAGGCCGAACACGATGTTCGCGCACTGGACCGCCTGGCCGGCGGCGCCCTTGCACAGGTTGTCGATCGCGGATGTCACCACCAGCACGCCGACGCGCGCGTCGACGGCAAGCCCCAGCTGGCAGGCGCACGTCCCCACCACCGACGCCGTGCGGGGCATCTGGCCGGCATCGAGCACGCGCACGAAGTCGCGGCCCGCGAAGAAGGCACGATACGCCTCGACCGCCTCGGCATCCGAGAGCGAGCGGGCATCGTCTGCAAGCTGAAGCGTGACGGTCGAGAGCAGGCCGCGCTTGAGCGGGGCGAGGTGCGGGGTGAACACCACCCGGCCTTCGGCATCGAGGATCTGCTCGATCTCGGGCGTATGGCGGTGGCGGCACACGCCGTAGGCCTCCAGGTTCTCATCGGCCGAGCAGAAATGCGTGCGCGCGTTGGCGCCCTTGCCCGCGCCGGTGACGCCGGAGACCGCGTCGACGACGATCGGGGCGTCGTCGCGGCACCATCCCATCCGCAAGGCGGGGGCGGCACCGAGGGAGGTCGCCGTGGGATAGCAGCCGGCGCACGCCACCAGGACCGCCTCGCCGGCACGACGGCGTGCGGCGGCAGCGGCGATGCCCTCGGAGAACAGCTCGGGCAGACCGAATGCGCGGGTCCTCAAAAGCTCGGGCGAGGTGTGCGGCGCGTTGTACCACGCCTCGTAGACCGCGGGGTCCGACAGACGGTAATCGGCGGACAGGTCGATCACCGTGACGCCCGCGGCGAGCAGGCCGGGCACGACGGCGAGCGCGGCGGTATGCGGAACGGCGAGGAACACCGCGTCGCAGGTCGCGAGCGCGGGATCGTCGTGCGCGGTGAACGCCAGGCCGGTCACGCCGGCGAACGCCGGGTACACCGCCGAGAGCGGCTGGCCCGCATCGGCGTTGGAGGTCACCGCGACCAGCTCGAAGTCCGGATGCGCGAGAAGCAGGCGCACCAGCTCCGCGCCCGCATAGCCCGCGGCCCCGACGACGCCGACCCTGTACGCCATATTCGACCATCTCCCGACCGGCATGCACGACGATGGCATGCATGCTCTCTCCCTGTTCTTTCATAACGGGTTGAACAATAGCACTCGTATATTAGGATTCGTCAGTATCTGATGGTCTATTTATGCATTGGAAACACAGACGCGGCCCATGCCGCGGCGTGCCAAAAGGGACAGGCCCTAACGGCGCGCTGAACGTTTAGCCGTGCCATTAGGGTACGTCCCTTTTGGCGAGGGCGCCGCACGTCCGCTCAAATGAAAGCGGGGCCGGCATGCAGCCGACCCCGCCTCGATCACGCGTTCAAACCGGCGCGCAGCGCGCCGCCGGACTACTTGGCGCCGAGCGCCGCCATGGTGATGTAGTTGTAGGGCTGATTGAAGTGCGGCAGGAAGAAGACGTCGAGCAGCTTGAGCTTGTCGATCGTCACGCCCTCCTGCACGGCCAGCGAGAACATGTGGATACCCATGGAGATATCCTCGGTGGAGGCGAGCTGGGCGCCCACGATGCGGCGGCTGTCGCGCTCGTAGACGATGCGGATCTTGACGGTGGCGTTCTCGCGCATGAAGCCGGGGCGCTGCAGGTCCTCGAAGTCGGTCCACTCGACCTCGATGCCGGCGCGCCCCGCCGCCTTCACCGAAAGGCCGCAGCTCACCATGTTGAGGCCGAAGACGGAGATGCCGTTGGCGCCCTGCACGCCGATCGCGGCCAGCTCGGCGCCGGCGATGTTGTGGCCCGCCACGATACCGGAGCGCACGGCGTTGGTGGCCAGCGCGATGTAGGTCTCCGCGCGCAGCGCGTTGGAGTAGATGGTCGCGCAGTCGCCCACGGCGTACACGTCCGGATCGCTCGTGCGCTGGTGCTCGTCCACGCGGAAGGCGCGGCCGGCGCCGAGCTCGAGATGCCCCTCGCCGAGCGCGGTGTTGGGAACGAAGCCGATCGCGTTGACCACGACGTCGACCGGGTACTCGCCCGCATCGGTCTGGATGGCCTCGACCTTGCCCTCGCCCAGGTACGCGACGGCGCGCTCGCCGAAGTGCAGCTCGATGCCGCCCTCGCGCAGGCGCTCGTCCATATCGGCGCAGAACCAGTCGTCGTAGTAGCTCGACAGCGAGCTGGGCGCGACGTCGAAGAGCAGGACCTCCTTGCCGCGGCGGCGTGCAGCCTCGGCGATCTCGACGCCGATGTAGCCCGCGCCCACGACGACGACGCGGCGGCACGAATCGTCGCCGAGCATGCGATCGACGTCCTGGCCCTGCTGGAAGAGCTTAAGGAAGCTGATGTTGTCCAGGTCGGCACCAGGGATCTTGGGCGAGATGGGCAGCGAGCCGCACGCGAGCACGAGCTTGTCGTAGGCAACCTCGAAAGACTCGCCCGAAAGCGTGGTGCAGAAGACGCGCTTGCCCTCGTAGTCGACGCGGTCGACAGAAGTCTCCATGTGCACCTCGGCGCCCTTGGCCTCGAACGCCTCGGCGGAGGTGTAGAACAGGTTCTCGTACGAATCGATCTGGCGGCCGACCCACAGCGCGGTGCCGCAACCGAGGTAGCTCAGGTTGCTGTTGCGGTCGATCATGACGACCTGCTGGTCGGTGTAGTTGTCCAGCAGCGTGTTGGCGACGGCGATGCCGGCGTGGTTGGCTCCGATGATGACGGTCCTCATGAAGGTCTCCCCTGTTCGAAGGCGATCGCCCGTCGCCGCGGCGCAGCGGGGCTCTATTCTGCAAGGCACTCTACCGCTCTAATTGCTATCTGTTTTGTTTCATATAGCTGAACGGTAGCGGTTTCCCTGCGAACGGCAGGCATGAGGATGGAGCGCCGCCTCTGGGATGGATGCCGTTCCTTGGAGAGGGGTTGCTCCACCCTCTCACCCCCGAAGTGAGTGGATTTTTCCCGACCACGTTCCGAGCTCTCCCCTAATGACCCGTTCTCGACCCTATATCGCCTGTTGAGCACTTTACTAAGGTGGAGTGTATATCAGCGGTCGGAGAAATTCCACTCACTTCGGGGGTGAGAGCCCCGGCAGGCCCGCTCCGGATCCGAAAACAGCGCTCCGAGGGGCACCGACCTTGCAATGGCGCACAAAAACGGCCCGGCAACCGCTGGGGTTGCCGGGCCGTGCGGCGCGCGAGGCGATCGCGCGCATGCTGTCCGAATCTTAGAACGTGACCGGGGTGTCGTTGTAGACGCAGTCGAGCAGCTTCTCCATCTCCTCCTGGGACGGCTGGCGCGGGTTGGAGCCCGTGCAGGCGTCGAGGATGGCGTTAGCGGCAACATCGGCCTTCTTGGCCTGGAACTCGTCGGCGTCGATGATGGACTCGTCGGCCTTCACGCCGCCCTTGCCGTAGTTCTTGATGCCCTGCGGGATGTCGAGCGCGTCGTTGAGGTCGCGGATCTTCTGCACGAGCGCGGCCACGAGCTCGTCCTCGGTCTCGCCCTCGAGGTGCAGGACGTCCTTGGCGATGAAGGCGTAGCGGCTGCGGGCGCGCTCGTCCTTGGCGTTGAACTGGATGACCTTGCCGAGGTACATGGCGTTGGCGCAACCGTGGATGATGTGGTCGCCGGAGAAGGCGGCACCGGTCTTGTGGGCCATGGAGTGGACGATGCCGAGCAGGCCGCTCGAGAAGGCGATGCCGGCGATGCACTGGGCGTCGTGCATGTGGGCGCGGGCCTCATGGTCGCCCTGATAGGACTTGGGCAGCCACTCGACGATCTCGCGGATGGCGTGCAGCGCGTTGCCGTCGGTGTACATGGAGCCGGCGGTGGAGACGTAGGCCTCGATGGCGTGGGTCAGCGCGTCCATACCGGTGTGGGCGCAGAGCTTGGCCGGCATGGTGTAGGTGAGCTCGGGGTCGACGATGGCGACGTCAGGGGTGATGTTGAAGTCGGCCAGCGGGTACTTGATGCCCTTCTCGTAATCCGTGATGACGGAGAACGCGGTGACCTCGGTCGCGGTGCCGGAGGTCGAGGCGATGGCGCAGAAGTGGGCCTTGGTGCGGAGCTCCGGGAAGGAGAAGGGCACGACGGCCTGCTCGAAGGTCTCCTCGGGATACTCGTAGAACAGCCACATGGCCTTGGCAGCGTCGATGGGCGAGCCGCCGCCGATGCCGATGATCCAATCGGGCTGGAAGGCCTCCATGGCCTTGGCGCCCTTCATGACCGTCTCGACGGACGGGTCGGACTCGACGCCCTCGAAGATCTCGACCTCGAAACCCGCCTCCTTGAGGTCGGCCTCGACGTCCTGCAGGAAGCCGCCGCGGCGCATGGAGCCGCCGCCGGTGACGATCATCGCCTTGGAGCCCTTGAGGTTCTTGACCTCGTGACGGGCACCCTCACCGAAGTACAGGTCGCGCGGGTTGGTAAAACGTCCCATATGTTGCCTCCCAATCGGCAAGCCTCTCTCTGACTTGCTCTGACGCACGGGGCACACGAGCGGCCCCGTTTGGACCGAAGCGGCCGTCACTGGTCTTCTCAGCGGCGGTTGTCCGCGCCTAGGCACGAACCGACATCATTTTACCCACCTAAAACGTTTTAGTCACAGTTACCCTGCGGACGTTTGACTTCGGGCGGTGAGCGGAAAGTCGAAGCCGGCACACCTCGAATGTGGTATGTACCAGAGGACCACCTGGCCGAAACCGCACCCCGCGGGCGCTTTGCCGCGACCAGCGGGGCAGCACGCGCCCGGGCGCAGGGCGCGGCGCGGCGGCAAGGTGCGCCGGCAACACGGCAACCAGGCGGCACGGCGATGCATCGCGTTGGCGGGACGTCGACGCAACCAGGCGGCACGGCGGCGCGACGACGCGGCAACCGGGCGCCGCGAGCCGAGACTCGGCGCGGGCCCCTCGCCCGGCGCTGTGCACTCGGCGAAGCCCGATCGCGACCAGGCGCGCGCGGCGCGCGGCGAGCGACCGGCGCGCGCCTCCGGCAATCGTGGTCATATCCTTCCAAACGGCTCGGCAGCCATCGACCCCGCGCCCCGCCTGCTACACTGTGGGTTTACCGATAACGACCCGCTGGCAGCGATGGCGCGCGCACGCGCGGCCCCGCCGCCCGCACCTACAGAAAAGAGGAACCCGCCGTGGCCTTCGACCCCGTCGAGGAAGACAGTCTGCGCCTGATCCTGGAGGCGCTGCGCCGCGAGGGCAAGGACCCCGTGCGCGACGTCGACTTCATCCGGTCGTGCGCCGAGGCGTACCGCACGGACGCCTCGCAGCTCGTCCGCACGGACCGCGACCGCTCCTTCCACCTCACGGCGCAGGCCGCCGAGCTGCTCGACTACCAGGTCCCCTTCATGCAGGACGAGGCCCACATCCAGGAGCTCGAGGCGCGCGCCGAGGGACTCCTGTCCGAGGCGGCATCGCTGGACGAGGCGAACTGGGACGCGCGGCGCATGCTCGTCGCGCTGCAGGCCGCGAGCAACGACGCCTACGTCGAGTACCTGCTCGAGCACGCCCCGCGCGTCGAGGCCGCGCTCGCCGCGACCGTCGAGGCCGAGCGCGACGAATACGACCGCGAGTTCTGCGACGACCTCGCGCAGCGCCCCTACCTGCGCTGGCTCGCCGCCACCGCCGCCCAGGCCGTCATCGCCGGCCGATACCGCCTCGCCCTCGAGACCGCCGAGACCTGCCTCGCCCTCGCGCCCACCGACGCCGTGGGCGTCCGCCACAGCGGCATGCTGGCGCTCGGCAAGCTCGAGGCCGGCCCCGCCGAGATCTTCGCCTGGCGCCGGCGCCACGAGGCCGCTTACCGGTTCCTTCCCGCCTGGATGCAGGGTCGGAAGCTGTCCGTCGGCTGCGACGCCGAGCACCCCGACGACGCCTGGAGCATCCTCGCCCTCATGAGCGGCGCCTACCGCTCCTGCGACTACGAGGTCGCCACCGACTGGCTCCGCCAGCTGCTCTCCGTCTACCGCGAGGGCGCGGCCGCCCTGCACTTCCAGGCCGAGTTCCCCGAGGCGCTCTTCTGCCGCCCCCGCGTGGAGCCCGGCAGCCTCGACGAGCTCGTGCTCGCCGTGAGCGAGTGCACCCCGTTGCTCCAGGAGGGTCTCGGGACGCCGGACAACGCCGGCTTCGCCGTATGGGTCGCCACGCACGAGCTGGTACGCGGCGCGCTGCCCGCCGAGCTCGCCCAGACCCCGATGCCGCCGATCGCCGGCGGCGAGGAAGGTGGTGCCTGATGGAGCCCTCCGTCTACGTTCCCGCATACCTCGAGCACGCCTACCTCGCCTCGCACGAGCAGCTCACGCCCGGCGGCCTCAGGCTGCTGCGCGAGGAGATCCGCCGCGACCCCGCCAAGTACGCGACGGACGACCACGCCCGCGCGCTGCTCTCCTACTGGGAGGTGCGCGACCAGCTGCTCGACGCGCTCTGGCGCATGCAGGACCTGCCGGACGACGAGTTCGACCGGCAGCGCAACGAGCTGTTCGACGCCGCGCGCGCGGAGCTGGCCCGCATCGGGGCGCACGACCGCATGTGCATCGACGCGCGCCTGACCGACATCCTGCTCGCCGACGTGCCCGTGGACGCCTGCCTCGCCGACCTCATGGCGCTCGAGCGCGAGGCCCGCGAGCACCTCGCCGCGACCGTCGACGGCTTCGACGCCGACGCGCCGCGCATCTGGCCCGACGACGGCGCCGGGAGCGCGGCCGAGAAGATCCGGGCGAACCCCGTCGCCGTGGGCTGGCTGCACACGGTCGAGGCCATCGCGCAGCTCTGCCTGGCGAGCGCGCGCTACCGCGCCGCGGCCGCCTACGCCCAGCGCCTCATGCGCGCCGACGGCTTCTGGGAGCGCGGGCGCGGCATCCTGCTGCTCGCGCTCGCGCGCCTCGAGGACGAGCGCGGCTTCTTCGAGCTGGCGAACGACGACGAGCGGCGGAGCGCCGCGCCGGCGGACGCGGACGCGGGCGGGGCGACCGGCGACGACCGGCCGGCGGAGACGGCCGAAGGGCGCCCGGCGCCCCTCGAGGACTCCCCCTGGTACCTGCTCGGACGCACCATCCTGCTGTACAAGCTCGGGCGGCGCAAGAACGCCCGGCGCGCGCTGCGCGACCTGGTCGCCCGCTGCGAGGGCGCCGCGTTCTTCCTGCTCAACCCCACGTTCCTCGAGCCCTACCTCCCCGTGCGCCCGCCGGTGCGCGAGGCCTGGGAGCTCACCCACCAGGCGGTTTGGGAGGCCGACGGCATCCTGGCCGACACGCCGGACTTCGCGGACTGGGCCGCCTCGGTCGAGGGCGTCGCGGACGCCTCGGAGCGCTTTGCCGCGCGCTACGGCTTCTAGAGCGAGGCTTCGGGGCCATCCGACGCGACCCGCGCGACCCCCGGGGCCGGGCAGCCGTCCCCGCCCCCATGGCCGCACGCACGCCGATCGCTCCCCGGCCCCATGGCCGCGATGCCTCCAGACGGCGAGCATCGAGAACCATGCGAACGGGCCCGGCTTCCTCTCGAAGCCGGGCCCGTTCGCATATAACGTTCACCTGTCAGGCCGGGATATCGCGCGATTCCCCTCGGTGACCGCGGCAGACGTCGCACGCCCCCTTAGGCCGCAGCCCCTCCCGCGCGGCGCTCCTCGGCGCGGGCGACGACGCAGCCCGCGCGCGACCCGACCGCGAGCTTGACGGCGTCGGGGACGATGAACGGGAAGACCGCCATGGCGAGCGCCGGGATGAGCTCGAGAGACGCGACGGCCATGAGCTGCACGGTGCCGCACGCATACGCGATGAGCAGCATCACCACGTCGGCGACGAGCACGCGCGCGGGGCGCGGCATCGTCTCGGGCAGGACGCGCAGCAGCGTGCAGGCCGCCGCCATACCGGCCAGGAAGCCCCACAGGAACCCGCCGGTCGGGCCGGCGAGCACGCCCACGCCGCCACCGAAGCCGGAGAAGACGGGCAGGCCGATGCCGCCGAGCAGCAGGTAGGCCGCGACGGCGGCGAGAGCGCCCTTGCGGTCGAGCACCGCGGGCACGAGCGCGAGCGCCATCGTCTGCAGCGTGAAGGGAACGGGGCCGAACGGGACGGTCACCCACGCCGAGACGGCGAGCAGGGCGACGACGAGGCCGATTCGGGAGATCTGACGGGCATCCATGGGTTCCTCCTGATACGCGGGTATCCGTTGCCGCCAGTATACGCAGCCCGACGGGCGCGCGTCGCGCCGGCGGCCCGGAAAGACAGCGCAAGCACAGCGCGCGTCCGCCCGGCGCACGGCGGGAGCCGGGGCGGTCGGCGCGCGAGGCGGGGTGCGCTCCGGCCCGGCGGCCTCCCGCAGCCGGCGGCGGTTCCGACGGGCATCCGTCCGCAGCCGCAGTCCCGGGCCCTAGCGGCGGTTCGTCCTCCAGATGCGCATGAGCCCGCGCAGGGTGAGCGTCTCGTCCACCGCCGCCTCGTGGGAGATGAGCGCCGCCATCTCGGACGCGCCGTCGCCCGTGACCACGATGGGTGCCTGCGCCCCGAGCTCCCCCATCACCGCGTCGAGCAGCCCGTCGATCCGGGCCACCTCGCCCAGCACCACACCGGACTGCATCGCCGCGCGCGTGCTGCGCCCGATCACGCACGGCGGGGCGGCGAGCTCGATGACGGGCAGGCGCGCGGCCGCCTGGGCGAGCGAGCGCGCCCCGAGGGCGACGCCTGGCGCGATCACGCCGCCGGCGAAGGAGCCCGACGCGTCCACGACCTCGATGTTGGTCGTCGTGCCCAGGTCCACCACCACGACGGGGGCCCCATACGAGATGCGGGCAGCAAGCGCATCGGCCACGCGGTCCGCCCCGACCTCGGCCGGGTCGTCGTAGCGCATGCGCAGGCCGGTCTTGAGGCCAGGCCCCACCACGAGCGGCCGGGACGGGCACGCTCGCGCCAGGGCGGAACGCCACGCATCGGTGAGCTGGGGCACCACGCTGGCGAGGATGGACGACGACGGGGTGCCCACGTCCATCATCGCCAGCGCGCCGGAGATCTGGGCGCACGCCTCGTCGGCCGTGATGCGGTCCGGCGTGGTGAGGTCCCAGGTGCCCAGCAGCTCCTCGCCCGCGAACGCCCCGAGGCGCGTCGCGGTGTTACCGAGGTCGACCGCCAGAAGGTCCGGGGTGCGCGCCGCGCCGTCCGCCCCGGGCTCCCCGGGGCCGCGCGGTGCCGTGATCGCCGCCGCTGCTGCTTCGCCCATGTTCTTCCTTTCCTCGAGCATCCGCCGAAGGCCTTGTGCGCCTATACTATACCGGTCCTGTTGTCGTAACCCGACTCCCCATCGAGGGGGAGCGGATATACGAAGGAGAACCGCATGAAGCATGCACCCTTCCGCGCCGAGGAGCGCGGGCAGCTGAGCTGCGCCGGCATCGTCATCGGCTGCCTCGGCTGCGTCGTCATCACGGCCTCGTCCATGTACACGGCCCTCAAGATGGGAGCCCTGCCGTGGCCCACCATCTTCACCTCCATCACGGCCCTCGTGCTGCTGCGCGCGCTCGGCCGCACGAGCCTCAACGAAGCAAATATCACCCAGGTCATCATGTCTGCGGGCTCCATGGTCGCCGGCGGCATCGCGTTCACCGTGCCCGGCATCTGGATGCTCGGGCTCGCCGACGAGGTGAGCCCGGCCGAGCTGCTCGCCGCCGCGCTCGCCGGCACGCTGCTCGGCCTCGTGTGCACGGCCCTCATCCGCCGGCGCTTCGTGGAGGAGTCCGACCTGGAGTACCCCATCGGCACCGCCGCGGCCAAGACGCTGCAGGCGAGCCGCGCGGGCGGGGCGACCGGCCGCGCGCTGTTCGGCTCGATGGGCCTCGCCGGCGCCTGGTGCGTGGCGCGCGACGTGCTGGGCGTCGTGCCCACCATGCTCGCCGCCCTGCCCATCCCGGGCGTGAGCTTCGCCGTCTACAACTCGCCCATGCTGCTCTCCGTGGGCTTTCTGGTGGGCGGGGCGGCCGTGGCCTTCTGGTTCGCGGGCGCCGTGCTGGGCAACTTCGGCATCATCGTGGGCGGCACCGCCGCGGGCCTATGGGACGTCGCGGGCGCCCAGGGCATCGTCTCGAGCCTGGGCATGGGCCTCATGATGGGCTCGGGGCTGGGCGTCATCGTGCGCGACATCCCGCCCAAGGCCGCCGGCATGCTGCGCCGGGCGCGCGCCGGGCGCGAGGGCGGCGTGGCCGAGGGCGGCGCGCGCATGGGCCGCGTCGACGCGGGCGCTCTCGGCCTGCTCACCGCCGCCGCGGCGCTGCTCGCTTGCTTCGGCATCGGACTCTCCCCCGCCGTGTGCGCCGTCGTGGTGGCGCTCTCCTTCGTGACGACCATCATGAGCGCGCAGTCCGTGGGCCAGACCGGCATCGACCCCATGGAGATCTTCGGCCTCATCGTGCTGCTCGTCGTGGCGGCCCTCGGCGAATCCGACCAGGTCAAGCTGTTCTTCGTGGCATGCGTCATCGCCATCGCGTGCGGCCTCGCCGGCGACGTGATGAGCGACTTCAAGACCGGCGCCATCATCGGCACCGACCCGCGCGCGCTCTGGCGCGGGCAGGCCGCGGGCGCGCTGCTCGGCTGCCTCGTGTCCGTCGCGGTGATGCTCGTGCTCGTGCAGGCGTACGGCACCGGCGCCTTCGGCCCCGGGCAGACCTTCGTGGCCGCGCAGGCCAGCGTGGTCGCCACCATGGTCTCGGGCATCCCCAGCGTCCCCGCCTTCCTGGCGGGCCTCGCCGCCGGCATCCTCCTGCATTGCGCCGGGCTGCCGTCCATGATGCTCGGACTCGGCGTCTACCTGCCCTTCTACATGTCCCTCACCGCAGCGCTCGGCGCGCTCGCCAAAGCGGTGTACGACCGGGTCGGCGCGGCGAAGGCGCAGAAGCTGGGCTCGACCGCTTCAGACGCGCCGCACGGCACCGAAGCGGAGACCACGCACGAGGAGCGCGGCATCATCGTCGCGTCCGGCGTGCTCGGCGGCGAGTCCATCGTGGGCGTGATCATCGCGCTCGCCTCCGTGGCGATGGGCCTCGCGGGCTAGGGACCGCACGCACCGGGGGCGCTCCCGGCCGCGTCCCGGCGCGCCTCCCCCAGCCCGGCGCGCCTCCCCGGGCCGCGCCCGCCCCGAGCCGAAAGCGGACGGGCCCGAACCGGATGCGGTCGGACCCGCCGCTTTGCGCCAGATCGGGTCCTCGACGCGGGTTTACGCGTTCGCCTAAGCGCCCTGCCCTATCGCGCAGGGCGCTTTCTTGTGCAATCCTGTTGCCAGCACCCGTCCCCGCGTCGGCGCCGGCGCGCGCCCGCGGAGCCCCAACCGAAAGGAGCCGCCCATGCACCGCGTCCTCTTCGTCTGCCACGGCAACATCTGTCGCTCGACCATGGCCCAGTTCGTGTTCCAGGACATGGTCGACCGCGCGGGGCGCGCCGACGAGTTCGTCATCGACTCCGCCGCGACCTCGCGCGAGGAGATCGGCAACCCGCCGCACCGAGGCACCGTGAACAAGCTGCGCGAGGCGGGCGTGCCCGTGCTGCCGCACCGCGCGCGCCAGATCGAGCGGGACGAGTACGGCGCCTGGGACCTGATCGTCTACATGGACGCCGAGAACGCCCGCGGGCTGCGCCGCATCTTGGGCGATGACCCAGACGGCAAGTGCGTCCGCCTGCTCGACTTCACCGACAGCCCGCGCGACGTGGCCGACCCGTGGTACACCGGGGACTTCGACGCCACCTACCGCGACGTGGTCGCCGGCTGCGAAGGCCTGCTGGGCTCGCTCGACTAGGCGCGGCCGGGATGCAGCCCGCAGGCGTCCCCCGTTCAGATGCGCCGCGCCCGCCGGAGCGGCCTTGCGCCGCCTGCGCAAGCGCGCCACGATGGATGGGGTATCGTTCTCTGCATGAGGAGGACCTGTCCATGGTTGGACTCGGAACCGTCGTCAACGTCGCGCTCATCCTCGCCGGAGGGCTCATCGGCACCGCGTTCGGTCGGTTCTTCACCCCGCGCATCCAAGACTCGCTGCTCAAGGCGACCGCCGCGGGCATCCTGTTCGCGGGCATCTCGGGCGCCATGGGCGGCATGCTCTCCATCGACGGCGGTAAGCTCGTCGGCGGCGGCACGGCCCTCGTGGTGCTCTCGCTCGCCATCGGGTCACTCATCGGTGAGGCCCTCGACCCGGACCGCCAGATCGGCCGCTTCGGCGAATGGCTCAAGTACGCCACGAGCAGCAGCGAAGACCCCAAGTTCGTCGACGCCTTCGTGACCGCCTCGCTCACCGTCGCCATAGGCGCCATGTCCATCGTGGGCGCGATCCAGGACGGCATCGCCGGCGACTGGAGCACGCTTGCGCTCAAGGGCGCCATCGACGCGCTGCTCACCTGCACGATGACGGCCTCCATGGGCCGCGGGTGCATCTTCTCCGCCATCCCCGTCCTCGTGTTCCAGGGCGCCATCACCCTGCTCGCGCGCCTGCTTCAGCCCATCATGACGGCGGGCGCCGTCGCCAACCTCTCCGCCGTTGGGTCGATCCTGATCTTCTGCGTGGGCGTCAACCTCATCTGGGGGACGAAGTTCCGCGTCGCCAACATGCTCCCCGCCCTGATCGTCGCGGTCGCCGCCGCCTTCGTGCTGTAGGCGCAAGGCGGCCCCGCGCGACGCGGTGGGACCGCCGGCAGGGCGCACGCGCGGCGACGCGGTGCCCGAACGACTGCCGGGCATCCGCCTGCCCTCCGAAGCTACGCCGCGTGCGCGCCGATCGGCCCCGAGCCCGCGCGACGCGCCGCGGACATCGAGCAAAAGCGCCCCGCCAGGGCCGCGACGCCGAACACCAGCAGCCATGCCGTCAGGTAGCCCGCGGCATCGAACAGCAGGTCGCCGGCATCGAACTCGCGCCCGGGAACGAACAGCTTATGCGTCTGGTCGAACAGCGAGCAGGAGGCGCACACGGCGAGCGCGATAGCCGAGCGCGCCGCCAGAGAGCGGGGACGCCCCCACCAGGCGGCGAGCGCCGCGCACACCACTCCGCCCAAGGCGAAGAACTGCACCGTATGCGCCCATTTTCGGATCGAGGCGAACTCAAGCGCCTGCACGGCAAGACCGCGCAGGCCCTCGGGCAGGGCGAGGACGAGGTTCGCCGCGACGCTCGTCTTCGTCCCACCCAGAACGAGATTGCCGGCCGGGTCCGTCATGATGCTCTGCGCGCGAGCGGACAGGTGCGAGGTGGCGCCGGGGACCTGCTCGGTGAGGCGAAAGATCGCCACTGCCCCCACGACGGCGGCCGAGACGGCGACGGCGAACACGATGCGGCGCGCGACGGCTCCTGATTTCATACTGACCCCTTTCGGTAAGTCGTCAGGGTACCCATGGCGGCGCGGGCGCACACCGGGAGCACGGACCCTCCACACGACGGACGCAGACCCGTGCCAGTCGGAAGGCAGCAGACCTTAGCGGAATCTCAAACACATTGCACCCCGCCTGCCGTCGACTGCGCCCACGCTCCGGCGCCCAGCGAGGCGGCACGGCCCCGCGCGCTGGCTTGGGTGAGCGCAGGCCGCGCTCGCCGGCATCCCCCGCTCGACCGCGGTCACTCCACGCACTCGCCGTCATCCCGTTGCTGCAATATGACGGATTTCTTGGCCCAAGAAATTCTGCGATCCGATTCGCGGCCATTTACCCAGGACCGTCTCTCCAAAATAGGGGTCTGTTATTTAGATGACCAAATCGAGGCCCATAAATCCGGTATTTTGCAGCAGGTCCCGACCCGCATCGGCCTGAGGTATGGTTATCCCGCGGCACCCGCATGGCAGTGGGCGCATTCCGCGCAGATCAGAAAGGCCGGCCATGGATCCCGCCCTCGCAACATCGATCTCCCGACGCCGCCGACGCTTCGCCGCGCGCGGCATCGCCTTCGCCCTGATGTCGGGCGCCTGCTACGGGCTGTACACCGCGCTGCTCTCCCTCGCGCAGACGCAGGGGGTATGGGGCGCATAGCTCTCCGGGGTGCCATAGGGCGACGGGCGGGCAGCGCTCGGCGCCTTCGCCGTCACGTTCGCCCTCCCCGCGCTCGCCGCCGGGCTCAACGACCTGCTCAGCGGCGCCTGGGCGCTTCTGGTCTGCGCCCGCGAGGGGCAGCTCGGCGACCTCTGGGCGACCTTGCGCAGCAGACCCGGCCTCGTGATGGCGCTTTGCGCCGTCATCGGCGGCCCCTTTGCCACCATCTGCTACGTCATCGCGCTCAACGGCGCGGCGGCCGCCGGAAATCCCGGCGTCATCATCCCTATCGCGGCCCTCAACTGCACGATCAGGACAGTCCTGGGACGCATCCTCTTCCGCCAACGCCTTGAGGTCCATGCGCTGGCGGGCATCGCCGTGTGTCTGGCGGCCGGCGCGATCATCGGCGGGGCGAGCTTTGCCTCCATGGGGCCAGACGCCCTCACCGCCTGCGTGTTCGCGCTGCTCGCGGCCTTCGGATGGGGGTTCGAGGGCTGCGTCGCCGGGTTCGGCACCACGCTCATCGACCACCGCGTCGGCATCGTCATCCGACAGGTCGCCGCCGGGACCCTCGGACTCGCCGTGGTGTTCCCCGCGCTCATGGCGCTCTCGCAGGACCCCGCGGGGGCGCCGCAGCTGCTCGGGGCGGCGCTCGCCAGTCCGGTGCTCGGGATCTTCGCGCTCTCCGGCCTGTTCGCGATGCCGGCCTACGCGCTGTGGTACAAGGGCAACTCGATGTGCGGCACGGCACTCGGCATGGCGTGCAACAGCACGTATGCCTTCTGGGGACCGATCTTCATCTGGATCATCATGAGAGTGCTGGGGATCGGCGGCATGAGCGCGAGCTATCCCCCGCTGTCCGCCGCGCAATGGGCGGGAGCCGCCGTCATGGTCGCCGGGATCTTCGTTATCGCCGCGAAGCCCCGCGAGCGGGCCGATGCGGCGGAAGACGGGGCAAAAGCCCGTCCGGAATCGGACGCAGACGAGAGATTCGCACGTACGGCAGAACAAGCGGACACCGGTACGCAACCCGGGGACGACGGAGCGCCGGACGGCGCAGGATACACGCGCGCCAAGGGCCCATCGCTGAGCAGACACGCATCGCGCGGCAAGAAAGAACAGCACGGCGAGCACCCGGGCGCGATGCCCGCGCACCCCGAGCCCGACGGGCGGTCGGGCGCGCGGCGCATCCCCCTGTACTACGCGATCATGCTGCACTTCATGGACGGCGCGGACCACGCCGCGCGCGACGTGGCGGCGGCTCTCTCGAACGTGTACGCGGGCCGCAGGCAGCTGGCCCCACGCGGCATGGAGGAGGCACTCGCCACGGCCCGGGAAAACGGCCTGCTCGATGAGGCGGGACACCGCATCGGCGAGCGCGGTGAACTGGAGACCTCCTACCGCATCAGCGGCTTCGGGCGCGAGACGGTCGAACGCTACCTCACGCGGTAGGCGCCGTCAGCGAGCACGGCGGCGAGAGAGCATTCGCCCGCGCGCCGAAGCGACCCCGTGCACGTATCTACTCGAAGGAAAGCGCCCCAATGAAATCGGCGATGTCCACGTCGTCGTCCACGATCGTCACCGTGTAGACCCCCTCAGGGGCGGAGATGAAGACGAAGCGCAGGGTCTCGTCGCCGATCGCCGCGGGCTCGTCGTCGCACGTGGCCCGGACCGCCTCGTACTCGCGGCCGTCGAGCTCGCCGAAATCGATCACGTCCGGCTCGAGCTCACCGTCGCCCCCATCAAACTCGAAGGACCACAGGAACAGCTCGCGCTCCTCGATCTGCTCGACGGACTCGTCGGAGTCGCCGTCGAAGACGATCGAGATATAGCGTTCCGGGTCGTGCGGGTCGGTGTAGGTGGCGTCGTCCTCGATGGCGTCCTCCGCATAGGAGCTCGGAACCATGGCCGTCATGCTTCCCACCTTGGCGGCATGGTCGAGCTCGGGCATGCCGCCCGAGCATCCTGCCAGCATACATGCGGCAACGAGAACGGCTGTGGCGAGGACCTTCTGTGCGATGCGCGGCATGAGGGGTCCTTTCGGTCGGCGTGCGCCCGAAGCCGAAATGCCGCCGGGGGCCGACAGCCGCGACGGGCGCGATATGCCTTCAATCTTAGCGGAGCGGACGATGGGTGAAGGGACGGGGCGGCCGGGCTTCCGGTTACGGTGCGCCCCACCCCCTATTGGTACACTCGCTGTAGCCGGTCCCCATAGAGGCAAAGCCCCGCAAGGCCTGCGAACAGCACGACCGTAATCGCAAAGGGCAACGGCGGCCACACTGCGTACGCAAGGCCTGCGACGAGGCCGCCCACGACCCAACCCACCGAGCGCATCTCGTTATAAAGACTAACCAGCTCATCCTGATGAGCCTCATCGGCAGACGTCACGAGCTCTTGGACCATGGGCAGATGCATAGCGTTGAACACGGTGAACACAAGATTGAGCGCCGTGAACGCAGGGCCGCCCCCGACTGCCGCGAACAGCAGGTTCACGAAGGAAGCCAGGGCGAACACCACGCCGATGTGGCGAAGCAACCGAGCTCGGCGCATGAGCCGAAGCGCGAACACCTGGTTGGAGACGAGCGTCACCGCGCCGATCGCGCCTTTAAGGCAACCGATATCCGCCGGCGAGAAATCAAGGATGTCCTTGAGGTAGTAGTTAAGCGATTGCTCGTAGACAGTCAGCGCGCTCATGGAAATCAGCACCACGGCGAGATACGCGACAATGCGCCGCCGCACCCGGAAATCCGCCGAACCCAAGCGCAGCGGATTGCCGTCGCGCAAAAGTCTCCGTATACCCACGCGCTCCGTCCCGCAGTCTCCCCCCAACAGAGCCAACAACAGGCCCGCCACGGCGAGCGCTGCGAACTGAGCGAGAAACGCGCGCGCATAGCTCTCGTTGCCGACGATGCCGCCAACCGTATAACCGAGGGCCGTGGTCACCGCCGTGGCGGTCGCAAGATGAATCAGGCTACGCGCCCGCTTGTCGCCGGCAGACATGCGTACAAGATAAACCAGCGAAGATACGTTGATCATGGCAACGAAAAACCCGCTGAACAGCCTCCAGGCAATAACCTGGACCTCGCTCGTGGAAGCAAGGAACATGAGCTGCGCGGCGGCATAGCCCATACACCCCACGGCAAAGACGTAGCGGCTCTCGAAGCGCATGCAGAGCTCCCCCGCCCCCTTCGAGAAGAGGAAGCTCGTGAGTGCCATCGCCGCGTACGAGACGCCGAAAATCCAATCCTGCATACCCGTCGCGGCGATAAATGCGGGGGTGACGGGATGCACGAGGTTGAACCCGAGGTTCTGAAGGCTCACGACCGCCACAAGAAACGCTGACTGGCTCATATCATCCTTTCGCCGACTGAATGATATTATAATAGGTGGAGTAAGATTTATAAATATGTCATAACAAGCTGAGACGAGAAGAACAAGGAGGACAGGCATGGAGGGCAGCCCCATCACCAAGGCATCCGAAGCACCGCTTTACTACCAGCTCTACAGCGTCCTCAAGGAGCGCATCATAGATGGCGTCTATGCAGTGGGCAGCATTCTGCCTAGCGAGAGCGACATGATCCAGGAGTTCGGCGTCTCCCGCATCACCATCCGCCGCGCCCTGGCGGATCTGGAGAACGACGGCTATATCGAGAAGCGCAAGGGTAAGGGCAGCCTCGTGCTCCGCATGCGGCTCGAGCGTCCGCTCACGGTATTCAACTCCTTCTCGGGTGACACCCTGTCGCGCGGCGACCGCCCGAGTTCCATCATCCTGGCCTTGAGCGCGTCCTCGCCGGCGTGCACGTCGCCGAGAAGCTCGACATCCTCGCGAGCGACGAGGTCTTCGCCCTCATTCGCTTGCGCCTCCTCAACGGCCGCATCGTTGCCCTGCACAAATCATATATCCGTGCCGACCTGGGCTTTGAAGTGACGCAGGAAGATTTCGGAGAGGACACGAGCCTCTATTCCTTCCTCGAAGAAAAGGGGATCGTGCTCGGCAGCGCCGACGAGACCGTGGAGGCACGCCTGGCGTCAAGCGAGCTGCGTCGCTACCTCTTCATCGACGAGCAGTCGTGCGCCGTGGTCTACAAAGAGCGCGTCACCTACGATGCGCGCATGAGGCCCGTAGAGTTCTCCGAGAACTCCTACCGCGGCGACCAGTACAAGTACTCCGTCCACATCGTGAACGTAACGGGAGGTAAATAGGTGAAGAAATACGACTTCCATTCCCACCTCGGCAAGACGCGCAGCGGTGACGACAACAGCGCCGCGCAGATGGTCGAGCAACTCGGTGCCTACGGCATCGAACGCGTGGGCATCGTTTCGCTCTCGCAGAACAGCATGCGCGAGAACAACGACGTCGTCGCAGCGGCCATGCGCGAATTCCCCGATTTCGTCGTGGGCTACGCCGACATCGACCCCAAAGACCCCGGCGCATTCGACGAGATCGACCGCACGCTCGGCGACCTGGGCATGCGGGGCGTCAAGTTCATGAGCTGGAAGCACGGCTACAGCGTCGAGAACTGCCCGCAGCTCGAAAGCGTCGTCGACGCGATTGCGCACTACGGCGTCCACATACAGATACACGGCGGCGCGTCACCGCTCTGCACCCCGTATATCTGGACCCGCTTCGCCCGAAAGCACCCCGAAACCGACTTCGTATTCACGCACGCATGCGGACGCGAGTTCGGCACCACCTGCATCGAGCTCATTCGCGACATCCCCAATTTCTCAGTCGAGACGAGCGCCAACGAGGAGATGGACATCCTGCGCGAGGCGGTCCGAACCCTCGGCAGCGAACGCGTGCTCTTCGGCACCGACTGGCCCTACAAGCCCACCAATATCGAGGTGGACAAGATCTTCGAGCTGGGCCTATCCGACCGGCAGCTCGAAGATGTCCTGCACAGCAACGCGGAGCGCATCTGGAACGGCGCCGCCGCATAGGAAAGGAGAAACCCATGAACGTCACCAACTTCCGCATCGATGACCGCCTCATTCACGGCCAGATCGTCACTCAGTGGATCGCGGACTCCGCGGCCAAGAAGATCATCGTCGCCGACGACCGCGCGGCCGCCGATCCCACGCAGCAGATGCTGCTCAAGCTCACCGTTCCGGGCGGCATCACCCTCGATATCCTCACGATTGCAGACGCCGCCAAGCTGCTCTCCACGGACGAAAGCGACCAAAACGCGCTGCTCATCGTTCGCAATCCCAAATCAGCCTACGAGCTCGTCCAGCACGGCTTCTGCCCGAAGAGCATCAACGTGGGCAACATCTCCAACTCTCGTTCCGAAGTAGGACGCAAGCGCCTGCTGGCCTTCGTCTACGTGGAACCGGACGACGTGTCGTATCTGCGAAAGCTGATGGAAGGGGGAATCGAACTCGAGATCCGCGCCGTTCCGGCAGACAAGCCCATCGACGTCGATGAGTTGCTGAAGAAAAACTCGCTCTAGGAAGGGGAAATCATGGATTCCGGACTGCTCGTTCAGTCGCTGGTGCTGACACTCGTCACCTGGCTTATGTTCTTCGACAAGTACTGCACCCAGCTCTTCACCTACCGCCCCGTGGTGATCGGCCCGATCGTGGGCCTCATCATGGGCAACTTTGAAATCGGCCTGCAGGTGGGCTGCATCGTCGAGCTCATGTTCCTGGGACAGGTCTTCGTGGGCACCGCGCTGCCTCCCGAGGAGACCTTCTCCACCATCATCGCGACGGCCTTCGCCTGCATCGCGAACTCCACCGAGGTCGCACTCGCCACGGCGCTCCCGCTCGCCGTCATCGCCCAGATGGGCATGTACTTCCGCAATATGGTTTTATGCGTCTGGACGGGGCACCGCCTCGAAGCCGCCGTCGAACGTCATGACCTCAAGGGGATCACGATGAACTGCCTCGTGCTCCCGAACGTGTTCAACCTTGTCCTCTTCGCTCTCCCGGTGTTCTTGGCAGTCTACTTCGGAGCGGATCTGGTGCAGGGCATTATCAACGCGATCCCCCAATCGATTATAACGGGCCTCGCCGTCGGCGGTAACATGATTGGCGCCGTGGGTCTTTCCTTGCTGATGAAATCGATCAACTTCTCCAAGATGTGGTACTTCTTCCTGATCGGCTTCTTCTTCGCCAGCTACCTGGGTATCGGCAACATCGGCATCACCATGCTCGCCGTCATCTGCGTTGCCGCCGCCTTCTACGCCGACCGTGATCGCGAGGAGCAGGCGGCCCTGAGCTGACCCATAGCACGCACTCCAAAGGAATCTCCGAAAGAAGGGCATACCCATGTCTGAGACCGCTAACGCCGCTCAATCCCCCGACACCCTGCATCGGCTGAGCAAGCGCGACCTTTTGAAGCTCTACATTTACTCGCAGGCCTTCGTCTCCGGCTTCAACTACGAGAAACAGGAGGCCCCGGGCACCGTCTTCTCCCTGATCCCCGTCATCGAGAAGGTCTACGACAACGAGGAGGAGAAGGTCGAGGCCTACCGCCGCCACACCGAGCTCTTCCTCACCGAGGCGCGCCTCTCGCACCTCATCCTCGGTATCACTGCCGCCATGGAAGAGGAGCACGCCCTGAAGCACGACATCGACCCTGCCTCCATCGGCGCCATCAAGTCGGCGCTCATGGGACCCTTCGCGGGCATCGGCGACTCGCTCTACCACGGCACCCTTCGCCCGATCATGGCGGGCCTCGCCGTCTCGCTCATCACGGCGAGCGGCTACACGAGCCCGATGGGCGCCATCCTCTTCGTACTCGTCATGGCCGGCGTGGGCCAGGCGCTGCGCTACCTGGGCATCATGTACGGCTACAAGCAGGGCGTGAGTCTCGTGGCCAAGATCCAGAGCAGCGGACTACTCCAAAAGCTCACCAAGTACGCTTCCATCGCGGCGTGCGTGGTCATCGGCGGCTTCGTCTCCAACCTCGTGGCCATGAACCTCGCCCTGTCCTACTCCGCCGGCGAGACCGTGGTCTCGCTGCAGGAGACGCTCGACGGCATGATGCCGAGCATGCTTCCGCTCGCGCTCACGCTGCTGTGCTTCTGGCTCATCGACAAGAAGAAGGTCAACCCCGTGCCACTCATGTTCGCCGTCATGATCGTGGGCGTGCTGGGCAGCATGGCCGGTATCCTGGCTTAACGCATAAGGAGCGAACATGGTCATCGACTATCATGCGCACCTCCCCTGGGACCGGGGGAAGGACCGCTATCTGGTTGGGGACTGCCTGGAGGACATGGACGCCAACGGCATCGACGTGCGCATGATCTCCGCGCTGGACGGCTACTCGATCCGCGAGCAAAACGAAGCCGTCCAGCGCGCGGTCGAAGCGCATCCGGACCGCCTGATCGGCGCGGCGGTCATCAACCCCCGTGCGCGAGACTGCTATGAGGAGATGGAGCGCGTCGTCGCCTCGGGGGCATTCCGCGCCATCGAACTCGACGGCGCGGAGCATAGCTACTACCCGGAAACGCAGCGCCCCTGGCTCGACCCCATCCTCGAGCTCGCGCAGGAGCACGGCCTCGTCGTCAACTGCTTCACCGGCTGGGGCCCGCGCTCCATGCCCGCCCAATGGGCCCTCTTCGCGCAGCGCTTCCCGCGACTGCCTTTCGTGATGCTGCACATGGGCACCACGGACTTCGGGTACGGCTGCATCAAGATGGTTCCGGAGCACGACAACATCTACGTGGAGACGAGCTGCCTCTACGAGTTCCCGATCATCCGGCGCGCGCTCGCGGCCATCGACCACCGCAAAATCCTCTTTGGCACGCACTACCCCCACAAGTCCACGCACTGCTCGCTGCACGCATTCGACCTGCTGGACCTTGACGAGGGGTTCGTGGAGCGCCATCGCCACCTCAACGCGAAGGAGCTGTTGGGACTATGAGAGACAAGACCGAGATCCGCGCGCTGCTCGCAGAGGACGCCGCGGAGCTCTTCGACGATATCGACCAAAGCCGCGTGCTGGGCGCCAACGCCCAGATCGGCCTCATGCAGCGCATGATGAAGAGCCTCGTCGAGCACGACGGGCGGGAGGACCTGGAAGTCCTCCGTGAACGCGTGGGCGCGCTCGTTGAGTACTACAGAGGAACGCGCGGGCAGAATTCGCGCGCCATCTACAACGCCCTTGGCCTCATGACGGTTCGGGCGTTTACCGACGACGTGACCGACGCCGGAGAATTCGAGCGCATCCTGCTGGAAGACATCGACGCCTTCCAGGGAAGCAACGCCGCGGCGGTACGCCGGCTCGTAGGATTCGCCGTGAATACATGTGCGACGTTCTCCCGCGTCATGTGCTTCGACTACTCGTCGACCGTGGACGCATTCATACGGGCGCTGCCGCCCGAAGTGGAAGTGAGCATCCCCGAGAGCCGCGCCCTCAACGGCGGGGTGCCGTTCCTGAAGGGCGCAACCGCCCAAGGCAGGCACGTCCGCTTCATCCCCGATACCTGCATGCTCGACGAACTGAGGACCTGCGACGCCGCGTTCATCGGCGCCGAGACGGTCTATGCGGACGGGACCACGTTCAACACCATCGGCTCAGACATCCTCGCGGTGCTCTGCCGCCATCTGAACAAGCCGCTCTACGTGCTGACGCCGCTGCTTAAACTCGACTTGCGCGCCGTTCGCGGCACGTGTCGGCTGCGTCCCATGGAGTTCGACTACCGCCGGCGCCTGGGCGACGCCATCGCGCCGGAGCTCGCCGAGCTCGTGGACTGCAAGGGAATCAAGCTCGTGTCCATCCCGGGGAACCTGATCGAAGCCGTGATCTGCGAGCGGGGCGTCATCCCGCCCGCAGGGCTGTTCCCCCTCGCGCTCGAGTACGGGCGCGCGCTTGGAGAGGAGATCTGATGCTGAGCAGAGATCGATACCCGGTCGCGCTCGCCATGATCCAGCCCGAGCCGCTGCCCGGAACCTACCTGAACGACGGCATGGGGCTCGACGAGATCGTGGAGCGCGCGGTCGCCGAGGCCAAGATGCTCGCCGAGAACGGCTTCGACGGCTACATCATCCAGAACCGCAACGACGCGCCCGTGCGCCAGCACGCCAACGTCGAGACGACCGCCTTCATGACGCGCATCGCCCTCGAGCTGCGCAGGGCGTGCCCCGATCTGATACAGGGCATCCTCGTCAACTGGGACGGCGAGTCATCGCTGGCCGTGGCCGAGGCGGCGGAAAGCGATTTCATACGCGTCGAGCACACCTACACCTCCGTGGAAGTGGGCTACGCCGGTCTTCTGCAAGCGCAATGCATCGACGTGCTCGCGCTCAAAAAGCGCCTGGGCTCGCGCATGCCCGTCTTCGCCGATGTGCAGGAGGTGCACTACGAACAGCTGTGCGGCAAATCCGTGGTGGATAACGCCTGGGACACCGTGATGAACGCGTTCGCCGACGGCCTTTTCGTAGGAGGACGCTCACTCACTGAGAGCATGGAGCTCGTGCGCGCCGTGCGCGCACGGCTGGGATCGGAAATCCCCATCTTCTTGAGTAGCGGCTCAACCGGCGAGAACATCAAGGAAATACTCTCCGAATACGACGGGGTCTCCGTAGGCACCTGGGTGAAGGACGGCAACATGAGAAACCCCATCAACCCGGAACGCGCGCGGATCTTCATGGACCAGGTGCGCGAGCTGCGCACCGAAAGGAGGAAGGATGGACGCTAGACTCGTGCTGTGCGGGCACGGAGGCTTCGGCACAGGGTTCCACGGAGCACTGACCCTGTTATGCGGCGACGACAGCCGCGTGCGCTCCCTGGACTTCCGCGAGGGGGACAGCTTCGACGAGCTGTGCGAACGCATGGAGGGACTCGTGGCGGAAAACGCAGGCGCCCCCACCGTCATCTGCACGGATGTGCAGGGCGGGTCACCGTTCAAGGCATCGGTGCTCACGCGAATGAAGCATCCCGAGGTGCGCCTCGTGACGGGCACGAACTTCCCCGTGCTCATGGAGCTCATGTTCCCGGCCAAGGAGTCGGAAAACGTAGACGCGCTCGTGGCGGGTGCCGTCGCCGCAGCGCGCGGGGCGCTTACGAGCTTCGAGATGTAGGACGCCCGAAGCTTGCGCGGGCAATGCGCGGCGCAACCGCGGGACCCGCACCCCGAGCGCCCCGTCGGCAGGGTGCAACCTGCAGCCGCTCGACAGCGCCGTCTCCCAACGGGTGGCGGCGCTGCCGTTTTGACTCGAAAGCCGCGTGCAGAGGCGCCACCGTCGAATCCCCGCGCAAAACGCCGCCGCCCGCCAGACAGACAGCGCCACGCGAGAAGCACGCCGGCAGGCCGAGCCGGCAGAACACCCTATGCAATACGCTGGCATTCGAAGCTTCGTTCGTATAACGCTTCCGGCGCGATATCGATTTCCCCGTCACACCACGTCAAGACGCCATGGTCGATCCCGAATTCACGAAGCACGGCTTCGTCTGCTAGCGGTTTGAACGCCGGAAGGGACGGAAGGCAGGACGCATCGAACAGACGGGTCTCACCCGTCGAGAACATAATGAGAAAGATGTGATCGCCAACGTAACGTGTCTCTATGGTTTTGTCAAGCGGCGGGGACCGCTCGATTTCAGCATAACGCATCGGGACGCGCGCAGGCGCCCTCTCCTCCGACTAGGTTGTCCCTGAGCGCTACCGACGGGGCTCGTACGGGACCGCGTCCCACATGACCGCGTAGACGACCTTCATCCTCTTCCTCGCGACGGCCTTCAGCGCCTTGTTGTGCCTCATCCCCCTCGCCCTGCACTCGTCGTAGTACCTTCCGAACCTGTTGTCCGTGCCGACGAGGGAGTTGCAGCTGAATATCAGGAGGTTCTTGAGCTGCTTGTTGCCGCCGCGCTGCGGGGAGGTCGACCTCACGCTGGTGCCGGACCTGCTGTCGGCGGGCGCCACCCCGCAGTAGCTCGCGAGCTCGTGGTGGCTCCCGAACAGCGAGATGTCGACCGCGGTGACCAGCGCCGCGGCGGTCTTCGGCCCTATGCCGGGTATCGTGAGCAGGCTCTCGTAGACCTCGTCGCCGGCCAGCGCCTCTCCTATGAGCCCGTCGAGCTCGGCGACGTCGGAGTCCAGCGCGGATATCTCGCGCGCCAGCATGCGCACCGAGACGTCCTCTCCCGCGCCGGCGCCCCTCCCGGACCCCGCCGACGCGTCGAGCGCCTCCCAGAACTCCCTGGCCCTCGCGGCCGGCGCGCCCGCGCGCCGCGCGGCGTCGGCGAACGCGCCCCATCCGGCGGCCGAGCAGCCGGGCGCGCCGCCGAGCTCGGAGAGCACCGCCATCTGCCACGGCGACGACGGGTCCACGGCGCGCTCCAGCTCCGGGCCGGCCTCGAGCAGGACGGCGCGGAACCTGTTCTTCGCCCTGGTCCTGGACGCGACGGCGTACTCGCGCTGCGACGACAGCGCCCTCAGCGACCTGGCGGCGGCGTCCTCCGCGGCGATCGGCCTGAGCGCCTGCGGCATGCCCATGGCGGTGCGGGCGATGACCTCGGCGTCGATCGCGTCGGTCTTGGCGATGCCGGGCATCATGTCGCGCGCCCGCTTCTCGGCGTAGCCGGGCAGGTAGGCGCACCTGCGCCCCAGCGCGTGCGCCCTGGCCAGGACGAGCGCGCCGATGTTGCGCTTCTGGTCGACGACGACCAGCGCGGCGTCCCCGGCGCGCTCCGGCGGCCGGTCTATCGCGTCCGGCCTGTTGTCGAGGTCGGCCCTGAAGACGACCCCGCCGGCGGCGTCGAGCGCGCAGGCGCTGTGCCTGCTCTTGCCGACGTCGATCCCCAGGTAGGCCGCCGGCCCGTGCTTCTTCGCTGCGCCCATGGTGTATCCTCTCCCTTGAGCCGGCCGGAGGCGGCGGAAGCGACACCCACATTACCCGGCCGTGGCGTCACGCGCCCGGCACATCTCTATCAGTCGTTTCCCCGCCGCCGCACCCCCCCCGGGCCCTCGGCGATCGGTCGGGGCAGGGGCAGACGGCCATCCGGGGCGGTCGGTCGGCGACCATCGGAACGGCCCAATCGTATCCCCGCATCTCGTCTATGGATACGGGATTGAAGGAAAGGGCCGCCCTCGCGGACGACTCAAACTGTAATGGGCAATCGTCCCCTCGGGCGCTAAGCTCTTTCGGCTCTGCCCGAAACCAGACAATGGAGTATGATGGGCGTCGAGAAACGCACGGCAGATGAGGGCGTATGCGAAACATGGAGCACGTCTACAATCAGATACGCGAGATATGTGCGGAAGAGCGCGCAGTGCGCGTCATGCTCTTCGGTTCCCGCGCCCGCGGGACCGCGGAAGAGAAGAGCGATATCGACCTTGCCGTATGGGGCTGTCCGGACTTTCCGCACCTCGAAGATCGCCTCGACAACGAATTGTGGTCACTGCTCCAGCTAGATGTCGTCAACATGGACGAGAGCTCATCGCACGAGCTGCTCGAAGAGGTGCTGAAGGACGGGAAGGTGCTGTATGAAGAAGTTCGATAGCTACTCCTCCGCACTCGAGACCCTCAGACGATCAAAGGACCAGGATTTGGAGAACGAGTTCGTGCGAGGAGGCATCATCGCCAAGTTTTCCCTGCAATTCGAACTCGGATGGAAGCTCTTAAAAGAGCTCATGAAATACGAAGGCGACCGCGTCGCTGCGACCGGCTCTCCTCGAGAGATTATCAAGGCAGCATACGCCTACTATGATTGGATGGACGAGGAGATCTGGTTGCACATGCTGCGCGATCGAAACGACACGGCCCACATCTACGACGCCGAGCTTGCCGAGCGGCTGGTCGCAACCATCATTGACCAATACATCCCCGAGTTCGAGCGCATGAACAACAACATAGCCGAGCGCTATGCGGACATCCTGTAAGGGCAGATGCTTGGAATGGGATGGTGACGGCGCGGCAGCACCCCGTTTCAACGCGATGGCAGGCGTGTGCCCACAATCTCTTGCAGCATCATCAAGCCGGTGATCCACGCGCCGGTGCGCACCCGCTACCATACAAGTGCGCAAGCTGAAGAGCGGGCGGGCGGAGACTCGCCACGATCCAAAAAAGTCCCGCCACTTCCCCTTCCGCACTCAAAGAACGTCCTCGACTTACAGCATGCCCAAGGCAAGCGCATTACTCCAAAACATCGCGGACATAATCCTGCGACCGGTGGAATACATGGAGGACCTTGAGGAATTCATCTGCGACGGAATAGATTGCGACATACCTGCCCACCCGAAACGAACGGTAGCCCCTCTGCGCGAGCTCGGAATGAACGCATAGCGGATGCGAGCGAGGAAACGAGCAAGCGAGCTCGGCCTGATGTTTGAATTCCTGGATAAAAGAACGCGCCGCGCCCGGAGAGGCGGGCTCGTCTTCAAGGTACTGGGCGATGCCGCGTAACTCCATCGCAGCGCCCTTCGAGACGACAAGCTTAAGCATCGTAACGATCCAACAGCGCATCCAGGAACGTGCCGCCATCGAAGCACTCACCGGAATCGAATTCGAGCTCCGCGCGGTCCAATCGACGCATAAGACGCTCGTGAGCTAGCTCGCTTTTGAGACCGTCATAGGCCTCCGGCGTCATGACGATCAGGGCGTCACGCCCATTGCGCGTCACCGTCACGGGATCCTTGGATCCCTCGACAACCGAGAGAAACTTAGCGGTGTCCTTCATATCGCGGACGGGAACGCAGAGCGCCATAGCTGCCTCCTCATACTGTGGCTATATCGTACCACAGTATGAGGAGATCGAGATTGTGCCAGACGTCCCGAGGTTGAGCGAACGCCCAGCAAGCAAAAACCTCGTGCACTGCGGGCCCGACGTCGGGCAGCGAGTGCACGGGGCTCACCGTTGCGCTATGTGCAGGGAAGGCTTGCGGGCGGGCTACTGGCCCTGCGCCCGGTAGCGGACCTCGGTGGCCTCCTTGGCCGGGCGCCACCAGGGCTCGTTCTCGCGGTACCACTCGATGGTCTCGGCGAGGCCGGCGGCGAAGTCGGTGCGGGCGGGCTCCCAGCCCAGCTCGCGGCGGAGCTTCGCGCTGTCGATGGCGTAGCGGCGGTCGTGGCCGGGGCGGTCGCGGACCCAGTCGAAGTCGTCCTCGGGCCGGCCGAAGGCGCGCAGGATCTCGCGCAGGACCGCGAGGTTGTCGCGCTCCCCGTCGGCGCCGATCAGGTAGGTCTCGCCGATGCGGCCCTTCGTGAGGATGCACCAGACGGCGGAGCTGTGGTCCTCGGTGTGGATCCAGTCGCGGACGTTCCTCCCGTCGCCGTAGAGCTTGGGGCGCACCCCGTCGATCAGGTTGGTGATCTGCCTGGGGATGAACTTCTCCACGTGCTGGTAGGGCCCGTAGTTGTTGGAGCAGTTGGAGATGGTGGCGCGCAGGCCGAACGTCCTCACCCAGGTGCGCACGAGCATGTCGGAGGCCGCCTTGGTGGAGCTGTACGGGCTTGAAGGCCTGTACGGGGTCTCCTCGGTGAAGCGGGCCGGGTCGTCGAGCGCCAGGTCGCCGTAGACCTCGTCGGTGGAGACGTGGTGGTAGCGCACGCCGTGCTTCCGGCACGCCTCGATGAGCGTGTAGGTGCCCCGGACGTTGGTCTCCAGGAAGGGCGAGGGGTCGGCGATGGAGTTGTCGTTGTGGGACTCGGCGGCGTAGTGCACCACGGCGTCGGCGCCGGCCACGAGGCGGTCCACCAGACCCTCGTCGCAGATGTCGCCGACCACGAGCTCGACGCGGTCGGAGGGCAGCCCCGCGATGTTCCCCGGGTTGCCGGCGTAGGTGAGCTTGTCCAGCACGGTGACGTGGACGCCGGGGTGCTCGCGCACGACGTGGTGGACGAAGTTGCTCCCGATGAAGCCGCAGCCGCCGGTGACGACTATGTTCTCGGGCTCGAAGGTTCCGCCCATTCGCTCCTCCCATCCTTGAGCCAAACTCCCGACGTGTCCATCGCTTCCATCCGCCGTGAAACCCTGCACAGCAGCAAACATAGGGATCCTCTCCATACGGCAAAACACCCAGCGGCCGAAACAACGCGCGTCACTCATCGAGCACCGAAGCCCGACGCCGGGACTATAGCAGGCGATACCGAGTCCCCCTGCCCGATCCGGTCCTCATAGCGCGGCCGCTGCTCACAAGGTCCGCCAGAATCCGAACTGCCGTCGACTGGCTGACCCCAAGGTCAGCTTGAACCTCTGCTCGGGTCCGAGCGCCATCGGCAAGCGAGCGCATCGCCGCCTCCGGCAGCGATCCCATGGACTCGGACACCCTCGCATCCGGCGCATTCCTGTTCGGCAAGACGATCGAAAACGTATTCGCCGTCACCGCTATCTCCGGGAACAGCCCCTCCCCCTCATAGCTTTCGCGCATCCTGCCGATGCCGGTCCCGTATGCCTCGATAAGCTCCAGGCGGAACAGCACGTTGGCGAGCGCACGGTTGCGCGGCATGGAGATTCGAGCGGAAAGGTCTTCGTATTCGATGCCCGTCGGCAGCCCCCCAAGCGACACGATCTCCACCGCCGACGGCATGACGGAAACGAGCGTGGGGCCGGACAGCGCGTACTCGCGATGCGCGACCGAGTTCACGAGGGCCTCTCGAAGCGCAACGGCGGGGTAGTCGTAGTGGTCGATCCGCCCGAGGCCTAAGAACTCGGTCCGATAGTGGTTATGGGCCTCGAGAAACGCATAGGCGTCGGCGAGCTGCTTGAGAATCGAGCCCTCGTACTCGCAGCGCTCGGTGAACACGTTCCGGCCGTCGTCGGAAAACGCGGCGGCCTTCACCGTCGGGGGGCATTGATCCGACAGCAGGAGCCCCAGGTTCGTGAAGGCACCGTCCGGATTGAGCATACCCAGCGTCCGCATCTCTCCGGACTCAAGCGGAAGCCCCCTCTTCGCGAACTCCGCTTGCGCATAGCGAAACGTGAGGTCCTGGTTCATCGAGAGACGGGCTTCGAACACGTCTCCCTCGCATTCGCGAATCATGCGGATGATGGCGGAATCGCTTGCGGGCACGCTCGCGGCGCCCGAGCGAATGTAGACGCCCTCCGGACGGGGGCCCTTCGACGCCAGATAGTACGAGCGTTTGACGCCCCTGCCAACATGAACCGCGATCACGTCGCGCCCATCGATCGCCTCCGGCACTACGGATATCATCATGAGGATGTCGGGCTTGACCGAGCCCCTGAGGAGGCTCGTCACGCGTGTCATCTCCGCGTCAACGTCATCGACGCCGACAGGGACGCCCTCGTCATCGACGCCGATGTACAGCGTTCCGCCGCCCGTGTTGGCGAACTCGATGATCGTCTTGACCGCGTTCGAATTCATCTCGCGCTTGAACTCTACGGTCTCCCCTTCTCGAACGCCCATATTCCCATCCTTCTATTCATACCTAGTCAAATCTAATCATTCTAATCATCAGTTGAGTAGATGTGAATGGGTTCAGTTCTATGTATCCGCCGCAAAGTACGCAGGCCGCCCCCGCGAAACGCCGACACCATCCGATTGTGCGTCTATGTTAAACATCAAAGGGGAAATACCCGGCAAGCAGCAAAAGCCCTCGGCCTTCATGCACTTCATGATTCCCTGGATAGAGCTCAACCGGAAGCTATCGGAGCTGCTCTTCACACTAATGTGGTAGACGTCGATCACCGACATGGGTAAGTAGCTAGCATCGATGCCTTCCTCGCGCATCTTCGCGGCGCACTTCGCGACCGTCGCCTTGCTGCACCGCAGTGAGCGCGCCGCGTCGTTCCAGCTCACCCCCCCCCCCTTTTTGAGCAGCTGCACCATGATCGCCTTCTTGGTGGCCATGGCAGGCCTCCTTTCCGTCGTCGGGACCGCCCGGATGGCGGCGCCCTCTGTAGAGAAGGTTATTGTGGGAGAGGTGGTACCGGATGTGCGGAACGTCGGTACTCAGCAAACGGAACAGCGGTACTATTTGAGCGTACTACTCAATCCGGACTGATCGATGCTCGTGGATAAGCCGGGGCATCAACCACCATACCCGAATTGGCCTCCGACGCACTGGCTATAGCCGAGAGCGCCGCCTGCACGAAGAAATGAACACCCCTCTCCACGCAGGCAACTATCACTGAAAGAGGCGGCAAGCATCCGAACTCACCCGCACTTTGTTTAACCGTCTAACATGGAAGTGCGCTTGTATATTCGAATGCCCTTATCCTCGTTGGCCGACTTCGAAGAAACAATTTTTAGCAGCTTAGCTGCAGAAGCTGCAATCTTGTAATTGCTATCGGTGAGAGGAAGTCTTATGGACCTGGTCTTTCTATCGCATATCTTGGCGTACTGTCCCCCAAGCTCTCTCAACGCCCCCTCTAGTTGAGTGCTCGTAAGGCCCGAAGCGCAAAGCGCCACAGCATCAATCTTGTATGACAGGGGAATCTCCAGCCTTAGCCAGGGTTCCAAGTGCTCCCAAGTAGAGCTCTCGTCCAGCGCGGATTCCAACACGCCTTCTGGCGGCATGCAACTCAGTCGAGACAACGCAACTGCGGCGTCCGCATAATCATTTGCCATGGCCGCACACGCATCCAAAGCCCCTTCAGGGTCATCAATGATAAGGGTGCACAGCGCCGTTTTTTGAAGCTTCTTGCTCCTCATAATGTAA
The DNA here is from genome assembly GCF_900119895.1 of Collinsella phocaeensis. Classification (GTDB taxonomy): domain Bacteria; phylum Actinomycetota; class Coriobacteriia; order Coriobacteriales; family Coriobacteriaceae; genus Collinsella; species Collinsella phocaeensis. The sequence goes on along the minus strand of NZ_FQLR01000004.1, from coordinate 450,551 downwards.
ACGACATCACTAGGGAAGAGATCAGCGGCCCTGATGGGCTCCTCTTCACGCAGCAGCTGAACAAGGCACCGTTCCCTCAACTCCCATCCAGCATCACGCAGTCTCCTGTATACATCCACGGACGCTTCAACGACGCCGGATTCCAGCAAACTGACAAGCAGCTCTTTGCGGCAATACGAATCAAGCGAAATATCGTTTACTGCAAACGGAAGCCCATCGCAATATCCGTCGAACAGGGCCACAATGCGACTCTCTGCCTCTTCATCATTAAGCTCGTTGCAGAGAATTATTGCACGGGCCAGTTCGTTAGCTCCAACCCCACCGACAAGTTCACCTTTGACCTCAAAAGCCTGATTCGCAAGCAGGGCGTCAACCGCATGTTCAACCTCTGACGAACCCCCTGCGTCCTTTGCGGCGCTCATTATGCAAGAGATATTGTACGAGGACGGCGCGATGTGACCGTGTTCAACAAGAAGGTCAAGCAACCGGACCCCCTGCGAAAGAACGCTCTCGTCAAATAGCTCGTTCGCCAAGTCGTACACGTCGTCAATGACCATGTCTTTGCTACAAAGCCCTATCAACATTCCCAGCAAAGATTCGTCAGAACCGGCTAGGCCAACGCAGATGACGAAGGGCTCATGCTCAAACGACGAGAACGCGAATTCCCCCGTTTCCAAACATGAGAGATACTCGTTAAGCGCGCCCGAGTTGCGAACAATCCTAGCGAATACAGATCGATGCAGACTGAACAAGCGTTCAAGCGGAAGCACCGAGGATGCATTTGTCGCGATCATTAGATTGTCGCGAGTGATAACGAATAGACCGCGCTCGACAATCTCTTGAACGAATAGATCATCGACATTCGACAATATCGGCGCTTCGAAACCTGAATCTTCGAAAACCAAAAGCGCTTTATGGAAAGCCCCAGGCGCCATCAGCGTCTCATCGAGAAGCAAGGTCTCCCATTTCGATCCAAGCCAACATGAGAAGCCCTCGACCGAGTAGGTCTTTTCCTCATTTAGGGATCCCAGAGCAAAGAACATAGCTTTTAGGCGTAGTTCGCTGGGAACAACGCCGTCGATTATCAACGGTATGATGTTGTCGAGCTCGGCCGACATGGTGCCAAGTACCGTGTTGTTAAGCCAATACTCTTCATCCTTCTCTTCAATGAACCTCACGAGGAGCTTCTTTCCTTGTCCGTCCATTGATTTGCATGCAGACCTTACCATCAGCTTGGCAAAATCCTGCTCATGAACAACCAGATAACCTAATAGGTCACAATTGAACGTGCATGCGTTTTCGTACTGGTCGACTCCAAGCCTCTTGATAAGCTCGGCGCAATCACCATCATCAAGAGGAAAGTCAATCGCCGTTCTGTTGTGATTAACATGGTTCGTGATGAAATTGATCACCGACGCCCGTCCCTCATCGGGAAACAGCGCGGTATAGAGACGGTAATCTTTACCGATAAAACCATTCAAAATCAGCTGCGCCGCCAATGGGTCAGGTGCGTCTCTCAGTACCACCTCTTCAAAGGTACGTTCGACTTGACTGTCTCCTTTGTTTCGAAGCCAAGTCAGCCCTTTTACATCTGGATAATCAGCGCCCAGCAGAGCATCAATTTCTTCCCGCAACTCTTTCTCTCTGCTCCCTGGATTAGAAGCAGCTTTGAAAAGAGCAAGGTCTTCGCTCTTCAGATTCATAAGGAAGATGAGTTGGTTCTTCGAAAAGCCCCCGTCCAGTTGGTATCCTCTCCTGTACTCGCTAACGGCAATTTCTCCGTCATCAGGCAAGGAAATGAATACTTCCCAGAACTCAACAGCCTTCAGCTCCTGGCTGCTATAGGAGTTTGATTGCATTTTCAAAGTTGGATGTCCACCGTATAGCTTGGAGAGCGCGTGGTTCAATCTTTCTCCAAGTTCCAACGCCCTCTCGCTTAATGTCTTGTCTGCCAGCTCCGAACTCTTGCACCATGCCAGCTCTTCTTTTAGTGCTGACACTTTAGCCTCAACGGCGCTGAAATACGCTTCATATACCTTATTTAGCCATCCGTCGCCAACGCGAGCATTTTCAAATTCCCGTGGGTGAATGTTTTTGAATATGGTCATGGCCAGAATCGCGCTTTCGCGCAATCCGAGATTTACCCCTCGGCGCGTATGCGGACCCATCTGGTCGAATAAAACCAAGTATTCGTTTCGTATGGCTTTGATTAACCTCATATCGACAAGGCTGGGAGCGGCGGTTCTGAGACAGCGGTCAAATTTCTCCCTCTCCTCTTCATCCTTTATTAATTTGAGTTCCGCTTTGAAAATCGCCTTCATATGGTCATAGGCGCTCAAATCCGAAAGGAACGGCATGAGAGGAATAACTTCGTCAAAGAACTTGACCCTTCCGCTTCCAGGGACCGTTCCCCCTTTCGACTCAGAAGAGCTGTACTCGCCAGTTGCTTCAAATGAATCGGGTTCGAAAACGCTGTCTCTTAAGGCGTATATAAAATGTATTTTCTTCTCATTCCCCTTCTTCTTTATGCCGTCGGCGTTATTCAGAAGCAGATTCAACTCCCTAAGATGTTCGAATATTAAAGGGTTGTCGAACCGATCAAGATCTTCAAATATCACCGTATCGTATTCATTGGCCTCGAAAAAATAGAGGATCTCATCGAGGTATTGATCGAAATAGGAAAACGATCCCTCCTCTAGCTTGATCGTCGCACCCATCGCAGATAGCCCACCGATCGTAATGCGGCTCCACTTGGGGACAATGAATCTATATATGATGGCAGACAGGCACAGAGCCAATAGGGCAGGCGTGATAACCAAAATATAGTGGCTCTTCACAAGGGAGATCCACACCGATAACTTGTCCGTAGTGTTATCAGCACAGTAGACCACCAAGATCGCTGCGATCACGACCGCCAAAGAAACTAGTAAAGACATAATCATTTGTCGGGATTTCGGCGTTGGGTGTATTCGGTTGAATCGAGACTTCGGCGTTTTAGACGGATCGCCCTGATATAAGAGCTGCCTTACAATCTCCCTTTCCAGCTCATTTGTCAGGCCGTCCTGATCGCGCTTGCAACCAAATCCGCCTGCATCTTCCCCCTGAGCCGTGTCTTGTGTTCTTTCATCAACCCTCTTAGGCGCAAGGGTCGAAAGCCCGATGGAAATGCACTTGTCCGGATGCTGCTCCCTAAATCGACTCAAAATGCTGCTCTTGCCGCTGCCATAAGGTCCGGCAAGAGCCACATTCGAAAGTCCGTCTTGATATACCGCATGTTCCAACAGCTCAACATGCATTGAATGTTGAGTTTCAACGTATTGTGGACACAGCTGCATCAGGCGGCCAGCGCTGCTGTTTTGAATCTTTTTCTCTGCGGTGTTTGCTGACTTTATCATGGTCTATTTATCCCGTTCTTTCGGATTCTGAATAGACTCTGCCCATTTTAAATCTAATGAAAGACCGGTTGACCTCATCCATTTATATCGAACCATATCCGGACCTATATCAGAACTCAGATATACGCCTCGGAATTCGGATACGGATCCGGATATTGAGCGGGAGCCATCAATAACAATCGTAAGTACTGCACCTAGTTAGAATGGAGGTGCTAACTATGTACAGTACCCAACAACCGCGCTTGCCAACAGCCTCGATATCGCGACTCAGCAGACCGCGCTCGTCGATACCCGCGAGGGTGAAGCAGGGCTGCCCCTTCTGGCAGCGAGGGGCCCGATCTGCTTGCCAACCGCGACCTGACCGGGGCATTACTCACCAAAGCCCTAAATCAAGAGAGCCCCTGGCGGCCGAAGCCGTCGAGGGCTGAAAACCAGGCGACATGGGAAAACCTAGTCCCGCTTGAACAGGTCCCTCGTGTACACCTTGTCTGCGACGTTGACGAGGTCGTCGCTCCAGCGGTTGACCACGATCACGCCGCAGCGCGCCTTAAGCGCCTCGAGATCGTGCGTGACCTCGGAACCGAAGAAGTCGGACGCGGCCAGTGTGGGCCTCGGGGCATCATGACGGGAATGCTCTTGGCCTTCACGCGCTTCATGATCCCTTGGATGGAGCTCGCGCGGAAGTTGTCGAAGTTGCTCTTCATGGTGAGGCGGTAGACGCCGACCACCGGCATGGGCTCGCCGGCGTACACCAATGACATCACGCGGTCGATTGACACGGCCGCAAAAGTTGACGGAAGCCTCTGCAGCACCAACCGAACAGTAATTGGCCGCAGAACTGCACCCCGATATAAATTAGAGGCTGCAATCCCAAGTCGCAGCCCCATTACATCAATTAGGAATCCATGCAGATCTGCCCGGCTTACCCCGCAAGTACGTCCGCGATCCGCTCGCTCGCGTGCCCGTCGCCGTAAGGGTTCGATGCGCGGGACATGCGCGCGTACTCGTCCGCATCGGAGAGCAGGCGGCTGAACTCGCGGCAGATCACGTCCTCGTCGGTGCCCACGAGCTTGAGGGTCCCCGCCTCGACGCCCTCGGGGCGCTCGGTGGTGTCGCGCATCACGAGCACCGGCTTGCCGAGCCCGGGCGCCTCCTCCTGGATGCCGCCGGAGTCGGTGAGGATGAGATGCGAGGCAGCCATGAAGTTGTGGAAGTCCAGGACCTCGAGCGGCTCGACGATGCGCAGGCGGTCGAAGCCGTCGAGCTCCTCGTGGGCGGCCTTGCGCACCAGGGGGTTCATGTGGATGGGGTAGATCGCCTTGGTGTCGGGGTGCTCCTCCATCACGCGGCGGATGGCGCGGAACATGCGGTGCATGGGCTCGCCCAGGTTCTCGCGGCGATGCGCGGTGACCAGGATGAGGCGGCTGCCGCGGGCCCACTCCAGCTCCGGGTGCGCGTAGCCCTCGCGCACCGTGGTGGCGAGCGCGTCGATCCCCGTGTTGCCGGTGACCCAGATGCGGTCGGTGGGCTTCCCCTCGTCCAGCAGGTTCCGCCTGCTCGCCTCGGTGGGCGCGAAGTAGTACCCGGAGACGATGTCGACCGCCTGTCGGTTGAACTCCTCCGGCCAGGGGCTGTAGATGTCGCGCGTGCGCAGGCCCGCCTCGACGTGGCCGACCGGGATCTGCAGGTAGAAGCACGCCAGCGCGGCGGCGAAGCTCGTCGTGGTGTCGCCGTGGACGAGGACCACGTCGGGGCGCTCCGCCTCGAGGACCGCCTTGAGCCTGAGCAGCACGTCGCAGGTCACGTCGAACAGGGTCTGGCCCGGCTTCATGATCGCCAGGTCGTGGTCGGGCACGACGTCGAACACCCGCAGCACCTGCTCGAGCATCTCGCGGTGCTGGCCCGTCACGCAGACGGTCGTCTCGAACTCGCCCGGACGGGACTTGATCTCGTTGACGAGCGGGCACATCTTGATGGCCTCCGGACGCGTGCCGAAGACAAGCATGACTTTCTTCATTAGCTATTCCCTTCCGTTACAACCAATGCGCATGCTAGGAGCCACCGCCTTTAACCGTGAGGGCCCGACGACAATAAGAAGCGACAGGATTAGCGCCATAGTTAAAGCGGCTTCCGAAATAGCAATCGCAGATGCCACTCCCATAGCTCCAAATGAATAACCTAATAAGAAATTAAGTGCCAACGACAGAATCGAATCAGCAATCATAAGAGCGCTGTAGATGGATTGGCGTCCAAAAGGAATCAAGAGTTGAACACCTATAAAATTGTTCACGATTCCCAGCAAGACCCACATTGCAAGCGGGATAAGCGTATCCGCACACAGAAGATATTCTTCGCCAAACAACAGACTTACCAAAGGGACCCGTAAAACAGCAATACCAAAAAGACCCAAACCAAACAGAACGACCGTTGGCAAGCCGAACCTAACCACCAATTTCGCAGCTCCGCGCCTAGATTTGATGCACTCTTCATTGATGCGCGGATAAAGAGCCTGGCCGATTGGCGTGAACATAAGACTTACCATTTGGGGAATCTTCAGTATGGCAGCATAGGAACCGACAATCGCACTTGTACTATAACTGCCAAGCACCGTTATGCCGACATTGCCAATCAGCTTCCCCGCAGCAGATGAGAGGAAAATCGGCATGCCGTCTCGCATCTCTTCCAGTATCTGTCGCAGCGACGGTAGCCCAATCCGAACGCCATAGCGCTTCCGTGCAAATATATGAGTAATCAAACCTGAGAGCAAAAACGTGATGGAATAAAGAAGGGAATAGAGCATCAACTGATTGGGATACTTGATAAGCAGAAACACCAAGAGAACCGAAAGGCTTCTCGCGGCTGCAGTGGCAATTGTAATCACCTTCATGTCCTGAAGCCCTTGAAACAGCCAGTTCAGCTGAATCGCAATGCCTACAAGCATCGAAAACAACACCAACATACATGCAAGTTGATCGCCCGTTGCAGCAGAAGTTGCGCCCAGCACCAAGACGATGAGAAAGCAGACACCGACAAGACCCATGCGAGCAAAGACGACAGCCGAGACAAGCCGATTGAGCTCCGTGACATTCTTGGTTCCTACGACCTTCTTTGTCGCGCTTAAGTTGAAGCCATATTCAATAACCAGCTGGAAATACGTAACCCAATTGAGGGCAATTGAAAACACGCCATAGCCATCAGTACCGAAAACCCTGGTCACGTAAGGCACAGTAACAAAAGGTAGCAGGATATTGACTGCCTGCAACGCAAGCAACCAACCGGCATTCTCAAGCAGCTTTTTTTCTCTAATATGCACTTACTCCCCCAGCATCATGTCTAGGAACGCAATTTGCCTTTCTCGAATAGTGCCGAGACCCTCCATGGCATCAGGCGGCGGACAGGCGCACAGCCTTTCCACATCCGCACGAGCATCGCCATTGTCTATAACCACGCTACGCATGGTTTCCCCAGTCTTCTCCAACAAATCGCGCTTGCGCCAATCATGGGACTTGGCTTTGGGCTCAAACGAAATAAACCTCTTATTAAAAATCAAAGAGAATGCCGTCCCGTGAAACGAATCGGTGCATACAAAGGAGGCGCGGGAAAAGCAGTCCAAAAACTCCTCAGGCCCCGCATCGGTAATCATCTGCGGTCTAAATGAATCAATGCCATATCGAACATTCAGGACTTTAAACGGAAGCCCCAGTTTTTTCGCAACAAGCTCGATGAGCTCAAGGTAGCGTTTCGACATCTCCTTATTGATGAAATAGCCGAGCACATAGCCATCATCACGCATTTCAATTCCCGATGCAGCAGCCCAAGTGCTTGAGTCAAGCAGAAAAACAGGATCATCGACCACATGCGGCGATCGCCCGCAAACAAGTTGAACAGTGGGGGCATCAGTTTTTTCTCGCACGCTTAGCACGTCGAACTCTCGTAGCTTTTCTGCATGACAGCCAAGGTCCTCCTCTGTTGCGCTCCCCAAGCTTGCAGCAAAGCTGCCCTTTCGTGCGGATGTCTCGAAAGGGAAAAGAAAGGCGCAATCGAAATCGGCAATCTTGGGATTAAAAACTTGGTCGCTTCCGCTGATGAGCAGGTCAAACCCTTCTGAGTTCACATAATCCTGCATCTCGCCCACACTCCTAAACCTTGGAGTAAGGCGAAGCTCGCTATTTTCATATTGAGCAAAACGCCGCTCCTTCGTCTTTCGAGCTGCCTCGAAAGGAAGTAATGCCGCGTTCACGGCCAGATTTGCAACAATACCATCGCGCTTATGGTGCAGTGAGTTGTTCTTCTCCTGCCGTTCGCTCTTGTAGTTAAGCACCCAGACATCATGGCCCATGGACAACAATTTTGTCTGCAAAGCATAACATTGCAGAATAGCGCCGTAATTCCTTGCAAAGTGATACGTGATAATGCCGATCTTCATGGCTTACCCCCTACTTCCAACACATCGCCTCACTGCATGCTTCAATGAATATCGCCAACAACAAAGTTTCGACGCCCTCATGAACCCGATCTTACGCATGAGCGGATAAAAGAATGACCTTGCAAACGGCCTGCTCACCGGATGATGAAGGGGAATGTTGTCTGCAGTTGCAGCCTCAAGCGGAACTTTCTGAATGCGGCCCAGACTCCCGAGCTGTCCCAGCAACTCCGCCCCCTTTTTTGTGTTTTCTAAAATCAGGGAAGTCGAGCCGCGCACATAACCCTCTTCAAGCGATTCCGACCAATAGTCCCCTAGAGTCAGGTCGCCCGCTCTTTCCTGCCTCGCAAAAGGACACTGGTAGCAGCTTTCCCGCAACGAAACTTGATACATAAATGCCCGGGTGAAGAGGTTATCTCCTCCTACCTGATCGCAGCGGTCCCCATCAGCAAAGGAAAGTCGAGATACATAGTGGCCCTCTTCACCCTTAACTTTTGCCCTAAAGACATGCTGAAGAAGTTTTGAACCCTTCCGCTTTTCAACTTCACGGCGATAGGCATCAATTGATGTCCTTGAAGGAACCCCTTGGCAAATGATGTCAATTAAATAAAGACCGTGTTGGAGACGTTTCGGAACTGCATTCTTGACAGCAAGCACCTGACAGGGCGTGCCGCAGAACAGCACGCACACCCCCTGCTTCAAGGCGCTTTCTATCTTTACGAAATCACTCGATTTTAAATCGCACTGATAATACTTGGACCCAGCGAAAGAACTCAATTCTTCCCCTGTCGACACAAGTTCAAAAGAAGAGCCCTTCTGAACATCGTCGGATACGGCGATAACAGCACCGCCGTCACTTACAAAAGCGCGAGCGATCGAGCTAAACGCTCCACCAGAGGCACTTGTAGACAGGATTGAGCTGGTTTTCGCAGTGTAGCAATAGGCATTCTTGGAACGCTGGAGAGTATTGTTGTTTAACGGGCAGGCTTTCTCACACTTGCCACAATCAATGCACGTCGTTTTGTCTATCCGTGGAAAGGAAAAACCTTCAGAGTCCACAGCCATTTCGATGCAGCCAACAGGACAGGCTCTTTCGCAAGCACCACAGCCCGTGCAGTAGATTCCTTTATCAACGGCCATAGTCCCACGCCCTCTTTGCACGGTAAGCTCTTTCTGTGATTTGCTCATGGGGTTTCCTCCTAGAAATAAAGAGAGCGAAACCTTGCTGTATAAACAACAAAATGATTAGAGAAATATAGGCGTCGACACTTTGTGTTAGCAGAGCAACCAAAAGAATCAGAAGTGTTCCGCGAATAGATACAGCTTTTGCCTTATCAGCAAGCGCAATAAAACCAACCAACAACAATGGAGCGGCTATCAATCCTAAATACGAAAAATTCGCGATACACATCTCCCACCAACTAGGCGTCGTGCCCGCTGGAAGGAGAGGAATAGGAAGGTTGAGGATTGAAGATGTCAGATACTGAAAATGTTGATAGGGCTTAGCCGCCCATAGGAAACGGGGAACAAAGACAAGGAAGGTCGATAGGAAACTTTGACCGGGGAACTGCAAAATATGATCTCCGAGAAAAAGCTCGTGATGGATCACGTATTTCGTGACGTCATCACGACCAAAATCGACTCGAAGCATTTCATAAACGCTGTCAAAGCTCGTGTCGGAAAGTGGTCGGATACCAATTAGATAGAACGCAGAAAATGCAGCGAGGCACAGCAGCCCCATGGGTATCAATAGCCTAATCTTCCTTCTATTAGCTTCGGACACTTCGACACTAAGCATAAAGAATAGATAGACCATCAACATCAGAGCAATCATGAATCGTTTACCGGAAATCCATGCCAATGCCCCGCTATAAACAATAAACGTCATGATGTGAATGCCGGTTCTTTTTGACCTCCCAAAAAACCATATTGCTGCAGAAATAAGCCCAATCAAAAGAAACGCATTCACCGCAACGCTTGACCCCTCCGGCATGCCGCGAGTGGCAGGGTCACCATATATTTTTAAATAAGGTAGTAACCCGCTAAAGACAACGTGGACAAGGGGGAGCAGCATCCCCAGACACAACAACGGATTGCATTCGCCTAATGAAGTTGACCATTTAAGTGCTGCGGTACGATCCTCTTTGCGAAAATGAGAAACGCAATAGAAATGAATAGCTATTATCGAAGAAAGAATCAAACCGTCATAGACTATCGACACATCATCATTTGCCATCGCTTCAACGAATGGCGCATACCAGTAAATTGTTCTATATTTTGGCAAGCCGATCAGATAGTCAAATAGTATTGGCAGTACGCAAAAAAGCCAAGTAACCGCGATGACATAATTTCCCAACGAAGTGTTGCGTCCAGTCAAAAGCCTATCCACTGCCCTGATTGCCAGATATGAGGACATTAGAATCAGCACCCAATCAATGACGATACGCATCAGAGCCATATCTTGAAACTTCCTCTCGAAGCAGGCCTGTTCTTTGGCTATTTGTTCGGTGTGAACAAAAATGCAAGCAAAAACCCAATGAGAAGTAGCGACCCTTCAGGCCAAGCAGGATTGATCAGGAACTCATTGGATGAATAGAGAGGTCCACCATCCATACGCCCAGCCATAGTGGTGCAGCCAGCCGATGGTTTGACGCTCCCACTAATGCCCATGCCGCATGACCCCCAAGTCTGCAAGCATGTGCCTCATTGTGGAAAGATTATCGGTATGCTCAAAAAATGCGGTTGCCGCTTTCGCATATGCGTCGTAATCTGCATCCATTTTTGTAAGGGCATCGGCGATAGAGTTGGACTCCATCTTCACGCATTCTGCACATCCCCATGCCCCCACAGTGTTCGTCAATCCGGGGATATCGTTCGCAAGCATAGGCATGCCGAAGGATGAATATTCATATATCTTGTTTGGCGCACAAAATGCCTTATTGAGGTTGGCACCATCATAAAATACAACGCCAAATCTAGCCCTGCTGGTTATCTCCAAATGCTTAGGCGCGGGAATGCTCTCATAATAGCGGGTGCCCTCGTAAACCTTCTTGATGCGCGGGGCCATCCCATTTCGGTCGATCCCCATGAGCACAAGTGGATAATGACCGCCGAGCAACTTAAGCGCTCTCGCAATCTCAGCCACCGATTCTTCGTTTTGAAGAATACCCTGATAGATAACGAAATCGCTCCCGCCAAGCTCATCAATGATCCTTCTCGTGACGTCACAAGACAGGGGAAGTTCACGACGGAGTGCCATACCGTATGGCTTGTTTGGGAAGACATATGGCAGGGACTCGAGGTCCCACCAGCTTTTCATGATATATGCCCTTGCTGTTTCGCACGCCGTGCAAGCGACGGCCCTTCTGCACAACGGGCCAAGCAGCGCCTTTTTCATAGGCAGGTCGTCATAAAGCTCGAGAGCAGAAACAACATAATGAAAGCCCGAGAGAGCGCCCTCAAGAGGCATGACCGATTCAGCAGTGCCAAACCAGAGCAACGTCGATTCCTTATCCAGCTGGTGAAGCCTTTTGACTACCGCGGATCGAAATGCCAGCCAATTGGAGACAACATCCAATTTTCCAGAATACTTTCCGCGAAGGTCAACAAGCTCGATGAACGGGATGCCCTTTTCGGACATGATGTCTATGGCGGTCTGTTTACTCGACCCATACCAGACCTCGATGTCAATTCCCAAGTCACTAATCATCTGAATCTGAGATAGGCACGGAGGATAGTACGCCAAGTCTGACTTAACGATATAGACTACTTTTCTATACATTTTGTTCCTCATATAAACTGATGATGCGACTGGCATACGTCGCATAGCTACGGTCGCTACGCAGTGCGTCGATATCGGCGGCTATGTTTCGGCACATGCGCTCATAGAAGACTTGATCTTCAATTTGAGACAAGGACTCGCATAGCGAATCGACGTCTCCGCTCCTGAACCACAATCCGTTTTCACGGTTTTTGATATAGGCAGTTGCCCCGCATGTATCCGGAACAACCGAGGGGATCCCCGATGCGAACATCGCCTCAAGGCACACCAAAGGCGACGCCTCGTAACAGGACGAGGTCATGACCAGTGCCCTACTGGCAAAGAACTGTTCAGAAAGCTCTCTCTTGTCGCACCATCCCTTAAACTCCAAGTTTGGGTATTCGGATTTCAGGCGCTCCAGCTCTGGGCCATCGCCGCAAATCGTCCCCCGCAACCCAAGCCTTGCGAGCGCCCTGCAAAAAAGCTCGGGATTCTTTTCTTTATCAAGACGCCCCACAAAAAGGTAACCAGTCTTCTTGCGTGGATTCCCAAGGCAAACACCATCTTCTACCGCGATAGGATTGGGCAAGTAGACAGGCTTGCCATCGTCAAACGGATTTCCCCGCAAAATGTCGTAGGTGAAATCGGAAAGGTAGCACAGCGTCGGCTTAGCGCGTCCGATGGATTTGGTCTGCCTTGCAATGCGCCATAGCCTATACAGTTTTTGCGCATAGCTACGCTTGTCACAGTTTCTAAGTACGCAAGCACGCGAACACGGCTCAAGGTGACATATCTCGTTCTTTTGGTAATCGTAAAATCCTCCATTGGGACACATCAGAAAGTAATCGTGTAGCGTAACAACTGACTTGAAGCCCTCGTCCGCAATCGCATCAAAGATGGAAGACGACAGTGCATGGGTCCAAGAGTGGATATGAACCACGGTATCCATGGAATCAAACTCTGCGAGAAGACCACGAAGCTTTTCATATGATTTGGAGCTGTGAATGCCCTCCAAAGCCGCATTCACCTTATTTGGGGCATCAAGAAAAGGCCTCTCATGTGCAACGACTACGCGAAAGCCCGCAAGGCGCTCATGAATAGGCCCGCAACCGGCATAATAAACGACATTGTAGCCACGATCACGCAGAACAGCAGCAGTCACATAGGCAATCTGCGCAGTACCGCCGAGGTTGTCAGCAGTATCATCAACGACGATAACGTTCTTGACTCTTCGGCTCATTGCCCTTTCACCCCTTTAGAAAGCTCTAGGTACCTTTTGGTAAGTCGTTCGCCCTGGCTCTTAATGTCATAATCGGCAAACGCGGAAGCCCGGAAGGATGCACGCTCTTCGTTCGTTCTTTGCCCGGTTCCGCAGATGACATCCGCCCACACCCTAGGGTCGTCTATGGGCAGGAAACGGCTGGTGCCAGTGACATCAACCTCACGGGTAATGGCGTCCGATAGGAAACACGGCAAACCCGCTACCTGTGCCTCGACGCCGACGAGGCCCAGGCCCTCGTAGAGGCTGGGCAGCGCGAACGCATCGAAAGCCTGGTATAGCTTCTCGACATCCGCCCGCTGACCGAGGAACCTCACCTTGTCCGCAACCATGCGTTCGGCAGCCCAGCTCTCCGCGAGAGCCTCGGCTTCGCCGGTGCCCACGAGAAGAAGCACAGCGTCAGGACGACGCTTTACCACTTCCGAGAACACCTCGATGAGAAAACGATGGTTCTTCTGAGCCGTGAATCTGCCAACATGACCAATGGCAAACTGGTCGCCGACGAGGCCCAGCTCAGCCCGCGCCTCGGCTCGTGTGCTCACGTCAAAGATGAAGCGGCTTAGGTCAACCGCATTGTGGATAACCTCGAAGTCGGCTCCCACGCCGAAAAGCCACTTACCCGCTAATTCGCTACACGCGAACCGTTGCGTGGGATAGCGGTTCGACTGGGTCCTCAGCACCGCCTTCAGCGCGTTCTTGGCATACTCGCCCTTACCACTCGTGGAATGGCTGTGGGCGATGCGGACCGGTACTCCCGCCTTCTTGGCGGCATGAAGGGGAAATACGCTGAGCGCATTAATGTGGCTATGAACAATCTCCCAGCCCTGAACTCGAAAAAGAAACTTCAACGCCTGTTGATATTCAAGAACGTTCTGGTACGGCGGCACAACGAAAACACGCCCGCCAAACGACTCGATCTCTTCCGTCGGAACAAGCGTCGAGTCGGCATCGACCAGGAAATCGAACTGTACCTTCGACCTGTCAATGTGGCGATAGTAGTTCATGACCACCTGCTCGACGCCGCCGCCGACCATCTTTCCCATCACGTGGGCAACTCGAATAGGTTCAGCCATCCTACGCCGCCCCCTTTCCGGTGAAGACGACCGCGATCGTCTGGAGGATGATCTTGAGGTCCATGGCGACCGACCGGCGCGCGATGTAGCCCAGGTCCAGCCGCACCATGTCGTCGAAGTCCACGTCCGAGCGGCCGCCCACCTGCCAGGGGCCGGTGAGGCCCGGCTTCACGGCCAGGCGCTGCATGGCCCACTCGTCGTACTGCGCGACCTCGCGCGGCAGCGGCGGGCGCGGGCCCACCACGGACATGTCGCCGACGAGGACGTTCAGGAACTGCGGGAACTCGTCGATGGAGTGCCTGCGGATGAAGCGGCCGATGCGCGTGACGCGCGGGTCGTCTTTCATCTTGAACATGGGCCCCTCGACCTCGTTCTCGGCCAGCAGGGCGTCCTTCATCCTGTCGGCGCCCTTCACCATGCTGCGGAACTTCCACATGGTGAACTCGCGCGGCCTGCCGTCCGCGCCGATGCGCCCCACGCGTCTCTGGCGGTACAGCGGGCATCCCGGGCTCTCGATGGCGATGGCCGCGCAGAGCACGGCGGACGGCACGATCGCCACGGCGATCACGCACGCGGAGAACGCTATGTCGAAGGCCCTCTTCACGAAGCGGTAGCCTATGCGGCCGCGGTCCCACTCCGCGAGCTCGCGCATGGAGCCCAGGCGCGCCCGGCGCGCCCCGCCCTCTGCCACCTTCTCGCGCGTGCCGGAGACCGGCGCGTCGCTCGCGGGCACCGCGGCGGGCTCGACAGGCACAGCGACGGCACTGGCCGCAACGGCCTCCCCGCTCACCGGACCATCCCCTATTTCGTTGTTCTCGAGTACGTTCTCCAACGTCTATCCCCCGACGCTCGATCCCTACTTCTTGCTTACGATCTCCAGGCCCACCTTGATGGTCTTGGTGCGGCCGAACATCTCCATATCCAGGTACGCCACGCGCTTGTGGCGGTCGATCTTGCGGATGTCACCCTCGTGCCCGCGGAGCGGACCGCTCCACACCACCACACGATCACCCTCGATCACGCCGCGCGACATCTCCACCACGTGCGTCTCCACGTTGGTGAGGGCCGTCAGCCAGGCGACCTCCTCCACCGTGAGCGGCACGAACCGCTCGGCGTCCCCGCCGATCACGCGCGCGTAGAACGGCAGCTCGCGCAGCCTGCGCGCCAGGCGGTCGATGGCTCCCGTGGTCACGAACACGTAGCCCGGGAACAGCAGCTGCTCGGTGCGGACCCACGCGCCACCCTCGCGGCGCATCACCTCGCCCACGGGGACGAAGCACTCCTCCACGAGCTCTCCCAGCAGCTTGACGATCAGGTCGCGCGCGGTTCGCTCGCGTCCGCCGGGCACGTGCAGCACGTACATGCTCAGCTGTCCTGTGGTCTCGCCTGCCTGCATGCGGCCCCGGTCGGTCGTGCGGGTTCTCGCTGCAGAGCGCTTGTGCCTTGGTAGTTCGTATCGAAGGGTCAACGGGCAAGCGGGCATCGCGGCACAGCTTCGCCACGACGCCTCTTCGCTCGGCCGTCTCCTGGTGACCGTCGGACGCCGCCGCACCGCACGCTTGCGCGTGCCCCGCTGCCGCGAACGACTTCAACCGGCACCATCGACCATCCACCCCGCAGGGGCGAATTCGCCTGCCTATTCATCCTCCGAAGGAATAACCAACGCGCGCTCGGCGACGATTGCCCGTCCATCGGATATTTCTACCGCCCGGGATATCGTTTTGATACACGGACGGACACGCCATGGCGTGTCAAAACAGTGTAACACTGTGCTTTGCATCCGCTCGAAGGCAAGGGCGGTAAAGATTGTAAGCAATTGGTTTCCGCAGGTAAGGCGCTACGTGTCCACCGCGTCTACGCTGCAATTGCTTCTTTTGAGCCGCCCCCCCCCCACGAAATATTCACGTTGCGGCCTGTTGCCAACAAACACAAATCGGGCACATCGGAGCCATCCAGGAGATAACGTGAAATACTGTGGATCCGACTCTCATTTTGACGCACGGCCGCCGCGAACGAAGCGCCGGCCCCTCGCCCCCGCCGCCGGGAACGAGGGGCCGCCACAGAAGTCCCTATGCCGAATAGCGGTTGGCCTCTCCGAAGGTACCGGCCTCCACGATCCAGCCGTCCTTCATGATGACGTCCATGTTGTCGACGTTCAGCGTGTGGATGTCGGCAGCGACGTCGCCGTTCACCACCAGCAGGTCGGCGCACTTGCCAGCCTCGAGCGAGCCGGTCACGTTGTCCACATGCGCCATCTTGGCACCGTTGAGGGTAGCGCAGGCGACGGTCTCGACCGGGGTGAAGCCGATCTTGCCCACGAACTCGTACATCTCCTCGATGGTGCAGGTGCCGTACGGGGTGACGAAGGAGAAGGAATCGGAGCCGATCGTCATCACGACGCCGCGGCGCTTGGCCTCGCGCAGGCAGTCGTAGTTGCGCTGGAGCTCCTTCTCGACGAGGGTGCCCTCGTACTTGTCATGCAGCTCGGGCACGTAGACCGGCGGATAGGTGGCGTACCAGGTGGGCAAAAAGGCGATCGTGGGCGTGAAGAAGGTTCCCTGCTCGGCCATGAGATCCATGGTGCGCTCGTCGATGTCGAAGCCGTGGATCAGCTGCTCGCAGCCGAAGCGGACGGAATCGTAGGCAGCAGCGTGGTTGTTGTAGCAGTGGCTCCACACGGGGATGCCCACCATCTTGGCCTCGTCGATGACGGCCTGGATCTCCTCGGCGCAGTAGTGCTGGTCGCGACCGGAGTCCCAGCGCCAGATGCCGCCGCCGGTGGCCCAGATCTTGATGGCGTCGGGGTTCTCGCGCAGACGCCGGCGCACGGCGCGGCGCAAGTCCCACGGGCCGTCGACCTGGTCGCCCCAGGGATGGGACTCCTTGTTCTCGAGCTGACTGCACCGGTGGGAGTCACCATGGCCGGCGGTGCGGCAGAAGCCCAGGCCGGTGGCGAGGATGCGCGGGCCGCGGAAGACACCCTTCTCGATGCAGTCGCGGATCTGGATACCGAAGCGGCCGATCTCGCAGACGGTGGTGAGGCCGTGGGTGAGGCAGTCGTAGGCCTGCTTGACGGCGACGGCCTGCTTCTCGAGCAGCGGCTGCATGACCCAGTCGGTGTCGTCGTCGGTGAGGTTGCCGGAAAAGTGCAGGTGGGTGTCGATGAGGCCGGGCATGACGGTCTTGCCGGCGGCGTCGATGACCTCGTAGCCCTCCGGAAGGTCCTGCATGGCGCCGGTGTACTCGATCGTGCCGTCCTCCCCCACCAGCACGAGCGCGTTGTCGACCGGCGCCGCCCCGGTGCCGTCGATGAGCTTGCCGCCGACGATTGCATACCTGCGTCCCATGGTGTCCCCCTTTGGCAGGCAGCTGCGCCCGCAAGCGGAACGCATCGCCCGATATCCCCTGTTGCGCTTCCCGAAAACCCGGTCGGAGCCGTATCATCTGTTCTTGGAGGCGTTCAGCGCCCACCGCGCAAGCGGCCGGGCACCTGCGCCCCCGCGGCAGAGTATAGCAGGCGTGCGATTGCATGAGCGGAGGCGACCTTGATCACCATTGCAGACATCCTGGCCCTACCGGCCTTCGAGCAGATCGACCTACTCGCCCCCGTCCCGGGAGCCGGCGAACATCGCGTGTACAACGTGGGGATCTTGGACTGCCCGCCCACCATCAACGGCTACAACGTGTACATGCCCGGCGAGTTCATCCTCACCAACCTGGGGTTCTGTTACGGCGACCCGGAGCTCTCCGACGCGTCGCTCATCGCCATGATCGAGCGGCGCGTAGCTGCCATCGCGGTCAAGCGCGTCTACTCCCCCTGCTTCACCGACGCGGTCGCGCGCGCCAGCGAGCGCATGGGGGTCCCGGTGTACCTGTACTCCGGCGCCTACCACGAGCGCGTCGCCTTCGAGTCTCTGGATCTTTTGCGCCGCGATCTTGCCGCATCCGACAAAAGCGATGCCGTGGACGCATTCCTCGACGGCCGCACCAAGGCCGAAGTGCGCGAGACGGTCCATGAACTCGCAGGCCTTACAGGCTCCACCATGCGCTGCGTGGCCATCTCCGCCGAAAAGGATGACCGTTGCTCCCTCTACGCTATCCAGGACACGCTCAACGACTTCCTCGACTCCTTCCGCGAGCGCCACGAGAACGTGCAGAACGCCTGCGCATTCCGCTACCACGACGCGCTGCTCGCCTTCGCCTCTTACGCAACCGACGACCCCCAGGACGCCCTGTACCACGACTTCGGGCGGGCCATCCGCGGCATCGGGGTCAACCACTGCGGGATCGGCGACCTCGTCCCCTTGGGCGAGGCGGACGTGTCCATACGGCAGGCGACGATCCTGCTCAACGAGGCGCACCTGCGCGGCGTGCCCAAACTCGAATGGACGGACCTCGCCATGGACGCCTTCTCCTACGCGGCCCGGGTCGACCCCATGTTCGAACGGACCACGGGGGCCTTTCGCCGCCGCATCGAGGAGTACGATGCCGAGAACTCCACCGAGCTCGTGAAGACCGCCCGCGTCTTCGCGCAGTGCAGCGGCGACGTCTCCGAAACGGCCGAGGTACTCCACCAGCATCCCAACACCGTGCGCTACCGCCTGCGCCGCATACGGGAGCTGCTCGACATGGAGAGCGCCCGCGACCGCGAGCTGCTCGTCTTCCTCTCGCTGACATTTCTGAGCCGATAGCCGGGCACGCCTAGAATGACATGGCTCGCAACCCGCCGGCACGGCTGCGCAAACGGGCTCCGGGCAATGTGTGCCCCGTCCGCTTGGTGACATCCGGCGCGAATGAGCCGCGGCCTACCGGACCCCGATCGCGACGGCCACACCAGTGCGCCCCCTCCCCACGTCGCTCAATAAGTGAATTCCTCTAAATATCATTTGTAATTTCATACAAAAGCCGCTTTGCAAGGCTTTCATTTCTGTCCAAAAACATACAGGTCGGCCGCCCCTAGACTTCAATTCAAGGTTTCGGAGCACCGACCACTTGATGCCCGAAAACAGGTAACACGGCCCCATGGGGGCAAACGAACAGCCTGACCTGTCTGGAGGGGCCATACGGCGTCCGTCGGGGAAAGGGCGAGATCCGACGAAAGGGGTCGCAATCATGACGGATTCGGTTTTCCAGGGTCGCCATCTTCTCTCCACCAGGGACTACACCAAGGACGAGCTGATGTGGCTCATCGGCTTCGCCGAGCACCTCAAGGACCTCAAGAAGCGTAATATCCCGCATCGCTACCTTGAGGGCAAGAACATCGCACTTCTCTTCGAGAAGACCTCCACCCGCACCCGCGCCGCCTTCACCACCGCCTGCATCGACCTGGGCGCCCACCCCGAGTACTTGGGCAAGGGAGACATCCAGCTCGGCAAGAAGGAGACCGTCCTCGACACCGCCAAGGTCCTGGGCTCCATGTTCGACGGCATCGAGTTCCGCGGTTTCAAGCAGGAGCACGTCGAGCAGCTCGCTGAGTACTCCGGAGTACCCGTGTGGAACGGGCTCACCGACCGCGAGCACCCCACCCAGATGCTCGCCGACTTCATGACCATGAAGGAGCACTTCGGCAAGCTCGAGGGCCTTACGCTCGCCTACTGCGGACAGGGGCGCAACAACGTCCAGAACTCCCTCATGATCACCTCCGCCATCCTCGGCGTGAACTACGTCAACGCCACACCCGCCGAACTCGAGCCCGACCCCGAGATCGTGGAGCTCGCCCAGAAGTTCGCCGCCGAATCCGGCGCGACCATCCGCGTCACCAACGATCCCGTGGACGCCGTCCGCGGCGCCGATGCGGTCTACACGAACGTCTGGGCGGCCATGGGCGAGGAATCCCAGTTCGCCGAGCGCGTGCGCCTCATGTCCCCCTATCAGGTCAACGCCGAGCTCGTCTCCCACATCGAGAACCCCGACTGGATCTTCCTGCACTGCCTGCCGGCGTTCCACAACGCCGAGACCGAGTACGCGGCCAAGATCCGCGATGAACACGGCATCGAGGCCATGGAGTGCACCGACGACGTGATCTACAGCGAGCACTCCCGTTGCTTCCAGGAGGCAGAGAACCGCATGCACACCATCAAGGCGATCATGGCGGCGACCCTGGGCAACCTCTACATCCCCCGCGTCTAGCGACCGGGCCCCACAAGCTCGCGCGTGCCGCGCGCACCCTCCCGCGGCACGCCCCTTCACCTGCCTCAAGAGAGGACATCACCATGGCTGAAGCAACCAAGGAACAGCCGGCGAAGAAAAAGTTCCAGATGCCGAACACGTATGTGATCCTGTTCGCCGTCATCGCCTTCATCGCCCTCCTCACCTGGTTCGTACCCGGCGGCGCCTATGACCTCACCGAGTCCGGCGACGCCATTGCCGGCACGTACCACGTGGTCGAGAGCAACCCCCAGGGCCTCTGGGACATCTTCATGGCGCCCATCACCGGCATGCTCGGCGGCGGGACCGTTTCCGGCGCGATCTCAATCTCCCTCACGATCATGCTGTTCGGCAGCCTGCTCGAGATGATGGACCGCACGTGCGCCCTCAAGACCGCCATCAAGCGCATCACGGTCGCCAACCAAAACAACATGCACATGCTCATCGCGATCCTCGTCATCATCATGGCGTTCTTCGGCACGCTCGAAGGAGCCTATGAGGAAGGCATCGTCTACTTCCTGATGTTCGTGCCCGTCATCCTGGCCCTCGGCCTCGACACGGTAACCGCGATCATGATCGTGGTCCTCGGCACCCAGATCGGCTGCCTCTCCTCGATCATCAACCCCTTCTCGACCGGTATCGCCTCCGGCATCGCCGGCATCTCCCCCGGTGAGGGCATGATCCCCCGCGTCGCGATGTTCGTGATCTTCACCGCGCTCGTCATCTTCATCATCTGTCGCTACGCCGACAAGGTGAAAGCCCATCCCGAAAAATCCGTCCAGTTCTTCCGCCGCGAGCAGGACCTCAAGGAGTTCCCCGCCGCCGAGGAGGAAGACCTCACCCTCACTGGCCGTCAGAAGGGCGCCCTCGCACTGTTCGTGCTCACCTTCGGCTTCATGATCGTAGGCCTCACGCCCTGGACCTCCCTCAATCCCGAGTGGACGTTCTTCCAGGACTTCACCGCCTGGATCGCCGCTACCCCGGTCGTCCGCAACATCCTGGGCACCGACGTCACCGCCTTCGGCGACTGGTACTTCCCCGAGCTCTCGATGATCACCCTGATCATGGTCATCCTCATCGGTGTGGTCATGCGCTATGACGCCGACACCATCATCGACACGATCCTCAAGGGCGCCTCGGGCCTCGTCTCCACCGCCTTCGTCGTGCCCCTGGCGCGCGGCATCCAGGTCGTCATGGACAACGGCCAGATCACCCCGTCCATCCTCAACATATGCGAGGGCGCGCTCGCGTCGCTCCCGCCCTTCGCCTTCGTCATCGTCGCGCTGGTGTGCTACTTCCTCATCGCGTGCCTGATCCCCAGCTCTACCGGCCTCGCCGCCGCCACCATGGGCATCATGGGCACCCTGTCCACCTTCGCCGGCGTCGACGTCTACATCATGGTCATCATCTACCTCATGGCCCTCGGCCTCGCAAAGATGATCACCCCGTGCTCCATCGTCGTCATGACCTGCACGGCGGCGGCCCACATGAGCTACGGCGACTGGGTCAAGAAGATAGCCCCCGTCGTCGCCCTGCTGTTCGTCGCCTGCTGCGCCTTCCTCTGCGTCCTCGTGATGCTCTAGGCGCCGCCCCCCCTCTGGGAACCGCGCGTCGCGGGCAAGCCTCCACCCCGCTCGCGACGCGTTTCCGAAAACCGTCCGCTCCACACGGACCTACCGAAAGGAACTGTCATGTCTGAAGAGAAGGTCTACGTCTCCAACGCAACCAACCCGCTCAAGAAGGTCATGATGTGCTCGCCGAAGTACTACACCTTCAACGCGATCAACGTCATCACCGCCGAGTGGATGAAGAAGGGCGACACCGAGCAGAACAACGTCATGGTCCAGGAATGGCAGATGCTCGTCGACGCCTACAAGGACAACGGCATCGAGGTCGTCGAGGTCGAGGCCAACCCCGAGTTCCAGGTCATGACCTTCGCCCGCGACTACGGCTGCATGATCAAGGAAGGCGCCGTCATGGGCCACTTCCGCCACCCGGTCCGCCAGATCGAGGCCCAGGCCTACGAGGCCAAGCTCAAGGAGATGGGCGTGCCCATCGTGGCCCGCGTCAACGCCGGCTGCATGGAGGGCGGCGACTTCTGGATGATCGACGAGCACACGCTCGCCTGGGGCATGGTCGACCGCACCGATGAGCAGGGCGTCGCCAGCCTCCGCCATCAGCTCGAGAAGTTCGGCTACACCGTCGTGGGCGTCCCCTGCCCGCCCGACAACCTGCACCTCGACATGATCTTCAACATCGTCGCCCCGCAGGTTGCCCTGGCGTGCATCGACCAGCTCCCGTACAACTTCCTCCAGATGCTCAAGCGCCGCAACTTCGAGCTCATCCCCGTGGCCAGCGAGGACATGTACAAGCACGGCTGCAACGTCCAGTGCATCGGCAACAACAAGGTCATCGCTATCGAGAAGAACAAGCACATCAACGACAAGATGCGCGCCCTGGGCATCGAGGTTATCGACGTGCCGCTCGACCAGATCCTGCATGCCGGTGGCGGCCCGCACTGCCTGACCCAGCCCATCGAGCGTCCGTAACCGAGCGTTTCGATGGGAGCGGGTCTCGCCGCTTCCATCGAATCTCGGGAATCACCCGCATTCCCGCCTCTCTCCTCTGGGGCGCCGCTCCGCTGGATCGCCGGCGCGCGGCGCCCCTGTTTTCAACCGGCCAAGACGACCGGGAAAGGAACCGCCATGAAGATCCTCATCAGCGATTACCCCGACAGCATGATGCCCGTACACGACCTCGAGATCGAAACCCTCAAGTCTCACCTGGGTGACGACATCGAGGTCGAGGTCTACGCCTACTCCGACGACGCGCGCGAAGAGTTCTACGAGCATCTTTCCGACGCCGACGCCCTGCTCACCGCCTTCGTCCAGATAGACAAGGAGGCCTTCGAGCACGCACCCAACCTCAAGGTGATCGCCATCAACGCCACGGGCTTCGATAACGTGGACATGGATGAGGCGACTAAGCGCGGCGTGGGCGTGTGCCCCGTCGGCGAGTACTGCACCTGGGACGTCTCCGAGAGCGCCATTGCCTACATGTTCGCACTCAACAAGCACTTCAAGTTCTATATCGGGCAGATCGAGGACGAACACCGTTGGGATTACGCCGCCGCCCCCGAAGTGCCGCGCCTCGAGGACCAGACTCTGGGCATCTTTGGCTTTGGCAAGATCGGAACGTGCACCGCCGGAAAGGCCAAGGGGCTGGTAAAGCGCGTAATCGCCAACGATCCCTTCATCGACCAGGAATTATTCGCCGAACATGGCGTTGAGCGGACGGAGGTCGATGAGATCCTCGAGAATGCCGACATCATCGTCAACCATATGAACCTCAACGAAACGAACCACGGCTTCTTCAATGCGGAGAAGTTTGCCAAGATGGAGCGCAGACCCATCCTCATCAACCTCGGTCGCGGCCTCTGCGTCGACGAGCCCGCCCTCATCGAAGCGCTCGATTCCGGCCAGATTCGCGCCTTCGGTGCCGACGTCCTCTACGACGAAACACCCGATCTGGCAAACCATCCGCTCGTGGGCCGCAACAACGTGATCATCACGCCTCACTCCGCGTTCTACTCCTCTTCTTCGCTGCGCGACCTCATGGTGATGCCGTGCAACAACATCGGGCACTTCCTGAAGGGTGAGAAAGACAAACTGTTCAAGCTGGTCAACGACGTTCCCGTCGTGAACGTGATGTAACCCTGGCGCCTGGCTCCACATGGAGTCGGGCGCCTTGCCGCCTGCCATACACAGCAGCGCGGAACTGGTTCGCTAAAAGTCGGACGCCGCAGCGAAGGAGCCCCTCATGTCCCAAACGAGCACAGACGCGGGCAAAGGGCGCAAGAAGCGCCAGATGCCATCCTCGTTCACCATTCTTTTCGGCTGCTTGCTGTTAGTGGCAGTCGCTTCGTGGGCAGTCTCCTTGTTCACGACGGATGTCCGAGCTGCTACAGTCGCCGACTTCATGGCATCGCCGTTCCTCGGCTTCGAGAGCGCCATGCAGGTGTGCGTCTTCATCCTCGTGCTCGGCGGGTTCCTGGGCGTGGTCCAGAAGACCGGCGCGCTCGACACGGGCATCGCGGTGCTCGTGCGTAAGCTCGGCGGCAACGACCTCCTGCTCGTCCCCGTGCTCATGCTCGCCTTCGGCGTCTGCGGCTCGACATACGGCATGCTCGAGGAGTCCGTGCCATTCTACCTACTGCTCGCCTCGGTGACGTTCGCCATGGGCTGGGACCCGCTCGTCGGCTGCATGGTCGTCCTCATGGGCTGCGGGCTGGGTGTACTCGGATCGACCGTCAACCCGTTCTCCACCGGCCTCGCGCTCGATGCGCTCAAGGCAGCCGGGATCGCCTACGACCAGGGCCTGATGATCGGCATCGGCCTGATCATGTTCGTCATCGCCGAGGCCACGGGCGTCATCTTCGTCATGCGCTACGCCAAGCGCGTGCGCGCCGACCGCGCCTCGTCCGCCCTCACCCCCGAGGAGTGGCAGATCGCCGAGCGCATCTACGGCGACAAGGGCATCGACTCCGCGGAGGGGGCCGCGCCACGCCTTTCCAAGGTCCAGAAGCGCGTGCTCGTGCTGTTCGCCCTCACGTTCACCGTCATGATCGTAGGGTTCATCCCGTGGCAGACCTTCGGCGTCACGCTCTTCGACATCGGCGGCACGGCCGATAACCCCGGGGCCGCCTGGAGCGCCCAGCTCACCGGCCTGCCGCTCGGCGAGTGGTACTTCACCGAGTGCGGCATCTGGTTCTTCACCATGACCGTCGTGATCGGAAAGGTCGCCGGCATGCACGAGAAGGAGCTCGTCGGCACCATCCTGCACGGATGCGCAGACCTCGTCTCCGTCGCGCTGGTCGTCGCCGTCGCCCGAGGCGTCTCCGTGCTCATGTCCACCACCGGGCTGGACGTGTGGATCCTCGCCAACGCCGCCAACGCGCTCGCCGGCGTCTCCGCGACCGTCTTCGCACCGCTCTCCTACGCGCTCTATTTCGCGCTATCGTTCCTGATTCCCTCGAGCACCGGCATGGCGACGGTCTCCATGCCCATCATGGGGCCGCTCGCCGCCTCGCTCGGGTTCGCCCCCGAGGCCATGATCGCCGTCTACCTCGCCACGCACGGCGTCGTCGCCATGATCACCCCCACCTGCGGCTCCATCATGGCCGGTCTCGAGCTCGCGCAGGTGAGCTACGCGACCTACATCAAGACCGCCGCGCGCTACATGGCGCTACTCACCGCCATCACCGTCGTGTTCGTCACGGTCCTGATGCTCGTCCTCTGATTCTCGAGCATCAAGCGGGCAAGCCAATCCGCCCATTGCGCACCCGCCCAATGCGCATCCGCCCCCCTCGACGCGAGACCGCGCGAAGGGGGCGGGTGCTGTGCTGCGATTCGAACTTGGTCGGCGGTGCACGGACGTCGGCGAGGGCCGAGGCGGACCGCATACCGGACATCGGCGAAAGTCGCGGCAACCATGCTTCCTGCACGCCTCTTACATACTTCTAACAGGCATTTCGTGCGTTCCGCACACGCGTGCAGCCCACCGACGATCTCCCATCGCTCAGCGGGTCCGCGAGCCGTCTGCCCGCTCTCCGGGCGTACCGTTCCGGCATGACGTGCCTGTGCAACACAACGGCCCTCGAGATCTACCGAACAAGCGGCCGACTCCTCCCCCAGTTGCTCGAACGCCCTCGGACCGGAAAGCTCGAGGACACCCGCCTTCCGGACCGCGACTCCCTCGCCCACGAGCTGCGCCTGCTCGGCGCGAAGTCGCGCCCCTACCGCCTGATGGTCGGAAGCAAGGCATCTACGCACCATCGAGACGACGTCCGCTTCCGCGTCTGCAGCGCGGCCCTTCCCCCGAATGCCCTCATCCGCATTTCCGACCGCACGCTGATAACCGGTCCCGAACTCACGTTTCTGCAGCTCGCCGCCAACGATGACCTCGACGAGGTGAGCCTGGGACTTATCGCCTGCGAACTCTGCGGCACGTACGTTCTCGATACCTCCTGGGACGGGCTGACCAATACCGACAAGCCGCTTACGAGCGTAGCGCGCATCGGGAGCTTTCTTGATCAGATGCCCGGCACCCGCGGATGCCGCCTCGCGCGGCGCGCGCTCGAACTCGCCTTCGACAACTCCAACTCTCCCATGGAATCCGCGCTCGCGATGCTCTTATGCGCACCGCGTCGCTACGGTGGGATGGGCATCGCGCCCGCGCGGCTCAACCACCCCGTGCGGACCGCGGACGGCACGCGATACGTCGACCTTGCGTTTCCAAAACACAAGGTCGGGCTCGAATACAAGGGGAAGGAATACCACTCGATCGAGGCCTCGGAACGCGACGACCGGCGGCAGAACAAGGTCGTCGGCTCGGGCATGACGATCCTCAACGTATGGCACGAGGATCTGAAATCGCGTCACCTTTTCGACCAGCTGCTTCGCGATCTGCATCGAGCGATGGGCATCCGGCTCAGGAGGAAGGACGACTTCCTATATAGGCAAGACGTCCTTCGTGCGCGCCTCATGCCAAAGGGATCGGAGAGAAACGGGGGCTCTCCTTATGGCAAGCGCGCCGGCTCGTCTGGCAACGGAACATTTAGCGAAGACGAGCTTACGGACCGAATCGACGATGACCAGCCGCTATTCGATGACCTGCCTCACGAATCCGAAACATCCTGAGAAAGCGCCTGAACACGACCCTCGCGGTAATCAAAAGAAGGAAGGCGATGTCGGCACGCCGCCCCTCCGTTGACGCACTCCGGCCTTCGATCCGCCGTGCGCAATGCACGCTGGATTGAACGTTGGAACGGATGCGGCAGCCCTCGCAAAGGCTTCCATCAAGCATAAAGGGGGTTATATTTTAGTACACAACGACGAGAATGGCACGAAACCGCGCCGAGTCGGTATCATGATGGGTTGGTTATATGTTGTTGATGAGCCAAAACCCCGCATTTTGCTTCCACTTAGCCCATGGATGAGACTGAATGAAGTCAAAACGGCCTCTACACCATCGCTGCGATGCTTTTACAGACCCACTACAATACCGACTCGACGCGGTTTTGTACCACTCTCACGAGATTTCATATTTTATAGACCCACTTTTTGAAACAACGGCTGAGTCCCGATCGGCGCGCATCGCCTATCAGGGGCGTCGAGCCGACAAACGACGCGAAAACAGCACGGCAGCAACCCTCGAGCGCGAGGGAGCACCGGTGGGCGCCGACGACGGAGGAGGCGCCCGTCGCAGAACAGCGCCCGCGAGAGCCGAACGCGCCCGTGCGTGGAACGGCCCCTACACGGTAAGGAACACCATCGCGATGATGAGCCCGAAGCCGAGGATGTCGGTGCCGGCGAACGCCGTACCCAGAAGCAGCGCGCTCGTCACGGTTGCCGAGACCGGTTCCACGGTGCCGATCAGGCTCGCGCGGACGCTGCCGATCTCCTTGACGCCGTGCATGTACAGCAGGTACGCCAAAAACGACCCGATGAACACGAACACCGCCAGCACGATCCAGCCGTTCGCATCGAACGCGGGCACATGGCTCCAGGGCTGGAAGATCAGCGACATCACGATGCCCGAGAGCGCCATGCCCGATCCCGTGACGACCGTGGAGCCGTACTCGCGCAGGATCTTGACGGGCAGGATGGTGATGAGCGACGCGCCCACGGCGGTGAGCAGGCCCACAGCGAGGCCCGCCGGCGGGATGGCGAGCTGCGTGATATCGCCGCCCGTGGCGATCAAGAAGGTGCCGGCGAACGCGAGCACGAGCCCGGCGAGCTCGCGTCGGCGCGGGGAGCGGTGATCGCGCAGGCAGGTGTAGCCCATGATGAACACGAGCTGGAGGCACTGCAGCACCGTCGCCGTGCCCGCGTTGGTGAGGCGCACGGCGAGCAGGTAGAACAGCTGGTTGGCGCACAGCCCGCAGAAGGTGAAGACGATCTGGATGCGCCGATGCTCGGGAGTGGTCCAGAGCTTCACGAACCGCTTGCGGTCGAACAGCAGGATGACGATGAGGAAGAGCGCGCCGGCGAGGATCTGGCGCGTGCTCATGAGCCACAGCGTGTCCACGTGGTAGACGTCGAACAGGATGCTCGCGGCGGTGCCGGAGAAGCCCCAGAACGACCCGCCGACGAGCGTGACGAGCACGCCGATGAGCATGCGG
The DNA here is from genome assembly GCF_900119895.1 of Collinsella phocaeensis. Taxonomy (GTDB): domain Bacteria; phylum Actinomycetota; class Coriobacteriia; order Coriobacteriales; family Coriobacteriaceae; genus Collinsella; species Collinsella phocaeensis. Next base: position 422,292 of record NZ_FQLR01000004.1, on the reverse strand, counting down.
CGGAACGAGTCGTCGTTGAGGCGGTCGCGCCAGGCTCGGCGCTGGGCGCGCGATGCGGCATCCGTCCCCTCGGGCACCTGGACCTCGGGAGCGCGTCCCGCTTTCTCCATGTTGTCCTGCGTCACGCCGGCTCCCCACCGCGCACGCCGCGGGGCACCCGGGAGGAGCGCCGATCCGTGCGCATCGATTGCATCTTGAACCTGTTCACCTTACCGCAAAACGACGGTCCGTGCCTGCGGAATGCATATTCTCGACACCGCTCGGGCAGCGGTGCCCCCGCAGACAGGTGGAGCGTGCGAACGAGTCGGCAGACGCAGCGGGGACGCCTCGATTCGCAGACAGGCGCTCATTTGAGCGGGCGCGAGCGCCGGGCCAGAGGAACCGGGGGCCGGGGCCGGTCGAGCAGGCGCGGGCCGGACCGGGGGCCGGGGCCGGTCGAGCAGGCGCGGGCGCCGGGCCGGGGAGCCGGCAGGTCAGGCGGATGCGGGTGCCGGGCCGAGGGCCGGGCCGACCAAGCGGGGGCCGGTCGGGGACAGATGCGGTCGCACTGCCGGGAGCCGGTCGGGGATGCGGGTGCGCCGCCGGGGAGCCGAGGCAGGTCGGGCGGATGCGGGGGCGGGCCGGCTGAACGGGAGCGCGGCGGGGACGCCCGAAAGGGCCCAGCTCCATATGGGTATACTTCTGCCCACGCAACGACGAACCCAAGGAGCGCACATGCCCGATACCGATACCCAAGCCGCCGCGACCGACCCCCAGCAGAGCGCCCGCGCGCACGCCGCCGAGCTGCTGCCCCAGGGGGCACGCCTGCACGGCTTCACCGTCACGCACGTCTCCCCCATCCCCGAGCTCGAGGCGGACGCCTACGTCCTGCATCACGACGCATCCGGGGCGCGCCTGCTCCACCTCGCCTGCGAGGACGAGAACAAGGCCTTCGCCATCGGCTTCAAGACCCCTCCCGCCGACGACACCGGCGTCTTCCACATCCTGGAGCACTCCGTGCTGTGCGGGTCGGCGAAGTTCCCGGTCAAGGAGCCGTTCGTCGACCTCATCAAGAGCTCCATGCAGACCTTCCTCAACGCCATGACTTACCCGGACAAGACGGTCTACCCCGTGGCGAGCACCAACGAGCAGGACCTGCTCAACCTCATGGACGTCTACATGGACGCGGTGCTCAATCCGGCCATCTACACCAAGCGCGCGATCTTCGAGCAGGAGGGCTGGCACTACGAGCTGGACGTGCCCGAGGACGCGCCGCTCGCAGACGGCCGCCTGCGCTACAACGGCGTGGTGTTCAACGAGATGAAGGGAGCGCTGTCCGACCCCATGGACGTCCTCGACAACGCCATCATGCGGGAGCTGTTCCCCGACACCGCCTACGCCTTCGAATCCGGCGGCCATCCGCGCGCGATACCGCGCCTGACCTACGAGGGGTTCCTCGACACGCACGCACGCCACTACAACCTGTCCAACAGCTACATCGTGCTGTACGGCGACATGTCCGTCGAGCGCGAGCTTGCCTTCCTGGACGATAGCTACCTGGGCGACGCGGCGCGCGAGGCGGCCCGCGCGGCGAAGGCCGCGGCGCGCGGAGGCGCGGGAACGGGCGACGCCGGCACGGTCGGCGTGCCCAACCCGCTCGAGCTCCAGCGCCCCGTGGTGTGCGAGCACGCCGTGACCCGCATGGCGACCACCCCCGAGAACGCGCTCGTGGGCCTCGCCTACGTGATCGGCGAGGCATCCGACCGCAAGCGCCTCATCGCCGCCGACATCCTGTTCGACGCGCTGCTCGCCACCAACGAGGCGCCCATCAAGAAGGCGGTCATCGAGGCGGGACTCGGCGGGAACCTGGCGAGCTACACCGCCGGCGACCTGCTTCAGCCCTACGAGCTCATCATCCTGCAGAACGCCGACGAGGACGTGGCCGCCAAGTTCCGCCGCGTGGTGGAGGACACGTGCCGCCGCCTCGTGGAGGAGGGCATCCCCCGCGACCGCCTCGAGGCCGTCATCGCCAGCGAGGAGTACGACCTGCGCCAGCGCGACTACGGCTACCCCGACGGCGTGGCGCTCGCCTGCGACGCCCTGGGCACCTGGCTCTACGACGACAGCGATGAGGCCGCCACGCGCGGTATCCGCTACGCCGACGCCTACCGCGAGCTGCGCGGGGAACTTGCGGGCACGTACTTCGAGGACCTGCTGCGCGAGCTCGTCCTGGACAGCGACCACAACGCGCTCGTGGAGCTCGTGCCCGTGGACGGCGGGGGCGCGGACGGGTCGGCAGGCGACGAGGACGCCGGCGAGGCCGCGGAGCTCGCCGCGACCATGGCGTCCATGAGCGAGGCGGACCTGCAGCGCGTCGTCGACGACGTGGCGGAACTCCGCCGCCAGCAGGAGGCCGAGGACGCGCCCAATGCCAAGGCGACGCTGCCGCGCCTGCGCGTCTCCGACATCGGGCCGGCGCGCCCCGAGCAGCCGCTCGTCGTGGACGCCACGGCGCCCGTGCCCTGCCTGCGCCACGACATCCCCACGCACCGGCTCGCCTACGCGCTCACCTACTTCGACCTGAGCCACCTCGCGTTCTCCGAGCTGCCCTACGTCACCGTGCTCGCGCGCCTCATGCAGCAGCTGGCCACGGAGCGCCGCAGCGCCGCCGAGCTGGACAGCCATATCGCCAAGAACCTCGGCTTCCTCTCGTTCACCACCGAGGTGTTCACCCAGCCCAACTGGAAGCTCGCCCGCCCCTACCTGCTGGTCTCGGCAGGCGCCCTGTCCGAAAAGATCGGTGAGCTGGCGAGCATCCCGCGCGAGGTGTGGGCAGAGACCGTGTTCGAGGACACCGACCGCATGCGCGACGTGCTCACCCAGCTGCGCATCGGCATGGAGCAGGGCTTCCTCATGAACGGGCACAGCGCCGCGCTCGCCCGCTCGATGTCCTACGTCTCCCCCGCCTCGGTGCTCGTGCAGCAGCTCTCCGGCGTCGACTTCTACCGCTTCCTGCGCGAGATGCTCGATCACTTCGACGAGCGCGCCGAGGAACTGTGCGCAACGCTGCGCGAGCTGTCTGCGCGGATCTTCACCTCCACGGGGACGATCGCAAGCTTCACCGGGTCCGATGAGGATTACGCGCGCTACTGGGAAGCCGCCGGCGACCTGGGCCTTTCGCCGCGCACCGCGCGCGCCAAGGAGCTCTACGTGCCCATGCCGGAAGACAGGCACGAGGCCTTCGTGATCCCCAGCGACGTGTGCTACCTGGGCGCGGCGACCGACCCGCGTACGCTGGGCATCGAGGTCGACGGCACCTGGGGCGTGGCGGCCAACGCGCTGTCCTACGACTACCTGTGGAACGAGGTCCGCGTGAAGGGCGGGGCGTACGGCTGCGGGTTCCGCTCGGCGGGCACGCGCCAGGCGAGCTTCTACACGTACCGCGACCCGGCCATCGACCCCTCGCTCGCGCGCATCGCCGCGGCGGGCGCCTGGCTCTCGTCCTTCGAGCCCGACCCCGCGGCGTTCGAGGGCTTCATCGTGAGCTGCGTCTCCAGCATGGACGCGCCGGTCAAGCCCTACGGGCTCACCAAGCGCCGGTGCGCCGAGTACCTCGGCAAGGTCGACGTCGACGCCCGCGAGCGGCGCCGCGCCGAGATGCTCGCCGCCACCCCCGAGGGGCTCCGCGCCCTGGGCGGGCAGGTCGCGCGCATCGCCGAGGCGGCTCCCGCCTGCGTATTCGGCGGGCGCGAGGCCATCGAGGCGAGCGATGCCGGCTGGAACGTCATCGAGCTGATGAGCTAGGCGCGCGGGGCGGAGCAGCGGGGCGGAGCAGCGGGGCAAGGCGGCCTCGCCCGGTCGCCTCGGGGCCGATGCGTCGCGGCGACCGGGGTCCCGTGAACGAACCGTAACGCAGATGCGGGCGTCCACCTGGCACGGTGGGCGCCCGCATCGTTTACGTTGGATAGCGCGTCCGCCGCGGCCTCTTCTCCGGCGTCGCGCGCGAAGGCGGCCCGGGCCGCGAGGCCGCGAGCCGCCCATAGGGGTGCCGCAGACGGGTGCGATGCGGGATGCCGCGGCCGGACGAAGCGGCCGGGCACGGCGCAGGAAGCCGCGGCCACCCGAGGATTTAGGAGCAACGTCCGCAGGCGGCGCAGCCTCCCGCGGTCGCGCCGCCGTCTTGCGGGCCGAAGACCTGCTCCATCATGGCGCGGCCGGTAGGCGTCGTGGCCAGGCCGCCGTCGGCCGTCTCGCGCAGTGCGGCGGGCATCGCGTTGCCCACGCGGCGAAGCGCCGCGATCGACTCGTCGGCGGGGATGTCGGCGGGCACGCCGGCGAGCGCCAGCTCGGCCGCCACGACGGCGCCGGCCACGCCCGAGGCGTTCCGCTTGATGCAGGGGATCTCCACCAGGCCCGCCACCGGGTCGCACACCAGGCCCAGCACGTTCTGCAGCGCGATGGACACGGCGTCGGCGGCCTGCGCAGGCGTGCCGCCCGCGAGCTCGACGAGCGCGGCGGCGGCCATGGCGGCGGCGCTGCCGCACTCGGCCTGGCAGCCGCCCTGCGCGCCGGCGAGGCACGCGTTGCGCTCGATGACGAGGCCCACCGCGGCGGCCGTGAACAGGCTCATCACGCAGGCGCGCTCGGACAGCCCCCGCTCGTCGCGCATGGCCAACACGGCGGCGGGCAGGATCCCGCAGGAACCCGCCGTGGGCGCCGCCACGATGCGGCCCATCGAGGCGTTGAGCTCGGACACCGCGAGCGCCCGGTACAGGGCGCCGGCCATGAGCCCGCCGGTGAGCGAGAAGCCCGCGCGCACCGCCTCGCGCACCTTGTGCGCCCCGCCGCCCGTAAGCCCGCTCGTGGAGCGCAGGTCGGGGGCGCAGCCCGGCTCGATGCACTCGTCCATCACCTGGAGCCTCCCGCGCATCTGCCCGTACAGCTCCTCGGCAGAGATCTCCATGGCGGCGGCCTGCTGGACCAGAACCGCCTCGGATATGGGGCAGCCCGCCTCCTCGGCGGCCGCGACGACCCCCGCGAGGGTCGCGTAGTTGAAATCGAAGCTCATCGTCTCCCCTTTTTTCGAATGGGCCGAGGCCGTTTACGCCAGCGGCCTCAGCATGATGGCGCCCGTGACGTCGTCGAGGCGCGCCAGGCGGTCCGTAAGCCCCTCGTCCTGCAGACCCTCGACCTCGATGCTCATCACCGCGTCGCCGCCGCGGCGCGCGCGGGACAGGTGGAAGTCGCAGATGTTGGTCCCGGCGTCCGCGAGGACGTCGGTCACCGCGGCGATCAGGCCGGGGACGTCGCGGTGCAGCACGATGAAGGTGACGTGCTGGCCGGTGAGGTGCACCGCCATGCCGTCGATCTGGGTGATGAGGATCGCGCCGCCGCCCACGCTGCTGCCGAGGACCTCGACGCGCCGTCCGCCCGCGCCCGTGAGCGCGATCCGCGCGGTGTTGGGATGGACGTCCTCGCCGTCCTCGGTGGCGAAGGACACGGCGAGCCCGCGCTCGGCAGCGATGGCGAGCGAGTCGCGCAGGCGCACATCGTCGGCGGCGAAACCGAGGATGCCCGCGACCAGGGCACGGTCCGTGCCGTGCCCGCGGTAGGTCTTGGCGAACGAGCCGAACAGCGCGATGTCCGCCCGCACGGCGGGCTCGCCCAGAAGCTCGAGCGCGATGCGCCCCAGGCGCGCGGCGCCGGCCGTATGCGAGCTCGAGGGCCCGATCATGACCGGCCCGATGATATCCAGCACGTTGGACACGTGCGGCCCCCTTTCATGGAACGGCCGCCGGGACTGCGGGCCCCGGCGGCCGATAGGTCGTATGCACCGTAGTGTATCCGAGTCGCCGCGCACGCGGGCGCGATGCTGGCGAGCGGTCGACGCGGCGGGCGGGTGCAGGCCGCGCCGCGGCGGGCGACGGAGCGGGGCCGCGCGCAGCGGAGCCCGCCGGCGGCCCGGCCCCGCGGAGCCCCTTACAGCTCGATCAGGTGATCGGTGATGTAGGTGAGGCGCTCGCAGCCGTCCTCGGTGATGAGGTGGTCGTCCTCCTGGCGCACGCCGCCGATGCCGGGCAGGTAGATGCTGGGCTCGATGGTATGGCACATGCCCGGCTGCTCGGGCGTGGTGTTGGCCGGCCCCGTGAAGGGCGCCTCGTGGATGTCCAGGCCGAAGTTGTGGCCCACGCCGTGCGGGATGCTGTAGCCGCGCTCCTCCACGTAGGCGTTGACCGCGTTGGAGACCTCGGCGTAGGTGACGCCGGGGCGCAGCATGGAGGCGCCGAGCTCCTTGGCCTGCTCGACGATGTCCCACACCTTGAGCAGCTGCGGCTCCTTGGGGCGGCCGAGCACGACGGTGCGCGTGATGTCGCAGCAGTAGCCGTCGAGATAGGTACCGAAGTCGAGCGTCACGAAGTCGCCCTGCTCGATCACGCGGTTGCTCGCCGTGGCGTGCGGGCACGCACCGTTGTCGGGGCCGGAGGCCACGATCGTCTCGAAGCAGAAGCCCGAGCCGCCGCGGCTGCGGAACTGGTACTCCAGCTCGTTGGCAACGTCGATCTCGGTCACGCCCGGCTTGATGAAGTCGAGGACCGCGTAGAACGACCGCATGGAGATCCGGCACGCGCGGCGGATCGTCGCGATCTCGTCGGCGTCCTTGATCATGCGGATGGCCGCCATGAAGTCGTCGACCGGCACGAGGCGCACGCCCTGAGCGTGCTCGGCGAGGTCGGCATGGTCGCCCGCGGTGATGTCGCCCGCCACGAAGCCGGCCTCGTCCACGCCCAGCTCGCGCAGGATGTCGCCGGCGCAGGTGTAGTACGTGGCCGGGTGCATGCCGCTGCGCTTGTACACATGGACCTGGGCGGCACCGCCCACCTCGGCGGCTGCCTGGCTCTCGAAGCGGCCGTCGGTCACGAAATGGCAGCCGGACGCGGCGACCACGAGCACGGAGGTCCCGTACTCTCCGGTGAAGCCGGTGAGGTACTTGATGTCGGAGCCCTTGGTGACCACGAGCGCCTCGACGCCGGCTTCGGCTAGTTTGGCCGCAAGCCTTTCGATTCTCGTCATGGGATATCCCTTTCCTTTACACGAAGGGCCGCATCGCACGCCTGATGCGTTCGCGATGCGGCCCGTTGTGCACGCAGGTTTCACCTTCCGCACGGGCGGTGCGCCGGCCTGCCCGGAAGGATCGGCTCCCCGAAAGGGGCGCCGGGAGACGGCTCTGCGCGAGCCGACGGGACGGGGGCGCGCCGCACGGGGCGGCGCGCTTGCCCGCTAGGCCTTGTCGAGGCCCATCTTCGCGCTCAGCTTCTTGGTGGCGAGAAGGACCAGCAGGCCGGCGACGATGGTGATGCCGCCGATGGCCAAAAAGTACGGGATCTCGGAGCCCTCGGCGTACAGCGGGCTCACCAGGATGGAGAGGCCGGCGCCCGTGGACTGCGACAGGCTCCACACGGACATCATCTGGGTGGAGAAGGCGGCAGGGGCGACGAGGTTCGCGGCGGAGTAGCCGGTGGGGCTCGTGAACGCCTCGCCCAGGATGATCAGCGCGTAGAAGCCGACGATCCACATCGGGCTCACCTTGACGCCCGGGGCGAAGAGCATGAACGGCAGGCACATGAACACCGGGCCGAGACCCCACAGGATCGTGCCGAAGCCCATCTTGGTCGGGGACTTGGGCTGCTTGGAGCCGAGCTTGGCCCACAGGGCCGTGAAGATGGCGCCGAAGATGATGGCGAGCACGCCGGGCAGCGTCTGGAAGAACGCGGGCGAGAGCTCCATGCCGAAGAGGTTGAGGTCGATGTTTTGCTCGATGTAGATCGCCACGATGGAGGTGGACTGGGTCCACACGAGCATGGCGAGGCAGTTGCAGACGTACATCGGGATCAGGCCGATGATGCGGGAGACCTCCTCGCGCGTGGTCTTCTTGCTCCTGATGATGTAGACGAGGTACACCACGGGGATGAAGATAGCGGCCGTCGACATGGCGCTGGCGAACTGGGAGATGGTCACGGTGCCGGTGGCCAGCAGGCCGCCGATGAGGGCGATCGCGGCGACGACGACGGCGACGAGGGCAGTGACGAACTTGTTGCGCTGGGCGGCGGGCACGGGATCGTCCGGCTTGGCGCCGATGGGGCCGAAGAACTTCTTCTCGGTCACGACGTAGGCGACGCAGCCCGCGACCGCGGCGACGGCGCCCACAGCGAACGCGGCGTGGTAGCCCGCGGCGACCGCGATGGCGCCGGCGATCGCCGGCACGGCGGCGCCGATGTTGGAGATGGTGTACAGGATGGTGTACGCGCCGTCGCGGCGCTCATCGCCGGTCTCGTAGACCATGCCGGCGAGCGCGTCGAGCGAGCGGCCGCAGATCATGGCGCCCACGACGAGCAGGACCTGGCTCGCCGCATAGGAGGCGACGCCCAGCGGCAGGGCGAGCAGCACGTAGGCGGCAGCCTAGATGATGCGCGACCAGCGCAGGGCCGCACGGGGCCCGAGGATGCGGTCGGCGACGTAGGAGCCCACGAGGCCGGCCAGGATGGACACGGCGGAGTACGGCGAGATGAGCTGCGCGGCCTCGGTCTGCGAGAAGCCCAGGCCGCCCTCGCCCACGCTCAGGTACAGGTAGAACACGAGCAGCGAGCTCATGGTGTAGTTGGCGAAGCTGTTGCACATCTGCATGGTGGACAGCGTGCCGATGGCCTTGGGATGGCCGATGAAGCCGCGCTGGCGACGGATCGCTGCGACCTCCTCGACCTCTACCGCGGTCATATCCGAAGCGGTAGACATGATCGGTCCCTTCTTTCTTCTTAGCGTCTCCCATTCCATAACCGTGCGCGGCGATGCTGCGGATTTTGGGCCTTGCGGCGCCAGGCCGGCACGAGCGCGTTTAAGATTCACGGCTCTGAAATTACCTTCAGCATAAGTATGCCATCAGATTGGATTCAGTTTTGTGAGAATTATTCTATAATCGTGAATGTACGGTTTGGAGGGGCGCGCGGTCGTGAGCGCACACGGGGGAACGGCGTCGCCTCGAATCGACGATCGCCTCGAATCGGTGCCTGTCCCTAATTTGAGAGGAGCGCACAGAGACCGGACGCGACCGCACCCCGCGGGAACGGTGTCGCCTCGAATTAGTCTCAAATCGGTGCCTGTCCCTAATTTGAGAGGGACTGGTGGGTACGGCGGGAGCGGGCCCGCCGCCGCAATCGGCGCGACGGCGGGCCCTCATGTCGAAGCGGCCTGCTCGGAAGAGGCAGGGTGAGCCCACCTCAATTTGGCGCCTGTCCCCATTTTGAGAGAGAGGGGCGAGGCCGGGGCCGGGCACGCGCACACAGCCCCTCTCGCGTCGACCCCAACCTCAATTTGGTGCCTGTCCCCAATTTGAGGTGGGGCGAGGGCGCGAGCCTACGCCAGGCTCGTGACCACGTAGCGCATCGTCTGGTACCACAGGCTCTCGCACGGGGCGTCGGAGCAGTTGAGCATCATGTGGCGCTGGTTGGCGCGGATGAGCATGGCGTCACCGGGGACGAGCCTGAACTCCTCCCCCTCGATGCGCAGGGTGAGCTCGCCGGAGAGCACGTGGCACACCTCGGGGAACGGGTGCATGGCCTCGGGATCGGCCTCGAAGTCGCCCGCCTCCAGGCGGATCACGCTGTAGGGTTCGGCGACGGCGCCGAAATCATACTGCATGATGGTCATGCCGCTCTCGGGGCGCACGATGATCTGGGCATCAGTGCTGCGGATGATGCTCTTGCCCTCGACTTTCTGGGTGATGAGCTCGGCGGGCGACACGTCGAGCTCGTCGCAGATCTTGCGGAGGTTGTCCACCGTGGGGCTGGTCTGCCCGCGCTCGACGTTGCTCAGGTAGCCCACGGAGAGTCCGGTGTAGAGCGAGAGCTGGGTGATGGTGAGCAGCTTTCGCTTGCGCAGCTCCTTGAGCTTGCGGCCGAGCATGAGGCGGAACTCGCCCTCGTTGCAGGAATCGCTCTCGGAGACCGCGGCGCGCGCGGCGGATTCGGTATCGGGCATGGCGTATCCTCTCATCTCATACATAGACATAGGCGCCCTTCCGCACGGGCCGCGACGCCAGCTCCAGATACCGGGGCAGGCGGCACCGCGGGTGACGGAACCGTTCGCGCATGCTCCGCCGTGAGATAGCAACCAGCATACGGGACAGATGGCCTTTAAGCGTACGCCGTCCTCCGGCGCGTAGCCTTTTCATCATAGCTATGAAACAAATTCTTCCTATATAGCTATCTCAAGCTACCGCTTGCCCGTCCCAGACAACCGTTTGCCGTACCGAACGCAACGAGCGGTGGACAATTCGCGTCCGCGAGAACAATGCCCTTAGATTAAATTTCACGTATATGAATTTGATTTTACAGATTAGCACACACATCGCGAGGATGGAGAGGAAGCCATGACCGACTGCGAGATCGTCCTGTCGGACATCGAGACACTGTATCTCGGAAACCTGGGGACCGTGGAGTTCGACCTCGACCTGCCCCGCGCCGGCAAGCACGGATCCACGATCACCTGGGAATCCGACGCGCCGCATTTCCTGGACGCCGAGGGCCGCGTGACGCGCCCCGCATACGGGCGCGGCAACCGCATCGTGACGCTCACCGCCACCTTCGCGCATGACGACGCCTCCGAGCAGCACGAGTACAGCGTCCAGGTCATCGAGCAGAACAGCGACTTCGTCGTCGAGGCGGCGACCCCATCGCCGTCGAGCGCGTCGCGGGCGCGGCGACCTTCCTGCCCGACGCCGTCTCCGCCACCACCGATGACGGGCGCACGCTCGCCCTGCGCGGCGAGTGGGACGAGGGCATCGAGCGCACCTGGCCCGAAGCCGGATCCTACACCGCCGCGGGCACCATCCACGGCACCGACTGCCGCGTGACGGCCGAGGTGACCATCGCCGCCGAGGCCGCGCCGCGCACCGCCGCCGAGGCCGTCGTTCTTGTGCGCGCCGAGGGCATGCCGTGCCAAAAGGGACGTACCCTAACGGCACAGTTAAACGTTCGGCGTGCCGTTAGGGTACGTCCCTCTTGGCGAGGGCCTGTCCCTTTTGGCACGGGCGGCACCCGGCCCGCTGCGCTGCGGGCACGAGACGATATGAGTTGAACATTGGGAGCCCCTCCCCTTGTAGCTCTATCGTGGGTCGGGCGACAATGGTCGTAACGCCAACCGTGGCCGCGCGCCACATGCGACGGAGAGGGGCCCGCCATGTCCAATTATGTCACAGCCATCGGTCTCGACGTCCACGCGAGGAGCATCTCCGCATGCGCCTTCGACCCCATGACCGGCGAGGTGGTCCGGGCCAGGTTCGGCTACGACCCGGCGTCGGTCGCCGAGTGGGTCCTGGGGTTCGAGTCGCCCAAGGCGGTGTACGAGAGCGGCCCGACCGGCTTCCACCTGTGCCGCGCCCTGCGCGCCCTCGGCGTCGACTGCGCCGTGGGCGCCGTCTCCAAGATGCACCGGCCCGCGGCCGACCGGGGCCGCAAGAACGACCGGCGCGACGCCGAGTGGCTGGCCAGGCTCCTCGCCTGCCGCAACGTCGTCGAGGTGTGGGTGCCCGATGACCGCACCGAGGCCGCCCGGGACCTCTCCCGCGCGCTCGAGGACGCCCGCGACGACCTGCAGCGCGCCAGGCAGCGCATGTCCAAGTTCCTGCTCAGGCACGGCCTGGTGTTCGACGAGACGACGCCGGCCGGGCGCCGCAGGTCGAACTGGACCGAGGCGTACTGGAGGTGGGCGAGGTCGATCGAGTTCGGCGAGGCCGACGACGCGGCCGCCTACGAGCACTACATGGACGCCGTGGAGCGCTGCGCCGAGGCCAAGAGGGAGCTCGAGCGCAAGGTGGAGGAGGCCGCCGCGCGCCCCGGGTGGGCGCCTGTCGTCGACGCGCTCTGCCTGGTGAAGGGCATCGACGTCGCGAGTGCCTTCCTGCTCGCCGCCGAGGCCGGCGACTTCTCGAGGTTCCCGACCGCGCCGTCGTTCGCCTCGTGGTGCGGCCTGGCCCCCTCGGAGCGCTCGAGCGGCGAGACGGAGTCGCGCGGCGGGATCACCCGCGCCGGTAACGGCCACGTCCGGCGCGCGCTGGTCGAGGCGTCCTGGCACGTCCCGATGTCGACGAGGCACCCCAAGAAGCCGAGGCCGGGCCACGGGGTCGCGCCGGCCGTGTCGAGGCACGCCGCGAAGTGCAACCGCCGCCTGCAGGACAGGCGGGACGCCATGTCCCAGGCGGGGAAGAGGCCGTGCGTGGCGAACTGCGCGACGGCCCGCGAGATGGCCTGCTGGGTCTGGGCGATAGCGCTCATGGCCCGGTAGCGCCCGCGGCCCCATAGGAGTCCGACCCCGGGGGCTCGCCGCGCTCGAGGCCGTTGGGAGGCCGTTCCAGTCCTTTTTCTGGGCGGCGGGAGACCGCCACGCCCGCCACGAGACTGCGACCGAGCGGAGGCCCCCAGCCGTAGCAACGAGATGCGGTTCCGACCCGCGGATATTAGAGTGCCGAACGTGCGTCGAGCAGACACGCCCTCAAGCGGCGCGGCCACCGGGTGAAGATAGATGGACCCTGCCCTCCGCGGTAGCTCCGCGGAGGGCAGGGCCTTTTTGCCACTTGACAATGTTCAACTCATATTAAAAAGCCCCCCGGCCCTCGTGCGTGAGGTCCGGGAGGCGGAATCAGGCGGGTGAACGCACGCGGAGGGGCGCACCCCTAGCGGATGAAGTCCCAATCGAACTTGGTGTCCAGGTCGTAGACGCGCGGACGCCCCTCGATGTCGTAGTCGTCCTTGTTGAAGCACCACGGGCGCGGCAGCGACTTCTCCGGGTACACGCTCGCCATGAGCTCGTAGCCCATCGAGTCGTACTCGAGCAGCTCGTCGCGGGTGTTCACCGGGCCGCGGATGCCGTCCCAGCGGCCGTCGATGCCCTCCTCCATCACGTTGAACCACACGGTGGAGAGCGTTGCGAAGTGCTCCTCGTAGTTGGAGATAGCGTACGAGCTGGGCCAGAGCCCCGCCTCGACCGCATGGGCGTACGCGGCACGGACCTGGTCGGCGGTGGACTGGTCGTCGAGGAAGTTGATGCCGACGAGATGCACCGTGTGGCCGAACTCGTGGACGAGGATCATCTCGTGCGGATAGCGCGTGGCGTAGCGGCCGGACTGCAGCCGGATGAGGTTCGCCTCGGAGATGGAGCCCATGGGGTTGTCCGCCTCGCCGCCGAAGCCCTCGACGGGACGCGTCGCCAGGCGGTAACCCATGCGGCGCTCGGGCACGTCGTACGCATCGTACTTGAGGCCGAACACGGCGATCTCGGCCCCACGATCGACGAGCTTCGCGGCGATGTCCGGGCGCTTCTCGAGCATCATGTCCACGATGCTCGCCGCCACGTCCAGCGTGTAGGGCTGGATGACCTTGCTGCCCTTGATGCGAATGCCGTCGCGCGTGGTGGTGAAGCTCGTGTAGTGCGGCTTGTAGGTAAGGGCGTAGCGGCGGTCGCAATCGACGGGGCGGTCGAGCAGGTCGCGCACCTCGCCCGTCACGCGGACGGTGATGTCCTGAGCGCGGGCCGTGTCGACCGGATCGACGAGGCAGATCGTGGTGCAGCACGTCTCCTTCTGGTAGACCGTGCCAAAGTCCCACGGCATGTCGCGCGTCCAATGCACGAGCGGCAGCACACGGCCGTCGAGAACGACCTCGAAGTAGCGCTCGTCTTCGGCATGATGGACCTGCGTGTTCCAGTAGAGCTCGATGCGGCGGGCATCGATGAGACGCGCGTCGAAGATCTCGGGTGCAGGGCACGGGTCGGTGAAGCCGTCCATGGTATTCCATTCACGTGGGCGGACGGCGCTCGAGGTGGACCCGCCCCAGCTGCATGTAGGAGGGGCGGGCGATGCGGCCGCGCATGCTCGGCTTAATCGTCTCTCTATATTCTGAACAAAATTCACTAGTGTGAAATAATGAAGCACAGACGGCACCCGTCGTTCGATGCGCGGCACAGGGCACGCGGGCCGGGACGGCGCATCGCAGCGGGGCGGCGCCGGGACAACCGCCTTGCCGAGCATCCCGCGCGGCGAGGCCACCAGCGGGAGCCTGCGAAACCGCGAACGGGAACCAGCAAAGCTGTCAGCGGGAACTCATGAAGCCGCCCGCAGTCCCCTAGAATGCGACCCCCGCGACCCACACCAGCAGTATCGCCGCATACGGCCACCAATTTCCCGCGGTCACGGCGAGAAACTCGCGCACCACCGAGCGGGCCCACGACGCGCGGGCGCTGCGTGCAGGGGCCGCATCGGCATCGACGCCGAACCGCCTCGCATACCCCATGCAGCGCGGGGCATGGAACTCGCTCGTCGCGATCGCGGCGCGGTAGGGCACGCCGCCCGCGGCGGCATCCATCACCCGCTTGGAGCAGCGCAGGTTCTCCTCGGTCGTCGCTGACCGGTCCTCGTCCAGGATCGACATCGGCGGAACGCCGCGCCCCTCGAGGTAGGAGCGCATGGCCGCGGCCTCCGAGACCTCCTCGTCGGCGCCCTGGCCCCCGGAGACCACGATGGCAGGGGCCCCGCCTCCCTGGCTCCAGAGGTCGAGCGCGCGGTCCAGGCGCGTCTCGAGCAGCGGGCACGGTCGGGTGCCGAACAGCGCGGCTCCGGGAACCACGATGAAGCGATAGGGCGGACGGCTCGGCTCGAGACCGCGGAGGGCCCATGTGCCCAGGGAGAACGCCGAAAGAGAAACGCAGAACCAGAGCGCCTCGGCGGCGAGGAGCTTGGCCGCCCGCCGCGCCGCGCCGGAACACGACGCGCCCGCGACCGACGGGGCGAGCAGGGCGAGCGCGACCGCTGCGGCCAGCATCAGGGGCAGGACGCTCAGGACCGCGACGCCGCGCTGCCGGAATTGCAGCACGGCGTTGACCGCCAACAGGACAAGCGACGCGGGGACGCAGGCGGCAGATGCCGCCCGGAGCGCGTCGGTGGCCGTCCCCCCGAACACCGCCAGGACGGCACAGCAGACCGACGCCGCAGCCAGCGCGACACGACGCGAGGCGCCGCATCTCATCCCCAGCGCCGCGGCAGCCAGCAGCAGCGCGGGCGCGAGCGCACCGACAGCAGAAGCGAAGCCGTCCATCTCTCCCCCCTTTCCGATGCGCACCAGCATATACCTTGCGCGCGGCCCCCGCATCGTGCGCCTCCGGCGCATGCGGAGCGCGCCAGGCGAACCGATACCCCCTCGGACCCGATGCGCGGACGGCACGGCGGGATGCCGGCGCACCTCGCCGCAACGCAGCGGGCCCCGCGCGACGGCGGCCCCCTTCCGCATCCCGACCCCATGCGAAACCGACAACCCTTTGTTTAGCGTTGATTCGGTTGGCTTTACGTGTGTGCGCGACCGCGCGCGCAAACGTGCGGTCACCGGGCAGCCCGCTTCGGTAGAATAGACAAAGCGCCGCATCATGCGACGCGCCAGATCACTAGGAGGTCACATGAACCTGCTCCAGAAGATTCGCAACTCGTTCACCAGCACCGACGAGACCGTTCCCGCCGCCGCGTCGTTCGCGACCCGCCCCGACACCATCTACGCTCCCATCAGCGGCATGCTCGTCAGCATGCCCGAGATCAACGACGAGATCATCTCGTCCGGCCTTCTGGGCGACGGCTACGGCATCCTGCCCGTGGGCAACGTCATCTACGCCCCCGCGACCGGCCGCATCGACACCGTCACCGTGACCAACCACGCTATCGGCGTGCTCACGCCCGCCGGCCACGAGATCCTCATCCATGTCGGCATCGATACCGTCAAGATGGAGGGCAAGGGCTTCAAGCGCCTCGTCGAGGCCGGCGACCAGGTCGTCGCCGGGCAGCCGCTGCTCACGTTCGACCCCGCCGCCATCGCCGCGGCCGGCTACGAGGACATGGTGAGCATCGTGCTGTTCAACCCGGAGGCGTTCTCCAAGGTCCGCCACGTCGGCGAGTCCAGCACCCTCATCGACAACCGCCCGCTCGTCAAGGTCGGCGACCCGCTCATCGTCGCCAAGCTGTAACGAAGCGCACGGCCAATCAAGGAGACGCAAAAGGCGCCGCCCCGAAGGGCGGCGCCTTTTGCGTAACGGCAGGGCTTCGTCCCACCGCGAGCGCGTGGCCCCGCGAGCGCATCGCATGCGGACCTGAACGACAGGAAAGCCCAGGCGCCAAACGGCTGGAACCCGAGAAAGACGGCGCGGAGCGGGCCTGCGGTAATCGCGTGGCGACGCGCCATCGCAACCTGCAGGTCTTGGACGCAAATGAAGCGCGGTGAGCCGCCATAGAACCAGACTAGAGGGTTGTTATTTTTATTTTTTTATCGCGTCACGAAAAGTGGTGTAGGGCCGTTCCCCCGGGGTCGCAGCCCCGCCCCGTATGCTACGCCGCCCTCCTCTTCCTGTCGAACGCCTCCTCCACCAGCCTGAGCACCCTCTCCTCGCCGCCGGGTTCCTCGGGCAGGGGTTCGCGCTCGTAGCCGGGCTCCAGGCTCCTCCTGTCGATGAAGTTGCGCTCGCACGCCCAGGCGTCGTTCTGGTCGCAGCACACCGCCCCGACCAGGCGCACGAGGGACTCCGCCGACGGGAACACCTGGACCACCCTCGTGCGCCGCTTGATCTCGCAGTTCATGCGCTCCTGGACGTTGTTCGTCCTCACCCAGTGCCGGTGCTCCCGGGGGAACGCGAGGTAGGCGAGGGCCGCGGGCGCGGCCTCCTCGAGGAGCTCGGCGCCGCGCTCGTCCACGGCGGCGAGCAGGTCGACGGCGCGGCGGTAGCCCGCCCTCACGAGCGCCGGGTCCGCCTCGGCGAAGGCGGCCTTGAGGGCCGCGACGGCGGCCGAGCCGTCGCCCTTCCTGCGGCAGCGCTCCAGCACGTTGCGCTCGAGGTGCGCGATGCAGCGCTGCCAGGCGGCGCCGGGCAGGGACTCGCGGACGGCCCGGACGAGGCCCTCGTGGGCGTCCGAGACGACGAGGCGCACGCCCGAGAGCCCGCGGGACCTGAGCGACAGCAGGAAGCCGCGCCAGGAGAGGTAGGACTCGGTGTCGATGCACTCTATGCCCACGACGCGCCTGCGCGCCGAGCCCGAGCAGGCCACCGCGGTGACGAGCGCCACCGACCTCGGCGCGCCGGCCTCGCGGCACGGCACGTAGGTGGCGTCGAGCCACAGGTACGGCCACTCCTCGGAGGAGAGGTCCGCGCCCCGCAGCTCCGCCACCTCGCCGTCGAGCCCCTCGCACAGCCGCGACACGCGGGACCGGCCCATCGACTCGAGGCCCAGGTCGGAGGCGACGGCCTCGACCTTCCTGGTCGAGATGCCCGCCGCCCACATGTCGCACACGGCCGAGGCGAGGGCCGTGTCCGTCCGCGACCAGCGCGCGACCACGTCCTCGGGGAAGTACGTCCCCTCCCTGAGCTTGGGGATCCTGAGCGTCACCCGCCCGACGCAGGTGTCGAGCGAGCGCTCGCGGTAGCCGTTGCGCGGCACCCCGAGCTCGGACGCCTGCTCGTCCATGACCGCGTTCAGCAGCCCCTCCAGCAGGGACCTCAGCGCGGCGTTGATGTCGATCGTGCCGTCGGCGCGGACGCCGGCGGCGGCGAGCGCCTCCTCGTGTACAGTGTCCATAGCGGTCGTTCCTTTCTCCAGAACCGTCTGTTGTGGTGACTACGATTCTAGGGAACGGCCGCGCCCTTTCGGGCGCCGGCCGGGATGCCGGCTACACCAATTTTCGGGACGCGTCCTATTTTTTTGCTTGACCCCCTACTTTTTTGGACAAATCTGCCAGATAGTAACGATTGCTCCGGACTATCTGAAAAACAGAGGCTTAAATTGAGCAACATACGTTGCTTATCTCAGAGAAATACGCTTCGAAAAGCCCCAAAGTGCCCTGCGGTGCGCGTGGTATAGAGGGTTGCATATTTTAAAGCCGTCATTATCTGGCAGATTTGTCCAAATTTGTAGGGGGTTATAAATAGAACAATATTGTGTAACCCCCTTTGAGGGGATAGCTGGGCCTTTTGCCTCGTCCAAGACGCCCGAACTGACAAGATAGGCTTTCCGAGCCGGCCGGAATCAACACAAGAGACGTCGAATCGCCCTATTGTCCGGCAAAGCGAGCCCGATCGGCCAAGCCCGATCGATTTATATAGCTGGTTTTACGCGTCCGGCCCGCCTGCCCGCAAGGGTACGCGCCCGCATCGGTCGGCGGCGCGACCCCTGCGGCCCCTACGCGTCCTCGACTCCCTGCCGGCGCAAAAAGGCGTGCGTCAGGGGAAGCCATGCGGCCACGGCCTCCTGACGTTCCTCGACACCCTCGACACGCGTGCTCGCGTTCGCGACGGAAAGCCCATGCCCGCCCGCGGCGAACACATGGAGCTCGTGGACGACACCCGCCGCAGACAGCGCAGACGCGAAATCGTACACCTGGCGCACCGGGCAGGTCTTATCGTCCGCAGTCGCCCAGATAAACGTCGGGGACATCGCGCGCGACACGTGCGATGCCGGACAGATCTCCTGCAGCCGCTCCTCGGTCGCCTCCCCGCCGGCCACGAGCGACAGGTACTCCATGAGCAGGTCGCGGCCGGTCTTTCCGCCCGTCTTGGGCACCCGCAGGTCGATCCGCGGGTCGCGCGTCTGCTCGTCGCGAGTCACGCGCAGGTCGAGCAGCGGATATCCCAACACCACGGCATCCGGCCGGATGGAGGCCGCCGCCTCCCCGGTAGCTGCGGAAAGGCAACCCTCCTTCCACTGCGCCGCAAGCGAGGCGCACACGAAGGCCCCGGCGGAGAATCCCACGACGCACACGCGCGCAGGGTCGATGCGCCACTCCGCCGCGTTCGCACGCACACGCGCGACCATCTTGGCGAGGTCGGCCTCCGGGTTGGGGAACGACGGGTCACCCGTCTCCTTCGTCACGTAATCGAGCACGAACGCCTGGTACCCATAGGCGAGAAACTCCAGCGCCACGGGCTCCTGCTCATGCCGGGCGATATGGGTGAACGATCCGCCGCCGCAGATGATGACCGCCGGCCGCAGCGCGCCGGGGGCCTTCGGGTTGGCGTCCGCAAGGTAGGACGTGAACGTCGCCGGGTAATCGGGCACCGGCTCCTCTCCCCACAGGGCATGGGTCTCGATGATCATCTTCGCTCGCCTTCGGTCTGGATGAGATGCAATGCGCGGCGCCGCGGGGCGACCGCGCAGGACAGCGTACCACGCGACGGCGCGAAACGCGCGGCGAGACGATGCGCACGCCTCCGAAGTCCGCCTAGGTTCTTGACACGAGACCAAGCAACCCTATAATCCTCATTTGTTAGATATATTTCTAATTATCTAACAGTCTCTGTAGCGCACTCGTTTCGAAAGGAGCAGCCATGGGGGAATCAGCCTTCAAGGCACTCGCGGACCCCACGCGACGACGGATCTTGGAACTGCTTCGGGCGGGCGAACTCACCGCCGGAGAGCTCGCCGAACACTTCGACATGACAAAGCCCTCGATCAGCCACCATCTCAGCACGCTCAAGGCGGCGGGCCTCGTCGACGCGGAACGCGACGGGCAGTCCATCGTCTACAGCCTCAACACCACCGTCATGCAGGACCTCATGAGGTGGTTCTACACCTTTACCGATAGGAGCGAAGACCAATGACCGACATCGAGAACACGGGCAGCAGACGGCCGGAAACGTCCGCACACGACAGGCGGGCATCGGGCGGGAACGCATCCGCGCCGACGTCCAAGTCGCCGCTGAGCCGCCGCGCGCTGCTGGCGCTCGGCGCGGTCTGCGTCGCGAGCTTCATCGGGCACCTCGTGCTCTTCCCGCAGCTCCCGGCCATGGTCCCCACTCACTGGGACGTCGCCGGCAGCGTCGACGGCTGGAGCCCCCGCGAGGCCGCGCTCGGACTCGACCTGCTGCCCCTCGGGTTCCTCGCGCTCTTCTACGTCGTGCCCCGTATGGACCCGCGCGGGCGCGCCTACAAGCGCATGGGCTCGTTCTACACCGGGTTCGTCGCGCTCATGACGCTTTTCCTGGTCGCCATCACCTGGACCACAGAGCTCACGGTCTTCGGGATCGTGCCCGAGGACAACAGCCCCATCGGCATCTTCGCGGGAACGACCGTGGGGATCGGCTTCATCCTGCTGGGGAACTACCTCCCCAAGATCAAGCGCAACTACAGCTTCGGCATCAAGACGCCCTGGGCGCTCGACGACGACCGCAACTGGCGCCTCACCCACCGCGTGGGCGGCGTGGCCATGGTGGTCGCGGGCATCGCGACGGCGCTCGGCGGCCTCTTCTCCCAGACGCTAGGCGGGTCTGCCGTCACCATCCTGATCGCAAGCGTCCTCGGCGCGAGCCTGCTTACCTGCGTGTACAGCTACCTGGTGTTCCGCAACGGCAACAGACCGCTGCGGATGAAGTAGGCGCCGCCGCGCTCCGGCGGGCGGGCCTCCGCGACCGCACCGTCGGCCGCGACCCGTCCCGCCGCCCAGCGGCCCCTGCGCGCAGCCCCCCCCCTTTCCCGGCGGGTAGATATGCATCCGTACCGCTTGCGAAAGGAGCCCCATGTGCACTGCCGTCTGCTTCCCCGATGACGCCGGAAACCTCTACCTCGGCCGCAACCTCAACTGGACCTGCGGCTACGGCGAGCGCTGCCGCATCGTCCCCGCGGGATACCGCCTCGCCTACACCCATCTGCCCGCCGTCCCCGCCAAGCACACCGTCATCGGCATGTGCGTCGACGCCGGGGGCTTCCCGCTCTTCTTCGACTGCGGAAACGACGCGGGCCTCGCCGTCGCGGGGCTCAACTTCCCCGGGTGCGCTCGCTACGCCAAGGACCCGCAGGACGGCGCCGCCAACGTGACCGTCTCCGAGTTCCCCTGCTGGGTCGCCGCGAGCTTCGGCTCGGTGGAGGAGGTCGTCCGCGCGCTCGAGGGGGCCGCGATCACCGTCGATGCGCAGGCGGGCGGAGCCGGCGGCGCGAGCCTTCACTGGATCGTCTCGGACGGCTCGCGGGCCGTCGTCGTCGAGAGCATGGCCGACGGCCTGCACGTGCTCGACGACCCCGTCGGCGTGCTCGCCAACGCCCCGGACCTCCCCTGGCACCTCACCAACCTGCGCACCTACACCGCCCTCAACACGGCCGCGCCGCAGCCCGTCCCCTGGGGCGAGCTCGCCGTGCAGCCGCTGGGCGTGGGCGCCGGCGTGCTCGGGCTTCCCGGCGACGCCTGCTCGCCCGCGCGCTTCACGCGCGCCGCGTTCCACAACACCCACCATCCCGTGCGCCGCGGCGAACGCGCCAACGTGGCGCGGATGCTCCGCACGCTCGGCAACGTCGCGATGGTCGAGGGGACCGCGCGCTCCGCGGACGGGGAAGCCGAGCGCACCCTCTACACGGGCTGCTTCTCCGCCGCGACCGGGACGTACTACGCGCAGTTCGACGGCGACCCCGTCCTGTACGCCGCCTCGCTCGCGCAGGCCGACGAAGCGTGCCCCGACGCGCTGTTCGAGTGCGCGTTCGCCCCGGCCTCGTTCGACGCGTAGCGAACCTGCCGCGCGCCGCGGGCCGCGGCTCCGCCTCGCGCCCCGGATCCCCCGGCATCCCCTCCTCGCACAAAGCGCCCCCGGCGCCCGGACTGCATGCCGGGGCGCCGGGGGCGCCATCGTGCGGGCAGATGCCACGCGAACAACCAGAGAGACTCGCCGTCAGGCGGCGGGCGCGGGTCGGTCGAGGGCGATCACGCGGCACACTACGAGGCCGAAGGCCACGACCTCAACCAGCCGCGCCTCATCGAGCACCTCCACGCTGTAGGCATCCCCCAGCCCTCCCAGCTCCTGCGTGCCCACCGCGATCTCGCTCCCGTCCTCGTCGCGCAGGCAGAAGCGCGTGGTCCACGCGCGGTGGATCGAGCAGCGCCACGCCGGCTCGTCCGCGATCACGGTGCTGTCGACGGTGCTCCAGGTATGGGGCCAGGTGCGCTTGAGGTCCATGGCGCGGCCGTCCGCGAACTCGATGCGGTGCGCACGGGATGCCTTCTCGAGGACCGGGGAGACCGTGGTCGCCACGATGGAGTGGGAGGCATCCTTCAGCCTGGTGAGATGCTCAGGCGAGAGAGGCTCGGTCTCGGAGGTGAACAGCACGGCGCCATCGGCCGCCTTCACCTCGACCTCGCTGTACACGCTCATGGGCTTTGACTTGAACGATAGCTTCACGACGCCTCCTCCTCACGCGGCCGCATCCGGCCTCCCCCTCGTTGTACCCGGAATGCGCGCCGGGCGCAAGCGAGACGGGCGGGGCTCCACCAGCGGAACCTGCGCACCGCAAGAAGCGCGCCCGATGCGCGCCGAAAGGACACGCGTGCCATGAGGGCGCATCCCTCATGGCACGGCGACGCGTTTCGCTAGCGAGCCCTAGACACCGGCGAAGCCAGCGCGCCCAATGCGCGCCAAAAGGGTACGTCCCTTTTGGCGCGGCGAGCGAGCATGCGGTCGGGGCGGGCGGCGCGGGCGCATGGCCCTTTGCGCGCTATCTGCCGCCCGCGCGCTCGGCGAGACGGCGCGTGAAGCGCCAGAACAGCTCGTCGGAGACGGCGAGCTGCGCCTCGTTGAACCCCGACGCCGCCGCCTGCTCGAGCAGGCGGTCGCAATCGGTGTCGGGCTTCAGCCAGTTCGCAGGGTCGAAGCAATCGGAGAGCCGCTCCAAAAACGCCATCCCCGCCTCGATCGCCACCTCGCGCTCCCCCGCCGAGGCGTCGTGCGGCAGCGCGTCGTACAGCGCGCCCAGGCGCCGGTACTCGTCCGCAAGGCCGCGCTCCGGGATCGCGCGGAACACGCGCTCGATCTCGGCGAGCTCCGCATCCGAGTACAGATGGGCGGCGATGCCCATAGCGAGCCAGTCGTCCTGCAAGAGCGCAGCGTCGAGCATCCCCGGGACCCCAGACCGCTCCTCGAAGGCGCGCAGGGCCCCCAGGGCGTTCGCGGCGCGCTCGGGGTAGTCGGCGGTCAGCTCGCCCTGGCGCAGACGCGCCACGGTCGCGCGTTGGCGCTCGAGATGCTCGATCTGGCGCGCGAGCGTGCGGTCCAGCTCATCGAGCAGCCCGTCGACGGAGGCCGAAGGGGTGTCGCCCGACAAGATCCCCTCGCCCGCCCGCTCGGCATCGAGCTCGTCGAGCATGGGGCCGATCTTGTCCAGCGAGAAGCCGAGCGAGGCGAGCTGGCGGATGCGCAGGACGCGCAGCAGGTCCTCCGGGCCGTACGAGCGGTACCCGTTTTCCGAGCGCGGCGGCTCGGCCAGAAGGCCTATCGCGTGGTAGTGCCGCAGGGTGCGCACCGTCACGCCCGCCAGGCTCGCCAGCTCGCCGCTTCTCATCTACTCGCACTCCTTGCACGGAACGGTCTCGTCACTCCCCTGTTGTACCACGTCCGCGCCGCGCGCGTCCCCCAGGTCGCGCAGGGCGGGAGCGACGAGCGTCGCCGCCGTCACGACGATCCAGGCCGCGGTGAGCGCGATGCCCGTGCCCTTGAGGTCGAGCGCGCTCAGCAGCGCCGAGCCCATGAAGGTTCCCGCGGGGGCGACGACGAGGTACAGGGCGTTCAGCGTGCCCATCGTCGAGCCGCGACGCTCGTCGGATACGCGGTCGAAGGCGAAGAATCCCAGCAGCGCCGAGGCGGGGCGGCCGCCAGGGCGGAGAAACCGGTCGGCGCGGAATCGGCGGAAGCATCCGCGGTGTCGGCGGGGACGGCCGCGCTCACGGCGCCCACCTCGCGCGGGAGCGTCGCGCTCACCGCGGACGCCAGGCAGGAGCACGCGGCCGTGACCCACAGCGCGTCGATGTCGCCGAGGGCGCCCATCAGCAGCGCGGCGGCCGCCGGCCCCGCGATGGTGGTGAGGGAGGCGAGCGACTGGCTGGCGCCCACGAACCGCTGCAGGTCGACCCCCTCGTGGCGGCAGACCGCCGGAAGCAGGGCGTCGCGCGCCGTCATGCCCGGCACGTCGCCCACCGCCCCCAGCAGCCCGAGCGCCACGAACCAGCCGAAGGAGAGCCCCCAGACCTCGTCCACGATCGGGAGCAGGGCGATGGACAGCGCCGAGACGAGGTCGGAGACCACGCACACCAGCTTGCGGTCGACGCGGTCGAGCACCGCGCCGCCCAGAAGCCCGAACACGAACTGCGGCACGGCGCAGATCAGCGCGAGCGAGCCCGCGGCGAGCACGTCCCCCGTGCGCGCCAGCAGCACCAGCGGGAGCACCACGCCCGCAATCGAGTTGCCCAGCATGGAAAGTGCGTCGGAGATGAGGTAGCGCAGCACGGCGCCTTTGAACATGGCGCCCCCTTTCGTCCCAAGGTCCCGGTTCTTTTCGGCACCCAGTAAAAACCCCGACGTTACGTCGGGGTCAAGCGAACACAAACCCTCCACCGGCACACCGCGACGCGCCGCGAGAAGCGTGCCCTCGTGCCAAGAGGGACGTACCCTTTCGGCACGGTGGGGCCCGTGGACCAAGGGGCTCACCCTCCGATGCGGCGAGCTGCCCTCGGCGCGCCGTTCGACCTAGGGCCCGCCGCGCGCCGCCGCAGCCGCCTCCGCCCGCCGCGCAGCCGACACACGCTTGCGTCCAGCTGCTAGAATGAAACGTTAGTCAAGTTATACGCTTTCCCGCGTGAAAGGAATGGCATGGATCGCACCAAGATCGCCCAGCTCTACGCCGACGCCGAGGCCCTCGGTGGCAGCACCGTCACCGTCGCCGGATGGGTCAAGTCCGTCCGCGACATGAAGAACTTCGGCTTCGTCACCCTGAACGACGGTAGCTGCTTCAAGGACCTGCAGGTCGTCATGAACCGCGAGGCGCTCGAGAACTACGACGAGATCGCCCACCAGAACGTCTCCGCCGCGCTGGTCTGCACCGGCGAGCTCAAGCTCACCCCGGACGCTCCCCAGCCCTTCGAGCTCGCTGCGACCCAGATCGTGGTCGAGGGCGCCTCCGCCCCGGACTACCCGCTGCAGAAGAAGCGCGCCACCGTCGAGTTCCTGCGTACCCAGCAGCACCTGCGCCCGCGCACCAACCTCTTCCGCGCCGTCTTCCGCATCCGCTCCGTGGCCGCCGCCTCCATCCACCGCTTCTTCCAGGACCGCGGCTTCGTCTACGTGCACACCCCCATCATCACCGCGAGCGACTGCGAGGGCGCCGGCGAGATGTTCCACGTCACCACGATCGACCCGGCCAACCCGCCGCTGGACGAGCACGGCAACGTGGACTTCAGCCAGGACTTCTTCGGCACCGCCGCCTCGCTCACCGTGTCCGGCCAGCTCAACGCCGAGAACTTCGCCATGGCCTTCGGCGACGTCTACACCTTCGGCCCCACCTTCCGTGCCGAGAACTCCAACACCACGCGCCATGCCGCCGAGTTCTGGATGATCGAGCCCGAGATCGCCTTCGCCGACCTCGCCGACGACATGGACCTCGCCGAGGACATGCTCAAATACGTCATCCGCGACGTCATGGACCGCTGCCCCGACGAGCTCGCCATGCTCAACAAGTTCGTGGACAAGGGCCTCATCGAGCGCCTCACGCATGTAGCGAACTCCGACTTCGCACGCGTCACCTACACCGAAGCCGTGAAGATCCTCGAGGACGCCGTCGCCACCGGCCACCAGTTCGAGTACCCCGTGAGCTGGGGCATCGACCTGCAGACCGAGCACGAGCGCTTCCTCACCGAGGAGCACTTCAAGTGCCCCACGTTCGTGACCGACTACCCGGTCGAGATCAAGGCCTTCTACATGCGCCTGAACGACGACGGCAAAACCGTCGCCGCGGCCGACTGCCTGGTCCCCGGCATCGGCGAGATCATCGGCGGCTCCCAGCGCGAGGAGCGCCTCGACGTGCTCGAGCGCCGCATCGCCGAGCTGGGCATGGACCCCGAGCAGTACAAGTACTACCTCGACCTGCGCCGCTACGGCACCTGCAAGCACGCGGGCTTCGGCCTGGGCTTCGAGCGCCTGGTCATGTACCTCACGGGCGTCGGCAACATCCGCGACGTCCTGCCGCACCCCCGCACCGTGGGCAGCTGCGACTTCTAAACCTCAAAAAGGGGACAGGCACCTTTTTGAGGCGCCGCGAGGGATATACGCCAGACGGGCGCGACCGCACGAAGCGGCCGCGCCCGTTTTCGTATCCAGCTCGCTCTTGAGGCGGATCCTTGCGAAACTCGGGGGACGATTTGCCCGCATGCAGATCCATATGCAAAAAATATGCAGTACAGTCGGGAATATGGCTGTGTTAACCCTTTTTGGAGGTGCTTCTGTCCGCGCGGGGCGCGAGGATGGACCCGCAGGTAGAAGTCCTTGACAGGAGGGGGTGCGGCCATGAGGGGCGGGCTCGACGCGCTGATCGGGGAGGTCCTCGCGCTCAAACCGGCCGAGAGGGCCGAGCTTTTATACAAAGTCGAGGTCAGGGAGGCCGAGGGCGCGTTCCTGCGCGAGCGCTCGCGCCTCGGCGGCCCCCGGCGCTGCCCGCGCCGCGGGTGCGAGCGGATCGCCCGCCGCGGCCAGGCAGCGCTGGCTGCGCCGCGGCTGCGCGCGCAGCTTCACGCTCGACACGGGCGGGGTGCTCTCGCGCTCCCACCTGCCCGCGGAGGCCTGGGCGGCCTTCGCGAGGTGCTTCTGCGCCCGCCTCACGCTGCGCGAGTGCGCCGAGGAGTGCGGGGTCAGCCCCAAGACCGCGTGGTTCATGCGCGTGAGGGCGTGCGAGGCGCTCAGGGGGGAGGTCACCGTGTTCACGACCGGCCCCGAGGACGCCGTCGAGGCCGACGAGGCGTTCCCGCCCGAGAGCTTCTCCGGGAACCATTCGCGCAACCCCGGCTTCGAGCCCTGGAGGGCGCCGCGCCGCCGCGGGGGCGGCGCCCGCGAGCGCGACACGCTGCTCACGGTGGTCGGGTCGGACGGGAGCGCCGACGTGCTGGTATCCTCGTCCGCGACCGTCGCCGCCGACGCGCGCGGCCGGCTGGCGCGGCTCGCGCACCGCGGGACGAGGGTGGCGTGCGAGATGTCCTCGAGCCTCGGCACGGCGGCGGGGGCGCTCGGTCTCGAGGTGGCGCGCTCCTACTCCGGCGAACACGCCCTCAACGCCCTGAACGCGGTGCACTCCGCGCTCAAGCACTTCATCGCGAGGTTCCGGGGCGTCGCGTCGAGGCGCATGCAGAGGTACATGTGGTGGTTCTGCCGGCAGGCGAGCTACCGCGGGGCCGGCGGCAGCCGCGCGGCGACGTCGGCGCTGCTCTCCATCCTCGCCGTCGGCAGGTACCGGACGACGCGGCGCGCGCTGTTCCGCGAGGAGTACGCCGTCGAGGCGAGGGTCGCCGTCAGGGTGGCCAGGACCTCCAAAAAGGGTTAACACAGCCGGGAATATGCATCGAATATTCCCGTATTCCCGTGCCCCTCAACAGTTGTGGCACGAAATGCCATCGAGTCGGTACCAACGAACCCGGCAAGCTGGTCGATGACGACCGTGAGGGAACTCGATGCGCAATCTTGCAGTGGCCGGACACTGCCATTCGTCAAGATACCGTTACAGATGTCTCTGAACATACCTCTATTATAGAGATCAACAGCCGACGCAGCCGCGCATATACGCACCGAATACCGACTCGAGTGCATTTTGTGCCAGATCCGGACCCCCCACGGACCCCCACCTCAATTGAAGGACAGTCCCTAAATTGAGGTCCTGAATCGGAAGCTGTGGGCCGATCCGGCCGAGCGCTAGAACGCCAGCTTCACCAGCGCATAGTGACCGCCGTCGGGAGCGTCGAGCGCCACGAGCACCTCCTGCGCTCCGTCTTCTGCGGCCTCGAGCGGATACACGTGCGGCGCGACGGCATCGCCAAGCTTCGCCGCGGCGACGTACTGAACGTCGATCCCGCGCGGCTCGGGCTGCGGGGGCAGCTCCCAGACGCTTCCCTCCGGCGCCGGCGCGAGCGCGCGCAGCGCGTCGAGCGCCATGCCCACGTACTGGGCGTTGTTCACATGGTGGTTCGTGTCGATGTGGCTGCCCGTCACCGTGACCGCATCGGCGACGACGGGCTCGGCATCGCGGGGGACGCGCAGGCGGCGCTGCACGGCAGGCATATCGAGCGCGGGCTCGAACTGGTCTCCCTCCAAGTAGCAGGCGAGGTCATCGTGCACGAGGCGACGCGGGCGCCCCGCGTCCACATCGAAGAGGAACCAGGCGGAATCCGCCTCCACCAAAGGCGCGGACCCCTCGGGGGCGTCGGCCGCCTCCATGACGAAGTTCCTGTTGGACATCAGCCCCTTGAAGCCCGTGGGCCACGTCCCGATGCGGATGGACTCGCCCATGCTCGGCAGCCGGTGGATGCGGATCTTCCACGCCGCGATCATCCAGGCGGCTCGGCGCTCGACGGACGCCGCGATCCCCGCGCCCACGTCCTCAGCGTGAAATGCGCTGCAATCCTGCAGGTAGTTGATGAGGGAGAGCGGACTCAAGGCGCCGCTTTCGTCGATTTCGCTATATCTGACCCGGCTGGTGAGCACGTACATGGAAGATCCTTTCGTGTGGTTGGGCCATCGAGGGCCCAAGCCGCATTCTACCCCCATGGGGCGCATCCAACCCCTCGCAGGCGCGCAGCGCAGCCCGGCACCGCCTGAACGACAATGCGCGAGAAGAGATTCACGGAGACCTCGCGCGCGCACGACCCTCGCCAGCCGCACGCGTCGACCTCCCTTGCCCGCCCCGCCGACGCTGCCACGTTAACACGTCTGTAACGAATTGAGCATACGATGCGGGGGCGCTAGTATGTCCCTTACATGCTTTCCTATAGTAAAGTGACCATTCAGAAGGCACCATTTCCCGATAGAAACGGAGCTGATCGCCGTGAAGAGCATCTCTCGCAGAAACCTCATCGTCACCGCCGGCCTCTTCGCCGCCGGCGCCCTGGCAGGCTGCGGATCCGACAAGCCCGCAGCGAGCACCGGCAGCTCCGCCGGATCCAAGGGCGGCAACTACAAGATCGGCGTGCTGCAGCTCACCGAGCACGGCGCGCTCGACCAGACCAATAAGGGCTTCGTTGACGCCCTCAACGACTCCGGCATCTCCTGCAGCGTCGATCAGCAGAACGCGCAGAACGACCAGTCGGCCTGCCAGACGATCGCGAGCAAGTTCGTGAACGACGGCGTGGACCTCGTCTTCGCCATCGCCACGCCCGCCGCCCAGGCCATGGCCGGCGCCACCTCGGACATCCCCATCGTGGGATCCGCCATCACCGACTACGCCGAGAGCGGCCTCGTTGCAGACAACGACGCCCCGGGCGGCAACGTCACCGGCAGCTCCGACCTCACCCCCGTCGCCGACCAGATCGACCTCATGCTCAAGCTTCTGCCCGACACCGAGTCCGTCGGCATCCTGTTCTGCTCCGCCGAGTCCAACTCCGAGGTCCAGGTCAAGCTCGCCGAGGAGACGCTCGACGCCGCCGGCGTGGCGCACGAGCGCTACTCCGTCTCGTCCTCCAACGAGATCCAGCAGGTAGTCCAGTCCATGGTGGGCAAGGTGGACGCCATCTACGCGCCGACCGACAACACCATCGCCGCCGGCATGGCGGCCGTCTCGGACATCGCCAACGAGAACGGCCTGCCCACCATCGTGGGATGCGATACCATGGTCGAAGACGGCGGCCTGGCGTCCTACAGCATCAACTACCACGACCTCGGCTACAAAGCGGGCGAGATGGCGGTGAAGATCCTCTCCGAGGGAGCCGACCCGGCAGACATGCCCATCGAGTACCTGTCGAGCGAGGAGTGCCAGCTCATCGTGAACCAGGCCACCGCCGACGCGCTCGGCGTCAACGTTTCCATCCTCGACGGTGGCCAGACCGTCTAGCGCGGCCTGAAACGCCGACCTTCGTCGGACGCCCCTCGAGGGCACCCGACGGCCAGCACGCCGTGCGCCCTGCGGCCGCCATCGCGCCGCCACGGCCCTCGCACGGCTTCCACCGCATACGCCCCGCGCCCCGCGCGCACGTTAGGAGACCCGCCATGGATCGCACCCTTTGCTCCCGTCGCTCGTTCACCAAGGGCATCGCCGGCGCCGGCGTGCTCGCCGCAGCCGCCGGCCTCGGCCTCGCCGGCTGCGGAAACGCCGGCGCCCCCGCCGGCAGCGGCGCCGCCACGGACGGCGGCGCCTACAAGATCGGCGTCCTGCAGCTCACCGAGCACCCGGCGCTCGACGCGGCCAACAGGGGCTTCGTCGCAGCCGTCGAGGCAGCCGGCATCGGCGCGCAGGTCGACCAGCAGAACGCGCAGAACGACCAGTCCGCCTGCCAGACGATCGCGAGCAAGTTCGTGAACGACGGCGTGGACCTCGTGCTCGCCATCGGCACGCCCGCGGCGCAGGCCATGGCGGGCGCCACCTCGGACATCCCCGTCGTGGGAACCGCGATCACCGACTTCGCCGCGTCCGAGCTGGTCGCGGACAACGACGCCCCCGGCGGCAACGTCACCGGAACCTCCGACATGAATCCCGTCGCCGCGCAGATCGACCTGCTGCAGCGCCTGCTACCCGACGCCGAGACGGTAGGCCTGCTCTACTGCACCGCTGAGGCAAACTCCAAGATCCAGATCGACATGGCCGCCGCCGAGCTGGAGAAGCTCGGGCTTGCGGGCGTCAAGTACACCGTGTCCAGCTCCAACGAGGTCCAGCAGGTCGCCGAGTCCATGGTGGGCAAGGTGGACGCCATCTACACGCCCACCGACAACACGATCGCCTCGGCCATGTCCACCATCGCCATGATCGCCAACGAAGCCAAGATCCCCACCGTGTGCGGCGAGGTCGCCCACGTGGAGGCCGGCGGCCTGGCGAGCATTTCCATCAACTACGAGGAGCTCGGGCGCCGCGCGGGCGAGATGGCGGTGAAGATCCTCTCCGAGGGCGCCGACCCCGCCGAGATGCCCATCGAGACCATGTCCGCCGATGAATGCGACCTGGTGTACAACCAGAAGACCGCCGACGAGATCGGCGTGGACGTGACCGCGCTTGCCGACGAGGGCGGCACGGACGTGAGCGCGTAGCGGCAGGCACGCGCCCCGCCCGTCGCGGCGCCCGACGCCCCGCGCCCTGGCCCGCTTCCTCGCGGCTCCGGGGCGCGGGCATCCTTCCGTGCCCGACACCCGCGCCCCGCGCCCTTCCGTTTCGGACGCGTTACGGAACGCCCGGCGTTGCTGCGGGTCACCGCGCGCATGGTAGACTTTCACGAGGTATATTCCATCGTCGCAGCGATGAACCCCGACGGGTCCGCCCGCCGGGGTTCATTTGGCTCGCGGCCCCGCGATAGAAGGAGGGAATGCATGACAGGTGCGCTCCTCGGCGCCGCCTCCCAGGGCATCCTCTGGGGCATCATGGTCCTCGGCGTCTTCATCACCTACAAGCTGCTCGACATCGCCGACCTCACGGTCGACGGCAGCTTCGCGCTCGGCGGAAGCGTGTGCGCGGTCCTCGTCGTCTCCGGCGTCGACCCGCTCGTCGCCGTCATCGCCGCCATGCTCGCCGGCATGCTCGCCGGCGCCGTCACCGGCTTTTTGCACACCGTGCTCGAGATCCCCGCGATCCTCGCCGGAATCCTCACGCAGATCAGCCTGTGGTCCATCAATCTACGCATCATGGGCAAATCCAACACGCCCCTGCTGCAGAGCGAGACGATCTTCTCCCGCATGACGGAGATGACCGGCCTGTCCAACAACGCCGGCTCGATCATCGTGGGCCTCATCGCCGCGGTGGCCATCATCGCCGCGCTCTACTGGTTCTTCGGCACCGAGATCGGCAGCGCCCTGCGCGCCACCGGCAACAACGAGGACATGATCCGCGCGCTCGGCGTGTCCACCGCCAAGACCAAGATGATCGCCCTCATGCTGTCCAACGCCCTTGTGGGCCTCTCCGGCGGCCTCATCTGCCAGAGCCAGAAGTACGCCGACATCGGCATGGGCACGGGCGCCATCGTGATCGGCCTCGCCGCCATCGTGATCGGCGAGGTGCTCGGCCGCCTCACCCCCGGCAAGCTCACCGGCTTCAAGAGCCGCCTGGTCTCCGCCGTGGCCGGCTCCATCGTCTACTTCCTCATCCGCGCCATCGTGCTGCAGATGGGCATGGACGCCAACGACATGAAGCTCCTGTCCGCCCTGATCGTCGCGCTCGCGCTCTGCGTGCCCGTGGTGTGGGAGAAGTTCAAGCTGCGCTCCAGCTACACGAAGGGCGGTGAGGCAGATGCTTAAGCTGTCCCATGTGAAGAAGACCTTCAACCGCGGCACCGTCACCGAGAAGCGCGCGCTCACGGGCGTCGACCTCACGCTGGCCGACGGCGACTTCGTCACCGTGATCGGCGGCAACGGCGCGGGCAAGTCCACCCTGCTCAACATGATCGCCGGCGTGTACCCGCTGGATTCCGGCACCATCGAGCTCGACGGCGTCGACATCTCGCGCCTCTCGGAGCCCAAGCGCGCCCAGTACCTGGGCCGCGTGTTCCAGGACCCCATGCGCGGCACCGCCGCCGACATGCAGATCGACGAGAACCTCGCGCTCGCGCGCCGTCGCGGCAAGCACCGCGGCCTGGCTTGGGGCATCACCAAGCAGGAGAAGGACGAGTATCCCGAGCTGCTGGCGACCCTGGGCCTGGGCCTCGAGAACCGCATGACGGCGAAGGTCGGCCTGCTCTCCGGCGGTCAGCGCCAGGCGCTCACCCTGCTTATGGCGACGCTCACCGACCCCAAGCTGCTGCTGCTCGACGAGCACACCGCCGCGCTCGACCCCAAGACGGCCGCGAAGGTGCTCGACCTCACTGAGCGCATCGTCTCCGAGCGCCGCCTCACCACGCTCATGGTCACGCACAACATGAACGACGCCATCCGCCTGGGCAACCGCCTCATCATGATGAGCGACGGCAACGTGATCTACGACGTTTCGGGCGACGAGAAGAAGAGCCTCACCGTGCCCGACCTGCTCCGCAAGTTCGAGGAGGTCTCCGGCGGCGAGCTCGCCAACGACCGCATGCTGCTGAGCTAGCCGTTCACCGCCGCACAGCAGGAGACGCATGCCATACGCGCACGCTGCATGCGAGCGCACCCGACGCGGGGCCCGACATGCTGCCGGGCCCCGCGTTCGTTTCACCGCAAGGCGGAACCCGTTTCCGAATCTCGCCGCAAGGTGAACCCGGTCTTCAAGTATTTTGACAAGTTGGCGCAGTGCGGCCCGGCGCATATGCGCTGATTGAACGCACGCAGCCAGGCGGACCGGGCGGAGCGAAGCGACAGCAAGGCCATCGCCGCGCATGGGGCCCAAAAGAGTCGGACCATGCGTGAAATCCGGCGAAGAAGGCCTTCGGACCCACCGATTCCGCGGCCCCCGAGCGCCCGGGAATCGCGCTCGCTTACTATCTACCGCGTTTTTCGTACAACTTCTGAAAAGCCCCGAGTATCCCGTTATTCCGCACCCTTACTACCAGCGGTTTTACCGACGGAGCACGAGGGTGTACTAGGCGAATCCGCTTCCGGTACGAAAAACGTTATGGATACGACGCTGACGCCCATGTCCGCGGGCGAAAACCGCGTCGGCGCCCTGCAATTGCCGCGTCGGGAAGCACGCAAACGCCGCAGCCGCCGGCGGACATGCCGAGCGCGCCGGCCCTGAAGGCCGGCGCGCTCCCTGCGTGTCGCTTTTCTCTAATAAGGCGCCCAGCGCGTTAGCGGTAGGAGCAAGACAGGTATGATGGGGCGACACCTACGGGTTTACCGGATTCGAAAGGCCTGCCACATGCCCGAGCTTTTCCAGCCACTCTTCGATCTCCTCGCCATGCCGGCCATCAAGACCGCGCTGTGGGGCGTCCTCATCGTGATCGTCACCGCCGTCGCCTCGCGCATCGCGGCGCGCACCCTGCGCAAACTGCTCGAGCGTGACAGCAACCCGCTGCCCAGCTCCAGCATCCTGGTCAACATCGCACGCGGGGTCATCTGGGCGCTGGGGGCGAGCGTGCTGCTCGATGCCTGCTTCGGAATCAACGCCAACGCGCTCGTCGCCGCCCTTGGCGTCGGCGGTATCGCCGTCTCCCTCGGTTTCCAGGACACGCTCTCCAACCTCATCGGAGGGCTGCAGGTTACCTTCATGGGCATCGTCAAGCCCGGCGACAACATCGAGGTCGGGTCCGAGACCGGTGTGGTGCAGGACGTCACGTGGCGTCACACCACGATCCGCGACGCGCTCGGCCAGACCGTGATCATCCCCAACTCGATCATCTCCAAGACGGCGCTCGTGCACCTGCTTCCCGCCAACCGCGTGGCCGTTCCCTTCGCCGTGCCGCGCCTGGGCGACGACGGCGGTGCGCGCACCGAGCACATGGACGCCCTTGCCGAGCAGCTTGCCCGCCTTGCAGGGGATGCGGCGGGCGGCGTCTCCCCCGTCATCGACGGGCCGCGCGTCCTGTTCTCCGAGATCTCGGAACTCGGCATCAAGGGAAAGATCATCCTTCAGGTCGAGGATGCGACGAAGACGGGCCTGGCGGCCGACGCCGTGGTCCGTTCCATCGCGGCGCTGGTGTAAGCGCAGCCGGAGGAGCTCAATCTCAAAAAGGGGACAGGCACCAAATTGAGCGCGCATGCTCCCACGGCATACCCACCAAACGAAAACGGCCTTCGGCCACGGAGTGCAGATGCACAACGTGGCCGAAGGCCGCTCTCGATAGAACCGGGGCCCGCCTCAAATAAGTGCCTGTCCCTAATTTGAGGTGGAGGACCGCGCTCTAGCGCCAGGCGCGCTCCGCAGCATCCACCAGGTTCTCGGCAAAATCATGCTTGTACAGGTGATCCCGCATGATCTGCGTCCAGCCAGCCTCGTTCACCATGCCCTCGTCGAGGCACACGCCGATCCGCTGCTGCACGTCGTCGCGCTTGAACACGTAGCAGCTCTCGTCGGCAGGCTCATCGCTCTCCGTCAGCGTGACCTGGACCTCATTGAGCGTCGGCATCGTGCAGAAGATGGCGGCCACGTTGTAGGCCAGCGCGATATCCACGGACTCGCCCTCGTACGTGTCCGGCACCTCGCGATACGCAAACGACAGGACGTCCACGCCGCGCGTCACATCGAGGTCGCTCAGCCATTGGCTCATCGGCAGGGCCCTCAGCACGCGCTCCACCGCGGCAGCATCGGCCGGATCCGTGTTCACCAGCTCTTTCACGTCGCCGGACCGCGCGTTCACCACCGCGGTAAGGAGGTCGTCCGCCGGATCGCCATCGATGCGCACGATGCCGTCGGACCCGATGGTCACCTCATTGTCACCGTCCGTCACCGTAATTCCCTGCTGCGGGTCGATCGTCACCTCGTTGCCCTTGCCGTCTTCGACTTCCACGCGGCCCTCGTCGATATCAACGTCCGCACCGCTCATCGACGTGAAGCCGATCATACCGGCCCCAAACAGCAGCGCCGGCACAAGCAGAATCGCCGCAACGACAGCCGCGACGATAATCCATGTGCGGCGCTTCTTGCCAGCATCTTGCGCAGGCTGCGCAACGGGTCCAGGCAACGGGTTTTCCGCACCTTCAGGCGGCACAGGAGCGCCGGATGCGGCACCCGCGGCGGAAGCGGCGGCGATCGCGGGCGCCGCGGCCGTGGCATCCTGTGGCTCCGGAGCGGAGACTCCCGACGCCTCCAGCCGTGCAGTCTCGGCGGCGGATTCGGAAGCCAAGCTCTCGCCGGTAGGCTTCCCAGCGGGCGCCGCGACAGCCGGCTGCGCCCCACTGGCATCCACCCCAGACCCCGTGTCCTTGCCCGCAGGCGAAAGCTCGGAGGCGTTTTCCTCGGCATCCTCGCCCGCCAGCACGTCGTCGATGCTCGTCATGCTCTTCTTGGTGCGAGCAAGGGCGTCACCGGGCTCGACACCCTCGGCGATGAGGTCCTCGTACCGAGCCACCAGGTTTCCGTAGATCTCTTCTTTGAGCTCGATCATATCGGCCGTGAGCAGCTTGCCCTCGAACAGGTGCTCCACGTACATCCGAATCTCGTTCATCGTTCTCCTCCATCCTGCTGCAACAGGCAATCAATGATGTCGCGCACCCGCACCCAGCGTTCGGTCGCCTCGACAAGCTCCGTCGACCCGGCAGGTGTCATGTGGTAGTACTTTCGTCGCGCGCCCTGGGTCTCGTCGCCCCAATAGCTCTCGACGAACCCCTGCTTCTCGAGCCGTTTGAGGCTCGTGTACAGCGAGGGCTCCTTCATCTCGTATTCCCCCCGACTCGCCGTGGCAACAGCCTTGAGAATCTCGTACCCGTAGCTGTCTTTCGAGGAAAGCGTGCAAAGAATGATCGCATCGATGTTGCCGCGGATAAGGTCGCTCACCGCGTCCTTCGTGGCCATATGTCACCTCCTGAATCGCTCTTCCCTGGTACCCACAATCTAACATAAGTACTATGTGTGTTGAGGTACTTCTTTTGTAATAGATAGACGGTATACATACAGACTCAAACGGTATGTACGTATCGCACGGTACGCAAAGCAATACCGAAGATTCGGAACACATCGGGCACCATAACACCAAAACGCCACCCTCGCGCGAAACCCGAACAGCAGCCTCGATCCTCAGGCGCTCTTCAACTGGCGCACTTCTATATGCGTATTTCGGGCACGCCGCCTAACAAAAAACCCGGTCCCGCATGACGCGGAACCGGGTTGAACCCGTCTATGAAACGTGGAGCTACTCAGCGAGGAAGTCGCGCTGAACGGCAGGGTCGACCTTGACACCAGGGCCCATGGTGGAAGAGATGGAAACGCTCTTCACGTACTTGCCCTTGGCGGAAGACGGCTTCACGCGCAGGATCTCGGTGTACAGGGCGGCGTAGTTCTCGACGAGCTGCTGCTCGGAGAAGGACTTCTTGCCCAGGGGCACGTGGCAGATGCCGTAACGGTCGGCACGGTACTCCACGCGGCCGGCCTTGAGCTCACCGACCATCTTGGCGACGTCCATGGTGACAGTGCCGAGCTTGGGGTTCGGCATGAGGCCACGGGGGCCGAGGATCTTACCGATGCGGCCGACCTTCGCCATCATGTTGGGGGTGGCGATGGCGGCGTCGAAGTTGATCTCGCCCTTCTGGATGTCGGCGATCAGCTCGTCGGAGCCAACGACGTCGGCACCGGCCTCGCGGGCCTCGTCGGCCTTGGCGCCCTCGGCGAACACGGCGACGCGAACGGTCTTGCCGGTGCCGTGGGGCAGGGAGATGGAGCCGCGGATGTTCTGATCGGCCTTACGGGTGTCGATGCCCAGACGGAAGTGAGCCTCGACGGTCTCGTCGAACTTGGCGGTGTCGAGAGACTTCACCAGCTTGGCGGCAGCCAGCGGGGTGTACAGCTGATCGCTGTTCACGAGCTCGGCGGCAGCGCGGAACTTCTTGCCATGCTTAGCCATGTTAATACCTCCTGTGGTCATACGGGCGTGCGCCCTCCCACATCGATGCGTGCCCTATTGCACGCGTAAAGCAGGCGCCGGATGACGCCTGCTGATTACACACTTGCGCTACTCGGCGATGGTGACGCCCATGGAGCGGGCGGTGCCGGCAACGATCTTCTTGGCGGCCTCGATGTCGTTGGCATTGAGGTCCGGCATCTTGATCTCGGCGATCTTGGTGAGCTGCTCGTCGGTGAGCTGGCCGACCTTGTCGCGCTGGGGAACGGCGGAGCCGCCCTTGAGCTTGAGCTCCTTCTTGATGAGGTGAGCCGCAGGCGGGGTCTTGCAGATGAAGGTGAAGGTGCGGTCCTCGTAGACGGAGATCTCGACGGGGATGATGTCGCCCATCTTGTCCTGCGTGGCGGCGTTGAAGGCCTGGCAGAACTGCATGATGTTGACCTGGGCGGCGCCCAGGGCGGGACCGACCGGAGGAGCCGGGTTGGCCTGGCCGGCCGGGATCTGGAGCTTAATGACGGTGGCAATCTTCTTCTCAGCCATGGTCATTCCTTCCTGAACACAAACGTGCGAATACGTATCTATCGTCAGCGCGAACCCGCTAGAAGCACACCCGCCGGTGAGCGGTCGGCAGGAGAAACGCGAACGCGCGAACGGACAACCTTAGGAGATCACCGTGATCTGGTCGAAGGAGAGCTCAACCGGGGTCTCACGACCGAAGATGACGAGCGTGACCTTGACCTTGCCGGCCTCCGCATTGACCTCGGACACCTTGCCATCGAAGTCCGAAAGCGGACCGGAGATGACCTTGACGGTGGTACCGACCTCGATGTCCACGGACGTATGCTTGGATGCGGTGCCCTTGTCGGACTTGCGCATCATCTTGTTGTACTCGTCGCGGGACAGCGGCGCGGGCTTGCCGTTGCCGCCGAGGAAGCCGGTGACACCCGGGGTGTTGCGGACGCAGGTCCACGCGTCGTCGTCCATCTCCATGCGGACGAGGACGTAACCCGGAAAGATCTTCGAGTCCTTGGTCTCGCGCTTGCCGCCCTCTTTGATCTCGGTGACGCGCTCGGTCGGAATCTCGATAGAGAAGATGCGATCCTGCATCCCCATGGTCTCGATACGATGCTCGAGGTCAACCTTGACCTTGTTCTCGTATCCGGAATAGGTGTGAACGACATACCAACGCTTGGACATTGCTTACCCCCTCAGACCAGCGAAGAGCATAAGACCCTCGCCGATGACGAGATCGAGCACGGCGATCGCGATGCCGACGACGACGAGCGACACGCACACGGCCACGGAGTAGTTGACGAGCTCCTTCTTGGTGGGCCAGGTGACGCGCTTCATCTCGGAACGAATCGAAGCCAGGTAGTTCTTGGCGCGAGCGATGAGGCCGGGCTTCTTGTTCTTCTCGGCCTTCTTCTTCTCCGCCTTCTTGGCAGCCTTGGCGTCCGCCTTGGCGGGCGCGGCCTTCTTGGCGGCGTCCTTGGAGGCCTCTGCCTGAGCAGACGAAGCAGGAGCAGCGGACTGCGTACTCTTCTTCTTGGTCTTCTTGTTGGCCATGAACGCTTCCCTTCGGCCTTGTGGCTATAACATTAGAAACCGTAAGCCCCACAAGGAGGCTTACGGATTAAAGACTGGCACGCCAGGAAGGACTCGAACCCTCAACACTCGGTTTTGGAGACCGATGCTCTACCAATTGAACTACTGGCGTGTATGCTTAGAGACTAGCGAGTCTCCTTGTGCACGGTGTGCTGACGGCACCAAGGGCAATACTTCTTGATCTCCATGCGATCCGGCATGGTCGCCTTGTTCTTGGTCGTCGTGTAGTTGCGACGCTTGCACTCGGTGCAAGCAAGAGTAACCATAGTGCGCATGTGTGAATTAACCTCCATTGACCGTCCCATACGGGCACGGTGGTAAACATTAGCATCGGACATGGGTCTCTGTCAATGCTCAGTTCCGAGGAGTTATCCGAAATACTTCGGCTTCACAATCTATACGCATCTCTCAGAGACAAAACGACCCGGCTCCCGATGGGAGCCGGGTCAAAAGGATCATTCAGACCCGAGTCAGCTTAAAGCTACTCGATGATGGTGCTGACGATGCCCGAGCCGACGGTGTGGCCACCCTCGCGGATAGCGAAGCGCAGGCCCTCCTCCATGGCGATCGGGTGGATGAGGTCGCCCTCGATGGTGATGTGGTCACCAGGCATGGCCATCTCGGTGCCCTCGGGGAGCTTGACGGAACCGGTCACGTCAGTGGTACGGAAGTAGAACTGCGGACGATAGCCATCGAAGA
Organism: Collinsella phocaeensis; assembly: GCF_900119895.1. Lineage (GTDB taxonomy): Bacteria > Actinomycetota > Coriobacteriia > Coriobacteriales > Coriobacteriaceae > Collinsella > Collinsella phocaeensis. The sequence continues at coordinate 382,552 of NZ_FQLR01000004.1, read as the reverse complement.
ACGGGGTATGACGGCCGCCCTCCTCCTTGGTGAGAACGTAGATCTCGCCGGTGAACTTGGTGTGCGGGGTAACGGAACCCGGCTTGCAGAGAACCTGGCCGCGCTCGATGTCCTCGCGCTTGATGCCGCGGAGCAGGATGCCGACGTTGTCACCAGCCTCGCAGAAGTCCATGGACTTACGGAACATCTCGATACCGGTGGCGACGGAGGAGTTGGTCTCCTTGATGCCGACGATCTCGACCGGGTCGTTGAGGCGGAGCTCGCCGCGCTCGACACGACCGGTAGCGACGGTACCACGGCCGGAGATGGTCATAACGTCCTCGACAGCCATCAGGAACGGCTTCTCGTTATCGCGCTCCGGGGTGGGGATGTACTCGTCAACGGCGTTCATGAGCTCGCGGATGGCGTCCATCCACTTCTCCTCGCCGTTGAGGGCGCCGAGGGCGGAGCCGCGGATGACGGGGATGTCGTCTCCGGGGAAATCGTACTCGGAGAGGAGCTCACGGGTCTCCATCTCGACGAGGTCGATAAGCTCGTCGTCGTCGACCATGTCGCACTTGTTCAGGAACACGACGATGTAGGGAACGCCGACCTGACGAGCGAGCAGGATGTGCTCACGGGTCTGGGCCATCGGGCCGTCGGTGGCAGCGATAACCATGATGGCGCCGTCCATCTGAGCAGCACCGGAGATCATGTTCTTGACGTAGTCAGCGTGGCCGGGGCAGTCGACGTGAGCGTAGTGACGCGTGGCGGTCTCGTACTCGACGTGGGAGACGGAGATGGTAATGCCGCGCTCGCGCTCCTCGGGAGCCTTGTCGATGTTCTCGAAGGCGGTGAAGTCGGCCTTGCAGCCCTCGGTCTCAGAGAGAACCTTGGTGATGGCAGCCGTCAGCGTGGTCTTGCCGTGGTCAACGTGACCGATGGTGCCGATGTTAACATGCGGCTTAGTGCGCTCAAACTTTTCCTTGGCCATGAAGCCCTCCTCCTTTAGCTGTCCCCGGTTGGGACAAAGCCTACGTAAACCTAAGTGGCTTCCCTAAATATATTCTAGGAAAGCCACCGTGTTACCTTTGGTAGCGGTGACTGGATTCGAACCAGTGACGCCACGGGTATGAACCGTGTGCTCTAACCAGCTGAGCTACACCGCCGTAAATGGAGCCTGCAACCAGACTTGAACTGGTGACCTCTTCGTTACCAACGAAGTGCTCTACCGACTGAGCTATACAGGCACTTGAACTGGTGGGAGCTATAGGATTCGAACCTATGTAGGCATAGCCAACGGGTTTACAGCCCGTCCCCATTAACCACTCGGGCAAACTCCCACGTGTCAAGCCTCGCTACTGAGCTTTGGAAACCTCAGCTCCTCAGCGAGCGAAGCTATATTATTCCGACGCAATATGCCGTGTCAACAAGTATCCTCTAATACACGCGTCCGGGCGTATCCATGATTACATTTACCCCAGCATATGCTTTATTTTGCTGCAGTTTTCGTCGTGTTCGGCATGCGACTCTGCCATATCGTCCACACATCACACCCCTCCTAGTCTCTTTGGAAGATAGGACGAGGCCCGAGCGCCAGGCAGCAAAACGCCCGGCTCCGCGGGGTAACCGGGCGCTCGCGGTCTATGGAGCCAGCGACTGTATCGCCGCTCGCTCGATCCGCTGCGGGCCTCACGGCCCTTGCGCGCTGCGCTGGCAAACGGCTCCGCCGTTTCCTCAGCTCCGCGCCCGCAACCGGGTTCGATTCCGGCGGCCGGCAGCAAAACGCCCGGCTCCGCGGGGGAACCGGGCGCTCGCGGTCTATGGAGCCAGCGACAGGAATCGAACCCGCAACCCACTGATTACAAATCAGTTGCTCTACCGTTGAGCCACGCTGGCGCTTCGGGCGCCTATGCGCGCAAAGCTAGTACAGGATACTGAATGCGCCGCGCCGGGGCAAGGGCGGCACGGCCTTCGGCACGTCGGCGGCCCGTCGTCAGAGCGCTTCGACCCCTTCGCGAAACCCGTGCGCTACCTGCCGCGAAGCGCCTTGAGCTTCGCCAGCGACTCGGGCGAGAGCCTGCTGCCGAGCGTCATCTTTATATCCGGGGCCTCCTGGGCCTCGCGCACGTCGGCATCGATGTGGCGGATCTCGTCGACCAGCATGCGAGCAGAGATGCGCGTCACGCCCTTGCCCATGACCGTTGCCTGGATGGTGCCGTCGCTCGTGACCACCGTGCAGGCGCGGCCCTCGTCGCGCGCCTCGGTGCAGAGGCGCTGGACGACGGTGTCGGCCGAGACGCCCCGCGGCGAGAACTCGATGCGCACGCCCGCCTGCGGGAGGTTGGGGCGGTCGTCCGATATGTTGCCGGCCCCGTCGAACACGATGACGGGCTCGTAGCGACCCTGGGCGAACGCCGCGACGTCCGCGATGAGCGCGGTGCGGGCGCGGTCGTAGACGTCGGACGAGTACGGGTCGTCGGATTTGTCGAAGATCAGGCGCTCGTAGCGCGGCGTCGCGTAGATGATGTTGTAGCCGTCGACGACGAGCAGCTCCTTCTTGCCCGACGCCGCTCCGCGGGCGGGCAGCGACACGGACGGCGCGCCGAAGGCGTTGCCGACCCCGTACGTGCTGGCGTCGACGAACTTCTGCGCGGAACCCTCGCCGAAGCGTTTCGCCTTGGACTTCGCGCGGTTCTTCTTGGTCATGGCCTACTCCCCCGCCGGTGCGCCGGACATCGGAAAGAGCGCGTCGTAGTTGCGGCGCATCCACTCGAAGCACAGCGTGGTCGCCGCCTGGGCGACGTTGAGGCTTTCGGTCTGCCCGATCTGGGGCAGCTTGGTCGTGAAGTCGCACGCCTCGAGCACGAGACGGCTGATGCCGTCGCCCTCGGACCCCATGACGAGCGCGACGCGCCCCTCGAAGGGGACGTCCCAGCAGACGCCCTCGGCGTGCTCGGTGGCGCCTCCCACCCAGAAGCCCGCGGCCTTGAGGTCTTCGAGGGCGCGCGCGATGTTGGGGACCTGCGCGATGGGCAGGTGCATGACGGCGCCGGCGGAAGTCTTGTAGGTGGCGACGGTCACCTCGGCGGCGCGCTTGCTGGCGATGACCACGCCCGCGGCGCCGACGATCTCCGCGGAGCGCACGATGGCGCCGAAGTTGCCCGCGTCGGTCACATGGTCGAGCACGACCACGAGCGCCGGGCCGTCGCCCGCCCGCTCGACGATGTCCGCAAGGCCCGCGTAGGGAAACTCCCCCACCTCGAGCACGATGCCCTGGTGGGCGCCGTGGCTCGAGAGCTCATCGAGTTTGATGCGCGGGACGAACTTGACGCCCACGCCCGCCTCGCCGAGTCCGGCGAGCAGCTCGCGGATGGCGGGATCTCCCTCGACGCCCTGGGCGATGAGGGCGCGGCGGATGGGGAAGCCCGTGCGCAGGGCCTCGGCGGCGGCGCGGCGCCCCTCGATGAAGCTGCCCGCGACGGCGCGAACGGACGCGCCGCCGCGCTGGCGGGCGGGACCCTGGCCGGAGCGCGGGGCGGAATCCCCACGGCGGGCGGGACGCTCCTGCTGCCGCTTGGGCTTAGGACCAGCGGACCGCCTCGGCCCGCCCACCGTGTTCGTACGCTTCTGTGCGCGCTTCTTCTCAGCCATGCGCGGCCTCCTTCGTTCTCGTCAATCCGCCCCATTGTCACATTGAACGGCTGCACGCGCCGCGCGCGCGGCAAAACACCTCAATTTGGGAACAGGCTCGCAATCGAGGTTCGCCCGCAAGCCCGCCCGTACCTCGAAATGGCTCCGGCCTCCTTTTGGGGCGTCGGCCCCCTTTTGAAGTGTCGACGTACGCAAACGCCGCACCCGAAAAACCCGGATGGCGCGAAGGCCGTATCGATGCCTCAATTTAGTGCCTGTCCCTAAATTGAGACGGGGGAGCTAAGCGTGCTTGATGCGGGAACCGGCGGCGGTGTCCTCGATCGCCAGGCCCATGTCGCGGAGCTGGTCGCGGATGGCGTCGGCGGTCCCCCAGTCCTTCGCGGCGCGGGCCGCGGCGCGGGCCTCGAGAATCTTCTCGGCGGCCTCGTCGATATCGTCGCCGGTGTAGCCCGTGAGGCCCGCGGCCACGCCGAGCAGACCGACCGGCAGCGGCTCCTCGATCACGGGGAGCTCGACGCCCAGCTGCACGAGGGCGCCGGTGATGACGGCGGCGCACACGCGCGCGGCGTCCTCGTCCACGGCGCCGACGGCCTGCTCGAGATACTTGTTGGCCTCGGTCACGAGCTGGAAGTACGCCGCGACGGCGCCTGCGGTGTTGAAGTCGTCGTCCATGCAGGCCTCGTAGTCCGCGGCGGCCTTTTCCATGGCAGCGGTCAGCGCGTCGGCGAGCTCGGCGTTCGGCTCGCCTTCCGCGTGGTCGGCCGCCCACTTGAGGTTGCGGACCGTGCCCGCGATGCGCGCGAGCGAGTTCTCGGCGCCCTCGAGGCGCTCCCAGGAGAAGTCGAGCGGGCTGCGGTAGTGGGTCTGCAGCATGAGCAGGCGCAGGGCCGCGGCGGAATGCTTCTCGAACACCTCGGCCAGGGTAAAGAAGTTGCCGAGGCTCTTGCTCATCTTCTCGCCGTCCACGAGCAGCATGCCCGTGTGCATCCAGGTATTGGCGAAGCCCTCGTGCCAGGCGCAGGTGGCCTGCGCGCACTCGTTCTCATGGTGCGGGAAGGCGAGGTCGGAGCCGCCGCCGTGGATGTCGATGGGCGTGCCGAGGTAGCGATGGACCATCGCGGCGCATTCGGTGTGCCAGCCGGGACGGCCCTCGCCCCAGGGGCTCTTCCAGCTGGGCTCGCCGGGCTTGGCAGCCTTCCACAAGGCGAAATCGAGCGGGTCGCGCTTGTCCTCGTTCTCCTCGATGCGGGCACCCACCATGAGGTCGTCGATGTTGCGGCCGGAGACCTCGCCGTAAGCGGGATCGCTGCGCACGGAGAAGTACACGTCGCCGTTGTCGGCAGCATAGGCGTGGCCGCCCTCGATCAACGTCTTGATCATGCCGATCATGGCGCCGATCTCCTTGGTGGCGCGGGGACGGACGTCCGGGTCGAGCACGTTGGCGGCGCGCATGACACCGATGAACTTGTCGGAGAACTCGGTCGCGACTTCCTCGGAGGTACGGCCCTGCTCGTTGGCGCGGTTGATGATCTTATCGTCGACGTCCGTGAGGTTCTGGGCGAAAGTGACCTCGTAGCCGCTCGCGATGAGCCAGCGGCGGATCACGTCGAAGCTGATGAACGTGCGGGCGTTGCCGATGTGGATGTTGTCGTAGACGGTGGGGCCGCACACGTACATGCGGACCTTGCCCTCCTCGATGGGGCTGAAGTCCTCTTTCTGGTGGGTTGCGCTGTTGTAGATCTTCATGGGTCTCTCCTCGCGAGGCGAGGCGGTGTGTCTCATCCGCTGCTCAAGCAGTCCTGGCTCACACGAAGCGCCTACTGGGCGCTTCGGCTCGTGCGGAACTCGCATTGGACGAGACACACCGCCTCGCCCACGTCGTTATCGTTCTTGAATAGTCTATATGAGCGGGGTACCTTGCAGAAGCGTGGACTTCCGCCTCGTCGGGCATGGAAATCCGCTCAGAAAAGAAAAAGGGAAAGATGGCGCGCCGCCGCGGGCGGCTCGTCTAGATACATCGCTCGAGAAGGCAGACGGCCCAGGCGCCGATGCCCTCCCCTTCGCCCTCCCAGCCGAGGCGCTCGGTGGTCGTGGCCTTCACGCCCACGTTTTCGACCGGGCAGCCTATGGCGCGCGCCACGTTCTCGCGCATGGCATCGCGATGCGGGGTGATCTTGGGCTCCTGGCACGCCAGGGTGCAATCCGCGTCGACGAACTCGTAACCCAGGGAGCGCGCGTGTTCCATCACGCGCGCGAGCAGGACCAGGGAGTCGGCGCCCTCGTAAGCGGGATCCGTGTCGGGGAAGAGCTTGCCGATGTCGCCACCGCGGCAGGCGCCGAGGATGGCGTCGGCCAGCGCATGCGCCAGAACGTCGGCGTCGCTATGGCCCAGCAGGCCTTTACCGTGCGGGATATCGACGCCGCCGATGATGCAGCGGCGGCCTTCCACCAGGCGATGCACATCGTATCCGTGGCCTATGCGAAGATTGGATGCCATGCGGCCCCCTATCCAAATCGTGAGTCCCTTGGTTCCCAATATACCTGTTCGCATATGCCTGAACGCACATGTTTGCAATATCAGCGCTTCCGCCCCAAGCGACGCACGGCAGCCGGACCGCCACGAAGGCGCATCTCCGGATCGCCAACTCTTCCCAAGCCCCATCCGACCATGCCCGGCGCAGCCGCCACCGTAAACAGGGCGAATGCGAGGTCGAAGTTCCCGCCAGCAGCTCCGCTCCCGGCAGCTTATCTCGTCTTGAGGGGTTTGTTTATACTGTTTTTTGCTTGACCCCCTGCTTTTCTGGACAAATTCGCCAGATAATGACGATTATAGGGCGTCTGTTTTAGTGGGAACGAGGGAGCTTTTCCATTTTCGACGGCTCGAGAAGACGATAAGACGGCAATTCCTTATTTACAGACCCACGTTTTGCTGGGTCCAGGATACGCCGATCGTCATTATCTGGCGAATTTGTCCAAAATGAGAGGGGGTTACCTAAAACGATTATACAGACCCCCTTTTTCTGCCTACCTGGAGGGCGCTTTCGGATTCCGAGCGCGGCGTGAGGCGGTTTACGCTGAAACGGGGGATGCGCCATGCAGAGGCCCCCGAGCAAACGGTGAAACCGCCGCCTCGCAAGCCTGCGCAAGCCGCAGGCCTCGGCCGCAACGTGCCCTACGCCAGCGGGCTTCGGGCGATGATGCCGGTATCCTGGGCGCTCTCGGCGTCGCTCATGCGCCCGAGCAGGATCGCGGTAACGGGACGCAAGTCCTCGGGCAGCGTGACCTTGAGGTTGTCGCGCGGGCTCTCGACGCAGCGCACCGATCCGCCCATGCGCTCCACGAGCGAGGAATCGTCCGTGCCCTGGACCCCGTGCGCCTCGGCCCAAGCGTACGCACGGCGCATCACGTCGACCTTGAAGATCTGCGGCGTCTGCGCCGCCCAGTACAGCTCGCGCGGCGGCGTCTCCACGATGCGGTCGCCGTCGACGATCTTGAGCGTATCGATGGCGGGCTGCCCGCACACCACGCCGTCGAGCCGATCGTCTGCGACAAGCGCCTCGATCGCATGGTCGATCGCCTCGGTGGTGATCAAGGGGCGGGCGCCGTCGTGGATGGCGGCATAGCGAAAGCCGACGGGAACCGCGTCCACGCCCGACCTCGTCGAATCCTGCCGCGTCGAGCCAGCGACGGCAAAGGTGACGGGCGTCTTGAACTCAAAGGGGTCCACCGCAAGACGACGCATGTCCCCGAGCTTCTCGGGAGGCACGACGAGCACGATATGGCCCACGAGCGAGGAGCGGTCGAACGCCATGATCGACCAGGTCATGAGCGGCCTGCCGGCGACGTTCACCAGCTGCTTGCCCCCGGGATTGCCGAACCTCGTCCCGCTTCCGCCGGAGACGATGACGGCGCACACGCTGGAACAGGACATATCAGCCCTTCCTACCGTGCATGCGCGCAAGGGAATCTGCCAGAATCGCAGGGTTGTTCACGCCGACGCTGCCCAGGCGATCCGGATCCTTCTTGAGATCGCCCATGAGGTCCTGCAGCGAGCCGTACTCATCCACGATCTTCTCGGCGACGCCGTCGCGAACGACCGAGACCCGGGAGAGCGTGCGCAGGCCGAGCGGCGTCATGACGGAATCCTCGTCGAGGTCGTCGAACCCGAGGACCTCGGCGACGGACTTGGGGTTGGAAAGCTCGTAGGCGGTCATCTCGGAGAAGCGCTCACGGATGCGGCGCGCGTTGTCCTGGGAGGACTCCGAGGCGTAGTCGCGGATCATCAGGTCGTACTCCGTGTCCATGCTGGCGCCCGCGAGCTGCTCGAGCTGCATCTGGACGAGCTTGCCCTGGTTGCCGAGCTTGACGATGCAGCTCTTGAGCTCGGCTTTGGCCTGCTGCATGATCTCGAAGCTCGAGATGATGTCGGTGATGTCGGCGAGCGTGACGTAATCGTCCAGCTCGAGCGCGGTAAGGCGCAGCAGCGAGCGATCCAGCGTGGAGCGGGTCGTCTGGAGCGTGGCGATGAGCTGGTTGACCGAACTCATGACCTCGGTGACGGGCTGGATCTCGTAGGACTTGCCCTTCACGTACACGTTGACCACCGCGCGACGGGCGGAGACCGAGATCACGATGGCATCGGTGAGCACGCTCATGCGCGCGGCGGTGCGGTGGCGCATACCCGTCTCGTTGGTGGCGAGGGAGGGATCGGGGTTGAGATGGAAGTTGGCGCGAAGGATCTGGTTCATGTCGTCATCGATAACGATCGCGCCGTCCATCTTGGAGAGCTCGAACAGGCGGTTGCTGGTGAACGAGATGTTGAGCGGGAACCCGTCGTTGCCCGCCGCGAGCACGTTTTCGCTATCACCCACGCAGATGAGGGCGCCGAGGTGCCCGGCGATGATCATGTCGAGCGCGGTCCTGATGGGCTGACCTGGGGCGGTAAGGCGGATCGCCTTCTCCATGCGCTTCTGAATTTCTATCTTGTCCACGTGCCGCTCCCCTTCGCAAATGTGCTTTCTGCTCCGTATTTTCGCACGCCCGTCGCACGCTTCGCCATCTATTTACATAAATGGCACGACAGGAGGCGATGGCGAAACGGCAGTGAGCGCGATGCAGGAGGGCCAGGAGGATCCCGGGCAAACATTCCGCAGCGCACCGCCCTCTTGAGGCCATGAGCAGACGCAAGATGCAAGAAGGCCGTCAGGCCTTCCTAAGTAGACAATCCGCAGCGCACCATCATTATTTGGGGCGGCGAGCAGACGCGAGGCGCAAAAAGGCCCCGGAGGGTCCTGAGCAAACATTCCGCAGGCGAAGCCGAGGACGTTTGCGAGGGACCCTCCGGGGCATCCGGCGGGAGTCAAGCGTTATGTGAGCTTACGCGCGACCGCAGGAACCGAGGTTCTCCATGCGGATCTTGACGATCTTGGTGATCTCCTCGGCACCGGCCTTGCCCGGGTTCTTGGGGTCGAAGTTGTTGGGGTTCTCGGCCATATACGCCATGTAGCCCTTGGTGTAGGCCTGACGCAGCTCGGTAGCGTAGTTAACCTTGCAGATGCCGTTCTTGACAGCCTCGGCGACCTGCTCATCGGGCACACCGGAGGTGCCGTGCAGGACCAGCGGCACGTCGACGGCGGCGCGGATGGCCTTCACGACGTCCTGGTTGATGTGGGGCTCCTCGGTGTACACGCCGTGAGAGGTGCCGACGCCGATGGCGAGGCTGGTGCAGCCGGTGCGCTCGACGAACTCCTTGGCCTCGACGGGATCGGTGTAGGGGGACTCGCCCTCGACCTCGACGTCGTCCTCCTTGCCGCCGACCTTGCCAAGCTCGGCCTCGACGGGGATACCCATAGCGGCGCCGGCATCGGCAACGGACTTGGTGAGGGCGATGTTGTCCTCGAAGGACTCATGGGAGCCGTCGATCATGACGGAGGTGTAACCGGTGCGGAGGGCCTTCATGCAGCGATCGTAGCCGTCGCCGTGATCGAGGTGCAGGGCCACGGGCACGGAAGCGCGCTCAGCGGCGGCCTTGACCAAGCCGTAGAAGTAATCGAGGCCGGTCTTCTTGATGGTGCCGGAAGTGGTCTGCATGATGACGGGGGACTTGGTCTCCTCGGCAGCAGCCAGGACGGCCATGACGAACTCGAGGTTCTCGACGTTGAAGGCGCCGACGGCGTAGTGGTTCTTCTGCGCGTCGAGCAGCATCTCCTTGGTGGTTACGAGCATGAGCTATCGCTCCCTCCTGCCGCCGCGCCCGGCGCGCCGGCGTGTCGTCGCCGTCTCCCTGTGAGCGGCGATCTCATTGAGGCCATTGTATGCGTTCCCACCTGCGACGGCTCTTCCGTCTCGGTATATGGGGAGACCGAATTGCAAAGAAAAGAAAAGCCCAGGCGGAACGCGCTCGACCGCTCGCGGGGAAATGCCGATGCGAATGGCCGATTCCCGCCGCATCGCAGACGGCTCTCCTTGTTTTTCTTTAAAAAGGCAAGAGAAAGCAAGTTTTTTTGTTTCCAAAAAAGAAAATAAAGCAAAATAGAATCTGCACAATTGCGCCGCATGCAACCTCGGCGCGCCTTGCCGCATCAGTCGGGGCGCCGGCGTGCGCACCGGGCTACGCGAACGACCCGCCGGGGCACCCGTTGGGCGCCGCCGTCGGCTTCCGATTTCGAGACGGAGGGGAACCATGTCCCACGTATCCGCGCATTCTTTTGCCGAAGAACGCAGGGCCGCCATCATGTCGATGCTCGACCGCGCCGCATCGGTGCAGGTCTCCGAGCTCGCGCGCACCTTCGGGGTCTCGGCCGTCACCATTCGCGCCGACCTCGACGCGCTCGAGGCGGACGGCAAGCTCCGCCGCACGCACGGGGGCGCCGTCTCGCTCAGCCGCGCCCTCACCGTCTCCATCCAGGACAAGCGCATCAACGTCAACGTCGCCGCCAAGCAGGCCATCGCCGCGGCAGCGCTCGAGCTGGTCGACGACGGCGACGCGCTCCTCATCGACTCCGGCACCACGGCGCTCGAGTTCGTGCGCACGCTCGGGGCGCGGACGGGCATCACGGTGATCACCGCCGACCTCACGATCGCCAACTACATCGACGAGAGCCTTCCCGGGGTCGACGTGATCCTGCTCGGGGGCACCCTGCGCAAGGGGCACCGCTACCTCTTCGGCCCCCTTGCCATACGCGGCCTGGAGGTCCTCCATGCGGACAAGGCGTTCCTCTGCCCCACCTCGCTCGTCCCCGAGCGCGGCCTCATGACGAACTTCGAGCAGATGGCCGAGATCAAGGAGGCGTTCCTGAGGGCCACGCGGCTCCGCGTCGCGCTGCTCGACGCGTCCAAGGTCGATGCGCCCGGGCTCATGCGCTTCGCCGGGCTCTCCGACATCGACGTCCTGGTGATGGATGCCGATCCGGACGGGGTCGCGTCGGCCGCCATAGCCGCGCTGCCCGACGGCACGCGCGCGCCGCGCCTCGTCTGCGCCGGCGCCTGACGCGACGCGCGGGGGCGCCGGGAGCGCCTTCCGCGGAAGCCCGACTCATCCCCGCAGCTCCACGCCTCTCGGCAGCCCGGTGCCCCCGGCCTCGCACGCAAAGGGCGACGAGCCCATCGGCCCGCCGCCCCTCCCTCCGCACGCCGCCCCGCGACGGGCATGCGGACTCTGCCATGCAGTCACGGCGCCCAGCGCCGCGCGCCTACAGCTCGACGACCTGGATGTCGTTGAAGACCTCGTCCCATTTCTCCATGACGAGGTGGCCGGTACGCGGATCCATCGCGTTGAGCTTGCCGCAGGTGTTGCCGTAGCGCAGGACGTCCTCGGCGCCCATGCCCGCGGCCACCGCGTGCGCGAAGCCGGCGATGGTGGAGTCGCCCGAGCCGGTGGCGTTCACGGCCTCGATAGGCGTGGAGGTCGCACGGTATGCGCGGCCCTCGTGGAACGCGACGGAGCCGGCGGCGCCCATGCTCACGACCACCCAGGGAATGCCCGCGAAGCGGGCGTCGGCGGCGAGGGTCTCCCGCAGGCGCGGCAGGTCGTCGGGGGTGAACGCGGTGCCGAGCAGGTCGTTGATCTCGGTGAGGTTGGGCTTGACGAGCGTGGGCTTGGCCTCGGCGGCGAGCGCGGCGTCCAGCGAGGCGCCCGAGGTGTCCAGCAGCACGGGGACGCCAGCGGCCGAGGCCGTCGCGACCATGCCGGCGTAGCAGTCGGCCGGGACGCCCTTGGGCAGGGAGCCGGAGATGGTCACGCAGTCGACCTTGACCACGAGCTCGCCGAAACGGTCGAGGAACGCGGCCAGCTCGTCGGCGGAGACCTCCGGGCCGCTCTCGAGCAGCTCGGTCTGGTTGCCCTCGTGCAGGATGCTGATGCAGACGCGCGTCTCGCCGGCGATCGGGGTGAAGTCGTGGGCGATGCCGTCGCCGTCCATGAGCTCGCCCATGTAGGCGCCCATGTGACCGCCCGAAAGACCGGTTGCCAGAACGTCGTCGCCGAGCTGCCTGAGGACGCGACTCACGTTGAGGCCCTTTCCGCCCGCGGTCTTGCGCGGGGCGACGCGGTTCACGTCGTCGATGGCCAGATGGTCGAGGTGGTATGCGGTGTCGATCGCAGGGTTCATGGTGACGGTGAGTATCATGTCCAGCCCTTTCATCCAAACGGGATTCGTTGACGCAATTGTACCGTGGCGCGCAGGCGGAACACGGGCGGACCGGCGGGCGGGCGGTTCGCATACGCAAGCAAACGCAAGGTGAGCTTTGTGAAAACCGCTCCCTGCGCCGCGCGCTTGGGCGATAATGTGATGCAGAAAAATCAGGCGCGCACGCGCGCGCCGCGATACGAGGGCGCGCCGGACGGGCGCGCCGAGCAGCGAAGGAGCCCCGCCCATGATCACCACGTCCGCGTTCGGCACGGCGCCCGACGGATCGGCCGTAACCCTCTACACCTTGGAAAACGAGCGGATCGCCGTCCGTGTCATGGACTTCGGCGCGACCATCGTGGGCATCGACGTGCCGGATGCCGACGGCGTCCGCGAGGACGTGGTGCTCGGCTTCGACTCCGTCGAGGGCTACATCGGCAACGATGCCGGCTTCGGCATGACGATCGCCCCGTGCGCTAACCGCATCGCCGGCGCGCGCTGCACGATCGATGGGGCCGAATGGGAGCTTGTCGCCAACGAGAACGGCAACAACCTGCACACCGACCGCGCCCATGCGCTCCAGCAGCGCATGTGGGACGTCGAGGTCGATGAGGACGCCTGCTCCGTGCGCATGACGGCCCACCTCGCCCACGGCGAGCTCGGCCTGCCCGGCGCGCGCACCTTTGCCGCCACCTTCACCCTTGCCGCCGACGGCGTGCTCCGCCTCGAGTACCGCGCCGAGTCGGACCGCCGCACCTACGTCGCCATGACCAACCATGCCTATTTCAACCTTGCGGGCCACGCCTCCGGATCGGTCCTGGACCAGGTCGTGACGATCGACGCCGCCAGCTACCTGCCCGTCGACGCCCAGCTCATCCCCACCGGAGAGATCGCCCCGGTTGCGGGCACGCCCTTCGACTTCACCGCGCCCGCATCGCTCGGCGCCCGCATCGACGCCGACGACGAGCAGATCCGCTTCGGCGCGGGCTACGACCACTGCTTCTGCATCGACGGCTACCGCTCCTCCGGGCTACTCCGCCGCGCGCTTCGCGCCGAGGACATGGCGAGCGGCCGCACCCTCGAGATCCGCGTGACCGACCCCGGCTTGCAGCTCTACACGGGCAATTACCTGGACGAGGCGTGCGCCAAGGGCGGTGCTGTCTACACGCGCCACTCCGGTTTCGCCGCGGAGCCCGAACTCTATCCCAACACCGTCAACACGCCCGGCTTCCCGCAGGCGCTCTGCGGACCCGAGCACCCGTACGCATCCACGATCGAGTACCGCTTCGGCACGCTCTAGCAGCCGCGCGCCATCGCAAACGACCCGAAATAAAATCGAGCGCCCGTCGCAGTCTGGCTGCTGCGGGCGCTCGGCGCGTCATGCGGTTCGCACGGGCAAGGAGAATTGCTACAGGATCTTGATCTCGAAGCCGCGCACGACGGTCTCTCCCGGGGCGGCCACCAGGCAGCCGCGCTTGTCCTCAAAGACGTCCCCCTCGTCGGAGCAGGTGGAAAGCCCACCCCACGGCTCGATGGCGACGAAATCGCCCTCGGGCTTGCTCCACACGATCAGGTACGGGAAGCCCGGGAAGCTCACGCGCAGGCCCTTCTCCTCGTCCTTCTTGACGAGGTCGACCACGCGGCTCTCCAGCACGTCGAAGATCGTCTCGGCGAAATCGAACAGCTCGTAATTTGGACGAGGGCCGGCTCCAGTCCCTCGCATGCGACCGCAGCGGCGAGCGTTACCTCGTGTGCGATGCGGCCAAGATCGGGCTGCAGGACTTCTACAACTTCTGCAACCTTGAGCGCATCGACGCGCTCATCACCGATGCGAGCATCACGCCAGAGCAGCGCACCCTCGTGGAGGGCTCCACCCGGCTCGTCGTCTCGTCGCATGACGAAGCATAGGCAGGCAGCCCACCCGGTTCGTCCCTGAAAGCGGAGAGGCCCCTGGCGCCACCCGCGTGCAACAATGTACCCGCATCTAAAACGCCCGACCGGCCACGCAAGATGGTCGATCGGGCATATCTGTCCGCGCCTTGCGGGCGCGCTATCGATGTAGGGTCGACGCGAAACCTACGCCGTGTAGACGCTCTCGCCGCCCAGGTAGGTCGCGACAAGGGTGAGGTCGGGGTTAAGCACGACGAAGTCGGCATCGCGGCCGGGGCGGATCGAGCCGCACACGTCGTCGATATCGTTCGCCTCGGCGGGAGCCTGGGTCGCCATGTAGACGGCCTCGGCCTTGGTGGCGATACCCCAATCAGCGACGTTCTTGACGGCATCCTTCATGTTGAGGATGGAACCGGCGAGCGAGTTGCCTTCCTTCAGGCGAGCGGTGCCGTCCTTCACGATGACGGGGAGCTCGCCGAGCTTGTACTCGCCCTCGGGCATGCCGCCGGCGCACATGCAGTCGGTGATGAGCGCGACGTGCTCATGGCCCTTGGCCCGCATCACGATGCCCGCGGAGATCGGGTTGACGTGGTGCCCGTCGCAGATGAGCTCGGAGTAGGACTTATCCTGGCTGGAAAGGGCGGCGCCCACCATGCCGGGCTCGCGGTGATGCAGGCCGCTCATGCCGTTATAGGTGTGGACGAAGACCTTGGCGCCCGCGTCCAGGCAGGCCTGAGCCTGCTCGCAGGTGGCGGCGGAGTGACCGAGGGCCACGACGACGCCGGACTTGACGGCCTCGGCGGTGAACTCGACGGCACCATCGTACTCGGGGGCGACGGCGATCTTCTTGACGAGGCCGTGTGCGGCGGCCTGCCAGGCGTTCAACTTCTCCATGGTGGGGGCGGAGAGATAAGCTGGGTTCTGGGCGCCCTTGTACTTCTCGGTGAAGAAAGGGCCCTCGAGGAAGATGCCCTGGATGCGGGCGTGCGGCGTCTCGTCGCCAGCCTCGACGTACTCGGCAACGGAAGCGCAGGCCTTCTCGAGCTGCTCGGCGCTCGCGGTGAGCGTGGTGGGCAGGTAGCTGGTCACGCCGTTGCGCAGGATGCCACGGGACACGATGGCGACGCTCTCGGACTCGCAATCCATGATGTCATGATCGTCGAAGCCGTGGATATGGGTGTCGACGTAGCCAGGAGCGATCTCGTGACCGGAGTAGTCGCGAATCTCGCAGTCGGGGGCCTCGGTCACATACTCGCCGAAAACGCCGTCCTCGACCATGAGGTAGCCGCCGCGGGCGACGCGGGTAGGAAGATAGAAGGCATCGGCCTTGATTGCATAAGTGCTCATGTGTTCTCCTCACACGATCGGGTGCACATACCGCAGGTGTACCCAAAAAAGAAGGCGCCCACCCGTCCTTGCAGACCGGGCGGGCGCCTCATGGATGCTACCGGGCGACAGGCATAAGGCCCGGCGCCCCGAAGGCGTTGCTTACGCCTCGAACGGATGGATGGTCACGCCCTTGACGACGCGGTTCACGGTGCCGGTCGGGCTCGGGGTGTCCGGGGTGTTACCCACGCGCACGGAGTTGAGCAGGGAGACGACCTGACCGACCATGACGAACGGCAGCGCGAGGTAGGCCTCGGGCAGCGCGTCGAAGCCCTCGAACGTGAAGGACTCGCCAGCGAAGGCGGTGTCGCCGGCCTGCTGGACCGCGATGGCCTTCTTGCAGATGCCGTCGCCGTCGATCTCGTTCAGGATGTCGAGGTCGTACTGACGGGTGTAGGCGTCGTTGTTCACGAACACGAACACGAGGGTCTTGTCGTCGACGAAGGACTTCGGCCCGTGGCGATAGCCCATGGAGGTGTCGAAGGAGGTCGCGACGAGGCCGTGCGCGAGCTCGAGAATCTTCAGCTGGGTCTCCTGGGCGAGGCCGCCGAAGGAGCCGGAGCCGAGGTAGGTGACGCGGTTGAAGTCGTTGTCGAGGTAGGCAGCGATCTGCTCCTCGCGAGCGACGACGTCCTCGCCCATCTTGGCGGCGCACTCGACCCAAGCGGTCTTCTGCTCGAGGGAGGCGGTGTCGAAGATAAGGGCGGTGAGCAGCTCCATGCAGCTGTAGGAGCCGGTCATGGCGAAGCCCTTGTCGTTGGCGCGCGGGATGAGGAGCGTCAGGGCGTCGGGGTTGCCGGCGGACTCGACGGCGAGCTTGCCCTCAGGGGCGCAGGTGATGTTGAGGAACTTGACGTTCTTCACGAACTGGCCGGCGACCTGGACGGCAGCGAGGGACTCCGGGCTGTTGCCGGAGCGGGCGAAGGACACGACCAGCGTGGGGTCCTCGGGGCAGAGGAAGTCGCGAGGAGCGCTCACGATGTCGGTCGTGGCGATGGGCTTGAAGTCGTAGAGGGCGGTGTCGCCGGCGTGACGCAGGTAGGGAGCCACGGTGTCGCCGACGTAGTCGGAAGTGCCGGCGCCGGTGAAGACGACGGACAGACGGCCATCGCCCATGGCGCGGGCATCGGCCAGGAACGCCTCGATGGCCTCGAGGTTCTCCTTGTAGATGTTGAGGGTGTCGAGCCAGAGCTCCGGCTGCTGCTTGATCTCGGCGGTGGTGATGTCGGCACCGAGCGCCTTGAGTTCTTCGAGGGACTTCTCAAACATTGATAATACCTCTCCTTCTGAGTAGGGCCTGTACGAGGAAGTATACGACTTAGTTGGTTATCTGGTAGTAACCAGTTTAGCCAATCGCATTCCTCTCAGTTCCAACACAATCCAAACGCTCGGACCCACGGCTTGCGCCCTGTGCCCGAGCCTCCCGAATCCTATTCGCTCCGCTGATGGAAGACCTTGTACTTGAACTGGTCCGCACGGGCGACGGAGAGCGTGTACTCCACGATCTCGTTGCTCGCGTTGTAGGTGGTCCGGACCAGATCGAGCACAGGGGACCCTTCGGAGATATCCAGCAGATGGGCGTCGGCGGGACGCGCGATGCTGGCAAAGAACTCCTCCTCCGCCACGCGGATCTTCTCGCGATAGACCTGCTCGATGATGTCGTAGAGCGACATCTGCTCCAACATGGGGCGCTTGAGACCCATGAACTTGCGGACGGGCAGGTAGGTGCGCTCGACCATCATGGGCATGCCGTCGGCGGAGCGCAAGCGCTTGAGCTTGTAGAGCCTGTCGCCGATACGCACCCCGAGGTGCTCGGCGAGGTTCTTGTCGACCTCGATCTCGGAGAACTCGAGGATCGTGGTCTCCGGCACACGGCCGAGCGAGCGCATCTGATTCGTGAAGCTGTAAGCCTGCATGAGGTTGGTGGCCTGCGCCGCACGGTCCGCGACGAACGTGCCGCGCCCATGCTGGCGCACGACGAGACCCAGGCGCTCGAGTTCCTGGAGCGCCAGGCGCACCGTCGTGCGGGAGAGCGCATAGCGCTCGGAAAGCTCACGCTCGGAGGGCATGAGGTCGCCGGGGCGGTACTCGTTTTCGATCTTCTCGGTGAGGATGTCGACAAGCTGATCGTAGAGCGGCTGCTTACGCGCTGCCATCGCCATGGGCCTACCTCCTATTCAGGCTTCGAATCGAGAGAAGAAAGGCCGCTTCCCCACGAAGGGCAAACGGCCTTAAACATACACATGAAGTAAGGGGCGGGGTGCTCTTGGAGCTTGCGAGCACCCCGGGCCTTAGAGCCTTACCAGATGCTGGGCCACAGGCCGAAGGGGCCAGCGCCGAGCAGGCCGATGATGAGCAGCAGGACGATGCCCTTGATCGGCGTGAAGTTGTGCTTGGCGAACAGGAAGTAGAGGCCAAGCACGAGAGCCAGCGGGACGAGCTTCGGCAGGACGGTGTCCAGCGTGGAAGCGACGGAGTAGCTGACCTCGGTCTCGGTGACCTCAGCGTAGGTCACGGAGCTCATGCCGTTGCCGAGCTCGGTGATGCCGCACTCGACAGCGTTGCCGTCAGCGTCGGCAGCGGTGAGGGCGGAGCCGTCCTCAGCGGTCATGCCGAGCGTACCGGCCTCAGCGGTCTCGACGTCGATGGCGAGGTCGGCGAAGTTGGCGGCCTCCTCATCGGACACCACGATGCTGTGGGCAACGAGGCCACGGGTGGTGCCGTTCGGGATCGTGAGGTTGATCTGGGTGCCACCCATGGTGACCGTCAGGGCACCGACGACGAAGACGCCGAGGATGGAGGCGGCACGGGTGAAGGCCTGCATGTTGGCGGTCAGCGCGTCGATGGCGGCGGTACCGACCTTGTAGGACCACTTCATGAGGCCGAAGCGGCAAGCAGCCTGCGCGATGTTGAAGATCAGCAGGAAGATGAAGGGGGCCGCGATGGAGCCCTCGATCGCCATGTTGGAGGTGATGCCGGCCGTGATGGGCACGAGCGTCAGCCAGAACAGGGCGTCGCCGATGCCGCCCAGCGGGGAGGCAGCGGAGATGCGGACGGCGCGGATGGTCTGGGTGTCAAGCTTGTTCTGCTCGAGGGAGAGAACGATACCCATAACGAAGGTGACCAGGAACGGGTGCGTGTTGATGAAGTCCAGGTTGTGGTACATCGACGCAGCGAGGTCGTTCTTGTTGGTATGGACCTTCTCGAGGCCGGGGAGCATGGCGAAGAGCCAGCCGCCGGACTGCATGGTCTCGTAGTTGAACGAAGACTGGAGCCAATAAGAACGCAGAGCCATGCGGTTCAGGGTCTTATTGTCAACCTGCGGAGCGGGAGTCAGATCCTCGTACTGTGCAGGTACAACAAACTCATTAGATGCCATCGCTCATGTCACCTCCGTCAAAAGCAGCGCCCTTGAGCTCGGTCTGCTGCTGGAAGTCCCAGAAAGCGATGCCGAAGCCGATAAGGGTCAGGATGAGCAGGGCCGGGCCGGCGATAGCCGGGATGTTGACCGCGATGAGGGCCAGGCCGAAGCCCATGAAGAAGAAGCCCCACATGTCGCGGTTCATCATAATCTTCAGCAGGATGGCGAAGCCAACGAACTTCATCATGCCACCGGCAGCGGACAGGCCGTTGTTGACCCACTCGGGGATCGCGTCGACGACCTGCTGGCCGAAGGTCTGGCCACCGATGAAGAGCAGGGACACGATGACGGCGAAGATCAGGCCGAGGATGACCTCGGAGATGACCGTCAGGCGGGTGATCGCCTTGGTGTCAGCCTTGGTAGCGGCGGCGCGGAAGGACTCGAGCATCGGGGCACGAAGCGTGAAGAAGAGGGTCACGCCGTACTGGCCGAGCAGGGCGAACGGAATCGCGGTAGCGGTGGCCACGTTCGGGTCCATGCCGAGAGAGCAAGCGAAGATGGCAGCCATGATGCCACCGATGACCGCGTTAGGCGGCTGGGCACCACCAATCGGCATGTTACCGATGGTCATCAGCTGATAGGTACCACCGACGACGAGGCCGGTCTGCACATCGCCGAGGATCGCGCCGATGATGGCGCCGGTGACGATGGGCTGGTACAGAGACTCGAGGAAGTCGAACTGATCGATAGCGGCAATGAAGGTAACGACGAAGATGAGCGCTACCTGGATAAAGGAAATGCCTTCCATCTTATGCTCCTCCTTTCGAAAAATGTCTTACATAAAGAACCTACAGGAAGCCCCGGACGGTGCGTCCGGAACGAAACGGATACGGAACCCTTACGAGAAGAGCTTGTTCGTATCCTCGACCGGCGTGCTCGGGACACGCCTGATCTCCAGCTCCACCCCCAATTCCTGAAGCTCTTTGAAAGCGGCGACATCGGAGTCGTCGACGGCCACGGAGGTAGCCACCTGCCGCTTTCCTTCCGACATGTGCATGTTGCCGATGTTGACCTTCTTTATAGGCACCCCGCCCTTGACGAGCGTAAGCACGTCCTGCGGAGTTTCGGCCACGATAAAGATCTTCTGCTTCGGGGACGCCTTCGCGATGATGTCGATGGTGTGCTGAAGCGAGAAGAAGCGGGTGGCGACGCCGGCCGGGGCCGCCATCTTCATGAGGTTCTGACGCATGGTGTTGGTGGACACCTCGTCGTTGGCGACGAGGATGAGGTTGGAGCCCAGGGTGGAGTTCCACTGGGTCGCAACCTGACCATGGATCAGACGGTTATCGATACGGGTGAGAAGAATGTTGGGCTCTGCCATTGCGATCCGTTCCTTTCGTGTTCGCATGTCTGGCTTATACAACATCGGGGTGGCTGGCGCCTTCCCTCGAGGATGCCTACTTGCTGATCTCCTGGATGGCGTACCGGGAAACGTCGAGGGTCGCACCGGAGCGCACCTTGACCTCGACCACGTCGCCGTCGACGCTCTTGACGGTTCCGAAGATCCCGCCGCCGAACATCACGCGCTGACCCGGTGCGAGCTCGGTGTGGATCTGCTCGAAGTACTTCGCCTTCTTCTTAATGTTGGCCTTGGACCAGAAGAAGTAGACGACGCCCATGATGCCGATCAGGATGAGCAGGGCGACGGAGGAGGCGAGAACGTTCGCGCCGAAGTTCTCCATTAGATGCCGTCCTCGTCGAGCTCATCGGAAACCTCTCCCATGACAGCGGCGAGGGACTTGCGGCAGATCGCGTCCTGGCCGACCTGGACGGCCTGATCGGCGAGCGCGGTCACGTCGGTGGCGCCGGCGCGGGCGAACAGGAGCTCGATGATCATGGGAAGGTTGGCGCCGGTTACGATCTCGAGCTTGTCGATATCGTTGGCGATCATCATGGACTGGTTGAACGGGGTGCCGCCGAGCAGGTCGACGAAGACGATGACGCCCTCCTCGCACTCGGCGCGCATCGCGGAGATGGCGGCACGGAGGTCGTCGCCGTAGGTGGCGGCCTGAGACCCCTCGAAAGGCACGATCTGGAACGCGGGCTGATCGCCGGCGACCATGTCGAGCGCGCTCTTGATGCCGCAGGAGAACTCCCCGTGACCCGTCAGGATGAATCCGATCATTCCAGCGTTTCCTTTCCCTCAGGACGTGCGGAGGTCTCCGCAACTGGTTGTAACCACGTGATAAGTCGTTGGACATAGTACC
The DNA here is from genome assembly GCF_900119895.1 of Collinsella phocaeensis. Taxonomy (GTDB): domain Bacteria; phylum Actinomycetota; class Coriobacteriia; order Coriobacteriales; family Coriobacteriaceae; genus Collinsella; species Collinsella phocaeensis. The sequence continues at coordinate 361,388 of NZ_FQLR01000004.1, read as the reverse complement.
ATCACGCGAAGTGCCGTCAATCACAGGTTCTATATAAGCATCGTCGATGCCGTTCGCGGACGAAAAACGACCGTTTAAACGCTGTTTACATTTCTGACCTGCATGTTTAACAATATCGATCTCTTCTATTCACTTTTTTCAAGCACATTCCAATTTCGAAAATTGTTTCCCAGCTGTTTTTCCATATGGTTAAAACGCACAGGTAAATTATGAAGAGCTACACACTTGTATTAAAACTGATGAACAACTGGTATCGCTTTGATGAGCCGCAATATGGAGTTCCGTCAGCGGTATGTGTTCTTCTGCGAACGGTAAATTTGTCTACGATTTCGAGATAAGTGGACAGGTCATGCCGTATTGTCGCGCATGCGCCGACCCTCGTCCGCTCTCGTTCCGGCGCGCAACCGAGGGCCGAGACCGCCATGGAGCACGCGGCCCCATGCGTCGCGGACGCGGCCGTTCACCCCAGCTCCGGCAGCGGGGCCGCCGCGCACAGAAAAAGGGCCCCCGAAGGGACCCTCTTGCATTCAATGGAGCCAACGAGCGGATTCGAACCGCTGACCCACGCATTACGAGTGCGTTGCTCTACCAGCTGAGCCACGTTGGCGCATCCATGAACCGGATATGCAGGCGCACATCCGACGATTGGTTATAGTACGTGCTCCGATGCGTTTTCGCAAGTGCCTGCACGGGTTTTCTCGAAATTGCATCCCCGATCGGCAGCGAGGCGCGTGCATCCGCTCGGGTGCGGCCGCCCTCGGCCGCCGAGCCCACCGCGAGCAAGACCGTCGGAATAGCCTCGGCGCGCAACCGCACGGTTCGGCGCCCTACTCCGTCTCGTCCCAGTACGCATCATCGACGATCTTGAAGCAGATCTTCTTGATCGCGCGCGCCCCGTCGCCGGGGAACTGGAGCGTCGGCATGTGCGGCTCACCGACCACGAACAAGGCGAACTTCCCTTCGTCCAGGTCGCCGAGGATGCCGTCCCCGGTATCGACGAGCTCGAAATCGTCCGCCTCGTTGAACGGCTCGACCCCGGTCTGCTCGCCCAGGGCGACCTTGAACGCCTCGCGCCCCTCGACGTCGATCTGGAGATCGTGGTAGCGGCGATGCGTCTCGTAATGGGCACCCTCCTCGAGACGCGTCGTCGGCGCCATCACGTTGGCGTACACCCGCTTTCCCAAGATCTCGTGGGACCCGCAGTCGAGCTGGGCGGGATCGTATTCCGCCAGCCAATCGATCAGCGCGTCGAGTCCGCGGTAAAGGCCGCGGTAGCGCTCGATATCGCACAATGCCCCGTAAATCATCAGTCCATCCTCTCTCCCGGGCCTCTCGCCCGCACGCTATACGCGGCGCATCCACGACGTCGCCCCGCGTGGCCTCGCCGCAGGGCGACGCGGGGCCACGCGGCTTACTTCGCTGTCGCGGCGAGGCGCCTCAGCACGCCCAGGATCACATCGGTGCAGCCCTTGCCGATGGCGCCGCTCGCCTCGGCGAGCACCTCCTTGTGGGAGTTCGCGGGCTGGCCCGCGCGATTGGTGACGAGCGTCACGCCCAGGACCTGCATCTCCAGGGTGTGCGCCATGATAGCCTCGCATACGGTCGAGCAGCCCACGAAATCAGCGCCCAGGATACCGAGGGCGCGAACCTCGGCCGCCGTCTCGTACGTGGGGCCGAGGAGCCCGGCGTACACGCCGTCCGCGAGCGGCACGCCCGCCTCCTCGCCCGCCGCCCGGGCGAGATCGGTGAGGTAGGGCGAGTAGGCGCCGGCCATCGGGACGAACGGGTCCTCGCGGTCGCGGGCGGCGGCCAGGCCGCCGAGCCCCACGAGCGGGTTGGTGCCCGTGAGATTGATCTGGTCCGCGATGAGGCCGACCGTTCCCGGCGCCACCTGGCGCACTGCGCCCGAGGCGCACGTGAGGATGATGACGCGGCATCCGAGATGGTGCGCATGGCGCACCAAGGAGGTCACCGCAAGGGCGGAATACCCCTGATACAGGTGCACGCGGCCGGGATACACCACGACCGGGACGCCCTCGAGCGTTCCCACGATGACCTCGTGACGATGCCCCTCCACGGGAATCGCCTCATCGGGGAAGCCCTCGATGTCGTCGTACGGGATGCGCCGCACCGCGCGCACGCGGTCCGCGAGCGACCCTAGGCCGCTACCCAGCACGATCGCCACGGGATGCTCGAAACTCGGCTCGCAAAATGCGACCGTACGCTCGTCAACCATCGGAATACCTCCTCATCCGACCTGCCCGCGGCGCACCCGCGCATCCGGCGGCCCGCCGGGCCGTATGCGCCGCTCGATATGCGGTCCCTGCCGCATGATGGGCGTTCGCGGTTCAGGATACCAAGGCGCGGTGCGCACGGCGGCGCGATATCGTACGAACGGAGCGCTCCGTCCGTGTACGCGCGCGACGCAACGGATACGGCGGCAGAAGCCGCCTCGGGCAGCGCCCCTCAAAACGAGACGGAGCCCCCGCCGAGAAGGCGGGGGCTCCGTGAAGCACACACGATGGGCGAGGTCGAGCCGCGCGGACGCACCCGTTCGCTACACGAACAGGCCGAGCAGCGTGACGTCCGCGCTCGCGAACAACGTGTTGCAGAAATCGCGATACGTCGTGTTGGCCTCGGATGCGACGCTCGAGTACTCCTGGTACGCGGTGTAGTAGGCGGTCAGGGCCTGCTCGTAGGTCGCGGAGTCCGCGGTGAAGTCCTGGCCGGCCAGCGCCGTGGCAAACGCGCCGTCCTCGCTCGCCCAGGTGCCCTTCTCGGCATCCCACTCATCGCCGGCGAGCGCGATGATGTAGTCGGCGTACTCCTTGGAGGCGGTAGAGGTGTCGCCGTCGGCCGGCTCCTCGGGAGCCTCGGGAGCCGAGGCGGTGACGTCGCCCACGACCTCATCGTAGAGCTGCTTGAGCGTCAGCTGGTCCTTGACCACGCTCTTGGCCTGCTCCTCGGAAAGCCCGTACTGCTCGGACATCTCGGAGTAGTCGGAGGTGCCGATCGTCGACACGGCGTACTCGGCGATCTCGTCGTCGGTCGGCTCGATCCCGCGCGCGGCGGCCTCGTCGAGCAGGATGCGGTTGCGAACGTAGGCCAGCGTCGTGTCGGCCGTGGGAACGGCGTAGTTTCCGTCCTCGTCCTGGGCGGTCTCCAGGCTGTACTGGTCCTCGATGACCTCGCGGACGGTCAGGGTCTTGGTGGCGCCGCCGTAGGTATAGCGCGCGACCGCGGCGTCGAGCTGGCCCTCCTCCACCGTGGCCGAACCCGCCCCCTTGGCGCCGAAGCCGCCGGAGCCGAAGAAGTAGCCGCCGATCGCGGCGACGACCACGAGCACGGCTGCCACGGCGACAAAGACCTTGGAGACGCCGCAGCCGGGCTTTCGCGGCTCCCCGTCCCCGGGATCCGCCGCGTCGCCGTCGTGCGACCCGCCGTCGTTGCCCGAGCCGCCGTCGCCACCACCGTCCGAGCCGTCGCCTGCGATGTCCTCGGCGCTCTCGCCCTCGACGAGATCGACCTCGACCTGGGGCAGGTCCTCCGGCACATCGGAGCGCTCGATGACCTCGATGCCGTCGACGACCTCGTGCTCTTCCTTCTTCTGGATCAAACCCATGGGCATATCTCCTTGCATGATCGCGCCCGCTCGCGACAGCGGGCGTCAGGGTCCTAAATGAAAAAGAGGATACGCCATCCTGAGCGGCGCATCCCCTTAGGTCTTTATTAAACGGTTCGACCCGACGAATTACTCATCAGCGTCATCGTCGTCCGAGGCGGCCTGGGCACGCGCGCGCTTCTGCGGGTTCTCGAGCTTGAAGCGCTTGACCAGCAGGCTGTAGATCTCGGAGGAACGGGCCTTGAGATAGCTTCCCTTGCCGTTCTCGGCATCGAACTGGAGGCGCCCGGCGAGCTCGCCGGCGACGCCGCCCTCGATCTTGCCCGTGGCGAACAGATGCAGGTAGCCCAGCATGTCACGGTACTCCAGGTCGCCGTGATAGCACTGGATCGCCTCGTCGAGCAGCGGCCACACCTTCCGGGACCTGCCGCGATCGGTGGCGCCCCAGGTGCAGAGCAGGCGGAACGCGGACAGGCGCAAGGTGGCGGAAAGCTCGTCGAACAGGGCGGCCTCGGCCCCGTCGTAGGCGGCACCGACCTCCTTGGCGTGCGTCTCGGTCAGGATCGACAGGGCGTCGATAATCTCCCAGCGCGTCTGGGCCTCGGGGCGCTCCAGGGCGTCGACCAGCTCATCGATATACGGCGCGAGCAGCTCGGGTTCGCGGTCGGCGAGCAGGTGCACCACGTGCGCGGCGAGCTGGCGGGAGCGACGGGTGCGGCCGGAGAGCTCCTCGACGAGCGCCGCGAGGGCGTCGCGGTCCTTCTCGACCGACGCGAGGCGCTCGGCCTCCTCGGGGGTCATCTCATGCATCGTAGTCTCAGCCATCGGTTGCTACCTCGCCTTCCTTGCTTCGTTATCCCTTTTCGCCGCGTCGCCGGACACCGAGATCAGATCGGGGCCCGCCTCACCGGACTTGCGGCGGCGCCGGCGCTCCTCGCCCACCCCGCGCTCGGCGACGTCGCGCTGCCCGCGGTTGACATTGAACATCTTATCGTGGGCGCGCCAGATGCCCACCGACTCGCCGAATCCCATCTTGAGTCCGACGATCGCGCCCGCAAGCAGACCGATCACCACCGAATACAGCAAAGGGAGCTGCGCGACGATAAACGCCAGCAGCACCGCGACGAGCACCGCGAGCGCGTTGAGCTTCCAGTAGTCCTTCGTGGAGACCACGCGGCCGCCCAGCGTGTTGCCGACCAGAAAACCGATGTAGACGCAGAACGCGAACAGGACGGCCGAGAGAATGAAGAACGCCATGCCCCGCTACTCCGCGTGGTCGTGGCCGCAGGCGCACTCGTGGTCGTCGCCGTGGTCGTGGCCGCACGCGCACTCGTGGTCGTCGCCGTGGTCGTGGCCGCAGCCGCAGCCGTCCTCGTGCTCGTGCCCGTGCCCGTGCTGGTAGAGCGACCAATCGAGACCGGCGGCGACGGCCTCGGCCTCTTCCTGGTACAGCAGGGTGATGGCCTGCGTGCCCAGGGAGCCGCCACCGATGGCGTCGAGCATGTCGTAGAGCGTGAAGGCGGTGTCCGCCCCCGGAAGGGCGATCTCCTTCTCCTCGGCGAGCTGCAACGCCAGGCCGATGTCCTTGAGGAAGTGCTGGACCATGAAGCCCGGCTTCCAGTCGCCCTCGAGCGCCTTGGGAGCGAGGTTCTCCATGGCGCCGGAGGCCCCGGTGCCGCCGAGGATCATCGCGCGCGTCTGGGCCAGATCGAGCCCGCTCTGCTCGGCGAGCGAGAGCGCGTCGGCCATGCCCACCATGCTGGAAGCGAGAGCGACCTGGTTGGCCAGCTTGGCAGCCTGGCCCTTGCCCGCGCCGCCGAAGCAGAAGATCGTGTGGGAGAACGTCTCGAGGACGGGCCGGATCGCCTCGATGTCGCGCTCGGTCGCGCCGGCGATCAGCGTCAGGGTGCCGGCGATGGCGCCCGCCTCGCCGCCGGTGACCGGGATATCGAAGGCGTGCTTGCCCATGGTCTCGGCCGCCTCGGCGATATCGCGGGCGAGCTCAGGAGAGCTCGTGGTGAGGTCGACCAGGTACGCGCCGTCCTTGGCCGAAGCGAGCAAGCCGTCGCCCGAGAGGTAGACCTCCTCCACCTCGGTGGGGAAGCCGACCATCGTGAACACGACGTCCGCGCCCGCCGCCGCGGCGGCGGGGCTGTCCGCCCACCGCGCGCCGCGCTCGATGAGCGCCGCGGCCTTGGCCTGCGTGCGGGTGTAGACGGTCACCTCGTAGCCGGCGTCCAGGATGTGGCCGGCGATGGGCGCGCCCATGATGCCGGTCCCCACGAAAGCGATCTTAAGGTTGTCAGTTGCCATATGCATCTCCTTGCTCAAAGGTGTTGTACGGCGCCGGGCCGCGACGATGCGCGACGGCGCGTGCACGCGCGAAGCGGACACGCGCATGCGCGCCCGCCCGCACAGGACTTATTCCCCGCCGCGCACACGGCGTGCGATCCGGTCGGACAGCGAGATCTTCTCGGAGCGATCGCCGCCCCAGAAGATGATCGCCACCATGCCCGGACCGACATGCGATCCGATGGTCGGTCCCACCGACCCGCGGATGATGGAAAGGTCGGAGCAGCCGTCCTCCTTGCGGATCGCGGCCTCCAGCCAGTCGGCGTCCTTCTCGGCGTCCGCCGAGACGATGGTGACGGGCATCGACGGGTCGGGAACCCAGTTCTCCTTGAACGACTTGACGAGCGACTTCAGGGCCTTCTTCCGACCGCGGTTGACGCCGATGAGGGACAGGGCGCCGGAGAGGTCGAACGAGAGCTCGGGCTTGATGTCGAGCTTGCTGGACAGCTGCGCGGCCGCGGGCGGGATGCGCCCGCCGGCACTCAGGGCGTCAAGGCTGTCGAGGGTGAAGTAGCCGTGGATGTAGGTCTTCGCCTCGTCGGCCCAGGCAGCCAGCTGCGACGCATCGAGGCCGGCCGCGCGCTGACGGACGGCCTCCAGCGCAAGCAGCTCGCCGCAGGCGCAGGGCAAGGCGTTGTCCACCACGTGAAGCTCGAAATCGGGATAGGAGGCGCGGACCTGGTCGGCCGCGGTGCACGCCGTGCCGTAGCTGCTCGAGAGCGCGCTCGTGAAGCACAGGTACACCGTGGGCGTGCCCTCCTGGGCGCACTGCTCGAAGAACTCGAGATACCGCCCGAGCGACACCGCGGAGGTCGAGGCGGAAGATCCGGCGCGGAGCTTGTCGTAGAACTCCTCGGGCGTGATGCTCGTCCAGATATCGTCCGTATGCTCCTCGCCGTCCAGGATATAGGGGAATCCCAGGATGTCGACATCCAGCGACGCGGCGACCTCGGGGGTCAGGTCGGCGCAGGTGTCGATGACGATCCTCACGCCCGAGGGGGCTTCGTGTGCGGAATGCGTTTCGGCCATATGCTCCCTTTCGCGCTTACAGAAGAAGGCGGCCGCCCGCACGGGCGACCGCCTGCATTCGCTCATGCATGTGCATGTATTTTACTCGTCGAGCGTCTCGATTTTGGGCTTGATGATGCCGTATCCACCATTCTTACGGTGATAGACCACATTGATGAGCCCCGTCGTGGCGTTCTCGAAGACGTAGAAGTCATGCCCCAGAAGATCGGTCTGCACGAGCGCCTGCTCCTCGGTCATCGGCGTGATGTCGATGACCTTCTCGCGAACCAGCTGCTCGTCCTCCTCCGCGGGGATCAGCAGGTCGGCCAGATCCTCGACAGAGGGCACCGGAGCGACCTCGGCCGCGGACGGACCCTGCTGACGGTTGTCCACCACGCGCGTCTTGAACTTGCGCAGCTGGCGCGTCACCTTGTCCGCCGAAAGGTCGATGGCGGAATACATGTCCGCCCCGTGCTCGGCCACGCGAATCACCGAACCGCGCACGCGAACCGTGACCTCGACGATAGCCGGATTGGGGTTCGAGGGATTCTTCTCATAACGCAGCACGACATCGACCGTCATGGGGTTGATGTCGAATACCTTGAGGGCCTCGCCGATCTTCTCGTCGACGTGCGCACGCAGAGCATCGGTAACTGTGGTCTTGCGCCCAGAAACCTTGATATCCATACGTGGCTCCAATCTATCCGGGATTAGGACGTACCTCAGTTGTACCCACATTCCGCACGGGACGATGCGCAAAATGTGAAGACGCCGCTGACGTATTCTTCGCCCCCATGCGCCGATTGGCCCTTGCGCCCCATGCGCCGTTTGGCCCTGACGCGGCATGCGCCCGCCTCCCGATACGGTGCGCCGCATGGGAAACGCCCCGCCCTCCATGGTCGGGAGGACGGGGCGCATGCCGTCAATCTACGATACCTGCCTGTCCTGAGCTGCAGAAAGGATGGGAGCCTACCCCTGGAAGCTGTTGATGTCGTGGTCGATGGCGCCCTCGACGGCGTCATCGGACTCCCCCTCAGCGCCTGCGGAAGCGTCCTGGCCGGCCTCGGAGCCGTCCTCTTCCTGCTGAGCAGACTTGAGCTCCACGCCGGAGACGAGCGTCCCCGAGAGGCTCCCCGGAAGGGCCCCGAACCAGAACGTGCGCACGGAATCGAGCGTGCCGTCCGCGGAAACGGAATCGAAGGCCTCGACGACGGCCTCGGCCAGCTCGGGGCTGGAGGCCCTGACGCTCACCTGGAGCGTCGAGGGGGCGTCGAGCGTCCCGGCGATCCGGACCCCGGCGTAGGCGCGCGCGAGGTAGGCGCCGGCGGCGGCGTTGCAGGCCACGTAGTCGACGCGGCCCTCGGCCAGCGCCTCGAAGCACTCGTTGACGTTGGAGCAGTCCTCCTGGTTGACCGAGATGCCCGCGGAGTTCAGGGCGTCCGCGGCGGCCGAGGAGCCCTGGACGGCGACCGTGGCGCCCGCCAGCGACGCGGCGGAGACGGCTTCGGCCCTGTCCTTGTGGCAGAAGAGCGCCGACGCGTCCTCGAGATAGGATCCGACCGTCTCCACCTCGTCATCGGACGCCGAGGGGGAAGCGCCGAGGAAGATATCGGCCTCGCCGTCGGCGAGCGCGGAGACGCTGGCGGAGTCCACGAAGGCGACCGGGAGGCCGAGCCTCTCGCCGAGCTCCCGCGCGACGTCGGCGGCATAGCCCGTGACGGTCCCGTCCTGGGCGAGCATGGCCTGCGGGGCGCTGCTCGTGTTGAGCGCGACGGTGAGCACGCCGTCCTCGACCAGTGCGGAAGAACTCACCTGGGGCTCGACCGACTCCGGGCGGACCTCGGCGCGCGAGGGGGTCGTCAGCGCGCAGCCCGACCCGCACAGTGCGACCGCGGCGGCGCAGACGGCCGCGACGACGCGGCGGGAAGCGCTCGAAGATGCATGCAGCCTCATATGCGTTCGTCTCCATCCCATTCGACCCGGGCGCGAGCAGCCCGGGGCAGATTTCGATCGTTTCTCCCAGCTGACCTGGTCTTTGCCCCCACACCTGCGCACCGGGGCGTTTGCTCGGGGCACCGCGGTGCCCGTCACGACTGGCCCGCTCGCCCGCGGGGCGACATTGCCCCATAGAATGTAGAACGGACGGTGCGGCTTACCTCTAGGACGCGCCATGATCGCGCCGCGCGCACGCGGTCGCTTACGTGGATCCCTTCGACCGCGTCTGTCTTGGACTAGGAAGGACGCCGGGCGCCGGGGCGCCGACCCTCCCGCAACCACAGCCTGGGAGAAACAAAGCGGCATTATAGCAGGTCGCGGCTTTATTTGGGAGAAGTGCCGGGCTGGCCGGACCCCCGGTGTCGGCAAGACGGGCAAAACGGACGGGCGCGGCCCCTTCGCCCACCGCGAGCGAAGGTGCCGGACGGGCTTTCGGCCCACGGCGATCAGCCGCCCCAGACGCGGGCGAGGGCGAGGGCGTCCACCCGGGCGGCACCGGCGCGCCGGAGTGCCCCGGCGGCCGCGCCCATGGTCGCCCCCGTCGTCACAACGTCGTCCACGAGCAGGACCCGCATGCCCTCCAGGCCGTGAACCACCTCGTAGAGCCCCTGGGCGGCGGCGCGGCGACCCGCCCGCCCGTACGCGCGCTGGTCGCGCGCCCCGTGCTTCAGCAGCACGTCGTCGAGGGGCACGCCCGCCATCTCGGCCAGGGGGCGCGCGACCTGCTCCATGTGGTCGAATCCGCGCCGGCGAAACGCCGCCGCCGTGGCAGGGACGAAGCAGACGGCGTCCGCCGTGCTCAGGATCCCGCCGTAGCGCTCCGGCGCGGCGAGCTCGGCATGGAGGGCGCAGTCGAGGAGCATCTCGGCGAGCAGCCGCGCGAGCCGCCGCTCGCCCGCATCCTTGTAGGCGCGCACGATGCGCGGCAGCGGGCCCTCGTAGGTCGCCATCGCCAGGCAGCGCGCGATCGCGGCGTCATCGGCCCCGCCGGCGCGCGGCTCGTCCGCAGCGCCGCCGCCCGCGCACTCCGTGCACACGATGTCGCCGTACGGGGCCCCGCAGCGCAGGCACGCATGCGCGGGATCGATCAGGGTGAGCTCGCCGAGGCAGCGGTCGCACACGAGCGGACCCAGGCGCTCGCATCCGCAGCAGCGCGTGGGCGACAGGAGCTCGAGCGCCGATTCCGCCGCGCGCGCCACCGCCCCTCGCAAAGCGGGAGCCGCGTGCGCGAGCGCCCCGCCGCGCGCATAGCCGGCGGGCGGGCCGGGGATCTCGAGCGAGCCGGGTCCGGGCGCAGGGCCTCCTTTCGACAGCGCGGCGTCCTCCCCCAATCCAACGCGAATCCAACCCTCCATGCAGACGACCCTCCCTCGCGCGGGGCGAAGGAGGGTCGTTCCATGGAGGGCTTATACCCGGTTTCCGGGGTCCGGAAGCAGACGGCTTGTGCTACGCCTCGCCTCCGCCGGGGGCCGCGGGGGCGCCGCCGCCCTCGCCGGAGCCGGGCTTGCGGCGGCGACGGCGGCGGCGCTTCTTCTCGGCACCCGGGGCGTCCTGCTCCCCCTGCGGGGCGCGGCGGTCGCGCTCGGGGGCCTGCTTGGCTCCCCCGCCGTCACCGGGTCGGCGGCGGCGCGACACCTTGACGTCGCCGTCGGCGAGCTGATCGGCGACCGAGGGGACGTCGGGCTTCACCGAACGGCCCGGACGCGCATCCGGCGAGGTCGTATGGCGACGGCGAGAACGGCCGGGCGCGGCGTCGCCGGAGCGCTTCGCCTCGCGGGAGTCCTCGCGGGCGGCGGCGTTGCGGAACGCGTCGTCGCGCTCCTCGGCGGAAAGATGGCGGCGACGGCGACGGCCGCCAGGGCCCTGCTCGCCCGCGGCGCGCTTCTCCTGAGCGGCGTCCTTGGCGGGACGGGTGCCCTCGGCGCCCTCGGAGGCGGAGCGGCGTCGGCGACGGCGCGGCTGGGACGCCTCGTCCGCAGCGCCCTCGTTATCAGACGGGCGGCGGCGACCGCCGCGGGACTCGGGCGAGGTGCCGTGGAACTTGGTGGCCTCCTCCTCGCGCATGCGGCGACGGCGCGGCGTGGGACCGCTGGCGATGATGCGGTCGGAGGTGTCGAGGCCGTCGCCCACGTCGACGCCGTGCTCGCGGTCGAGCTCCATAAGGGCGAGCTTGATCTCGGGCGACTCGATGCGGTCGAGGATATCGCGCGTCACCGTGTCCGGACGGCAGGCGCACCCCTGCTCGCGGCTGCGCTTCACGCAGGCGTCCGAGCACGTCATGTCGGCGAGGTTCACGCGGAACACCTTGCCGCTCTCGAGGCGCAGGATGAGCTGCTCCCTCGGGGTGTCGTACTCCTGGATGCGGGCGCGGCCGAGCGGCGTGTCGATGAGCGTCTTCTTCTTGGGGGCGCGGCCCTTGAAGTCCTTGTACGCCTCGAACTCGTAGCGCAAGCAGCACATGAGGCGGCCGCACATGCCGGAGATCTTCGAGGAGTTGAGCGGCAGGTCCTGCTCTTTGGCCATGCGGATGGAGACCGGCTCGAACTGCCCGCCGAAGCGCGTGCAGCAGAGCTCCTGGCCGCAGTGCGCATAGCCGCCGACCAGGCGGGTCTCGTCGCGCACGCCGATCTGGCGCATGTCCACGCGCACATGGAACCGTGCGGAGAGGTCCTTCACCAGCTGGCGGAAATCGACGCGGTCCTCCGCGGCGAAGTAGAACACGGCCTTCTCGCCGCCGAAGAGGAACTCGACGCCCACCGGCTTCATGTCCAGCCCGTTCTTGGCGACGAGCCGACGGAAGTCCTCCATGGCGTCCTCGCCCGCGCACGCGAGGTCGTCGGCGCGGTCGAGGTCCTCGTCGCTCGCCACGCGGATGACGTACTTGAGCGGCGCGGAGAGCTCGGAGGCGGGCACCTCGAAGGGGTCGGCCGTGACCAGACCGATCTCGGTGCCGCGCTCGGTGGTGCAGATCGCGTAGTCGGCCTGGACGATGTCGAGGCCGCAGGGATCGAACCACAGGTCGCGCGAGGCGTAGGGGAACTTGACGGGAACGACTACAGGCATAGAAGCGCCTTTCTGATATCGAAGAGCATGACCTCGATGGCCAGCTGCGGGGTGATGTTCCGCGCGATGCGGGCTTCGGCACGGGAGACGGCCTCGAGGGCGCGCACGGCGCCCGCGGTGTCGGTTGCGGCGGCAAGGCGCTCGACGACTTCCGGAACGTCCTCGTTCACGAGATCGGCGGCCGGGTCCTCGAGGCGAAGCAGGCAATCGCGCAGCAGCGAGCGCGCGCTCGCGAGCGCCTCCATGATACCCGAACGCTCTCGGGCGGACAGTTCGCGTTTGTTGCGGTCCTCGAGCTGCTTCAATGCTCCACGCGACAGGTAGTCGGCATTCTGCTCCAGCACGGCCTTCTGCGTGGACTTCACCTCATCGAGCGGAGCCTTGACGGCGAGCACGAGGTCCTTGGCCGCCATGAGGATGTCCGCCTCGTCCGAGCGGCGCAGCATGTCCAGGGCGCGCACCGTCGCGCGACGGGCGTCCTGGCGCTCCGCGCTCTTGAGGAACTCGGCGGCGCGGGCGGGCCCGCCCGTCACGGAGAGCGCCATCCGGCAGCGGCCGCGCGGCGCCCCGCATGCGCGCTCCACGGCGGCGACGGCCTGCTCCTCGGAAAGGGTGCGGAACGGCACGCACTGGCAGCGCGAGACGATGGTGGGAAGCATCGCGTCCGCAGAGGTGCCCAGCAGGATGAACGTCACGCCCGCAGGCGGCTCCTCAAGCGTCTTGAGCAGCGCGTTCGCGGAGTTCGCGCGCAGCTGCTCGGCACGGTCGACGATATACACCTTTGCTTTGGCTCGGATGGGGGCGAGCGCGACGTCCTCGAGCAGCTCGCGGGTCTGCGCGATGAGGTAGCCCGTCGCGGACTCGGGGGAGAAGAGATGGACGTCGGGATGGGTGCGGCGGGCGACGCGCACGCAGTGGTCGCAGGTCCCGCAGCCCCCGTCGTCGCAGATCAGCGCCTGGGCAAGCGCCCAGGCGGCTTCGAGCTTGCCCGAGCCCGGGGCGCCGAGGAACAGGTACGCATGGCTCGTGCGGCCCTGCTCGAGCGCGCGGGCGAGGAAGCTCCGGACACGCGGCTGCATGTCGAGCTGGGAGAGCAGGCTGTTGGGGGCGAGGCGCTCGGTCATGACCAGCACGACCCCTGGCATGCGGCGAGCGCCGCGGCGACGGCGGCTTCGGGCACATCCAGCCCGGCGGCCGCCAGTTCACCGACGACGCCCCTAAAGACCCCATCAACCGGTCCGGCGGCATCTATCAGCCTCACGCGACCCACCTCGCTGGCGGCCACGGCACGGAAGCCCTCGGCAACTCGCTGTTGGAATTCAAGGCCCTTGAGCTCGAGGCGGTCCTCGGTGTCACGGCTGGAACGACGGCGCTGGGCGGCCTCGACCGGCAAGTCGAAGACGAGCGTGAGGTCGGGATAGCAGCCGTCCACGGCGAGCTTGTTGGCCTGCGACACCAGATCGCGGTCCAGGCCGTCGGCAAAAGCCTGATACGCCGTGGTCGAATCGTAGAAGCGATCGCAAATCACCGTCTTGCCCTCGGCAAGCGCGGGCTTGATCACCTGATGCACGAGCTGGGCCCGAGCGGCCTCGTAGAGGAGCAGCTCGCACACATCGCCCATCTCGCCATTGGCCGGGTCGAGCAAGATCGCGCGGATCTTCTCCGATATGGCGACCCCGCCGGGCTCGCGCAGGCGCAGCACGTCGTAGCCGGCTGCCTCGAGCGCATCGGCGATCAGCGCCGCCTGCGTGGTCTTCCCGCAGCCATCGACTCCCTCTAGCGTAATGAACGGCATCGCTCTCCAATCGAATCTCGTACCTCGCCATGATACCCCACGCGATGCACCATGCGCCGCACCGGAGCCCTTATCGACGGCGCATCGGCATCCGTATCGGCACACCGGCCTTTTCCAGCAGGCGGCGCATGTACTCCCCGTCCATCGCCTCGGCAAACGAGAAGCGCAGGACCGTGGCGCCCGTCAGGTTGATGTGCGACTCCCGCACCCGCTCCCGCGTCAGCTTGGCGATCGCGGGCGCCGCATCATGCGCAGCACCTTGCATGTATTTGCCCTTGCCGTCCAACTCGCCGACAACCACCCCGCCGTCAGGCAGCATCCAATGGAAATCCACGGCCACGACCTGGTCGGATTCATCGGGTCGCATATCTCGACCTGCAGATCGGGCGGCACGAACCCCAGATCGATCATGATCGCCCGCGCCATCGACTCGCCGCCGTTCTCGCTTCGGCCGTCCGCCCATCGAAGCACCTTTCTCGCCATCCGGATCCCACGGCGTCGATAGCCCGCGTGCTCGACATACCGCCTCAGGTCATCCTCGTCAATCAGGTTCCAATGGAGAGCGGAGTCGGCGATCGCCAGGCCCTGAGGAAAGTTCGCCCGACAAAGGCAGTCCAGCACCGTAGCCCTCAGCGGCGTCACGCGAATCCCGGAGACCAGCTCGTACGAATCATCTCGGATCAGGTGGCACTTGATTCGAGCGTCGCGGATGGAGCGATTCTCACGCGCGCCCATCGCGAGGTGCACGATGCCGGTCAGCCTGTTGGTCACCTGCAGCCCGTGGACCAAAGCGGCCGAGAACGACGCGAACGCCCATTCTGGATGCTTGCGGGCCATCGCGCGGATCAGATGCATCGCACGGGCCCGTTGCGGAAGCGCCTCGAAGTACGAGGCCCGCGCATAGTAGCCCCGCGAAACCTCGACCGCCTCTCCGGCGACGCAAGCGCGCGAGAGCGAACGCGCCTCAGCCCGCCCGCCCGCGAACGCGAACCTCGCCTCCGCCTCCGCGGTATCCAAGAGCCGCTCAGCAGCTTCCCAGCCACGCCTACCCATACTCGACCCCCCCTTATGGGCACCGTAGCAGAGAAGCGGCGAACAAGTCTCAAACAAGGATGTCATCGCCATCTAACGCCGCAGCATGGCGGCATACGAGAGCGCTTTGATGGTTTCTTATGACCGCAGGCGGCATGCGGACGAACGCCAACGGTCGATGCCGCGAACACGGGAGCGCCGATTATCCGCAGCCGTTATTCGATTTGCGTGTATGACTTTCGGCTGCTTAGAGCGGTCTAAACGGTCGAAAGCCATACACGCAAGACAGCGGGACGCCCCCAGGGGTTAGGGCTACTCCCCCGCGGACGACTTCTTGGACGTCGTCTTCTTCGCGGCGGGTTTCTTTGCCGTGGACTTCTTCGCCGTGGACTTCTTCGCCGTCGGTTTCTTGGTAGCCGTCTTCTTCGCGGTCGAAGCCGTCTTCTTCGCCGCTGCCGCCTTGCCGCGGGCCGGCTTCTTCTCCTTACCGGGACAGTCCATGTTCACGCAGATGCGCCAGGGACCGCGAGCCGTCTCGACCACCACCACGGGGGCGCCGCAGCGCTCGCAGACCTCGCCGGTGGCCTCGAGCTTGCCGCGCGCCGGCAGCGGATAGCTCACACCGCAGTCGTCGTAGTTCGTGCAACGGATGAAGCGCTTGCCGCTCTTCTCGCTCTTATGCGCGATCAGGTCGCCGTGACGGCCCGCCTCGGCGCACACCGAGCACTCGCCCACCTTGAGGTCGGGCTCGTAGTTGGTGGGGCACTTGGGGTTGACGCACTGCTCGTAGGCCTTGCTTCGGAACGGCTGGCACTTGATGCGAGGCGCACCGCACTCGGGGCACACGGCGGCCTCGCCCTCGAGCGGGCTCACCTTGACGCCGGAGGGCACGGGGTAGGTCACGTCGCAGTCGGGCCAACCCATGCAGCCGATGAAGCTGCCGCGGGTCTTGGCACTCGTCTTCATCACGAGGTCCTTGCCGCACTTGGGGCACGCGCCCACGCGCGCGTCGGCGGTGACGGCATCCGAGATGGCCTCGCCCAGATCGTCCTTGTGCTCGATGAGCGCGTCGAGCATGCCGGCGAGCAGCGTGCGGGAATGGTCCACGACGTGCTCCTGCGTGTCGGCACCCTCCGCCACGCGCGTCATGTCCTCGTCCAGCTCCGCGGTCATCTCGGGCGTGGTGATGCGCGGCGCGAACTGCGAGAGCGCGTCGATGATGGCGATGCCGAGCTGGCTGGGCTCGATCGGGTCGTTCTTGAGGTAGCGCACCGTGTAGAGGCGCTCGATGATGCTCGCGCGGGTGGACTTGGTGCCCAGGCCGCGCTTCTCCATCTCCTGGACGAGCTTGCCCTGGCTGTAGCGCGCAGGCGGCTCGGTCTGCTTGGCCTCGAGCTTGATGTCGTGCACGTCGATGACATCGCCCTGCGCGAGCGCGGGCAGCTGCTCATCGCGCTTGAGGCCGTACGGGTACGCCTCGCGGAACCCCGCCTCGACCAGCACGTCGCCGCTTGCGGCGAAGGGCTCGCCGGCGACGTCGATCGACAGCTTGGTGTTCTCGATGGTCGCGGGCCCCATGAGCGTCGCCAGGAAGCGGCGGGCGATGAGGTTGTAGAGCTTGAGCTGACCGCCGTCGAGCGTGGTGGGATCGCCCTGGCCGGTGGGATGGATCGGCGGGTGGTCGGTGGTCTCGACCTTGCCGCGCGTCGGCTTGAGCGGTCCGGCGAGCACCTTCTTGCACACGGGCGCGAGCGCGGGCGTGCCGAATGCGAGGCCCTGCACAATGCCCTCGATATCCAGCGTCTTGGGGTACACCGTGTTGTCGACGCGAGGGTAGGAGATGAAACCGCTCATGTAGAGGGACTCGGCGATGCGCATGGTGCGCGCGGGGCTGATGCCCTCGGCCGCCGCAGCCGCCTGGAGCGCGGTGGTGTTGAACGGCACCGGGGGCTGCTGCTTGCGGCTGCGCTTGGCCACAGCGGTGACGGTGCCGGCGGTGGCCCCGTCGACGTGCGCGAACGCGGTCTCGGCGGCGACCTTGTCCGTGAAGCGCGCCGTGGTGTGCGCGATCTTGAACTCCTGACCGGACGCCTCGCCCATGCCGCGGATCTGCCAGTAGTCCTCGGGCACGAACGCCATGCGCTCGCGCTCGCGCTCGACCACCAGGGCGAGCGTGGGGGTCTGCACGCGGCCGGCGGAACGCACGTTGCCGAAACCGCCGAACTTGGCGAGCGTGAGGTAGCGGGTGAGGACCGCACCCCAGATGAGGTCGATGTACTGGCGGGACTCGCCGGCGTCGGCCAGGTCCTGGTCGAGCTCGACCAGGTTCGCGAAGGCCTCGGTCACCTCGCCCTTGATGAGGGCGGAGTAGCGGGCGCGCCGGGCCGGGAGCTCGGGAGCGACCTCACGCACCATGTTGAGGGCGTCAGAGCCGATCAGCTCGCCCTCGCGGTCGAAGTCCGTCGCGATGATGACCTCGTCGGCCTTCTTGGCAAGGTTCTTGAGGACGCGGATGATCTCTTTCTCCGCGGGGTTCTTGACGATGGGCGCCCAGGTGAGGTACGGCAGGCTCTCCACCTTCCAGCCCTTGATGTTGATGCCGTTGGCAAGGAAGGGCTTGCGCTTCGTGTCGTAGGGCGGGCGGGCGAGGCCGTCGGGGACGCCCGCGGGCAGCACCTCGCCATCCTCGGTCAGGCCGTACCAGCCCGCTTTCTTGTCGAAAAGGATCTCGTCGGGGAAATCGGGGGCGAGGATGTGGCCTGCGAGGCCCATCGACACCCACTCCTCCCCTTCCACCGAGAACCGGTAGACAGGCGTGTTGTAGACCTTATCGTTCTTGGGCGCGCCGGCATCGGACAGCAGCTGGGCAATCTTCTGGGCGGCGATATTCTTCTCTGCGACGACGAGCTTCAAGAGGGCTCCTTCATCTCGCTCTATATATTCATGTGGTCCACAGTATAGGGTAGTTGCCCGAAGTGAACAGAAAACCACGATTTATGCGGCGCGTTACCCGAGTGCGGGCAAGCGTCTATCGGCAGGCACGAGTCTTCCTGCGCACGCGTGCGATCGGACGCCGCGTGAGCCGTGCCGTCTTTCACGGCGACCTTGCTACGTCCTCCGCGGGCACCGCATCCGCCGCCTTAGCCCCATGGACGGACCCCCGATCGGTAAGCAACCGAGGCTTGCATGGGAGGGCGACCGAGCGCCTGCAGCCGGCGCGACCCGTCCATGTGCGCGCAGAGAACGCCTCGCCCCGCACAGGCATCCTGCGCCCCCGCAGCGCACGCGGCAGGTGCGCGGCGGGCGATTCGGAGTGCCCGCAGGAGGGTAGCGCCCACCGTGCCCTCTTCGGGGCAGGGGGCAGGGGGAAGACGGCCACCCGGGGCGGTCGGCCGGCGACCATCGACACGGCTCGATCGCAATGCCTCGAAAATAAAGGCGCCGCCCTCACGGATGATTCAAGCTGGATTAGGCCTTCGGCGTCCGCCCGATACGATCTATAACGTTTTTCGTATCAACTCTGGAACGTGCGGAGTAGAGCACCTCAAGCGATCAGGGAAAGACCTGGTAGGAACCGTATGCGATTTCGGCCTACTCCGCAGATTCCGGTTCGCGTACGAAAAACGTGATGGATAGGCCTTGAGCGCCCGGCATAGCGCGCCGCAGCCCGCTGAATCACGGCTTGCGCCCCCATCGGAACCCCGGCGGCTCGAAACACTCCGCCCCGCTCGACGTCCGATACCCAGCGCGCACGACCCCACGCCGCACCGCGACAGCAAAAAGGCCGCGCACCCGGCTCGGGATACGCGGCCTTGGAGCGAATAGCGGGTGGGAGGCTACTCGTCGTCCTCGTCCTCGTCGTCGGCGAGGAAGTTGAGGCGGCTGCCGGACAGGCCGGCCTTGCCCTCGCGCGCAACCACCACGAAGCGCGTTACGGCGAGCGCGATCTCGTACAGCGAGAGCATGGCGGCATACATGAACAGCAGCGTGACGGGGCTGGCATCCGGCGTGATGGAAGCGGAGACCACCAGCATGATGACGTAGATGTAGCGCCAGGCGGCACGGAACGCCGTGTAGGGAACGATATGGAAGACGGCCAGGTAGAACACGATGAGCGGAAGCTCGAAGGCCACGCCGAAGCCGATCATGAGCAGGATCTCGATGTTGATGTAGTCCTGCAGCTCGGGCAGCGCCTGGCCGATCGTGCTGGTCTCGCCGATCATCCACTCGAACCCGGCGGGGACGATGAAGGCGTAGCAGAATATGACGCCCACGAAGAAGAGCACCGTCGCGGCGAGCACGGTCGGCACGACCCAACGGCGCTCGTTGGGCTTGAGCGCAGGCAGGAAGAAGGCCAGGATCTGCCAGACGATCATCGGGGTGCACATCACGATCGCGATCTTGATGGCGATGCCGAACTTGATCGAAAAGCCTCCGAGCGAGGTGGTGATCACGAAGTCGGACCCTTCGGGCAGCGAAGGCATGATCGGGTCCTTGAGGATATCGATGAGCACCGGCGTGGCGAAGTACATCACGACGGTGGCGACGATAACGGACACGACGACGATGGTAAGACGGCGCCGCAGCTCTCCGAGGTGGTCGAACAGCGGCATGCGAGCGGGACCGATCGGCATCAGCACTCACCCCCTTCCTCGGAATCGGACGCCGGGCTTTCGGCGGCCTCGGCCTGACCAGACGTCCGCTCGGGTTCGGCGGCAGGCTCAGCCTCGGCCTGCTCGGGCGCGGCCTGCTCGGGCGCGGCGGCGCGCTTGGCGCGGCGGGACGGGCGGCGGGCGTAGAGGTCCTCGATCGAGGGCTCTGCGGGAACCTCGGGCTCGGCGGGCTCAATGGGGGCGGCGGCGTCCTCGGGCGCGTCGGCCTGGGGGGCGTCGGCGGGCTGCGCATCCGCGCCCGCGGTCTCGGATTCGGATGCGATAGCGGGGGCGTCGGCGTCCTCGCCGGCCTCCGTGGCCGCAGCCGCCTCGGCCTCGGCCTTCTCGGCAGCGAGGCGGGCGCGGCGCTCGGCGAAGGTCTCCTTGCGGCGCGGCGCGTCGGACGCGGTGACATCCAGGTCGCCGTCGTCGTCGGCCGGGGCGTCGGAACCCTTCTTGACCGGCGCCTTGGCGGCAGCCGCCATGGGGTCGACGACCTCCGTCTGCACGACGTTCGTCAGCTTCTCCTGCGTCTCGCGGAACTGGCGCAGGGCGCGGCCGATGGTGCGGCCCGCCTGCGGCAGCTTATCCGGTCCGAAGAGCAGAAAGGCGAACAGGAGAATGATCGCCAGCTCTGTTGAGCCAATTCCTAACACGTGTGACCTCCACGCACTCTGTGGACGGGCCCGGCGTGCGTGGAGCCGGGCCCGAATAGACAAGTTGTATGAGTATACCCCGACGGCATGCGCCGCCTCTGCGGGAAGCGCCGTCGAAACGTTAGGACACCGTAAGGCGCGCCACGCGGAACGCACCCCTTTGGCGCGACCGGGCGCCTCGCGCGCCCGAAGGGACGCACCCTCGTCGCACGGCCCCTTCCGCATGTCAAAGGGGACGCGCCTTCACAGCACGGGGCCGACGGCGCCCCGGGCCGTCTACGCCGTGATGCCGATGAGCTCGTCCACGCCCAAAAGCTGCGCCACGCGCATCACGTTGGGCTGCGCATGCGTCACCTCGAGCTGCTTCTCGTGCTCGCGCGCATGGTGCGCCGCACCCACCAGCACGCCGATACCGGTCGAGTCGATGTAGGAGACCTGGGAGAAATCCAGCTCGACGACCGCGGGCGGCTGCTCGAGCGCCAGGTTGATGGCATCGCGGAGCGCGGGCACGTTGGAGATGTCCACCTCGCCCGAGACCGCGACCAGGTAGCGCTCCGGGGTTGGATTGACGGTGATTGCGAGATCCATGGATCGACTCCTCACGATTGCGTAGCGCCGTCGGCGAGGCGACGGCAGGAAACGGGACGGCGCGACGGCCGCGGCATCGCCCTATGCGCGCTCGTCGCGGGCGAGCTGGGCGGACACGAGCTTGACGGCGAGCACGAGCACGTCGAGCGCCGCCTCGAGCTCCTCCACGCTGGGATAGCTCGGCGCGATGCGGATGTTGGTGTCGCGCGGGTCCTTGCCGCCGGGCCAGGTCGCGCCGGCAGGGGTCAGCTTGACGCCCATCTCGGCGCACAGGGCCCCGACGCGCTTGGCGGAACCCTCGGGCCCGTCGAACGAGACGAAGTAGCCGCCGTTCGGATGCGTCCAGGTGGCGCAGCCGGTGCCGCCCAGGCCCTCCTCGAGCCTGCGCTCGACGCAGGCGAAGCGCGGGCGGAGGAACTCGGCGTGCTTGCGCATATGGGCACGGACGTCGTCGAGCGTCGGCATGAAGCGCACGTGCTGGAGCTGGTTGAGCTTGTTGGCGGAGATGAGGCCGACCTTGAGGGTGTTGGCGACCTCCGTCACGTTCGCCGGGGACGAGCCGAAGAACGCGATGCCCGCGCCGGGGAAGGTGATCTTGGAAGTCGACGCGACGGCCAGGATGCGGTCCTCGTTGCCGGCCTCGCGCGCGTAGTCGAACACGTTCGCGAGGACCTCGGGCTCATCGCCGAAGTCGTGCACGGCGTAGGCGTTGTCCCACACGATGCGGAAATCCGGGGCGGCGCACTCCATGGTGGCGAGGCGGCGGACCGTCTCGTCGGAATAGGTGACGCCGGTGGGGTTGGAGTACTTGGGGACGCAGAACATGCCCTTGATCGAGGGATCGGAGGCGACGAGGCGCTCGACCTCGTCCATATCCGGGCCGGTCTCCGTCATGCGGACGGGGACGTTCTCGATGCCGAGGTCCTGGGTGAGGCCGAAGTGGCGGTCGTAGCCGGGGGCCGGACAGAGCCACTTGACGTCCTCGAGCTTATGCCAGGGCGTGCAGCCGGGGACGCCCTTCTCCCAGTAGTGGACGATCACGGACTGCATGATGTTCAGGCTGGAGGCGCCCAGCACGATGGTCTGCTCGGCGGGCACGCCGAGGAACTCGCCAGCGAGACGGCGGGCGGACGGGATGCCCTCGAAGCAACCGTAGTTGGAGCAGTCCACGCCCCCGTCGGTAAGGTCGGCGTCGGAGCCCAGGATGTCGAGCATGGGCCGGGAGATGTCGACCTGCGCGGGCGACGGCTTGCCGCGCGCCATATCGAGCGCCAGGCCGCGGGCCTTGACCTCGGCGACCTGCGCCTCGAGGTCGGAGATGGCCGCGTCGAGCTCGGCGGGGCCCATCTTCTGGTAGATCGTCTGCATGGTTTCGCTCCCCCTTCGGCAGGATACAATCAGTCTCGCTAAAGTATAGCCATCGTTTCGTCGCGCACGGCGCACGTCCGGCGACCTTGGAGGAATCATGCAGATGGGATCGTTTCAATCCGAGGAGTTCGGCGAGCTCCAGCGCCTCGTGGACGGCATGTTCGCGGGCGGTCGGACCTCCATCGAACGTCTCGATATCGTCGTGCAGGCCGAGATCCTCGACCTATCCGCCGACCTACTCGAGATCGTGAACCTCCTGCCCCCGGGAACCTACGACCGACAGCGCCTGTGCGACCAGATCAACTCCGCGCTCGCGGCCCACGGCTGGGCCAGCGCCTATGGCACCGTGGAGTAGCCCCGGCGCCGCGGGTCGCTCGCCGGCGCGTGCCAAGAGGGACGTACCCTAACGGCACGCCGGCGGACGGCTCAGGCGACGTCGGGCCGCTTCGCGCCCCTCCCGCACACGCGGGCCATGGCGGCCATACCCACCGCGGCGGCGCTCACCGTCGCGGCGAGAATCGCGGCCTTGGCGGCCAGCACCTCGCCGGGATCCGCCGGAAACGCCAGCCCGGATATGAGGATGGACATCGTGAACCCGATGCCGCCCAAGATGCCCACGCACGCGATGTGGCCCCACCGCACGCCGCGGGGCAGGTCGCAGATGCCCGTGCGCACCAGCAGCAGCGTCATCCCGAAGATGCCGAGCGGCTTGCCCAGAAGCATGCCGAAATACGTGCCCAGCGCGACCGGATCGAGGGCCAGCTGCAGCATGTCCACGCCGACGAGGCGCACCTGGGCGTTCACGAAGGCGAACAGGGGCAGGATGATGAAGTTCACCGGCGCGGCGACCATGCGCTCGAGCCGCATGAGCGGCGGGGTCACGCGCCGCATCACCCGCTCGGCGCCGAACGTCGCGTCCGTGAAGTCCTGCTGGTCGAGGATGTGCGCCCCCTCGTCGTAGCGGTCGTACATGTCGGGCATGTAGTCGCGCATCCACGCACCGAGGTTGTCGAGCCTCAGCCCCGAGCGCGCCGGCACCGCGAACGCCAGGATCACGCCGGCGAGCGTCGCGTGCACCCCCGATTTGAACAGGCAGACCCAAAGGACGCCGCCGAGCAGCAGGTACGGCGCCAGCTGGAAGTGCTGGGTGCGGTTGAGCCAGAACAGCGCGATCGTCGCCGCCGCCGCGCCCGCGAGCCAGAGCATATCGGGGCTCTGGCCGTAGAAGATCGCGATCGCCGCGATGGAGATCAGGTCGTCGGCGATTGCGAGCGTCGAGAAGAAGACGCGCACGCCGGACGGCACGCGGTCCCCCAGCAGCGACAGGACGCCGAGCGCGAAGGCGATATCGGTCGCCATCGGGATGGCCCAGCCGTGCATCGCGCCACCCTTGTTGAACAGCGCGTAGATGCATGCCGGGGCGACCGCGCCGCCTAGGGCGGCAAGCATGGGCAGCAGGGCCTGGCGGGGCCGGCGCAGCTCGCCCACGGTCATCTCGTACTTGAGCTCGATGCCGACATGCAGGAAGAATATGGCCATGAGGAAGTCGTTGACGAACATCTCGATGGAGATCGCGACGGCGCTTCCGCCGAGACCGATGTGGATGGGCTCCATGAGGAAGCGGTGGACCTGCTCGTAGGCGTCGCTGTTCGCGCAGATCACCGCCGCGACCGCGGCGAGCACCATCACCGCGGCGGCGATGGTCCCGTTCTCGTAGATGCGCTCCCTCACGTCGCGGCGCGCTATGCGCTTGCGCTGGGTTTCGTTGAACAGCTGCTCGCGTGCGTCCATGGCCCTCCTCGCCCCGTCCCGCGAGCGTCGGGGCGCCGCAGGGCCCCGTGCGGGATCGGATCGTTCGGCCCGCCCGATGAGGCGGCCCCGCTGTCGAATCCCCTTCAATCCTACCCAGCCCCGATATATATACGACATATGTTCATTATCGGTTCCACGGCGAATCCAAAATACGGTTTCCGGCACCGGCATCTCGGCACGGTGCGCAAGGATGCCCGCCCGAGCCGCCGCGTGCCAAAAGGGACGGGCCCTCGCCAAGAGGGACGTACCCTAACGGCACGGCTAAACGTTCGGCGTGCCGTTAGGGTACGTCCCTCTTGGCACGCCTCTTGGCACGGCAGGGTGCGCGGCGCCGGCGCACATCGCCCATAAAACGTCCATTAACTGGCGAAACCCTCCGATATGCCCATGATTTTGGGTACTATGGAATCGTGCATCACCCGCAAGCACACGTGAACGTCTCGGCATCCCCGCTCAGCGGAGGTGCCGATTTCTGAGTCGGTGCCCCGCATCGGCGCCACGCCGGCACCCCGCCGGCGCCACCCATCGCATCCATCACGAACGGATCGGGCCTTCCTTTCCGAGACAGGAGAACCACGATATGGTCTTGAATTTCGCCCTGGTCATCCTCGGCATCGCCATGCTCGTCCTCGGCGGCGACAAGCTCGTCGAGGGCGCCACGCATATCGGCAAGCGCTTCGGCATGTCCGACCGCGTCGCAGGCCTCACGATCTGCGCCGTCGGCACCTCGATGCCCGAGGTCTTCGTGAGCGTCACCTCGACGCTCTCGGGCAACTCCGGCATGGCCGTGGGCAACATCATGGGCAGCGACATGGCCAACCTGCTGCTCATCCTGGGCGTCTCCGCAATCATCGTGCCGCTCAACCTGGCCCATCGCACCACGCGCGTCGAGGTCCCCATGAGCATCGGAGCCGTCCTCGTGTTCGCCCTCTTCGCCAACACGGACAACTCCATCAACGCGATCGAGGGCGCCATCCTGCTCACCCTCTTCGTCCTGTTCATCGCCAACAGCGTCATCGCCGGCATGCGCGAGGTTGAGGACGAGGGCGAGAGCCCCGCACAGGACGAGGACACCGGCAACATCTCGAAGGACGTCCTCTTCATCGTCATCGCCATCGGCCTGCTCAAGATGGGCGCCGACCTCGTCGTGGACAACGCCGTCGCCATCGCGAGCGCCCTGGGCGTGAGCCAGGTCCTCATCAGCCTCACGATCGTGTCCGTCGGCACGGCCCTGCCCGAGCTCGTCACGAGCTCCGTCGCCGCGTTCAAGGGCAACGCGGACACCGCCGTGGGCAACGTCATGGGCTCCGTCATCACCAACCTGCTGCTGGTCGCGGGCGCCCCGGCGCTCTTCGCGCCCCTGGCGTTCAACCCGGTCTACAACCTCGACCTCGCCCTCATCGCCATCTTCTCCGTCTGCATGGTGGTGTTCACCTTCGTGGGCAGGACGCGGACCTTCTCCCGCCGCTGCGGCCTGGTCTTCGTGATGTTCTACATCATCTACCTCGCCTCGGCGGTCATTCGCTGACGCGCCCCACGCCCCCTCCAAGCAAAACGCCTCGCAGCCCAGACGGACCGCGAGGCGTTTTTTCATCGGGTCGAATGACGCTGCCGCCCGAACGCGGGCGCGCTCCCGGCCGACGTACTAGTTGGCGGCGAGGATGGGCGCGGCGACCTGCTTCTTGCGGGACAGCACGCCGGGCATCCACACGCCCTCGGCGACGTCGGCGATCTCAAGGCCCTTCTGGGCGGCCTCGGTGTCGCCCTCGAGCAGGACCTGGGAGCCCTCCTCCATGATGTCGGTGAGGCACAGCACGATGCCGTCGGCGGCCTTCTCGGCAGCATAGGCGCGCATGGCCTCGCGGATCTCGGGGATCATGCCGAGCGCGCGGGACTTGTCGACCGTCTCGTACTGGCCGATGAGGAGCTTCTTGCCGGCGACCTCGAACATCTTGATGTCGTTGCCCACCATCTCGGCGGCGGTGAAGGAGCCGGACGGACGGGTGAGGAAGACCTCCATGCCGAACTTGACCGGGTCGACGCCGAGCTGCTCGCCGAGCTTCGCGGCGATCGCGGCGTCCACATCGGTGGCGGTGGGGCTCTTGAGCATAAGGGTGTCGGTCATCATGGCCGAGAGCAGCAGCTTGGCCTGCGTATCCGTGGGCGCCACGCCCATGACCTCGAACAGCTTGGCCACGATGGAGCAGGAGGAGCCCCAAGGCAGCGCCACGATGTGCAGCGGGGCGGCGGTGGTGAAGTCGCCGAAGCGATGGTGGTCGACGACGCCGAAGATGGTGGCGTTCTCGAGGCCGGCGACGGACTGGCCGGGCTCGTTGTGGTCGGTGAGGATGACGAGCTGGGCCTCCTCGCCCTCGTCGGCGGGCTCGATGGCGTCGATCAGCGTCGGGGCGGGCACGCCGGCGTCCTCGAGCAGCTTGGCGGACTCGGCCGGCAGCGGCCCCAGGCAGCAGGCGGTATAGGTGTTGCCCTGGTACTCGAGCTGGTTGAGCAGCTGGGACAGGACGACAGACGACATGATGGCGTCGTTATCGGGATTCTGGTGTCCGAAGACGAGGACGTTTGCCATGTGGGTTCCTCCCTGTGGGTTGATATCGATCCCAAACGCGTCCCATGGTAGCACGAACGCACGCGGCGGCATGCACCGCGGGCTCGGGCCCCCTGCGCCTCACGCCTCGCGCTGCACGGCGCGCAGGGCCACGTAGGCCGCGCCGAAGATGCCCGCGTCGTTCCCCAGCTCGGCGACCTCGATGGCGCACTTCGAGCTCGCGGGGAAGGCGCGCGCCGCGAACCGCTCGCGCAGGGCATCGAGGAACAGGTCGGCCCCCGCCGACGCTCCGCCTCCGATCACGTAGACCTCCGGATCGACCACGGCGGAGACGATCTGCAGGCCGAGGGAGAGGTAGTCCACGGTCGTATCGATCGCGGCGAGCGCGGCGGCGTCGCCGGAGCGCGCGGCGTCGAACACCGAGCGCGAGTCGCTCGGCCCGGCAAGCTCGACGGGCTCGACGCCCGCCCGCCCGCACGCGCGCAGGTAGTTGCTCACCACGCCCGTCGCCGACGCGTACTGCTCGAGGCACCCGCGCCTGCCGCAGCCGCAGATGCGCTCCTCGGCGGGATTGACGCACATGTGGCCAATCTCGCCGCCGGCTCCGAACGCGCCGTCGACGACGTCGCCGTTCACCACCACGCCGCCGCCCAGGCCGGTCCCTATGGTCACCATGACCATGCTGCGATGGCCCCGGGCACTCCCCCGCCACAGCTCGCCCATGGCGGCGGCGTTGGCGTCGTTGACGTAGCGGATCGCGGCGCCGGAGCACCGGTCCTGAAGGGCCGCCATGAGCGCCGGCGCGTCGATCTCGATGTTCGCCGCGACCGTGATCACGCCGCTCGCGGGCACCGGGCAGGGAATCGCCAGGCCGATGCCGCGCACGAAGAGCATGGGCTGGCGCTGCGACCCCATGAGCCGCTCGATGCCGCCCACCACCGCAGCGTAGCCCTCCGCGCAGGCAAGCGAGGGAGTCGGCACGCTCTCGCGTGCGAGCAGCTCTCCCGACGCGTCGAACAGGCCGAGCTTGACGGACGTGCCGCCCACGTCGATCCCGATGTAGTACTGCTGAGCCTCGGGCATGTCAGCCCCCTTCCCCCGGCGCGCGCCGGGCCCGCTTCCGAACGGGACCATGATACGCCCCCGGCGAAACGGCGGTCGCGTCTCTTCGCCGCAAGGGCCGCATGCATCGCCACCGGATGTGCACGGGCTCGCGGGTGCGGACGCCTCGGCGATGCGGCACCCTCCCCACAGCGCCTATGGACGCATCGGTGCGCGACGAGGCGGAACTGCAGCAGCCGACGAGATGCCCGCAGCCGATTTGCACCGCGCGGTGCGCAGGCGCCTTACGCGGCGTCGGCCCCGCCGCGGCGCCAACCCGATGCGGCGACGCCGATCGCCATGCCGACGAGCGCGGGAACGACCCAGTTCATGCCCATGTCGGCGAACGGCAGCGCGTCGAAGAGAAGCCAGGCGCCCGCGAAGAACGCGTCGCGCAGCGCGGTGGCGACGCTCACGACGCTCGTGAGTCCCACGGCCCAGGGCCACGCGCACGGGACGAGGTCGCACCCCTTGTGCATCATGCCCATCAGCACCAAGACGATCGCCATGGGATACAGGGCGTTGAGCAGCGGCACGGAGAACGTGAGGATGGCGTCGAGGCCGAAATTGGAGACCGCGCAGGAGAAGACGGCGAAGCCGATGGCCCAGGCGCGGTACGGCACGCGGGGGAACTCGTCGGCGAAATACGACCCGCAGCAGCTGATGAGGCCGATGCACACGTTGAGGCAGGCGAGCAGGAAGATCACCGCGACCACCACCGTCCCGGCCGTCCCGAAATGGGCGCCGGCCGAAGCGGCGAGGATCTCGGCACCGTTGGTGGCGCCCGGAAGGTCGGCGGCGATGTTGACGCCGACCACCGCCAGGCCGCAGTAGATGACGCCCATCAACAGGCCGGCGAACACACCGGCGCGCGAGACCTCGCGCACCAGTCCGCCGTCGTCGGTGATGCCGAGCTCGCGGATGTTCGCGGCGATCACGATGCCGAAGGTGAGCGAGGCGAGCAGGTCCATGGTCTGATAGCCCGTGAGGAATCCCGACATGGCGGGCGCGGCGGCATAGGCGCCCTGCGCCGCCGGAAGCGAGGGGGCGGGGTCAAACAGCGCCGAGCCGATCACGAAGACGAGCAGGACGATGAGCGCGGGGCCGGTGATGCGGCCGAGCAGCTTGGTGAGGGCGTTGGGGTGCATGGCGAGCAGGAGCGCGACGGCGAAGAAGGCAACCGAGAACACGAGGCGCGCGGTCTCCAGCGAGACCGTCGCGGGAAGCAGCGGCTCGAACATCTCGAACGAGGTGGACGAGGTGCGGGGAATCGCCAGGCAGGGACCGATGGCGAGATACACCGCGGCGACGAACACGTGCGCGAAGACGGGATGGACGCGGGACGCGAGCTCGCGGATGGTGCCCGCCAGGCCCACGGCGATGATGCCCAGCATGGGCAGGCCGATGCCGGTGACGAGGAAGCCCGCCATCGCGGGCACCGCGGAGGCGCCCGCCTGCAGGCCGAGCAGCGGGGGCAGAATGAGGTTGCCCGCGCCGAAGAACATCGAGAACAGGGTGATCCCCACGAAGAGGGACTGCTTGGGGGTGAGGGACTTGCGCGCCACGGCCGCTCCGATCGCTTCGTCGTACGGGAAGCTTCCACCTTAGCAGAGCGGCGCGCTTCCCACCGCGCGGGACGGCGGGAGGGACCAAGGGGGCGACGTGCGGAGAAGGAGGACGCCGCCCCCGGTCCATGCGATCGGCCGCGTCGCCCGCCCTACAGCTTGACGATGGGCGCGAACCCCTTCATGAGCTTCTTGGTCTTGCCGCTGCGCTCGAACTGGACCTCGATCATGTCACCGTCGACCGAGATCACGGTGCCGGGGCCGAACGTCTTGTGGCTCACCGCATCGCCCGCGGCGAAGACCGCGGCGGCAGCGGCGGCGTCGGGCCTGCGCTGCTCGACCGCCGGCGCCTTCGCACGGGGCCGCGTCGAGCCCGCGCCCGACCCGAACGTCGCGGGACCGCCCTCGGAGACGGTTGCCACGCGGCCGGCGTCGGGGCTGATCGCGCCGCGGCGCTGCACACCCGGCGTGGAGCGCGTGTAGGAGCCGAACACCCGGCCGCCGTACATCTCGGAGCCCTGGCCCGACCCGAACGTGCCGCGCCGGTCGCCGCGCTTCTCCCAGCCCGTGCCCGAGAAGCCAGCGGAACCGATGCCCGAGAACTCGATGTGCTCCTCGGGGATCTCGTCCATGAAGCGGGACCGCGGGTTGGCCTGCGTCGAGCCGAAGGTGCGCCGGGTCGCGGCATAGGTGAGGAACAGGCGCTTGCGGGCGCGCGTGATGGCGACGTACGCCAGGCGCCGCTCCTCCTCCAGCTTCGCGGGATCGTCGTCCGACCAGCCCGCGACATGCGGGAAGATGCTCTCCTCCATGCCCGCGACGAAGACGACCGGGAACTCGAGGCCCTTCGCCGAGTGGACCGTCATCATCGTCACCGCGCTCGTCTGCCCCGACAGCGCGTCGAGGTCGCTGCGCAGGGCGAGCCACTCCATGAGGGCGGGCAGCGCGGCGCAGGCGAGCGGGCCGTACGTGCGCTCGATCTCGGCCGCGGCGACGGCTGCCGCGCTCGGCGCCGAGGCCGCCGGCTCCATGGCGGGATCGGCCAGCGTGGCCTCCAGGGCCGGGGCAGCCGACGCCAGGGCCGCGTCCAGCGGCATGTCCGCCGCGTCCGGCATCGCGGGGACGCCGGCGGGCGCGTCCTCGGGTACGTCCGCCACGCCCGCGGCACGCAGCTCCGCCAGGCTCTCGAGCGTGCCCTCGATATCCTCGTGCGTCTCCTCGAACTCTGCGGCGACGCCCATGAACTCCTGGATGTTCTCGGCACGGCTCTCGGCTTCCATCGTGCCCTCCGCACGGAAGGCGCGCGGGAGGCCCGAGCGCTCGACGATCGCGTCGACGACGTCCTTGAGCTCGCCGTCCATGCGGCGCCCCTCGCGCACGATGCTCACGAAATCCGCCAGGCCCCCGCGCACCTTGGCCGAGAGCAGCGAGGTCTCGGCGCACGCGAGCTCGCACGCCTGGAAGAAGGAGCAGCCGTTCGCGCGCGCGAGCCCCTCGATCTTGGCGATGGAGGTGGCGCCGATGCCGCGGCGCGGCGTGTTGATCACGCGCTTCGCGCTCATCTCGTCGGCAGGGTTCACCACCAGCTTGAGGTACGCCATGACGTCGCGGATCTCGGCGCGGTCGAAGAAGCGCGTGCCGCCCACGATCTTGTACGGCACGCCGGCGCGCAGGAACATGTCCTCGAGGATGCGCGACTGGGCGTTCGTGCGGTAGAAGACCGCCATGTCGTCGTAGCCGGTCCCGGCATCGTGCTGCTTGTCGATCTCCGAGGCGATCCAGCGGCCCTCGTCGCGCTCGTCGCTCGCCTGGTAGGCCTGGATCTTGTCGCCATCGCCCGCATCGGTGAACAGCCGCTTGTCCTTGCGCTGGGAGTTATGGCGCACCACGGCGTTGGCCGCCGCGAGGATGTGCCCCGTCGAGCGGTAGTTCTGCTCGAGCTTGACCACCTTGGCGGACTTGAAGTCCTTCTCGAAGTCGAGGATGTTGGAGATGTCGGCGCCGCGCCACGAGTAGATCGACTGGTCGTCGTCGCCCACGACCATGAGGTTCTGGTACTTGGCCGCCAGGAGGTTGGCGATCTCGTACTGCACGTGGTTGGTGTCCTGGTACTCGTCGACCGATATGTAGCGGAACCGCTCCTGGTACTTCTCGAGCACCTCGGGGCGGGTGCGCAGCAGCTCGAGGGCACGGAGCAGCAGGTCGTCGAAGTCCATCGCGTTCGCGGCGCGCAGGCGGCGCTCGAGCTCGGCGTACACGCGGGCCGCCTTCTCCTCCTGCGGGCTCCCGGCGCGCGCGGCCATCTCCTCCGGAGAGACCATGGCGTTTTTGGCGGTCGAGATCTTGCCGCGGATCATGTTGATGGGATACTGCTTCTGGTCGATCTCCAGCGAGGTCATGATCTCGCGCACCATCCGGCGCGAATCGTCGTCGTCGTAGATCGTGAACTGGCCGGTGTACCCCAGCAGGTCGGCGTCCTCGCGCAGGATGCGCACGCACATCGCGTGGAACGTGCAGACCCACATGCCGCGCGTCGCCCCGGGCAGCAGGTCGCCCAGGCGCTCGCGCATCTCGGCCGCCGCCTTGTTGGTGAAGGTGATGGCGAGGATCTGCCACGGGCGGATTCCCAGGTCGGCGATCATGTGCGCGATGCGGAACGTGAGCACGCGCGTCTTGCCGGAGCCGGCGCCCGCGAGCACGAGCAGCGGGCCCTCGGTGGTGAGCACCGCGTCGCGCTGCGCGGGGTTGAGCGAGTCGATATCGACCCGCGGGGGCTGCGGCCGCGACGGCGCGGGGGCATCGTAGGCATCGAGCGGGACGGACTCGGGCTCGGGCGCGGCGGGAGCCGACGGGGCGACGGGCCAGGGGACCGCATGCGCGGACGGGGCCGGGGCGCCGCCGAACAGGTCGCCTTGGACGGGAGCGGCGGGACGGGCGCCCGCGCGCGAGGGAACCGGGGCCCCGGCCTGCTGCGCGGCACGCATGTTTCTCTCCCAGGGCAGTTCCTGCGGCATGGCATCTCCTGACGGTTCGACGGGGATTCGGATGATAGCGCCCCGTCCGGACACGAGCGGGACGGGGCGCGACGAAAGCGATGGCGGCGAGGGCTAGAGGGCGCGGCGCGCCTCGATGGCGCGGCCGAGCGTGAGCTCGTCGGCGTACTCGAGGTCGCCGCCCACGGGCAGGCCGCTCGCCAGGCGGCTCACCGTGACGCCGAGCGGCTTGATGGTGCGCGCGAGGTAGCTCGCCGTGGTCTCGCCCTCGATGTTGGGGTTCGTGGCGATGATGACCTCCTCGACGTCCTCGGAGCCCAGCCGCGCGAGCAGCTCGCGCACGGTGAGCTGGTCGGGGCCGATCTTTTCCATCGGGTTGATCACGCCGCCCAGGACGTGGTAGAGGCCCCGGTAGCTGCCGGTGCGCTCGATAGCCGAAACGTCGCGCGGCTCCGCGACCACGCAGATGCGCCCGCGGTCCCTCGAGGCGTCCTCGCAGATGGCGCACTCGTCGCCCGTGGCGTAGTTGAAGCAGCGACTGCAGAAATGCACCTGCTGCTTGACCTGCAGGATGGCCTCGGCGAGGCGGCGCGCCTCGTCGGCGTCCGCCTCGAGCAGGTGGTAGGCGATGCGCTGGGCGCTCTTCGGGCCTATGCCCGGCAGGCGTCCCAGCTCGTCGAGGAGGATCTGAAGGCTGCGGTCGGCACTCATATCGGCTCTGCGGACGGCGGCCTAGAACGGCATGCCCGGGATGTTCATGCCGCCGGTGATGGCGCCCATCTCGCGGTTCGCGATGTCGCCCATGCCGCGGATCGCCTCGTTGGCGGCGGCCACGATCATGTCCTGGAGCATCTCGACGTCCTCGGGATCGAGGGCGTCCGGGTCGATGGTGACGCTCTCGAGCTGCATGTTGCCGTTGACGCTCACCTTGACCATGCCGCCGCCGGCGCTCGCCTCGACCGTCTTGGTGGCGAGCTGCTCCTGCATGGCGACCATCTGCTCCTGCATCTTGCGCGCCTGCTTCATCATCTGCTGCATGTTCATGCCGGCCATGGGCACTCCCCTTCACGCGTGCGCGCCCGCAAGCCGTGCGGCGGCGGGCGCGCGTCAAAACAATCATCGGAATCGTACCATGTGCGCCCACGGGATATATGAAGCGCTCGTGGGGCATGCGGGGCGCGCGGGCGCCCCGTTCGGGAACCGGCTACTCCCCGTCGACGGGCTTGAAGACGACGCCCGGCCCGAACACGTCCCCGAGCATCGCCCGCGCCTCGTCGGGCGTCTTGGGCACATGGCTCTCGCCCCCGGCGCGGCCCGACCAGGGCACCGCCCCCGGCGCAGCGGCGGGCCAGGGGCGGCGGCAGAAGGCGCAAACGAAGGCTGGGGCGAGCTCTGGTCCGGCGTGCGCGCGGGGTCCGCGGCGGGCCCTGCGCCCGGGGCGGACGCGGGCGCCCCCTCCATCACGTACTCAACCTCGCGCGGACCGAACACCTCGCGAACGATCGGGTCGATGACCTGATGGGAATCGGGGCGACCGAGCATCTTGATCGCGAAGCCCGACCCGGCGGGAAGGCCCACCACGAGCCGGTCGCCGTCGTCGGCGGTCGCGCGCGCATGGAGCAGCAGGCCGGCGCGAGAGGGCTGGGCGGCGGTGACGCGCCTGACCACTTCGGACCATCTGCGCTGCAGGTCGCCGGCCTCCAGGGGCGCGGCGGCAGGACCGGCCGGCGCGGGCGAGACGGGTGCCGGGGGCTCGGCTGCCGAGGAGGCGGCCGCCGGAGCGGAGGCTCGCCCCGGAGCGGACGCGGCGGGCGCCGCGGCGGCAGGGGCGACAGAGGGCGCGGGGGCCGGGATCGAGGCGGTGCCGGGATCGGCCGCCGGGCGCGAATCCGCGGCCGGGGCCGCAGACGAAGGCCGATCCGGACGCTGGCCGGAGGCGCCGCCGGAGACGGGCGCGGGCGCTGGGGCAACGGCTGCCGGAGCGGCGGGGCCGGGCTGGGCCGCCGCGCCGCCGGCGGGACGCGACGCGTTCCACGGCAGGTCGGCACGGTCGCGCGCGGGAGCCGCGTTCGCGGGGGCGCGGCGGTCGGGCTCCGGCTTGGAAGGCGACGCCGCGCGGGAAGCGGCGGCCGAGCCGGACGCGCCCATGAGGCCCGCGGCGTCCATGGGCGCGCTCGCCACCCCTGCGGCGACCTGCGCCTCGAGCCGATCGAGGCGCTCCGCCAGGGCCTCGAGCGTCAGATCGCTCTGCGGGCGGGCGAGGCGGGGGAGCGCGATCTCGAGCACGAGCCGCGGGGCGGAGGCGGTGCGCATCTCGATCGCGGCGTCGTCCAGCACCGTCAGGACGCGGGCGAGGCGGTCGGGGCCCTCGAACAGGCGCGCCTCCTCCACCAGGGACGCGACCTCCTCGGGCGTGCCGTCGAACAGCTCCGGACGGTCCCCCGCCACGCACGCCGTGTAGACGTCGCGGACGTGCGCCACGGCATCGCGCGTGAACTCCATGAGGTCGCTTCCGCCCTCCACCTGCGCGCGCACCTGGGCGAACAGCCCCGCCACGTCGCGCGCGGCGATCCCGGAGGCGAAGGCGGAGAGCACCGTGCCGGAGACCTCGCCCAGAAGCGACCGCGCGTCGTCGACGCGCACGGAGCCGTCCCCGAACACCGAGAGCTGCTCCAGGGTCGACAGCGCGTCGCGCATGCCGCCGCGGGCATGGCGCGCCACCATCTCGAGCGCCTCGTCGTCGTAGGAGAAGCCCTCCTGCTCGCAGATCCAGCGCAGCCTGCCGACGATGTCCTCGTTCGAGATGCGGTGGAAGTCGAAGCGCTGGCAGCGCGACAGGATGGTTTCGAGGATCTTCTGCGGATCGGTGGTGCACAGCACGAACACGACATGGCTCGGGGGCTCCTCGAGCGTCTTGAGCAGCGCGTTGAACGCGGCCGCCGTGAGCATGTGGACCTCGTCGATGATGTAGACCTTGTAGGCGCCGCGCACCGGGGCGAAGTTCACCGAGCCGATGATCTCCTCGCGGACGTTGTCGACGCCGGTGCGGCTCGCCGCGTCGAGCTCGTAGACGTCCGGGTGCGTGCCGGCGGCGATCGCCTCGCACTCGGGGCAGGTGCCGCACGCCATGCAGCCCGACGCGCCCGTCGCCCGCGCCGCCTCGGCCCCCTGGCACAGCAGCGCCTTGGCGAGGATGCGCGCCATGGTGGTCTTGCCCGTTCCGCGCGGGCCGCAGAACAGGTAGGCATGGGACAGGCGCCCCTCGGCCACGGCGTGCTCGAGGGTAGACACGATGTGCTGCTGGCCCACCACGCTCTCGAAGGTGAGCGGCCGGTATTTCCTATAGAGCGATTCCACCGGGTCCTCCTTTACGTCCTGATGTGCGGTACGCGTCACAGCCCGCGCTCGGCGAGGCGGCGATCGATGTCGCGCAACGTCGCCCGGTTGGCGAACAGCTGCCGATACGTCGCCGTCTTCACCTGGCCGGCCGCACGGAGCTCATCCATGCGGCCGGATGTGCGCTCGAGCTCCAAGCGAACGCCCGCGGCGAAGGCGTCGTAGGCCGCAAGCCTCTGGCCGTCGTCCATGTGCCCTCCCCTCCGCGCGCCGCCGACGCGGCGATCTCGTTCCGACTCATGATACATGTCCGCGCGGGCCGGCGGGGCGCGGCGGCACCGATCGGGGCGGGCCGGCGGCATGGGACGCGGGCGCCCCATTTGGGAGATGGGGAAGGTTCGACCCGCTTGTGGAGGTGCCGGCGCGCCAAAGGGCGCGCCGCGGGGGGGGTACGTCCCCAACGGATCGGGACGCCCCGTCCGGCGCGCCCCGAGCCCGCCCGGCGTCCCCCGCCTCGAAAACGTGCCTTTCCCCTAATTGAGAGGGCGGGCGTCCCCGTGGAGGCGAGACTGCGGCGCAAGGCGCGCACGGCCCGCATCCCGGACCTCAATTTGGTGCCTGTCCCCCTTTTGAGGGGCGCGACGGCGGGAAGACCCGCGTGGTAGAATGCAGCGACGGCCATGCCGCACACGTACCTCAAACGCACAAGGAAGCCATGCCGCTGTTTCCATCTCAACAACCCTCCCGGGCCGCGCGACGCGTGCCCGAACCCGGCGCCGGCGCGACCGGGCTGCTCCGCCGCTACCGGCCGCTCGAGACGCGGGCGTCCGGCGGCTTCGGCAGCGTCGAGATCTGCCTCGACAGCCGCCTGCAGCGCCGTGTCGCCATCAAGCGCATCCCCCTCTTCGCGCACGGGGCGCACGGGGCCGACATCATGGCCGACGCCCTGGCCGAGGCGCGCACCGCGAGCATGCTGCCGCACCCCCACATCGTCTCGATGATCGACTTCACCTACGACGCCGCATACGCCTACCTCGTCATGGAGTACGTCGACGGCATGAGCCTCGAGGAGTTCCTCGCGCAGGTCGACGGCCATTCGCTCACCTTCGACGAGGCCGCATGCATCGCCGACGCGCTCGCGCAGGCCCTCGCCTACGCCCACGAGAACGGGGCCCTGCACCTCGACATCAAGCCCGCCAACGTCCTGATCGACCGCAACGGCACCGTCAAGCTCGCCGACTTCGGCATGGCGAAGCTGACGAGCGCCGCCGGGTTCGGAGGGGCGCGCGGAGGCACCATCGGCTACATGTCCTCCGAGCAGCTGCGCGGCGACCGCGTCGACGAGCGCAGCGACGTCTTCTCGCTCGCGTGCGTCCTGTACGAGTCGCTCTGCGGCACCGCGCCCTTCCGCGCCGCCGACCCGCTCGAATCCCTCAACCTCATCACCCGGGGCGTCGAGGCGCCGAGCGACCTGCTGCCCGACCTCCCCGCCTCGGCCGAGGACGCCCTGCTCGCCGCACTCTCCCCCGAGGCGGACGAGCGGACCGCCGACGTCGCCGCATTCGGCGAGCGCTTCTGCTCCGAGCTCGGCAGCGTGCGCGAGGGGCGACGCAGCCTCGCGCGCATCATCGCCCAGCTGACCTCGGACGATGAGGAGGAGCGCGAGCAGGCGGCAGCAGCCGAGGAGCGGGGCTGGGACATCGACCCCGAGGAGGGCCTGCTCGGAAGCCGCTGGCCCGCCGCGCGGCGCATCTTCTCGGGCGCCGTCTCGGGCGTCTCGCTCGCGGCGATCTGCGCCGCGACGCTCGGCGCGCTCGGCGGCATCGACCCCGCGTCCGTCCTCGCGGTCTCCATCGCATGCGGGGCGGCGGCCGCGGCGGCGCCGCAGATCGGCTCCGCGCTCGCCTTCACCGGTCTGATCATGGCTTCCGTGTCCGCGGGTAACCCCCTGGCGACCGTCCCCGCCGCCGTCCTCGTCCTCGCCGCCGCCAGCGGCTGGTGGCTCGTATGGGGCCGCGCCCCCGGGCAGGCCTCCTGCGTGCTGATGGCCGCCTGGGCGCTCGGGCTTTCGGCCCAAGGCGCCTGTGCGCCGCTCCCCATCGCCGCCTCCCTCGCCGCGCTCACGCTCGGAGGCGCCGCCTCGGCCGGCTCCCTCGCGCTGGGAGCCGTCGCCGCGCGGCTCTCGCATGCCGTGGCGCCGGGCGCGGGCCTCGGCGTCGGGGAGCTCGCGGCCGCGCTCGCCGACCCGCCCTTCCTGGTCGGCGTCGCGGCGTGCTGCCTCGTCTCGGCCGTCGCCGCCCGCCTCGTCGACCGCGCCCGCGCCGTGCGCGAGGGCGCCCGGCCGCCAGCCTGGCTGCTGGCCGCCTGCGGGCTTGTCCTCTTCCTCGGGTGCGCGCTCCCCGCTCTTGCACACCCTATGGAAATTGCCAGCTTGACGGCAGCGCAGGTGGCCTGCGCGGTCGCCGTCGGCGCGGCTTCATCTATACTTATTTGGCTTTATGTCTATCTATTCGGCTATCGCAAAGACCGTCCGGAGTGTGATCGTTCGTGAATTTCCTGAACACCTTCGAAGACCACGTCGCAGGTATCTTCGGTGCCGCGCGCGCACCGTTCTCCTTCAAGAAGCTCGCCCGCCAGGCCGCCCATGAGATGGAGGGCCAGACCCTTGTGGTGGGCGGGGTCGACACCGCGCCGGCGCTCTACACGATCCTCATCGCCAACGACGACGACCCGTTGATGGCCCCCTACTACCCGCAGCTCACGCGCGAGGTCGGCGAGTTCGTCAAGGCGAGCGCCGAGAAGCGCGGCTACGCCTTCGTGGGCGAGCCCCTCGTCCGCTTCATGATCGACCCATCCCTCAAGAGCGGCAAGTTCTCCGTGTTCGCCGAGAACGTCGACGCCCCCACCCTCGCCCGCCTCTACGACGAGGAGCGCGCCTACCAGGCGGGGCTCGCCGCCCAGATGGGGGTCGTGTCCGCGCCGCAGCCGCACCAGCAGCCCCGGCCGGCCCCGGCGCCGGCCCAGCAGCCCGCCGCCCAGCCCAACCCCTTCGCGCCCCAGGACATCGTCCCCGCCGTCCCCGCCGCCGCGCCGCGTCCGCAGCAGGCCGCCCCGATCGCCCAGCTCCGCGACGTCGTCACCGGCGAGGTGCTCCCGATCGCCGCCGCGCGCTGCACCATCGGGCGCGAGCGCGCCGCCGCCGACGTCGTGCTGCGCGACCCCAACGTGAGCCGCCGCCACGCCGAGCTCACCTTCACGGGCTCAGACTGGACCATCGAGGACCTCAACTCCACCAACGGCACCCTCGTCAACAACCGCCGCATCACCCGCTGCCCCCTGCGCAGCGGCGACCTGCTCACCTTCGGCCTTACGACCTACGAGTTCAGGGGGTAAGATCCCATGATCGACCTCATCCTCTTCGCCGGGCGCATCGTCCTGGTCGTGGTGCTCTACATCTTCCTCATCGCCGTCATGAAGACCGGCGTGGGCCTCGTGCGCGGCCAGCGCCGCGACTCCGCGATCTGGACGATCGACGTCGACAAGGGCCCCCGCGGCATCCGCGGCATCCACGTCGACATGCTCGGCCCCGTCATCGTGGGCCGCTCGCCCAGCTCCGACATCTGCATCAACGAGCCCTTCGTGTCCGCGAGCCACGCGCGCTTCTCCCTGCAGGGCCCCGCGCTCGTGATCGAGGACCTCAACTCCCTCAACGGCACCCTGGTGAACGGCCGCCAGCTGGTCGAGCCCGCCACGCTCCGCGAGGGCGATGAGGTGCAGATCGGCGACGTCGTGATGAAAGTGAACCGCCGATGATGGCCGAGGGGACAACCTCGCCCGCGACCGGCGGCGCCGGGGCAGACCTGAGCCCGATATCGGAGCTCACGCCCCAGCCCGTCGTGGACTTCGCCGACGCCCCCGCCGCGCTCGACGCCGATCAGGCCGAGCCGGCGGGTTCTCCCGTATTTACGGGAGGGGGCGCGCCAGGCGACCTCTTCGCCGCCGCGCCGGACGTCGACACCCGCACGCCCGAGGAGATCCAGGCCGAAGACGAGGAATTCCTCGCGGCGGCCGCCGCTGCCGCCGCCGCTGCCGCCGCCGCTTCCGCCGCCGTCGCGGCCACCGCATCCGTGTCGGCCGGCTCCGAGACCGCCGCGGACGACATGGCGCCGCGCGACGGGGACCAGGCGCCGGACGCGCCGTCCTCCGCGCGGGCGCACTTCGCAGACGCCCCCATCCCGAGCGAGACCGAGGCCGCGCCCGTCGCGAGCGACGACGATGCGTTCTTCAGCGACAGCGCGATCCACGGCAGCGCCCGTGCAGCGGACGGCGCCGGCCCTGAAGCTCCTCAGGCCCCCGCGCAGGCTCCCGGCACGGAAGACCCCATCACGATGCTGCCCGGCATGCACCCGACGCTTCCCGAGGACGAGGCCGTCGAGCCCGGGCCCCACCCGGGCTCGACGTCCCGAGGACGAGGCCGTCGAGCCCGGGCCCCACCCGGGCGCGCCCGCGCCCCGGGCCGTCCCCGACCCCGCCGCGCCCGAGGACACCGCGGAAATCGACGTCGTCCAGGTCGAAGCGAAGCTCTCCGACCCCGGCAGCACGCAGAGCTTCGCCCCCGTCACGGACGACCGCATCGAGACGGATTCCACCTACGACGCCGGCACGACCACCTCGCTCATGTGGGGCGCGCGCTCTGACGTGGGATGCGTCCGCAACCATAACGAGGACTCCTATCTCGTGGCCTCGCCGCTGTTCGCCGTCTGCGACGGCATGGGCGGCCACGCCGCGGGCGAGGTCGCGAGCGCGATCGCCGTCGAGACCATCGCGGCCGCCGCTCCCGACACGGCCGACCCCGCCCTGCTCGCCGCCGCCGTCGAGGCGGCCAACACCGCCGTCATCGAGGCGGCCGTCAACGGCGTGGGCCGCCCGGGCATGGGCTGCACCGCCACCGCCGCCTACATCGAGGGCACCACCGTGGCCATCGCGCACGCCGGCGACTCGCGCGCCTACCTGCTCCACGAGGGCACCCTCATCCGCATCACGCGCGACCACTCCTACGTCGAGGAGCTCGTCGACGCCGGCGAGATCACCGCCGACGAGGCCCGCGTCCACCCCAACCGCTCGGTCATCACCCGCGCGCTCGGGTCGGACCCGGCCATGTACGCCGACCACTTCTCCTTGAACATCGAGGAGGGCGACCGCCTCATCCTGTGCTCCGACGGCCTGTCGAGCATGATCCCCGACAACGACATCGAGGACATCGCCGTGCAGTCCGCCACGCCGCAGATGTGCACCGACAACCTCGTGGACGCCGCGCTCGCCGCGGGCGGCGGCGACAACGTCACGGTCATCGTCATCGACGTGGTCGACGACGGCCGCATGGCCGATCTCGCCCGCCGCAGGCGCCGCAACTTCTTGGTGGGCGCCGGGACGATCCTCGCCGTGCTGCTCATCGCCGTCGCGTGGATGGCCCATTCCGTGGCCGGCTCCATCTACCTGGGCTGCGACGGCGACACCGTCGCCGTGTACCGTGGTTCGCCCGTGAGCGTATTCGGCTTCGAGCTGAGCTCGCTCGAGGAGTCCACGAGCATCGAGCTCGCCGACCTCCCCGAGGACACCCAGGCTCGCCTGGAAGAGGGCATCCCCCAGGCGAGCCTGGACGAGGCGCGCGACACGCTTTCCGCCTATCGCAGCCAGATCGACGAGCAGCAAGCCGAGCTCGCCGCGAACGCCGCGACCATCCGCAGCGGCACGGAGGCGGAGGCGGCCGATGCCGACGCGGCGGCAGCCGCAGACGCGGGCGCCTCCGCCTCCGTGCCGCTGCGGATACCCCCGATACCCCCGATACCCCCGAAGGAGGCGCATGATATGGGCAGCCGACGCAACACCGAACTCTTCCTGCTGATCGCAGCGGCATTCCCGGTGACCCTCCTCTACGCGCTCTACGTGGTGACCACCGGCACCGAGCTGTCTTTCACCACCCTCGCCGTGCCCCTGGGCCTGTTCGCCGCGTTCGCCGCGGCGCACATCGCCGCGCGCATCTTCGCCCCCGGCGCCGACCCGGCGATCCTGCCCGTCGTGTTCCTGCTCTCGGGCGTCGGCATCACGTTCGTCACCCGCCTCGCGCCCAACCTCGCGATGAGCCAGCTGATGATCCTGTTCGCCTCCATCGCCTGCATGGTGATCACGCTCGCCGCGATCAAGAACCTCGACGCGGTGCGGCGCTACAAGTACACCTTCGGGGTCATCGGCATCATCCTGCTGCTGCTCCCCATGTTCATAGGCACCGAGATGTACGGCTCGAAGCTGTGGATCCGCATCGGCGGCTTCACCATCCAGCCCGGCGAGTTCGCCAAGATCTTCATCGTCTTGTTCCTCGCGGGCTACCTCTCCGAGAACCGCGAGCTGCTGTCCATCTCCAACCGCTCCATCCTAGGCATCAAGATCCCGCGCCTGCGCCTGCTCATGCCCCTGTTCGTGGTATGGGGCGTCTGCCTGCTCAT
The DNA here is from genome assembly GCF_900119895.1 of Collinsella phocaeensis. Taxonomy (GTDB): domain Bacteria; phylum Actinomycetota; class Coriobacteriia; order Coriobacteriales; family Coriobacteriaceae; genus Collinsella; species Collinsella phocaeensis. Next base: position 319,381 of record NZ_FQLR01000004.1, on the reverse strand, counting down.
CGTCGCGTTCGAGCGCGACCTGGGCAGCGCGCTGCTGTTCTACACGATATTCCTCATCATGCTCTACGTCGCCACCGGCCGCGTGAGCTACGTCATCATCGGCATGCTCATGCTCGTCGTGGGCGCCGTGGGCATGTACTTCGTGATGGGCCACGTCCGCGTGCGCTTCGCCACGTGGATCGATCCGTTCGCCGACGCGCAGGACACCGGCTACCAGCTCGTCCAGTCCATCTACTCGCTGGCCGACGGCGGCTTGGTGGGCACCGGCATCGGCCGCGGCATGGCCGACCTCATCCCCGTCGTCGAGTCCGACTTCATCTTCTCCGCCATCGGTGAGGAGATGGGCCTGCTTGGAGGCGCCGCGGTGCTCTTCGGCTTCATGCTGTTCGCCGTCCGCGGCCTCACCGTCGCGGCCCGCGCCAAATCCGACCTCTCCGCCTTCGTGGCGAGCGGCCTCACCGCCGCCATCTCCTTCCAGGCGTTCCTCATCGTGGGCGGCGTCACCCGCCTCATCCCGCTGACCGGCGTCACCCTCCCCTTCATGAGCCAGGGCGGCTCCTCGCTCCTGGCGAGCTTCGTCATCGTCGCCATCCTCATGCGCGCCGGCGACGAGGCGACCGGGCGTGCCGTCGAGCTCGACGGCACGGGCATCGTCTCGGCGGGCGGCAGCCCCAGCTCGCTCAGCGCGCGCCTGCTCGGCGGGCGCCCCGCGCAGCAGGAGGCCCGCAGGCCCCAGGCGTCGCGCGGCTCCCATCTGCGCCGCCGCACCCTGGACACGCCCGAATCCGGCGTGCTGGGACGCGTCGAGCTCTCCAAGCGCCTCACCCGCGAGGTCTTCCTCTTCACCGCGCTGTTCGCCGTGCTCATCGGCAACCTCACCTATATCCAGGTGATCAAGGCGAAGGACTACCAGTCCATGGCCGGCAACAACCACACCATCATGCGCGCCGCCTACGTCAAGCGCGGCTCGATCATCACGAGCGACGGCCTCACGCTCGCCGAGTCCGTGCAGCAGGAGGACGGCACCTACCTGCGCTCCTACCCCAACGGCAACCTCGCGGCGCACACCGTGGGCTACTACTCCAACCAGTACGGATCGAGCGGCATCGAGTCGAGCATGAACGCCACGCTCACCGGCAGCAAGGACTACTCGAGCTGGCAGAACGCGGTGAGCTCCCTTGCCGGCATCTCGCAGCCCGGCAACTCCGTGCAGCTGACCATCAACTCGCGCATCCAGGCGGCCGCCGAGCAGGCGCTCTCGGGCAAATCCGGAGCCATCGTCGTGCTCGACCCGAGAACCGGCGCCGTGCTCGCCAAGGCGAGCGCCCCCAGCTACACCAACTCCGACGTCTCCGCCCTCATGAGCGGCGCCGAGACCGGCGAGTCGCTCTTCGACCGCACCACGCAGGCGCTCTACACGCCCGGCTCGACCTTCAAGGTGATCACGCTCGCCGCCGCGCTGGACTCCGGAGCCGCGACGCTCGACACCACCTACCGCGCCCCGGCGTCGATGGAGATCGGCGGGGCCGACGTGGTCAACCACCTCAACGAGGACCTGGGCACCCTCAGCCTTGAGAAGGCCTTCGCCTACTCCTCCAACACCGCGTTCGGTCAGGTGGCCGACGAGGTGGGCGCCGAGGCGCTCGTCAACTACGGGCGCGCCTTCGGCTACGGCAGCAACCTCGGCCTGGACTTCACCACCACGGCATCGATCCTGCCCGAGGCCTCCGATATGACGGAGTGGGAGCTCGCCTGGGCCGGCGCCGGCCAGCCCGTCGGCCAGGGCCACACGCCCGGCCCCCAGACCACCGTCATGCAGAACGCCGTGATGGTCGCCGCGATCGCCAACAACGGCCTCGCGATGAACCCCTACGTGGTGGAGCAGATCCTCTCGCCCACCGGCACCGTGGTCAAGACCACCCAGGCCCGCTCGCTCGGCCAGGCCGTGAGCGCCGCCACCGCAGCCGACGTCAAGCGCGCGATGCTCGCCGTCGTCGACGAGGGCTCCGGCACCGCCGCGTCCATCGCCGGCGTTGACGTCGCCGGCAAGACCGGCACCGCCGAGGCCACGGCCGACCAGGTGAACACCGCGTTCGTCGGCTTCGCCCCCTACGACACCCCCACCGTGGCCATCTCGGTCATGATCGAGAACTACAGCGAGAACGACCCGAGCGAACTCTCGGCCGCGGCGATCGCGGGCCAGGTGCTCAAGGTCGCCCTCGCCGCCCAGGGAGCGTGATGCCATGGGGATGCGCATCTTGGATACCGCACGCGCACGGCACGTCCGCTGCCCGCGCATGTACGATACGTCCGGCCCTCGGCGATCCCGCCCCGTCGGGACCCGCACGAGGCCGTGGGGGCAGCGAGAACCCGTGCCGTTCGCACCGGCGCCGGCACACGGCAACTATGGATCGACATGCACGCGATTGCATCGGATTGATGAGGAGTAGAACAGATGGCGGAATCGCAGCGATTGCTCGGAGGTAGGTACCTTCTCAAGGACAAGGTGGGCGCAGGCGGCATGGCGAGCGTCTACCGCGCGACGGACCAGGTGCTCGACCGCACCGTCGCCGTGAAGATCATGCTGCCGCAATACGCCGGCGACGCGACCTTCGCCGCGCGCTTCAAGCAGGAGGCGCAGGCGGCGGCCGGCCTTCAGAGCCCCTACATCGTGGGCGTGTACGACTGGGGCAAGGACGGCGACACGTACTACATCGTGATGGAGTACCTGCGCGGCACCGACCTCAAGAGCGGCATCCGCAGCCACGGCGCGCTCGACCCCAAGAAGGTCGCCCAGATCGGCAGCCAGATCTGCTCCGCGCTCTCCGTCGCGCACCGGCACGAGATCGTGCACCGCGACATCAAGCCGCAGAACATCATGGTGCAGCCCGACGGCAACATCAAGGTGATGGACTTCGGCATCGCCCGCGCCAAGAACAGCCACCTCACCCAAGACAACAACGTGCTGGGCACCGCGCACTACGTCTCCCCGGAGCAGACGCGCGGCCAGGAGCTCGGACCCACGAGCGACATCTACTCGCTCGGCGTCGTGATGTACGAGTGCGCCACCGGTCAGGTGCCGTTCGACGGCGACGACGCGATCTCGGTCGCGCTCAAGCAAGTCAACGAGCTGCCCGTTCCCCCCAGCCAGATCAACCCCGGCGTCGACGGCGACCTCGAGCGCATCATCCTGCGCTGCATGGAGAAGGACGCCGCCAACCGCTTCCAGTCCGCCGACGAGCTGCGCCAGGTGCTCAACAGCTACCTCGCGGGCCGCACCGTCGAGGTCCCCGAGCCGACGCGCGTCATCGGCGCGGCCGCGGGCATGGGCGCCACCGAGACCCGCGTGATGCCCGACTCCACCCAGACCATGGCCCGTCCCGTCGGCGGCGCCGCCAACACCGCGGTCGGCCGCTCGGTGCGCGCGCAGGCGCAAAGCACCGGCAGCTACGAGCCGGAGAAGCAGGGCATGAGCAAGGGCAAGATCGCCGGCATCGTCGTCGCCGTGGTCGCAGCGGTCGCCATCGCCGTGTTCGCCGTCAGCGGCCTGTTCTCCCCCGCGAAGCAGATCGCGGTGCCCAACCTCCTCGGCCTTGAGCAGGAGGCGGCCGTCGAGAGCCTCAAGAACGAGAAGCTCCAGGTGGGCAACGTCGACGCCGCGTACAGCGACACCTATCCCGAGGGCCAGGTCTGCGAGACCTTCCCGAGCGCCGGCAAGAAGGTCGACGAGGACTCCAAGGTCGACATCACCATCTCCAAGGGTCCCAAGCCCGCCGACAAGACCCAGGTGCCCGACCTCTCCGCCGCCAAGGACGAGGCCGACGCCCGCAAGATGATCACCAAGGCCGGCCTCAAGACCGGCAACGTCCAGCAGCGCGCCGACGACGCCGAGGCGGGCACCATCATCGAGCAGAGCCCTGCAGCCGGCGAGCAGGTCGACGAGGGATCCACCGTCGACTTCGTGATCTCCACCGGCCCCGACAGCGTGTCCGTGCCCGACCTCACCGGCCTCACGGAGAGCGGGGCGCGGGATGCCCTCGAGAGCGCGGGCTTCGGCATGAGCGTCGAGAGCGAGTACAGCTCCGATGTGGACAAGGGCTACGTCATCAGCTGGAACCCCAGCGGCAAGCAGGCCGACGGCACCACGATCACCGTCGTCGTCTCCAAGGGCGCGAACCCCGATAACGACAAGGTCGACGTCGACGCGCTCGGGCTCACCGGCATGATCGCCGAGAACGCGCAGGACGCCATCTCCAACGCGGAACTGCGCTACAACCCCGTCCCCACGGCGAGCGACACCGTGGAGGAGGGCCGCGTGATCAAGTACAGCCCGAGCGGCAAGCAGGCCAAGGGCACGACGATCTGGATCTACATCTCCACCGGTCCGTCGACCGACGGGGAAAGCACCTCCGAGTAGCCGCGGGGACGCCTGAGCGATCCCCGCGCAAAGCGTGCAGACGCAAGAACCGGGTGCCGACGACCTGTCGGCACCCGATTTTCGTTTACTCATCGTATTTGGCCGCGCCATCCCCCATGGAGGACGCAGGCGCGCTGGGAACCGCGCAGGCGCCGGGATGCAGAAGCCTGCGGAGCATAAGGCCAGTCGGCGGGAAAGGCCCGATCCACGCCGGCCGTGCCAAAAGGGACAGGCCCTAATAACACGCCGAACGTTTAGTCGTGCCATTAGGGTACGTCCCTTTTGGCACGGCCGTCGGCTACGCGAGGCCCAGCGCCATGCCGGCAAGGCGCACGGCGAACGCAACGACCCACGCGACCACGCACTGGAGCGCGAAGACGGCCGCGGCCCACTTGGGCCCCAGTTCGCCCTTGACCGCGCCGATGGCGGCCACGCAGGGCGGATACAACAGCGTGAACACCAGGAACACGTAGGCGGTGAACGGGGTGAACAAGCCGCTCAAAGCGGACGCGGACTCGGTGCCCAGCAGCACGGCGAACGTGGAGATCACGCTCTCCTTCGCGAGCAGGCCGGTGACGAGCGCCGTGGAGGCGCGCCAGTCGCCGAACCCGAGGGGCGCCAGCAGCGGCGCGATGAGGCCACCGAGCCCCGCGAGCATGCTCTGGGACTGGTCGCTCACCACGTTGAGGCGGATATCGAAGGTCTGCAGGAACCAGATGACCACGCTCGCGGCGAAGATGATCGTGAAGGCGCGCGTGATGAAGTCCTTGGCCTTGTCCCACGCGAGCATGACGGTGGTCTTGGCGGACGGCAGGCGGTAGTTGGGAAGCTCCATGATGAACGGGACCGGCTCGCCGCGAAACGCCGTGCGCTTGAAGATCAACGCGACGACGGCGCCCACCGCGATGCCGATCAGGTACAACGAGACCATGGCGAGCGCGCTGCCGCGCGCGAAGAACGCCGCGGTGAGCAGGCCGTAGACGGGAAGCTTCGCGGAGCAGCTCATGAAGGGCGTGAGCATCACCGTCATCTTGCGGTCGTGCTCGGAGGGCAGGGTGCGCGTCGCCATGATGGCCGGCACGCTGCAGCCGAACCCGACAAGCATCGGCACGAAGCTGCGCCCCGACAGGCCGAAGCGGCGCAGCACCTTGTCCATCACGAAGGCGACGCGCGCCATGTATCCGGAATCCTCGAGCATCGAGAGCAGCAGGAAGAGCACCACGATGAGGGGCAGGAACGAGAGCATGCTGCCCACGCCCGCGAAGACGCCGTCGATCACGAGCGACTGCACCACCGGGTTCACGCCCGCGGCCGCGAGCGCGGCGGCGACGGCGTCCGTGACCCACGCGACGCCCTCCTCCATGAGGCCCTGCAGCCAGGCGCCGAGCCAGCCGAAGGTGATCCAGAACACGAGTCCCATGATGAGCAGGAACGCGGGGAACGCCGTGAAGCGCCCCGTGAGGATGCGGTCGATGGCGACCGAGCGCTTGTGCTCGCGGCTCTCGCGGGGCTTGACCACGCAGGTGCGGCACACGGCCCCGATGAACGCGAAGCGCATGTCGGCGAGCGCGGAGAAGCGGTCGGTGCCGGACTCCTCCTCCATCTGCGAGATGATGTGCTCGAGCGCGTCGAGCTCGTTGGCGTCAAGCCCGAGAGCGCCGCGCACGAGCTCGTCGCCCTCGACCAGCTTGGTCGCGGCGAAGCGCGGCGGGATCCCGGCGTGCTTGGCGTGGTCCTCGACGAGGTGCATGACGGCATGGATGCAGCGGTGCAGCGCGCCCTTGTCGGGGCCGTCCGCAGCGCAGAAGTCCTGCCTGCCCGGCAGCTCGCGATGGCGCGCGACGTGCAGCACGTGCTCGACCAGCTCGGACGTCCCCTCGTTCTTGGCCGCGGAGATGGGCACCACGGGGATGCCGAGCATCCGCTCGAGCCGGTTGACGTCGACCGAGCCGCCGTTGGCCGCGACCTCGTCCATCATGTTGAGCGCGAGGACCATGGGCCGGTCGAGTTCCATGAGCTGGAGCGTGAGGTAGAGGTTGCGCTCGATGTTGGTGGCGTCGACGATGTCGACGATCGCGTCGGGGCGCTCATCGAGGATGAACCGGCGGCTCACCACCTCCTCGCTCGTGTAGGGAGACAGCGAGTAGATCCCGGGCAGATCGGTGATCGTGACGTTGGGACAACCCTTGACCTGGCCGTCCTTGCGGTCGACCGTGACGCCGGGGAAGTTTCCCACGTGCTGGTTGGACCCCGTCAGCTGGTTGAAAAGGGTGGTCTTGCCGCAATTCTGGTTGCCCACGAGGGCAAGCGAAAGCGGAGCCCCCGCCTCCACGCCCGCACGCCCCAGACGGGGACGGCGCGCGCACTCACCGAACGCCGGGTGATCGGTCGGCGCGCCGCCGGGGTTCTCGCGCGGGACGTTGTGGGCATCATGCACGTCGACGAGCTCGATGCGCGCGGCGTCCGCGCGACGGAGCGTGAGCTCGTAGTCGCGGAGGCGGATCTCCACGGGGTCGCCCATCGGGGCGTACTTCATCATGGTGACCTCGGTGCCCGGCGTGAGCCCCATGTCCAAGATGTGCTGGCGCAGCGCGGCGTCGTCCGAATCGACGGACGCGACGACGGCGTCCTTCCCTATCTCGAGCTCATCGAGTCTCATACAGGCGGATCCTCCCCATACGTGTTGCGGTACCTGTATATATTAGCCATGGCTAACCGTCATGTCACGCAGGGTGAACCTTTTCACAGGCGGGCAGCGGCCCAATCTGGCAGCGACGTTCGGCCGTGCTGCAAAATGACGGATTTCTCGGCCCCGTGTCGCACAAGGGGCATCCCGGGCAAATCTCATGAAGGCTTACCTGGGGGATTTGCCCATCCCGCCAGGCGTTTAAATGCGTCCACACGCATGGCAAAACAGAAATCCGCGATCTTGCAGCAAATCGACCCGGCGGACCGCCCATCTCACCCGCGCCGAGGGCGGCGGCGCAGCAGCCGGAACCGCACCATGCGGGCAGGGCAGGGACGGCACGGCCCCGGCAGGACGGAACGTCGGGAAGCGAAACCGCGCGCAGCCGGACGCGCCCTAGGCGCCCGCGCACTGAATGTCGTAGGGCGTCGTCTGGTAGACGTAGTAGTTCAGCCAGTTGGTGTAGAGCAGCTGCGCCTGCGACCTCCACGTGCAGCGGGGCTCGCGCGTCGGGTCGTCGTCGGGGAAGTAGTTGGCGGGGACCTGCGGGTCGATGCCGCGGGCGAGGTCGCGCGCGTACTCCTGGGCAAGGGTGTCGCGATCGTACTCGGGGTGCCCGAACACGAAGAAGCGGCGGCTGTCCCGCGACTTGACGATGTAGAGGCCCACCTCGTCGGAGAGCGCGATGATCTCCAGCTCGGGCTCGGCCTCGACATCGGCGACGCGCACGTCGGTGTTGCGCGAGTGGACCGCCCAGACGCGGTCGTCGAACCCGCGGACCAGCGGGCTCGAGGGCTTGACGATACGGTGCTCGAACACGCCGGACGCCTTCTGCGGCAGGTCATGCTTATCGATGCCGTAGTGGTGGTAGAGGCCCGCCTGGGCGCCCCAGCAGATATGCAGGGTCGAGTGTACATGCGTCGTCGACCAATCCATGATGCGGCACAGCTCGTCCCAGTAGTCGACCTCCTCGAACGGCATCTGCTCGACCGGCGCACCGGTGATGATGAGGCCGTCGTAGTGCTCGTCGACGACGTCGTCGAACGTGCGGTAGAAGGCCTCGAGGTGCTCGGGCGCCACGTGCGTCGCCTCGTGGCTCCTGGTGCGGAGCAGCTCCACCTCGATCTGCAGCGGCGTGTTGGAGAGCTTGCGAATGAGCTGCGTCTCGGTGGCGATCTTGGTGGGCATGAGGTTCAAGATGAGTACGCGCAGCGGGCGGATGTCCTGATGGAGGGCCCGGTACTCCGTCATGACGAAGATGTTCTCGCGCTTCAGGGTCTCGGTCGCGGGAAGCGCGTCGGGAATACGGATGGGCATGCGCGGTCTCCTTCTTGCTTCGAAAAACGGTGCGCGATCGATCGATGCGCCGGGGTTCTGGATACACTCGCGTGAACCCTCATTGTATCGCGGCGCGACGAAGACGCGGACGCCGCCCCGCAACGCCCGCGTGCGCACCCATTCGACGCATGCGGGCTCGTCGCCGCGGCGCCCGTTCATGAACGCCCGCCGGCAACGGTCGATGCACGGCCCCACGTGAACAACGCCCACCCGAGCAACACGACGGCCATGCGACGCAACCGCATCCGCTCCCAGGACAAACGCCTGCTCCGCCCTGTAGCAAAAAGCCCTATTGAGAACCATCGTCGCGAGGCGCCATGCGCACCGGGACCTCGAAGCAACGGCCCGGCCCGGCCGGACAGCCTGCCCCCGCTACTCCCGCAGATCCTCGAACGCCGCGATGGCGGAGAGGAACGCATCCCCGAACTCGTCGGCCTTCTTCTCGCCGATCCCCGGGACCTCGAGCAGCTCGTCGCGCGTCTGCGGGCGCCGGCGGCACATGCCGCGCAGCGCCTTGTCGGTGCAGACCATGTAGGCCGGCAGCTCGCGCTCGGCGGAGATCTCGCGGCGCACCTCGCGCAGGCGCTCGAACAGCTCCGCGTCATCACCCAGGCGCCCGGTCGCACCGCCCGCCTCGGCCCGCAGCATGTCCACCGCGCGACGCGCCCGCTCGGCGGCACGGCCCGTGCGCGCGCGGCGCTTCACCGTGAAGGAGAACGGCGCGTCCGCGTCCTCCGCCAGCACCTCGACGGCGCGCTCGCCCAACCCGAGCACCGGGTACTGCCCCTGGCTCTGCGCCAGGTACCCGCGCCCCACGAGCTGGCCGAGCACGTCCTTGATCGCGCCGACCGGCATCTCGGACAGCGAGCCGTAGCCCGGCATCCCGTCCAGCCGGCAGGAGCGGACCTTCTCCGTGTTGGCCCCGTGCAAAGCGTCGGCCACGAGCGCCTTGCCGAAACGGCCGCCGCACGCCTGCACGAAGCGCACCGCCGCGCGGGCGGCCTCCGTGACGTCTTCCGCCTCGTAACTGCCCGTGCAGTTGGAGCAGGAGCCGCAACCCTCCGTCCCGGCGCCCGAACCGGTGCGCTCGACACCCAGGGCCCCGTTGTCGCCGAAGTAGCGCAGGATGTAGGCGCGCAGGCAGCCGGTCGTCTGACAGTAGCCCTCCATGGCGGCCAGCAGGCGGTAGCGGTTCTGCCGCGAGCGCTCCGCGGCGGCCTCGTCCGCATGCTCATCCTCCTGGTCGCGCTCGATGAAATAGCGGCGCAGGCGGAAGTCGCTGCCGTTCCACAGCAGATGGCAGCTCGCCGGGTCGCCGTCGCGGCCGGCGCGGCCCGCCTCCTGGTAGTAGGCCTCGATGCTCTCCGGCACGTTGTGGTGGATGACGTAGCGCACGTTGGGCTTGTCGATGCCCATGCCGAACGCGTTGGTCGCCACGATGAGCGGGGCGCGGTCCTCGATGAAGGCGGCCTGTGCCTCCGTGCGCTCGGCGGGCGACATGCCGGCGTGGTAGCGCGCCACCGCGATCCCCTGCGGCTCCAGTGCGTCCGCGAGGGTGAGGGCGAGCTCGTCGGTCGCCTTGCGCGTGGCGCAGTAGACGATGCCGCTCTCCTCCGCATGCGACAGCGCGTAGTCGCAGATCCACCTCGCCTTGGCCTTGTCCCCCATCTCCTCGACCCCGAAGAAGAGGTTCGCCCGGTCGAAGCCCGTGACCACCGACTCGGGCGCCCGCAGGCCCAGCATCGAGACGATGTCCGCGCGCACCCGCTCGGTCGCCGTGGCGGTGAAGGCCGCGACGACGGGGCGCTGCGGCAGCGCCTCGATGAAGCTCGCGATCTCCAGGTAGGAGGGGCGGAAGTCCTGGCCCCACTGCGAGACGCAGTGCGCCTCGTCCACCGCCACGAGCGGGATGCCGATGCCGCCCGGAGCGGCGGCCTGCTGGGCGAACGCGAGGAAGCGCGGGTCGGCCAGGCGCTCCGGGGCGACGTACATGATCTGGTACCAGCCCTCCGACGCCCGCTTGAGCACCGTGTTCTGCTGCGCCGGGGTGAGGGTGGAGTTGAGGAAGCTGGGGCGGGCGCCCGCCTCCTTGAGGGCGCGGACCTGGTCGCCCATGAGCGAGACGAGCGGGCTCACCACGAAGGTGATGCCGGGCAGCACGAGGGCGGGGACCTGGTAGCAGACCGACTTGCCGGCACCCGTCGGCATGACGCCCAGCGCGTCGCGCCCCTCGAGCACGGCGCAGACGAGCCGCTCCTGCCCGGGCCGAAACGCATCGTATCCGAAATACCGCTTGAGCGCCGCGCGCGCCTCGTCCATCGCCATCCGGCCCACCTTTCCCGTATCTTCCGTACCGGTACCGGCCATCATACCCTGCCGAGGGGACGCCCGCCGAGGACGGATGCGGCGGGACGCGCGCCGGTCCGCGCGCCCGCCCGCCGACCGCACGGGCTGCCGGCGCACCCTGCGGGCGAGCGCCCGCCCGGGCCCGCCGCCGACCGCATGCCGGCGCTTTTCCGGCGCCCACGGAATCAACCTACCGTTTACCTAGAGATACAATCCGAATTACGTTGCGAGTCTACACTTTGTCGTGGATGCGCGAACGGCGGGACACAGCCTGCGCGGCGTCTCCCGGCCGTTTCCGCGATGCATTTCCCGCAGCCGACGCCATCGCCGCGCCTCGCCCGACCGCACCCCTTCCCATGGGCCCGCATGCTGTATCCGTGCTCGGCATGCGGGCCCGCCTCACATGGCGCATCGGAAGGTGCCGACGTGATAGAATCTGCCTCCGCACCATCCGACCCGCCGCAAAGGAACGCCCATGGCAAGCGCCATCGACACCCTGACCGACCGCGCGCTCGAGCTTGCGCGCCTCACCGTCGTCCGCCGCATCATCACCGCGATCGCCGTCGCGCTGTCCGCCCTCCTGCAGACGTTCCTCATCCAGGCGTTCGTCGAGCCCGCCAACCTGCTCCCGAGCGGCTTCACGGGCATCGCCGTCCTCGTGAACCAGATCACCTCGCTCGGCGGGGTGCACATCTCCACGTCCGTGGGCATGCTGCTGCTCAACATTCCCGTAGCCGCCCTTTGCTGGGGATCCATCAGCAAGCGCTTCGTCATCTTCTCCATGGCGCAGGTCGCGCTGTCGTCGCTTCTGCTCAACGTACTGAACTTCGATCCGCTCCTCGGCGACAAGATGATGCTCGTCATCTTCGGCGGGTTCATCTCCGGCCTGTCGATCGCCATCGCCCTCAAGGCCGGCGCCTCCACCGGCGGCACCGACTTCATCGCGTTGCTCGTGTCGAACCGCACCGGCAAGACCATCTGGGGATTCATCTTCGCGGGCAACTGCCTGCTGCTCGTGGTCTTCGGCATGCTGTTCGGATGGGACAACGCGGCCTACTCCATCGTGTTCCAGTTCATCGCCACCAAGTCCATCGACAGCTTCTACCACCGCTACGACCGCGTCACGCTCCAGATCACCACAAAGCGCGCCGAGGAGGTCATGGACGCCTACATCGAGCGCTTCCAGCACGGCATCAGCTGCGCCGAGGTCATCGGCGGCTACAGCCGGGAGAAGATGTACCTGCTGCACACCGTCATCTCGACCTACGAGTCCGCCGACATCATCGCGCTTGTCTGCGAGGTCGACCCCGGCGCCGTGATCAACGTCTTCCGCACCGACAACTTCGTCGGAGGCTGGTGGCATGGCCATGTGGACGAGCCCGTGCCCACCGCGGTGCCCGACCCCGACAAGCCGGCGCGCCACGCCCGACGAACGCCGAGGCCCAACGAGCTGCGCGAGGACGACGGGCGCTAGCTGCCGTGCGACGTGCCGATCCTCAGCCGAGCCGAAACCCATGCCGCGATTGTTACGCATCTGATTCCCGGACCCTGCGCGCACAGATATCTCTAGAATGGGAGCACTTTACCGTGCGAAAGAGAGGGGTTTTCATGAGCCAGGCACGTAGGATCGGAATCGTCGGGTTGGGACACGTGGGCACCCATGTCGCCAACAGCCTGCTGCTGCAGGGACTCGTCGACGAGCTCTATCTCGCCGACATCGATGCCCAGAAGGTCGCCTCCGAGGCCCAGGACCTGCTCGACTCGCTCGCCTTCTGCCCGTACAACGCGCGCATCGTGAACTGCGGCGACGCCTACGAGGAGCTCGCGGGCTGCGACATCATCGTCAATGCCGCCGGCAAGGTCGCGCTCGCGGCGGGAAACCGCGACGGTGAGCTCTTCTACACGACCGACGCCTGCCGCACCTTCGCGGAGCGCATCGAGAACGCCGGCTTCAAGGGAATCTGGGTCTCCATCGCCAACCCGTGCGACGTCGTGTGCACCGAGATCTGGCATCTCACCGGCCATGATCCCAAGCGCGTCATCGGCTCGGGCACCGGCCTGGACTCCGCGCGCCTGCGCGCCCAGATCTCGCTCGCGTGCGGCGGGCTCGACCCCAAGTCCATCAACGCCTATATGATCGGCGAGCACGGCGCCTCGCAGCTCGCGGCCTGGAAGGCGGCGAGCATCTCCGGGAAGCTGCTCTCCGAACTCGCGCAGGAGGCCCCCGAGCGCTTCGCGTTCGACCTCGACGAGGTCGAGGACAAGGGCCGCCAGGGCGGATACGTGACCTATGCGGGCAAGCAGTGCACCGAGTACGCGGTCGCGAACGCCGCCGTCCGCGTGGTCGCCGCCGTGCTGCACGACGAGCATGCGGTCATGGCCGCCTCCACCCTCATGGAGGGCCAATACGGCGAGGAGGGGATCTTCACCTCGCTCCCGTGCATCATCGGCCGCAACGGCGTCGAGCAGGTGCTCGAGCTCGACCTCTCCGAGCAAGAGCTGGAGCGCTTCCATGCCAGCTGCGCTCACATCCGCGAGAACATCGGCCGCCTCACCTGGTGGTAACGGCGCCCCCGACCGCACCGCACATCCGCGCGCCCGAGCCGCCCCGGCTTCCCGGCATGGGAGGTCGGGGCGGTATCCTTGCTCACAGCATGCTGCCAGGCGCCGAGTCGCCGCCCTCAACCGGCCCGCGCACCGGAAGAAGAGGGTTTGTTATTTTGATTTTTAGATTGACCCCTCATCATTTTGGACAAATCTGCCAGATAATGACGATGCTATGGGGGTTGTTTTTATGATTGCAAGGGATTTCGCGCTGCCTGCGGCCTTATGAGCCTGCATTTGGGGCTTTTCCTCTCATGTCGACCCGCTTTGCGCAGCTTCGGCGCCTGTTCCATCGTCATTATCTGGCAGATTTGTCCAAAAATGCAGGGGGTTACGAATTATTGTCATTTTATAAACCCACTTTGACGTGAGTTGACGAACGACGGACCATGCTCACGCGCCACCGCATCGAACGAAAGGGACGCCGTTCGCGCGGGCCCATTCACCGCGCGGGCGACGCCCCTCTCCGCTGCGCGCCTTGCCGACCGCATGCCGCTTGCCGACCGGCCGCCTGCACCCATGCCGCCCGGTCGGCGAACGAGGGTGCCGGCTTTCCCGGCGCGACGCCCGTCAGTCGTCGTCGCCCGTGGCGCCCAGCTGGCAGATGACGGCGAGCGCCGCCTGGACCGCGCCGACGCCGCCGGCGCCCACGTTGATGCCGCGCCCGACGCCGCTGCCGGTCCCCGCTCCCGCACGGCACGGCACCGAGAGCTTCCGACTCTTGGGAAAGACCGTCGCGCCCAGGCGGCCCTTGAGGTCGAACGCGACCTTCTTGGGCACGTCGACCCCCATGAACACCAGGCGCCCGCCCGTGAGCGACACGCTCTCCAGGCCCATGCGCTCGCCCCGGATGCGGATACGCGCCCGGTCGAACAGGTTGAGCGCCGCCTCCGGCAGCATGCCGTGCGCCGCCTCGCAGTCCTCCTGCGCGCGGTCGACCGCCTCGAGGTCCTCGGCCGCCGCGACGCGCCGGTACACGAGCACGCGCTGGTCCACGGCGGGAACGTACTCCTCGTCCAGATAGAAGTCGGCCGGCAGGTTGATCGCGATCCCCGCCTGCTCGACCGCGCCGTCGTCGTCCCCGCGCGCCTCGGCGACCGCCTGCCCGAGCATCTGCGTGAACAGGTCGAAGCCCACGCTCGACAGGTTGCCGTGCTGCTCGGCGCCCACCAGGGAGCCCGCGCCGCGGATCTCCAGGTCGCGCATGGCGATGCGCATGCCGCTGCCCAGGTCCTGGAACTCGGAAAGCGCCATAAGGCGCGCCGTCGCCTCCTCGGTGAGCGGCAGCTCCCCGGGGAACATGAAGTACGCGTACGCCTGCGTGGAGGAGCGTCCCACGCGCCCCTTGAGCTGATAGAGCTGCGCCAGGCCCAGGCGCTGCGAGTCCTCGATGATGAGCGTGTTGGCGCTCGCGTTGTCGATGCCGCTCTCCACGATCGTCGTCGCGATGAGCACGTCGATCTTCTTGGTGGCGAACTGCAGCATGACGTCCTCCACCTCGCGCGGGCTCATCTTGCCGTGCGCCACGCCGACGCGCGCCTCGGGCGCCGCCTCGCGCACGCGCTCCATCGCGTCATCGATGGTCTTCACGCGGTTGGACACGTAGTAGACCTGCCCGCCGCGCTCCATCTCCAGGCGGATCGCCGCGCTCACCACGTCGGGGTCGTACTCCCCCACGTGCACCGCGACGGGCCTGCGGCCGGTGGGCGGCGTCGTGATGAGGCTCATGTCGCGCACGCCGCTCATGGCCATCTGCATGGTGCGCGGAATGGGCGTCGCGGAGAGCGTCAGCACGTCGATCTGCTCGCGCAGGTTCTTGAGCTGCTCCTTGTGCTGCACGCCGAAGCGCTGCTCCTCGTCGATGATCACGAGACCGAGCTCGTGCGGGTTGACGTCGGAGGACAGCAGGCGGTGCGTGCCCACCAGGACGTCCACGCGCCCCTCCGCGAACGCCGCGAGCGCGCGCCGCTGCTGGGCGGGCGTGCGGAAGCGCGAGAGCACGTCGACCTCGACGCCGAAGGGCGCGAAGCGCTCGAAGAAGGTCTCGAAATGCTGCTGGGCGAGGATGGTCGTGGGGCAGAGCACCATCACCTGGCGCCCGGAGTCGACGCACTTGAACGCCGCGCGCAGCGCGACCTCCGTCTTGCCGAAGCCCACGTCGCCGCACAGCAGGCGATCCATGGGCTTGGGCGCCTCCATGTCCGCCTTGATGTCGGCGATGGCGTCGAGCTGGTCGCGCGTCTCGTCGTACGGGAAGCTCTCCTCCATCTCGACCTGCTGGGGCGTGTCCGGCGGGCACGCCACGCCGGTGATGGAGCTGCGGCGCGTATACAGGTCGACCAGGTCGAAGGCCAGCTTCTTGGCGCTCTTGCGCGCCTTGTTGGTGGCCCGCGTCCAGTCCGCGGTGTTGAGGCGGGTGAGGCGCGGGTTGTCGCCGTCCGGCCCGATGTAGCGCGTGATGCGATCGACCTGCTCGAGCGGCACGAACAGCTTGTCCCCGCCGGCGTACTCGAGCAGGAAGTAGTCGCGCTCGCGGCCGTCGACCTCCTGGCGGACGATCTCGGCGAACAGGGCGATGCCATGCGTGGCGTGCACCACGTAGTCGCCCGGCTTGAAGGGGAAGGTCACCTCGGTCACGTCGACGCGGCGGCGGGCGCGGCGACCGCGCTTGGCGTCCATGCGGGCGTTGAGGTCGGCGATGGAGAGCACCGCGAGATGGGCCTCGGGCACGACGACGCCGGCGGGCAGCGCGGCGTCGGTGAAGGTCACGCGGCCGCGCGTGATGGTGGGCGCCGGCTCCGCCGCATCGCCGCTCCGCGCGGCGGTGCGCACGGCCTCGTCCTCGATGCTCCGAGCGTTCAGGCGGTCCGCCTGCCTGATCTGCAGCCTCGAGACGACGCGGCCGCCCCCGAGGGCGCCGGCGTTCTCCGGGGCCGACGCGAGCGACTCCTCGAACGGAATCGACTCGTCGGTCAGCGAGAGCTCGAGCGACTCGCGCGCGCCGCGGTCCGGCGCGGCGAACACGCAGGCGAACCGGTTGCTCACGATCTCCTTGAGGCGGCTGATGAACCGCGTGTCCGACCCGGCGATCGCGGGCTGCTCGATCTTGAGCTCCGCGGTCACCGCGCCGCCCGCCCGGATGAGGCTCACGTAGTTCAGGCGCTGCTGCGCGCCGAAATCGAGTTCCTGCGGGCGGACGTAGAGGCCGTCCAGCCGCGCGATCTTGGCGTCCTCCGCGCGGCGCTCCAGCTCCTCGTAGGCGCGCATGCAGTCGTCGAACAGCGACCGCGGCTCGGCGAGCACCACGAGCGCCGACGGGTGCACGTGCGCCAGCGGGCTCACCGTCTGCTCGTACATCACCGGCATGAAGCGGTCGAGCTCGGGCACGGCGATGCGCGCGTCCACCATCTCGAGCAGCCGGGCAAGCTCGGTGTCGGCCTGGGACGCCTGGTACAGCGCGACGTGCATGCGGTGCACCGCGTCGTCGGTGAGGGCGAGCTCGCGGCACGGGAAGATCTCGACGGACTCCTCGTCGGCGATCGTCTGGCCCGTCGAGGGCACCATGCGCCGGATGCGGTCGATCTCGTCGTCGAAGAACTCGATGCGCACCGGGGAGCCCCCTTGGCCGGGGTAGACGTCGATGGTGTCGCCCTGCACGCGGAAGAGCCCCGGCGCGTCGGCCGCGGGAGCGCTGGCGTACCCCATGCCCACCAGCTGCTCGGGGACGCGCTCGAACGGCACCTCCTCCCCCACCGTGAAGACGGTCGAGGCCCAGTAGCGGCTCTGCGCCGGCGGGACGCAGCGCAGCAGGGCGCGGGCGCTCGCCACCATGATGCAGGCGTCGCCCGCGGCGATGCGGCCGAGCGCCGAGCAGCGCGCCGCGATAACGGCGCCGTCGGGCTCGGCGTCCTTCCACGGCAGGTCGCAGCGCTCGGGGAACCGCGCCACGTGCTCCGGGCCCACGTAAGCCACGAGCGCCCGAGCGGCGCGCTCGGCGGCGTCCTCGCCCGACACGATGCAGACCGTGGGGCGCGGACGGCGAGCGAACTGCGCGGCGGCCGCGAGGATGCGGCCGGACTGGGAGACCGCGAGCGTCGCGTCCTTGCCCGCGTCCAGCGCGGCCTCGATGACCTGCGGCCCCTCGGCGGTGTAGAGCTGTGCGGCTATGCGGTTGATGAGCATCTGCGGACGACCTCGTCTTCCTCGAACGCGCAAAACCCGCCCGGGCGCGCCGGGCGGGTGATTCGCATGGATTATCTATCCGAGATTGTAGCGTAGCGGACCGTCGGCCGCGGGCGGGCAGCCCGCGCCGGGGCGAAGGCGCGCACCCTTAGGCGCGACCCGTGGCCGCAAGGTGATAGCGGCACTCGAATCGCACGGCGAACAGCGCGAGCAGAGCAACCGCGACCACGTTGAACGGGACGCCCGCCAACCCCAGCCAGTTGTAGGGAGCCCCCGTGTTGAGCACGGCCTGGCCCACCTGCGCGCCGATGGCGTTGCCGCCGTTGAAGGCGATCTGCACGCACGCGCCGCCCAGCAGCTCGCCGCCGCCCTGCCCCACCTCGACCATCAGGATCTGCTGAGGGCTCGACACGAAGAACAGCCCCACGGAGCACAGGAACATGAACAGACAGCAGGCGATGGGCCCGTGGCCGAACAGGAACAGGAGCAGCAGCCCCAGCCCGGTCATCGACTGGCCCAGCGCAGCGGCGACGCCCGGCGTCAACCGATCTCCGACACGACCTCCCAGCGTGCTGCCCACCACCATGCCGGCGCCCGCGAGCACGAGCAGGCCGGGGACCGCCGCCTCGGCGAACCCGCCCATCGAAACCGCCCAGGGCGACACGTAGCTCCACCAGCAGAACACGCCGGTGTTGCCCAGGAGCACCGCGCCCAGGATGAGCCACGGGCCGGGGGCCTTGAGAAACGCGAACTGGCCCGCAAGGCCGGCATCGGGAATGGGGTCGAGCCGCGGGACCCAGCGCACGATGAGCGCAAGCGCCGCAGCCGCCCAAGCGGCCGCGAAGACGAACGCCGCGTGCCAGGAGAACGCCCCGGCGAGCAGGGTGCCCGCAGGCACGCCGACCGTGTTGGCGAGCGTCTGGCCGAGCACCATCGTGGAGACGGCCGCGCCCTCGCGACCGGGGTCGGCGAGCATCTTGGCGGCGAGCGTCGCCGTGCCGAAGTACGCGCCGTGCGGCAGGCCCGAGACGAACCGGGCGACGAACAGCATCGTCGGGTCGCCCGAGATCGCAGCGAGCGCGTTGCCCGCCAGGCAGATCGCCATGAACAGGACGAGCAGGTCGCGCGGCGGCACGCGGCGGCCCACCACGAGCATGGTGGCGCCCGCGCACACGCCCACGGCGTACGCGGTGATGAAATTACCCGCCCAGGCAACGCTCACGTCGACGCCCTCGGCGACGACCGGAAGGATCCCCATCATCACGAACTCGGCGAACCCGAGCACGAACGAACCCATGGCCAGCGCGATCAGACTCTTCTTCATATGCCCCCCTCGACTTCCTCGAGCGCGCCGCACGGGCGCGCAAACGGCTGTCGATGGTAGCATCCGCCGGCTCGGATCGCGGGACGGCGAGCTCGAGTTTTATCCCATCTTTACGCGACGGCCGCGCGCGGCGCCCGCACCGCGTCGATGCGGCGAGGGCGGGGGGGACGGCGCGGGGCGAGCCGCCCGGCGAGAACGTGCGCACCGGCCCGCCCGGAAGGGCACGGGGCGGTGCGCACGCCGGCCCTTACGCCCCTACCCCCGCGCTCGGGCAGATATCCGACAGGGGGCAGTCGCCGCACAGCGGCTTGCGCGCGTCGCAGATCTCGCGGCCCAGCATGATCCACTGGTGGTTCACGTCGTTCCAGTACTCGCGCGGCAAGATCTTGAGCAGGTCCTGCTCGGTCTTGAGCGGCTCCTTCTCGTGCGTCTTGGGCGAGAGCCTGAGCCGGTGCGCGATGCGGTTCACGTGCGTGTCCACCGCGATGCCGTCGACGATCCCGTACCCGACGTTGAGCACGATGTTCGCCGTCTTGCGCCCCACGCCGGGAAGCTTGACGAGTTCCTTCATGTCGGCGGGCACGACGCCGCCGTAGTCGGCGACGATCATCTGGGCGCAGGCGATGCAGTGCTTCGCCTTGGTCTTGTAGAACCCGAGCGACTTGATGACGTCGGACAGCTCCTCATAGGTCGCCCCCGCCATCGCCTCCGGCGTCGGCCACCGGTCGAAAAGCTCCGGCGTCACCTTGTTCACCTGGGCATCCGTCGTCTGCGCCGAAAGCAGGACCGCGATGACCAGCCTGAACGGGGTCGCATGGTCCAAGAAACACTCGACCGGGCCGTAGCGCTCGTTCAGCCGGCGGCACACCTCGATCGCGCGCTCCCGCTTCGCTGCATTCGTCTCGCGCGGCATATCAGTCCTCCTCGTCCTCGTGTTCCCCCGCCCCGAAGCCCACTGCCTCGTCCAAGCCGAGGGTCGCGGCCGCCTCGACCTCATCCTCCATGGCCGTCACGCTCCTGAGCTTGCGCTCGATCACGTTCGTGCGCGTGTTGATGATCCCGTCGACCGTCCGCCCCGCCGTCTCGATCTGCCTGAGCGCGCGGCGCAGCTCGCCTTGGTACTTCGGGAACTCCGCCTTGACGGCCGCGAGCACCTTCTGGATCTCGTCGGCCTGGCGCTGGAAGGCGAACGTCTGGTAGCTCATCTGCAGGCTGTTCAGCATCGCCGCCATCGTGGAGGGACCCGCCAC
This sequence comes from Collinsella phocaeensis, assembly GCF_900119895.1. GTDB lineage: Bacteria > Actinomycetota > Coriobacteriia > Coriobacteriales > Coriobacteriaceae > Collinsella > Collinsella phocaeensis. Next base: position 299,234 of record NZ_FQLR01000004.1, on the reverse strand, counting down.
GTTCACCTGGTAGTCGCGCTGGAGCGAGGCCACGAGCCCCGGACGGTCGACGACCTCGGCGTAGAGGCCCTCGAACGGCAGGAACATGATCGCGAAGCCCGTGGTCTCGGGCACGCTGATGTATTTCGTCGATATGTCGCGGGCCTCGCTGCGGATGACCTGCTCGAGGGCGCGGCGCGCCGCGGCGACGGCATCGGCGTCGGCCGACTCCACCGCATCGCGCAGGTGCTCATAGGTGTCCCCGGGGAACTTCGCGTCGATCGGCAGCAGCACCGGATCGCCCTCGGAGACCGGCAGCTTCACGGCGAACTCGACGCGCTCCGTGGAGCCCGGCTTCGTGGCGACGTTCTCCAGATACTGGTCGGGGGCGAGGATGTCGGCGAGGATCGCGCCGAGCTGCACCTCCCCCAGTATGCCGCGCGTCTTGACGTTGCCGAGCACCCGCTTGAGGTCGCCCACGCCCGCCGCGACGCTCCGCATGTCCCCCAGCCCGCGGTACACGGCCTCGAGCTGGTCGCTCACCTGCTTGAACGACGCGCCCAGGCGGTCGTTCAGGGTCTGGGCGAGCTTCTCGTCGACCGTCGCGCGCATGCGCTCGAGCTGCCGCTCGTTGTCCGCGCGGACCGCCTCGAGCTGGCGGTCCACCGTGGCGCGGACCTCCCCGAGCCGCGCGTCGGCCGCCTCCCGGCTCTTGTCCAGGCGCTCGGCCGTCTCGCGGCGGAACGCATCGTTTTGCGCGCCCAGCCTATGGAGCTCGCGCACCGTCGCGTCGTGACGCTCCTGATCCAGCGCGTCGCCGGCCGCGGCGCGGCGGCTCGCCTCCGCGACCGCCCCGGCCACCCGCTCGGTCGCGCGACCCATGGCGTCGAGCGCCGCGAGCGCGCGATCGAGCTCGTCCTCGACGCGCGCGAGCGACGCCGCCCGCTCCGCCGCCGAGACCCGCGCGCGCAGGGCCAGGACGGCGGACACCGCCGCCGCGAGGCACGCCGCGACCGTCACGGCAAGGATCACTGTGAGTTCGCTGCCCATCTGAGCCCCATCCTCGTCTCGCACCCGCGGCATCCCGTCGGGCGCATCATCTCATGCGGCCATTATATTCGAGCTCCCGCAGAAACCCTTCCCGCCTCGCAGCGTGCCCCGCGGCGGCGCGCGGGACCGCGCCCCGCGCCGCAGGCCGCTCCCGCACCCGCGCCCGCGCCCCACCGGGCCGGCCGCACCGGCAGCGCGCCTGCGCCATGGTCCGACGCGAACCGGCCGCGACGCCGGGATTACGCCCGCGCCGACGGCCTACCCGCGCGCGAGCATGCCCGGGAGCGCCAGGGCGCGTCGCGCGAGCGCGGCGAGCATCTGGCCGACCTCCTCGGGCGTCGCCCCCTGAAGGATGCAGGTCAGCGTGTAGGCGAAGACGAACGATGCCAGGAGCAGCAGCGGGACCAGCAGGGCCGCGGCGACCGCGCGCGCGACGCCGGCGCGCTTCTTCCTCCGGGACCGCGCACGGTCGAAATCAAGTTCTTTGCGGTACGTCTCCTGCGCGAGCGAGTAGCCCGACCGGCGCACGGGCGCGATCCGCCCCGTGCCGTGCGGCGAGGGCTCTTCCAGATCGGCTGCGGCGACCGGGGCAGCCGGAGCAGCAGGGACCCCAGGAGCCGCCGGGCCGGCCGATGCCTCCGCCGCGCTCGGCCTGCGCGGCGTGCCCGTCGGCACGAAAACCTCCCCAGCCTGGGCCGGGGCATGCTCGATAAACAGGTTCATGCGCTACCTCCTCACGAGAGGTGAGCGCGAAAGAGGGTATCGTTCATTTTCGTCCCGAGCGGCGGGCGCGTCAACCGGCACGCGCCATGCGCGCGAAAGCGATCGGTGCGCGGACGTCAGCCCCAGGGGTCGCGCTCGAAGAGCGGCTCGGGGTCGGGGCGGCGGTCCGAATACGGGTCGTAGCCGTCGTCGTCCTCGTTCTCCGCGCGGATGCAGGGGTCCTCGTAGTCCGAGCCCGCTATGTTTTCATACTGAGTATCCATGCCGCCCATGATAGCGCATCGGCAGACGGCGCGATGCCGCAAGGGTCCCCCTCTCGACGGACAAGCATGCACACATAGAAACACTTAAGAAATCTTATATAAAGAGACTTAGATTTCTGTATAGAACGGCGCAGGGGTGGCAACAATACATCTCGATAGAACCATGTGCCGCCCCGCAGGGCGGCCGAGCGCGACCCGAGGGCCAGACCTCGATGCGGGAACCGTTCCCAACAGGAGGTGCGGGCGTTACGAGACGCCTCCCGAATCGGCGCCTCTCCTCAAATCGATTGGCGCCCCGCAGCGAGACCTCAAATCGGTGCCTGTCCCCAAATTGAGGCGCCCACATCGGGCGGGGGCCCACACGGTCGCCAGGAAGGAGATTCCATGAGAATCGACAAGCTTGCCATGACCTCGCGGGAGGCGCTGCAGAACGCCATCGGCATCGCCTCGGACGCGCAGGCCGGCGCGGTGGAGCCCATCCACCTGCTCGCGGCGCTGCTCACCGGCGGCGAGCGCAACATCTCCGTGATCATCGAGCGCATCGGAGCCGACCCCGCGATCCTCACCGCCGCAGCCGAGGACGCCATCGCGCGCTCCCCCAAGGTCGAGGGCGCAGAGGCCAGCCTTTCGCATGGCCTCGTCCGCGTGCTCGACAACGCGGAGAAGAAGGCCTCCAAGATGGGCGACAGCTTCGTCGTCACCGAGCACCTGCTCATGGCGCTCGCCGAGGACAAGGGCGACGCCGGCCGCATCCTCGCCGACGCCGGCGTGACGCGCGCGCGCATCGAGGAGGTCTATACGGAGCTGCGCGGCGACGACCGCGTCACCTCCGCCGACGCCAAGACCGAGTTCGAGGCGCTCGAGCAGTACGGCCGCAACATCTGCGACCTCGCCCGCGCGGGCAAGCTCGACCCGGTCATCGGCCGCACCGAGGAGATCCGCCGCACCATCCAGGTCCTTTCCCGCCGCACCAAGAACAACCCCGTGCTCATCGGCGAGCCCGGCGTGGGCAAGACGGCCATCGTGGAGGGCATCGCCCAGCGCATCGTCGCCGGCGACGTGCCCAGCACCCTGCGCGACCGCGACCTGATCGAGCTCGACATGAGCGCGCTCGTCGCGGGCGCCAAGTTCCGCGGCGAGTTCGAGGACCGCCTGAAGGCCGTCCTGAAGGAGGTCGAGAAGGCGAACGGCCGCGTCATCCTGTTCATCGACGAGCTCCACACCATCGTGGGCGCGGGCGCCAGCGAGGGCTCCATGGACGCCGGCAACATCCTGAAGCCGGCGCTGGCCCGCGGCGACCTGCACGCCATCGGCGCCACCACGCTCGACGAGTACCGTAAGTACATCGAGAAGGACGCCGCGCTCGCCCGCCGCTTCCAGCAGGTCTTCGTGGGAGAGCCGACCGTCGAGGACACCGTGTCGATCCTGCGCGGCCTGAAGGAGAAGTACGAGATCTTCCACGGCGTGCGCATCACCGACGGCGCGCTGGTCGCGGCCGCGGACCTCTCGAGCCGCTACATCGCCGACCGCTTCCTGCCCGACAAGGCCATCGACCTGGTCGACGAGGCGGCGAGCCGCCTGCGCATGGAGCTCGACTCCATGCCGGTCGAGATCGACGCCATCACGCGCCAGCTCACGCAGATGCAGATCGAGGAGCAGGCCCTCATGAAGGAGACGGACGCCGCCTCCGCCGAGCGCCTGGAAGCGCTGCGCCAGGACATCGCCGAGACGCAGGAGCGCCTCAACGTGGCCAAGGCCGGCTGGCTCAACCAGAAGAACGCCATCGACCGCGTCCAGGAGCTCAAGGGCAAGCTCGACGAGGCCCGCAGCGAAGAGGAGCGCGCGACGCGCGACGGCGATCTCGCCCGCGCCTCCGAGCTGCGCTTCTCCGTGATCCCCGGCCTCGAGGCCGAGGTCCGCGCCGGCGAGGACCAGCTCTCCCAGCAGAAGGAGGGCGAGGGCGCGCTCAAGGAGGAGGTCACCTCCGACGAGATCGCCGAGGTCGTGAGCTCGTGGACCGGCGTGCCCGTGGCCAAGATGATGCAGGGTGAGCTCGAGAAGCTCCAAGGCCTCGAGGACGAGCTGCACCGCCGCGTCATCGGCCAGGACGAGGCCGTGCGCGCCGTCGCCGCCGCCGTCCGCCGCAGCCGCGCGGGTCTCGCCGACCCCGACCGCCCCATCGGCAGCTTCTTCTTCCTGGGCCCCACCGGCGTGGGCAAGACCGAGCTCGCCAAGGCGCTCGCCGCGTGCCTGTTCGACGACGAGCGCTCGCTCGTTCGCATCGACATGTCCGAGTACATGGAGAAGTTCAGCGTCCAGCGCCTCATCGGCGCGCCTCCGGGATACGTGGGCTACGACGAGGGCGGCCAGCTCACCGAGGCCGTGCGCCGCAGGCCCTACAGCGTGATCCTGCTCGACGAGATGGAGAAGGCTCACCCGGACGTCTTCAACGTGCTGCTCCAGGTGCTCGATGACGGTCGCCTCACCGACGGCCAGGGCCGCCAGGTAAGCTTCAAGAACACGATCGTCATCATGACGAGCAACGTTGGCTCCGACGCGATCGCCGAGCTCTCCGGCACCGACGAGCAGGAGATGCGCCGCCGCGTCGACGAGGCCATGAGCCACACGTTCAGGCCCGAGTTCCTGAACCGCATCGACGACATCGTGGTGTTCCACCCGCTCGGCATGGCCCAGATCGAGAAGATCGTGGACATCCAGCTGACCGACGTCCGCGAGCGCCTCGCCCGCGAGCGCATGACGCTTTCCATCACGCCGGCGGCCAAGCAGATGCTCGCCGTGGGCGGCCTGGACCCCGTGTTCGGCGCGCGCCCGCTCAAGCGCCTCATCCAGCGCGAGGTGGTCGACGCGATCGCACGCGCGATCATCGACGGCCGTGTGCGCGAGGGCGACGCCATCGCGCTCGGCGTCGACGCGGAGGGGTCGTTCACCGTCGACGTCGAGCCCGCGGCGGACGACGCCGTCTACGAGGTGCCCGAGGCGTAAGGCCTCGGCCACGGGGCTCTCGTCGCGCCCTGCGAGCGCGGTCCGTTCGATCGCGCCCCGCAGCCATACCTCAGGCCAGAACGGCCGGCAGCCCGCACGGGCCGCCGGCCGTTTGCCGTATCCGCCCGCGCGCCTCCCTGTTTCCGCCCGTGCGCCTCCCTTGGTGCCGCCGACCGACGCCGGCGCGCGCAGAAGGCACCTTTCCGTAGATCCCGCCGCCGCGGCGACCGGATGGCCGCAGCCGCCCTCACCGCGCAATCGCACCGCCCATCGGGTTCGCGCCGCTGGGCTGGATCGCGCAGCATTTCGGCCGCCTCCATGCGCCGTGCGCCGCGGCGCGCTACATACGGCCGAGCACCGCGTGGGCGGCGAACAGCGCGACACCCACGACGAACAGGGGACATGCCACCGAACGGCACGCGGCGCCTTTGCGCGCACGGACGGAAGAGCGCTCGCGCCGCACGCCGCGAGCGCAGCGAGCGAGGCCCATCCGCATGCGTACGCCAGCGGATGGGCACCCGAGGCATACGCGCTTGCCGCGACACCGTGCACACCGCCCGCAACGAGCAGGGCGACCCCGCGCATGCGATACCTCTTCATGGAACGGGCGCGCGCCCGAAACCGCAGCGCGCCCGCGCACAGCGCGGCCAGGCACGCAGGCCCCATGAGTGCAGAAACGATTTCGACCACCAGAATCGGTTTTATACCGGTCCCTTCGTATTCTCGGATGCATGGTGCGAGCCCTCCCTGCGGACGCGCCCGCGCCGCACCGTCGGTCCGCCGCCTGCCCCCGCACCGTTTGCCCGCCACCCGCGCCCCTCCTTGCCAACCGCCATAAGTTGACCTAGGTTATCTTTATTTGCAAGGGATTTCGCTCGCCCGCCCCCCCCGTTCGTCGATTGCCGCCTCCATCCACAAGACGGCTATGTTTCAGCTGTTGAACGTGCCTAACCGTTTCCAAACCGCGAAACCGCTCGCCGTGCGCCGCGCCTCACGTGACGGCGCGAACCGCGGTCCTGTGCTAGCGTCGACGCATGGAAGCACTTGTTCTGTCACATCTCACCGCCCTTCGCGCGCTCCGGCGCGCGCGACGGGTCAACGCCGCCCATTTGCCGAGCCACCTCGGACGCTCCGAACAAAGGCGCGTGCTTCTCGATGCGCTCCCCAGCCGAGCCTCCCTGGATCTTGACGAACTTGCACGGCTCGGCGCGCTCGACGACGGGCCGTGCTCCCCAATCGACTGCCTGATCGGCGCCTCGATCCATCGCCGCCGCTTTCCGGGAATTCGCTGCCATGCGCTTTCCCGACCCTTGCCCTCCGATGCGCTCGTGAACCTGGGTCACGGCCTCTACACCACCGGCCCCGCCTTCACCGCCCTGCTTTGCTCGGCGGGCCGCAACGCGGGCGAGGTCCTCCCGCTGCTCATGGAGCTGCTGGGAACGTACTCACTGCCCGAAGCGGCGACGCATCCCATCGCCCACGGCGGCATCTGGCCCGACCCGGGTGAATCAGGCCTCGTCGACGCAGGCCACTCCCGATACATTGGCCCCGAACAAGGCGGCGATAGCCCCGTGGACCTTTCTGTCGACCAGGCGCACTACCGATGCGAACCCGCGGTCACGCTGCGCGAACTCGGCAATGTCGCCGCATGGGGCAAAAGCTCTGAGTATAGGGCGTTTTCCCAGGCTGTGCGTCTCGCCGCCCCGGGCGCGGCATCGCCTTGCGAGTCGATCATGTACGGCATGTTTGGCGCTCCCATGGGATACGGAGGATTCGGGGTCTGCTGCCTGCCCGGCGGTATCCTCCTCAACGAGACCATCCGATACGACGAACGAGCCCGAGACGCCTCCGGCGGCATCCCCTACGCCATCGCCGACGCGTTCATACCGGGCGCACGCCTGGTTCTCGAATACAACGGCGCCTACCACGAACAGGAATCATCGCAGCTGCACGACAACCGACGCAACAACGGCCTCAAGGCAATGGGTATCGACGTGATCGTGCTCGATCGCGCGCAGATGCGCAACCTGAGCGCGCTCGAGGCCATCGCAGCGACCATCTACAAGCGCGCCGGGATGAGATTCCGCTACCGCATCAATGGCTACAGGTCGCGCCAGCTCGATTTTCTCAACAGCATGCGCCGCGCGAGCGGACTCCGCGCAATCTAGCCGCCTATCGCGCATAAAAGGGGGTTGTCTTATTTACTTTTTTCAATAACCCCCTGCTTTTTTGGACAAATCTGCCAGATAATGACGATTACAGGATGTTGGTATTCATAGGGATCGATAGGATATGGTCTCTTAGCACCCAAAAAAGAGCCAAACCCGCTCATTTTTATTTTTCTGACCCCCTTTTTAAGGGACAGTCTGCGCTTCGATCGTCATTATCTGGCAGATTTGTCCAAATAACTAGGGGGTTTCTATTTATTCCCATTGTATAGACCCCCTTTGGCGGATCGGCGCTCGTTCAGTCCCATCGAAAACCCCGCAAAAACCGACATGTCCCCACCGCGCTCGCGCTGCCGTTCGTTTGACAGGGACAGGCGCGCCCATCACTATGGGTGGAAACCATCTGAAAGGAACGCCATGGCAGCAGCCCAACCTAAGAAGATCCGCATGGTCGCCGGACTCGGCAACCCGGGCGACGAGTACGCCGACACCCGCCACAACGCCGGCTTCCAGGCGATCGACGAACTCGCTCGCCAGGCCAACGTGACGTACTGGAAAAACCAGCTCGGCGCCGAGGTTGCCTCCATCCAGGTCCACGACCCTGATGCGGGGGGCGGCCGCCGCGAGGTCCTGCTCGTCAAGCCGCAGTCTTACATGAATACGAGCGGAGGCCCCATCTCCAAGCTGTGCGCGCAGCACAAGATCTCCGCCGACGAGCTTCTCGTCATCCACGACGAGCTCGACATCCCCGAGGGCGACGTGCGCGTGAAGGTCGGCGGCGGGCATGCCGGCCACAACGGCCTGCGCTCCATCATCGACAAGATGGGGAGCCGCGACTTCTCCCGCATCCGCGTCGGGATCGGCAACCCCCCGGGGCGCATGGCCGTCGCCGATTTCGTGCTCAAGCAGTTCCGGCCCAAGGAGCTCGAGGCGTTCCAGGATACCTGCAACCGCGCGGCCGACGCCGCCAGGCTCGCCCTCACGCAGGGCGTCGTCTACGCGCGCGACCACGTCAACGGGGGCGCGGCGGGCAACGGCAAGCACTAAGCTCGCCCGGCTCCGCCAGCGCACCCGCGACGTCATCGCGCACCTGCGCGCACCAGCCCGCCACCTTCGGGGCGGCCGTGCCCACCCGGGCCGGCCGCCCCGTCATGTAAGCAGATAAAAACGCTTTACCCTCCACCCGCCGCCGACGATGACCGCACGCCGGGGACGCCCCTCCCCTCCACCGGAATCTCCCTTCGCGCAAGCAGTTTGAGAAACCTCAGGGGTATACTGAAAGCGGTATGCGCAAACGCCGGGCATGCGCCCGCGCGCACACCGGACATGGTCGCAACCGAGACGCCGTCCCACGTCATAGGGCCCGGCGCCTCAAAAGGTAGAGAGGGGTTGTATGTACCAGATCCTGAAGAAGACGCAGTTCTCGGAGAAGGTCTTCGAGTTCCGCGTCCACGCTCCGAGGATGGCCAAGAAGGCTCACGCCGGCCAGTTCCTCATGGTGCGCGTCGACGAGACGGGTGAGCGCGTGCCGTTCACCTTCGCGAACTGGAACGCCGAGGAGGGTTGGATCGAGTTCATCTTCATGGTGATCGGCAAGACCACCCAGTGCCTGTCCCAGCTCGAAGAGGGCGACTACATCAAGGACGTCACCGGCCCGCTCGGCATGCCGACCGAGGTCGACGGCGACTCCGTGGCCGTCATCGGCGGCGGCGTCGGCCTGGCTATCGCCTACCCCGTCGCCCGCATGCTCTGCGAGCAGGGCAAGAACGTCTACGTCATCATGGGCGCCCGCACCAAGGACCTGCTCATCCTGCACGAGCAGTTCGACGCGCTGCCGCTCGCCGGCCTGTACGTCACCACCGACGACGGCTCCATGGGCGAGCAGGGCGTCGTCACGCTGCCGCTCGCGCGCCTGTGCGAGACCAACGCGATCGACCACGCCTTCTGCGTGGGCCCCGTCCCGATGATGAAGTTCTCCGCGCGCACCTGCCGCGAGCACAAGATCCCGATCATCGCCAGCCTCAACCCCATCATGGTCGACGGCACCGGCATGTGCGGCTGCTGCCGCGTCGAGGTCGGCGGCGAGACCAAGTTCGCCTGCGTCGACGGCCCGGACTTCGATGCCAGCGCCGTGGACTGGGACGACCTTGCCGCCCGCCAGGCCACCTATCGCGGTGAAGAGGCCGTATCCGTCGCTCGTCACAAGGAGGCCTGCGCATGCCAGAAGTAAAGAAGTATCGCCCGAACATCGGCGCCCCGCGCACCGCTCCCAACGAGGAGCCCGCCGCCGAGCGCGCGTGCGATTTCCGCCCGGTCGATACCGGCTTCACCAAAGAGAACGCCATCGCCGAGGCCAACCGCTGCCTCGACTGCAAGAAGCCCCTCTGCATGGAGGGCTGCCCCGTCGGCGTGAACATCCCCGGCTTCATCCGTCGCATCCGCGAGGAGGACTGGGCCGGCGCGCTCGAGACCATCAAGGGCGATAACCTGCTGCCGTCCGTCTGCGGCCGCGTGTGCCCGCAGGAGAACCAGTGCGAGGGCAAGTGCATCCTCGGCCGCAAGGGCGAGGCCGTCGCTATCGGCCAGCTCGAGCGCATGGTGGGCGACATGGCCTCCGAGGTCGGCCGCGCACCCGTGTGCAAGCCCAAGAACGGCAAGAAGGTCGCTATCGTCGGTTCCGGCCCGTCCGGCATCGCCTGCGCCGGCGAGCTCGCCCGCGAGGGCTTCGACGTCACCGTCTTCGAGGCCTTCTTCACCGGCGGCGGCGTGCTGACCTACGGCATCCCCGAGTTCCGTCTGCCCAAGGCGATCGTGAAGCGCGAGATCGACGGCCTGGAGCAGCTGGGCGTCCACTTCGAGTACAACTCCGTGGCCGGCCGCTTGTTCGATGCCGAGGAGCTCTTCAACGAGGAGGGCTTCGATGCCCTGTACCTCGCCGTGGGTGCGGGCCTGCCCCGCTTCCTGCACGTCCCGGGCGAGAACCTGCCCGGCGTGTACTGCGCGAACGAGTACCTCACGCGCACCAACCTCATGCACGCGTACGACTTCCCCGTCTACGACACCCCGATCCGCCACGGCAAGAACGTCGTCGTCTTCGGCGGCGGCAACGTCGCCATGGACGCCGCGCGCACCGCGCTGCGCCTGGGCGCCGAGAGCGTCACCCTGGCCTACCGCCGCACCGAGGCCGAGATGCCCGCGCGCCTGGCCGAGGTGCATCACGCCAAGGAGGAGGGCGTGAAGATCCTCGAGCTGTCCAACCCGCTTGAGTTCATCGCCGACGAGCAGGGCTTCGTGTCCTCCGTCAAGCTCGAGCGCATGGAGCTCGGCGAGCCGGACGCCTCCGGCCGTCGCCGCCCCGTGCCCGTCCAGGACTCCGCATTCGAGATTCCCTGCGATGTGGCCATCACGGCCATCGGCACGCGCGCGAACCCGTTCGCAAGCCTGGTCGCCGACCTCAACCTCAACCGCTGGGGCCTCATCGAGGCCGACGAGGACGGCCGCACCTCCAACCCGAAGGTGTGGGCCGGCGGCGACATCGTGACCGGTGCCGCTACCGTCATCCTCGCCATGGGCGCCGGCAAGAAGGCCGCCGCTTCCATGAAGAAGGAGCTGCTGGGCGAGTAATCCCCGCTCCGGCACAGCGTTGACGCCTAGCGCCCGTCGGCTCGGTTGAGTCGGCGGGCGCTTTTTGCTGCAGCCGTTCGCGCTACGGCGCCCGTCCTGCACTCCGACATGGGCTGGCAGTACCGGCACGCGGCCTACGTCGGCGCGCTGGCGGAGAACGGCTTCGTCCAGAGCATGTCGCGCAAGGGCAACTGCCTGGACAACGGCGCCACCGAGCAGGTCTTCGGCCATCTGAAGGACGAGTTCTTTCGCGGCCGCGACTGGGACACGTTCGAGGAGTTCAAGGCGGACCTCGAGTCCTACATCCGCCGCTGGAACCACGTGAGGCGCCAGGTCAAGCTGAAGGGCCTGACCCCGGTTGAGTTCCGGGAGCAGGCCCTTCGGAAGGCCGCCTAGCGGTTATGATTTAGCGCGTCCAAGTTTTGGGGCGCAGTTCACACGAGGTCCACCCCCTTTGGATCAATGGCTATCGGCGGTTGCGCCGCTTCGCCACGACGATGCCGGCGACCACCGCGACGAGGCCCGCGGCCCCAACGCCCATGATGGCGAACATGGAGTCGTCACCCGTCGCCACGAGCGATCCGCCACCCGAACCGGTTCCCGGCGTCGTTCCGGTGCCGCCCGGCGTATCGCCGCCGCCCGGTCCGTCGGTCCCGCTGAACGTGTTGCGGAAGACCGGTGCGCCGGTCTCGCCCTCCGTGATCTCGAACTCGAGCTTGCCGGTATGGTTGCCCTTCTCGTCCAGATCGCTTGCGACCACGTGATACGTGAACTCGGTCTTGTCGTACTCGATACCTTCGGCGTCGCCCGCGACCTCGACGATCCGGAAGTCATACGCTCCCGCGCGATCGATCGTGACCGCATCGAACACGACCGGGGCGTAGCCGCCCTCGACCGGAGCTCCGTTCTTGACCGTCTGGAGCAGCGTGCCCGCGCCGTCGTACAGCTGGAAGGAGAACTCCCCCTCGCGCAGCCCACGACCGGTCAGGACCTTGGCGGCGTTGAACGTGATCGTCCTGGGCGCCACCGCGTACTCGTTCTTGAACTCGGCCTTGAGCTCCTTGGCGTCGTCCGAGCCGTAGGTCCACGTCACCGCGAGCGTTCCGTCACCGTTGTCGGCCACATGCGCCCGCAGGCTGTATGCCCGGTTGTCGTAGGTCACGCCAGCGGCGTCACCCGTCTCCTCGCGCAACGTGTACGCAAAGTCACCCGGCTCGGTGAACGTCACGGCAGGCAGCTCGACCTTGCCTTCCACATCGTTCGTCCCCGTGCTCACGACCTTGCCCGCTGCGTCCACCAGCTGGAACGCGAACTCGCCCGCAAGCATGTCGCGGCCGCTCAGGGTCTTGGTGATGGTGAGCCCCGCGGAGGTCGGGGACGACGGGGTAGGCTCGACCGCATAGGTGTTGGTGAACGCGAACTGCGCACCCGGCTTCTCCGAGCTCACGGCGCTCAGCGTGCCGTCCCCGTTGTCGGTGACGGTCACGGTGAAGCCGCGGCTGGAGACGGGGTCGTTGACGACGCCCGGCACCTCGCCGGACTCCGTCACCGTGTAGTCGAACGTCTTGGTGCGCTCGCCCGAACCGGATCCGAACACGCTCTCCATGGTGTAGGAGATCGTGCCGAGGTCGACAGAGCCGGATGCGTCGTTGACAGCCGTCTTGACGCCGTCCTTGGCGCCCTCGGGCATCGGAGCGTCCTTGGAGCCGGTGAGGGTGAAGGTGTACTTGCCCGCGATATCCGGGGCGGTCTCACCGCCCTCAACCTTGAGCACCTTGGTACCGCCCACGGCGAGCTCGGCAGAGCCGCCGACGCCCGTCCCGTACGCGTTGCGGAACTCCAGTGAGCCGTCGGAGCCCTCGGGATAGACCACCTGGGCGTCGAGCGAACCGGTGCCGCTATCGGTCACGAGGACCTTGACCGTGAAGGACGCCGCGACCGGGGTCACGCCGGCCGGCAGCGACGAGATGTCCTCGGAGACGGTGTAGGTGTAGGTGTAGACGCCGTCCGCGTAGGCGGCGAGACCTGCCGCCACGTCTCCGTTGAGCTTCTCAACCGTATAGGCGATCGGCTCGAAGGCGATATCGCCCTGGGCGTCGTTGGTGCCGCGGGTCACGGGCTCGGCCGCATCGTCCAGCGTGTTGACCACGCTGAAGGAGAACTCGTCGGCCTCAAGCGGACGGCCGGTCAGGGTCTTGTGCGCCTTGATCGCCGCGGCGCCATCCCCGCCCACGTCCACGGAACCCGCGTCGTAGCTGTTGTTAAAGGTCACGGTGACGGGGTCGGCCACCCGTGCGCCGGACGCGGCACCGGTGTACGTCGCCACCTTCTCGCCGTCGAGCGAGACCGCGACCTCGAGCACACCCGAGCCGCCGTCCGTCACCGCGAAGGCGAGCTCGTGCTTCGCGCCATCGTACGTCACGCCGTCGATGATCTTGCCGCCGTCGGCCTCGAAAACCGTGTAGCGGTAGGTCTTACCGACATCCTCCTGCGCGAAGGAGAGCTTCGTGGCGACCGAAAGGGTCTCGGTTGCTGTGTTTCCGACAAGCGGTGCGCCGGCGGTGCCCACCGTGAGCTTGTGGCCGCCGTTGAGCTTCGCCGCGGATTCGTCGTCCATGCCCTCCACGGTGAAGGAGAATGCATCCTTGGCAATGGCCTTGCCGGTCATGTTCTTGACGATCTGCAGGCCAGCCGCGGCGTCGAAGTCCACCGCGCCCGTGGCGTAGCTGTTGGTGAAAGTCCCCTCCTCGACCGTGGCGGTCGCGGCGAGGTTGCCGGAGCCGTCGTCGGTCACGGTGACCTTCACCTTGGCCGCGTGGCCGTCGTAGGCGATGCCCGGGTTGGCGGCTTCGCCCTCGGGGACGACCTCGCGCACGGTGTAGGCGTAGACCCCGGCCCTCTCGAAGCGGATCGGCCCGAAGCCGAAGTCCGCCGCATCGAAGCCGTCGGCCTTGCGCATGGCGGCCGAAACCGTCTTGGTGAGCGTGCCGTCGCCGTTGGCGGTCACGCCGGCGTCCGGGTCGGCCTCGGGCATGGGTGCGCCGTCGGCGCCCTTGAGCGTGAAGGCGAACTCGTCGCCGTCCCACGCCTTGCCCTTAAGGACCTTGGTGAAGGAGAAGCCAGCGGCGGCCGGGTCCATCTCGACGGCGCCCGGGGTGTACGTGTTGGTGAAGGTCGGAACGGCCGCCGGCTCGCAACTTGCCTCGACGTACAGCTGACCCGTGAGGTTGTCCTTGACCTCGCAGGTGACGGTCGCGACCATCGCGCTGTCATAGGTCACGCCGCCCCTGGTCCAGCCAGCCTTGGCCCGCTCATCGGCACCTGCCAGCCCATACGTTTTGCCCGGAACATCCGGATTCGTCGCATCGTCGGGAATGACCTCGCGGACCTCGTAGACATAGGTTCCCGCCTGCGTATAGGTGATGCCCTTGAACCCGAAGTCCTTGATCGCCGCATCGAGGACAGCGCCCGTCGTGCTGTCGTAATGGGGCGCGCTATCCTTGGTGACCACGGCGCGCGCGTCCTTAGGCATCGGGATCTTTGTCAGCGAGTCCGCATCCGTCTTGCCGTTCAGGGACTTCGCGGTCAACGAGAACTCGAATTTGTCCGTATCCAGCCAACCGCGGCCCGAGAGCTTCTTGGTCAAGGGCAGCGCGCCCGCGGTGTCCTCGATGACCGTCTGGGCAGGTTCGTATCGGTTCTCGAACGACACCGCCGGGACCGTCCCGAGGCCAGCCAGGGGTTTCCCATCGCGATCGACGATCTTGGTGACGGTCGGCGTGACGGAAAGCTTGCCGGTGCCCGTATCCGTCACTGCAAGGTCCACCCGGTATTGGGAGCGATCGTAGGACACGCCCGCGGTATCGATTCCCTCCGCAGGAACATCCTCGGCAACGATATAGGAGAACGTCTTGCCGGCGTCTTCCTGGGTGAAGAGGATATCGCCCAGAATCTTCTTGCTCACCGGCGAACCTGCAGAAGCCTTGGGGAACGAAATCTCGGTGTCCGCCTTCGGCAGCCTCGCGTTCGCATCGTCGTCGGTCGTATTGCCGGCGGTGTTGTCGATCCCCACAACCGTCGCGGAGAACTCGCCGGCCTTCATCGCGCGGCCCGTCAGGACCTTGCTCACCTTGATACCCTCAGCAAGGGCCCCTTCCGCATGGTAGACGTTGGTGAAGACCGCCTGATCGACGATCGACGGGGCCTGGGGGTTGATGTAGCTCACCTCTGCCTTGAGCTTTCCGCCGGCATCGGTGATTGTCACCACGGCCTCAGCCGTGGTGGGATCGTAGGTCATGTTGGCAGCCGGGTCGCCGGGCACCATCTCCTTGATGGCGAAGCGGTAGGTTCCCACCTTCGAGAACGTCATATCGGCATCGAAGGCGAAGCCGCACGGTTCGCCGTTCTTCGCCCCCTTCGCTTGCGCGGTCAACTCCGTTGCGGTCTTGTCGGAACCGAAGACGAGCGCGTCGGACTTAAGCGCCTGCTTGGTGAAGTCATCGAACGCCGTCAGTTCAAAGGTGAACGCCTCGCCCTCAAGGGCATCACGGCCCTTGAGGGTCTTCTGGCCCTTGATTCGGGCGTCGCCCGCAAGGACCGCGTCGACAGGGTCGTACACGTTCTTGAACGTAACGCTGTTGCCGATGATGACGGCAGCGTCCGGTTCCGGCGACTCGTGGTAGCTGATCGCGGCGGTCACGTGATTCACGTTATCGGTGCTGTTGTCATCGATCTTCACGGTGACGCGCGCATAGTACACAGAGCTGTCGTAGGTCACGCCATCCTTGGTCCAGCCGGCCTGCGCTCGCTGGACCTCGTCGGCTTCTGCATAGCTCTTCTTCCCGCCATCCACGCTCGCATTGACGGCATCACTGGGGATAACCTCAAAAAGCTTGTACACATACGCTGCGGAGTCGCCTGTCTTGACGTGTTCCTGGGTAAACGTGGCGGTGCCGAACGCGATGTAGCCCAGCGTGTCGTTCGTCGACTTGTAATACTGGGTCCCGTTCACGTCGGTGTCCGTCGGAAGCGGATTGCCGTTCTGATCAGTCGGGATGGGCGCACCCTCGGTAATCGGAACGGCGCCGAAGGTGAACTCGCCGGCAGCGAGGGCACGACCATCCGTCGTGTCGACCAGTTGCTTATACGCATTGGGGCCAAGCGTTATCGAATCGTACGCCGCGCTGTTGTTGAACGTCACCGGCTTGGCGGCGTCGAGCGACAGCGGCGTGTCGAGCTCGACACCCGCCTCGCCGAAGGTCTGGAACTTGGCAACTGAAGCCTCGAGCTTCCCTTCCTTGTCTTTCACCGTCACGATAACGCGGTAGTTCGCTCGTGAATACGTAATGCCGTCGACGAGCGTGCCGGACAAATCCTCCGTGATGAGGTAGGTGTAGGTACCCGGCCGATCGAACGTGATGGACCCGAAGCTCCCCGACGCTCCCCCCGAGTTAGACGTGCGCATGACCGATTTCGTCATGAACGTGCTTCCGTCTTTCTCGGACGTGGTCGCACCATCAGGGAAGGGGCATTCGGTCGCATCGGCGCCTTCCTTCACCTCGGCCAAGAGCATCGTGAACGTGGCATCGGCCGGCGAGAACTTCTCCCACGCGCCATCCAGCTCTTGCATCTCCTCTTTATAGGTGCCATCAGCTTGCTTGACGGCCTTCATGAGGTTGAAGTGCTTCTCGTACGAGAACGCCTTCTCATCGACAGTGGCAGGGGTCGGCGTATACGTGTTCACGAACGTGCCCGTTTGCGTCTCGCCTGCAACGACCTCGCCCGCGATGGCGCCCCCGTCTGCAGGCTGCGTCTGCGGGTACAGGGTATCGGGCGACTCTTCCACCTTATAGGACGCCCCGTTGGGCAAGCCGTAGACCTTGATGGTCTCACCGTGCTTCAGGGTATGGGTATCTCCAGACTTGATGGTGTAATCGTTACCGGCCTGATGCTCGGCACCATTCTCATCCACCGCGAACGTCGCAGCGTCGAATGCGGTGTCGGCCGGCAACGTTCCAAGATCTCCAAACGTGAACGTCAGCGTGAAGTCACGGACTTTTGCGTCCTTGCTCAGCTCGAAGCCCTCGGGGACCGCGACCTCCTTTCTCACCGCGACCGATGCCGTGCGCTCGTTGGTGATGCGGACGATGTTCGTCCCCGTGAACAGGGCGCTCAGGTTTTTGTTCGCCACCTTGGACAGATCGGTCCAGTTGGCCAAGCCCAAGTCGGACGTATCCGGCTTTTTCGCCTGCGACACCATGGCGCGCACGTAGCCTGTATCCACCGTGAATGCAGGCGCTTTGATGCCGGAGTCGACCGGAACGTATTCCAAGTACGCAGAACCGGGGCGGTTTTCCATCGTCACCGTATCGGTGCCCGGCTTCCACGCATCAAGCGCGTACGCACCATCGCCGTCCGCATCGGAAGCTGTGGACGTCGCCTTCGTGGCGATCACCCGGTACAGGGTCATATCGATATCGTCCTTGACGCCGAACTGGCTCATCGAGTCGACGAGCGAACCGATGCCTCCCAGCGTGACGACGCCATCGCCCTCCACGCCGGCGTCGGCGTGCACGCCCTCGTCGTCCACGATGACGCGCACGACGGCATCGTTGGGGATATAGCCCTTCGGAGCCTTGTCGGCATCCTCCACCAGATAGTACGTCCCGGGGCTCAGCGGACCGAGCGACAGCATGCCGTCCATCTTGATGGTCGCGTCATTATTGTTCCGGTTGTCCTGCGTCTTGCCGGTGAATGCGGGATCCTCGCCCGCGCGGGGCGCAAGCTTCCCGTCCGCCTCGATCATCTGGTTCGAGCGGTAGAAATTGAAGGTGACGCCATTCACCGGCGTCCCGGCGTCGTCAACCTTCTGGACATGGAGCATATTCTTGATGTCGGTCACGTGCAGGTTCGCCGCGCTTTGGCGCTGGAAGTACTGAGTACTCGTGTCGAGGCGGCTGATGTTACTCTTCCCGTCATACGCGTAGAAGGCGACGGTGTAATCGAAGTTGCCGGCGTCCTGATTCTCCTTACTCACCATGGAGTAGTACTGCTCGGGATCGCCGGGAAGCTCCTTGAGGTCGGCCACGTATTTGCCGTCCTCGTTCTTCTCGAAGTAGACTTTCTGGACATCGGCGAGCTGCGTCGTCGAGGTGATCGCGTTCTTGGATACCGTCCAGCCGGCAACGGAGTTACCCGACACCGCATGCCAGCATGCATTCATATCGTCAACGGAGCGGTCGCGCTTGAGGATGACGGCGAAGACGTTGCCGTCCCCGACCTCGATCTCGCGCCCGTTGCCGTATTCCTTAACGGTACCGCCGGCGATAGTCACCACCTGCTCGGGGCGCGCGTAGACACCCGACTCCCAGTAGTTGTCGGACAGCAGGAAACCTATGGACTTGTCGGCGTTCGTCACGTACTTGAGCCGCGCGTCCGGACTCTTGCGATAGCCCTCGGGGGTCTTGGTCTCCTTCAGCACGTAATGGCTGATGCCGGACGCGTTGAGGTTCATGAAGTTGATGGGCACGGTGTTGGCGTCCGTGAACGTGAAGCTACCGGTCGCGTCGGTGACGCCCGAGCCGATGAGCTTCTCGTTTTCGTACGCAGCATCCGTCTGGTACAGCTTGAACTCGGCACCCTGAACGCCCTTGCCCAGCTGGTCGACCTTGGTCATGGTGCTCGCGGGGATGTCCACCAGGTTGTACTTGAGGCTCAAGTTGGAAGGCCCGGACCCGCGCTCAAGGTAGTAGAACTTGAGGGTATGATACGAACCTGCTTTGAACGTTCCGTTTTCCAGGTTTTCACTGCCGAAAATCTCCTGCAACGAGGTTTTCTTGTAGTCCCAGCCCTCATATTCGCTGCCACCCGCGGTGCTCGTGTTGAAGATCCTGATGTCGCCCGTCGCGAAGTTGATGCTCAGGCCAAACGCGTTCGTGGATGCCGCCCACGTCGCCCACGAGCTTGCCGTCGATGAACACCCACACGTCGTCGTCGCCGGAGAACTCGAACACCATGTCCTTGCCGTTCGACTTACCGCCAGCAGGCTGCATGAAGTAGCTCGTCATGCTCAAGCCGAAATAGTGGTTGAGGCCGCCGGGACCCACCGTGCTTTCGAGCGGACCGCTGCCGTTGAGACTCTCGTTCGTAAACACCTGCTCGGCCGTGTTGAAGGGGAAGAACATACCCTTCGTGCTGCCCGCAAAGCCGGAGCCATCCACTGCCGCCCCGTCATAGAGCACGAAGCGGCCGGCGTCCTTGTCGTAAGACGCGAAGTTCTGCCTCGAGTCGTAATAGTAGTAGCCGTCTGCATCCAGCTGCAGCAGACCGGTCGCGTTCGGGTAGGATTTCTTGTACGTGTTCGAAACGAGCGGGTTGAAGAGGTAGGCAAGGGACTGCGAGCGCGTCTCGTAATCTCTGTATCCCAGCCTGTACCGCTTACCCTCCTGCAGCGACGGATACCCGTCGTCTCCCAAGCTATTCGATACGATGCCAAAATACGGACCCTTACCCCGCCCGGTGTAGTGGTTGATTGTTTTACCGAAATCCGAGCCGGAGCCTTCGGGCATGCCGCCGGAGAACCAGAGCTGATTTCCGCTGTTGATGCCAGCAGACGTCAGGTTCGCCGGATTCTCGGGACCTTTCTCGGTCGTGAGCCAATAATCGAAGAGATCGATCGTGGTGCCCGAAGGCGAGACCGTGTCGTCCACCACGTGATCGCCTGCAGCCGCCGGTGCGGCATCACCGAAGCCGAGCAACGACGCAAGATCGTCCAGCGGGTTCGCAACCGCCGTCTGCGTCATAACGGTCGCCGCGAGCGCGATGCCCGCGAGCGCCGGCGCCATCAGATGAGTCTTTCTCCGCGGGCGATGCGTGCAGTCGCCCGCTTCCCGCTTCCCCCATATCCCGAACACGCCGTACCTCCGAACTACGTAGTGCGCTGCGCAGATGGTGCGTTGCTTTTATTTACCTATTATGCGCATAGGTTTATAAGCTATGCAACACGACAGCAGCCTTACGTCGCATTGTAAGGCGCAGACACATTTCCAGCCAGAACCGAAATGGGGGTATTTCATTATTCAATTGTTCTTATCCGTGAACGGCGTATCCAACAGCGCCACCGCCGTGTGCCAAGAGGGACAGACCCTCGCCAAAAGGGACAGACCCTAACGGCACGGCTAAACGTTCAGCGTGCCATTAGGGTACGTCCCTTTTGGCACGGCCGATGGCGCGGCCGGCCTTGGGCTACCGGCGCTTCGTGAGCGCGATGGCGCCTGCGATCAGCAGAACGCCCAGAATGCCGAGCACGATCGGACCATAGACGTTCAGCGGGTCGTCGCCCGTCTGCGCAAGGAGATCGTCGGACCCCGCCGATACGCTCTCGCCATCTTCTTGGGCGGTGAAGATCCACTTGATCTCATACGACTGGCCTTGCGCCTCGTTGCCGAGGCTCGTGGGCACCGTCATCGTAATGCGCAGGCCCCGAGCGCTATCGGCGGTATAGGCACCGAGGGCAAGAGGCGCCCCCTCCGCCGAAGCAAGCTCGGCGAGCATTCCCTGCGCGACGAGCGCACCCGCGGCGTCGCGCACCTCAATCGCCGCATCACCCAAAGCATCCAGCGTCGAGGCGGACGCATCGGGGCGCATGCTCAGCGTCACGCCGCGCTCGACATGGCGAACGATCAGCTGAAACTCCTGCGTGAGCGCGTCACCGGGCATAACATCGGCAACCGTCGCGATAACATTCTGCTCCTGCAGGTTCTCGCCGTGCCAAGCCTTCGCCGCGCCGTCGTACACCACCGCCGGGTTGCCATCGGCAGGCACTGCAAGGACGGCAGACGGCGAGCCGAGGGCGAGCGCGCACGCACAGGCGGCGGCCATCATTGCAAACAACTTCTTCACCATGGCTCCCCCCTAGTTCGTCGTCTTTTGGACCAAGGCGCCGTCGGCACCGACCTTCAGGCCACTCGATGCCGACCACACCGCGTCGAACCCTTCGCCGGCAGACAAATTGGCCTGCAAGGCCTGCGTCGCGATATCGACCACAAGGTGCTTGTCCCCGTGATCACCGCGCTTCTCTACCGATTTGATGAGATTCGACGTCGTGCTACCGGCCTCCACGGGCACGGACCAGTAGTAATAGCCGTCGGCGCCTTTGATCCAGCGCTCACCCGTAGACGCCGTAAGGGCATCGCCCCACGCAATCGAATAGTCCTGGCCCTCCTGCGGCGCATCCCACAGCTGGTTGCCCGCGGCATCCTCCCAGTAGATGGAGACAGCGGCGCGCATGTATGCGGGGGCCGTGCCCCTGTTGGTCACAAAGACATCCTGCTTGACGGTCGAGTCCGCATCAAACGTCTCCTCGATGCTCGGCTTTATCTCGCCACGCGTGAACGTGTTGAGCACGTTGTCCTGCACTCCAAACCACGCCACCGCGCCGCCGACACCGCACATGGCGAGCACGGCGACGGCGACGATCGCGGCGCGCTTGAGGGGGCGCCGGCCGCCGCGACGCACCGGCGCGCTCCCCTGCGTCGGCTCCCCAGCGCACCCGCACGCATCGGCGCTGCCGACGGGGCGGAAATGGGCGCCCCGGGAGCCCTGAGGCGTGCCCTCCCCAAGACGGTCCCTATCGCGCTTGCCGATCGCCATCAGCGCCCACCTCCATTCTCAACCGGATTCCTGCCGACTCCGAACACGTTCTTTGCACGGTCCTCACCGTCGAGGTACTCGTCGTTCGTCAAAGTATTGGTCACTCTTGCCGTACCCTGGCTGCGAACGAGCACCACGTTGTCGGGCCGGCCCTCGACGGTCATGCCGCCCTCGAGGAACTGATACGTCGGCGCGTAACGCCAGCCCCAGCCGGTCTCCACGACCTTGTAGTAGCCCCACGGCACGGCAATCGTCTCCATGGCGGTCGCGGCACCCTTGCCGTTGTCCACCGCGGTCATGGTGACCGTCGCGCTCTTGGCACCCTGCGCGACCTCGCCCTTCTCGTTGCACTCGGTTACCGTGAAGGTGAAGGTTGAGCCCGCCGCCGTGAGCGGTGCGGTCTTCTCGATCGTGAGGGAGCCTGTGGTGTCGAAGTGGAAGATGGCGTTGCCATCGCCGGGAGTCGGGTCTTCCGTTGTCGACACGCCCGTCACCTTGCGGTCAAGCTGCTTGGCCGTGGTGAAGTCGAAGTTGTCGTAGAGGGCGACGAGCTTGTCGTTCATAGGCGTCTCGGTCGGCTGCGCGCCTGCGACATAGTGAACCTCGGCCATATGGATGGTGAGCTGGTTGCCCAGATAGAGCGTGCGCGGACCAAAGGCGATCTTCACCGCAGGCTTCGCGTCGGCGGCGTTGGGATCCGCCACATCGCTTGCGAGCGCCTCGGGGTCGATCTGCCACACCAGGTTGGAGGCGGCGTACGGATCGCCCTTCTGATCGAGCGCGTTCAGGCGGTGCGTCACCGGATACAGGTGCATCTCGGTCGCATTCGCATCCGTCATGCTCTGCACGATGGGTGTCTTACAGAACGCATCCCACGCAACCGTGGTGCCATCCTGCTTCTTCCACTCCCACTCCTTGAAGAGCTCCTTCACCTTGCCCTCGGCGTCTTTCTTGGACAGGAAGCCCTCCATGGCAGCCGTCTCCTCGCCGCCGACGACCACGGCGTCGACCGGATCGCCCAGCACGGGCTTGCCGTCGGGACCGATGATCGGCTTGCCGCCCTCATCAAGCTTGGGGGGACGGACCTGCTGCACGAAGGCGGTGGTATCGCCCTCGTCGAGCTCCACGGTGGACGAGGACCCGTCCGGGAAGTGGTAGACCACCTTGTATACCTGTGTCTTCTGGTAGACCGCGGTGTAGAGGTAACCGGCGAACATCTCGTCGCCCGTCACGCGGTTGCCGGGCACAGGCGTGCCGGCAACCTCGACGTTGCCGTCGGTGCCGACCTCAAGCTTCTTGAAGTCCCTGTACCAGCCGATGAACTTATAACCGTCCACCGCATCGGCCTCGAGGGCCACGTAGGCTTGCGCCCCCTGCGGGGTGTCGACGGTCGTCACCGTGGCGCGGCGATGGTCGTCGGGGTCCGCGTGCACGGCATCGATATTCGAGTTCACGCGGACGTTGGCGTCCATGTCGCCCTCCCCGCCCGTCGTGACGGTGCGGTACACCGGCCACAGCTCCATCGGACGCTCGACGATCATGTACTTGTCGACCATCTTGGTGGCGTCGGCACTGTCGAACATGAGGTACTCGGCGCCATCGGCGGGCTGCTGCTCGGTCCAGCCCACGAAGGCAGCATCGTTCACCTTGAACTCGGGCGCCGGGCCGCGACCGAGCGGGTCACCCGCCGTCTTGGCGACGACCTTAGTCCCGGAATCCGCTCCATCGGAAGGACGCACATGGTACGTCACGTCGAGCTGGGTAGCCGCATTCGCCTCGTAGTTGGCCACGAATACGTAGTGAGAGCTGGCCTCAATGGTGTAGACGAGCTTCGCGTTGTCGTTGCTCACGGGCTTGCCGCCGCTCATCGCCGGCGCACCCGTATCGTTCGTTGCGCGGACGGTGTCGATCACGGTGCCCTCGGGGCTCTCGACCGTCCACGAGGTAAGGGTGTATGCCGCAGCCGTATCGGTATCGACATCGGCCGCAAGCGTCAGCGTCTTGGTACCGTCAGGGTTGCGGACCTCGGCAGCCGTCGGATTCGCCGGGTCGGTCAAATTCGTGCCACGCGTGATGTTGGTCGTGGTGTCATAGCTATAATCCGCATACACGGGGTAGAGCTGCATGGGACGCTCGCACAGCGTCTTTTCCGTCACCAGATACGGTGCGATGACATCAAGACTCACCTTCGCCATACGCGTGGTCTCGTCGTACACCGTGTCGTACTCGGCCTGCGTCATGGTACCGTGCACAATCTCGCTCTTATCGATCCAGCCCAAGAACAGCGAATTGGGGCGCTTTTGCTGCATCTCTTCGTTACTCGGAGACGCTTTGCTCGTGGTGGTCAGGGGGTCGCCCTTGTCATCGCACTGAACAGCGCTCATGGGGGTCTCATCCGACTCGCTTACCACGAATCCCTCGCGAACGGGATAGCGATATGTGTACGTCTTGTCCTCGTTCATCAACACCGGCTGATAGTTGTTCTCATACGCCCCGGTTGTAGGATCATAGTTCTCGTATTTCTCATAGCCGCGCGTCACGGTTACAGGAGCGGGTGCATCAGCGGTGCCGGCGGCGTCCATGAAATCGACCTCTGCCGCCAAGCGTGCCTCGACCCAATACTGCGCGGTGCCGAGCATGATTCCCATTTTCCATGAATACTCATGCGGCGCTTCGTTATGCGCGCTGTTTACATGGTAGTCATGGTCGTTCGTGCGCACCCACGTTCCACCCATGAGTTGAAAGCCCTCGTGAGTTTTAGCATGCACCTCGAATAGCCCGTTGCTCGCCAAGTGCTCGGTCCACATGTCGGCAGAATTCGGGAAGTCAGTATAGATGTCTATTCCGTAGTTAGCATGACCGCCAACATCAACATTATGCCCGTTCACTCGCACGGAGGAGACCACACCCTCGACAAGCTGATTCTGGGCAAGATGAGCGTCGGACCCTTCGCATCCTTCTATCTTATCCAGCGTCCAGTGATCGTGTTTCCAGTCGTAAAAATACGGACCGGAAATATTGTCAAACTTGCCCAGGTACGGCTCCCAAACGGATGCAAGCAAATAAGGCTTCGACCACTCAGTATCCTTGATGGGATTGGGATCCATGACGTAATAGTCCACCCGATATTCAAAACGCGCTATATAGCAATGCTTCTGCGTCAAATCGACGGAATCGGGAATGACGTACGTGGCGTCGGCGGACAGCTTGAGCCCGTGTTTGTACACAGTTGCACTCGTAGTCGTAGCCGGCAGCTCATTCTGTTCGTTGTTCCATTTGCTTTCGTCGTACAAAAGCACACCATCGTGTGTCGAATCAACAATGGGGCTGCCCTGTTCGTCAAGTTCAACCTCGTACCAACCCAGGAAGCGGTAGCCATCGGGCAATGCGCCTTCGGCACCGAGGCCGTTGATTCCCAGCTCGTATTTCCCGTCTTTCGCAGTGACCGTAGCCTGAACAACGCCTTCTCGGACATTCAGATCCGAACTGGTCGAATCGAGCTCGTGGCCCTCGGCAATGACGTTGATGTTCGCGGCGAGCGATGCGTAGACGGGGTACAGGTCCATGGGGCGCTCGATAGACTCGCCGCCCTCGAAGAACTCACCTGCCGCCTTCATCGAGTTGAGGTCGGACACAGTCACGTTGGACCAACCGTCCTCGTCGTCCGCCGGGTTGGGGCGCGTGGTCCAGCCCAGGAACTTCGCGGCACCGGCCACCGGAGCGTTTTCGCCGCCCTCGCGGTCGGCCTGCGGCTCGCCCACGCCGGGCAGCGCGTCCTGGTGGTTGTACCAATCGTCATCCGTTTGCGGCGTCGCCTCCGTTGCAGAGCTGCCCTTGTCGATCACGCCGCCCTTCACGTCATGGAACAGCACCTGGGCCTGGTGATATGCGACGAACAGGTCGTTGTCCGAGAACTGGGCGCCCTCGTCGGCACCCGTTCCAGAGTTGGTCGCCACGTGCTTAAGCTCGGCACTCACCTGCTCGCCGTTCGGCTCGGGCGGCACCATGGGGTCGAAGAACGCGTGGTTGCCCTGCTGGATATGGTTCACCGTCACGTCGCCGTTACGGAACCAGCCCTGGAAGCGGAAGCCCTCGTTGTCGGCGGAAGACACCATCTTGAGCGCATCGCTGCCCGCATCGCTGTTCACCGTTGCCGTGAACGTAAGCTTCGTCTCGTTGGCACTCACCGGCTGCACTGCGAAGTTGTAGGGGTCGGCCGTCTTCTGCTCTTTGCCGAGCGTGGATTTCGAGATAGTCACGTCACCCGCGCCCGGGAAGTCGAGCGTGGCCTTCACGGAGTCACCGTGGACGGGGATGCCCAGGTAGTCGTCCATGATCCACTTGTTCACATGACCGGGGATCTGGTTGTCGATCGTGGAGAGGCGCACCTCGTCTCCCTCGAAGTCGTAGCCCTCTCCTTCCCAGAACAGGCGGTCGGCGTACTTCGCGTCGTCCACGATGGGGCCGTAGCTGAAGCCCTGGGCAGACGGGCCGTGCTCGCCGCCGCTGTAGTTGAGGCCAAGCCAGTCGCCCCAGGCGCGTACGTAACCGTTGGGATGCGGCTTGATGGCAGAGTCCTTGCCCACGATATCGTTACGCTTGAAGTACGAGTTGTAGAGACCCGTATCCTCGTTCCAGTCGCGCTCCACCAGGCCGGACAGATACACGTTGCTCTGGATGATGGGGATGACGGCGACGGCGTTCCACTGGTAGCTCTCCATGTTGCCGGCGTAATGGCAGCGGATGACCTGGCTCGCGTTGGCGCCCTCGTTCTCGCTCTTCGCGTGCGCGATGATGCCGCCCACGTAGCCGATGTTGCCCGAGCCCACGCCCACGTAGTTGGCGACCCAGGTATGCACCCAAGCAGTGGAGAAGCAGTCCACCACATCGACGTCGTTGGTATAGCCCACGATGCCGCCGGCATACACGCTCTGGCCAGCCACGGCACCGACCGCCACCTCGTAGCGGTTGTAGACCTCGGTTTGATATTTGTAATGGCCGCTGTCGTCGCGAGCGTACACGCTGGTATCCGGCTTCGCCGCCCGATCGATGTAGTACTGATTATTGGGGAGCACACGGCAGTACTCGATCTGGGAATCCTCCGCCGAGCCCACGAGCGCGCCCAGGTACAGGCCCTCGCCGCCCAGGCCCGAGACGGCGACGACGGAGTTGTTCACCGCACGGCCTCCTTGGACGGTGCAGTCGTACATGTACGACTTGTCGAGCATCTCGCCCGCAATGATGCCGCCCATGACGCCCGCGTTGGTGATGAGCGACACCGCGTTGTTGGCCGGCGTGACCGAGATGGTGCAGTCCTCCATGCGCACCGATTCGATGCGCGTGTTTCTGGCCTGGCCCACCAGCACGCCGCCGCGGAAATCCGCGCCGACGTAGCAATCGGAGAAGTGCACGTCATGCAGGTAGGCGCCCTCGGTGAAGCTGAACAGGCCGGTGTTTGCCTTGGGTTTCCACAGGTCGCGATGGTAGTCGAGGTGCTTGATGTAGTGGCCGCGGCCGTCGAACTCGCCCTTGAAGGGATGGTCCTTATCGCCGAAGGTGAGCGACCCCAGCTCGGTGATGATCTGGTCGATCTTTCCCTCGCCGTCGGGAATGGACTTGAAATCGATGTCGGCTTCGAGCGCGATCGTCTTGCCCTTGAAGCTCATGTAGTTTCCGTCCACCATGCCGCGCGACTGCTTGATGAGCTCGATCGTCTCATCGACGTTGTGCACCAGGATGGGATCGGCACCGAGGTCGAGGGCCAGCGCCCTCTGAGGCGCCGCGAGCGAGCAGACCGCCAGGACGAGCGCGCCCAGCACGGCAGCCATCCGCTGTGCCACACTCTTCTTATGATCCTTCATAGGGAAGCCCGCCTCCGCACGTCTACGCATAACACCACTCATTCCGGCCATCCCTCAGCCTCAAGTACCGTGTTCGCATTGTTTTTGCACTGGACAGCAGATGCATGAGCGGACAGGCGATACGAATGCGACCCGTATTGTTGCGCAGCCGCCGCAGTGTCAACCGTCAATCCGTCTATGAGCACCGGGGAAGTCTCGCCCGCCTCAAGCGGATCCAGCAGATAGAACCATTCTCCACGCTGCACCCATGCATCGGTATTAACAGAGAAATCGGAAAGCTCGGCGATATCCCACTCTTTGTCGCCCGCCTCGGCCATAAACGCCAAGCGCACACGCACCCACAGCGGCTGAGAGCCGGTGTTGGTCGCGCTCACGCGGCGGTCAAGGGGCACGGTCCCGACGGGAATCTCTTGACCGTCCTCAGCGGAAACCTCGTCGCCGTTTTGGTTGTGGGTGGTTATCGAGAGCTGGATATCAGCATTACCAAACGTCAGCATGCTCGCGAAAGGACGCTCACGTACGATGGACGAAAGAACTTGCGCGGTGAGCGCAACGGCGAGGAGCGCAAGACACGCCACAGCGAAGGCGCTCCGTCGGCGAGAACGAGGACGCTCGGCGCAAGGGGAATCCGATGCCGCAACGTCAACCGCGTCGGAGCACCCATCCGTTTCCGGGGAGACGCATGGCGCAGCCTCCTCCGCCGCATGCGTCTGATTTGCGCGCTCGACCCTCTCTGAGCTCATCACGCAGGTCCTTTCCACAGCAAAACGCAGACGCAGGAACGCAGAGGGGAGCGAACTCCCCATCTGCGCTCCTTAGCGCCTATCGCAGGTCGCTAGTTGTTGTTGCTAGTCGTCCACCAAGCCTTGGCAGCCGCAAGGATCTCGGCCTTGGCCTCAGAGGCGCTGGCGCCAGTAAACTCGCCATCGCTGGAAGCTGCCGCAAGGAACGCCTTTACGTCCATCTTGCGATCTTGGTTGTTACCGGTAATCTCAGCTTTATTTCCAGCGTAAACCTTGGAGAAAAGCTCACCCGTGTAGGCGCCCCACTTGCCGTCCTTGCCGGTAACCGTCTTGGACTCAAGAAGCGCCATCCTGTCGGTAACATCGGAGCCCTGCGGGTTCTCACCAACATAGACAAAGAGGCCGGAGGTGTAGGCCTTGCCCTGCTTGTCCGGATCGTTCGCGTGGATCGCAGCCCATCCCTTTGTGCCGTCATAGCTCGTAGCGTTCACAGCTTCCCAGCCGGGATTCAGAATGAAGTACGTTCCGGCCCCAAGGCCGTTCTCGACCTCAGCGAACACGTAAGCGGGCTTGCTGGTTTTACCGATGCCGATGTTCGGGTTCTTCGCCACGGAAGACTCAGCGGAAATGGCTGAATTCGGCTGCCACTCGGTCTCGATGATATTGCCGTTCAAATGAGGCTTGTTGGGATCAGGAACAACCGGATTATTTGGGTCGGGATCGGGGGCGATCGGCTTGTTGGGATCAGGATTAGGATCGGGTTTGGGATTAACCTCGGGATCGGTGATGCCGTCGCCACTCAAGAAGACGTTACTCACCTCATCATTTGCGCTAAACCACGCCATGACGCCGGCACCCACCGCCAGCACGCAGCACATAGCGAGCGCAGCCAGCAGGCCCACCCTCTTGCGGTTCGTACGTTTCTCTTCCATGTCCGCTTTCCTTTCTCCTATCGGACCTGAACTGCTTATGACAAAGACGCGCTGCGCCCAGTGTCACCTCATGTGTTTGGGGGCGTGGGCCGCCTCCCGCTTGTCGCGCCTGCCGGTACCCACCAGCTCGATCACGATGCTCACGCCTATCACCACGGCCACGCCGGCGATCACCATGAAGACCCCCGGCGGCTGCGTGACGAACACGTTGACGTAGCCCAGAAGCGGCACGCACGCCACGACCGAGCCCACCAGGCTCGACCATGGGACCGGAGCCGCATCGGGCGAGATATTTCCTTCTGAATCAACGTTGGCGATGCCGTGCGTCTTGAATTCACGTGCGGCGGCATCAATCTCATAGACCTCGTGGGTCACCAGCGTGCCCGACTCAAGCTTGAACGTGATGGTGTCGCCGACAACGACCTCAGACGGGTCGACCGCGCGCACATATACGAGGGATCCCACGGGGAGCTCCGGCTCCATCGAGCCGGACAGGACGGCATAGGGGGTCAATCCGACCAGGCGGACCCCCGCGAAAGCAACAACGAGCGCAGCAGCAGCGACAGTCAACGCGACCAGAATCGCATTCCATATCCGCCCGAACAACCCTATCATCCCCATCGCGTGGCCGGAAGGGGCGAGCCTCATCGCTCGCAGCCATGCGTCATCGCAACCGACTTCGCCCTCTGCCAAGACCACGTGTTCCATCCCAAATTAAAGCCCACTCTTCGCAAAAGCGAGCTCTCGGGAACCATAGCACTGAGCCCCCCCCCTGCAACTTTTCCTCAGCCTCTGGGCGTTTTTCCTCGTTCGACGATGGAAATATGAGAACGCTTCACGGGAACTTCGCATAGGAGCCACAATCTGCCAACGCTCGAATGACCACCCATTTTTAATGGTTTACCTGCTGATTTATAGGGGGTCTACAACGGTGCGGCGGTCCGATGCACTTTGCACGGCGACCCGCGGTCCTACATGCCGAGGTGCGACATCCGCATGCTTGTCCCACTTTTTGACATGGAGGGATTTCATTTTTTTTCAAACGCGATTTCTGCTGCGGAGCCTACGGCAGCCGACAGAGACTCATCCATTCCCATCGATAACAGAACCACGCGGCCCCTCCCCCACCACCGCCGTGTGCCAAAAGGGACAGGCCCTCGCCAAAAGGGACGTACCCTAACGGCACGCCGAACGTTTAGCACCACCGCGCGGCGCTGTTCGACGTCTACGAGGTCCACGCGCCGGGACTCGAGTCGCAGCCGATCGCATTCGACAGCCTGAAATCGGGGTACGCCGACGACGAGCGCCCGACGCTGCCGCTCGACCTGTCCAATACCAGCAAGGCGACAGCCGTGATCGAGGACGTGACGATCGAAGGGGACGGCTTCGTGATCGAGGGCGAGGGCTCCCGCGAGATCGCCGCAGGTTCCCGCGACGCATCGTGGACGGTGCGCCCCGCCGCCGGGCTCGCGGCCGGTTCGTACAGCGCCGACGCGACGGTGACCTATCGCGGCGCCGAGGGCCAGCAGAGCCGCACGCTCAGGATCCCCTTGAGCATCGACGTCGCACCCCGCGGCGCCTCGGTCGCCATCGCGGCCGAGAAGATCGACGATACGTCCGTGAGGCTATCTGCGCAGGTGAACGGAGCAGAAGGGCTCGATGGCGCGGTCGAGTACGCCCTGTGCGAGGAGCAGGTTGCCCCGGGGCGTTCACCGCGACGGCGGCTTCCGAGAGCGGCGAGCAGGTGCAGGGCAACCCCCTGAACGCGTGGACGACCGACCCGGTATTCACGAACCTGACCCCGGGCCGGACCTACTACGCCTTCGCCCGGGTCACGGGCCTGCCGGGCCTGGGTCCCGTGGTGTGCGAGGAGCCCCTCGCGGTCGAGATCGCGGCCGATGGCCAGGAGGGCGACGCCGGCCAAGGCCAGGGCGGCAACGGCACGGGTGACCAGGGTGGAGACCAGGGTCAGGGCGGAGACAACCAGGGTCAGGATGGCGACCAGGGCGGCAACGGCTCCGGCAACGACGGTTCAGGAGACCAGGACAACGGCAACGGCCAGGATCAGGACGACAACGGGTCGGGAAACGACGGTGACCAGGGCGGCAACCAGAGTGGCGACGACCAGAATGACCAGGGCGGCAACCGCGCCCCAGACGACAACCACTCCGACGGCTCCTCAGAGGGCCTGCCCACAACGGGCGACGCTTCCACCGCCGGGCCGCTGAGCGCCATCGTGCTGGGCGCGGGCTCCCTGCTTGCCGGAGCGATTCGCCGCCTGCGTCGACCGTAATCACGTCGATGTCGGCTCGAGACTCGAAGGCCTGCACGCATCGAATGGCTTGGATCGGAGTGGGAGAACCATCGAAAGCCGCTTGCCCCGTCCGGCAACGGTCGGCGATAGAGGTGCGACCAAGGCGAACAGCCCCTGCTCTAACGTCAGCTTGTTGACGTTAGAGCAGGCTATCAACTTCTAACGTCAAGTTTTGCCCGTTTTTTGACGTTAGAATCGGATCGGCCCCGCTAACGTCAGGAAGTTGACGTTAGCGGGGCCGCCGCCTCGTGCCAAAGGGACAGGCCCTCGCCAAGAGGGACGCACCCTAATGGCACAGCTGAACGTTCGACGTGCCGTTAGGGTACGTCCCCTTTGGCACGCGCCTCGGTGCGTGGCGTCTACAGGTCGTCCACCAGGGCCGTCGCCTTCGCATAGGCCGTCGAGCGCGCCTCGAAGAAATCGGTCTTCACCATGTTGGGATCCGCGTGCTGCAGCACCCATGCCATATCGTCCGCCACGCGCGGCGCCGCCTCGTCACCCAGCCCGAGCGCATGCCAGCGCAGCTCGCCCAGGTACGTGATATAGCGCTCGAGCATGGACGCACTCAGGCCCTCGATCTCGTCCCCGATCACGTAGCTCCCCCACGCGATCTCCTGGCGCACTCCCCCGTCGAGCATCGCGCGCAGCTCGGCGACCTCCCGCTCCCCGAAGAGCTCGGGATTCTCCTCGCGCAGCTCGCGCATGATGTTCGTGAACAGCCATAGGTGCGTGTTCTCGTCGCGGTTGATGTAGCGGATCTCCTGCGCGCTGCCCGGCATCTTGCCCATGCGCGCGAGGTTGTAGAAGAACAGGAATCCGGAGTAGAAGTACACGCCCTCCAGGATGACGTTGGCCATGAGCACCTTCACCAGCGCCGACGCGCTGCGGTCGCGCTGGAACTCGTTGTAGCGCTCGCCGATGAACGTGTTGCGCGCAAGCAGGCGCTCATCGGTCTTCCACTGGTACAGGATGTCGTTGCGCTGCTCGGGACTGCAGATGGAATCAAGCATGTAGCTGTAGCTCTGGCTGTGCACGCACTCCTGGAACGCCTGGATGGTGAGGCAGAGGTTGACTTCGTTGGCGGTGATGTACTCGGCGACGTTCGGCAGGTTCGCGGACTGCAGCGAGTCCAGGAACACGAGGAACGACAGGATCTTGTCGTACGCGGTGCGCTCGGCGGAGGTCAGGCGGGCGTAGTCCTTGAGATCCTGGGTGAGGTTGATCTCCTCGGGGATCCAAAAGTTGTTCATCGCCTGGCGATACCACTCAGAAGCCCAGCCGTACCGCATGTTGTTGAAGTCGTTGAGGTTGGTGGTGTTGCCGCCGATCATGCGGCGGGCGCGCACGTCGGTGTCGCCCTCGGGGTTGAAGAGCGGGCGCGCCGCGAGCGGAGCGCAGGGGTCGAGCGTCATGGAAGGTCCTTTCTAGAAGAGAAGGCGAGGGAGGCGGGCACGCACGGAGCGCGGCACGCGACGGGTTGGATCCAAGCCGCGCGCCGATCCCAGACGCCCGGACGCGCGACAAGCGAGGAGCGTCACCTGACATGCGCGACCGACGCATGCCGTACGGGCGGGCGCCCGGGGCGCGCCGTCAGGCGGAACAGCTTTCGCAGGAGGCGGCCGCCATCTCCAGCGACTTGCTGCGCACGTAGTACACCGTCTTCACCCCGCTTCGCCATGCCTCGAGATACAGCGCGAGCACGCCGCGCAACGTGTACTCGTCCGTGATGTACAGGTTCACCGACTGCGCCTGGTCGATATGGCGCTGCCGCACGCCGGCGGCGCGCACGGACCACATCTGATCGATCAGGTGCGCGGGCTTGTAGTACCAATAGGTCCGCATCGAGAGGTCGGGCGCCACGCGCGGCAGCACCGAGCCCTTCTTCTCCTCGAGGAAGAACTTGCGCAAGACGGGGTCCAGGCCCGCCGTGGTCCCCGCGATGATGGACGTGGAGCTCGTCGGCGCGACCGCCATGAGGTAGGCGTTGCGCATCCCGTGCACCCGGACGCGCGCCGCCAGCTCACGCCACGCATCGGACACGTAGCCGCGCTTCTCGAAGTAC
Organism: Collinsella phocaeensis; assembly: GCF_900119895.1. Lineage (GTDB taxonomy): Bacteria > Actinomycetota > Coriobacteriia > Coriobacteriales > Coriobacteriaceae > Collinsella > Collinsella phocaeensis. Next base: position 265,862 of record NZ_FQLR01000004.1, on the reverse strand, counting down.
GCGCCCGTCTGCCAGTCGCTGCCGCAGAACAGCCCGTAGGGCCCGCGCTCGGCCGCCAGCGCGCACGACGCCTCGATCGCATGGCGGTTGATGCGCTCGAACAGCTCGTCGACGAAGGCGAGATGCTCCTCGGTCTCCCAGCCGATACCGCGCTTCGCGAGCATGTGGTGGTAGCCCGATGCACCGAGACCCACCGACCGGTACCTCCTGTTGGTGATCTTGGCGTACGGCAGCGCGTAGAAGTTGAGGTCGATCACGTTGTCGAGCGCGCGCACCGCCGTCTCCACCGTGCGCGCGAGATGCGCGTCGTCCTCGACGGGCAGGTGGCCGAGCGAGAGGCTCGCCAAGTTGCAGACGACGAAATCTCCGGGACGTGTCTCCGTCACCACCACGGTATCCCCCTCGCGCGTCTCGACCTTGCGCGAGACGGTCTCGATCTCGCTCGTGTTCTGGGCGATCTCGCAGCACAGGTTGGAGCAGTAGATCATGCCGGCATGCGGATTGGGGTTGGCGCGGTTCACCGTGTCGCGCATGAACGCGAAGGGGGTTCCCGTCTCGACCGCGCTCTTGAGCACCAGGCGCACGATGTCCTTCACCGTCACGGTGCGCTTCTCGATCCGCGGGTCGTCCACGCACGCGAGGTAGCGGCGCTCCCACTCCTCACCCCAGAAATCCTCCAGGCGATACCCCCGGTGCTGCTCGATGTCATGCGGGCACATGAGGTACCAGGGCGCATCGAGGTTCTCTTCCGCCAGGCGCCAGAACAGGTCGGGATAGCAGACCGCGGGAAAGACGTCATGCGCCTTCATGCGGTCGTCGCCGTTGTTGGTCCTCAGCTGCAGGAACTCAGGCAGGTCGCGGTGCCACGCATCGAGATACACCGCCACGGCGCCCTGCCGCATACCGAGCTGGTCGACGGCGACGGCGGTGTCGTTGATGACGCGGATCCACCGGATGACGCCGCCGGCGACCCCCTCGAATCCGCGGATGCTTCCGCCTGCGGCGCGGACGTGCCCCAGGTACATGCCCATACCCCCGCCGAACTTGCTCACCTGGGCGAAGTTGTCCACGCTGCGGTAGATGCCCTCCAGACTGTCAGGCACGGTATCGATGAAGCAGCTCGACAGCTGATGATGCGGCTTGCGGGCGTTGCTCATGGTGGGCGTCGCCATCGTGACCTCGAGCCTGCTCAGCATGTCGTAGAACCGGCGGACCCATTCGAGGCGGACCTCGACGGGCTCCTTCAACGCAAGGTGCAGCGCGATGCCGAGGAACATCTCCTGCGGGCTCTCGAGGGGCCGATGCGCGCGGTCGCGGATGATATAGCGACGAAGCAGCAGGTCGAGGCCGGAATAGGTGAGCAGCGCATCGCGCGACGGGTCGATGAAAGACGCCGCCTCGGCAAGCTCCGCATCCGAGTACCCCTCGACGATATAGGAGCCGTACAGCCCCTCCCCCACCAGGTAGTGAACCTTGTCCACGAAGCCCTCCAGGCCTCGTTCCGCCTGTTCGCGCTCAAGCTCGGCGGCGAAGTCCGCCGCGAGCAGGCGCGCCGCCACGAACTCCCAGCGCGGCGCCTCCGGGGAGGTGAGCTCGATCGCCGCGCGCGTATATGAGGCGCGCAGCTCGGCGGGCGACATATCGGGGAGCACGAAGGCGTCGGCGCGCTCGTCGAGAAGAGCCAGGTCACAATCGAGCAGGTCGGGATCGCGCTCGACCGCGGTAAGCACGTCGGCCACAGCGCCGGGGCGCACGAAGGCGCGCGATCGCTGTTCGGATGAGGGAGTCTCCATCGTATCGTTCCGTTCAGTTCGATGAGGCGCACAAGGCGCCGTTGAGGTCAAGTTTCCCTAATGCTACTTCATTGCACGCTTTAATTGATAGAGACTCTGTGCCATATAGATGAATAGCCCAATACCCAAACCGGTTTCAGATCGGCCGAACCGATGTGCGCGTCAACAGGGACCGGCTTATGCTCTACCCCGCGAAGTGAGTGAATTTTTCGGTACATGCCAAGTACACTTTATTTTAGTGCAGCATTCACCTGGGGAATTAGGGTCGCAACTCCCCGGGTTCAGCCGGTATATAACGCAGCTCCTAAAAAATCCACTCACTTCGAGGGGGAACCGTTTATACAAACCCTTTTTGCACAAACGCACGTGGTCGCCGCGGCAGCTTGCGCCGAATATCCCAGATACACAGCGCGAGGGGCCCGCCGAAGCGAGCCCCTCGATGAGAAACGACCTATGTTGCGCAACCTCTAGCTACAGAACTTCACCATGGTCTCAACCATGGACTCGGGCGTGTCCTGAGCCAGGATCTCGGCGCAGGAAGCCTCGTCCATGAAAATGCCCATCAGTGCCTGAAGAATGAAGACCTGGCCCTCGGCGTGAGCGAGCAGGCCCAGGTTCACGATGAGCTCAGCGGGGACGGGATCGCCCATGCCACCCATCGGCTCGAAGACCACCGGGTTCTTCGGCTTGATGACGGCGATGTAAGGCTTGGCGAGGTGCTCGGGGTCGACATGCGGAATCGCGACGTTGATGGCCTGGCAGCCGAGGCCGGTCGGATAGTTGGCCTCACGCTCCATGATGGCATCGAACCACGTGTCCTTGATGTAGCCGCGCGAGCTGAGCTCGGCGCCGAGCTTCTTGAAGAAGTCCTCGCGGTCGGTCGCATCGAAGTCGAAAAAGACGAGCTCCGGCTTGAACAGGCTGGTATCCACGGCAGACATAACGGTCCTTTCGGTTGAATCCTGCCCCGCGCTTGCGGACGGGGCCACCGCGCCGGGTTCCCGGCGGGCGAACATACAAAGGACCGCGGGGGCGCGCATCGGCCCCCGCGGCCTTCAGGGGGTGGCTAGGCGAGCGGCTCGGCGCCGTTGGCGAAGACGCGAATGACCTGGGTGAAGTCCTCGAGCAGGCGCTTGTACGCGGCGGCGGTCATATCGTGCCAGTACACGACAGCGGCAGGGTCGTCGGCGCGGCGCGCCTGGACGAGGTCGCAGACCGTCTCGCCGGCGTACTTCACGCCGTAGGTGTAGTAGTTGATCTTGCGGATGCCCGCATCGATGGCCTTGCGGTAGTCCTCGTCGGACACGCCGGAGCCGCCGTGCATGACCAGCGGGACCTCGACGCGGTCGCGGATCTGGTCGAGCACCTCGAAGGAGAGCTGGGGCTCACCGCGGTACAGGCCGTGCACGGTACCGAAGGAGCACGCGAGGATGTCGAGGCCGATGGAGGCGACGAAATCGAGCGCCTGGTCCGGGTCGGTGTAGGTCGCACCGGAACCGCCCTCGGTCGCGGCGGCGCCGTCCGAGAGCAGGTCTCCCTCGCGGGCGCCGAGGCTGCCGAGCTCGCACTCGAGGCCGCAGTCGAAGCTCGCGCACATGGCGGCGGCGCGGGCGGAGTTGGCGACGTTCTGCTCGTAGGGAAGCGCGGAGCCGTCGAACATCGCGCCGTTGAAGCCCATCTCGAGCGCACGGCGCATGTAGGACAGGTTCTCGCAGTGATCGAGGTGCACGCAGACCTGCGCGGTCGAACGCTCGGCGAGCGCGACCATCGCGGGACCCATGACGTCGAGCGGCGTGATGTCGTCGTGGCACTCGGCGTGCTGGATGATCACGGGGTAGCCCGTGACCTCGGCGGCGTCGATCGCGGCGCGGACGGCCTCGAGGCTCGGCGTGTTGAACGCCGCGATGGCCATGTTGTTCTGCTCGGCGATGGCGCAGATGTCACGAAGGTTGACAAGCATGGTGGTTCCTTCCTTTCAGATAACGACTCCAAGGTCTAACGACCGCGGTCAAGTCTTATTCTTCTTCGTCGATCGGCTTTTGCCCATATCGATGGAACACGGCGACGGCTTCGTCAATTTGCTCCTGGGTCATGGTCGCCATAGGCATGCCCGTCGAAAGCGCCACGGAAACGGTCTTTGCCGCCTCCTCCAGATAGACGCAAGAGAACAGCGCTTGCCGAAGGTCTCGACCCACCGCAATGACGCCATGGTGCTTCAAGACGACTGCGAGCCGATCGCCGATCGCCTTTACAGCCTCTACACCCATGGAGAGACTGCCTGGATCACCATATTCCGCAACGGCAACCGGTCCCTCGGTCGCATTCGCCATGGTCGACAGATTGCAGGGAAGCTCATCCATAACGAGACCCAAACCAGTGGCATAAGGCTGATGCGTATGAATCACGGCGTTTACCTGCGGCATGTTCTTATAGATATACAGCAAGGCCTCGGTATCCACGGAAGCCTTACGCTCCCCCTCGATGATGTTTCCCTCGAGGTCAACAACGAGTATATCCTCAGGAACCATCTCGTCATAAATCATGCCTGAAGGCGTGACAAGAACCTCTCCGGAATCCATCCGCCAACTCACGTTCCCTCCCGACAGCGCGATAAGACCGTAACGGTCGAGCTTGAGAGCGGCGTTCAAAACGTCCTTCTTTTGTGCGTCAAACATTCCTTTCCCTCCTGATTTTCCGGCTTTTCCCAATGCAGCTGTCATGGGGGCAAAATCACCCCATTCGAATTGTCCTTAGCGCTTTTTACCCTTGCGATCGTGGCGACGGCTCTTCGGCCGATCTCCGCCGGAAGCGCTCTCGGCTTCGAGGTATTCGGAGTTAACCCTCCTAGCGCGCGCCTTAAGCGTATCCGGATGAATTCTGAACTCCAGATCGCAGATCCTCTGGAATAGCTCCCTGCCATCGGTCATGACACGAGTCTGGAGCCAATAACGTCCCTTGAAAAGACTGCTGTCGTTGATCCTGATGTACATCTTTCCAGCAGAAGGGAACTCCCTAACACGAAACGACCTTACGTCGCTCCACGCGTATCGGTCGGTTCTCCCCCAAGCCGAAAAAGAAATAGCCTCCTCATCGATTTCAACCGTTTCAGGATTCGCAATCGCAATGAAGGTATTCCACACCTGATAGGCGGCGGGAACCATCAAAACGATCATGATTCCGGGCACAATGCCTTTATAGGCAAGATAGGGGCACACAACAAGGGCCGCTAGGCACACTATTCCCGTTAAGGTCACCTCGATAAAGAAATAACGCTTGAGATAGCTATACGTCGTCTTCATAGCGCCCCGTTTCAAAAAGACCTGGCGCACACAGTTCGTACGCGCCAGGTCCTATCCGATAAAATCAGCCCTGCGTTCAACCAGCTTTGTAGGATAACTTACGCCTCGACCTCATGCATGGCCTTGGCCTCCTTGAGGATGCGAGCGCGGTTCCAGACGGCCATGGCGATGGCGACCACGGCAACGATGCCGGCACCAAGATAACCGAGCCAACCATTCAGGCGAGTGATAACCCAAGTGAGCGGGTTTGCGCCGTCGCAGATGGAAGAAATCATGGTATCAGCAGCACCGGTGGCACCGGCGACATCGAACCCGACGTTGTTGGCGGCGGTAGTGATGAGCGGAGCGAGATCGGTTGCGATGTACAGGCCGACAGCAAGAACAACGATACCGATCAGGATGCCGCGGAACCCGTTGTTGTTAACAATCGGGGTAATAAGGACGAACATCCAGGGAACAACCGCAAGGTCGGCGAAAGGCAGGACCTTGTTGCCCGGGAGCACGACGGCCAGAACGATCATCAGCGGCACCAGGATGTAGGCGATGGTAAGGGTGGTCGGATGACCAACGCCCACGGCGGAGTCGAGACCGATATAGATCTTGCCACGGTTCTTGAAGCGCTTCTGGACGAACTCGGAAGCGGAGTCGCTGATCGGAATCAGGCCCTCCATAAGCAGGGCAGCCATCTTCGGGATAAGAACCAGAACGGCACCAAGGGATACGCCCGTGGTCAGAACGCTGACCAGAGAAGTCTGAATGTCAGCACCGTTCCAGTACGCAAGGGAGCCGATAACGAGACCGATGACGGTACCGATGATCATGGGCTCGCCAAAGATGCCGAACTTCTGCTGAAGCTCATCAACGTTGATGTTGATGTCCTTGAGACCAGGGATGTGGTCAAAAATCCAGTTGAAGAGCATGGCAATCGGGGCATAAGCAGTGGTGAAGCCGTGCGGAAGAGAAACACCGGGCATACCCAGAGACTTCTCGACCTGCGGAGCGGTGTAGTCGCCGAGAACCATGATGATGATCATGTTCAGCACCGCAGCGATAACACCCATCGCGATGTTATCCGTAACGATGGCAACAAGAGCACCCGTGAAGGCGAAGTGCCAATAATCCCAGATGTCGACATCGACGGTCTGAGTAGTGTTCGTCAGAAGCATGACGATGTTAACGATGAGACCGAGCGGGATGATGATGGTACCAACGACCGAACCCATCGCGATGGCGGCGGCAGCGGGCCAGCCGACATCGATAACCGACAGGCTGAAGCCGAAGCGCTCGATCATTTCCTGAACGGCAGGAGCAAGCGTCGTGCCGAGCAGGCTATTGATGACGAGGTTAAGGCCGATGAAACCGATGCCGACGGTAAGGCCGGCGCGCAGGCTCTTACCGAACCCCGCACCGAGCACGCAGCCAAGAATCGTAATTACGATGGGCATAACGACCGATACGCCCAACGAGTTTATGAACGAGAAAAACCCAAGAATTGCGTCCACAGCGTTCTCTCCCCTTTCAAAATAGACAAAGTTATCCTGGGGACGTGCGTCCCTTCCAACACAACGCTAGTTTTTAGCCGGGTGATCCCTTGACGGCAGTGGGCTACTCAGCCATAAGGGCCAGAATCTGCTCCTCGGCAGCCGCGGTTCCAACGCCCGTCAGGTACGGAATACCGTTGACGTAGGGGCACTGGAGGCCGGCGGGCGCCATGGTCGTGGCGATAAGGAAGTCGAAGTTGGGGGACTTCGCGGGAGCCTCGGACACCTTGCACTGGGTGATCTCGAACTGACCAGCGTAGCCCTTGGAGTTCAGCATCTCCTCAACCTTCTTGTGCACAGCGGTGGAGGTGCAGATGCCGGAACCACAAGCCAACAGAATCTTCTTCATGTTTTTCTCCTTTCGGAACAAGTGTATTGCTAAAGGTTACCCGTTGAAGCGAAGGCGACTGCGCGGTAATTGGCAAACGGCAGCTCTTAATATTTCCCAAGCCCTACGGACAACCCGGTTCTCCGTTGCCGGATGAAAGCGCTGGACTACTCGCCCATCACCACGACCTTCACCTTGCGCGTGCGCTCGCGGGTGCGGTCGAAGTCGACGAAGTAGATGCTCGCCAGACCGTTCATCTCGAGCTTGCCGTCGGCGACCTCGAAGGTCTGGTTGCTGCCGATCAGCGTCGAGCGCAGGTGCGCGTCGCCGTTCCACAGCATGGTGCGGTCGCCGCCCGGAAGCCATGCGTCCAGGTTGGGCCAGGACTCGACTTCCTCGAAGTGGCGCAGGCCGGGATAGCGGTAGGTGTTCCAGTCGTGCTGCTCGGGGAACACGCGCTCGAGGCCGGCATTCAGGTCGGCCTGGAGATAGGTGTCGCCCGCAGGCGTGTAGTCGTGGTCGAACTCCTCCGAGAACACCGCGCAGGTGGTGTGGCAGGAGATGACGGTGACGACGCCCTCCTTGATTCCAGAGTTCTCGACGGCGGCTGCGACCGAAGCGGTGACGTCGACGTACGTCGGCTTGCCGGCGAGCGTCTCCATCTTCACGGTTTCCTTGTAAACGGCCATGCGTTACGCCTCCTTGCAGAAATCGGTGCGGGCGCGGTCGAGCGCCTCGAACATCTCGTCAAGCGTCGCGAACGGATCCTCGGCGGCGACGATGCCGGAGGTGCCGCCCGTCGCGTCGGCTCCGTACTTGATGGCGTCGTACACGTTCTGGCCGGTGGAGATACCCGCCGCCTGCAGCACCTTCGTCTGCGGGGAGACGGCCTTCACGGCCTCGGTCGAGGCGCGCATGTAATCCTCGCCGGCGACCTGACCGGTGCCGATGAGGCTCGTGAGCTCGCACACCATGACATCGGGGTGCAGGCCGGCGATCCACTCGCCCTCCTCCACGGAGTCGGCGCACACGACGGTGAGGATACCCACCTCGTTGGCGCGTGCGATGGTGGAGGCCAGCTCGTGAACGGTGCAGGGGTTCTCCGCATGGTTGAGGAACGTCGCCTTGACGCCCGCGGCGGCAAGCGCCTCGGGGAGCACGTGGCCCATGCCGCGACCGGGCTTGAGGCTCTCCATGTGCTGAGCGCACGGAATCAGGTGCGGGCAGGTCTCGATGATGTGCGGAAGGTCGATAAGCTGAGCGGTGAACAGCACGTCGAAATCGTACTTGGCCGCAAGCTCATCGGTCTTCTTCGCGAGCGCGTAAATCTCCTCGCCGTACAGGTACGACTTGGGGTTCACCACGAAGAACGGCGTCCTGAGCTGAGTTTTCTCCATAGCATCAAGCCTCTCTACTCTCTGCCCCGCTGTCCGGCTGACGCTGGACAACTAGTGGACTAGTTGTACACCTCACTGTGTACATCCAGTTGTATACACCACCATGAACAGCTTTGTGTGCCTCATATGAAGCCATACTCCACGAATGGTCGGATTTTCCTCTTGAACGGCGCAGCCAAATGCACCGACATCGTCGGAAAACCCGCAGCGCGCTCCGGTTAATCTGCCTGCTCCGCAGTCCCGACGATCGTCTGGCCCGGCTTGAACCACGTGTAGGTCCATTCGATGCAGACGCCGTCCTCCAGGCAGATGTTTTGCTCCAGCAGCAGCAATGCAGCCGACTCGCTGCAGCCGAGCAGCTCGCCGTACTCGATGCCCGCCGTGCGCGCGCTGTAGCGCATGTGGGAGATCTTGATCTTGCGCCCGGAGCACTGTTGGACGGCGTTGAACAGCGACTCCTTCGTGTAGTCGATATTCAGCAAGCCGGGGCACTCCCGCAGATTGAGCCAGCTCTCCTGGCACATGATGGGCTCTCCGTCCACCGTGCGCACGCGCCGCATGAACATGGCTTCGACGCCCTCCTCGATGCCAAGCTCCGCCGCCACCTCAACGCTCGCCGGGGAAACGCTCTGCTCGAGCACGTGCGTCTCGAACTCTTTTCCCTGCTCGCGCAACGAGTCGGCAAAGGAGAGCGGGCGCACGCCCGCCGGATGCGAGATGCCGGGTTCCGCGACATACGTGCCGCTGCCGCGCACCTGAACCAGCAATCCCTCGTCGACCAGGGACTTCAACGCCTTACGCACCGTTCCGCGCGCGACGCCGAACACTTCCATGAGCTCATGTTCCGAGGGGATCTTGCTCCCAGCGGTCCATCGCTTCGAAAAAATCCGCTCACGCATGATGGCCGCCAGCTGCAGATAGATAGGATCATTCGATGTCAGAGCAGGGAGATCGGTCGAATTCCTCGAGATACCGCGCCTTGTGTGAACCGCCACCGGCCCGTGCGCATCGCTTTCCCGAATACCAAAGTCCGCGGCCATATGAATCGCCTCCCGGTTGTCCACTTCTTGTTCACCATAACGCATAGCATCGCTTTGGATGCCGCCAACCTGAAGAACGGGTAAAATCGCGCGCACGCCGATTTGTGCACTCCGCCGCACCCGTTTTGTGCTTGCCGACGCATCCGTGCGAAACGGCGTGCCCGGACACCGGACGGATGCGCAACCGAAAGGGCGCTGACCCCAAGCTCCGAGGCAGCATGCCGAAAGGCAGCGCACGCCCTTTGGCATGCCGGAGCAGCGACCCGCTCATCGCGCATCCCGCTAACGCCGCGCTCACCTAGACGGCAGGAACACCATGATGCGCAGCCGCCCCGGCCGGACAACAAGAGCGAGCCCGGGCAGAAAAACCTGGGCCAGCGGCGACGCCCCTCCAGCAAGGCCATTTAGACAGAAAAAGGACACCCGAAGGTGTCCTTTGCAATTCAACTGGTGCGGCGTACAGGATTCGAACCTGTGACGTTCTGATTCGTAGTCAGACCCTCTATCCAGCTGAGGTAACGCCGCAATGCAGTGAATATAATGCCATCACACCCGCACTCCGTCAAGCTAAATTGCAAGATTTTTTTGAAATAATTATCGCCGCACCTCCTACCGGCAGACCTGACGCTCGCGCACCTCATACGGCACGCCCTCCTCACGACAGAATTCCCGGATGCGCAGGGCACTGTCGTAGCCGGCAAAACGAATCTGAAGGGCCGCCGGTATCTTCTCGATGCTCTCCATCCCCAGACGCCCCAGGAGAACGGGAGCCTGCGATTCCGCGATGCGCACCTCCACGTCGTGCACCTCCTCCTCGAAGCACCATAAGGTCAAGGGGCCTGAGGTCCTCTGCACGATCACGACCTCCCCCTCCGGGGTAACACCGCATACTATACGGACCCGCTCCTCGTCCCGCTCGCTCTCGAACAGCAGGGCATCGGTTACAAACTCTGCATCCATCGCAACTCCCGTCTCCCGTTCGCCTTGGATCCAGTATATCCGAAATACAAACGTATGTTCGTGAGAACTTGTGTTCGTTTTTTAGACTTCGAGCCTACCCTCCCTATCCTCGATTCTCGTGCTAGGCTGAAAGGCAGAGGATTGGGGGACACATGGCTCACGCCGTTTTCGACCTGCATTGCGACACCGCGGACCGCCTAGCATGGCAAGCGCTTCCGGAATCGCTCAAGCTCAGCTGCGGCATGCCGTTTTACGGTCCGGGGGACGAACTGCAACCGTCTGCCTGCCGGGAACTCGGGTCCAACCGCTGCCAGGTGTCTTTGGACCGCATCGGCGCGACCCCGTGGGCGCAATGCTTCGCCTGCTTCATCCCCGATGAGCTCTCCTGCACCGAGTCCCTCGCGTTCTTTCGGCACGTCGGGGATTATCTCGACCGGCAGGTCTCGAAAAATACGGAGCGCGTCGCGTTCGCGCGCACGGGCGCCGAGGCCAGGGAGCTGCTCGGCAGCGGCAAGGTCGCGGCCCTGCGCACCGTTGAGAACGCCCGGTTCTTCGCGCTCGACCCTTCCTATGTCGATGCGGCCGCGCGATCCGGCGTCATCATGGCGTCTCTCAGCTGGAACGCGGCAGGGCCCCTTGCCAGCGGGCACGACACCGGCGAGGGGCTGAGCGGAGCGGGGCTTGCAGCCCTTCGCCGCATGGAGCAGGCGGGCATGGCCATCGACGTCTCCCACCTCAACGACCGCTGCTTCTCGGAGGTCACGCGAGCCGCAGACGTCCCGCTCGTCGCCAGCCATTCCAACAGCCGCGCAGTCTGCGGGCACCCCCGCAACCTTACCGATGTGCAGTTCGACCTCATTCGCGAACGCGGCGGGCTCGTGGGCCTCAACTTCTGCACCGACTTCATCGCCGAAGGCGGCGCGCCGGACTTCGACGACCTCTCTCGCCACATCGACCGGTTCCTCGAGCGCGGCGGCGAGAACGTGCTGGCGCTCGGCAGCGACTTCGACGGATGCGACACGCCCGAGTTTATCCGGACCGCCTCCGACATGCCGCCGTTCCAGGAGCTTCTGAACTCCCGCTTCGGCATGGAGATCACCGCCAAGCTGTGCGGCGAAAACGCCCTGCGGTTCTTCTCTGACCGCTAGGCCGGCGGGCCCGCGCAGTCGCAGCGCCCGCGACGTCGGCATTTCCGGCGAAAAGAATCGCGGGGTCCAGGGATTTAAAGGAAAGAGGCACCCACCCGAACAACCGGATGGGCGCCTCCCCGAAACACGCGTCGACGCGCGACCGCTACGCCAGCGGCTCGATGCGCTCGATGCCGCCCATATAGGGGCGCAGGACCTCGGGCACCGTGATGGAGCCGTCGGCGTTCTGGTAGTTCTCCATGATGGCGGCCATGGTGCGGCCGGTGGGCAGGCCGGAACCGTTCAGCGTGTGCACGAAGCGCGTGCCCTTGAAGTTCTCGGGATCGCGGTACTTGATGTTCGCGCGACGGGCCTGGAAGTCGCCGCAGTTGGAGCAGGAGGAGATCTCCTTGTAGGCGTTGTAGCTGGGCAGCCAGACCTCGATGTCGTAGGTCTGGCGGGCCGAGAAACCCAGGTCGCCGGTGCAGAGGCTGATCACGCGGTACGGCAGGCCCAGCTGCTGCAGGATGAACTCGGCCTCGGCCACCATGCTCTCGAGCTCGGCATCGGACTCCTCGGGACGGGCGAACTTGACCATCTCGACCTTGGTGAACTGATGCTGGCGGATGATGCCGCGCGTGTCGCGACCGGCCGAACCGGCCTCCTCACGGAAGCACGGGGTGCCCGCGGTGTAGCGCAGCGGAAGCTGGGAGGCGTCGAGCGTCTCGCCGGCGTGCAGGTTGGTGAGCGCGACCTCGGCGGTGGGGATCAGGAACTGGTCCTCGCCGGTGTGGTAGGCGTCGTCCTCGAACTTGGGCAGCTGGCCGGTGCCGTACATGATCTCGCGGTTGACGATGACCGGCGGGATGAACTCGGTGAAGCCGCGGGAGATATGGGTGTTGAGGAAGAAGTTCTGCAGCGCGCGGTCGAGCGTGGCGCCGGCGCCGGAGAGCACCGTGAAGCGGGCGCCGGAGAGCTTGGCGCCGCGGTCGAAGTCCAGGATGCCGGTCTCGGTACCCAGGTCCCAGTGGGCCTTGGGCTCGAAGCCCTCGGCGGCGAAGTCACGGGGCTCGCCCACGCGACGGCGCTCGGGGTTCTCGGTCTCGTCCACGCCCACCGGAGTGGCGTCGCACGGGATGTTGGGCAGGCGGCTCATGAAGTCGGCGAGCTCGGCCTCAAGCTCGGAACGGCGGCTGCTCAGGCCCTCGATCTTCTCATTGACCTGGCGCACGGCCTCCTTGGCGGCCTCGGCCTCGTCCTTCTTACCCTCCTTCATGAGGGAGCCGATCTTCTTGGACTCGGCGTTACGGGTCGCCTGAAGCTCCTCGACCTCGGCGATCACGGCACGGCGGTCGTCGTCGAGTGCGAAGAACTTCTCGCGGTCCCATGAGGTCTGACGGTTAGACATGGCCGCATCCACGGCGTCGGGATTCTCGCGGACGAATTTGATATCGAGCATAATGCCTCCGGTATTCGCCTGAACACCCCGGGCGCGCCCGGGGCGATGTTCGTTCAGGTTGGCGTAATGAGCATGCACTGGCCAGTATATACTTGTGTGAGTTTTTCCACAGTCGAGAAGGCGAGAAGGCAGGATATGGACGCGATTTTTTCCTTTTTGTTCGGAACCCGCGAGGGCGTGGCGACGCTGTTCGTCGCGGGCCTCGTCATCTTCGCGATCGTCGCGTTCGTTCTCGAGAAGCGCACGCACAAGATCTACGTCGACCGCGGCCCCAAGACGGACGATGACGACAGCTGGTTCTAAGGTGTAGCGCATCGGCCGCCAGTCCCTTGGACTTTGAGGAGCGCCCCCGCCTTCCGCTCAATCGAGCGCGAGGCGGGGGCGTTTTCGCTCCGTGGCGCCCAGCCCTTCCCGCGCAGCCGAGGCCCCGTGCCAGAAGGGGCGTACCCTCATGGCACGACATGTCGTTGGGGCACGCCCCTTCTGGCGAGGGCCCGTCCCCTTTGGCACGGAGCCCTCCACCTCGGAAGGCCCTCTGACTAACTAGCCCTCGATCGCATCAATCGCGCGGATGAAGGCCGAACGCATGCCCGCGGCCTCGAGCTCCGCGACGCCGCGGATGGTGGTCCCTCCCGGGGAGCACACGGCGTCCTTCATCGCACCGGGGTGCGCGCCGGTCGCGAGCTGCAGCTTGGCGGTACCTGCCACCATCTGGCTCACCATCTGGTACGCGGTGGCGCGCGGGATGCCGTGCTTGACCGCCGCATCGCCCAGCGCCTCGATCACCATCGCGATGAACGCGGGCGAGCATCCGCCAACGGTGCCGGCGACGGACAGCAGGCGGCTCTCGACCTCGATCGGGGAACCCAGCAGTTTGAGCAGCGAAAAGACCAGATCGCGCTGCTCGGAATCGAGCGTCGAGGCCTTCTCGCAAGCGATGACGCCCTCGTTGATCGCGACGGGCGTGTTGGGAACCGTGGACAGATGGTTCGTCCCCGGAATGACGCGCTCGTACGCCTCGCAATTCCAGCCCGCGGCCACGGACAGGATCGCCTTGCCGGCGAGCTGCTCCCGCACGGGCACGAGTACGCCCTCGATCATGTAGGGTTTTACCGCGACGACCACGACATCCGATGCGGCAACCACCTCGGCGGCATCGGGCAGCGCAACCATGCCGCGCGCTTCGCAGCGGGGCATAAGGGCCTCGAAGCGCCCGGCGCACGCTCGCAGGTTACCCGCGGCAACCGCGCCGCTCGCGATCCAGCCGTCCGCCATGGCGCTCGCCATGTTTCCAAACCCGATGAGGCCGATGCTGACGTTTCGCGTATCCATATGCGTCTCCCCTTCGACGGAGGTTGTCTCGATGGGGAGATTCTACCGCCACGCGCGCTCGGTTTAGGCCTGCTCCCAAGACGAAAAGAACGTCTCACCCCCGAAGTGAGTGGATTTTGAGGGACCCACTCTCTATGCTTTATCTTGACAGAGCATTCAACTGGGAAGATGTCGACCGAATCGCCCATCAAAGCACGGCTTCAACCGAGACTCGTTAAAATCCACTCACTTCGGGGGTGAGAGCAAGGACCAACCCCCTTATAGCGTCGACCTTGTTCGGATTCGACGCCGCCGGGAGCCCGCTTTGGCTCGGGACGCGCACGGCGCGGCACCGCGCTGCACCCAACCAGGCCCCGTATCGCGCCCGCGCCGGTGCCGCGCGGCCCCATCGCGTCCCTGCGGCGCCACTCCGAACCTGGTGCCGCGGACGCCCGGCGGCCACACGGGCCGCACCGCGCCGCATCGCGCGGGGAAGGCGACGTCATTTCGCCCGGCGCGCCAAAAGGGGCGCGTCCCCCTTCGGCGCGCCGGGCCAGCGGAACCATGCGCTACGCGAACACCGCGAGCAGCGCCGCCGACACGACGAGCACCGCAAGCGAAGCGAGCGCCGCGCGGTCCTCGCGCAGCGGCGTCACGCCGGCGAGCGTGCCGTCCGCGTTGACCACCGTGTCCAGCGCAACATCGGTACCGATACGCTCGGGTCCGGTCGCCCCAATAACAACATCTTCCATGGGTCTCTCCCCTTGCCATCCGATCAAACCTTAAAACTCCCGCACCGTCAGCCCGGACATGCCCACAGTGTCCGTTTCGGACCGTGTCCGCGGCGCCCGTGCGAACCACGCGCCCGCGGCATGCGCCTACCGTGCAACCGCATCCGACGTTTCATCCTGCTCCGCGTGAGCACGCACGTATCGATACGCGACGCCACCCCCGGCGATCAGCAGCGCCGCGATTGCCAGCGCACCGACCAAGAGCCCGTAATCCCCCGACGCGAACGAGGACGCCGCTATCGTCGAGGTGACGATCGAGGGGATGCGGCCGAACGTGGCGATCGCGAGGACGGTGCCGAAACGCATGTCCGTCAACCCCGCGAAGTAGGTGAGAAAATCCTTGGGCGTCCCGGGGATGAGGAACACCGCGAGCATGATGAGCTCGAGTCGGCGCGTGCGGTGCAGCCAGTCGAACCGCTCGAAATACCCCTGGTCGAAGAACAGATCGACGACACGGTGGCCCCAGCGCCGGACCGCAAGATAGATGATCGAGGTACCGATCGCGCTGGCGGCAAGGCACGCCGCGGTCCCCTCGAAGAATCCGAGCGCATAGCCGCTTGCAAGCTCGACCGGCTCACCCGGAAGAAACGCCAGCACGATCTGGAGCACGTTGACGCCCACGATCGCCAGGCGCGCGAGAACCGCATGCTCCGCGACGAACGCACGCACCGCAGCGGGATCGGACAGCCAGGCATATACGGCCGGCAGCCAGTTGACGCAAGCCGCAGCCAGCGCGACCGCGACGACAGCGAGCGCCGCGAAGGCGATGAGCCGCGCGCGGCGGCGCGGCGCGGACCCCTGAACCAGGCGGGCGCGATGCCCGCCTCGAGCGCGGTCGTCGCGAAGCCGGGCCGTCGCGGTTTCGAGAACGGGGCGGCGCGCAGGCGCGGATTCGGACACGACAGGCGTCTCCGCCTCCGGGACCGGAACCATCTGCTTGAACCCCATGATGCACCTCCTGGATTTCGGAACATCATGAGGGTCTCAAATGAATGTCAACTCCCCGTCAACAGTCGGCAAGAAATGAAACCTCAACCTTGCGGGCGCGCATCCGCGTCGGGCGAGGACTCTGCCCCGCCGACGACACAGCAGGCGAACCGAGCCACGACCCGCGCCCCGCCCACATCGGCGACCCCCAGCTCGAGAGCGCCGCCATGCAGCGCCGTCAGCGTGTGCGCGATGTTGAGGCCCACGCCGAAGTGCTCGAGAGACTTGGACTCGCTGTAGAAGGGCTCGCATGCGCGACGCAGCGCCTCGGCGCTGAACCCGGGACCGTCATCCTCCACGATGCAGACGAGCTGAAGTTCCTCCTCCATCAAGCCGCCATCTTCGCCGGACGCCGAGGTCGTCCGCCGCGGCCGCCGCTCGAGGCGCACGCCGAGGCGCACCGTGGAGGCCGCATGCCCGCACGCGTTGCTCAGCAGGTTCTCGAGCACCTCCTCCACCAGGGGGAGGTCGACGGAGACCTCGGGGGATCCCGGCAGGTCCGCGTCGCCGGATTCAGAGCCGAGCATCTCCAGCCGCAATCCGCCGCCGCGCGCCGCGACGACCTCGCCGGCATGTGCGCGCACGCGGCGCACGAGCTCGCGGGCGGCAACGCCCTCGCACGCGAGCACGCGGTCCTCGAGCTTCGTGAGCCCGCTCATGGTGTCGGCATATCGACTCAAACGGTCGACCTGCTCGGACAGCGCATCGAGCTGCGCCTCGCCCACGGCCGCCCCTCGCGCCAAGCGCATCCTGCCCAAATCGACCGTACCGCGCAGGACCGTCACCGGCGTGCGCAGGTCGTGCGCGAAGGCGGCGTTGAGCCGGCGGCGCTCCTCCGCCGTGCGCCACAGCTCGCGCTGGGCGGAAAGCAGCGAGGCGCGCATGTCTTCGAGAGTCGCGCCGAGCGCGCCGAGCTCCTTGCCCTGGACCGGCTCGATGGAAAAATCCAGGTCTTGCTCCGCGATACGCTGCGCCGCAGCCCCGAGGCCCTCCAGCGGCGCGGCGATGTGCACGCGGTAGAACCGGCGGAACATCACCCAGGCGAGCCCTCCGTACACCACGAACGGCAAGATTCCCGTGAGCACGACCCGAATGCGGTAGATCGGGTCGTCGGAGGGAATCGAATCCGCGTAGTAGGCGACGTTGGACACGTTCTCCGCACCGAACACCTCGGCCAGGTCGACCCCTGTCGCCCGCTCGAACGCCCCGACCGCATCCGCTCGGCCCGCACGCATGGCGGCATCGTAGAACGCGATGTTCTTGGCGGTGATGCGCTCGTCGGAATCGAGGACCTCGGTCATCGCATAGCTCTCGTTGTAGTTGAGGCCCCAGTCGAACAGCTCCACCTGGCCGCGCCGCAGCGCGTCGGCCGTCGCGTACACCTCGCGGTAGTCTTCGTCCTCCGCAGGACGGGAGGCCGGCACCGCGTCGGCGTCGAAGCTCGCGAACACCGCGTAGGAGCTCTCGCCCGGCACCATGATCTCGGTCGCGGGCAAAAGCTCGCCGGTCGTCGGGTTGTAGATGTAGGGACCCGAATCCGGCACGCCGCGCACCGTGGAGCCGTCGGAAAGGGCGACCTCGATCGTGTAGCGCCGGTACATGTCCTCGCTGTCGAACGCATTGATCGCGGTGAACGTGAGCGCCGTCGCGACGACGAGGTACACCGCCAGGTACACCCCGAAGGTGACGCCCAGGGGCCGCGTGCGCCACCAGTGGGCAACGCGGGCGCGCCGACCCGAAGGAACCGGCCGCTGGGCGGGGCCGGCATCCCGGCCGTCACGGCCCGTGTCGTCGGCCGCACTTCGCCCGCCGTCCTCGGCCGCCGTGCGCGCACCGGGCTCGTCCGCCGCGCGCGCGGCCTCGCCGCCCAGCCGGTCGCGCCACCGCGCCCCGCGTTTCATCGCGCGGCCCACTTGTAGCCCACGCCCCAGACCGTCTCGATGCAGTCCTCGGCCGCCCCGGCGCCGGTGAGCTTCTTGCGGATGCGGCGGATGTGCTCGCGCACGATCGACGGGTCGCCCTCGGCCTCCCACCCCCATACGCGCTCGTAGATCAGGTCGCGGTCGAACACGCGCCCCGGGCTCTTGCTCAGCAGCGCGACGATGTCGAACTCGGTCCGCGTGAGGGGGACGGGACGCGACGCACCCTCGCGGCGCACCTCGACCGCGCGCTCCCCGTAATCGACCGTGAGGCAGCCGAAGTACCGCACGCGCCCCAGCTCGGCGACGCGCTTGCGCTGCTCGCGGGCGAGGTGGGCGCGAACGCGCTGCCCGAGCACCGGCAGCGAGAAGGGCTTGAGCACGTAGTCGTCCGCTCCCGCCGCGAACCCGTCGATCTGGTCGACGTCCTCCACGCGCGCCGTGAGGAAGATGATGGGGCACGCAAGGTGCTCGCGCAGGCGGCGGCACACCTCGAAACCGTCCATCCCGGGCATGTTCACATCGAGCAGCACCAGGTCGATAGGGTCGTCCTCATCGGCATCCCCGGCGATTCCGAGGGCACGGTCCCCGCACGTCGCCACCGAGGTGCGCATGCCCTCCATCCGGAAGAACTCGTCGAGCATGCCCGCGATGGCCTCCTCGTCGTCCACGATGAGGATGCGCGCGTCGTTCGCCGGGTCTGATGAGCCCGCGGTCGCAGCGACGTCCCGCTCGCCGGCGCCCCCGACACGGCGGGACGCATCGTCCGCGCCCGGTCGCTTCCCCGCGGCCCCGCGCCGCACCGCATTCTCCGTCATGGCAGGCCCCTCCTCGCCGAACAGCGCGTCGCCTCCGGCGCGCAGACCTTTTCAGCGAACCATTGTGCAACGGCTTTGTCTACGAACTGCCGACGGTGCGACTATTATGGGCGGAAGCCGCAAACCGGCGCGCGAACGACGCGAGCGCGCCTTCGCTGGTAAACTGATTGTTCAATACGTTTGCCCACCGGGCCCGCCGCCCGGATGTCGAAATAGAAAGGGTTCGCATGGAACCGATCGTTGAGGGAATGCGGGGCGCCGCAGTCGAGGACGTGCAGACGCGCCTTGTGCAGCTCGGCCACGAAATCGATGCCGATGAGCTCGAGCAGCAGGCATTCGGCCCCTCCACCGCCGCGGCCGTAGAGGCCTTCCGGCGCGACGCCGCGCTCGAGCAGGGGCGCGCCGTCGACCTCCCCTGTTGGTCAGCCCTGGTCGACGCGTCCTATAAACTGGGCGATCGCACGCTGTACCTGCGTCTCCCCAACTTCCATGGCGCCGACGTCCGCGCCCTGCAGAAGGCCCTGAACGTCCTGGGCTTCGCATGTGGCGCCGACGACGGCTACTTCGGCCCCCATACCGAGGCGGCGCTGCAGCAGTTCCAGGAGAACGTCGGCCTGTTCGCCGACGGCATGGCGTTCCAGGACACGTTCAGCTACATCCAGCGCCTGCATCACGTGTGGGAGGGCAAGCCCTCCGTGGCCGAGGCCGAGTCGCGCATCGGGTTCGCCCGCGCCGCCAACGTGCTCGAGCGGTACCGCATCGCGCTCACCGGCGAGGACCCCATCGCCCGCAACGTCGCGTCGCGCATGTGGAACATCGCATCTGCGACCACGGAGACGAGCGGCATGGTGCTCTGCGACGACGAGGCGCCCGAAGACGGAGACCTCGTCCTGGAGATCGCATGCCACGAGCTCCCCAGCGACGCCGCGCCGCGCCCCACGATCACCCTCGCGGAGTGCAGCAACTTGGCCCAGCGCATCTCCACTGCGCTCGCCGCGAACAAGGAGCGTCCTGCGCACCTACGCATAGAGCTCACCGGTTTCACCGGATACGACGGCATGTTTACCTCGAGCGACGCCCAGACGCTCGCGATTCGCCTGCTCGATGGCGTTTGCGCCGCCCTGACCGATTAGGTACACTTGTTGCGCCGGCGCCGCCCTGCGGTGCCGAGCGTCGTCTTGGGGCATCGTCCAGCGGCAGGACCCCGGTTTTTGGTGCCGGTTACGGGGGTTCGAATCCCTCTGCCCCAGCCAGAGAAAGAACAGCCCGGCCATCTCACGGTAGCCGGGTTTTTCGTACCCGTCGCGGGGATTCGAACCCGCGAGGGCGCGGAGCCGAGGAAACGGCGGAGCCGTTTTCCGGCGCAGCGCGCGAGGGGCCGCCAGGCCCCGCAGCGAGACGCGCACCTCAAATTAGGGACAGGCACTAAATTGAGGTTCCAAATTGAGGTGGGGGCCGCGTGCCCGGAGGCACTCCCGCGGTCGCCAACCGTTGCTATGCCCACGAGACTCCCCAACCCGGCCCGTAGAGCATCTTTCATGCCGCAGCTCCGGACCACAAGCGCACACCGCTCGTCACCTTCGCCTCAAAAAGGGGACAGGCACCGAATTGAGGTGGGAAAAGCCGGGGCCTGCGGACCGACCGCCTCGCCGCCTCTCAGAAAGGTGCCTGTCCCCTTTTTGAGAACGAGCGCGGGCTGGGCGGTCAAACAAAACAAGGCCGGGCACCGCACCTGCGGCACCCGGCCCTCCGAGTCTCAAACTATGTTGCAACTCAACTGGCTTCCAACCGAATCCTACGCGTTGACGGCGTCGGACCCCACAGCCGCCTCGGCAGCCTGAGCGCGAACGTTGGCGCGGCCCATCTCGCTCCACTCGGGCTCCTCATCGGGCAGGGAGCCGGACTTCTTGCCCACGAGCTCCTTCAGGCAGTTGACCGCGACGATCAGGCCCAGGGCGACGAGCAGCACCGCGAAGACGAGCTGCAGACCGGCGGTCGCCATGGCGGCCATGCCGCCCGCCTGCAGGGCGGTGACGCAGCCCATGATGCTCATGCCGAGCGAGGTGAAGGTGCAGACCAGCAGGAACGCGACGGGGGCGTAGAGCATCCAGCCGGAACGGCCCGTGCACTTGCAGAAGACGGCGAGGGTGATCATCGTCATGCCGCCCAGCAGCTGGTTGGAGGCACCGAAGAGCGGCCAGATGTTGAGGTAGCCGCCGAAAGTGAGGGCGAGGCCGGGCAGCAGGGTCACCACGGTGGCGAACCAGGGGTTGCCCAGGACCTTCATGGCACCGGACTTGGCGGTCTCGACCGCAAGGGCGTCGTTGCTCTCGGCGAAGAACTCGGAGAAGGACGTGCGGCCGATGCGGGCGACGGCGTCGAGCGAGGTGAGCGCCAGGGCGGACACGTTCATGGTCATGAAGACGGTGGCGACGGTCCCGTCGATGCCGAAGGCCTGCATGCCGCGGGCGATGCCGGTCGCGAAGATCGCGAAGGGCGTGGAGGCGACGCCGGCGTTGAGGGCGCCGGTGCCGGCGGTGTTCATGTCGGAGAACATGATGCCGGCGACGATGATGGCGAGGATGCCCACGAAGGACTCGACGATCATGGCGCCGTAGCCGACCTTGACGGCATCGGCCTCGTTCTCGACCTGCTTGGAAGAGGTGCCGGAGGACACGAGGCTATGGAAGCCGGAGAGCGCGCCGCAGGCGACGGAGACGAACAGGACGGGGAACATCATGCCGGAGGCGGTGGTGAACCCGGTGAACATCGGGGCGGTGATGGTGGCCTGGCCCTTGACGCCGAGGACCACGATGCCGAGCACGGCGCAGACGATCATGACGATCATCATGATGGAGGTGAGGTAGTCGCGCGGCTGCTTGAGCGTCTGGATGGGCATGGCGCCGGCGAAGACCAGGTAGACCATCACGACGGCGATCCAGCCGTTGAGGTCGAGGTAGACGGGGAACTGCATGCCGACAGCGAACATGGCGACCATGAGCACGACGCCGGTGACGAACTCCTTGGCGCCCGTGAGGTTGAACTTGCGCACGGCCCAGCCGAACGCCATGGCGACGAAGGTGAACAGGATCGAGATCGTGCCCGCGCAGCCGGCGGCGTAGGACTTGGTGAAGTCGACGGCGCCCGCGGCGTCCGGCGTGAACTTGAACGTGCCGGCGACCATGGAGGTGAAGGCGGCGATGACGATGAGGCAGAACAGCCAGCAGAAGAGCAGGAACAGGCGGCGGCCGGTCTTGCCGATGTACTTCTCGATGAGCTGGGCGAGCGACTTGCCGTTGTTCTTCATCGAGGCGTACAGGGCGCCGAAGTCATGGACGGCGCCGAAGAAGATTCCGCCGACCAGCACCCAGAGCACGACGGGCAGCCAGCCGAACGCCATGGCCACGATCGTGCCCGTGACAGGGCCAGCTCCGCAGATCGAGGAGAACTGGTGCGAGAACGCCGTGAAGGCAGACGCCGGGGAGAAGTTCTTCCCGTCCTCCATGCGGCGCGCCGGGGTGATGGCCTCGCGGTCGACGCCCCACTTGTTGGCGAGCCAGCGGCCGTAGCCGAGGTATCCGACAGCCAGCGCCGCCGCTGCCACCACCATCAATACGATTCCGTTCATATGTGCTTCCCTTCCCAAGAACGCCTATCGAATCAAAAGAAAACGAGGGCCGTCGATGTGCGTCGACGGCCCTCGTCCTTATCAGCCGCCCGTTATTACACGGGCTGGCTTCGAGCATGCCAACCCGTGTCAAATAATCACGCTGATAATGGATAGCTGCTGCATGCTCATGGTCCGATAACCTTCTCTTCCATTGGCGGCGCGGTCCGTATCGCGTCGCTCCCTGTATGGTGGTAAGCATATTCGCGCTTTAGCTAGGCAGAGTCAATGCTCGCGTTTTCAGATTTCCTCTTTGTTACATGATGCGGACGAAGCCGTTTGGAGACATATCGTTGCGATACGTTCACGCGCCCCGTCCGTCCGCGGCACGCATCGGGCGCAGCCGGAGACATGCATCGGGCCTCCCGACCCAGGGGTCGGGAGGCCCGAAAGCCCTAGCGCTCGATCGCGCAGGTCGATTTTCAGGCAGCGCAGACGCCCGGCGAGCGATGCCGGGACCTCGCGCGTGCCGCGCGAAGGGCCTAGAAGTCGCCCATCAGCGCGGCGGTCACCTCGTCCTCAGCCGTGTCGTCCCAGTTCCACGTGCCGTCGTCGTCGCGAACGACATCGAGCTTGAGCTCGGTCTCCTGCAGCTCGGCACCATCGACCGCGCCCATCATGACCTCGCCGAGCTTGGCGTTGAGCTCATCTTGCGTCATGGTCGCAGCCGCCGGGTCCTCGGCGAGTGCCAGCGCGTCCCCCATCATCGTGTTGAAGATTTCGGCGAAGGTCTTGCAGGTGAGCTTCACGTCCACGACGGCGGTACCGGCCTCCTCGTCGACCGCGATGTCACCGATCTCGTACGCGAAGCCGTCGTACATCGAGTCCATGAAGGCCTTCTCGTCGACGCCGTACGTCGCCAGGTCGCCCGCCTGCTCGAGCGCGTCGACCAGCTCCTGATACTCCTCGGACTCGGTGTCCACCACCGCCTCGAACTCAGCGGTCACGCCCTCGCGGATGACCTCCTCGGCGGACGGCCCGCCGCAGCCGACCAGACCGACGGCACCGAGCGCGCACAGAACGGCAAGCAGCAGCGCGGCAAGTTTCCTCTTCATGGTTCTCCTCCATGTCTCATTCTGCCCGACGGGCGGGCGCGCAACCATGGCGCCACTATATCCAAGCGGCATGGTGGGATGCGCGTCGGTGGCGCAGGCGGGCAGTCAAGCAGGCCAAACGGCAGCTGAACACCACACCGGCGCGCCTGGCGCCAAGAACCCGCCTGCCCTCGCTTCCTTCCCGCACGCACCGTCAACCGGACGGGGACCGGACTCGTCCGCACGCGACAGGGTTCGCGCTCGCGCGACCCGGCCGCGCGCAATCTGTCCGCACGGCCGATCCGCATAGAAAACGGCCCGTCGGCCGTCCCCGCCCGTTGCGGGCAGGAAGACCGACGGGCCGCATGCGCCGTCGCACCTCGACCGATGCCGCGGCACCTACTCGCGCGCGCCGTACTGCTCGTAGTAGGCGTCGATGGCGGCCTTCAGCCCATCGTCGATCACCACGCGACCGGCGACCTCGCGGTTGTACAGATGCTCGGTGACCTCGGCCATGGACACGATGCTCGCCACGGGGAACCCGTACTTGGCCTCGATCTCCTTTTGCGCGGTGGTCACGCCGCCCTTGCCGACCTCCATGCGGTTGAGGCTCACGATAAGACCCTTGACCTCAACGTTCGCGGCGGCCATGAGCTTGGGGTAGGTCTCGTCGATGGACTTGCCGGAGGTGGTCACGTCCTCGACCATCACCACGCGGTCGCCATCCTTGAGCTCGTAGCCCAGCATGCCGCCCTTGTCGGCGCCGTGGTCCTTGACCTCCTTGCGGTCGGAGCAGTAGCAGACCTCCTTGCCGTACAGCTTGTGCATGGCGATGGCGGTGACGACGGACAGCGGGATGCCCTTGTAGGCCGGGCCGAACACCACGTCGAAGTCCAGTCCGAAGTTGTCGTGGATCGCGCGGGCGTAGTACTCGCCCAGGCGCATGAGCTGCTCGCCCGTGACATAGGCGCCCGCGTTCATGAAGAACGGCGACTTGCGGCCGCTCTTGAGGGTGAAGTCGCCGAACTTGAGCACGTCGGACTCGACCATGAACTCGATGAACTCCTGCTTGTAAGCCTCCATGGCTCTCCAATCCGCGATCGGGTTTCAGAACTGTTTTCCATAGTAGCAGCTATAGCCAAAGCGGCAGCCGTCTGGGCATGGAGCGTGCGACCGCTCGGATGGCTCAAACACTATTCGTCTCGGGGGCAAGCCGCCCAAGGCGAGCGCTTGTGACCGACGCGCCCGCATGCAATGAGCTGATGAAGGGCCCGGCCCCGGATAAGATCCGGAATCAGGCCCTCGTCGTCCCATCGCGATGGCGCGCGTCCGATTTTGAGATGCAGCTCCACGTGACGGACATCCCGATGCTCATCTCAGCGTCGAAGCCTCTTCACCCGGCTCTTGCCCTGCGCCTATTTTGCCAACTGACCTCGCAAGATAACTTGTCGCAGTGTCGCCCAAATCATAGATGAAGCCAACCTCTACCGTATCTCCCAACGCCAGCTCTTCGACACATTCCGTTTCGTTTGTGATCGTAAATTCGAAGACCGTATCCTGGTCTTCGCCAAGCCCCTTGACCGTCAGGATTGCATAGCGCCGTTGCAGTTTATGCCCACCGACAAGCTCTTGCTTACCGTCCAATTGGCGTATATCCTCAATCGTTCCCTCGACATGGCGCAGGATCGGGTGTGTATCGTAAGGCCTCTGGGTCTGCATGTACATCGCAACCGCCACAACGCAGCATATGCAGAAGAAGGTCGCCAAAATCACGCCATACGGCGGCTCGCAGTCTTTAAAGATGCCCTTCTTCATGATGTGAAGTACGTCGCATATCGGTCAGTGTATGAAGGGCTATTCAATTCTAAGAACACGTTATTAGACCATCCGTCATACACATAAAGATATTGGTCTTTAGTCCCAGTTCCACTTGGCCCGAATGTAGCGACGCCCTGAACAGCCATAATGTGTCCAGCCCGTTTACCTGTGCTGGTTCGTATTATTCCGCCCGTGAAAACGGAATGGCAGCCGAGCATTGCTTGATTTCTGAACGCCTCATAAGAAGGGACCGCAGTGTATGTATAATCGATATCTCGTCCCTGTCGTGCGCAGAATTTGGCGAATCCAAGCCCGATATCGTTGGTATTTGTCTCTCCGTACGATACGCCTCCGGTCGTGTGGTCGACGCTTGTATTGGTATCGTTCCATATGTTCGTATATTGATTGATATCGTTGAAATCAATCAACCATCTCTGCCAGTTTAATGCACTTGGATAGGGAACCGAACATGCTATGCAATATAGAGCGGTGGCCCCGCAAGCATATCTCTTAAGCTGGCTCACCACCGATGATTCGGTAAGGTTTGCCACCGGAGCCCCATAGATTGTCTCCGTTATGTCGAACCCCGAGTAAATATTACTGACCATCAGTTTTGACCATTCTGTGGTCGGTCCTGACCTAGATATACGTTCGCTTTTTTGAAGAGCTATCCCACTGTTTACGTACAGGCATTCCTCCCCATCCTGCGTGGCGGCATATTCAATTGGATTCAGCTTTATTAGTACCGGACTGCTCGAGGGGGAAACCTCTCTCGTCAGCGTATTTGCCTTGAGCGATTGGCGATACACGCCCTCACAGTTCACATCGAAGCAGAACCTTGATACAAGGTTCGAGCAGGTGACGTCCAATACGACATATCCAGACGGCGCGCCCCCATCAACGAAATCGACTTCGTATCCGATCATGTTTCCATCGGCATCGCACATTGGGATCGGCTGCTCAGCTTTAAGCCTTTTATCCGGCGCAAAAGAACTTGCGAAAGCCAGGGCATACTCCTCTGCAAGACTTGGTGAGAACTGAACAAGGCAACCATACTCGTCGCAGAATGCCCTCGCTGGGGCAGCAAGCCCCAAACCTAAAAGAGCACCGACAGATGTAAGGAACGTTCGCCTATCCATGAGGCCTCCTCCTTATTGGCGCACTCTTACATGGCGCCTGTCATCTTATTCCGGTGGGTGTTTTATGCGTTGTTCCGCATGATTGGCATCGGTATGCGGTCGCATGCGATCAGTAATTGGCTCCCAATCAGCGCGAAGCATCCGATTGCCCGCAGCTTTCGACGTCGCAACTCGTCCTTAATCCTGAAAATCATCCGTACAAAAGAGACGGCAACTTAATCAAATCGCAATGACGGAACGCCGAGAAGATGAGGGGTTCATCGAGATACGTATCTTCTCGAATGGCAACGCTCCACCCTCCTCTCGCGCATATGCCGCCCTTTGGCGAAACGACCCTGAGATGCAGGCCCGGCTCCAAGGACACAACGCCCAACATGTACCCCGTGCCCTTGGAGCTCGCAAGACGAGCGCATTCTCGCGGTTACAGCCCTATGCTCACGCTCTCGGCAGACCGCCTCGCGCAACTTTGCCGACTTTTCCCATCGGCATCCAGATTCGCCGAACAGGCCCACGCGATAGCACCGGAGGGCCACAGGTCGGGCATTTCCCGACGAGCCGGCTTGCACGGGGAATTCCGCCCACGAGGGCGAAGTCGGCATACCTGCGCGCCGACCCCTGTCGACACCGCGACCAAGGCCCGAGCGCATGGGGCGCGGCGGCGTTTCCCACGCATTCGAAATTCTTTTGACTGAGGCCGCGGCAACTTGATGAAATGTATCCTCTATCTACCTAATTAATCTATTTTGAGCTGGTGTTCTTGTTCGAAAAATAATTTTCCCCGATTAGCGATAAACACTTGAAAAGCACCGGGCAATCGCGGACTATAAAGATGATGCAGCCTCCTTGCGGGGCCCATCGACACGGTCATCGCGCGCCGCGCCCGCGGTGCGACACCGGCCCTGCGGGGCCACAACGAAAGGAGCCGCTGTGATTCGCGCCATCGATAAGCTCGAGCCGTTCCAGAGGGCGATCACCAAGGCCCACCTCGCCTCCACGGGCGTTGCGGTGGACTCCCTCGAGAACCCCGACAAGCCGCTGATCGCGATCGCGAACAGCTGGAACGAGATGTGCCCCGGCCAC
Source organism: Collinsella phocaeensis (assembly GCF_900119895.1). GTDB lineage: Bacteria > Actinomycetota > Coriobacteriia > Coriobacteriales > Coriobacteriaceae > Collinsella > Collinsella phocaeensis. The sequence goes on along the minus strand of NZ_FQLR01000004.1, from coordinate 238,354 downwards.
GAGCCGCTGCGCCAGCTCGCGTCCGAGGTCAAGAAGGGTATCCTCGAGGCCGGCGGCGAGCCCATCGAGTTCAACACCATCGCCATCTGCGACGGCATCGCCCAGGGCCATGCCGGCATGCACTACAGCCTCCCGCACCGCGAGATCATCGCCGACTCCGTCGAGGCCCAGGTCCTCGGCGAGAACGTCTTCGACGGCGTCGTCTACATGGCGAGCTGCGACAAGATCGTCCCGGCAATGCTCATGGCCGCCGGCCGCATCAACCTCCCCGGCGCCCTCGTCTCCGCGGGCCCCTGCTACGACGAGATCAAGCCGAGCGACTCCAAGGCCCTGCGCGCCGCGTTCCTGCGCGGCGAGGCCACCGAGCACGAGGTCATCGAGGGCACGCTGAAGTACTACACCGGCCCTGGCATCTGCCCGTTCCTCGGCACCGCCAACACGATGTGCTGCCTGGCCGAGGGCCTCGGCCAGGCAGCACATCGTGTTGGCGGCCACCAGCATGCGCCGCTTCCTCGCCCGCCGCACCGGCGCCGCCGTCGTCGAGCTTGTCCGCCGCGGCATCAAGCCGAGCGACGTCATGACCGCCGCCGCCTTCCAGAACGCCGTCACGCTGCTCGCCTCCATCGGCGGTTCGCTCAACGCGCTGCTGCACCTGCCGGCCATCGCCTCCGAGCTCGGCCTCGAGGTCACCTGGGCGCAGGTCGCCGAGACCACCAGCCGCGTGCCGCTGGTCACCAACATCACCCCGAACGGCGACATGTCCTGCGTCAACCTCTACAAGGCCGGCGGCATCCCCGCCGTCATGAAGACCATCGAGCGCGACCTCGACACCTCCGTCATGACCATCAACGGCAAGACGCTCGCCGAGAACCTCGCCGAGGACATCAAGATCGACCGCTCCGTCATCCGCACCCAGGACGACCCAGCCTCCGTCGCCAACGGCATCCAGGTGCTCTACGGCAACCTCGCTCCCGAGGGCACGCTCGTCAAGACCAGCGCCGTGCCGGCCGACCAGCACACCTTCGAAGGCCCGGCCATGTGCTTCAACTCCGAGGAGGAGTGCTTCGCCGCCTACAACGCCGACCAGATCAAGCCCGGCACCGCGGTCATCATCCGCTACGAGGGCCCGAAGGGCGGCCCCGGCATGAAGGAGCTCCACCGCGTCACCGAGATCATGAAGGGCATCCCGGGTTCCGCCGTCATCACCGACGGCCGCTTCTCCGGCGCTTCCGGCGGCCTTTCCGTCGGCTACCTGTGCCCCGAGGCCGCTGAGGGCGGCCCCATCGCCCTCATCCAGGACGGCGACATCGTCCACATCGATCTGGCCTCCAACGCCATCTCCTTCGACGTCTCCGATGAGGAGCTCGAGGCGCGTCGCGCCAACTGGACGCCCGTCGTGCATGACTTCAAGGGCAAGGTCCTGCGCCGCTACCTCAAGGAAGTCGGCCCCGCCAAGGACGGCGCCCTGCTCGGCTGCTAAATTCCCGCGCGGCGCGCATCGCAGACGCGCACCGCTCGCCCCTCGCCCCCGGCATGCCTCCACATGCCGGGGGCATTTTCATGCGCCAGCGGCATCGCAGCGCACCGGCGGACCTCAGTTGCTGCAAAATGACGGATTTATCGGAGTTGATCTTCCGGGCTGTTTATGTGACCCACTTTTAGCGCTCGGCTATCTCGCCTTTTGCCAGGTCCCCGCAACGGGTGCGCGGGATACACCGATACTTCCGTCATTTTGCAGCACGCGCACAGCCGATACACCCGCGAGGCTCATCCTACAGCGTGCGCCAAAGGGGCACGCCCCCAATGGCCCCCAACGACACGCCGCCTCTTCCTCGAGATAAAAAGCCCGGCAGGTACGGGACCTGCCGGGCTCATGCGATAACGCGTATGTAAGAAGCCGAAGGGCTACTCGCCGCAACCGCCGTCGATGAACTCGACGAGGGCGGCCACGGCCTCCTGCTCGTCCTCGCCGTCGGCGGCGATGACGACCTTGGTGCCGCATGCGAGACCCTGGGTCATCAGCGACAGCATGGACTTGGCGTTGGCGCCGTCGCCCTCGGCGTCGGCCTTCTTGATGGTGACGTTGGACTTGAAGCCCATGGCCATCTTGCTGAAGGCGGAAGCCGGACGGGCGTGCAGGCCGGTGGCGTTAACGATCGTGGTCTCCTGAGAATACATGCGGTCTCCTTTGTTCTCTCCCGCGCGGAGCTCGCGCACCCGCGCTCTTATCTCCTCGCCCAAAGCGGGCAGAGCATCCCTTACTCTAGCACGTTATGCGTGCTAGACCATCTCGAGGACGGCCTCGTGCAGGCGCACGCGATCAGCCGGGTCGTCGCTGTTGTAGTGACGGGAGTTGACGATGTACTCCTCGATGGTCGCGATGTTCTCCTCGGTCGGCTCGATGCCGATCTCGCCCAGGGTGGTCGGCAGGTCCATCGCCTTCATGTAGGCGCGCAGCTCCTCCTCGGCCTCCTTGAGACCGTTGAAGTACAGCTGGCAGAACAGGCCGACGCCGACGATCTCGCCGTGGATCGCATCGGCGGCCTCATGCGTGAAGTGCGTGCGGACGCCGTCGTAGATGACGTGCGCGAGCTCGGACTGACGGAAGCTCTTGGTGGTGTTGGCGATGACGCCGGTGGTGATCACGTTGAGGAACGCGACGTCGCCCAGGGTCTTGGTGTAGACGCCCGCGCGGTTGTCCTCGATGGCCTGCTGGCCGCGCTCGGCGAGCACGTCGTACACGTAGGCGGCCATGTTGTACGCCGTGAAGACGTCAATCGGGTTGTCGTCGAGCTTCATCTCGGGACGGCCGTTGAGCATCTCGATCTTCTTGGCCATGGCGTCCAGGATGCCAGCCGCGTTGTAGCGGTGCGGGCACGCGGCGATCACGTCGTAGTCCATGTAGACCGCGTCGATCTCGTGGTCGAAGCGCCAGGAGGTCTTCTTGCCGCCCTCGACGGTGTACATGACGCTCATGCAGGTGAACGGAGCGCAGGTGGAAGCGGAGGTGGGGATGTTGATGGTGCCGAGCTTGGCGACCTCGCCCACAGCCTTGGCGAAGTCCATGATCTTGCCGCCGCCGACGCCCACGATCTCGTCGCAGCCCGCGGCGTGCGCCTTGGCGGCGAGCTCCTCGGCGCCCTCGTAGCAGCACCAGCCGGTGTAGATCTCGAGCTCCCACTCGACGCCGGCAGCCTTCATGCTGGGCTCGAGCTGCTCCTTGACGGCATCCCAGGAACGGGGGCCGGCGACGATGAACATCTTCTTGCCGAAGCGGGCCATCTCCTCGCCGAGCTGGGCGATGAGGCCCTGCTCCGCGCGGACGCGGCCGGCTCCGAACTTGATTGCGGTATCGAGTGCAACTGCCATGGGAATGATCCTCTCTCTTAGATGTTCCCCATGAGGTGGATGACTTCAGACCTGCCCGCGGCGCGCATCGCGACGGCGCGGGCATCGCTCGCGGGCGCACGCAACGCGGCGCCGCGGGCCGAGACCTCAATTCGGTGCCTGTCCCCAAATTGAGGTCGAAAGAGGACGCAAGCCGAGCTCTCTCACCCCGGCTTGCACCCCAGATGCGCGCAAGGGGCTCGTTCCGTGCCTGTCGAACCCCTCGCACGCAGGCGGTATCCGCGTCCTCAGTGGGCACGGGGATACCCGAAGGGTTAGTCGCGGACCTCCTGGACCGCAGCGGCGGCCTCGGCCGCAAGCGCCTCGACGCGGCTGAAATCGCCGTCGGCGAACAGGTTGGGCTTGACCATCCAGGTGCCGCCCGCGGCGATGATCGCCTTGGAACCGAGGAACTCGCGAACGTTGTCGGGGCTCACGCCGCCAGTGGGCATGAAGCGATGGCCGACGAACACGGCGGCGAGCGCCTCGAGGGCCTTGAGGCCGCCGTAGAGGTTGGCCGGGAAGAACTTGGTGATGTCGAACCCGCGGTTGATGAGGTAGGTGAGCTCGGCCGGGGTCACGCCGCCGGGGACGAGGTTGACCTCGTTCTCGAGGCACCAGTCGATGATCTGCTCGTCATAGCCCGGGGAGACGATGAACTTGGCGCCCGCCTCCACGGCGCGCTTGCACTGCTCGAGGTTCACGACGGTGCCGGCGCCCACCAGGATGTCGGGGCACTCGTCAGCCATCTTCTTGATGCAGTCGGCGGCGGCGGCGGTGCGGAACGTCACCTCGGCGGCAGGAAGCCCGCCGGCGACGAGGGCGCTGGCCATGGGCACCGCGTCCTCGACCTTCTCGAGCACGACGACGGGAACGACGCCCGTCTTCTCGAGCTGCGCGTAGAAGCCGTTGTCGATCATGTACTGGGTAGCTGACATTTCAATTCCTCTCTCGAAATGGTTGCATTCCTATTCAACAGGGGCGGTACGACCCGTGCCTCACGGCAGGCAGGTGCACCACAGCTCCTGGTTGTGGAAGATGGAGAAGTCGTTCATCCCCAGGGCCTCGGCCGCCGGCTGCTCGCCGTTGGCGACGCGCTCGAGCAGGCCGAGCAGCTCCGCGCCCAGCTCGTCGATCGTCGACGTTCCCTCGACCGCGCCGGATGCGTCGAAATCGATGTTCACGGGCATACGGGCGTAAGTCTCGCAGTTGCCGGTAACCTTGATGACGGGCATGACCGGGTTGCCGATCGGCGTGCCGCGGCCCGTGGAGAAGATGAGCGCCTGCGCGCCGCCGGCGCACATGCCCGACACGCTCTCGATGTCGTAGCCCGGTGTGTCCATGATCACGAGGCCGCGCTCGCTCGGGCGCTCGCCGTAGGCGACCACCTGGCGAATCGTCGAGCTGCCGCCCTTGGAGATGCCCCCCAGGGCCTTCTCCTCGAGCGTAGACAGGCCGCCCGCCATGTTGCCGGGACTCGGGTTGGCGCCGTGCACGTCCACGCCCGCCTCGGTGAAGCTGCGCTCCAGGCCGTGCACGATGCGGTAGATGTCCTCGGCGACCTCAGGCGTCGCCGCGCGGGCGGCGAGGATGTCCTCGGTGCCGATGAGCTCGGTGGTCTCCCCCAGCATGACGGTTCCGCCCGCTGCGACGACGGCATCGCTCACCCGGCCGATCACGGGGTTGGCGGCAAGGCCGCTCGTGGCGTCCGAACCGCCGCAGTTGGTGCCGAGGACCAGGTCGCCGAGGCCCATGGGCTCCCGCTCCACGCGAGCGGCGCGCTCGGCGAGCCCGCGGGCGAGCCGGACGCCTTCCTCGATAGCGGCGACGGTCCCGCCGCAGTCCTGGATGGTGATGACCTCGACCGGCTTGTCGCCCGCCTCGCGCATGGCGGCGGCGAGCTCGTAGGGCTTCATCGTCTCGCATCCGAGGCCGACGACGAGCGTTCCGTACACGTTGGGGTTGTCGGCGAGGTTCAACAGGCAGCGGCGCATGATCTCGCGGCCGCTCCCCACCTGGCCGCAGCCCTTGGAGTTCTCGAGCGCCACGCAGCCGGGCACGCTCTCGGCGATGCGGCGGGCCACCATGTTGGCGCACCCCACGCTCGAGAGCACGAGCACGTGGTTGCGGATCCCAAAGCGGCCGTCGGGCCTTCTGTATCCCCTCATGCGCGCACCCCCGTCTTCAAACTCGCGATGTTGTGCGTGTGGACATAGGCTCCACGCTCGATGGGCGCAGTCGCCTCACCGATGACCTCGCCGTACTTGCGGACGAGGTCGTGCGGGGCCAGCGGGGAGAGGCAGACCTTGTGGAACCGGGGCACGTCCTCGAGCGACACGAGCTCGCATGCGTACGCGCCGGCCTTCGTGGCGACCCTCACGGTCTCGCCAGCGGCGACGGCTTCGATGACGGTGACGACGTCGTCGCCCTCATGCATGAGCAATGCGCGCTTCGGCATGGTCCCTCCTTCCCGACTGCATGCGGGCCGAACCCGCATGCAGGGTTACTGCTCCTTCTTCTTTCCAAGCTTGGACAGCGGGTCCTCCAGCTCGCCGACGGCGATCTGGGGATGCGTGGGCACGATGTTCTCGCGGATCCACTCGAACGCCTCCTTCACGCGGCTGCGGCGCACCCACAGCCCGGAGAGCTCGAGCGCGTAGTAGACGCGGTCGGAGTTGTTGGCGGCCATCTGCGCGCGCATCTCGGGCGTCACGACGTCGTGCTGGTCGGCGGTCTTGTAGCCCATGATGTCGAGCATGAGGTCGTTGCTGTTGGCGGCCTTGAGCTGGATGCCCAGGACCTGGTCCCACGGCAGCGTGATGACGTCCTCGGGCTTGGTGAGGTCGGTCACGCCGTCGGCGGTGAACTCGAACAGCGGGGCCGCCGCGCGGATCTTCTTGATGTTGCTCACGGCGCCGGCGAGCGGCGCGATCGCGAGGGCGCAGCAGACGACCATCAGGAAGGGGTTGGACTGCTGCGAGAACCCGAGCGCCACGACGATGACGGCGATCAGGACGAACGACGCGCTGATCATCGAGAGCTTGCGGGTATCGGTATTGATGACGAGTTTCTCCATGGTGCAGATGCCTCGTTTCGTTGACAAACGTTAGCGGTCGGTGCAGGTGCGCGATCCCTCGATGAACGGGACCGCGTCGGCGAGCGTGTCGAAGGTGAAGCGCGCCTCGGCGGCGATGGCCTCGGGCCCTTCGAACTCGACGAGGATGGGGAACCCTTCGTGCACCTCCGGGAGGTCCGACATGTCGTCGTAGACGAAGCCGGACATGAAGCCGCCGGCGTTGGCGGCGCGGATCCCCGCACGGCTGTCCTCGAGGACCAGCGTGTCCTCGGGCGCGACGCCCAGGGCGTCCGCAGCGCGCAGGAAGATCTCGGGGTCGGGCTTGCCGTGCTCGACCATCGAGCCGTCCATGATGACGGGAAACGCGTGCGTGAGGTACTCGCCCGCAAGGCAGGAGTCGATCACGTCACGCGTGGAGCTGCTCGCCATCGCATAGGGAATCTCGCGCTCGGCGAGATAGCTGAGCAGCTCGAGCAGGCCCGGCTTCTTCCCGACGTGCCCGTTCAGGGCCGCGCGGGCGGGAGCCTTGCGCTCGCGCACGAACGCGCGCCAGCTGGCGACGTCGTGCTCGGGGCCGTAGGCGCGGGCGAGGCCGTCGAGAATCCCCTTCTCGGTGCGACCGCAGAGGCAGGTGTACATGTTGCGGGTCATCTGGAACCCGAACCTGCGGGCGGCCTCGAGGTAGATCTGGTAGCAGATGCGCTCGGTGTCGAAGATCAGGCCGTCCATATCGAAGATGACCGCAGATACGGGGTTCACGTGGCTTCTCCTCCCTGCCTTGAGTAAGGAGACCCGCGGGACATCCGCCCCGCGGACCTCCGTGCGGGAAGGGACAGCCCTCCCCGCCCGATAAAAATGGCCTGCACCCGACGGAAACCGGGGATGCAGGCCATAACGGACAACGTGCAACTATGCGCGGATCTCGTTGACCGGCTCCTCGCCGGCGACGAAGCGCTCGACGTCGCCCACGCACTTCTCGCCCATGCCGCGCAGGCACTCCTCCGTGTAGGCGGAGATGTGCGGGCAGACGAGGACCTGCGGGTGGTTGAAGTACGGATCGTCGGGCGCAGGCGGCTCGTCGTGCATGACGTCGATGGCCAGGGCCTTGACGGTTCCGTTCGCCAGCGCATCGAGCATGGCCGGCTGGTCGATGAGGTCGGCGCGCGCGTTGTTGACGACGTACACGCCCTTCTTCATCTTGGCGAACGCGTCGGCGTTCAGGATGTGCAGCGACGTGGGGTTGAGGTCGGCGTTCAGCGTCAGGACGTCGCAGTTGGAGACCACGGTGTCCAGATCGGTGTACTCGAACTCGACGCCCAGCTTGGAAGCCCATTCGTCGTGGTGGACCGGGTCGCAGGCGAGGACCTTCATGTCGTAGCCGCGGGCCAGGATCTCGACGACGCGGGAACCGATGTTGCCGCAGCCGATGATGCCGAGGGTCTTGCCAGAGAGGCCGTTGCCCACGAACTTGGCGCGCTCGGCCCAGCGGCCGTCGTTAGCGGCCACATGGGAGTCGCTCACCTGGCGCATGGCGTCGCAGAGCAGGGCCACGGCGCCCTCGGCCACGGCGTCGCGCTCGACGAGCGGAGAGACGGTGGTGAGGATGCAGCCGGTGGCGTTGCACGCCTTGACGTCAACGTTGTTGTAGCCGATGCCGTGGCGGCTGAGCAGGACCAGGTCGGTCTTGTGCTCGAAGAACTCAGCGTCGAAGAACGGCGTCACCGAGGAGATGACGATGTTGTAGTCCTTCAGGGCCTCGGCCAGCTCGGCACCGTGGGCGGTGCCGGCGACGCGGACGCGCTCGACGGTACCGATCTTCTCGAGGCGCTCCATCTGATCGGGGAAGCGCGTGCCGAAGGACGAGGAGTTAACGATTGCGATCTTGTAATCCATAGATATCGCTTAACCCATCTTTGCAAGTGCGGCGGACAGGGACACGTTCTCGGAGCTCGGGATCTTCTGGAAGTAGACCTTCACGCCCTTCTCCTCCATGGCCTTACAAAGCTCGGCGTCGTCGGCGGTGAGGCCCACGGACTCGATGACCTTGGTGCTGCCCGGCTTGATGGCGATGCCACCGACGTTCAGCTCACCCAGGGGCACGCCGCCGTCGACGGCCTTCTTGGCGTACGCGATGGACTTGAAGATCAGAGCGACCTTGTCGCTGCCGAACTGGTTGGCGTTCCACTCGTCGATGATGGAGTCGGAGGAGAAGACCTTGATCTTGAGGCCGCCCGTGGACTGGGTGGACTCGTAGATCTCCTTCATGAAGTCGTCGGCGGCGGTGGCGTCGTCGATGACGTAGGCGGCGTTGGTGCCCTTGCCCTTGGTCCAGACCTGCATGACCTGGCCGTGAACCAGACGGTCGTCGACGCGAGCGAGCGTAATCTCTGCCATGGTGAATCTCCTTAGAAGTTCAAACGTTTGAACGCCGAGCGGATGCTAGTCGTTCTTCTTGAGGGTGGAACGGTTGATCAGGCACGCGCCGGCCTGGCCGGCAGCGAGCGCGGTCTCGGCGAGAGCGGAGCCCTCGTGATCGAAGTCGATGGCCTGGATGGCCTCGAGCAGCATCGGCATGGACACGCCGAGCAGGACGTCGCAGTCGGCCTTGCCGACGCATGCGAGCGCCACGTTGGAGGGCGATCCGCCCATGAGGTCGCACATGATGATGGTGTGCACGCCCTCGGCATCGTTCTTCTCGACGATCTCGAACGCCTTCTCGCGCAGATCGTCCACAGACTGACCGGGGACGAGACCGAGCGCATCGACGCTCTCCTGCTCGCCCATGATCATCTCGGCGCTCTTCTTCAGCTCGACGCCGAAGAGACCATGGGTGATGATAAGGACCTTGTTCTTCATACGTACGACCTCTCTAACTCTCGAACTTGCGGATGCCTGCTACAGGATGCCGAGCGCACCGAGAACCACGAGGATCGCGGTGAAGCCGAGCATGGCCTGCGTAACCTTCATACCCTTCTTCTGGAAGAAGAAGAACAGGCCGAGGACGGCGCACAGGGGCAGGATGCCGGGCAGGATGCCGTCGAGGGTCTGCTGGAGGACGAACTCCTTGCCGGACATGGTGAAGGCGATCGGGGTGCTGATGGTGACGTAGCGACCGGCCATGATGCCCATCATGAACAGGCCGAGGACGCCGAGGGCGCTGATGACGGACTTGATCTTGCCGCCCTTCATGACCTCGAGCGCGGCGCGACGGCCCATGGTGTAGCCCATACGGGTGAACAGGAAGCCGTAGATGAAGGTGGCGGTGGCGAAGCACACGAACGGCAGGACGGCGCCGAGCCAGCTGCCCTCCTGGGCCATACCCAGGAAGAGGGCGATGAAGATGTACTGGACGGTACCGGAGTCGATGGAGTCGCCGATGCCGGCCAGCGGGCCCATGAGGCCGATCTTGGTGTTCTGGATCATCGAGGCGTCGATGGCGTCCTCGCCGGCGTTGAGCGCCTTCGCGCGCTCCTCCTCGAGGGAGACGGTGATACCGGAGATGATACCGCCGCCCCAGACGGCCTGGGTGTTGAAGAACTGCAGGTGACGCTGATAGGCCTCACCGAGCATGATCGGGTTCTTGTAGAGCTTCTTGAGCACCGGCATGAGGCCGAAGCACAGGGACGGAGCAACCATGCGGTCGAAGGAGTGCGGCACCTCGTTGCACCACCACCAGCGGAACCAGACCTTCATGAGGTCCTTCGTGGTGATCTCCTCGGGCTTGTTCTCCTCGCCCAGCATCAGACGCGGGTCGGCCTGAATCATGCCGTCCTCGTCGAGGTAATCGTGATAATCCTGAGAGAGCGCCTCGGTGGCGACGGTCTCGGTGGTCTCGATCTCGCTCATTGGATAACCCTTCCTTTCTGAAGTCGTGGGATGCGCTGCTACTCAGCAGCCTTCTCGGTGAACATGCCGTAGCACAGGGCGATGATGACGCCGAAGATGGCCCAGGTGATCATCGTGATGCCAGCCTGAGCGGTGATGACCTGCAGGAAGTAGGCCAGGAAGAAGAAGACCAGCAGCTTGCGGTTGCCGATGACGTGCATGGTGATCGCGATACCGAGGGCAGCGAGGCCGCCGCCGACGGTGGAGAGCACGTGCAGCACGGGGCCGTTGGAGATCGTGTCCATGAAGCCGGAGACGACGGGGGCGCCGAGGTACAGGGCGACGAACATCAGGGGCACGAACAGGACGAAGGAGAAGAGCGTGGGCATGAAGCCGATCCAGAAGGCGAGGCCCTTGGAGTCAGCCTTGACCGCGCACGCGTCCATCTTGGTGATCGCGAACGTGTTAAGGAAGAAACGGAGCTGATAGAGATAGCTGCCGAGCAGGCCGACGGGCACGGCGATGGCGACGGCGGCCTCGGGCTCGAGGTTGCCGACGATAACCGTGGAGACGGCCATGGCCGAAGCGATGCACGGCTCGGAGGGCATAGCGCCACCGGGGGCGACGACACCCATGTAGATGAGCTGGATCGTAGCGACGGTCGTCATGGCCAGCGGCATGTTGCCGAGGACCAGGCCAACCACGAAGCCTGCCATGAGCGGGGAGAAGCGCATGGTCAGGGTTGCATAGCCGAGGGCTCGCGATTCGACTGCTGCCACGAACAACGCGATCAGCAGTGCCTGCATTACACTCATTATGCCTTTCCTTTCTCTCCTCTGAGGCACGGGCACACGCTCCCGCGTCTCCCTTTCATCCTCCGAACCGCCTTCTCTCACAGCCTGGAGAACGTGGGCGCAGGGCCCCTATGCCAGAAATGATATTTGTTCTTCGCGTGTACTTATAGAAATTTTTTTTTCTATTCTATAAACGGTCGTAATTTGTCGTTTGCCGATGTGGTATTGCTCTTATCTTAATATTGTGCTATTCGCTGCTCATGAACCCCATCGTATGACTTGTATACACCTTACAAACCTATTGCCTGCGCTTTTTATGGGCCGTCATCCAACCTCCCGTTGTTTACCGTGCGCAAACATGAGATATATTGTTAAAATCTCCTAGCATTTTTAAGCACTGGTACACTGGTTTCATACCAGTTTTACACCGCTGGTCGACTCGATATGCCACTGGATCAGATTCGAATTCTTGGTCGATGCGCGCCCAATTGACAGAAATTTTTTTACTGTTGGCCGGTTCTTGAATGCGTTAAATGACGTACTCGGCTATTTTACATATATCTGTACCATCTCAGCAGCTTCGGAGGCACCATGGCTCGCAACGCTGTACTCCTGAAGATCAAGTCGCTCATGCCCTCGCTCTCCGCCAAGGAGAAGCGCATCGCGGACTTCATCCTCAACGACCCTAAGACCGTCTCCCGCATGACCATCGTCGAGATCTCTTCAAATCTCGGCATCGCGGACTCGACGGTCTTCAAGTTCACCAAGAAACTCGGCTATCGCGGGTATCGCGATTTCCGCAACAACCTGTTGGCGGAGGAGTTCGACCCGCAGATCTCGATCCACGAAGACGTGACGCCGACCGACGAGTCCCTTACCGTCGCCAAGAAGGTATTCAGCTCGAGCGCCAAGTCGCTGACCGATACCCTTGCCCTGCTTAACGCCAAGGACCTCGAAGCCGCGCTGGATCTGCTCATGGGCGCCGGCCGCATCTCGTTTTACGGCTGCGGGGAGAGCGCCGTCATCGCACTCGACGCCTACCAGAAGTTCCTGCGGTCGCCCAAGGTCTGCCATTACATCATGGATTCGCATATGCAGGTCATGCAGGCGTCGCTGCTGCGCCCCGACGACGTGGCCATCGTGATCTCGCACACCGGCGCCACCCACGAGATGTGCGCCGTCGCCCGGCTCGCCAAGCAGTGCGGCGCCAAAGTGATCGCCATCACGAGCTACCCCTCGCAGAAGATCTCACGGTACGCCGACATCACGCTCGTCTCCACCGCCGAAGAGATCGGCTACCGCTCCGAGTCGCTCGCGTGCCGCTACGCGCAGCTCGCCATCATCGACTCCCTCTACACCGCGATGATGTTCCGCCTTCCCGGAAGCTCCGACTCGCTGGGCAAGATTCGCAACGCCATCTCGATGATTAAAGAGGACACCGAAGGCATGATGTAGGAGGCCGCGCCTCCATGCCGGATGCCCGACGGGGACCGCATCCGTCCGTCGCATGAGCACGGGGTCCGACCGGGCGCTCCCACGCTTTTCGCTTGCGCGGCCCGTCATCTGCGACGCCGCGACGCACCGCGCCATGCCCTCCCATGCCCCGCGCACACCGTTCGCCGGGCCTCACGACGAAAACGCGCGGCCGCCTTTGCCGGGCGTCCGCGCGCCCTTCGCTCCTTTGTCATGACGCGCCCGCCCACAGGAGCCGCCGACTCGCCGTCGGAGGGGCCGCGGGAAGACGCCCGCATCGCGACGCGACGTCGCACGGGACCGCGCCCGCACGCCCTCCCGCTACGTCCGATACCCGGCGAGAAACGCGCGCGTGCGCTCCTGCTTGGCCGCGCCGAGCACCTGCTCGGGGCTTCCCTGCTCCACGATCACGCCGCCGTCCATGAAGACGATCCGGTCCGCGACGTCGCGCGCGAACGACATCTCATGCGTCACGATGACCATGGTCATGTGCTCGGCGGCGAGCCCCTTGATGACGCTCAGCACCCCTGCCGTGAGCTCGGGATCGAGCGCCGAGGTGGGCTCGTCGAAATACAGGATCTGAGGATCGAGCGCCAACGCGCGCGCGATGCTGACGCGCTGCTGCTGGCCGCCGGACAGCTGACAGGGAACCTTGCCCTCGCAACCGGAGAGCCCCATCTTCTCGATGAGCTCGCGCGCGCGGGCCTCGACCTCGGGGCGCGGGCGCTTCTGCACGCGCAGTGGCGCGTCGGCGATGTTGCGCATCACCGTCATATGGGGAAACAGGTTGTAGCTCTGGAACACCAGGCCGAACCGGCCGCGGGCCTCCTTGAGGGCATCGCCCTTCACGTAGCGCACCGCACCGGCGCCATCGGGTCCCGCGACCTCGAGCCCGCCGTACGCAAGGCTTCCGCCGTCAAGCGTCTCGAGCAGCGTCATGCAGCGCAGCAGTGTCGATTTGCCTCCACCGGAGGGACCGATCACCGCGACGACCTCGCCGCGCTCCACCTCGAGCGATATGCCGCGCAGGACCTCGGTATCCCCGAAGGCCTTGCGCGCGTCCTTGATTGAAACAACTGCAGTCATAACCATCCCTGCCGTTCGATATATCCCATGCCGGGCGTACGCGCGATGACGCGTGCCGGGCCATGCGCATCGCCCGCGACGCGGCGCATCCGGCGGCCGGGCCCTTCCCGACTTGACGCGAGGACGCCTCGCCGCCCATCAAGGCGGCCCGCCGTCGCACTAGTCGTGATAGTAGTCGAGACGCTTCTCGATGCGGCCGAGCCCGATCTCGACCAAGAAGTTGAAGACCCAGTAGATCACCGCCGCGATCGCGAACGGGACCATGCTCACCTGCGCGGCGACGAGCGCCTTGGCCTCCGAGAACATCTCGCCCACGCCGATCGCGAACGCAAGCGATGTGTCCTTGACCAACGTGATGACCTCGTTGCCGAGCGATGGCATGATGCGCTTGACCACCTGGGGCAGCACGATGACGAAAAACGTCTGCGCCTTCGAGTAGCCCAGGACCTCCGCCGCCTCGTACTGGCCGCGCGGGATCGACTGCAGGCCGCTGCGGTAGATCTCGGCAAAGTACGCGGCGTAGTTGATGATGAACGCCACGATGGTCGCATGCCATTTGGAATCCGTGCTGAGCGGCATGCCGAACACGTAGTACGGCGCGAAGTAGATGGCGAACATCTGGAGCATCAACGGGGTGCCGCGCATCACCGAGATGTAGAAGCGCGTGACGGCACGAACGGGAGCCAGGCGGCTCATGCGCAGCAGCGCGACCGGAACGCCGAGCGGCAGCGCGCCGAGCAGCGTGATGAAGAATATCTGCAGGCTGACGAGGAACCCTTCGCCCAAAACCTGAACCATAGTTGCGATGGACACGGATGCTCACTTTCTAGCGCACGAAGGGCCGGCGCGGAGCCGGCCCCTCAGCCGATACGATCACGGGCGAAGCGTGCGGCACGAACCGTCTTACAGAACCCAGCTATCGTAGCTCAGCCCGTAGTCGGCGTACTTATCGCACAGCTCTTTAATGGTGCCGTCTTCGTCGAGCTCCTTCAGGGCATCGGTGACCGCCTTGGCGGTGTCGGTGTCGCCCTTCTTGAAGCCCACGGCGTAGTGCTCCTCGGAGAGGGCCTCGTCGAGCATCACGTAGACATCAGGCTTAGCGGCGAGCTGGTACTGCGCGATGGAGAGATCGCAGGCGACGGCGTCGACAGCACCGGTCTCAAGCTGCATGAACGCGGTGTTGTAATCCCCGATCGTCTCGAGCCCGGCGAACGTTGCGGCGAGGTCGGCCTGGTCCCCCTCAAGGATGCTCTGCGCCGCGGAGTCGGTCTGGGTGATGACGTTCTTGCCGGCGAGGTCGACCAGAGACGCGATGCCGCTGTCCTTCTTCACGACGACGACCTGCGCGTTGAGCATGTAGGGATCGGAGAAGGTGTAGTCGTCCTCGCGGCCCTCCATGGTGAAGCCGTTCCAGATGCAGTTGATGGCGCCGGAGTCGAGCAGCGTATCCTTGGCGTCCCAGTCGATGGCCTCGAGCTGGACCTCCCAACCGAGCTTGTCGGCGACGGCCTGCGCAAGATCGAGGTCGAAGCCGGTATACTCGCCGTCATCGCCCTCGAAACCGTAGGGAGGATAGGCCTTGTCGAATCCGACGACGAGCTTGCCCGTCGCGGACGCCGAGGCGTCGCTGGATGCCGCGGCGGATCCGGCGTCCTTGCCGTCCGCCTTGGACTGACCGCACGCGGCGAGAGCAAGGGCGGCAACGACGGCGAGCGCCGCGACCGCTCCGGTAAGCAAGCGGCTGCGCTTCTGCTTCTTCATGGGGTTCTCCTTCTTGACGGCGCCGCAAGATGCAGCGATTCTTTCTACGGTCACTTACTTTATTTTACTAAAGTGGAGTGCGCAAGCGACTTCTCGAACGTTTCCGTTTCATTACGGTGCCGGACGGAAAAAGGCCCTTCCTTCCCGGGCGCCCACCGACCGGGATCCGCCTCCCGGCCCTCGCGGCACCCGTACGCACGAGAAGCCTTCGCTATTCGATTGCTCGCTTCAAAATGAGACGATATGAGTTGAACATTGGGAGCCCCTCCCCTTGTAGCTCTATCGTGGGTCGGGCGACAATGGTCGTAACGCCAACCGTGGCCGCGCGCCACATGCGACGGAGAGGGGCCCGCCATGTCCAATTATGTCACAGCCATCGGTCTCGACGTCCACGCGAGGAGCATCTCCGCATGCGCCTTCGACCCCATGACCGGCGAGGTGGTCCGGGCCAGGTTCGGCTACGACCCGGCGTCGGTCGCCGAGTGGGTCCTGGGGTTCGAGTCGCCCAAGGCGGTGTACGAGAGCGGCCCGACCGGCTTCCACCTGTGCCGCGCCCTGCGCGCCCTCGGCGTCGACTGCGCCGTGGGCGCCGTCTCCAAGATGCACCGGCCCGCGGCCGACCGGGGCCGCAAGAACGACCGGCGCGACGCCGAGTGGCTGGCCAGGCTCCTCGCCTGCCGCAACGTCGTCGAGGTGTGGGTGCCCGATGACCGCACCGAGGCCGCCCGGGACCTCTCCCGCGCGCTCGAGGACGCCCGCGACGACCTGCAGCGCGCCAGGCAGCGCATGTCCAAGTTCCTGCTCAGGCACGGCCTGGTGTTCGACGAGACGACGCCGGCCGGGCGCCGCAGGTCGAACTGGACCGAGGCGTACTGGAGGTGGGCGAGGTCGATCGAGTTCGGCGAGGCCGACGACGCGGCCGCCTACGAGCACTACATGGACGCCGTGGAGCGCTGCGCCGAGGCCAAGAGGGAGCTCGAGCGCAAGGTGGAGGAGGCCGCCGCGCGCCCCGGGTGGGCGCCTGTCGTCGACGCGCTCTGCCTGGTGAAGGGCATCGACGTCGCGAGTGCCTTCCTGCTCGCCGCCGAGGCCGGCGACTTCTCGAGGTTCCCGACCGCGCCGTCGTTCGCCTCGTGGTGCGGCCTGGCCCCCTCGGAGCGCTCGAGCGGCGAGACGGAGTCGCGCGGCGGGATCACCCGCGCCGGTAACGGCCACGTCCGGCGCGCGCTGGTCGAGGCGTCCTGGCACGTCCCGATGTCGACGAGGCACCCCAAGAAGCCGAGGCCGGGCCACGGGGTCGCGCCGGCCGTGTCGAGGCACGCCGCGAAGTGCAACCGCCGCCTGCAGGACAGGCGGGACGCCATGTCCCAGGCGGGGAAGAGGCCGTGCGTGGCGAACTGCGCGACGGCCCGCGAGATGGCCTGCTGGGTCTGGGCGATAGCGCTCATGGCCCGGTAGCGCCCGCGGCCCCATAGGAGTCCGACCCCGGGGGCTCGCCGCGCTCGAGGCCGTTGGGAGGCCGTTCCAGTCCTTTTTCTGGGCGGCGGGAGACCGCCACGCCCGCCACGAGACTGCGACCGAGCGGAGGCCCCCAGCCGTAGCAACGAGATGCGGTTCCGACCCGCGGATATTAGAGTGCCGAACGTGCGTCGAGCAGACACGCCCTCAAGCGGCGCGGCCACCGGGTGAAGATAGATGGACCCTGCCCTCCGCGGTAGCTCCGCGGAGGGCAGGGCCTTTTTGCCACTTGACAATGTTCAACTCATATTAAAAAGGCCCCTTGCGGGGCCCAAAGATTCAACTGGTGCGGCGTACAGGATTCGAACCTGTGACGTTCTGATTCGTAGTCAGACCCTCTATCCAGCTGAGGTAACGCCGCAACGCAAGAGATATATTGTCACTTCGCCATCATACGGTCAAGAAGTTTTTTATATTCAATTCTTCCGTACCTCACTACACGATTGAGCTTGGCCGTAGACGCCCCATCCGCGCTCCCGGTTCCCAACGAACATGCTCCAGCCTCAATTTGCTCCCCTTGCAGCATCCATCAAGACCGTCCTTAAACCACATGAATCCAATATCTATGGTTTTGCATATTCATAAGCGTTTATGCGTTTGATATTCACATGTTACGACGCCTTTCGACGAAGATGGCCAAAAAGCGCGTCGAGTCGGTACCGCTATCGATTGCAGACGCGCAAAGCGAGACCAGAAGGTCCCCCAAAGGGTCCTTCCAAGGCAATCGAGAGCTACGTCGCCAGCAGATACCGATACATATGTTTCCGAACGAGGCATTGTCGCCTGAGCCGATGGACATGAGCGCTATGCATACGCGCCACGAATACCGACTCGACGCGGTTTTTGACCACTGCCACCTTCCCAGGCGCCGCGACGCGACGGCGCTGCGCTTTTCGGCGTCGTCGCGCTACCGCACGCGCACGGGCTAACGCCCACAACACCGCGTCCGCATGCAAAGCAGCGTGCCGCCGACCTTCCGGCCATGATTCCAATCGAAAGGCGCCCGAGTACACGGCATGAATCAGCCGGAACGCCCCCTGGCGCACGCAGCATGTACCAACCTTAACGCACGACCATCCGCGCGACCCGTGCGATATCGCCGCAGTCGCGCATCGTTGACAGGCATACGTCTCCACAAGAGCCAGGGGGCGCGAAGGTGGAAACGCAAAAAGCCGCCCACGGTGCGGGGCGGCTCTTTACGGTGGTTAGCCTGTGACCGGAGACGATCCGGAGAAGACACGATGGGGGCGCCGCCGAGGGAACATGCGCCCGGCGGCAACGAGGTCGCAGGTGCCCTACGCCTCGACGGAGACCTCGACCTCCTGGACGGGCACGTCGTAGAAGGGGTCCTCGCGACGGCCGAGGAAGTCGCGCGCCTGCTCGGGGAACAGCGCGTAAGACAGCACGTCCTCGTCACACTTCGCGTACTGCGAGATCTCCTCGCGCAGGCGCGGAAGCTGCGGCTCGATCAGGTCGGCGGGACGGCAGGTGACCGGCTCCTCATCGCCGATGATGAGCTGCTTGACATCCGCGTCGATCGGCGCGGGAGAAGCGCCGTACAGACCGCGGACGTAGTCCTTGATCTCGGACGGCACGACCTTGTACCGCTCGCCGGAGACGACGTTCATGAGCGCCTGGGAGCCGACCATCTGGGACAGCGGGGTGACGAGCGGCGGGAAGCCAAGGTCGGCACGGACGCGCGGAACCTCGGCAAGGACCTCGGAGTACTTGTCGGACACGCCGAGGTCGGCCAGGTTGGAGATGAGGTTGGACAGCATGCCGCCCGGAACCTTGTAGAGCAGCGCCTTGGGCTCCGTCTCCATGACCTTGGGGTTGAGCGTACCGTTCTCCTTGAACTTGGCACGCACGGGAGCGAAGTGCTTGGCCTCCGCCTCGAGCTTATCCATGTCGAGACCGGTCTTGTAGCCGAGACCCTCGAGCGCGATGGCCATGGACTCGGTGCAGGGCTGGCTCGTGCCGCCGGAGAAGGACGAGATGCAGGTATCGATGATGTCGACGCCCGCCTCGACCGCGCGCATGAGGGTCATCTCGCCGATGCCCGCGGTGGCGTGCGTGTGCAGCTCGAGCGGCAGGTCGACGGCGGCCTTGATCTGGCCCACCAGCTCGGTGGCGACGGCAGGCTCGAGCACGCCGGCCATATCCTTGATGCAGATGGAGTCCGCGCCGGCGGCAGCCATCTTGCGGGACAGGTCGACGAAGTACGCGACGGTGTGCACCTCGCTCGTGGTGTAGCAGATGGCGGCCTGGACCTCGCCGCCGGCCTCCTTGGCAGCGCGGATGGAGGTCTGAAGGTTGCGGACGTCATTCAGGGCGTCGAAGATGCGCAGGACGTCGATGCCGTTCTCGATCGACTTCTTCACCACGGCCTCGACGACGTCGTCGGCGTAGTTGCGATAGCCCAGGAGGTTCTGGCCGCGGAGCAGCATCTGCAGCTTCGTGTCCTTCACGTGCGCGCGGATCGTGCGCAGGCGCTCCCAGGGGTCCTCGCCCAGGTAGCGCAGACAGGAGTCGAACGTGGCGCCGCCCCACACCTCGAGGGCGTGGTAGCCGGCCTGGTCCATGGTCTCCAGGATGGGAAGCATGTCCTCGATAGGCATGCGCGTCGCGATCTGGCTCTGCTGGCCATCGCGAAGAACGGTCTCGGTGAACTTGATCTGCTTATCCATTGTTGCAGCACCCTCCTTGTCGGATGATTTCCGCTATCGCTACCTGCATATCTTTCACGGTGTGAGCGCGCGAACGGGCGCACGCCTTCGCCTCGCCGCCGCAGATGAGACACCTGCGGGGAGCAAGGCCCAGCTCGATCCGAGAGACCGGGCGCGGCATGCCGTCCGTTAGCTCGACCACATCGAAATCCGCGAGTCGGCCCAGGGGATGGTGCTCCTCGACGTCGATCGCCAGGCGCTTGAGCTCGAGCGCCGGCATCTTCACGAGCATGAGCAGCTCGGGGCCAGACGCGTCCGAGATTCGAGTCCGCGAGCGCACCCGAGCTCCAGAGAAACCGGACTCGAGCGCGCGGACCAGCTCGCGAAACGCGGACTCGAGCACCGCCGAGGTCTTATGGGGACCCGGGATGGAGAGGGTCGCCGAGAGCAGGGTCTCCCCCGGCAGCGCCTCGGCGAGAAGGTCGCGCTGGATGCGCGCGCGGTTCTCCCGCGCGTCAAGCATCTCGGCCAGCTCGACCTCGGGCCCATCGAAGACCGAGGCCACGAACGCCGCATCCGCCGTCGGCGCGCCGGAAGCCATCGCTTTCGCGCCCGCATCGCACGCATGCATATCGCTCATACTCGGCTCCTCCCCGCCTTGTGGGTCCCTACCATACGGGGCGCGCCGGCAGTCCCACCGGACGCGCCCCGTCGACCGCCATCGGTTCGCTAGGCGTCCTTCGACGGCGGGAACATCTTGCAGAGACCCATGGACACCAGGTAGATGATGATCATGACGACGAAGATGCCGCCCCAACCGAGGCCGAGGATCTCCAGGCCCTGCTCCAGGGCATTCATATCGATAGTCATAGAGCTACACGCACCTTTCCCTTAGAGCAGCAGGCCGAGCACGAGACCGCCGGCAACAACCGAGGCGATCTGGCCAGCGACGTTGGCGCCGGCAGCCTGCATGAGGATGAAGTTGCCGGGATCCTCCTCGGTGGCCATCTTCTGGATGACGCGAGAGCTCATCGGGAACGCGGAGATGCCCGCAGCGCCCACCATCGGGTTGATCTTCTCCTTGCGGAAGAGATTGAGGAACTTGGCGAACATGACGCCGCCCACGGAGTCCATCACGAAGCCGAGCAGGCCGAGGCCCATGACGAGCAGGGTGTCGAACTGCAGGAAGTCGGTGTAGACCATCTTCACGGAGACGCAGAGGCCGAGCAGGATGGAGATGAGGTTCACGAGCTCGTTCTGGGCGGAGACGGAGAGTCGGTCGAGCACGCCGCACTCGCGCAGCAGGTTGCCGAACATCAGGAAGCCGACGAGGGGCAGCGACACGGGGGCGATGAGGCCGGCCACGACGCAGATGATGATCGGGAAGAGGATCTTAGCCGTCTTGGAGACCTGGCCCGGATGATAGTTCATGCGGATGCGGCGCTCCTTCTTGGTGGTCACGGCCTTGATGGCGACGGGCTGGATGATGGGCACGAGCGCCATGTAGGAGTATGCGGCGACCATGATGGCACCCATGTACTTCGACCCCAGCGTGTTCGCGACGAAGATCGAGGTCGGGCCGTCGGCTGCGGCGATGATGCCGATGGATGCGGCGTCGTTGATGTGGAAGCCGAGCAGCGCGGCCACGATGATGACGAAGAAGATGCCGAACTGCGCGGCAGCGCCGAACAGCAGCAGGAACGGGTTGGCGAGCAGCGGGCCGAAGTCGATCATCGCGCCGATGCCGATGAAGAGCAGCAGCGGGAAGAGCTCGGTCTCGATGCCGGCGTCGAACAGGATCTGGAACGGACCCGCGGCGTCACCGGTCATGAGGACGCCGGAAGCCGGGATGTTGACCAGAATGGTGCCGAGACCCATGGGCACGAGCAGCGTGGGCTCGTATTCCTTCTTGATGCCCAGGTACATAAGGATGCAGCCGATGACCATCATCACGATGCGGCCGGGCTCGGCGCCGAGGGCGATCACACCTTCAATCAGAGTTTCCAAGAGTCATACCTCTCATCCGTGGGAAAACGGTTCCGGCCCGCTGCGCGCGGCCGGGATGCGCCGAAGCGCGAAACGGCACTCTTGCGGCGGTGCCGTCGACAAGTTCCGTGCTGGGCACGAGCTCCGTGCTAGGCGATGCTGAAGAGCTCAGCGCCGGGGTTGACCATCTCGCCCTTGGTCACGGCGATGGAAGCGATGGTGCCGTCCTGGTCGGCGACGACCTCGTTCTCCATCTTCATGGCCTCGAGCACCATGACGGGCTGGTTGGCCTTCACGACGTCGCCCACCTTGACGTGGATGTCGAGGATGGTGCCGGGCATCGGGGCCAGCCGGGGCGGCGACGGCGTCGGCCGGGGTGGCCACGGGCGCACCGATCTCCTCCATCTCGACCATGTACTGGGTGCCGTCGATGGCGATCTTGAACTTACGCAGCATGGTTGTCCTCCATAACCTTCTTCTTATAGACCTTCTTGACTACGAACTGGCTTTTCTCCAGCGCGCCGGCGGCGATGCTCGACGCGATGCAGGTCACGAGCCGGTGCTCCGGGTTCGCCACGCTCACGCGGCGGACGACGAGCTTGCTCTCAGGACGGTCGCCTGCGGCGATGGCCGTAGCGGCCACAACGACCGTACGGTGCTCGGCGGCGTCCACGGGCAGGTACGCGGGGACCTCTTCCCACTCGTCCGCCTCCGCCTGCGCGCGGGCGGCATCTGCGGCCTGCGCGGACACCGGGGCGGGAGCCTCATCCGCATCGGCTCCGCGGCGGCGGAACCAATCGAACAATCCCATTCACTCACTCCCTTTCGGAACTTCGGGGCCTTCTGCAGCATTGCCTACAATTCATGGCTATAACTGTATATTTGCACTATATGGACTGACTGCACTTTTTCTGTTTCAGGGTGTACCGCTGGGGTATTTGGGTATAGCAACATCTTTTACCAGCGCTTTCTCTGTTATGCGCACACGTTTTCAGGCATTTTGACCACGAACCTGCCCCTAAATGCTGAAGGCGGTTTGCACCTAAACGGTCAGAAATTGCCGGTGAACGGTCAGCGGGACGCTAAAACGCCCGGACGCGCGCCGTTTTGCCGCGGCCAACCTGCAGTTTTCGGCAAAACCGCAGGTACGGTTGTCTTTCTCGTGTACTTAATCACCATGTCGCTCATGTCCGACCATTCCTGAGCGCTATCTTTCATGCCGTAAACGTCATGCCGTGCCCTGCACACAGCGCGGTTATTTCGTTTGAGAAGCTGTACGTATTAGTAAATGGGAAGGTGATATGTAATGGCAATGACCATTCTCGCCTGGCTCATGATCGCGGTCTTCATGTTCGTGGTCATGACCAAAAAGCTCTCGCCGCTTACGGCACTGTGCGCGATTCCGCTCGTCTTCGCGGCGATCAGCCTCTTCATCCCGGGCAGCCCGGCTGAAAGCTGGACCGACCTGGGTACCTGGGTCATGGACGGCCTCGGCACGACGGCCAACACGGGCATCCTGCTCCTGTTCGCGATCCTGTACTTCTCCATCATGCTCGATGCGGGCCTCTTCGACCCCATCACCAAGAAGATGATCGAGTTCGCGAAGGGCGACCCCATGAAGGTCCTCATCGCGACCGCGGTTGTCGCCGCCGCCATCTCCATGAACGGTGATGGCACCACCACGACGCTTGTGTGCTGCGCCGCGTTCCTGCCGATCTATGAGAAGCTCGGCATGAAGAAGATGAACCTCGCTGTTCTCGTCATCCTTCAGAACACCGTCATGAACCTCCTGCCCTGGGGCGGCCCCACCGCGCGCGCCATGGCCGTTACCGAGGTCGGCGGCGACATCCTGAGCTACCTCATGCCCGGCATGATCATCTCTGTGCTCTTCAACATCTTCGTCGTCGCTCGCCACATGGGCAAGCAGGAGCGTGCTCGCCTCGGCGTTCACGAGTTCACCCAGGCCGAGATCGATGAGCTCACCAACGTGACGGACGAGGAGGTCCTCGCCATCCGTCGTCCGCAGAACTGGTGGTTCAACGCCATCATGACCGTGGTCCTCATCGCCTGGCTCGTCGCCGGCTCCTTCATCGAGGCCATCTCCCTGCCCAACCAGATGCTCTTTATGGTCGGCACCGTCCTTGCGCTCCTCGTGAACTACCCGAACCTCAAGGACCAGTCCAAGCGCATCGGCGAGAACGGCGGCGACGCCGTCCAGGTTGTCATCCTGATCTTCGGCGCCGGCATCTTCATGGGCCTCTTCCAGGGCTCCGGCATGGCTGATGCCCTCGCCCAGAGCCTCATCACCATCATCCCGAAGCAGCTTGCGGGCTTCTGGGGCCTCATCGTCGCCCTCGTCTCCGCCCCCGGCACGTTCTTCATCTCCAACGACGGCTTCTACTTCGGCGTCATGCCGGCGCTCGCCGAGGCCGGCTACGTCTACGGTTTCACCAACCTGCAGATGGCTCTCGCCTCCCTCATGGGCCAGGCCTTCCACCTGCTGTCCCCGCTGACCGCCTTCATCTACCTGCTCCTGCGCCTCACCGAGCAGGACCTGGGCGAGTGGCAGCGCGCCGCGGGCAAGTGGGCCGCGTGCATCTTCGTGATCTTCGTCGTCACGATCATGGCCACCGGAGCCCTGCCGTTCTACATCCCGCAGGCCTAGCGCCAGCACGCGCATCTGCCGTATTCGGCTTATACGCTCTCCCCTTCGCCGCGGTCACCTTCGGGTGGCCGCGGTTTTAGTATGCGCGGCACTCGACGCCAGCTTCCGAGTACGGCCCGATGTGCCGAAAGCCGCTCATTCCCAAACCTCATCCGACCGGGTATCCCGCTCTTCATGCGGCATCTTTTCTTTTTAATGTGCGGGTTTATCGAAATATAGAGATCTAAATACCATACGCATCCCCTGTTTTTGCAACACGGACTTCGCATGATTCTAGTTTCTAACTGCACCAACCTTTCTATGTTTGTCATATTTCGAATCCGTCTACCGACCCCTCTTGCATCTTGCAAGAAAGAACCAGCGCACTTGCTATTTATCGAGTAGACTGGTATGGATGACGCGTATTTATGAAAGGGGCACTGCGCATGGACACCGAATCGGTCATGCCCACGCTTTGCGAATATCTCGACCTGGCCAAAAACGCCCCACTGAAAGACAACCTGTTCGACGCGTTCAAGAAGGCCATCATTCTGGGAACCGTGCCGGCCGGAACAAACATCAACGAAAAGCAGCTTGCAGACGCCTTGCACATCAGCCGCACGCCCATCCGCGCCGCGCTCAACCAGCTTGCCGACGAGCAGCTCGTCGACCGTAAGCCCGGCGTCGGCGTGATCGTGCGCGGCATCAGCATCCGCGACGCAAACGAGCTGTTCGAGATCAGAAGCGTCCTCGAGGCGCTTGCCACCACCAAAGCGGCCCACAATATGAGCGAGTCCGATTTCGACGAGCTCCGCGCCCTGCTCGAAGAGGGCCAGCGCGCCAACGCCGCAGACGACACCGAGGCCGTCATCCGCAATGCCAACACCTTCAACAACTACGTCTACTCCCATGCGCACAGCCCGCGCCTGCGTGACATCATCAACACGTTGCAGGTGTACACCAAGTATTTCCGCAACGTCTCCCTCTCTCCCGATGCGCGCCGCAACATCGCGCTCGAGGAGCACTGGAGCATCTACCTCGCCATGCGGTTTGGGCCCGACAAGAAGATCGAGCAGGCCGTGCGCACGCATCTTAAAAACTCACATCAGTTCGTCATCAGCGAGATGAGGGCCCTGGGCATTGACTAGCTCCCATCCCGGCGACGAGCCCATCGGCCCCGAACCCCAATTTCACGCGACACCCGATCGGGCCTCGCGGCCCCGTCACTCGCCTGACTATACCTCCGCGGAGGGATCGCCCGTACCACATGGGGCCCCCTATGCAGCAAAACGGGCCGCCCGATCCGGCGCGGTCCACAGCCTGCCCCCGTGCGAGCGCCTTGCCCGCTGGGCCGCAGCCTCGCTGGTCGGAGAAGCCCGCCTGACGCCCAAGCCCGGCCTCGTCGACCGGCGCAACACCGGCGCACATCGCGATATGGATCTCGATACGTTCCTCGCGAGCGCGACGGCACTCGAGCCCTGCTTCCATGCATACGCTTCCGCCGGAACCCGATGGGATGGGCGCGTCCCTGCCGATCTCGCCCACGCGCTGCGCGAGCTTGGCATAGAAGCCGAGCGCGCGATGTTCTCCGCAACGCACGGCATCAACACGCACAAAGGCGCAAACTTCGCGTTCGCTCTCATCCTCGGATCCTGCGGAGCCTTCCTCTCTGAGAACGGCTCGCTGCCAAGCGGACCTCGAGATACCGAACGCGTGCTGGAGCTCGTGCGATCCATGGGCGCCTGCCTGCTCGATACCGACATCCGCATCCTGCTCGCGCGGTCGCAGCGGGACGGCCGTCCAAACGATCCTTCATCCCCCATCGGGAACGGGGCGCACGGCGGCCCTGCACAAGAAGGCGCCCTTTCTCATGGTGAGCGCATCTACCTGCGCAACGGCCTTTCGGGAGCCCGCGGCGAGGCGGCACAAGGGTACCCGCTGCTGGAACACGAGCTGCTTCCCTACCTGCGCCGCGAATGCCCTGCGCCATGCTCGCGGGGCGGCTCCGAGCGCGACGTCGCCGATACCCTGCTAAGAGCGCTCGTCAAATTGATGGCACGGCTCGAGGACACCAACGTCGTCCACCGTGGGGGTATCGATGCGCTCGCCGCGCACCGTTCCTTCTGCACCGAGCTCGACGAACGGTCGCTGCCCAACGAGGAGCTACGCGCAGCGCTCGAACGGTATGACGACGAGCTCATCGCGCTAAACGTCAGCCCCGGCGGCGCTGCCGACTTACTGTCGCTCGGTATTTTCTTCTCTCTGATGGAAGGCCTGTTCGGCCTCGACGCCTTGAGGTACCTCTCATAGCCTTCGTCCGCAGCGCAACATGCGCATCGCCTGGCCGCATGCGATCTTAGTCGGAATCCCTTCAGAAGCGACTCGATCTGTCACCGGAACACGCGGGGTCGCTCACGCTCGATGCCTAGAGCCCCAGCATCCCGACCGGATCCCGCGAGGACGCTTGCACCCAGATTCAGAGGGAGCGCGCTTTCCGACTCCCGGAAGGCGCGATTTCGAAGACCGCAGGGGCCCTTGCGACCGTTTTTTAAATACCACCCTCTTTTTTTTGGACAAATCTGCCAGATAATGACGACGAGCACATTGCCCATCCGCCCGTCTCACGCTTGCGGCGCGAATTAATACATCATTTGTACGTTAACTCGTCCTTACAGCAAGGGATTCCCGCCAATCCAAAGCCTCAGGCCAGAACTCCTTCTTAGAGTGACACCCTGCAATCGTCACTATCTGGCAGATTTGTCCA
This sequence comes from Collinsella phocaeensis, assembly GCF_900119895.1. Classification (GTDB taxonomy): domain Bacteria; phylum Actinomycetota; class Coriobacteriia; order Coriobacteriales; family Coriobacteriaceae; genus Collinsella; species Collinsella phocaeensis. Next base: position 211,374 of record NZ_FQLR01000004.1, on the reverse strand, counting down.
GAACTGCAGGGGGTTACCTTTTCTTTTCCTTTCAACAACCCCCTTTCGGCTCGAATCCGACGTCTTTCAGACTAAAAACTGCCAAGACGGCCCGCGCAGCTGCCTGAAGCGTCGCGCCTGAACGCAACAAGCCCCTCGCGGCGCGAAGCGCCGCGAGGGGCCATGGGGAGACGTTACATCTGCGCGCCACGTGAACGCGCAGCGTCTTGCCTAGACTACTCGAAGGTGTAGGGCTTGATCTTGCGGATCACGTCGAGGATCGAGCCGTCGCGGGCCTCGACCACGGCGACAACCTGGTCGTCCCACTGCAGCGGATCAGGCTCGCCCACCAGCTGATACGCCTTATCCTTGAGCTCCTCGATGGTGACATGCGGGATGCCGGCATTGTCGAGGCACTCGATCAGGTCGGGGCGCAACGGGTTCACAGCGATGCCGTAATCGGTAACGACGACGTCCACGCAGTCGCCCGGGGTCGTGACGGTAACGACCTTCTCGCAGACGGTGGCCATGCGGCCGCGGGTCAACGGCGTGACGATGATGCTGCACTTGGAAGCTGCGGCGGTATCGGGGTGACCACCCGGCGCACCGCGGACCACGCCGTCGGAGCCGGTGATGACGTTGACGTTGAAGTCCGTGTCGACCTCGAGCGCAGCAAGCACGACGAAGTCGAGCTTGTTGACGTACGCGCCCTTGTTCGCAGGGTTCGCGTACTCGGACGCACTGATCTCGAAGTGCTGCGGGTTCTCGCCCATGTCAGCGACGGCGTTGTTGTCGAAGTCCTGGACGTCGACGATCTTCTTGATGAGACCCTTCTTCTGCAGGTTGCACACCAGGCCGGTGATGCCGCCCAGCGAGAAGCCCATCTTGATGCCGCGCTCCTCCATGTGCTTCTCGATGAACTGGTTGGCGGCCAGGGAGGGACCGCCGACGCCGGTCTGGAAGGAGAAGCCGTCCTTGAAGTACGGGGTCGCCGCGATGACGTCGGCAACGGCCTCGGCCATCTTCAGCTCGCGCGGGTCCTGGGAGACACGGGCCTCCTTGGAACCGATCTTGGCCGGATCGCCGATCTCGTCCACGACGACGACGGCGTCGACGTCGATCTGGGAGATGGAGGCCGGCTGGTTCGGGTAATCGACCAGCGTGTCGGTAATCACCACGACTTTGTCGGCCCAGCGGGAGTCGCCGATCGCATAGCCGAGGGAGCCGCAGTTAGACTTTCCGCCCGTACCGGAGGCGTTGCCGCACTCGTCGGCGGTGGCGGCGGCGAGGAAGGCGATATCGATGTGCACCTCGCCGGCCTCGATGGCGCGCGGGCGGCCGCCGTGCGAGCGGATAATCGCCGGGGTCTTGAGCTTACCGGCGGAAATGACCTCGCCGATGCGGCCGCGGACGCCGGAGGACTGGATGCCGATGACCTTACCCTGCTCAATGTAGTCCGCCACGTTGTTATGGGCGTCGCCGAGCGAGGTGGCGGCGATGGTGATGTCCTTGAGGCCCATGTCCTCGACGAGGACCTTCATCACGGCCGCAGCGGTCTTGTCGCCGTTGCGGAAGTGGTGATGGAAGGAGACGGTCATGCCGTCATGGGCGCCGCAGCGCTCGCACGCCTCGCGGATGGTCGCGCACAGCTTGCCGTCCTGCGGGGTCTCGCATCGGCGCGTCTTGGGAGCGACCTTCTGCACATAGGTGCCATCGAAGTGGTTCTTGCCCTGGTAGACTTCCTTGCCGTCTGCCAGCAGCTCCTCAGGGATATCCCTGCCTACTGCGTTAATCAACTCTACTCACTCCTTCTTACAGATCGCCGTGGTAGACGCCCGAAGCCTTGGCCAGCTTGAGCAGGTCCTGCGCGTCGCGCACGTGGGCGATGTCGACCATCTTGCCCTCGAAGGTGAAGACGCCGACGCCGGCGGAAGCCTGCTCGTTGTAGGCGCGGACCAGGCGCTCGGCGTGATCGACCTCTTTGGCGCTGGGCGTGAAGACCTGATGCACCAGGCGGATCTGACGCGGGTTGATGATGGACTTGCCGTCGAAGCCCATCTGATGGTTCTGACGAACCTCGTTCTCGAAGCCCTCCATGTTCTTGAAGTCGGCGAAGTTGGTGTCGAAGCACTGCACGCCGGCGGCGCGGGCGGCGAGCAGCATCATGCCGCGAGCGACCATGATATCGATGCCGGACTCGGTCACCTTGACGCGCATGTCCTTGCGGAAGTCGCCGCCAGCCAGCGCGACGCCGAAGAGACGGTCGGAAGCGGTGCAGATCTCGTACGCGTTGACGACGCCCCTGGCGCTCTCGAGTGCGGCCATGATGAGGGTGCGGCCCTCCTCGATGCCGAACTCGCGCTCGGCCATGAGGATGTGCTCCTCGACGGTCTTGACGTCCTGGGCGCTCTCGCACTTGGCGATGCGGATGCCGTCGGCACCGCCGGCGACGGCCACGCGGATGTCCTCCTGCCAATGAGGCGTATCAAGGCCGTTGATACGGACCAGGACCTCGGTGTCGCCGTAGTCGATGGTGGTCAGCGCATGGTAGAGGCTGAAGCGGGCGGCGTCCTTCTGGCTCTCCGCGACGGCGTCCTCCAGGTCGAGCATGATGGTGTCGGCGCCGTAGATGTAGGCATCCTTGATGAGGCCGGGCTTCTGCGCGTTCATGAACATCATGGTGCGACGCAGGCGGTTCTTCTCCGGCTTCGGGCGAGTGACGTGCTGGGTCATTAGCGGATGACACCTCCCCAGGGGACATCGGAAGCAGAGATATCGCAGCTGCGGAAGACGGCGCACTCGACGCGCGCCTTGAGGGTGCAGTCAAGCGCCCCCTTGTCCACGACGGTGACGTGACCGCTCGTGACCTCCAAGCGCTCCAGGGTTGCCTCGACGGTCGCCTTGATCTGACGGCCGTACTGGTTGAGGACGCTGCTCGAGACGCTGATCTGCAGGTCGTCTGCAGGCTCCACGGTTACCTGGGCGTCGCTGGACTCAAGCGTGCCCGCCATGGCGCTCTTCTCGATAACCATCCGCACTCCTTTCTGACGAGTTCTCTCGCACGCGCGCAGTATGTCCGCGCGGTATCTTCGGGGACCATCATAGGCTTCTCGTGGCGTTCTATAATTTCCACTACTTCATGCTTGTGCATTCCATATTGGCATGTTCTTCTACTGTTTTGATTTTTCTCAAAATATGCCGTTTACATCACCTGCTCGACCATTTAACTGTATTTCTGTTGTATCTATATGCTTTTATTCCTTCTATTCATCCATTGACATGAATCTATCTCATATCTGAATTTCTATGATTCGATACTATGACCATGCGTTACAGGAATGTAATTTGCCTGATATCGAACACAGTTTTTCATGAACTGTTCTTTTGCTGTTCTCTTTGCAGAAAGGTCGCATCATGGACGAGAAAGACTTCGCGCTGCTGAACGTCCTTAAAGACTGCCAGAACATCACGCGTGCCGCCGATCAGCTCTACCTCACGCAATCCGCCCTTTCCAAGCGCATCAAGGCCATCGAGCGCGAGCTCGGCTGCGATATCATCATCCGCACGCGCAAGGGCGTGCGCTTCACCCCCGAGGGGGAGGTCGTGCTCGAGCGCACCAAGCGCGCAAGCGATGAGCTCTCCACCCTGCGCCGCGAACTCGACGCCGCGCAGGACGAGGTCTGCGGATCGCTCCGCGCCGGCTTCTCGATCAACTATGCATCGGTGCACCTCGCGTCCATACTCACCGAGTACCATCGCCGCTACCCGCGAGTAAACCTCGATGTGCGCACGGGTCAGAGCTACAAGCTCTACAGCAACCTGCAGAGCGGCGAGCTCGATCTCGCTGTCCTTCGCGGGGACCTGCCCTGGGACGGCATGCAGTACCTGCTCGCGCAGGAGCGCATCTGCGTCGCCCGCGCGCGCGAGCACGCCGACACGCCGCTCTCCGAGCTACTCCACATCAGCCACTCCACAGACTCGGCGCAGATGACCCTCATGACACGCTGGCTTCACGAGAACGACCTCGCGAATTCCACCAACCACATACGGGTCGACAGCCTCACCATCTGCGCCGACCTCGTGCGCCGCCGCGTCGGCTGGGCCATGCTGCCCGACATCATCCTCGACGACCTCGACGGCGCGGTGACACCCTGCACCTTTGCCAACGGCGAGCCGTTCGTCCGCCGCATGTACATCGACTGCCAGAAGGAGGCCGAGCGCCTGCCCCAGGTACGCCTCCTCGTCGACCTCATCAAGGAGCAGTACCGGCCCGTCCGCGCGTAGCCGCGCCGACACGAGTTGCGCGCCATGAGGGACGCACCCTCTTGGCGCATGCCGCGCCTAGGTCCATGCGCCCGCGCGCGTCGCGCGCCAACGGAGCGCGCCCCTCATGGTATGCCCCATGGCGCACGGATGCGGCCTGCTGAAGGCATACGCCCCCGATTGCTAAGGAGTTTCATGTCCGACTACACCATCACCCAGGTCTACCCGAGCGACGCCTGCATGATCGCGCGCGTCGACGAGCTGCTTGAAGCCGAAGGCATCGAGCGCGACGGGAACCTCGACTACACGTGCGCCATCGTCGACGAGGACTACCGCGTCGTGGCCACGGGCAGCTGCTTCGGCAACACGCTGCGGTGCATGGCGGTGAGCTCCGCCCATCAGGGCGAGGGCCTCATGAACGAGCTGGTCGGCCATCTCATCGAGAAGCAGTACGAGCGCGGCAACATGCACCTGTTCGTCTACACGAAGGTCACGGCGGCGAAGTTCTTCCTGGACCTCGGGTTCTACGAGATCGCGCGCGTCGACGGCACGCTCGTATTCCTCGAGAACCGCCACGACGGGTTCGCCTCGTACCTCTCTGCGCTCGCCAAGACGCGGCGCGACGGCCGCTCTGCCGCCGTGGTGATGAACGCCAACCCGTTCACGCGCGGGCACCGGCACCTCATCGAGACCGCCATGGCCTCGTGCGACACGCTCCACGTGTTCGTGGTGAGCGAGGACGCCAGCCTCGTTCCCTTCTCCGTTCGCAAGCGCCTTGTGTGCGAGGGCTGCGCCGACCTCCCCGGAGCGGTCGTGCACGCCTCGGGACCCTACATCATCTCGTCCGCCACGTTTCCCAGCTACTTCCTCAAAGACGCCGCGACCGTCAACGAGGGCCATGCACGCCTGGACGCCGCGGTCTTCTGCCGCATCGCCGAGGCGCTGGGCATCACCGAGCGCTTCGTGGGCGAGGAGCCCACGAGCCAGGTGACGTCCATCTACAACCGCGTGCTGTGCGAGGAGCTGCCGCGCGCCGGCGTCGCATGCACCGTGATTCCCCGCCTCGCCCAGGGAGATACGCCGATCAGCGCCTCGAACGTTCGCCGCGCGCTTCAAGTCGGCGACCTCGATGCGCTGCGCGCGCTCGTTCCGGACACCACGTACCGCTACTTCACCAGCGAAGAGGCCGCGCCCGTCATCGAGCGCATCAAGGCCGCCGGCGACGTCGCGCACTACTGATCGACGCGGGACCTTGGCTCGCGCCGATGCGCGGCACAGGCAAAGAAGCCTCCCCTCCCCTGAGCGCACTGTGTCGTCCAGAGAAGGGGAGGTTCCATGCGTTGCGGCCAGCACGGCGCCTGCGCACGGGCGCGCGCCGGGCATCGCGACCCAATCGCATCGCGCCACCGCGCCGCGCGCACAACAAGACCCCGAACGACTCGATACCCTTCGGGGTCTTCCCTATCGTCTGAAGCGGCGCTGCGAGGCGGCCGCGACGACGCTGCATGCGCGGCGATTGAATCCTACGCGCGGCCGAGCTCGCGCATCTTGACCTCGTAGGCGCGCGCGATGATGTCGGAGCAGCCCTCGCAGCCGAACAGCGCGCGGTTGACCACCAGGTCCTTGCCGCCGTGCAGCTTGGCCTTGCCCGCGGAATAGCGCTTGTAGAACAGCTCGCGGTTCTTCTGCATGCCCTTCACGACCTTTTGCGCGCGGCGCCTGTCGATGCCGCGACGCTTCGCCACGAGGGCGACGCGCTCCTCAAGCGGCGCCGTGACGAGCACGTTGATGCAGTTGGGGTTATCGCGCAGGATGTAGTCGGACAGGCGGCCGATGATGATGCAGGACTCGGTGAAGCCCACGTCCTGAATGACCTGCTTGAGTGCGCCGTACAGCTGGTCGCCCACCGTGCGCGAATCGAAGCGGTCCGGCAAGAACGCCATCATCTCGGCGGAAATGCGCTCGTCGTAGACGGCGACCTTGTCCACCACCGTCTCCGAACGCTGCGCGGCGCGGATGAGCAGCTCGTTGTCGTACAGCGGGATACCCAGGCGCTCCTGGAGCGCGATGCCGATCTCGTGCGCATCGGCGCCGTAATCGCGCGCCAGCGTGATGACGACCGGGTAGTCCGGATCGGCCTCGAGCGTCGGCGCGCCCATGTTCTCGTTATCGTACAGCGCGCTCGCAAGCTTCTTGGAGTGCTTGCTCGCGATCTTCCTGCTGCCTGCGTTTCCCATATCACACCATCCGCTTCTGTCGGGCGCGCCCGACGGCTCGATAGCTTTCCTGTCATCGTCGGCGCGAGGCGCCCGTGGACAGCTGCGTCCTCGCACCCGAAACGGGTGCCGCCGACCGTCCGCGGGGCTCTCCTCCCCGCATGCCGCGGAGCCCTTTCGCCCCATGGCGCAGCACGCTGGGCCGCGAAGCCCGGCGGCGCGCTAGGCGGCGGCGACCACGCGGCGCTGGTAGGCGCGGACGATCAGAGAGATGCCGAAGTTCAATACGAAGTATAGGGCGAACATGAATCCGTAGAGCATCAGCACCTGCGAAAGATCGGCAGCCTGCGCCATGACGACCTTCGTGGTGTACATGAACTCCATGACGTTGACGCCGGCCAGGTAGGAGGAGTCCTTGATGACCGTCGTGCACTGCGAGAACAGGGCGGGAATGATCACCATGAACGTCTGGGGCAGGATGATGTACCACATGGTCCCGAAGAACCCGAAGCCCTGCGAGCGCGCCGCCTCGAACTGGCTCTTGGGGATCGAGTTGAAGCCGCCGCGCACGATCTCGGCCATGACGGCGGAGGTGAAGATCGTGAACGAGAGCACCGAGGTGAACACGTAGTCGCCCTTCACCGTGAAGTAGATGAAGAGAATCCACAGCAGGTTGGGGGTGCAGCGGAACAGCTCGATGTAAGCGCTCACCAGCAGCGAGAGCGGCTTGGGGCCGTACTGCTTCACCATGGCGAGGATGGTGCCGAAGAGCAGGGAGAAGATGATAGCGAGCACCGAGATCTCGATGGTGTTGGCGAAACCGCCGAGGATGAAGCTCACGTTCGCTTGGTTGAAGATCTCCATGGTTTAGGCCTCCTTCGCGGTCGAGGCGGCCTGGGCGATGTCGGTCACGCCGGGGATGTTCTTGGCGCGCGGACGCTCCTTGGAGCGCTTCTCCAGCCATTGCACGAGGATCGCGAGCGGGAAGCAGATGATGAAGTACAGCAGGCACGCCATGATGTAACCCTGCAGGTACCCGTAGGAGGACACGAAGTTGTCCGCGTTGTACATGAGGTCGCCGCCGGCGATGAGCGCGAGCACCGAGGTGTTCTTCACCAGGTTGAGCGCCTGGTTGCACAGCGGCGGGAGGATGACCTTGAAGGTCTGCGGAAGGATGATGTACGCATATGCCTGCACGCGCGTGAAGCCCTGCGACAGCGCCGCCTCCATCTGGCCGCGCGGCACCGCCTCGATGCCCGTGCGGATGACCTCGGAGATGTAGGCGGCATGGTACAGGCCGACGCCCACGAAGCCGAGCACGAACGACGAGATGCGGACCGGGCTCGGCGCACCGGTGATCTGCTGGAGCAGCTGCGGGCCGGCCATGTACATGAAGAACACCTGCACCGGCAGCGGCGTGTTCTGGTAGAACTCGACGTAGATGCGGCTGATGGCGCGCAGCACGCGCGAGCGCGTGGTCGAGAACACGCCGAGGATGGTACCCAGGACGAGGGAGAGGGCGAGGCCCGCGACGACGACCTGCAGCGTGAAGAAGAACCCGTTCCAAAGGGTATCCATCTCGCTGAAGGTCATCTCCCAGCGCAGGGGATCGAGAAGTCCTTCTAGCATGCCAATCCTTCCGTTTGCCTATACGTACGAACGCCCGGGCGGCAAGGCGGCCGCCCGGGCTTGAGGGGCCGCACCGGCTCGCGTGCGCCGGCGCGGCTCGGTCATGTGGCCTTAGAGCAGACCCCAGGTCTCGATCTCCTCGTCGAGCCAGCCGTCGTCGAGCAGGCTCTTGACGGTGTCGTCGACGGTCGCGGAGAGGTCGGAGCCCTTCTTGGTGGCGATGCCGTACTCCTGGGCGCCGAACTCGATCTCGGGCTGGAGCAGCTCCTCCTTATCGGTGGTGTAGCCCTTGAGGGTGGAGCGGTCCATGGCGAACGCGTCGACGTTGCCGGCGTCCAGGGCGCTCTTGATGGACGGGTAGTCGGGGAACTCCTGGAAGGTCGGGGTGGCGTCGAAGCCCTCGTCGGCGAGCATCTGGGTGACCATGTCCTTGGTGGTGGAACCCTGGGACACGCCGATGACCTTGCCGTCGAGGTCGGCCATGGAGGACATGGAGCCCTTCTTGATCAGGATGCCCACGTGGTCGACACGGTAGGGCTCGGAGAAGTCCCAGCTCTTCTTGCGCTCGTCGGTGATGGTGTAGGTGGCGCAGATGATGTCGAGCTGGTCGTTGTCGATGAGCGGGCCGCGGGTCTTGGGCGTGACGTCGGTGAACTCGACGAGCTTCTTCTCCTTGGCCTCGTCGTAGGAGACGCCGAGGACGGCCGCCGCGACCTGGTAGCACAGGTCGATCTCGAGGCCCTCGTACTCGTTGGTGGAGGTGTTGAGGTAGCCGTAGCCGATAACATCCTTCTTGACGCCGGCCTTGAGCTTGCCGCGGCTCTTGATGGCCTCGAGCTTGGAATCGGAAGCGGCGGAGCCCTTGTCACCGGAGCCGCCACCGCAGCCCACGAGGGCGCCGGAGGCAGCGACGGTCAGCGTGCCGAGGCCACAGACCTGCACAAACTGGCGACGAGACATGTTCATGATGTACCCCTTCCCTTGGGTGCCTGTTATCTCTCCGTCCCATCCGGCGGGATCGGCAGAGGATCGAAAGGTTGGTGCGGACGGGCGAGCCCGGCACGCGGCAGACGGACCTCCCGCGAGCGCCTTGGCGTCGATGCCCCGGCGATGCGGTTGTCGACAGAAGGACCCGAACGCCTAGTGCAGGATCTTCGCGAGGAACTCGCGGCAACGCGGGTTCTGCGGGTTCTCGAAGAAGTGGTCGGGCGTGCCCTCTTCCAGGATCTGGCCGTCGTCCATGAAGACGACGCGATCGGCGACCTGGCGCGCGAACCCCATCTCGTGCGTCACGCAGATCATGGTGATGTTCTCCTGCGCGAGCTCGATCATGACGTCGAGGACCTCCTGGACCATCTCGGGGTCGAGCGCGGAGGTGGGCTCGTCGAACAGGATGATCGGCTGCTTGGTGCACATGGCGCGGGCGATGGCGACGCGCTGCTGCTGGCCGCCGGAGAGGTTCTGCGGGTACTCCCCCGCCTTCTGGGCGAGGCCGACGCGCTTGAGCGCGTTCATGGCCGCCTCGGTGGCCTCCTCCTTGGACTTCTTCTGCAGCTTGATGGGAGCGAGCGTGAGGTTGCCCAGGACCGTCATGTTCGGATACAGGTTGAACTGCTGGAAGACCATGGAGCTGTACTTGCGGGCCATCTCCAGATGGTTCTTCTTGGTGAGGGTCGTGCCGTCGATGATGACCTCGCCGCTCGTGGGTTCCTCGAGATAGTCGACGCAACGGATGAGCGTGGACTTGCCGGAGCCGGACGGCCCGATGATGACAAGCTTCTCGCCCGCTTTGACGGTGAGGTCGATGTCCTTCAGCACGTGCAGGTCGCCGAAGTATTTGTTGAGACCCCGAATCTCGATCATATCGGCCATATGGCGTTCCTTCCTGACTCTCCGGCCGCTTCGGTAGACGAATCCGCCGCTGCGCGAGCAGCGGAGTGCGGCGCGGTGGAATACATTGTACGGTCGCGTTGGGCGGGGTTGTGCCCGAAGGGACCCCGCAACGGTTCGGAAATCGAGTTGTTACACGCTCGGATAAGGATACCAGCTGCGGTTTTATCCGATAAAAAATACTCCGAACTTTACGAACGTCTCCGTTTTATACCCATAGCGCTGTTGATTATACACATTAGCGTAGTGGAGTGTTTGCTGGGAAGTTCTTGTGGAGCCAACTCCACACAACCATGCGGAGCGCAAAATGCACGTCGCATGGGGCCCACGCGGCGCATGGGTGCCACGAATTCGGGGCATTCTGAGGGCCGGACTTTGCCCCTGCGACGTCCCCCCCCCGAAGTGAGTGGATTTTCCCGAACCCGTCGGCGCGACGACTCCTGAAGCCTTCTTGGGCCAAGATATCCGCAGTTGGGCACTTTCCCTAGGCGGAGTGTACACGGGCCTGTCGAGAAAAACCACTCACTTCGAGGGGGAGAGGTTCTGCAAGGCCCTTGAGACGCCGTACGGGGGCGCGCAGACAGCCCCGCTGCCTGGCAACCCGCCGAAACGAGAACCGAGCCCGTCACATCTGCCCAAAAAGGGCGCGGGGCACCGTCCGGGTGCCCCGCGCCCTCGTGCGTATCTATGCAACGCGCAGGGATTCGCCTCGAAAGCGGCGTCCTACGCCAGGCGGGAACCCACCTCGCGGGCCGCCAGCGGCTTATCGAAATTACCGCCGGTCGCCTTGGTGAGCGCGTCCATCACGCGGCCCATGTCCTTCTTGGACGTCGCCCCGAGCTCGGCGATCGTGGACTCGATGAGAGCGACGAGCTCGTCGCCGGAAAGCTGGGCGGGCAGCAGGCTCTCGAGGATCTTGACCTGCTCGGTAAGGGTCTCGGTGCGCTCGGCGTTGGTGCCGGCCTTGATGGACATCTCCAGCGTCTCGCCGGTCTGCTTGATGAGACGCTTGATCATACCGTTCACGTCTTCCTCGGTGGCATCGCGACGCTCGTTGACCTCGACGTTTTTCACTTCGGCCATCACCTGGCGGATGATGGAAAGGCGCGTCTTGTCCTTGGCCTTCATGGCCGCGACCATCTGCTCGTGCAGCTCTTCGTTCGTCATGGTCTCATCCCTTCTCTCGCTCGCGAAAACGAAAGCTCGCCTCCGCATCGTCAGGAGGCCGGACCCGGACTTGCGAGGCAGGTCCGGGTCCGGCTCACCCATCGTTGTGCCTATCTGCTAGTTAGAGGAACCCTCGGCTGTGGGCTCGACGCCCTTCAGGCTCACGTTGTACGGAACGTTCTCGGGCATCTCGTTGATAACGATGTCCGCCTTCTCCTTGTACTCGGTCCACCACTTGCTGTACGCGGTGCTCTCAGCCTGCGTCTTCAAGATATTGGAGATGTAGGTACGGATCTCCTCCGGGACCTCCTTGGCCTTCTCCACCTCACCATCAACCTTGAAGACATCGGTGCACTCGATGATGTGGTAGCCGTACGTGGTCTTGACCAAGCCGCTCACCTGGCCCTTGGACAGGCCGGACAGGGCGTCCTGATACTCGGTGACGAAGGTGGTGAGCTTATCCCAGCCCACATCGCCGCCGTCCTGCGCCGAGCCCGTGTCCTCGGAGTACTCCTTGGCGGCATCGGCGAAGGACATGTCGCCCGACTCGATCTTGTCGAGCACCTCCTGCGCCTTGGCCTTGGCCTCGGCGTCCTCTTCCTCGCTCGCGTCCTCGGCGACCTTGATCAGGATGTTGGAGGAGCGGCGCGCGTCGTTGTAGACGTCCAGGCTCTCGTTGAGGTACGCCACGATCTCGTCATCGGTGGGATCCTCGGTGCCGGCGACGGCCTCCTTGAGCTTCTGGCTCGCCAGGTTGCTGCGCAGGCTCTCCTTGTAGCTGTCCTTGGTGAAGCCGTAGGTCTCGATCTGCTCGGTGAAGGCCTCCTCGCCGCCCGAGGCCTCGGCGGCCTCCTGCCAGGACTTCTCGAGATCCTCGTCGGTTACGGTGATGTCGTACTCCTTCTCGGCCTGCTGCTTGAGATAGCTCTCGACATAGGAATCGATGACCTGCTCGCGGTAGGACTCCGGAGTCATGCTGTTATCGACCAGGTACTGGGCCCAGTCATCATCCTTGTCGTAGCCGAGCGAGGTGCGCACCGCCATGATCTGCTTGGTGACCGTGTCCTCCTTGATGTTGACGCCGTTCACCGTTGCGGCGACGCCGCCGGTGAGGGTGTACTCCTCCTTGGTCTGCGCCTGGTTGAGCACGCCCGAGCAGGCGGCAGCGGAGACGGACAGGAGCATCGCGGCGCAGCCGATGGCCACGAGCACGATCTTCGCGCCCTTGGACATCTTCTCCTTGTGCTCCGCGCGGCGCTCCGCCTTGGTTTGAGGCTTTGCCTCCGGGGCTTCACGCTTGATGCGCATGTTCTTCTTTTGAGGCATAGGGTAGACCCTTCTTGGTTCTGCACCCCCGCGCAGGAGGGGCGTTGCTGGGCAATCGTCACAGGCGCGCCGTCGGCGGCGGCGCGCATACGCCATCGGGAACGTATGGCAGGGCGTCGCTCCGTAGGCTCACGTCCGCACGGTCGCAACATTCCCATGATAGCGTGTAGCCCGATTGCTGATGCCCCTCGCGCCAAAACTCCCCGTATCAGTAGGATAAACGGCACGGGGCCGCCAACCGGCCCGCTCAATGTGGGGGCGAGCACCGATTTGATTAGCAATCGACACACATTCGAACCGCACGCCAGCGCTCAAAAGGGGGGGCAGGCACTTTTTTGAGCAGGAAATTGCCTGCAAACCTGAGACCGCCCACCCGGTCGAACCCCTCAAATTGGGGACAGGCACTTATTTGAGAGGCGGTTGACGTATGACGAAGCCCTTCCGCGGCACATGCGCCGGAAGGGCTTCGAGACTTCGAGTTGCAGCGGCCTCGCGCCGTCCTCAAAAAGGTGCCTGTCCCCTTTTTGAGCGTGTCAGCAGCCCCGGATGAGGTCCGCAGGGGCGCAGCGGGACGTCAGACCGCCTGCGCCAGCTTCTCGGCGCGGTCCGCGGCGGCCAGGGCCTCGATCACGTCGGACAGGCCATCGCCCAGCAGCACGCCGTTATAGGTGGAGTTGTAGCCCACACGGTGGTCGGTCACGCGGTCCTGCGGCTGGTTGTACGTGCGGATCTTCTCGGAACGATTGCCGTGGCCGATCTGGCTGGAGCGCTCGGCGCCCAGCTCGGCCTGCTGGCGCTCGAGCTCCATCTCGTACAGGCGGGCACGCAGCATCTGCATGCAGACCTCGCGGTTCTGAATCTGGGAACGCTGCTCCTGGGACTGGACCACGGTATTGGTGGGCAGGTGGGTGATGCGCACCGCCGAGTAGGTGGTGTTGACGCACTGACCGCCGGGGCCGGAAGCGCAGTAGGTGTCGATGCGCAGGTCGGACTGGTTGATCTGGACGTCGATCTCCTCCGCCTCGGGCAGCACGGCGACCGTCGCCGTGGAGGTCTGGATACGGCCCTGGCTCTCGGTCTTGGGGACGCGCTGGACACGGTGGACGCCCGACTCATACTTCATGACGGAGTAGACCTTGTCGCCCTCGATCTTGAATTCGATGCTCTTGAAGCCGCCTGCCTCGCTGGGGCTGGAATCGAGCACGGTCATCTTCCACTTCTTGGACTCGATGAAGCGCTGATACATCTTGAAAAGGTCGCCCGCGAAGATGGCAGCCTCGTCGCCGCCGGCGGCGGAGCGGATCTCGACGATGGTGTTCTTCTCGTCGTTGGGGTCGCTCGGGATGAGCATGAACTTGATGTCCTCTTCGAGCTGCGGGAGCTTCGCCTCGTTCTCGGAGATCTCCATCTGGAGCATCTCCTTCTCCTCGGCGTCGGCGGCCTCGCGCAGCATCTCCTTGGCGACGTCGATGTCGTCGAGCGCGGCGATGTACTCGCGCGCGGCGTTCACGAGGTCGGTCTGGTGCGCGTACTCCTTGTTGAGGCGCGTGAACTCCTTGATGTTGCCGGCGACGGACGGATCGGAGAGCTTCTTCTCGAGCTCCTGGTAGGCGATGATGATCTTCTCGAGCTTATCGCGCATGATATATCTCCTTTTGTAGGGCGGTGGCGCCGCGAGACGCGCGGCGGTGGCGTGCGGACATGACGATGCGCTCGCGCGCTGCGCGAGACGGGACCTGTTCGGCCCAGCTAGAGCATGTCGAAAGCAAAACGCACGGTAGAATCCCCTTTCACCGGATGACATGATAACCAAGTGTGGGGCAAGCCGGCAACGGGAGCGGCATCACAGCAGCTAGAAAGGTGTGCACATGCGCAAAACGCCCACAAGACAGCAGCGAGCGGGGGGCACGAGTGCTCGTCACCGCAAAAGCGCAGCCCACAGAGGCGCATCGCCCGTTCAATCGCACGCGATCGCACGCATTTCGGTGAGGGTGGCACGAAACCTCGTCGAGTCGGTACCCAATCTAAGACGAAACGCCAATACATGCCGGATTTTTGCCTAATTCCGCACCTCCGCGCGAAACTGAAGGCTGATTTCGTCGTCCGTCGGGCGTCCAGAGCCCCCGTCGGCGCACCACAGAATGTTATAAAATCACTAGCAATACCGACTCGACGAGGTTTTTGACCACATGTCGGGAGGCACACCTTAGCTTTAACCCTCTGCTTTCAGTAACTTGTATATATAATGCATATATGAATCGAAGTACGCCTATATTTTGCATATTGGTGTAATCATGCGTCGCCAACGTTCGCGGCAGCTGCCTGGCAGGAAGGGTCGTATTGGACAGCGGGCAGCGGGCGCAAAACTCCGCCCTTCGACATCCGGCTAGTTGCGCGTGAACGAGTCGTCATGCCAAGAAGCCTCGCGCCATCGCGAGAGATTCCCATGCGCTTCAGTACCGGATGACGTTGTGATCCAGAAACGAATGAGGGCCGTCGCCCTCAGGCGACGGCCCTCGAGAAATCTCCTGGGTTTTGCGCCCGCCCAAGCAGGAGCGCAAAGCGGCGTCACGGGCGCGCCGCTACGCCGCGCCCCCTACTCGCTGCGGCGACGGTGCGAGAACAGCCCAGCACCGATCGCAGCGACTCCGGCCGAGAACGCCGCGGCGATCAGCGCGAAGGCGTTATCGCCGGTCTGGACAAGCGCGTCCTTGTCGCCCGATCCGGGCTTGGAGCCGAGCTTGTTCGTAGGCTTCGTCGGCTTGTCCGCAGGCTTCTCGGTAGATCCGCCTTCGCCGGAGCCGTCATCGAGCTTCCTCCACTGAGCGCCGACCAGCAGATCGGAAGTCACGGGCTCCGTCGGATCGAATGCGTCGCCCCAGGTGCCAGCCGCCGCATCGTAAAGGAACCAACCGGAGAACTCGTAGCCCGCAAGCTGCGGGTCTTCCGGCAGATCCTCGGCGGAAACGACACCGCCCTTGGCGATACGCACCACGACGTGGTCGTCCTTGGGATCGATGCAGTCATCGAACGTAACCGTCACGGCCTCGAGCCTCTCGATCACGAGGTCCGCCGCGTCCACGCCCTGCTTGCCCTCGGCATCGAGGAAAAGCTCGTCGCACGCGGAACACCTGTAGTGCGCCTTAGTGCCCACGGCGTCAATGGTCGCCGCAACCTCGGTGACGGCCTCGAGCTCGTGGCCGAGGGCCGGGATCTTGCGAGACTCCTTCTCGCCGCACGTGGAGCACGTGCGCTCCTCGCGACCCGCCTCGGTACAGGTCGGCTCCTCGCTCACCTTCCATGCGCCATCGACGAACCTCATGAGCCGTCGTCTTTACACCGCCCCCCGTCTACATACCGCGCCGGAGCGCAAAACGTCCCGCAATTCTCGGAGACGCTTTCATGGCGCATGTCGTTTCTTCAAACTGAATGGACAGCAAGTCCTACAAGTGACATACCCCTCACTTACATAGGAATCCATGCACACGAGAGCAGCCTGCTCCAACTCGAGCCATGCCCAAAACTGCCCGCACCGAGATCGCCCGCGGCAGGCCACCTTTGCCTCCGCTAGTCGCGCGAGCCCGCCTCGCGGCCCACGGCCGTCGCGATCACCCAGTCGCGCACCTCCGCACGGCGACGGACCGGCACCGGAATGCGCTCCCCGTCTTTGAGCGCCAGCTCGTCGCCCTCGAGCCCGCGCACGTAATCGGCATTCACCAGGTACGACCGGTGTACGCGCATGAACTGCGAGCCCTCGAGCTCCGCCGCCATCTTGGAGATCGAACACGGAAGCGGCACCGTGCGACCCGCCATATGCGCCTCGCACGTCTTCGCCGTCGCGCGCACGTAGATCAGCTCGCCCGGGTCCACGGTCTGCACCGTCCCCTTGCTTTCGATGACCACCGGACCGGGGCGCGGCCCCGACACCAGGCCGTACTCGCTTTGCTCGATGATTCTCCGCACGTACTGATACGTCTGGGAGCTGATCTGAACCGGAAACACCTCGTCGTCCACAAGCTCGCTCCACTCGTTGGAGGAGTGCACGTAGAACGACATCCACACGCCCTCCTTTCGGCGTAGGAGCACCGTCAGCCTCTGATGAACCGCGGTAAGCATGGGCTTGTCCCCTTCGGAGAACAGGTCGTAGAACCCCGTGACCACCGCGAGCTCCGCCTCGTCGGGGTCGACTCCAGCCGGCATCGGCCGCACGTCGAAATACGCGTTCTTCATATGGAAGCTCGGCGTGGGGATATCCTGTCCGCATGCCCAGGTGAGCTCGCGCTTGCCGCGCACGACATCCGGTCCCGCCCCGATAAACATCACGTCGTCATCGGCCGTGCGCAACAGGGGCAGGTAGTTCTTGTGGTAATACGCATCGAGCGCCGCGTGCACCGTGCCGGCGATGCCATCGAAAGACCGCGCGGGCTCGAACGAACGCAGATCCGACATGGCTTCCCCCGATTCGATGCGGTCAAACGGCGCACAAGGCGACGGCGCGCACAGCGACCGGCCCTGCGCCCCCTCCCTCCCGATTATGGCAAATACCAAGCCGCCGTGCACGGCCCCCGGCGCAGGTGCCGGGCGTAAGACCCGACCGCGCCGCAAGGGACGCGCCTTTCCGGCGTGCCCCTTGCGCACCCCGGACGCCCGCCCCCTTGCGGCGCCTCCCTACGACGTGCGGGAGCTCTCGTGCGGGCCCTCCAGACTTCAAAGGACGACGGTGCACGCGGACTCCAGAACGGGTATCGTGTCCTTAGCTTCATGGAGAGGACGGGCATGGAATACACGGGGACCCAGATGCACGCGAAACCGTTCGCAGCCGAGGGCGGCACCGACTCCGAGCGGAACGGACGCGCCCACAGCGAGACCGACGGCAAGCTTACCCGCCTCGCGCGCGAGCTCGCCTCGCTGGGGCATATCGCGATCGCGTTCTCCGGCGGCGTGGACAGCACCTTCCTCGCGGCCGCCTGCGCGCGGACCGTGCCCGACCGCACGCTCCTCATCCACGCCGTCACGCCCTTCGTCGGGACCCCGGAGCTCGAAAGCTGCGCACGCGAGGCGACGCGTCTGGGCCTGCCCATCATGCACATCGAGCTCGACCCGCTCTCCGCCCCCGAAGTCGCCGCGAACCCCTCTGACCGCTGCTACCGCTGCAAGCGCCTGCTGATGGGCTCCGTGCTCGAGGCGGCGCGGGCCCACGGCTGCGACGTCGTGCTCGACGGCAGCAACGCCGACGACGCGGGCGACTACCGGCCGGGTATGCGGGCCGTGCGCGAGCTTGGCATTCGCTCGCCGCTCATGGATACCGGCTGGACCAAAGCGGAGGAGCGTTCCGTGCTGCGCGCCTGGGGACACGAGGTCTGGGACCTGCCGGCGGGGGCCTGCCTCGCGACGCGCGTCCCCTGCGGCGAGGCCCTTACGGCCACGAAGCTCGAAACGGTGCGGGCCTGCGAGGACTACCTGCACCGCCTCGGCCTCCCCGATGTCCGCGTCCGCCTTGCGGACGGCGTCGCCCAGGTCGAGGCGAACCGGGACGGGCTGGCACGCATCGAAGGGCTCGGGGGCGCGGAGCCGCCGCGCCCGGCGGCCGTCGATTCCCGCAGGGCCGCAAGCGACCTCCCGGCGACCGAGGCGCACGCCGTGTCCGACGCGCTCCCGGAACCGGGTGCCGTGGCCCTGCCCCCCGTGATCGTCCGCATCCTCATGGAGCTCGGGGCGCGCGAGGTGCGCCCCCTTGCCATCCCCTATCGACACGGGGCGATGAACGGCGCCGGCCCGGCGGAGAGCAACGCCCCCAAGGGAGACGCATGACGGCGCGACGGATCCGCAGGGCGCATCGGAATCCGGCCCGGCGGGCGGAAACTCCTCGTCCCGTGCGCTAACGCCAAGCAGGGAGGCGCACGCCGCCGATCGGATTGCCGTGCCGCGTGCCCGCCCGCATGAAAATCGCCCCGGAGGTCGTTTCCTCCAGGGCGACTGGGCAGCCTCTATCGAGCGTGCGCTTTGCGCGGGCGCGCGAAACCCCTTACAGCATGGAGCCGAAATCGCTCACGATGATCTGGCCGGTCAGGGCACGGGACTCGTCGGAAGCGAGGAACAGCGCGATGTTGGCGACGTCCTCGGCGGTGCAGGACGGGGTCTTCATGTTGCTGTGGGTCATCATGGCGCCGATCATGTCGGGATCGAGGTCGGCCGGGTTGGTGCCCATGGTCATCGGCGTGATGATGTTACCCGGGCAGATGGCGTTGCAGCGGATGCCCGCCGACTGGAAGCGCAGCGCGGTGTGCTTGGTGACGCCGATGACGGCGGCCTTGGTGGAGACGTACACGGCGCCGCCGCAGCCCTTCTCGCCGGCGACGGAGGCGATGTTCACCACGGAGGCGCCGGCCTCCATGCGCTTGGTGGCGGCGCGCATGCAGCGCATGGTGCCCTTCTGGTTGGTCTCGACGATCCAGTCGAGGTCCTCGTCGGTGAAGCGGTCGATGGGCTTGAGGCCCTTCTCGAGCACGCCGGCGTTGTTGACGAGGATATCGATCTTGCCGAACTTCTCGACGGCGGCGGCCATCAGGTTCTCGGGATCCTCGGGCTTGGAGATGTCGGTGGGGACGACGAGCGTCTCGCCGCCGGCCGCCTCGATCTCGGCGGAGACCTCCTCGAGCGCCGCGACGCGACGGGCGCTCATGACGACCTTCGCGCCCTCGGCGGCGAACAGCTTGGCGATAGCGGCGCCCACGCCGGAGTTAGCACCGGTGACGACGGCGACTTTGCCCTCAAGACGATTCATGTGGCTTCCTTTCTCTCTCGACCACAATCGCACTGCACCGTATCGTGCTGACGAATGCGCTGCAACGGAGATTCTGCCTGCGGCGAGACGGGTCTCGGCGGGCGGCAACGCGGGGACGGCATCGCCGGTATGGGACCCCTGCGTGTCGGGAGGCCGGCCGGCGAGCGGGGCCGCAATCGGATAACACGGAGGCGCCAGAGGCCGAGGTCCCGATACCCGGGCGCACACCTGGAGCTATCGCTGCTGACCCGAGTAGATCGTCTGATTGAAATTGACCGCGCACGCCACGGCGCATGCGATGGAGAACAGCCGAAGCGCTTCGTAGCCGAACACCTCGGCCCCGACGAGCGCCGGCGCGAGCAGCGCGTTGGTCGCTCCGCCGAACACCGCCGCATAGCCCAGGGCGGCGGCAAGGGCCGCATCGATCCCAAAGGGGACGGCAAGGACGCACCCCAGGCTCGCGCCGATGGAGAACAGCGGGGTGACCTCGCCGCCCTGGTAGCCCGCGACCAACGTCGCCACGGCGAGCAGCAGCTTGGCGAGCCAGTCGAGCGGCAAGACGCCCTCCCCCGCGACCCCAGCGGAGATCAGGTTCGTGCCCAGCCCCGCGTACCTGCCTCCGAACAACAGCAGGGTCGCGACGGCGACAGCGGACCCCATCGCGGCGACGCGCGAGAACGGGCTCATGAACATCGATGCAGACCACGCCTTGGCACGGGCAAGCAGCCATGCGAACCCCGCGCCCACCAGCCCGAACACGGCACCGAGCCCGAGCGTACTCGCCAGCAGCGCAGCGTCGATCGCGCCCGGAAGGGAAAACGCCACCGCGAACTTCTCGAGACCCAGTGCGCCCGACGTCGCGCTCGCGCCCAGCAGTGCCGGCAGCAGCGTCCTACCGAACAGCGCATCGACGGCGCCGACGGCGACGCCCATCGGCAGGGCGATGGCGCACGGGACGATCAGGCTGGAAATGAAGCGGCCCAAAGCCGCGGTGCGCGCAGACGACATGGATGGCCTCCCGAAGACGTGGGTCCACACAAGCAGAAGCCATCAGCCAACAGGGCGGTTTTCGGGGAGTACGCCCCGAGCGGAGAGCCTCATTCCGCAGGATTGAGCATAGCGCCTCGTGGGAGCACGCGTCGAACGCAGGCAGCGATCCGGGGGCGCACATGCCTCATGAGGCCAACAGCGGCCGACCAAAGCCGCGAATCACCCGCATGGGTCGAGGAACGGTAACAAAAAAGCTCGGGAGCCTTTCGGCTCCCGAGCTGCACATTCTTGGTCGCGGGGGCAGGATTTGAACCTACGACCTCCGGGCAATGCAGAACATAATTAAGTATCCCGAGGTATCACGCTTAACACCGCTGTTTACCTGCTGAGATTCATCAAACTAGTCTCACGCCGTATCACGCTGGATCACTGAAAATCATGGCGAGTTAGACCATTTTGGAGACCATTCTTTCGACCCCGTCGCCATCCGAATGCCATCGAAACTCTGCAAGGGTCAGTTTCCCTGGCCCTCTCCAACCCTTCCTGCTTCCGTTGATAATCCGCCCCCTCTCGTTGATGAAAACAGTATACATATTTTCATCATGCTGGCCCGTTCCCATGGGCTGCGCCTCCGCTCTGGCCCCGGGCGGAGGTCCCGTGATCCGACGAAGGGAGATGTCTAACTAAAATTAGACACTTTTGATCGGTTAGCCTGGAACCAATGAGCTTGCGTCGCCTTAATCCTGCAGCCTTCATCATCTGAGCGCTGCGCCCCGCCGCGCTCACGGACACCCTCCCGACAGGGGGCGGAAGCCCCGCGATCCGACGGAGGGAGAAGATCATGCGGAGGGGAGCAAGGGCGATCACGCTGCGCGCGGCGACGGCGGCGGAGCAGGTCGCCGCGACGGCGCTCGCCATGGGAGGACTCGACGTGAGCCCGAGGGCGTACCGCCCGGCCGCGACCGGGGCGCTGGGCGCCGCCATCATCGTCAGGGGCGCCTCGACGCCGTGGACCGTCGCGGCGGTCGAGGAGGAGCGCGGCGACGGGCTCGCCGAGGCCCGGGCCGAGGGGAGGGCGCGGGCCCTCGCCCGCCTCTTCTGCGCGGAGTTCCGCACCCCGCCCCACACCGTGAGCGCGGACGCGGTCACGGTCGAGTTCACCGGCGCCTCGACGGCGGCGGTCTCGCGCAGGGCGGGAGTCTGGTTCGACGACGAGGCGGAGGGGGCTGCCTGATGGGAAACCGAGCGATCATCACAACCAAGAAGCGAGACCTGGGCGTCTACCTGCACTGGAACGGGGGCAGGGACTCCGTCGGGGCGTTCCTCGAGTACTGCGAGCTGAGGGGCTTCCGCGCACCGGACAGCGACACCTACGGCTGGGCGAGGCTCTGCCAGGTCATCTGCAACTACATGGGCGCCGAGGGGCTCTCCGTGGGCATCTCGCGCTACGAGGGCGACGCGCGCATGGACCCCGGCGACAACGGCATCTACGTCATCGAGGGGTGGCGCATCGCCCGCCGCCTGACGACGGAGTACGGCCCCGGCTGGGAGCCGGCGGGGATGCGGGAGGTCCGCCCCGAGGAGGAGCAGGACGTGTACCCCCGCGCCGAGATGCTGCGCGACATCGACGCCGCCCAGCCCGAGGACCAGAGGCTCGGGGCCTACCTCGACGCCGAGGAGGTGCCCGCCTCCGGGGTCGTCCCGGGCGACGAGGTGTTCATGCGGCGGGTCGACGGGCGCTTCGAGGCGTACCCGGTGGCCGGCGTCGGCGACGGCCGCGTCGTGAACGGGCTCGACACTTCGGGCGTGCCCTACGTGGCGATGTACGGGGCCGACGACGCCGGCTGGTCGGGCAACATCAACAACTACCTGCTCACGCCGACGGTGCGCAGGGTGCCGGTCCGCGCGATCTAGGGAGGAGGCCGACAGCTGTGCTGGAAGACGGGAAGGCGGGGCCCATAGGCCGCGACACCATGGACGGCATCCTGGCGGTGACGGGCGAGCTGAGGGCGCGCGTGCGGCGGGCCTTCGAGCCGTTCGAGGGCGTCTACCGGATCGACGACCTCGGCGAGTACGTCTCCGAGGACGACTGGCGCGAGGTCTGGGGCGGACGCCCGGCATGGCACGAGAAGGCGTGGATGCTCGCGGACAACGGGCGGTGGTCGGCGGCCGAGGTCGCGGCGATGTCCCCGGAGGAGATCGAGGCGGCCTACGGCGACCCGGCGTTCGAGCCCGAGGTGGCCTTCTACACCGAGGCCGACGAGAAGGGAGAGCTGTGATGGAAGCGGAAGCGGGAAAGCGCCTCGCCCGGGCGCTCCTCGAGGAGCTGGCGGCGGTCGCCTCGGACGACTCGAGCGACCCCGCATGGGTGCGGGGGTATGTCGCCGGGATCGCGAACGCGGCGAAGATCGCGCTCGAGCTCGAGGACGAGGCGGGTTAGAAGTCGACGAGGTCGCGCACCCTCACGCCAAGGGAGTCCGCGATGACGCACAAGATGTCGAAGCCGACGCTCACGCGACCGGTCTCGATCTCCCATAGATAGTTGTGCGAGGTCCCAACCATAGCGGCGAACTGGCGCATCGAGTGTCCGGCCTCGATGCGCCTCGCCTTGATGTTCCTGCCGAGCCTCAGGCGGCGCTCCTTCTTTTCCATTTCCCGAGCGTAACCGCTTGAAACAGTCCACCGGTTCGCTATCATTAACCATGTACTATTAGGTTCGCTATAGCGAACCACAAGCGAGGGAGAGAAAGCCGGATGGGAAAGTACCAACCGAGACACATGGCGCCCAAGGCGCAGAGAGGAGTCGATATGAACAAGCTGGGGAGCCGCGCCCTCGTAGGCGCGCTGACCGTCGCGATGGTGGCGCCGAGCGCGCTCGCGCCCATCTCGCAGGCGGTGGCGGCTGAGGCGCCCGCGATCGAGCGCGTCACCGTCGACACGAGCTTCAGTAGCGCCGCCCAGCGCATCATCAAGGGCGAGGGCCGCATGACGGCAGAGGAGCTCAAGGCCGCGATCGATGAGGCCGCGAAGGCCCTTGATGCGGCAAAGGCCGACGCCGCCCGCGCCGAGGGCGCCGACGCCCAGCAGGCAACGGTCGTCGCGAACGCGAAGCAGTCCTACGACGGCGCCTCTGCCGCCGCGAGCCAGGCCGACGCCGCGAAGGTCGCCGAGCTCGAGCGCCAGATCGAGGCGCTCAACGCCGAGCTCGCCGCCGCCCAGCAGAAGGTCGAGGACCTGAACCGCCAGTCCTCAGATGCGAGCGCCGCGCTCGAGGGCCTCGAGACCGACAAGGTAGCGGCCGAGAAGAACCAGACGCAAGCGCAGACCGCGCTCGATGAGGCCAACGAGGCGCTGAAGGAGGCGCAAGCGGCCCTCGACGCGCTCGGCGAGAACCCGACCGCCGACGAGCAGGCCGCCTACGACGAGGCGAAGAAGGCCTACGACGAGGCCGTCGCGGACCAGCAGGCCAAGCAGCAGGCCGCCGACGAGGCGAAGGCCGCGCTCGATCAGCTCAACGCCAAGCTGGCCTCCAAGCAGGGCGAGCTGGCAGCAGCCCAGAGCGATCTCGCGGGCAAGCAGGCCGCGAAGACACAGGCCGACGAGGCGCTCGCGAGCGCGAAGGCGAACTACGCCGCCACCGTCGAGGCCATCAAGGGCGAGCTCGTCGCCGACGAGAAGGCCGCGCTCGAGGCCGCGACCGGCGAGCAGGCGAACGCCCAGGCCGCCTACGACGCCGTCAAGGACGGCGAGGACGAGGGGGCCATCGCGAGCGCCAAGGCCGCGCTCGACGCCGCCAACGAGAAGCTGAGCGCAGCCCAGACGGCCTACGATACGGCCGTCGCCGGCGCCGGCACGCAAGCCGAGGCCGAGGCCGCATCGGCGATCCAAGAGAAGCAGCAGGCCGCCGACGCCGCCGCGGCCGCGCTCGCCGAGGCCGAGAACAAGATCGCCACGCTCCCCGGCCAGATCGAGGGCATCGACGCCCAGATCGCGTCCGAGCAGGCCAAGGTGGCCGAGGCGCAGGACGCGCTCGATGCCGCGAACGGCCTCGTGAACCAGAAGCAGGAGGCGTTCGATATCGCCGCGGCTGCGCTCGAGGACCTCGCCGAGGCCCAGCGCCAGTGG
The DNA here is from genome assembly GCF_900119895.1 of Collinsella phocaeensis. Classification (GTDB taxonomy): domain Bacteria; phylum Actinomycetota; class Coriobacteriia; order Coriobacteriales; family Coriobacteriaceae; genus Collinsella; species Collinsella phocaeensis. The sequence goes on along the minus strand of NZ_FQLR01000004.1, from coordinate 187,005 downwards.
GACGAGAAGGCCAAGCCCCTCCAGGAGGCCGTCGAGACGGCCAAGCAGGGCGTCGAGGCCGCCAAGCAGACGCTCACCGAGGCGCAACAGAAGGTCGCCGACCTCAAGAGCCAGATCGACGGCGTCCAGAAGCAGATCGACGAGATCACCGGGGGCATCGACCAGGGCACCGAGGCCATGATGGATGACTTCGTCGACTTCCTCGAGTGGTACAACGCCAAGTTCACCACCAGCAGCGGGAAGCCCGTCGATATCGAACGTGGCTATCTGGCCGACGCCTATCACCTCCTCACCGGCACGGGCGGTCCTTTCTACGACTACGAGCTCGATGACGGCACGCTGCTCTCCGACTACACCCATGTGGGCAAGGAGGGCGATGCGACCGACCTCGACAACGTCAAGGCGTCGCTCGAGATCATCCAGCACACGAACGAGCTGCGCGAGGCCGCGGGCCTCAAGCCCATCCAGATCTCGATCAACCTCATGGCCGCCTCGATGCTCCAGGCCAACTGGTCGGCATCTCACATCGACCACGTCCAAAATCACATGGCCGAGAAGACTCCCGACGGCTACGTTGAAAACCCATACGGTTTCGGCATCGCGGAGAACCTCGCCTGGGGCCATGCCAACGGCAAGGGTGCCGTCGACAGCTGGTACTCCGAGAAATCCATCTGGGAGAAGTTCTGCGCCGAGAAGGGCTGGACGACCACCGACGCCACCGCCTGGTCGGTCTACATGCAGCACCAATCCGAAGTCGACAATGACACCTACTCCAAGGTCGGTCACTACCTGAACCTCATGAACCCCGATTACCGCATGACCGGCGCGGCCATCAACACCGTGCCCGGTGGCAACCGGTACGGCAGCACCTACGGTCAGGTGTACGACACCGACAACCAGATCTATGCCGGCTGGCCAGGAATAACCGAAGGTGGCTATAGCAAACTCACCGACCTGCTGTTCAAGGGTGAGTTCGAGTTCTACCCCGAGGACATCCTCGCGCTCATCGACGAGGCCATCCAAGAAACCGCCGAGAACGGCGGGGCGTCCGACGAGACGCTTCAGAAGCTCCAGGCCAAGCTCGCCGAGCTCGAGCAGCAGAAGGCCGCGGCCGAGGGCGAGGTGGCTGATGCCCAGAACGGCGTCACGTCTGCCAATGAGACTCTTACGCAGGCGAACGACAACCTTGCCGCCATCGGCGCGCGCCCGACCGAGGACGGCCTGCAAGCCGCCTACGACAAGGCCGAGCAGGAGCTGAACGCGGCCAAGCAGGCCAAGTCCGACGCCCAGGAGAACCTGACCAACGTCACCTCCGAGGTGAACCAGAAGGTCGAGGAGCTCAACGGCCGGAAGTCCGAGCTCGAGGGCCAGCTTACCCAGGCCCAGGGCCAGCTCGAGGGCCTGCGCGACGCCTCCGAGACCGCCGCGCGCGAGCTCGAGGAGACGAAGGCCTCCTACAAGAGCCTCACCGACGCCGCCACGGCGCTCGATGCCGCCCAGGCCAATGCGGCCGAGGCGGACGACGCCTACGACAAGGCGAACGCGCTCGTGGACGACCTCAACACCCAGATCGAGGCCCTGAACACCCAGATCGAGGCCGCCGAGGCCGACTACGACCAGAAGAAGGCCGCAGCAGAGGCCGCCGGCCCCACCACGGAGCAGACCGAGGCGTTGAACGACGCCGAGGCCGCACTCGAGGCCAAGAGGCAGCAGGTCGCCCAGCTCGAGCGCGACCGCGACGCGGCAAAGAACACGGCCGATGAGGCCGCGGCGGCCAAGGCCGAGGTCGACGCCCTCGTGGACGCCATCATGGCCGACATCGAGGAGCAGACGGGCATCAAGCAGGCCGCCGAGGCCGCGCTTCCGCAAGCCCAGGCCAAGGCCGACGCGTGGGCTGCCGCGCTGCCGGACGCCGACGCGGTGAAGGACGCCGTCCTGAACGGCGGCACCTCCGACGACGCGGACGTGAAGGCCGCGCTCGATGCGGCGCACCTCGCCTACGAGGAGAAGGCCGTGCTCGCCGAGATGGCCGCCGACCGCCTCGCGGAGGCGAAGGCCGCCTACGAGGCCGCGCTCAAGGACAAGGACGCCACCGCAGCCGAGCTCGCCGAGAAGAAGGCGGCGCTCGCCGACGCGCAGGCCGCCTACGACGAGCTCGTGGCGCTGCTGCCCGAAAAGAAGCCCGAGCAGCCCGAGGTCACGCCCGGCAAGCCCGAGCAGGGCACGGAGCAGGGCGGCATGACACAGGCCGGCTACGACGTGGCCGCGCCCGAGGCCACGGCCAAGGCCGCGCAGTCCGGCGACGACCTGCCGCAGACGGGCGACGCGGCGGGCGCCATGATCGCGGGCGTCGTGCTCGCGGGCATGGCCGCGATGGGCGCGGGCGCGCACTTCCGTCGCAGGAACCAACTGTAAAGACATCCGATTCCGAGGGGCCCGCCCATGCGCCGGGCCCCTTACCAACTTGAAAGGAGGCAGTATGTTCTGTCCCAAATGCGGAAAGAAGGCCCCGGAAGGCTCCTCGTTCTGCCCGTCTTGCGGCTCGCCCCTCACCGAGAAGGAGTCGACCGTCAACGTGGAATCCACGCCGGACGATTCATCGGAGCCCAGTCTCGCACCCGCTCCCATGAAGAAAAAGCGATCGAAGAGGCCGCTCATCGCGGCAGTCGCCATCGCGCTCGTCGCGGTGGGCGGCTTCATGTGCATCCGCGCGCTCGCGGCACCCAAGGAGGACCCCCATGTCACCAAGCAGGCCGAATCGGGCGTCGAGGAGGAAGCGTACGAGGACCTCGAGGTGAGCGGGATCAAGGCCGACGACGAGGAGGGCCTCGGCCGCTGCGTGAAGCTCACCGTCACCAACAACACCGACGAAATCGCGCGGAACGTCGAGATCACGGCGACGGGCGATTTCGAGATCGTCGACGAGTACGGCGACAAGGACAAGACGCAACTCGAGATGAAGCTCTCCTGCTGGTCGCCAGGTTACGGCACGAACGGGACCATCGCCTACCTGATGCCGGGCGAGAACGAGGTCGTGCTGCTCGCCGAGAAAGGGGACGGCACGGTGGCTTCCTACACGCCCGAAAACGGTGACGAGCAGAAGTTCGGCCTCGAGGATGCAAGCGACATCGAGATTGAGACCGGCGGCTGGGAGCAGCTCGAGCAGAACTACGACATCCTCACCCCGGAGGAGTGCGACCTCACCATCGACATCGCGCCGGACGGGAAGCTGAGCGGGACTATCACGAACAACACCGAGGACAGGTGGCGCAAAGCCGAGGTCTTCCTGCGCGCGGAGGACGGGAACGGCGGCCCGGGCGGAGCCCTTCTGAAAATGGGGAGCGACGACTTGTGGACGTCGTTCAGCTACGCCGACGTCTACGCGGAGTACGTGAAGCCGGGGGCCACCGTCGACCTCGTATCGGAGGTCGGGGCAAGAAGCGAGGCGCCGCGAGCCGAGGCGATATACGTCCTCGTGGAGAAGGACGTCTAGCCGCCACGCCCCAGCACGACGTGGTCGCGGCGAACGACGATGCCGCCGTGCGCGGCGGTATGCCGAGAATCCGCTCGCCCCGGCCGTTGCCGGCTGAGGGACGGGGCGCGGGGCCGACGCTCTATCGTCGGCCCCTTTTTTGTCGACAAGGGCAGAAAGGAGCAAATCATGACAGGGAGCAGGAGGGCGGCGGCGCTCGGGCTCGTCGCGGTACTGGGGCTCGCCGGGTGCGCGCCGGGCGCCGCGGGGAGCGGCTCGCAGGGATCGGGGCCGGCGGAGGGATCGGCGGCCAGGCAGGAGGCGGCTCCGAAAGAGGAGGCCGAGCCCGTCGCCGAGCACGACTACGAGACCGAATGGTTCTACGTGGACGTGCCCGACGGCTGGACCTACAGCGAGGACGGCGGCCCGAACACGTGGTTCGTCGAGGGCCCGACGGAGGCGGACGACGGGGCCGTCGAGTACCGCTTCCATGTGACCGGCGCGAACGTCGGTGCGGACGGCAACGTTGGCGGCGACACCGTGATCGTGGGCGGCCCCCGGCTGGAGCAGTACAGCACGGACGTCGGTCCCGCGCCGGACGGGACTGCGGTGTACCTCTTCGGCGTCGGCGCGCCCTTCTTCGCCACGGACGGCCGCTTCGAAGGGGACGACTTCGTCACCATCGTCAACGGCGTGACCGACCCCGACCTTGCGACCATCGCGCTCAAGACCGCCGAGGCGGAGGATTCCGGCGCACCGTCCGTCGACGAGGCCTTCGTCGCCAAGGCTCGCTCCGGGCTCAGCGTGCCCGACGACCCGTCCATCACGTACTCCGTGGACGGCCCGTTCCTGTGGGAGGCGGAGGGGAAGTACCTCCCCTTCATCGAGTTCTATCAAAATGGCGAGCCGGTCGCCTCCGCTCTGTGCTGGGAGGACGGCACGCCCGCCCGCAGCATCTACGCCTATACCGCCCCCGAGTAGGGGCGCGGGCTGAGCGGAATAGGCGGGGTCGATTATCGGCCCCGCTTTTTCTTGCGCGCGTCGGCGCGTCCCGCAGCGCGGGGCCCGCTCCATTTTTTATCAGGCGCGATGCTGTCCGTGCCGCGAGCCAAAAGCCGGCGCGTTCGTCGGGCGTATCGCCCAGGGGAGTCTTCGGCTCACAAGCTCGAGGCCCGATGCTGGGGGCGGGACCGGTACGAAGCGGCCCCGCCCCCAGCCCGCTAGGCGCACTCGCCGCCCGGCTGATCGCTGAGCCGCTCGTTCTCCTCCAAGAGCCTCGCGCAACGCTTCTCCTGCCGCTCGAGGCGTTCCGCCAGGGAGTCCTCGCTGAGGTAGCACTCCAGGATGAAGCTGACGATGAGCTCGGGCGCCGGTTGCCCGATGTAGGTGATGAGGTCCATGCAGAGCTCCGCCAGCCGGTCGCGGCTCGCCGTGCTGAGCGCGTACGCCAGGCGCGGGTACTTGTCGGCGACCGTCTCCAAATCGTATTTGCGCATCTTTGTCACCTCCCTTCGTCTCCCTCGCTGGCTTTCTCGCTGACATTGTCCCCCCGCCGGAGGGGTCGGCCCGGCGACATTCGCGAACACGCGTTTGACCCGGGGTTTTGCGCCTCGGCGGGGCGGGCCCCGGTCGGCGCCGGCGGCGCTGCACCGCATTTCGGGTGCCCTGAGCTGCCGTTTCCGTTTTAAGGGCCCTCACGCCCCGCCGGCGGCGCGCCCGGGGGGTGCGCGGGTGCGCCCGCAGGCGCCCCGGGTCGGCGGGCCGCCAGTGCGGCGTGAGGGGCCAAAACGGGCGCCCTAGAGCTCCGGCGAGTCCTGCGGCTCGGCGCACGGGGCCGAGGGGGCGGGCGCCGAGGGCGCGCGAGGCGGGAACACCAGCTCCTCGAACTCGCGGGAGGCGCCCTCGAACTCCCGCGTGCCCATCCTCCTCACGAGCCCGGACAGCACGCGCCCGACCTCGTTCTGCCCGCCGGTGAGCCGGTCGCGCCCGAAGCGGTCGGCGAGAAAGATGAGGCCCCGCCGGAGGACGTCGCAGGCGCTGCCCGCCAGCGCCCGGAGGCGCTCCGCCTCCCGGAGCTCGGCCTCGGCGCGCTCGCGGGCGTCGCGGGCACGCGCCTCCTCCTCGGCGGCCGCGCGGTCGCGCTCGGCGACCTCCCGCTCGCGGGACTCGACGGCGGCCTCCCGCTCGGCGAGGCCGGGGTGCGGGAGCTCGGGGTCGAGCCCGAGGCGGAGCGGGACGCCGATCGCGTCCATCGCGTCCGAGGCGTAGCTGTCGAGGGCGTCGCCCCAGACGTCCGGGTCCACGCGGCCCTCCTCGTCGAGGAACCACTCGCCCAGCTCGTAGTCCTCCGGGATGGCGTCGAAGAGCCAGACGCCCTCCTCCCCGCAGGCCTTCGCGCAGGCGTCGCGGTCGCCGTAGAGCCCGTCGAGCAGCCCGTCGAAGTCGTCCTCGACGGCGTCGGGGTCGACGGCCGGGGCGTCGGAGCCCGGCAGGACGCAGGTGCAGTAGCGGTCGGGGACCTCGGAGTCGTCGGGCTCGTAGCCCTCGAGCCTCGGCCCGTAGAGGTAGAGCCATAGGGCGTGCATGTCGGGCGGCATCTGCTCGGGCCTCACGAGGTGCGCGAAGGCGGGCGGCTCGTACCCGTCGAGCAGGACGCTCGCCCGCGCCTCCCGCCGGGAGAGCTCGCGGGCGGCGGCCCGGGCGGACTCGGCCTCCCCCCGCGCCAGCCTCCGGTCCGAGAGCGCCCCCGCCTTGATCTCGCAGGCCTCCTCCCACGCCTTGAGGACGATCTCGTCCGCCTTCTCGATCGCGCCGTCGAGCACGGCCTCCGCATCCTCGCGCATCCGCTCGATCTTCTCGCGCTGCGCGCGCTCGCGGCGCTTGCGCCCCTTGTACTCGGGGAGGGTCTCGCCCTTGCGCCGAGGGTCGCGCTCGCGGTCGAGCGCCTCCATCCCGTGCTCGGCGAGCCACTCGTCGGCCGCGTCCTCCATCGCCTCGCGCACGCTCGCGGTGAACGCCGCGAGACGCGTCGCGCGCCTCGCGTCGCGCTTGCCGCCCGAGGCCGCCTCGGCGGGCTCGACGCCGTGCTCGCGGAGGGTGCGGTCGACGTTGAACTCGCCCTCGGAGTCGATGAGCGCCCAGAGGACGTGCGCGTGGGGCGTCGCCTCGTCCAGGTGGACGTCGACGGCGACGATCCGGGCGCCGAGCTCGCGCATCCGCCCGAGCGCGCCGTCGAGGGCGGCCTCGAGGCAGCCCTCCCCGGGCGACTCCTCCGCGTCGCCGACCTGGATTATCGTCTCGAACAGGCGGTGGCGCGCGTCGTTGCAGTAGTCGCCGAACTCCTTGACGCGGGACGGGTTCTTGCGCCAGCCGGCGCTGGCGAGCTTCCTCGCGTACTCGGCGCGCAGGGTCGACTCGTAGAACGAGTCGACGGCGGCGCCGGTCCGCCCGGCCTGCTCGCCGCCCGTCAGCCACTCGCCCTCGGGCATGGTCTCGTCCCAGTGCAAGTTGAGCGGCCTGCCGGCACCGAACCGCGCTCCGTCCCAGAGGTACATCGAGCCGTCGTTGTGCTGCGGCTGGTAGCCGCCCTTGCCGCCCCGGGGGCCGCGCTGGGCGTGAAGAGATGCCTTCATGGCGTCCTCCCTAGAGCTCGTCCGCCTTCTCCGCCCGCGTCCCGTCGTCCACCGGGCGCCCGTCCTCGGGTGCCGCGCGGTCTAGGCGCTCACGACGCAGCGCGTCGGCATGGAACCGCTCGACGCCCCAGAGGTACATCAGGGCGTCGTTGTGTTGCGGCCGGCGGCCGCTCGCGGCGCCCAGAGCGCCGCGCTGGTTGTGAAGAGATGTCTTCATGGCGTCCTCCTTGATAACTCGTCCGCCAACTCCCCCGCGCGCGCCGCCACAGGGCGGCGGCGCGGGGGTCCCCCGTGGCGTGCCCACGCCACGTAACGCAGTACGCAGCGTTGCCGTGGCAACGCTGCCGCCCGCACGGGGCGGGCGCCGCGCCCGTCCGCCTCGCGGACGGGGAGGGCCGGGGAGCGGGGCTCCCCGGGCCGGCCGGCCTCACGCCGGGCCGGGTCCCGGAGGGCGCTCGGCGGGAGCCTCGGGTCCGTCCGCGCCCCGGCCCTCGCGGGCCTCGAGCAGCACCTCCGCCAGTGGGGCGTCGGGGCTCGCGTGCGCCTCACGGCAGAGGCGGTCGAACGCGCCGACCGTCATGCGGTCGGCCGCGGCCGCGATGTCGCGCGCCCGGCGCTCCGCCGCGCGGCGCACGGCCTCCGCCTTGCGCCTGCGCGCCTCCGAGAGCCTCCTCGCGTAGAGCTCGATGAGCTCGTCGTCGGTCTTCTTCGCCATAACGATGGCCTCCTTTCATGGTGTCGCGGCACCGGGCCCCGCCCCCCCCCGGAGAGGGGCGGGGCGGCCGGCCGCCTAGGCCTGACGACCGGGGCGGTTCTCGCCGAAGCCCTCGGACACGTCCCCGACGCCGGGCTGCGGGTCGCCGAGACCGTAGGGATCGTCGAGATAGTCGGGGTCGTCGATATAGTCGGGACCGTAGAGATCGTAGGGGTCGTCGTAGAACCCGTAGGGCCCGAACACGTCGCCGAGGTGTTCGGGCGGGATCGGTTCCTCGGGAGCGCTGATGTAGCCCTCGGGCATGTAGCCGTAGAGGATGAGGCCCCCGTCGGGCCCGTACCCGATGTCGCCGGGCTTCTTGGGCGAGTCGGTCGTGGATTTCATTTCCTTCCCCTTTCATCCGTGCCGGATTGCCTGATGGACCGTGCCTCCTAACGAGGGCGGCGCATGCGCGCTTTGTAGCGCCGGGCCTCGCGAGCCTGCTCGTTGAGGAGGGCCCGGAGCCTCCTGCGCGCCTCGACGAGCTTCTCGCGCTCCCCCTCGCTCCCCGCCATGCGAAGCGCGAGGGGAAAGCCCTCGAGTGTGGCCTCGGCCTCCCTCCAGTCAAAATGCTCCTCATAGAAGAGGAGCTTGTCGCCGCGCTCGGCGTAATCGAGAGCCTTGCGCGCGGTCCTCGAGGCCCATTCCTCGTCCGCATGCTTCTTGATCGTCCGGAGTTTGGCGCTGTACGCTTCCCTCCTGTAGGGATCGTTCGTGAGGTGGATGGCGGTCACGAGAGCCTTGATGCACCACTCGGCAGATCTTCCTCGGTTACTCGAGGTCGAGCGGTAACGCGGCATGCAGCTCGTCCGCTCGTCGAACTCCTCCGCGTAGATCAGGCAATCGAGCGTGAATCGTTCGAAAATGTTCAAGGGCTCGCACGCCGCGGTCACCTTGATGCCTCGCTCGCGCTTGAGCCGGTGGAAGTCGAGCAGCTGATCCCAGTCGATGGGCCGGTCGCTCGGATGTATCAAGTGCCCTATGCCCGCCATCGAGAGTCTTTTGTTCATGGTCCGTGCGCCCTTTCTTTTTTTCGGCTTCGCCGTGGTCGTCGCCTTGCGGCCGTCCGGGCCGCGGGGCCCGGTGGCGGCCGCGCTGTCCGGGTGCCGCGGTTCGGCCCGCGCCCGGTCATGGCTCCTCCCCTCCGTCGCCCTCCGCCGCGCGGGGGACGGGCGGCCCGTCGGGCAGCCCGTGGCGGGTCGGCCGGGAGGCGGTCGCCTCCGGCAGCTCGAGGGCGCAGCCCTCGTCCGGGCCGGGCAGGCTCGGGATGGCGCCCGAGTCCATGAGCTTCAAGAAGCGCCTGTGCACGTAGCGGGCCGCCTCCGCGCAAAGCTCGCTGGCCTCGTCCTCCGAGAGGCCCTTGCCGGATGACTTCACCGCCACGTCGCGGATGACCCCTTCCGTCGCGGCGTAGGGCGAGAGCATGCCGGGGGCCGGGTTCAGCGTGTGGTTGAGGTTCTCGAAATCGAGGATCTCGAAGTCCCCGTTCGGCTTGGTGATCTCCAGGCTCACCTTCGCGGGGTGCGCCGCGAGCTTCGGATGGGAGGCCTCGATGTTGTAGTAGCCGTACGTCGACGGGTCGAAGACCAGGAGGCGCCAGAGGAGGCGGCGGAAGAACTGGTCCATCGCCTCGTTCGCGCTGCCGCCGTCCGCGCGCGCCGCGCAGGCGCAGAAGAACTCCTCCGGCGGCTTCGAGCAGGTGATGATGATCGCCCGCGGGGCGATGCTCGCCTTGTTCCTGTAGCGGGCCGAGGCGGGGCTGGCGTGGTACGGGTCGAGGAGCTTGAGCCAGTCCTCCGCCGTCATCGCCTGTGCGCGGACGTCGTCGAGCAGCATCACCTCCTCGCCGGCGTAGTCGTCGAGGGCGTTCTTCGCCGCCGCGCGGTACGTGTCCCAGCCGAAGCGGGCCTCCAGGAAATCGCACCACCCGTGCGCCATCTCCGTCTTGCCCGTGCCCGCGGCGCCCTGGACGTAGACGACGGTCTTCGTGAACTCCCCCTTCCTCAGCGCCCGCGCCGCGAGGAACATGCGGCGCTCGCTTCGCGCCTGGAACGCGCACTCGACCGAGGCGCGCCCCTTCGGGGTCGCGTAGGCGCGGAAGCACTCCTCCTTGATCATGATGTCCTCCCTGGAGATGGTGCCGTCGGCGATGCCGGCGCGCAGCGCGGACAGCGACTGCTCGTCGACTGCGGATGACTCGACGTTTTGCGCGCGCTTCCTTTCCCACGAGAACCTGTTCTCGGAGTAAACCTCCGGGTAGGGCTTCCCCTTGAGCGTGATGACGTCTTCGGGCTCGTAGTGGTGCTTCTCGGGGTTGTCGTCGCCGTCGAGCGCGTGTATCGCGTAGGCGCACTGCGTCGACCATGCGTAGCGGCCCCTGGTCTTCCCCTTCTCCACCTGGGATTCCGGGATCCCCAGCCGCTTCGCGAGGCCTGCGGCGGTGAGGCCCGATTCCCTGCCCTTGAAGCGGATGTAGACGTGCAGGTGCGGGTCCTTCGGGGCGTCGAGGATGTACTTCTCGGTCTCCGAGTCCCAGATGGGGGGGATGCATGTCGCGGTCGTGCCTGATCGCGTAGCAGTCGGCCACCTCGCAGTCGTCCCCGTCTCCGACCTTCGAGAAGAAGATCTCCGCGAGCGGACGGGCGTCGCCGCCCGCGGGGTCGAGGGCCGCCTCCGCCGCCGCCTTCTCCTCGTCCGTCCAGCCGATGTAGGCGGACGAGGGGTCCTCGAGCTTCGATGGCGGGCGCATGGAGAACATCAGGATTGTCGACCGCTGGTCGCCGCCGCGACCGCCCTTCCTCCGCCCGCGCGCGCCTCCCGCCCGGCGCGCCTTCCCGCCGGGATGCTTCGCTCGCCACTCCTCGGCGAACCGGTCTACCGCCTCCCTGCCGCCCGGAACGAGCTTCACCCCGTGGAACTTGCCGTCCTCGTCCTTGCGGGCGTACTCGTCCCAGGTGCGCCAGTGCTTCCGGATGTTCTCCCCCTCGTCGGCGGGGAACCCCGGCTGGCTGATGATCTCCTCCTGGTCGGCGCGGCTGAGCTCCCCGAATATGTTCGACCTGCCGCCGCCCCTCACGTCGAGGTGCGGGGCCTCGTCCTCGAGCATCGTCATGGCGACGAAATTATCGGTTAGCTTGACGAAGTACGTCGGGCACGCAGGCCGGTCCGCCTCCTTGATGAAGCGCTCGAAGCCCTCCTTTTCTGGAGCCCCTGGGGTCTCAGGCATGCCGCTCACCCCCTGTGGGCGCGGCAATTAGCCGACGGCGCGCGGCAATTTGACAAATTGTCGCGTAATTGACGCGCCATTTGCCGCGCCGATCGACCGGCAGGCGGGCAGGGTTTTCGGGCGACGTTCCGCCGACGGCACGGCGGCGGACAGGGCATGGGGCAGTAGCTGGGAAAATCGCCGCGGGGCGGCCCAAAGACAAGCCCTGGGCCGCCCGCGCGCAGAAAACCTCGAACGCGGTAGCGACAGGCACCTTGCGACAATTAGGCCCGATGTGGCGAGCGGGGTTTTGAAACGCGACGGGGCAACCGGGGAGCTCGGGGGCGCGGCCTCCGCTCCTCCGCGTCCGCAAACGCGAGCCGCAGCCCTTGCTCTCCTCGATGTCCATCTCCGTCGCCTCCCATCCGTCTCGGGCCCGTCGGTGCGCCGACGGGCGTCTTGTCGTCGTTGCGCCAGACAGTACCCCCATCGAACAGAGGTTTCCATGGGCCCTCGCGCCGCGGGGCCGAGACGGGGCGCGGAATCGAACGCTGACCCGCATTTATGCATGTTGTGTTTATTTTGTGTATAGCCCTGTTTACAGTTGACTATTTGCGCGGTTTTCATCGTTGATAGAGAGTTGACCTGCGGTTATGGAATTTTTTCCCTGCAAAACCGAATCAGCAGCCGCTCGAGACGTCGCGCGCACCGGTCCCTAGCAGCTGATATTCGAAGTTTGTGTTCGTTTTATGGACGCCTGTCGGGCGATGGCGAAAAATCGCCCTCCGGTAAGCCCGCCGTGGACGGGCGGCCGAACGGGGCCGATGCGCCTCATCCCGCCCCGCCGGAAGCCTTCCGAAACGAAAAAACGACAGGCCCCCTAAGCCTCCCGCGGTTTGACTTTGAAGCCCGCTGAGGGTATTCCGTTTTGCCGTGGACCGGCGGGGCCCTTCCAAGCACACCGGTCAGCCGCAGCCCCGCTCAGGGGCCGGCGCAACTGTACCCCGAGGTTACGGCCTCCCTTGACGCATTGTATCGGCGCCAGCCCTGTTCGCGCGTGAGACAGAATCGCGGGCTCGGCCGGGGTTCTAGAAAAGAGGTCGGAGCCACGTCGGAAGCGACGCCCGGTGGGGGCAGCAAGGCTTCTCGACAACCTCCCCGGCCGGGGGCGGGGGCGCCCGGATGGCGCCCGCATGGAACCGCTGCCCGGCGCACGAACGCGCTGCCGGGGAGGCCAGGAATGAAAACGCACGATAACGCCATCTCGAATCAGGACGACCCTTGCCGCCTGCTCAGCTCAGCGGAGGCGGCCGCGATGCTGGGGATCTCCGCGAGCACGCTCGCGAACTGGCGCGCGGCGGGCAAGGGACCCGACTACGTGCGCCTCGGCGCGAAGCGCTCCCCCGTGGGGTACCGCCGCGAGGACGTCATCTCGTGGATCGACTCCCGCACCGTCGACTGCGCGACCGGTCTGGCGGCCACATCACGCGGCGCCCGGTCCGGCCGCCGCACGGGAGCCCCGTCGCATCCGCGTCGCTAGGAGGGGTTCCTGATGAGAAGCATGGCGCTCGAGCCGGGGCAGAGCACGATCGACTCGTGCTCGTGCCGGCAAAGGCCGCAGGGCGGCTACGTCCTTCAATGGCGGGTCCGGCCGCTCAACGGCGAGAGGCCCGCCAAACTCACGGTTCAAGGCAGCTGCTCGCAGGCGGAGCTCAGGCGGCGGGCCCATGCGAAGACCGAGGAGTTCCTGGCAACGCACGGCCGGCCGCGCACGAGCCTGTGGCGAAGCAGCGACGGCATGCGGGACTACGTCCTGAAGGAGACAATCCCCGCCATCGAGGCGAAGCCCGACTCGAAGCTCAGGCCACGGACCAGGAAGAAGTACGTCGAGCTCCTGCGGCTGTACGCCGAGGCGGCGCGGCGCTACCCGATCGCCGACGCCGCCACCTCCGACGCCCTCGAGGAGGCCCTCCTCAGCATAGAGCGCGGGCACGGCACCGCGACGGCGAAGCAGGTTCAGAAGGTCGTCAGAAAGTACGTCGTCGCCGAGCTGAAGTCCGACCATGTCATCTCCGTCAACGAGGCCATCGGGCTCAATCCCGACTACACGGGGGACCAGCGAAAGGGCAGCAAGCCCAAGGGCGGCCAGGCGCTCACCCGCGACCAGCGGCTCAGGGTCGTCGACCATCTGCTTTCGATCGACCCGACGATGCCCAGGGGCGCCCGCGGGCGCTACACTGCCGAAGAGCGGACGGCGAAGCGCCTCCTGGTCATCGACGCGACCCTCACCCAGGCGACATGCGGACTCCGCATCGTCGAGATCAGGAGGCTGACGCGCTCGTGCGTCGCGGAGGCAAACGGGATGCTCCTGCTCGAGATCACCGACGAGGCCTCGAAGACGCGCCGGGGGCGCATGTGCTTCGTGGACGACGAGCGCGTCGCCGAGCGCATCAGGGAGCGCGTCCGCAGGCTCCCCGCCGACGGCGACCCCTACGTGTTCGGCGCCCCCGCTGCCCCCGGCGCGATGTGGGACAGCTCGAACGCGCAGAAGGCGGTGCGCGCCCTGTACGACGAGCTGGCGGACGACCTCGGCATCCCGCTGCTCCGCAACGTGGCGTCCCATGTATGGAGGGCCACGCTCAACAGCGAGTGGCGCGACCGCGGGGTGCCGGCCGAGGTGCGCTCGGCGTACTTCGGCCACTCGGTCGAGGTCAACAGACAGTATTACACGGCGGACATCGACCTGTCCGTGCTCGCGGGGATGGTGCGCCCCGAGCCCGCGCAGGCGCCGTCGGGGCGTCCGGCGAGTTAGACCATTTCAAAGACCATTTTGGTGTTTTCTAAAGAAAAAAGCTCGGAGGAAAATGCCTCCGAGCTGGGATTTTGGTCGCGGGGGCAGGATTTGAACCTACGACCTCCGGGTTATGAGGGGCATTTTCTACGTAGGCCATGCAAACGCATGAGAGTTGATTAGGGGTATCTACCTCGTAAGACGGCAACGGGAAGTAATTCTAGGGAGCCTGTGGTAGTCCGTGGGAGCGGACCTGCTGCCACAAATCCTGCCACAGGCTCTGCCACAACCGACGTAAGGATTACTTCCATGAACGACAAGTCGAGCATCGCCCGAAAAGGCGACAAGCACCGCAATGCAATCGGACGCCGTAGGCGGATTTACGTCCGCGTCACCGAGAACGAGCTCACCCGTATCCGCTCACGTGCGCGCAAGGCGGGCATGAGCATTTCCGCCTTCGCGCGGATGAGATTGCTTGGCGACGCCGAGGCCCGTCCCACGCTGGACATCGACATCGCCGAGCTCCGCAAGGCATTCGCAGATCTGAAGCACGCCGGGTCGAACTTGAACCAGTGCGCTCGCGCGCTCAATACCTTCGGGGCAGACGGGGACTCCGCTGCCAGCACCGATCGCGCGGTGCGCCGCGTCTCCGTAGCGGCGGACAACATCTGCGCGCTTATCTCCGCAGCGCGCGGTTAGGGGGAGAAATGGAAATCCTCATCCCCTCCCTCATTAGCGCTCTGGCACTCGGGGCGTTTTGCTGCCCTGCACTTGCCCAGCCAGCGGATTACCTTCTGAGCGGAGGCACCGTCACCACCATCCCCACTTTCGATCTCACCGCCGTTCCCGACTGGTGGCTGTCGGGCGGCTTCGCCGCCCATCCGGCGGGCACCGCAGCCACGCTCGCGCTGCTCTTCCTCATCTCGCTGCTCTTCTTCTCGATGGAGCAGGCGAAGGGGCGCGGCGAGGACGGAGGCGTCCTCGGCAGCGCCCGTATCAAGACGGGAGCCGAGCTCATCAAGGGCTCCGTCACATGGGACGGCAAGGCAAGCCCCAAAGCGCGCGGCTTCGTATACGGCTTCGCCAAGGGCAAGTACCTATTCGAGCCTGAGCGCCACGTGCTGCTCGACGGTTCCACGGGCTCGGGCAAGACGCGCTTCTGCCTCATTCCGACCATCGACCTGCTCACCTACGGCGACGGGGCCAACGGCTCCGAGCCGGTCTCCATCGCCGTCACCGACGTGAAGAACGAGCTCATCGAGATCACGGGGCCCGAGCTGGAGCGGCGCGGCTACGACGTGCTGCTGCTCGACACCCAGAACCCCTATCGCGGCCACCGTTTCAACCCCATGAGCCTCGTGGTCAAACTCGCCGAGAAAGGTGATTCCCAAGGGGCGGAGCAGGCGGCGGACGCCATCGCCATGGCGCTCTTCCCGGAGGAGCGCGGGCAGGGCTCCTCGCACTGGACGGAGTCGGCGCGAAGCGGCTGCTCCGCGTTGATACTGCTGGTCGCATGCTCGGAGGAGTGCCCCGCCGGGGCGAAGCACCTCGCGACCGTCAACGAGGTCCTCTGCCGGGGCACCGAGGGCGAGGGGGCCGATCCGACGGCTCCTCTCAAGGCATTTCTGCGCCAGCTGCCCGACGGGCACCCCGCCCGCAGCCGCGCCTCGCAGCTGCTGTCCTCCGGCGGCAACGAGCTGCGCAGCATCATCTCGACCATGAAGGTCCGCCTGCGCATCTTCTCCTCCGCCCCCGTGGCGTGGATGACTTCCGGGGACGACATCGACCCCGAGCGCACTCTCACGGAGAAGACGGCGGTCTTCCTCCACGTCCTGGAGTCGGGCAGCCCGTACAACGCCATCTGCACCATCTTCGTTACCCAGCTCATCACCTCCATCTTCTCCATCGGAGACCGCTCCGGCGGCAAGCTGCGCCCCATTACGTTCGTCGGGGACGAATGGTGCGCCATGGATCGCGTCGAGCCGCTTGTGAAGCTGCTCACCCTGGGCCGCTCCTACGGGGCGTTCTGGATCGGGGCTGTGCAGTCGCTGAGCCTCCTGGGTGAGAAGTACGGCGAGAGGAGCGGGCGGCCCGCCATCCTGTCGAACTGCGGCGTGAAGGTCGCCATGAAGCTCGGCGACGCCGACGATCGCAACTTCTTCTCGGAGCTCGTCGGAAAGACCACACGCCACACACGCGGAACGAGCACGAGCCGGGGCGCGGGCGGGAGCACTGGATCGACCAGCTTCTCCGAACACGCCGACGACCTTATCCACCCTTGGGAATGGACGGAGATGAACCCCGACCGGGACGGTGCGATCGTGGTCAAGATGGGCGAGAACGGCATCCCGGCGGAGCGGTCGGGCACGTTCCGCGCGCCCCTGACAGACTGCACCAAGACACCGACCAAAGGCCACTTCGACCTTGGTACGCGCGAACACGAACGCGCGAGGAGGCTGGCATACCAGCAGATGCTCGATGGGCGAGCGGAGCGCCGCAAAAACGAATGCGTCCCCACCTGGTGCCCAGACTTCCCCGAAACAAACGCCGACGCCGCCGACGAAGACGAGTGGGGCGCGTTATAGCCCCGGGGAAGGAGGAAGATGACAGCCGTGAAGCAAGTGTCAGTCTGCAGCGAGCGCCACCTTAGAAACATCAGGTCGTACCTCGATTGGAACCGAGAGAAGGTACTGGCACACGACACCCAGAACATCATCGACGAGGATAGGTGGTTCGAGGAAATGCACGCCACGCGCGAGCAGTTCGGCCACAATGCGCCGGGCAAGGCAGGCGCGCGCTGCACCTACCTTCAGCATATTACCCTCAACTTCAACCCGGACGAATGCAGCTGCAACGGCGGCAAGATGACGCCCGAGCTCTGCATGGACTACGCCCGCGATTACATCCAGACGCGGTACGGCACCCACGAATGCCTCGTCGTCCTGCATAGGGAGCACTGCAGTTCCGACGGCACGGACAGGTTCTCCGCACACTTGGCCGTAAACAGGAGCGACCTAGCCACCGGGCTGCGCCTCAACGAGGGCCCTGCTCGAGTGGCAGCGAAGTCGCGCGCCGAAACCGTGAGGGCCCTCGATGAGAAATACGGCCTGAAACAGCTCGAACGCGGCAAGGCGAACTCCCGCGTGCACGGAAGGCAGCCCGGGGCAGCGGAGCGCGACATGGCCCGCAAGGGGCAGGCCGGGCGCTCCGAGAACGAACGCGTGCGGCGCGCGGTCGCCAAGCGCATCGAGGAGGTCGGGCGCATCCCCGACTGCCCCGACCGCATGGCGGAGCTGTCGCGCCGCCTCGCACAGGACGGCATCAAGCTCAAGCGCTCGAGGGGAGGAGACCTCCAGTACCGATTCCACTCGAAGTCGCTGGGCGGCGAGCGCAAGGTGAACGGGGCGAGGCTCGGCTACGTCACGCACCGCAGGACGGGGCGCACGATCCGGTTCACCTACCACGGGGTGATGCGCGCGATAAAGCTGTGCATGCAGCTGTACCGCACCATGGACTACATCACGCGGGACATGTGCTAAATCTATGCGCCCGGGTTAAATGTGCTAAATCTATGCGCCCGGGTTAAAGAAGGCGGCGGTTTGCCCCGAGGGAGGCGACCGCCGCTCGCCTGCCATTATTTTGTGCAGCCCCGATTGGGCCTGAGGCACTTTGAGCAATAGCATTTCGACAGCAGATGGTCCGCGCGGGGCTGCCAGAGTCTGCCGCAAGACAGGCACTCGACTGTCACAGGGTCCTTACTGCCAACATAGCTTGACTCCACCACGCGAAGCCCCCCTCCGCTGCGGGAGGAGACTTTTTCGGCATACCTTCGTGCCCGGATTGATAGGGCCTCCTCCTTGGTCAATCGCTGCCGTCGCTGCGCGTCGTCGCGCCCCCGCCCGCCACTCCGCACAGCCGCCATCTCGGGATGGCAAACGGAGCAGAAGCTTTTCCCGTTGACGATTCTGTAGCGGCTCTCGTCCCATTCCTTGCCACACGACCTGCATCGCACGCGAATAGGCTTAACCGACGAGCGGTACTCCGCAACTTCAAGACCGCTATCCTTAAGCGACTTGCCCAGACGGTCGATCGCCGCCGCTCTTTTGTCGTTCGGCTTCTCCCCCGGTCCCACGCGAACCGAGTTGACGACGAAATCCACCTCACCGTCTCCCCATTCCATTGTGAGGAGGTACGCCGACCTGCCATTCGCCTCGTAATACAGCTGCTCCGCATAGCTCTCGGGATGCCAGGATGTCGTCTTGATCTCCAAAACGGCATCTTTCGAAGACAGGTCGCACATGGCCATGATTCCGAGGTCGCGGCAAACGATCAGCTCCTGCGACATGATGGGACCGTCGTTGAAAACCGACTTCTTGATGAAGTCAATCATGGGCTCGATTTGAGCCCTCATGTCGGCCAGGCAGGCATTGAGCTCAGATTCTCGCTCCTTATGGCTTTCATCCACTGCGGTCACCGTACCGTCTTGGTTCATGCGCATAAATACTGGGCGAGTGTCGTGCTCCATCTCGCCTATGCGCCTGTTCTTGCAGTAGTTCTCCTTCAAAAACTCGCGGTTGTCTTGGACCTCAGCCCCCGACATGACGTTGATCAGATGTTCAACGGTATTTCCCGAGAAATTGGAGCCGAAACGCCTGACGTGTTCACCCGCGACATGGAGGCGGAAAACCTCCTCCGCCTCGTAGGCGATGTATGGCCTTTCGTATAGCCGGGAGAGATTGGGAATGGCGGAAAGGTAGCTAACCGGAATGATGTAGTCCGGGCTCAAAACGCTGAACTGCCAGTGGAAGGCACGCATTGTGGCAAGGATGTAATTCCCGCCAAAGGCTTCGAACAGTCTCCACTCCAGCTTGCAGTCGTTGATGCCGGTGTGAACCTCCGTAACCCCATCGATGCCGAAAGCGCCACAGAGCCTGTCTTTAGTGAGGCTCCCGTCGGAGAACTTACTGGAACACACCATCCTCTTGAAATTGTAAAAGCGCAGCCTCTCGAAGCCTCTCAGACCTTGCCGCTTGAAGTATTCGCGGATGAACTTCTCGTCTATGTTCCCGTAGTGAAGAAGGGTCCTTGAACCGAGCTCGAACCTCTCGAAGAGGCCATCCAGCTCGTCTTGCGTTAGATGGGTTCTCCCCTCCAGCTTGCTCTTCGTGATGCCGTTTACCTCGGTCGTGTAAACGGCTTCGTTCAAATCAAGGGGCAGGAACCGATCATATTCGAGACCGTCATCGGGTTTATACAGAGAGATAGACAGCAGGTCGTGCTCCTTGCTCCTAAACCCATTCGTCTCAACGTCAACAACGACATAATCGTAAGGAGAAACACTCAATCGCTTAAGCCCCACTGGAACCTCCCAAATCAGCCACTTTTCGAATTCTCTCACACATCGGGAAAGCAAAGACGGTGTCGTGCTGAGCTGATGGGAGCGAGCCGTAGCGAGCGGTCCATCACCCGGCGGGAGCGAGCCGTAGCGAGCGGTTCGCCCTCCCCTGCGCCCGTGCGCAGGGCAAGATCATTGCGGCGGGCAAACCGGAGGAACGACGGTTTGTACGTCGCAATGCATATCTTGCCAGCCCATAGGGATGGCGAGCGGAGGGCTTCCGAAGGCGACCCTGAGGGAGCGTTCGGGAGCCCGCAGCGAGAGCCGACGGCGCGCGACGCGGCGAAATGGTGGAGACCTCTGGGAGCCACCCAATGCAGCCGTTCGCGGGCCGTCGGCGGCGTGAGCGGAGCGGCGTGGGGAGGCGACCTCTGGGAGCGTCCCCGCGCCGCGCAGCGAGAGCGAGGCCGAAGCGATGGATTCCCGCATCCGAGCGCAGGCCGAGCGGGCGCAGGGCCCCTTGCGGGCCCGGAGCACCGCGCCGGGAGGCGCGGCACCCCGTGGCGGTCACAGCGAAATCCACCCTTCCGAGCGCAGAGGGTCGCGCACCGCGTTCCTCTCCGTGTCGTAGACGAATCCGCTGAGGCCGTATTCCAACACCGTGTCCAGCAGCCCCATGGCCTCGTCAGGGTCGTCGCTCGCCCCGTAGGCGATGCCGTCGCGCAGGGCGCTCCTGTACGAGTGGAGCAGGCTCCTCTCGTAGACGACGTAGCGGCCCTTCCGCTCTTCTAACTTCATTCCCGTTCATCCTTTCCGCAGCGATGGGCGGGGCCTCCTCGGCCCCTCCGTCTTTTGGCTAGCGCCTGACCTCGCGCACGGGCGCGGGCTCGAAATGCTCGTCGCGCTCGATAACGCCGAAGCCCTTGGCGCGGTTCAGGGCCTCCATCTCGCGGATGGAGAAGTACCCCCACTCGTCGGCTAAGCCCTCGACGAGGCCGAACGCCTCGCCCGTGGCCGGGTCGTACTCGGTCACGTACCACGTCCACGCGCGGCCGAACAGCTTCACGCGCGCGACGGGGTCGTCCTCGTGCTCGGTCGCGTACAGCGGCGGCACCGTCTCCGCCACCCCCTTCGGCATGAGCTCCTGCATATCGGTCTCCTTTCCGGCCATGTCGGCCAATCCTCTCCGCCTCGCAGGCAGAAGCCGTAGGCGCTGCTTGCCGCGCCTATGGCTTCTTTCCTGAAGCCGCGAGCTGGAGCCCGCGCGGGTCAAGGGAGCTGCACGGCAACCTCCACCAACCGAAGCGAAGCGCAGGTTTGTGCGGGGTTCCGTGCGGCCCCTTGACGCGCGCGGGCGGAAGCTCCACCGGGTGCGCCCTCTGGCACGGCCTCCCCTGCGGGCCGCATGTCTCAGCCGCGTCCGGACGAGGGCCTACAATCGCCCCGAAGGGAAGTGATTGGGTTGTTCAAGGGAAAGGACCTGTCAGGCACATGCGGGATACCGCGCGAATGCGACCGCGTCTACGTGGGGGTCGAGTGTCCGCCGAAGGGCCTCAACGACGATGTCGATGTGCCCAAAAGGCTCATATGGCCAGACGGAAGGAGCTGGCCAATAAAGTCAACCGCCCGCCACGTGACGCACGGGCGGGTGGTGTTCGGCAACCTCGTGGAGAGGTTCGACGTGTTCATGGGCCACACGAGCGAGCTCAAGACGATATGGCGTCAGGACGGGCGCTGGTTCGTGGGAAAGCCCAGCACTCGAACCTCCAAACCGAATCGCCACAAGCACTTCGAACGACCAGCAGATAATACAGACCCAGCACCCTCCTCAATGGGGTCTAAGCGGTGATGAGTAACCGCCTGTCTTCCGAGGATGCCACCGTCATGGGGCGCGACTACACGCCAGCGATTAACGGCAGCACACAAGTCGTCGAATCCAGCAGGCTGAACAACTTCACGCACGTCTTTCTTCGGACAGGCTTGTACATCATCCCATGCATGAGGAAATTGCGGTTGAGCTCACCTTCTCGGCTTCGATCAAAGTCGTTTCCCGATCGAAAAAAGTATGCCCAAACTCTTGAGTAGTTCTCGAACTCGAATGCAAGGAGGGTCTCTTCTTTGGAAATCTGCCTAGCCACCTTATCGATGGTGACTCGTCCGCTCCTTCGATTCTTTCCCTGGGCGCGACCGCCAAGTTTGATTAACTCTCCCTCAATTAGGGAGCACAACATCATTGCGCAAGGCTTGTAACGACGGTCAGTAAACAGACTAATGGCCTCGTCCAAATCTTTCCTTTTATTGGAGTTAAGTTGCAGGCGGTCGAACAGCTGATTCAAGCCCCCATGATCAAAATAACGCATGCATAGCCTATCGGCTTCCACCAGCGTCTGCGGAACTGCGCGTATTTCTGAAAAGGTCATGGCGTCCGCAACGATCCAACCAAGGTTCCCCCAACCAATGTACCCATCTCTCAGCCCCTGCAAGTCAAGCGCAAGGTCTAACGACGACAGTCGCTCATAAAGAGGATTGAGCGATTCGGAAATTGACCGCAGAATCGACGACGTATCTAACGCCAAACGCGTGGAAGCCACGAAATCGGAAAGCGCACCAGATAGCGCTTCGCTGTAAACGCCACGAATTGACCTCATCGTTTCATGCAACGACGAAGGGATGAGATCCTGATATGCAACCTTGGGCAGCGGCTGCATCGCCTCTCGAAAAGCCGACATTGCTTGGCTTGCTCCGGGCAACGAAGCGTGCCACTGACATTTTGGGAACCACTGAAAGGCCTCGTGGCATGATGGGATCCCGACATTCCTCCATGCCACGCTCTCCTCAGGATTGTCATCCTTCATTGGCGGATACCTTTTCCGAGTACAACTTGAACAGGTGCGCGACGATCTTCTCCTCATCGCCGTTGAAATCGACGCCGTAGGCGGCTTCAACAGCGGCGTCGAGCTCGCGATGGGCACGCATCAAATCGGGGAACACAATGGAGTTGTCCGGGTTATAGAGCGTCTCCAAAGACTCCCCCGCCTGCTCCCGCGCATCCAGCACAGCCTGAGCGCAGCTAGAGATGTACTCCCGCTGCGCCTCCCCGCACTCCGGGAATACGAAGCTGTTGTATACGGCGGGTGAATAACGGTAGTCGGACTTTAGACGCCCGCAAACCACTCTCATCCAAGCGTTGTGAAAAAGGGATGACAGAATCCCGAATTGATATAGATCGGCATTGGGGATAAAGGAGGCGGCATCGCTTGCTATGACATCCGCAGACACGAAGCCAATAGGAAGATAAATCCGTCGCCCCGTCGAATGCCTTGGGAATAGCAGGTAGTCGGTATCGGGCTGACGAATCTGGGTGAACAGGAAAGGTGTGTCGGCATCTCTCCTGACAGAAGCCGTCTTGCTTTTGAGCCTCATTTCTCTCACGGCAGCCAGCCTGTCCATTATCTCACTGTTGTTGACATATCGCGTCGGGGGAACGTCTTTAAGCCAGAGGCAATACCGGTAGTTGCCCTTTATAAACTCATCCGCCCCTATGTACTTGCGGAGAAGATCCACGCAGTCTGGGTTGCGCGCCAAGAACGCCTCGCCCTCCTCCCTGCCGAACAAGAGGTTCTGGCCGTCGGTGGGCTGGCTTCCCTTTACCAGCTTCGTTCCGGCGTACTCGTCATTGACGTTTTTAGACCTAGAGGCAACGGATTGCAAGGGGCCCTCGAACAAATAACCGTTGATCTGGGACACAGACCTAGCGCCAGCCCGCGAGAACAGGGTTGGGGCCGCTGGTTCATCATTGCCGAACCCGACGATTACGCAGTGAACGTGCGCTTGATCCGTAGCTTCGCTATTCCAGATAAAGCTCTTGTGTGCAAAGGAGATGCGCATCCCGAGCCCAAAGAGATAGTCCCAAAGGATGGAAACCTGCTCTCCCTGACAGATTGAATTCGTGGATACAAACGCAGCTCGCAAACCGCCTTCGGCTTTGTACTCCGCTGCTTTCGCGTACCAACCCGCGACATAGTCCAACTTGCCATGCTTCTTGCACTGGCCAAGAACATTATCCATGTCGGCGTGCTGTGCCTCAGACATCTCTTGATGCCCGAGAAACGGCGGGTTTCCCATGATGTAGTCGCAGTCGCTCGCCGGGACAACCTCGCTCCAGTCGAGCTGGAGGGCGTTGGCCTTCACGATGGTCCCATATTCCTTGAGCGGAAGCTCATCGTAGACGCGCTTGGTCACCTTGGCGGTGTTGATGTCGGCCTGCTTCTCGGCGATCCAGAGTGCCGTGCGCGCCACGCAGCAGGCGAAGTCGTTGATCTCGATGCCGTGGAAGTTGGAGAGCGTCACCTTGACGGGGTCCTCCCCCGTCCCTTCCTCTGCGAAGTCGATGCCGACCTGGCCCTCGGCGACCTTCTTGCTTCTGGCCGCCTCGAGGCGCTGCAGCTCCATGAGGACCGTGTTCTCCAGCCTGCGCAGGCACACGTAGGTCTCGGTGAGGAAGTTTCCCGACCCGCACGCGGGGTCGAGGAACGTCAGCGAGCCCAGCTTCTCGTTGAAGGAGCGGAGCTGCCGCTCGCGGGTGTTGGGGCTCTGCTCGGACAGGATGCCATCGAGCTCCTCCTTCAGCCCGTCGAGGAACAGCGGGTCGATGACCTTGTGGATGTTCTCAGGGCTCGTGTAGTGCATGCCGCCGCTGCGGCGCGTGTCGTGGCTGAGTGCGCCCTCGAAGATGGAGCCGAAGACGGTGGGGTCCACTCCAGACCAGTCGAACTCCTGACAACCGGAGACGAGGATCTCGTAGTGGACCTTGTCGTTCAGCTGCGGTATCTGGACGCGCTCGCGGAACAGGCCGCCGTTCATGTAGGGGAAGCGCGCCAGCAGTTCGCTGGGGTACTCCTGCTTGCGGGCCTCATCGTCGGTGTCCAGCCATTGGAACAACTCGATGAGCGCACCGCGCAAGTGCGCGCCGTCCACGGAGGCCACGTAGTCGCGAAAGAGGCCGGGCTCGATCAGGCCCGCGTCCTCGCAGAACATGAGGAACATGATGCGGGTGCACAGCACCGACAGCGCATGGTGGCTCTCCTCGCTGTCGGGGTCGTGGTAGAGGCCGGAGATCTCGTTGTGGATCTGCCCCATGATGCGGCCCGCCTCGATGGAGACGGCGCGCTGGACGCTCTTCGGGGCCTCTCCGGACCCCTTGAGGAACTGAAGCGCGGGGAGGTTCTTGGGCAGGTCGCCCAACTCTAAGGACAGGTACTCGTCTCCCACGCACAGCGGGTTGACGTTACGGTCGTACACGCGGATCTCGCGGAAGTTGCAGGCGATGACGTAGCGGGGCTGCTGGTTGAGAGGCAGGCCCACGGCGTAGCCCCTGCCCTGCTCGGCAGGCGTAACCTCGCGGCCCTGACGGACCTCCTTCTTGTCGAGGTCCACGTCCCTGCCCTTCATCTCGACGAGTGCGCTCGCGCTCGGGATGAGGACGTCGATGTAACCCGCGTGGGATGAACCGGAGTCCGTGTGCACGGGAACCTCGAACTTCAGGCGCTCGATAGCATCCTCGACGCCCAGCACGTTCTGGAACAGGTCGATCCAGTAGGAGCGACCCTCCTGCGTCTCGTCGCCCCTGTTGGCCCAGCGCTTGGCGAACGCCTCGGCGTCGGCTTTAGTCCCTGCCATGGATACCTCCGTAGAACTGATCTCCCCCAATTCTAAGGCAGGAAGCGCGCATCACGTCCTCTTACCCGGGCCAATGAATCGGGACGAAGTGTTGTTTAACCAGCCTGTCGTCTCTTCCCACGTAATTGCCAAGAGAAGCAATGATCCTGTTGGCCATTGAAGTTGTATCGTGAATGTCTGCGCCCGCCTTCACGAGCGAGTTGCAATACTCCTCAAGTCCATATTGGGTGGTATAGATGGTAGGCAGCATATGGCCCCAACGCTTATCAACCACCTCGCGGACGACCGAGCATTCTTCCCTTCCCTGCCTTACGCACGAGCCCAAATCGTCTAGGACGAGAAGGGGGCAGGTCGTCAGCGGCTCGATGAGCCTCCACTTATTCCCCTCGCCGTAAAGACCTGAACCCATCCACGTCCCGTGGACCAAATCGGAAACAGCCACGAATATGCAACCGTCGGCCAATGATTCGGGCTCCCCCGACGCTTCAACAATCCCTTTAACCACCCATGCCGCCGCAGTGCTCTTGCCTGCGCCGCTCCCGCCGCTAAGCCACAACGAGGAAGTCCCCTTTCCAGAGTATCCCTCTACCCATTTTTTCACTGCCAGAGGAATGCGACACTCGTCAAAGCCCTCGGACGCCATGACCTTGATAACCACCTCGGGCACGCCCGCTTTCACGAGCTTTTCTTCGAGGTCAAACTCCTTCGCCCCACCGCCATTGCCCGCACATCCCATCTTCTTCATTTGGGCGACGAAGTCTTCGCTGGAGATTGTGTTCTTCACGACGACAAGCTTCTCGTTCATGGCATCTCCCCATCCACGCGGTCCAGCAGAGAAATCAACGGGTCATATTTGGGCCCCTCTTTGTTGGTGTCTAAATAAAAGTCTCCGCTCTTAGTTAGGCGTCCCGGACTTCCAGTTTGATGCGTAGCCTCATTCCCATTTGAGCCCCTGCAACGTGTAGCGCCCTCCACCTTTAACGGATCTCTTGCTTCACATTTGAACTCCGAAAGACTGGTTAGGTGAAACACCGTTCCGCCGCCATTTCCCCGCCTCGTCTCAAAAGTTATAACCCCGTGGTCCTTGAGGGCATTTGCTGCGCTCCACAGCGTCTTGCGACTCACTCCGATTGCCTCAGCAAGCTTCTCCATGCTTATCCCGATGTTGTTTCTGCACGCAAAAACGCGCGAATGAAGCCAGAGATACAGAGCGCCAGCGGCACCTCCGCATTTCGCCAGAATCGGTGCAACGACATCTGCTTCGGTTTCATAATTTCTCGTCCACGCCCCGCCCATAAAGGACCTAGCCCTTGAAAGCGCTCTCGGAATCGAGAAAGTCATAGACCCACTCGCGACGGATGCGATAACTGCGCCCACAGCGGATCGCACGAATCTTGCCTTCGCGAACATACGTGTAAACGGTTTTTTCGTGCAAGCCGAGGAACTTGGCGACGTCGGCCACATGGAGCACGTCGGGGAGACAAGGTCCCTTATGTTCTACCTTTTCCATTTATCCTCCAAATTATGGACTTATATGTGTTTCGAATCCATTCTGTGGTATCATACACTTGGAACTAAAGTCAATAGTTGGATTGGATTAGGTTTTGAGTCCATTAGTTAACTATGAGCGCTTACCCCTATCGGTCCGCCAGCCCATCAAGCTCGACATCAAGACAGTAAAACCGTGGCTGCGCTACAGCTTTGATCGCCTGTGGGGAACCAGCGCCGACGGCGAGCGTTTCGCATACTATGTTGAGCATGGCGAGCCCACTGTCATGCAATTCGAGCATCTGGAAAACGAGTTTTTTGCAAGCAGCCTCCAGAAGGTCAACGTTGATCGCACCGAAAGCATCGTTCGCTTCTGCGAGCGTTACGGCTTTCCCGTTTCCAGCGGCTACGATGGCGCTCAACGCCTCACTCTTTTCCGCAGCCGTTTCAAGCTTTTCAAGACAGATTTTCAGCCGCTCAAGAGCGAATGGGACATTCTGGCCAGCGAGAGCGCATCCGCCGCAGGCATCCCCTTGTTCAGTAGCGCTTACTCGGAAGACGACAAAACGTTACTGGGGCGCAGACCATACTTTCTCTCCGAGGAAGCTCGCCGCATCCATCTAAATGACCGCTCGGTCGTGGGAGCCATTTCCGAGGCGGAGGTAATTCAGACAATACGTGCCCTTCAGGTATCGACTGCCCTGATTACCGCCGTCGCATATGGCTTGGAAAACACCGACACCTGGGGTGCCAACGAAGTTGCCGATTACCTTTGCGACCGCTCGCACATGGCACAGAACGGCATTAGCTTTTTCCTTCTCTCCAACACCGACACTCTATTGAAAAATACTCGCCTTAAGTCATACGATACGCTCATTCTCGAGAGTTCAGAATTCAAGTCGATGGTGCAACAAGGTGAAAATGCGGGCTTCAACACGCGGGAGAGCTATACATCAACCCTTGCGGATGGACTGGTAATCGCATCAAATACCGCAATCTCCTTCCTAGCGAACTCTCTTCTCTCTTACCGCTTTGATGGAACAGGTGGAACTCCCGACGAAGCCGAAGATGACAACGGTGGACCCCTCGCCGCTTGGTCCCATGCGCGAAAAAAGACCCACCGTAGACCGGCGAGCACGCATTCCTACGGATGCCTCTCCGAGGCAATCATCTCCCAGTTTGGCCTCCTCTATGACGACCCCGCCGAATGGCGCATCTGTGACAACTGCGGACGAATCTTCAAGAAGTACCGCGAGGAGAAGCCAGGCAAGGTGATCCAGAAGACCCGCTTCTGCAAACGCAGCTGCGCCAATTCCTATAGCAAGAAGAAGTCCCAAGGGCTCATTACCGAGTAATCGGTTTGAGATAGATCTATCCGCCCTCAACGCACTTGAAGGAGGTGAACAGATATGAGAACAGTCAGCGAAGGCTACGCACCCGTGAAGCGCGGCAAGGACTCTTGGCTGCTCAGAGTTAGCGTGAGCGAGGACGGCAAGCCCTCCAAGCGCCTGAGTAAGACCGTCCACTGCCGCACCAAGACCGAGGCAAAGCGCCTGCTGGACGAGTGGCGCGTAGAGCTCATGACGGCCCGCACCCGCGTGGACCGCAGCAACATCACCCTTGAGGAGTTCCTGCGCGACCACGTCGCCTACCTGCACGACGTGAAGCACCTGAGCGCCAACACGATTCGCGGCTACCGCGACATCGTCGAGACGCGCTGGGCACCGAGACTCGGCACGACCCTGCTGAAAGACTTGAAGCCTTACATGATCGAGGACCAGCTGGCGTGGATGCGCCAAAGCGGCGGCCTCAACGGCAAGCCCCTTTCTGGCAACACCTGCCAGAAGGCCCTGTCTTTCCTGAAGACCGCGCTCAAGCGCGCCCGCCGCCTCGAATACATCGAGTCCAACCCCTGCGAGCTCGTGGACGTTCCATCCAAGGAGACGAAGGAGGTTCGGGTCATCGATGAAAACGAGGTGTGCCGCATGAAGGTCGCCCTGCTCGGATGCCCGGACTACCGCTTCGCCGCCGCCACAAACCTCGCGCTCGACACGGGCATGAGGCGCGGCGAGCTGTGCGCACTCAGGTGGCGCGATGTCAGCCTCGATGAGGGCGTCATACGCGTCCGCCGCGCACTCGCCGAGGCACGCGCGACGGACACCTACTGCGGTGAGACCCTGGAGGAGAAGCTGCCCAAGAGCAACCGCTCGTACAGGGACGTCACCATTCCCGAGGGGACGGTCGAGTTCCTGCGCCGTCACAAGCAAATGCAGCTCTATCGCCTGATGTACAACGACATCGAGCAGGGCGAGGACACCCCCGTGTTCTGCAGCGACCTCGGCGAGCTCTACCGCCCGTCGAAATTCACGAGCGACTTCAGCCGCTTCGCCCAGCACAAGTCATTCAACATCACGCTGCATGGAACTCGTCATACCCATGCCTCCTTGCTTCTAAAGAAAGGCGTTCCGATTCAGTACGTGTCCAGCAGGCTCGGCCATGAAAGCATTGAGATTACGTACAAGATCTATGCGCACTTCCTACCGGGAGACGACGGAGGCTCCTCGGAGAAATGGGGCGACTTAGCCGAGCTGCCGAAGGACGTCTTCGGCCTTCTTCCCGCTGCCTGATTCTCAGTGTTTGCCATGGTTTACTGCCACAACCCTGCCACAAGCCCCAAAACAGGCTGCCACAACAAGAAAAAAGGCCAGCCGACTAAGCAGCTGACCTCTAAGTTCTTGGTCGCGGGGGCAGGATTTGAACCTACGACCTCCGGGTTATGAGCCCGGCGAGCTACCAGACTGCTCCACCCCGCAATGTCTGGGCGCATCTCGTGCGCAAGAAGATATATTACGTAGCGCAACCATTCCTGACAATAGCCCGATCGATATATGCCTTTTCTTCACATGTTCAACATATATCGAAAACGAGCAGGTCGTTACCGGGCCACACACGGACCAGAGCCGTCGCCGGGGCGCTTGTGCCCGAATTCCCCAAGGCGCACACCGCGAACAACGCACCCGCCCATGCTTCTATACAATGTCTTAGGACAACAGTCACACCGGGCTCGGCCCGTCATGCATCTTGGAGGCACCATGATCCTCGCTGTCGATATGGGCAACACGCAGACCGCGATCGGCCTGTTCCGTGACGACCAGCTCCTCAGCTCGTGGCGCATGCCCACCGACCGCGCGCATACGAAGGACGAGATCCATGTCCGCCTGCTCGGTTTCTTCCGCATGTACGGCCACGACCTCTCCTCGGTCGAGGCGATTGCCTTCGCCGGCGTCGTCCCCCAGCTCGTGCGCGAATGGGAAGCCGTCGCCGCGCAAATCGACGCGGAATTCCTCGCTGTCGGACGCGACACCGCCGCCGTCACGCCCATCGTCGCCGACAACCCCTCCGAAGTCGGGGCCGACCGCATCGCCAATTCCGTCGCCGCCGCCGCGTTCCACGGTGCACCAGCGATCGTCGTCGACTTCGGAACCGCAACCAACATCGATGTCGTCAACGCCGACGGGGCCTACATCGGCGGCGCCATCGCTCCGGGACTGCGCATCTCCATGGATGCGCTCACCGCGCGCGCCGCGCGGCTCGCCAGCGTTCCCCTCGAGTCGCCTGCCCATGCAATCGGCCGCAACACCGTCGAAGCCGTCCAGAACGGCCTGGTCGTGGGCACCGCAGCCATGGCAGAAGGCCTCGTCGCCCGCATCAAGGCCGAGCTCGGTGCCCCCGATGCGATCGTCATCGCGACGGGCGGACTCGCCGGGATCGTTGCGGAATGCACCGATCTCTTCGATATCATCGACGGCCAGCTCACCCTGCGCGGCATCCGCGAAATCCACCGCCGCCTGCACGCGCGCGAGCTGTAGGGATATTGCGGGCGCTGCATGGATCCTCGTCACCCGCTCGCACCAGGCAGAACGGCGCGTCCCGGCGCGCATATTCAGTCGAATCCACGCTTCTCCAGCAAGTCCTCTTGTTTTTACTTAACCCCCTGGCAGCATGGGCAAAAAGTGGCAAATATATACGTCCAATCCAGTCTTTCGGTCCATACTCGGCCCTTTTAGACGACAGATGTTCATTAAATGGGCATGAGAAATGTCGGATTTCGCAAGGATTGAAGCCTTCGTGCCGCAATAAGCCCTTTCGACGCCTTATTGACTTATATATTTGCCACTTTTGTCCAAAAACTTAGGGTGTTATTCATTATTATTACTAGTCTGACCCCCTACCGCACACAAAGGAGTGCCGGGGCACCAGGCCGCACCGCATCGTACGCGGCCTGGTGCCCCGGCGCATAGCGGGCGGCGGGGCCGCCAACCAGCCCGGCTGCACCGGCAAATGCGGTCACACTTCGCGCAGGCTTACCGCCTCAGAGGGAAACGCCTGCTCGGCCCCATCCGGTGCAGCAAGCGTCGCGCGGCCCCAGACGTCGAGCCCCGTAAACACCCCGACCGCAAGAGGATGTCCGTCCGGGGTGAGCGCAACCACCTGATGGCCCAACATGGGCACAAGGTCGAAGTACTCGGAGAGGATCGGCGCGAACGGGCCGGCGGCCGCATCGGATGCCGCAAGCTCGGCGGCCCAGGCATCAACGCGGGCGACCACGGCGGCCCGCAGGGTCTCAGCAATCTCCGGAACCGAGGGCACGGATCCGCCGGGTCGATCGTCGGAAAATGCGAGCAGCTCTTCGAGGGAAATGGGCGCCAGCGGGCGCGGGCCCGTCGCCGGCCGATCGTCCATATTCGGATCGACCTCGACGGGCACCACGTTCATACCCATCCCCACCACGGCAAACGGTCCTTCGGCCGCAGATTTCGCTTCGACAAGAATGCCGACGAGCTTCGAATCGAACGGCGCGCCGACGCTCAGGGCATTGGCAGCGACCTCCCCCGCAGGCAGCGAGTAGTCCCCGGCGCCGGCGTCCGCGCAGCGGCGCGCAACGATGTCGTTCGGCCACTTGATGCCCACACGCCCCGCAAGGCCGAGCTCGTGCAGGGTGTCCATGACCCCCAGGGCGCACACCGCCGGCAAGGCGATGAACTGTGCCATGGACACCCGCGGGCGCAGCACGCACGAGAGGTACAGGCTTCCCTTCGGGGATGCCCAGGCATGGCCGCGACGGCCCCGGCCCGCGACCTGGCGCTCGGCGCAGACCGCCCATCCGTGCGGCGCCCCATCGCGAGCCGCCCCGATGGCAACATCGTTCGTCGAGCCCACCGACGGCAGGACGCAGAGCGTCGAGCCGCCCTCCCACGACGCGCGCACCGCGTCCCGCTCGCACGCGGCGCCCATCTACAGCACCCCCAGCTCGCGGACCACGTGCCCGACGCGCTCCTCGGGCTCCTTCACGTCGACGCCCTCGTAGCGGAAGAACCGCGCCGGGTCGTGCATGAGGTCCTCGAGCGGGACGAGCACGAAATCGCGCTCGCCGATCTTGGGATGCGGCAGCACGAGCTTCTCGCCGCCGTGCACCTCCCCCTCCATCCACAGCAGGTCGCAATCGAGGGTGCGCGGGCCGTTCGCCTTCGCGGCGGCCGTGCGGTCGCGGCCGAGCTTGTCCTCGATCTTCAGCAGCTCGTCGAGCAGTATGATCGGCGCGAGCTCGGAACGGACCTCGACCACGGCGTTGGCGAAGGGTTCCTGGTGCTCCTCGTAGGCAGGCTCGCTCTCGTAAATGCGAGAGCAGTTGGAAACGCAGGTGAGCGGGATCTCGGCGATGAGGTCCTTGGCGGCGCGTATGTTGTCCAGGCGATGGCCCAGGTTGGAACCGAGCGCCACGAAGGCACGGCGGGGATGAGGGCGGGCGACGGCCCAATAGCCGTTGAGGAACTGAGCGAATCCGGCGACATCGTGCACGCGCACGACGTTCGCGCCAGCCTGGATCGCGGCAAGGCATACGCCGTAGGTGGCGGCGTCACGGTCGGCGGCCACGGTCACGCCAGAGACCGCCCCCACGAAGCGCTTGCGCGACACGGCGCAGAGCAGCGGATACCCCAGCGAAGCCATCTTCGCGGTCTCGCGCTGGATGATGATGTCCTCGTTCGCGGTCTTGCCGAATCCGGCGCCCGGGTCGATGCAGATGCGCTCGCGCGCGACACCCGCATGGACGAGCGCACGGGCCTGGTCGGACAGGAAGCCCATGACGCGGCGCATGATGGGCGCGGAATCCGGAAGCGTGAAGCGGCGCAGCTGCGAGGTGCCCACATAGGCTTCCTCGCGGCGCGCGGACCGAGCCATCACCGCGGCGAGGCGGTCGACCTGCTCCGCGGCATCGGGGGCCTCGGCGACCTCGGGGGCCGCAGCGGGCGTCTCGGCCGTTGGCGCTTCGGCCTCTTCGCGACCCTCGTCCTCCTTCGCCTCCGCAGCGTCGCCGAACGGCAGTTGAGGCTGCACGAGCCCGCCGGCAAGGCGGGTCACGGAGCCCACCCCGGACTTGGCCCTGGACTTCTTGCCATTCGAAGGCGCGGCCGCGGCGGCCGCGGCAGCGCGGGCCTTCTCGGCCACGAAGGCGGCGGCGGAGGTATCGAGCTGCACGGC
This sequence comes from Collinsella phocaeensis, assembly GCF_900119895.1. Taxonomy (GTDB): domain Bacteria; phylum Actinomycetota; class Coriobacteriia; order Coriobacteriales; family Coriobacteriaceae; genus Collinsella; species Collinsella phocaeensis. The sequence goes on along the minus strand of NZ_FQLR01000004.1, from coordinate 154,109 downwards.
CTTATGGGTTCGCGCGATCGGCTCCGAAACCTCGCCCGCGTGCATCACGACGACGCCGCAGGTGCTCGATGTGACGAACTCGACCATCTTGGGGTCGGTGAATCCCGTGACATCGTTGACGATGGACGCACCCACGCGCACGGCGGCCTTCGCCACCTCCACGTGGCGCGTGTCCACCGATACGATCGCCCCGCGCTGCGCGAGCGCGCGGATAACGGGCAGCACGCGACGCGCCTCCTCGTCCGGGGAGACGGGCGTGAAGCCCGGACGCGTGGACTCGCCGCCGACGTCGATGATGTCGGCGCCGGCATCCAGCATCGCGATGCCGTGCGCGATCGCGGCATCGGTGTCCAGGTGCTCGCCACCGTCGCTGAATGAATCCGGGGTGACGTTGAGGACGCCCATGATGCGCGGTCGGTCGAACTTGAGCTCGTACTTGCCGCAGCGCCAGATCTTGGTGTCGTGTGCCATGAAGGTCCTTTCACAAGGCGCCGGAAGGGCGCCGGATTTGCCGTCCCTATTGTATCCGCCGCATGATGAGGGGCAGCAGTCTCCCTAGAAATCGAATGCCTGGGCGATGTCGCAGGCGATCAGCACGTCGGCGTCACCATCCTGCGGCGTGCAGTCGCGGTTCACGATGACGAGGGTATCCCCGTTGAAAAATCGCGTGAGTCCCGCCGCCGGGTAGACGACGAGCGAGGTCCCGCCGATCACGAGCAGGTCCGCCCGCGAGATCGCATCGATCGCCCCGGCCATCACGCGCTCGTCGAGCGGCTCCTCGTAGAGCACGACGTCGGGCTTGATCTCGCCGCGGCACAGCGGGCACTCCGGCACGCCGCGCACGTCCTCGTGCTCGCGCGCGCAGACCCACGCCGCATCGTAGGTCTGCCCGCAGCGCTGACACACGTTGCGGTGGACCGACCCGTGCAGCTCCCAGACGACCTGCGAGCCGGCGGCCTGGTGCAAGCCGTCGATGTTCTGCGTCACCACGGCATCGAGCTTGCCTGCCGCCTCGAGCTCGGCGAGCTTCGTGTGGCACCGGTTGGGCCGGGCGTCGAGCGCGATCATGCGCTCACGGTAGAACTCGTAGAACTCCGCCGTGTGAGAAGCGTAGAAGGAGTGCGAGAGCATCGTCTCGGGCGGATAGGCGAAATGCTGGCGATAGAGGCCGTCCACACTCCGGAAGTCCGGAATACCGCTCGCGGTGGACACGCCCGCACCGCCGAAGAAGACCGCATGGTCGTGCGCTTCGAACAGTTTGGCGAGGGCCGAAGAGGCCTCCGCGGGATCCGTGATTGCTCGAGCCATCTTCCCGTCCCTTCATCTTGGGCGCAGCTGCGTTCGCTAGAACGCCCAGTCGTCCTCGTCGTCCGCCTGACGCCGGTTGCGGGCCACGACGGGCGCCCATTCCTCATCGCCGTCGTCCAAATCGAACGCATCGAAGGAGCCGAGCGCGCCGGGCGCCGAGTAATCCGGGTTGAACGCAAACGGATCGGCCGCGGCCTCCGGCTCATCCCCAAAAGAGGCAGCCGCCGGGGCGGGCTGGGAAGCAGGAGCCTCCGACGGAGTCCACATGCGGGTCGCAGCCGCATCGACGGCGGGCGCGGGCGCAGACGGCACCGCGGAGACCGGAGTCGAAGGTGCAGGGGCGTACGCCGGCTCGCCGTACGCGGAATCCGCGACGGGTGTCGCCCGCTCGACCTGGGCGGCGCCGTATGCGGACGGGCCCTGCGCATAGGATGAGGGGCGATAGGGCTCGGGCGATTCATAGGCGTCCCCGTAGGAACCGCTTTCCACGGCTCCGTATGCGGCATCCGGATCCGCATCGTACGCGTCCTCCCGCTGCTCCGAGCCATAGCCCTCATACGGCATGGCCCCAGAAGCGAGGAGCCGCTTCTTCGTCCCGTTGGCAAGGATCAGCACGATAGCGAGCACGAGGGCGGCAAGCGCCATGACTCCCAGCGTGCCGCAGGACACCGTCAGGCCGAACACGCCCTCGAGGCCGCGAACGGCCACCAGCGCGGCAAGGGCCAGGGAGACGGCGGACAGCACGATCGAAAGCGCGGCAGACAGCATGAGCGGGAGTTTGCCTCCCATCGAGAGCGCCGACACGACCGTCACGGCGAGGCCGCCCACGCCGGCGCCCACCGATATCGCGATGAGGGATACCGTCGCCTGGCGCTCTTCCTCGATGAAGACCGCCCCGACGACCGCCGCCAAAACGCCCGCGACGAGCAGGCATGCGATGGCCGCTAGGCACAGCAGGACGGACCAGGTGCGGACGTGGCGGAACGAGCGCTCGAGGCGCTCCTCCGCGGGGCTCATGATATTCGACACGGTCGGTACTCCGCCTTTCGGACTGCTTCCATACAGATCGCTGCACGCGCGCCCGGCATCAACCGAGCACATATTCCCCTATTATAGGTTCGACCGCGACGGCCAGGGACGCCGCCCGCGTTCAATCCCATCTCTGCACGCCGAGGACGCAAAACGGCGCCCTCGCAACCATATCGAAAGGACCGACATGGACACCGCCCACGATGCCCCGCGCACCTACTCGCTTGCGTCTTGGAACGTCAACGGCCTGCGCGCCGTGCTCAAGAAAGACCCCAGCTTCACCGACATCGTCGCCGAGCTCGATGCCGACATCCTCGCGCTGCAGGAAACGAAACTGCAAGAAGGCCAGGTCGAGCTCGATCTGCCCGGCTACCACCAGGTCTGGAGCTACGCCGAGCGCAAGGGCTACTCAGGCACCGCGGTGTTCACGCACGAGGAGCCACTCGCCGTCCGGCACGCCGACGCCGTGCTCGAGGCCGGCCGCGCCGCCGGGCTATCCGACGACGAGCTCGAGCTGGTCGCCGTCGCCGCGACCGAGGGTCGCGTCTGCGCCCTCGAATTCGACCGGTTCTGGTTCGTCGACGTGTACACCCCCAACGCACAGGGGGAACTCGCGCGGCTCGACACGCGCATGGCCTGGGACGACGCCTTCCGCGCCTTCCTACGTTCCCTCGAGCAGGAGACCGGCAAGCCGGTAGTCACCTGCGGGGATTTCAACGTCGCCCACAACGAAATCGACCTCAAGAACCCCAAGAGCAACCGCGGCAACGCCGGCTTCTCCGACGAAGAGCGCGCGAAATTCACCGACCTGCTCGATGCGGGGTACACCGATACCTTCCGCGCGGCCAACCCCGGGCTCGAGGGCGCCTACAGCTGGTGGAGCTACCGGTTCAACGCGCGCAAGAACAACGCGGGATGGCGTATCGACTATTTCCTGGTGAGCGACTCCATCGCCGATCGGGTCCAGGCAGCAGGCATCCGGAGCGATGTCTTCGGATCCGACCACTGTCCGGTCACCCTGAAGATCGAGCTCTAGCGACCCGCAGGGCGCGCCAAGCGTTGCCGGCACATGAAAAAACGGCTCGGACGCGCAAGCATCCGAGCCGTTTCAATGCGACGAAGAGACGCAGGCTACTCAGCGGCAGCCTCGGTCTCGACGGCCTCAGCGACCTCAGCGGCCTCGGCCTCGGCCTCGACCCCCTCGGCCTCCTCCTCGGCGGAAACGCCGACGAGGACGTTCACCACGGCGCTGATCTCGCGGTAGAGCGAGATGGTGACGGCGTGGGTGCCCGCGACCTTGATGGGCTTACCGAGCTCGACGCGCTTGCGATCGACCTCGATGTCCAGCTGGGCCTTGATCGCGTCGGCGATCATGGAGCTGGTCACTGAACCGAACAGGACGCCCTCGTCGCCGACCTTGGCGTCGACGGTGACGGACTTGCCGTCCAGGGCGCTCTTGAGCGCGTTGGCGTTCTCAAGACGAACGGCCTCGCGCTTCGCGATGTTGTTGCGACGCTCCTCGAGCTGCTTCAGGTTGCCCTTGGTAGCCGCAACGGCGAGCTTCTTAGGGAACAGGTAGTTCTCGGCATAGCCCTGAGCGACGTCGACGACGTCACCCTCGCCACCCTTGCCCTTGATCTCACCCAGAAGAACGACTTTCATGAGATCTCCTTGCAGATAGCACCGCTCCCGCAGTGCAATGATTACTGTTGTGCCCTTGCGTGCGAGCCGCTCCGCGAAAGCTTGCGGAAATTGGCCCACACGTCGATCAGGCCGACGACGCTCACGACAAAGAGCGTCGCTTCGAGTTGAATGAGCAGCGTAAGCAGGATCACCCTGAAGAAGCATCCCGCCCGGCGGGCGTTCAGGCGGTACAGGACCACGCCGAACCCCTGCAGGGTGAATATCATCCTCACGCTAAGGAGCGCCGTCGCACAGACCGTGCGCAGAACCTCTGCGTACGGGACGGGCGAGAACGACACCCCGAGCCCGGCGACGGAGATCGCGAGCACGCCGACCGCCCACATAGGCGCGTCGTAGCGAGCGATCGAAGGCATACGGGGATCCCCGTACGCGCGCGCCGCCATAAGGTGCGAACCGATCGCCGCCGACAAGACGTTCATGGTCGCGCTCACGACGTAGAGCACGGGCCAGATCGCCTGGAAGACGGGTTCGGCCTGCCTCAGGACCATATCGGCCTCGATGCCTTGACCCAAGGTCGCGCGGGCCGTCTCCATGATGAGCGCGGTATACTCCGCGCCCACGGAGGAGGCTCCGGCCTGCATAAGCAGGAAGGCGTCGACGCCAAGACCCACGCCAGCGCAAGCCGCGATAACGAGGCTCACGCTCAACGTGGTCGCCGCGCGATGCCGCATGCACCACACGGCGCCCAGCGCCGCGAGCACGCCCGAAAGCGTGCCGGTCGCGAGCAGCGGTTCGAACGCGACCATGCCGGCGACCGCCGCCGCGCCGACGAGGGCGGCCAGGGCGAAACCCTTCGTGCCGCCCGCCTCGTACATGCCGCGCGCACCGTAGCCCATCAGGGCGACGCCGAGCACCGGCATGACCGTGGCGGCAAAAGCGCCGGCGAGCATGAAGGCCGCAGAGCCCGCCATGTTCGCGGGCCTGGGCCCACGGGAAGGCGGAAACGGGGCGATCTGCATGGGCGCCTGGTCCTGGTCCATCATCTACTCAGTCAGACCTCGAAAACCTAGCCGCGGTCGCGGTTGCCGCGGGAAGAGACCACGGGCACAGCGTACGGCAGGAGAGCCATCTCGCGAGCGCGCTTGATGGCGTTCGCGATGTCGTGCTGATGCTGCGTGCAAGCGCCAGTGACGCGACGGGGCTTGATCTTGCCGCGGTCGGTCATGTACTTACGGAGAAGCTGAGTATCCTTGTAGTCGATATACTCGGTGTTCTCCTTGCAGAACTGGCAGTACTTACGACGCGGCTGACGTGCAGAATAATCATTAGCCATGTCAAAATACCTTTCGTTTGGCGCGCGCAGCCCACATGTTCCGCGAGCGCCGCTCACTTACGTTTGGCGAGTCACGCCGTTACCAAGATTCCCGAAGGACCTTAGAACGGAATGTCATCATCGTAGACGTCGACCGCCGGGGGCGCCTGCACGGGTGCAGGAGCCGCCTGCGGAACGGGCGCGGCGTAACCGCCGCCATAGGAGCCACCGCCGGCATTGCCGTAGTCGCCCTGACCGCCCTGGCCGCCGCCGCGGCTCATGAACTCGATCTCATCGACGATGACCTCGAGCTTGCTGCGGCGCTGGCCGTCGCGCTCCCAGGAGCTGTAGCGCAGCTTCCCTTCGATCGCGACCTTCGACCCCTTCGAGAGATAGCGGCTCACGGCTTCGGCACGCGTCCCGAACATCGTGCAGTCCACGAAGTTGGGGTAATCCTCCCACTCACCGGTCTGCGGGTTGCGGCGACGGTCGTTGACCGCGACGCCGAACGAGAGCACCTGGGTGCCGCTCGCGGTGGCGCGCAGCTCGGGGTCGCGGGTGAGATTACCGGAGATGTTGACTCGGTTGATGCTCATGCTTTCACTACCTCTCATGCGCGGATGCCGGCGACGGCGCCGGCGATCCATCTTCCAAAGCGATGCTTACTCCTGGTCGTCGCGACGGACGATCATGTGACGAACCACGGCATCGGTGATGCGCAGGACGCGATCGAGCTCGGCGATCTGAGCAGGGTCTGCATGGAAGTTGATGAGGGTGTAATCACCTTCGGTGAGCTTGTTGATCTCGTAGGCGAGCTTGCGCTTGCCCCACTCGTCAACGTTGTCGACCTTACCGTTACCCTCGGCGATCGTGGTATCGATACGCTTCATCACGGCGAGACGAGTCTCGGGATCGAGAGCGGGGTCAACAAAGAACAGCAGTTCATAGGCCTTCATTTGGTCACCTCCTCTGGGCATAAGGCTTCGGGTCGTGAAGGTGCGCCCGAAGCAGGAAAGGACTAGGATACTTTAGACCAACCGGCCTCTGCCCTCAACTAACCGCAGGTACAACCTCATGACCTCCACACAATCAGGGAGCCGGTCGCAGCCCCGACCGCGTCGCGCCCCCTCAGCATCGCATGGCGCCCGGACGTTTTTCTCCCATTCCCCCAACCGCTCGGGAAACAGTCCCGACACGCATCGAACGCCACGCAAAACGCCCCCGCCCGACGAGGTCGCGAACGAGCGAGCTTGCGCGTGGGCTTCACGTATCTGGTCCGCATCCGCACGTGAACCTCATCCGCTTTTCACAACTGTGCCCCGGCGGACCGTCCCGCCGGGGCGCCTGCATCCGATTTCGCATCGTCCCGCCGACACGTCGCCGGCAGATCGGTTGACACGGAACTACGCGTCCCGTCCCTGATTCGCCTCCGCACGGACAGCATCCTCGGGCTGCCCCGCATCGGGCTGCGAAGGGTCCGCGCCATCCGCCTCACAGGCGTCCGGAGCGGCATCTTCCCGAGCCTGCCCGCACGTCACCGGGGCTTCCTGGACCGGCACGGCATGCATCGGGACATCCTGTTCCTGGTCCTGCGCCTGCCGCGCCGGTTCGCCCTGTGCCTGCTCCGCACCGACCGCATCGGATTCCTCCGGTCGACGGGGTGTCGAGGAGGAGGCGTCGCCCATCGCTGCGGGAACCCCGTCCGGAAGCGGGGCGGACGAGACGCCCCAGCGATCGACGCTGAACCGACAGAACCACTGGCCCATCGCGTTGACCGCGAGGAGCTGCATGACGGTCGCGATAACGGAACCCACGAAGAGCAGGGCGATCGCGCAGACGACGGCCACCATGATTATCCCCGGAGCCGTCCCGAGCACCATGCGCTCCACGCCCCGGTCGAACGCGAACCCGATGCCGACCGCCCCGAAAGCCATCACCGCCGTTCCGATGAGCGAGACGAGCGCGGAATAGGCCCAATTGATGAATCCGCCGATCAGGGAGACCGCGTAGACGTGCGCGAAGCCGCCGGGGTCGCGCGCGACCATCTGGCAGATCCGGTCAACACGCCAGGCGGCACCGAACGAATCGTAGATCGTGGCGCGCAGCATGGCCGCCATGATGAAGGCCTCGAGCACGAGGCCGATCACCAGCACGCCCAGGCTTCCAAGCGCCCCGACACCGCTCATGATCCCGGTGTAGAGCATGGCCAGAAGCCCGGAGCCCATCGGCAGCGCGAACGCCGTCGCCCACGAGCCGAACAGAGCCGCGCCCACGATAGTGGCCGCGGCGCTCATGAGCACCGAGATGATAAACGCGACGCAGCCGGTGCGCATGACCTTGCCGACATCCACGCCGCGCTGCTTGGGCGCGGCGTCGACGCCCCAAGCGGTCAAGCGCGCCCACTCGAGCGCGTATCCGAAGATCGCCATCTGCCCGACGACGGGGATCCATCCCACGATCGTAAGGACGAGCATCGGTTTGATCCACCCTTTGTCACGGGTCAGCATCTTCCACGAAGATGCGAAGCCAAGCTGCTGTGCGTACATCGTCACTCCTTCGGTTTCACATGCCCTGAGTGTATCCGCATGGAGCCGCAGCCAACCAGGCAGCCACGGGATTAAGCGACCTTTAAGCGTTTCCCTCGCCCCTGCGCTGCCCCCGCCTCAACGTAGGGACTGTCCCTACATTGAGACGGCCCGGGGCGAAGGGCCTCGGATTGGGGTGGGCGCCATCCCGAGGTCGCGCGGCATCAAAGCGCGGCCGCCTCCGCGCCCTTCCGGGTTCGAATCCGGGCACGGGGCACAAAAAAGCGAGCCGCTCGGGCTCGCTGCGCTCAATCGATGATGGCGGAGGAGGAGGGATTCGAACCCTCGTACCCGGGAACACCGGGTAAACGGTTTTCGAGACCGCCGCATTCAACCACTCTGCCACTCCTCCGCATGGAGTGAAACATGGCGCGTCCAAAGGGCGCGCCATGAAGAAGATGCTGGCGGAGAGTCGGGGATTTGAACCCCGGAGACGCTTTTGGCGCCTACACGATTTCCAATCGTGCTCCTTCGGCCGCTCGGACAACTCTCCGTGTAATGCAGGGGAAATTGTACCCTAACGAGACATGAGTGCAAGCGAAAAATTTCCCCGATTTGAGATTTTTCGTGCCCTTGGAACGAAACCGCTGGCCAGAGATGCCGTACGAGAATCGAACGGCGCGCAACCTCCTTGCTCGCCCGCCGCCCAGGCTCCCGCCCGCTATCGCTCCGCAGCGGGCTCCGCGAGCGTCCGCGCGACGAGCTTCACGGACGCCTCGACGAAGCGGTCCTCGCTCTCGCCGCGGCCCTCGGACTCCCACCACATCTGCAGCAGGCGGATGATGCCGCCCGCAGCGAACTCGCATGCCGCGAGGAATTCCTCCGACTCGGGGTCTTCTGCCTGCGAGGCGTAGCGCTCGCGCAGGACCTCCGCCGCCTTCTCGCAGATCACGATCGTCATCGCGCCCACCATGGAGCTCGCGAAGATGTTGTCCATCGCCGCCTCGTGCTTCAGCAGGTAGTCGGCGAGCTGGTGGAACACCGCGGCATGCTTGTCGAGACCGCCGACGCCCCCCATCTTCTCGGCGCCCTCGTCGCCGATCCTCATCAGCTCGAAGCGCATGTTGTCGGCGAAGAAGACGAAGAACTCCGCTTTGTCGGCGAAATGCTTGTAGAACGTGGTCCGTCGGATCATGGCGCGCTCGCACAGCATCGCAACCGTGATCTGCTCGTACGGCCGCTCCTCGAGCAGCTCGCCGAACGCGGTGATCAGCGCCTTGTAGGTCTTTTCGATGCGAAGGTCCATCGGTCGCCCCTTTTCCTATATTTACACCGTCTCGTTACACGGCAGTTAAGTTACATCTATCGTTTATCACACATCTGATAACAATAGCATCTTCACAGCGCACCCCCTCGCCGACCGATGCGAAAGCGTCCGTCAGCGGATGATGAGCCGCGGCGCGCAGGCACCGACCGGCTGCATCGCCGACCGGCTGCAGGCAGGCTGCGACACGGGGGCGGCGGGCGGCGCGGGCGGCATCGGGGCGCACGGCGGCACCCACGGCGGGACCCTCGGCCGGCAAAGCCGGCCCAGAACTTGATCGCGCGCGGCAGCGGGCGCCAGCCAGGCCGCGCGGCCAACCCCGACAACATCGACGGTCGAGCTCGGCGTGCTCTCGGCGGGCCCCGGCCGACATCGCGCGCCCCCCCAACTCGACGACTCCAGCCAGCTTCAACCGGGTATACTTCATCTATCTGCACCGCGGCCACGCCGCATCGAACCCACGGGGACTCCCCGGGAACGGAGCTTCAATGATCCCGGCCATCATCGGCATCGTCGTTGTCGTCGCCATCGCCATCGCGATCGCCGGCATCTACAACAACATGGTCACGCTGCGCAACCGCATCGACAACGCGTGGCAGAACATCGACACCCAGCTGCAGCGCCGCAACGACATGATCCCCAACCTGGTGGAGACCGTGAAGGGCTACGCCGCGCACGAGAAGGAGACGCTCGACGCGGTCGTCTCCGCCCGCAACGCGGCCGCATCCGCCACCACCCCCGACGCGAAGATGGACGCCGACAACCTTCTCACCGGCGCGCTCCGCCAGCTCTTCGCCGTCGCCGAGGCCTATCCCGACCTCAAGGCGAACGCGAACTTCTCGCAGCTCCAGACTTCGCTCGAGGACACCGAGAACAAGATCTCCTACGCGCGCCAGAGCTACAACGACTGCGTCCTCAACTACAACAACGCCATCCAGACCTTCCCCGGCAACATCTTCGCCGGCATCTTCCAGTTCAAGGAGCGCACGGGCTTCGAGGCGGCCGAGGCCGCGCGCGAGGTCCCGCAGGTCAAGTTCTAGCCGGACCGCCCGCTCCGGGATCCCGTCGCAGCATCAGCGCACAGAAGAGGCGCCGCGGCCCATGGTCGCGGCGCCTCCTTGCATCTCGCGCGCGACGCCACCGGTTCGGGCGGCGGAGAAGGACCCGTCGCATCCGCGCGGGAACCGATGGGCCCGAGGGTCTCGAAGCGATAGGTACGCTGGCCACGGCCCTATTCGGCACCGGTCACGATAAGGCGCACATACCGCTCGGATTCCGTCACGGCGTCGGAAAGCACGCCCTCGGGGTCGTAGTCGGTCACGACGATATCGAAGTCATCGATTCCCGCGAACCGCACGAGCCCGGGATCGCGCACCTTGCTCGCATCCATGAGCATGATCCGCTCGCGGGCATGGCTCAGCATGTGCGACTTCACGCTCGCGTTCCCCACGTGGTCCGTGGTGAAACCGCCCTCGGGGCTGAACGAGTCGGTCGCGAGAAAGGCGCGATCGACGAACAGGCTGTCCATGACGCCGGTGGTGATGTCGCCCGTCGCATACCGATGGTTTTTGCGCAGCATGCCGCCGAGCAGCAGAATCTGCGCACGGGGCAGGTTGGAATCGGCGAACGAGGCGATGGAGAGGTCGCTCGTCACGATGGTGAGGTCGTTCTTGTCGTTGAGGAGCTGCACGAACTCGAAGGTCGTCGTTCCCGTGTCCACGAGCAGCGTATCGCCATCGGACACAAGGGACGCCGCGCACTCCGCCACCGCCCGCTTGGCCTCGACGTTGACGTTCATGCGGCGGTCGGGACAGGAGACCGTCACCGCGCGGGCGATGGGAACCGCGCCGCCGTGCGTGCGCCGCAGCTTGCCGCTCTTCTCGAGCTTGTCGAGGTCGTTGCGCGCGGTCACCTCCGAGACGCCGAAGCGCTCGCAGATATCGGACACCTGCAGCGAGGCGCGGCGCATGACCTCCTCGACGATCAGCGCGCGGCGCTCGTCAACCGAGACCTTGCGGTCGCCTGTATCCGGGGACCTCCACATACCAACCTCCCTGCCGATGGCGGGCGCGCCGCGCACGGGCGCGGACGCGCGGCTAGCGGCCGCGTTCCGACGGCCGCACATCACCCATATGAGTATATAGCAGGCCCGATGCAGCCCTGGGCGCGCACCCGGCAAGACGGCTACAATGCAGAATATCTCTGCCACAGACCCAGCGTCCCCGATTGGACCCATCCCATATGACTCACGACGGAACCGAACAGCATCGGCACCCGGCGCCCGAGCAGCCCCTCCACTCCCCATCGCGCCACAGCGAGGGGGCCGGGCAGGCGACCGCTGCCGCGCGCCCCAAACCGCGCTACATCCCCGCGCTCGACGGCATCCGCGCGCTCGCCGTCATCGCGGTCGTGCTCTACCACCTCAACGTGACCTGGGCGCAGGGCGGACTGCAGGGCGTCACGGTGTTCTTCGTGCTCTCCGGCTACCTGATCACCCATCTGATGCTCGTCGAGCACGACGGCACGGGACGCATCGACCTCAAGGACTTCTGGGTAAGGCGCCTGCGCCGGCTCATGCCCGCGATCGTCGCGGTCATCGTCGTCACCGCCGCGCTGTGCACCCTGTTCAACCACGTGATGCTCACCAAGATGCGCGGCGACATACTCCCGTCTCTGCTGTTCTTCAACAACTGGTGGCAGATCCTGCGCGACGTGAGCTACTTCAACGCCCTGGGCGACCCGTCTCCCCTCACGCACTTCTGGTCGCTCGCCATCGAGGAGCAGTTCTACCTCATCTGGCCCCTCGCCCTCGTCGTCGCCTTCAGGCTCGGCTGCCGGAAGCGCGCAGTGCGCCGCGGCGTGCTCGTCGTGGCGGCCGCGAGCGCCCTGGCGATGAGCGTGCTGTACGACCCCGCCGCCGACCCGAGCCGCGTCTACTACGGCACCGACACCCGCATCTTCTCCCTGCTGCTCGGCGCCTGGCTCGCCTTCGTGCCCGAGCGCGCCCGGAAGCGCGTCGACGGCGCGGTGCCCGGCGGGCACGGGCTCGACATCGTGGGGCTCGCGAGCCTCGCGGGCCTCTGCCTCATCATGGTGCTCACCAACGGCTACACCGCCTTCCAGTACCGCGGGGGCACCCTGCTCGCATCGCTGTTCGCCTGCGGCCTCATCGCCGCGTGCCTGCGCGACGGCAGCCCGCTCGCCCGGCTCTTCTCCGCGAAGCCCCTGGTCTGGCTCGGCAAGCGCTCATACGGCATCTACCTGTGGCACTACCCGCTGCTGCTGCTCATGAACCCCGTCTCCGACATCACGGTGAAGCCGTGGTGGATCCATCTGCTGCAGATCGCTGTCGTCGTGGGCGCGGCGGAGCTCTCGTACCGCTTCATCGAGACGCCCTTCCGCCGCGGCGCGGCAGGAGCCCTCATCGCGCGCGTCAAGGCAGGGGATTTCAGGCCCGAGACCCTGCGTGCGCGCAAGCCCGGCGCCAGGGCTATCGCCCTAGCCTCCGCCGTCGCCGTCATCTGCCTTACCGCCGCGGCCGGCCTCGTCTTCGTGCCCAAGACCGACGCCATGTCCGAGGAGGGCGCCGCCCTGCTCAACGGCGACGAGGGGCAGGGCGAAGCGGGCGACGAGGCGGGTGCGCAGAGCGCCGGGACGCCCTCCGGGCAAGAAGACGGCGCCTGGCCGGCGGGCTCGTACGACATCGTCTGGATCGGCGACTCGGTATCCGTCCGCGCCGAGCAGGCGTTCGCGCAGGCCTTCCCCCACGGCCTCATCGACGCCAAGGTGAGCCGCCAGTTCTCGACGGGCATCGACATCTACCGCGACCTCGTGGACCGCGGCCTGGCGGGCGGCATCCTCGTGTTCGCCCTGGGCACGAACGGCCCCATGAGCGACGAGCAGATCGACGAGCTCATGGGCATCGCGGGCACCGAGCGGACCGTGGTCTTCATCACCACGCGCAGCCCGCGCCAATGGGTGGGACCCACGAACGACACGCTCAAGCGCGCAGCCGAGCGCTACGACAACGTGCGCGTCGTCGACTGGTTCGGCTACAGCGAGGGCCGCGGCGAGCTGTTCGACGGAGACGGCACGCACCTCACCGCCGATGCCGCGACCACCTACGTGGGCCTGGTGGAAGACGCGGTGTCCGACGTGCTGCCCATCCACCTCGACGACGCCGGCGCCCAGCAGCAGCTGCACGACGCGCTCCAGGCGCACGGCGAGTCGATTCGGAACACCCTGGCCTCATCGCTCGGCCCCTCCTTCACCGGGCCGTTGCCCGAGAAGCCCCAGGACTAGCCTGTCCGCGGCTGAGACATGCGAGGCGCCCCCCGCTCCGCGGCCAACGGCCGCACCGAGCGGGGGCGCCTCATGCCGTCACCGACGGATGCCGGCCGAATCAGGCGAATTGCGAGCGGTAGAGCGCGGCGTACGCACCGTCCGCGGCGAGCAGCTCTTCGTGGCGGCCGCGCTCGACGATGCGCCCGTCGCGCATGACCAGGATGCAGTCCGCGTCGCGCACCGTGGAGAGGCGATGCGCCACCACGAAGCTCGTCCTGTCGCGCATGAGCTCGTCGAAGGCGGCCTGGACCTGCAGCTCAGTGCGCGTGTCGATGCTCGAGGTCGCCTCGTCCAGCAACAGCACCGCCGGGTCGGTGAGCATGACGCGCGCGATGCACAGCAGCTGGCGCTGTCCCTGGGACAGCGAGCCCCCGCCCTCGGGCAGCACCGTGTCGTAGCCCTGCGGCAGCGCGCGGATGAACGCGTCCGCGCGTGCGCGGCGCGCGGCCTCCTCGACCTGCGCGCGGGTCGCCTCCGGCCTGCCGTACGCGATGTTGTCGTGGACCGTCCCCTCGAACAGCCAGCTCTCCTGCAACACCATGCCGAACGAGCGACGCAGGCTCGCGCGGGCGTACTCCCCGACCGGGCGGCCGTCGACGCGCAGCACGCCGGCGTCGACGTCGTAGAACCTCAGCAGCAGGTTGATGAGGGTGGTCTTGCCGCACCCCGTCGGGCCCACGAGCGCTACGCGCGCGCCGGGCTCCGCCTCGATGCAGATGTCGCGCAGCAGCGGGCGGTGCGCGACGTAGGAGAAGTCGACGTGCTCGAAGGCCACCGCGCCCCGCGGGTCGGCGAGCTCCGGGGCACCGGGGGCGTCCGGGGCGACCTCGGACGCATCGAGCAGGGCGAACACGCGGCGCGCCGAGGCGAATGCGGTCTGGATCTGCGCGATCACGCCCGTCACCTCGTTGAACGGCTTGGTGTACTGGTTGGCATAGGAGAGGAACACCTGCACCTCGCCCACGGTGAGCCGCGCCGGGAACCCGGTTATCACCCCGAGGCATCCCAGGACCGCCACGACGGCGTAGATGATGTTGTTGATGAAGCGCGTCCCCGGATTGGACAGCGAGCTCAGGAACTGAGCGCGCTCGCCGACCGCGTAGAGCTCGGCGTTCAGGGCGTCGAACCCCGCACGCGAGCGCTCGCCGTACGCGCAGGCCGCAACGAGGCGCTGGACGCCCACGTACTCCTCGATGTAGGCTCCCAGGCCGCCCTGGATGCGCTGCTGCTCGGTGAAGCTCCTGTTGGAGCACTTGGCGATCGCCGTGGCGGCGAACACCGAGAGCGGCGTGACAAGCACCACGACAAGAGCCATGGGGGCGCTCGTGGCGAGCATGAACCCCAGCGTCCCCACGATGGTCACCACGCCGGAGAAGAGCTGGGTGAGACCCTGCAGCAGGCCGTCTCCCACCTGGTCCACATCGTTGACCACACGGGAGATGAGGTCTCCGTGCGCATGCCCGTCGATCACCGAGACCGGGACCCGCGAGAGCTTGGCGCTCGCCGCCAGGCGCAGGTCGCGCGCCGTCTCGCAGGCAAGGCGGTTGACGCAGTAGCCCTGCAGCCACTGCGTCACCGCCGCCGCGACGACCACAGCCGCGAGCATGGCGAGCACGCCCGCCAGGGCATCGAAATCCACCTCGCCAGGACCCAGGATGCAGTCGATGCCGCGCCCGATGAGAATCGGCACGTAGAGCTGCAGGCATATCGAGGCGACGGATGCGGCAAACGATACGACCAGCGATATGCGGTGCGGGCCGACATAGCCCAGAAGGCGGCGAACCACCTGCCGCGCGCCCATGCGCGGGACGCGGGAGTCGCGACTGGACCCCTCGGGCCCTCCGCCGAAATCGTTCAGGCTGTCGTTTCCAGACACCGATGCGGCGACCGTTGCGACCGAACCGGTGGAAGCATACGGATTAGGCATCGCGGCACTCATCCCCTTCCGTTGCGCAGCACCCAGGTCGACGGGGCTCCGCGGCGGGCGCGCCCGCGCCGACGGCGGCCATCTCGGCCTCGCTCAGCTGGGACGCGCAGATCTCGCGGTACAGGCCGCACCCCTCCATCAGCTGCGCGTGCGGCCCCAGGCCCACGGCGCGTCCGTGCGACATGACGCAGATCCGGTCCGCATCCCGCACGCTCGACACGCGCTGACTCACGATCACGCACGTCAGAGGCAGGCCCGAGCGCGTCGTGGCCGCGCGCGCAAGCCCGCGGACGGCCGCGCGCAGGGCGGCGTCGGTCTTGAAGTCGAGCGCGGAGGACGAGTCGTCCAGGATCAGCACCTCGGGCGCGCCCACGAGCGCTCGCGCGATCGTCAGGCGCTGGCGCTGTCCGCCGGAGAAGTTCGCGCCGCCCGCCTCGACGTGCGCATCGAGACCGTCGGGAAGCGCACGCACGAACTCGCCGGCCTGCGCCGCCTCGAGTGCGCTCCAAAGCTCGGCGTCATCCGCCTCGACGTCCCTCCACAGCAGGTTGGAGCGAATCGTCCCGCTCACCAGCTCCGCCTTCTGCGGAACGATGCTCACGGCACGACGGAGCTGGTCCAAGGGCCAGGAGCGGACATCGACGCCCATGACCTCGACCGCGCCCGCCGTCGCATCGTACAGACGGGGAAGCAGCGAGACGAGCGTGGATTTACCCGAACCGGTACCGCCGATGACGCCGAGCGTCCCGCCGCAGCGAAGCTCGAGCGAGACGTCCTCGACCGCCGGGGCGGCGGCGTCGGGGTACGAGAACGTCGCCCCGTCGAGCCGCAGGGCCAGCGCCTCGTCAGCCCCGGCCGCGACGGCGGACAAATCCACCGGCGCGGTCGCCTCGTCCGCGATGCCGGGCACGCACCGCAGCACCTCGTTCACGCGGGCGGCGGACGCCGAGGCCCGCGTGAACACCACCACCAGGTTGGCCACGTAGACGATCGAGAGCAGCGTCTGCGTCATGTAGTTGACGAAGGCCACCACCTGGCCCTGCGTGAACCCGCCCGCGTCGACTCGCACGCCGCCGCGCCATAGGATCGCGCAGACCGCGAGATTCATCACCAGGAAGGTCACCGGGTTGAGCGTGCTCGACAGGCGGCCGGCGGCGATGGCCGTCGCGGCCTGCTCGCGGGCGGCCTCGGCGAAACGCTCGCGCTCGTGCTCCTCCCGTACGAAGGCGCGCACCACGCGGACGCCGGACAGGCCTTCGCGCGTGATCAGGCCGATGCGGTCGAGCTTTTGCTGCATCTGCCGGAAATAGGGGACGCACCGCGCCATGACGAACCAGAACACGAAACCGATGAGCGGCGTCGCCTCCAAGAAGATCACCCCCAGCTCGACATCGATGAGCAGCGCGGCGACCATGGAGCCCACCGCCAGGAACGGCCAGCGGATGAGCTGGCGGATACCGAGCGCGATGGCAAGCTGGACCTGGTTGACGTCGTTGGTGATGCGCGTGATGAGCGATGGGGTGCCGAAGCGGTCGAGCTCGGCGTAGGACAACTCGTTGACGTGCTCGAACAGCGCGCCGCGGATGGCCGTGCCCATGCCCTGAGAGGCGAGCGCCGCCATCTTCTGGCAGACGAGCGTGAAGCAGATGCCCACCACCGCCATGCCGGCGAGCAGGACACCGTAGCGGAGCAGCGCGTCGACGTCGCGCGCGGCCACGGCGGCGTCGATCATGCGCGCGATGACCAGGGGCGTGAGCAAATCGAAGAGCACCTCGATCAGCTTGCAGGCAGGCCCGACGACGATCTGGAACAAATAGGGTCCGGCGAATCGCCTGAACAGTTGAAACATAGATATCCCCGCGACTCATAGCGCATGCGCATCAAAGTAACGTCCCGCATTGTACTCCGGGTCGTCGTCTGCGCGAAGGAGGACGGGGAGATGTGACGGCGGCCTTGCGCGCGCGTTACGAACGCGTGATGCGCGGGCGGCGGCCGGCGAGGCGCCCTGTGCACCGGGGGCGCGGGCGGAAGCGCATGTCCCATCGAGAGCGCCAATCGAGGGCGCGGCCGTTCCGCGCATTCCGATCGGGGCGGCCGCACGTACGGGGCGCTCCGGGCTCGACCGGCATGAGACGATATGAGTTGAACATTGGGAGCCCCTCCCCTTGTAGCTCTATCGTGGGTCGGGCGACAATGGTCGTAACGCCAACCGTGGCCGCGCGCCACATGCGACGGAGAGGGGCCCGCCATGTTCGATTATGTCACAGCCATCGGTCTCGACGTCCACGCGAGGAGCATCTCCGCATGCGCCTTCGACCCCATGACCGGCGAGGTGGTCCGGGCCAGGTTCGGCTACGACCCGGCGTCGGTCGCCGAGTGGGTCCTGGGGTTCGAGTCGCCCAAGGCGGTGTACGAGAGCGGCCCGACCGGCTTCCACCTGTGCCGCGCCCTGCGCGCCCTCGGCCCCGACTGCGCCGTGGGCGCCGTCTCCAAGATGCACCGGCCCGCGGCCGACCGGGGCCGCAAGAACGACCGGCGCGACGCCGAGTGGCTGGCCAGGCTCCTCGCCTGCCGCAACGTCGTCGAGGTGTGGGTGCCCGATGACCGCACCGAGGCCGCCCGGGACCTCTCCCGCGCGCTCGAGGACGCCCGCGACGACCTGCAGCGCGCCAGGCAGCGCATGTCCAAGTTCCTGCTCAGGCACGGCCTGGTGTTCGACGAGACGACGCCGGCCGGGCGCCGCAGGTCGAACTGGACCGAGGCGTACTGGAGGTGGGCGAGGTCGATCGAGTTCGGCGAGGCCGACGACGCGGCCGCCTACGGGCACTACATGGACGCCGTGGAGCGCTGCGCCGAGGCCAAGAGGGAGCTCGAGCGCAAGGTGGAGGAGGCCGCCGCGCGCCCCGGGTGGGCGCCTGTCGTCGACGCGCTCTGCCTGGTGAAGGGCATCGACGTCGCGAGTGCCTTCCTGCTCGCCGCCGAGGCCGGCGACTTCTCGAGGTTCCCGACCGCGCCGTCGTTCGCCTCGTGGTGCGGCCTGGCCCCCCCGGAGCGCTCGAGCGGCGAGACGGAGTCGCGCGGCGGGATCACCCGCGCGGGGAACTCCCACGTGCGGCGCGCGCTGGTCGAGGCGTCCTGGCACGTCCCGATGTCGACGAGGCGCCCCAAGAGGCCGAGGCCGGGCCACGGGGTCGAGCCCGCCGTGTCGAGGCACGCCGCGAAGTGCAACCGCCGCCTGCGGGACAGGCGCGCCGCCATGTCGGAGGCGGGCAAGAGGCCGTGCGTGGCGAACTGCGCGACGGCCCGCGAGATGGCCTGCTGGGTGTGGGCGATAGCGCTCATGGCCCGGTAGCTCCCGCGGTGAGATAGGAGTCCGACCCCGGGGCGCGCCGCGCTCGAGGCCGTTGGGAGGCCGTTCCAGTCCTTTTTCTGGGCGGCGGGAGACCGCCACGCCCGCCTCAAGACTGCGATCGAGCCGGAGGCCCCCAGCCGTAGCAACGAGATGCGGTTCCGACCCGCGGATATTAGAGTGCCGAACGTGCGTCGAGCAGACACGCCCTCAAGCGGCGCGGCCACCGGGTGAAGATAGATGGACCCTGCCCTCCGCGGTAGCTCCGCGGAGGGCAGGGCCTTTTTGCCACTTGACAATGTTCAACTCATATTAAAAAGCGCCCGTGCGCTCGATGGGAACGGGTGCCCGGCAGAGGCTCCTTATGGCTGCTTCCTCCCGGACCTGACCAGATTCGGAACATATCGTCACCCGAACCCATCGAACGCGCGCGGCGCGTCTTGCCATCCTATCACGCCCTCAGCCGCACGACAAGACGCCCGCATGAACGACGGAGACGGGCAGGCGACCGGCGAGCGGCAGAAGAAGAGACCGGGGTGCGGGGCGTGGACGGTTCTCAGCGCCCCAGCAGATAGGCGCGCGCGACCTCCTCGCCCGCGCAAACAAGGTTCGCCTCGACCTCCTTGGAGGAGAGGGCGTCCGCGAGCGACATGGGGCGGCGCGGTCCGGCGACGACCAGATCGACTCCGCGCGCATACACGGACTCGAGGCGTTCGGCACGCCCGCCGGCCACGGCGGCCACCGGCACGTGCGCGCGGTGCGCCCGGCGCGCCACGGCGATCGGCGCCTTGCCCGCCGCCGTCTGCTCATCCATGAACCCCTCGCCCGTCACCACCAGGTCCGCATCGGCGAGCTTCTCGTCGAAACCGATGAGATCGAGCACCGCCTCGGCACCCGACTCCAAGCGCGCGGACAGCGCGAGCAGGGCCGCGCCCACGCCCCCCGCCGCGCCCGCCCCGGGCACGCCGATAACCGAGCGGAACGCGCGGGGTCGCGACGCCTCCGATGCCGCCGCGCCGCCGTCCTCGCCAGACGCCGCTTCCAGCGCGGCGCGGGCGGCGTCGAGCAGCCTGCCGTAGCGAACCATCCACGCGTCCGCCTGCGCAAGCGCCCGCTCGCGCTCATCGGGGTCCATTCCCGCCCCGAGACCCTTCTGGGGCGCAAAGACGCGCACCGCGCCCCGTTTGCCCGCGAGGGGATTGTCCACGTCCGACAGCACCACGAGCTCGCAGCCGGACAGCAGTCCGAGCGCGGGCGCGAGGTCGATGGAGGCCAGGCGCTCGAGCCCGGCGAGGCCGGCAGGCACCTCCGAGCCGTCTTCGTCGAGCAGCCTCGCGCCGAGGGCCCGGAGCATACCGGCGCCGCCGTCGGTCGTGGCGCTGCCGCCGAGAGCGAAGCAGAGCCGGCGGGCGCCGCGCTCGACGGCGGCGCGCACGAGGCGCCCCACGCCGAACGTCGACGCCACCAAGGCGGCATCGTGGGTGCAGGGCGAGTGCCCGATGCCCGCCGCCTGCGCCAACTCGATGACCGCGGTGGCTACGCCGTCGACGTCCGCGAGCAGGTACCGTGCGGCGACCTCGTCCCCAAACGGACCCGGCACCGAGCACGTGCACGCCTCGCCCCCGAGCGACGAGGAGAGCGCGTCGAGCGTACCCTCGCCGCCGTCGGCGAACGGCAGGTGCACGATGCTCGCATCGGGACATGCCCGGCGAATACCCTCCGCGATCCAGCCCTCCGCCTGCACACTCGTCGCCGACCCTTTGAACGAGTCGACCGCGAGCAGCACGGAGGGGGCGGACGCAGCCGATGTTTCCCGTGGAACGGCGGGCGCCGACGGCACGTCCTCGGGCGCCGTCCGATCGCCCTCGAGCGCGCGGCGCCGGCGGACATCGCCGAAGAACTCGCGCAGCAGGGCGGCGCACTCGTCCCCCAGCACGCCGGGCGTGACCGCGAACGCGTGGTTGAGGCGCGCGTCCGCATGGAGCCTGAACAGCGACCCGGTCGCGCCGCCCTTGGGATCCGGCGCGCCGAACACGCACCGGTCGATGCGGGCGTTGACCATCAGCCCCGCGCACATGCAGCAAGGCTCCAGCGTCACGTACACGGTGCACCCCGTCAGGCGCCAACGGCCCAGCGTGCGCGCCGCCTCGCACATCGCCGTGAACTCGGCATGGGCGGAAGGGTCCTCGTTGCGCTCGCGCAGGTTGTGCGCGCGGGATACGATCTCCCCCTGGTAGACAACTACGGCACCGATGGGCACCTCGCCGAGCTCGGCGGCGGTGTGCGCCTCCTCCAGCGCGACGCGCATATAGCGCTCATCATGCTCCCGTGCCGTCACAATGCCCTCCCGTCTGCCCGTTACACATGATTCGATGCTATCATTACCTCTCACGGAGAGATGGCAGAGCGGTTGAATGCGGCGGTCTTGAAAACCGTTGGGCGCGCAAGCGTCCCGGGGGTTCGAATCCCCCTCTCTCCGCCAGGTTCTGTCGTGCAGCGAGTCCCTCGGGCTCGCTTTTTAGTGGAACGCGCATGGATTCGAACCCGCAAGGGCGCGGAGCTGAGGAAACGGCGGGGAACCTCAAAAAAGTGCCTGTCCCCAAATTGAGGCAAGGAATCGCGGGGAGGCCGGAAACGGTAGCACAAGTCGGAAAAACTACCGGGATCGGTGGAGTTTTGTCGACTTGTGCTACCGTTTGCACCCAGCGAGAGGGCAGTACACCCGATGGAGCGGCGCGCCTGCCGGGTGCGTAGCCGCAAGCGGTGGCGCGACCCGCTCAGCGACGCAACACCCATATGCGGTATAGTGTCTCAAATCTATCCTCGCAGGCGAAATGGGAGTTCATTGAGCACATCAGACACCGCGACCGTGCGCATCACCGCTGACGACAAGACCGGAAACAGGATCGATTACGACCTTCCGGGCAACGACCTCGATCCGGAGACCCCCACCCCGCTCCATAGCCGCGAGGTCCCCCTCTTCATGAAGGTCTACGGCGTCATCTGCCTGCTGGGCGGCGTCATCTCCTTGCCGCTGCTGGGCGCCTTCTTCGGCATCAGCGCCTACCTCATCTTCACCGACCCCGAAGCCGCCATCATCGGCACCAACCTCACCCTCACCGTGGCCGTCAACGCGATCGGCTTCGTCATCTCGTTCGTCTCGGCAGTCGGATCCATCATCTTCGGCTGGACCCTGCTTAAGAGCTATCGCCGCGATGCGGCCCGCTGGTCGTACGTCCTCATCTTTCTGAGCATCGCGCAGATCATCGTCGACGTGATGCTTCAGGGCTTCGGGCTGCACCTTATTCGCCCTTCCATCCAGCTCGCCATTCTCGCCGCCATCTCCATCTCGGTCGATCCGGCGCTCCGCGAGGAGCGCGAGCTCCAGCGCCGTCTGCGCGACCTCGAGGACCGCGAGGCGGCCGCCGAGGGCATGCTCGGCCGCGACCTCTCCGGGGAAGGCTACATCAAGCTCAACTTCTTCAACTTGTTCTGGGTCTTCATGGTGTGCTGCGTGCTCGGCCTCATCATCGAGGTGATCTTCCACATGGTGTGGGTCGACCCCGGCGTGTACCAGGACCGCGCGGGCCTGCTCTTCGGGCCCTTCTCCCCCATCTACGGCGTGGGCGCCGTGCTGCTCACCATCATCCTCAACCGCTTCTACCGTAAGAACTTCCTGTTCATCTTCCTGGTGAGCGCTTTTGTGGGAGGCGTGTTCGAAGCCAGCGTGAGCTGGTGGATGCAGACGTCGTTCGGCGCGATCGCCTGGAGCTACTCCTACGAGCTGCTGCCCGGCGTGCCCGACCCCATGGCGATCATCTTCGCGAGCCGCACCTCCACGCCCTTCATGATCATGTGGGGCATCTTGGGCGTCTTCTGGATCAAGCTGTGCCTGCCGCGCCTGCTCGCGCTCATCAACCTCATTCCCTGGAAGCTCCGCTACTCGCTCACCACGATCGCCGCGGCGCTCATGCTCGTCAACGCCTGCATGACCATCCAGGCGCTGGACTGCTGGTTCACCCGCTCGAGCGGCCTTGCGCCCACCTCGCCCGTGGAGCAGTTCTACGCCGACCACTTCGACAACGCGTACATGGCCCATCGCTTCCAGAGCATGAGCATCCATCCGGACGTCTCCAGCCGTATGGACCGCCCCGAGACCTAAGGCCGGCCGGAGCGCCCACTCAACGACACAGCCCGGTGCCGCGCCGTGCGGTGCCGGGCTTCTCTTTAGGCCCAAAGCGCCCGATGCCGTGCCGGGGAGGTGCGCCCCGGTGGCGACCGTCGTCATCTCAAAAGAGCGGGCCGTGCCAAAGGGTACGTCCCCTTTGGCACGGCCCGCCCCTCGATATAGCCGCGGCTACTGGCGGGCCGTGACCTCCTCGACCGTAAGCACCATGACGGCGCGCGTGGTGCGCGGGATGATCTCGCCGGCGCACGTCACGAGGCTCATCACCTGATCCGTATCCTCGATGCGCGCCGCGGCGTCGTCGGCTTGAGCCTTGGCGTGCGCGAGCATGTCCTCGAGATAGGCCCGGAGCGACTCGCCCTCACCGGTGAAGTTGGTCTTTCGGGCGTCCACATAGGTATCCTCGACCTGCGCCGTCATAAGCGGCCGCAGCTTGTATGTGGCGCTCGGGGTGATGTAGTACACGAAGGGGAACGCATCGAACGACGCCTGGTCAAGCGTGTTGTCCACGACCTTGAACATCTTGCCGTCGTTCATGTGGTGCCCGTACAGCGTGGTCTGCTGGTCCACCATGCCGGGGGCCGTGTCGTCCATATCCATGAAGATGGTCCCCGACCCGTTGCCCGAAAGATCGAACAGCTTGGTGAGGTACGTGGTGTTATCGTCCGTCTGCACGACGGGATAGTTGATCGGGGTCCCCGGGGCGTAGATCCATCCGACGATATCCGGGTTGATGGCCGCAAGGCCGTCGAAATCGACATCGGGCACGCCGTCTCCGCTGTCAGCCGAAACCGCGTACTGCTGCAGTCCGGCGTACGTGGATTCCGCCTGCTTGTAGCCGATCTGGGCCTTGATGAACAGGCCGCCCGCAACGAGCAGGAGCGCCACGCCCACGACGATCAGCACGATGGAGAGCGCACCGCCCTTCTTCTTGCGCGGAGGCTCCGGCGGCTGGAAGCCGGACGCGGAGCCGGACGGCACGGGCCCGCGCGGCGGAACGGCACCGGAGCCGGAAGCCGATGCGCAATATGCCCGCCCGGGCGCCGCTGCAGCCCGTGCGGCAACCGACGCCTGGACGGCGGGGGCGACAGACGCGCGGGGCACGGGAATGCGGCCCGTCGCGGCGGCATCGAAGGCCGCATCGGCCGGGTGCGCGGGAGCCGGGACGTCACGACCGGGCGCACCGAAGCCGGGTGCGGCGGGGCGCATGTTCGCGACGGAGCCGACAGGGACCGAGCGAGCAGGGTCCGGCGAGGCGGGCGCAGCGTTACGGACGGATTCTGGATGACGAGTCATGGCATAGGCAGCGCTGGACGCGGCGCTGTTCGCGAATCGAGGGGAGGCCCCGCCCGCAGCGACTGGGGCGGCGGTGGGGGCGGGAGAAACGGGGACGGCGCGCGACGGAGCCGGTGAGGCCGCCGTCCCACCCGCGGGATGGAGCCGTCCGGGCGTCGCATCCGGCATCGGCTTCACCGGCGCGGACGGAGCAGCGGGCGCTGCGGAAGCCGGCGCGAAGGAAGCGGGAGCGGACGGCACCGGCACGGCGGGGGCACATCCGGCGGCGATGAGAAACTGCGCCGTATCGAACGGGTTGGCGCTCGCCTGGCGCTCAATGCGCTCGCGCGCGGAAGAGCCGGCGGATCCGGGCGCCGCCCCCGCCTTCGACGGAGCGAAGCGGGCGCCGACGGGCCGCGGAACCCATGCGTTGTCGTCATCCGAGACCGCGGCGGGCGCGGGAGCGCGGCGCCCGCTCGCCGAAGCCTCCCCGGCAGCGCGCGCTCCGGGCCCATCGGCCACGGGAGCCGCGAAATGCGTCCCCGCCGACACCATGCGAACGCGGGGCGCCGGGACAGGGGTCGTCTGCGCGGTACGGCCAGGAGAGGAGAGCTCCGGGAACAGATCGGATTCCGTGCGGTCCGCAAAACTCGATGCGGCGCGCGGCGCCGGCGCGGGGCCGCGGCCCCCGACCAATCCCTCCCGATCGGAATGCAACATCGTCACGCCTCTCCCTCCGAGCCGTACCCGCTCATGCGTGCCAAAAGAATGCGGGCGCGCGGCTGAGCGCGCGCCCGCGGGACTTCATCTGCCCTTAGGCCTCGGCCATCTCCCGCTTGAGCTTCGCGATGGCGTCGCGGTACTCGGGCATGGTGGCGCCGAGAATCTGCGTCGCGAAGATGGCGGCGTTCTTCGCCCCGTTGATGGCGACGCACGCCACCGGCACGCCGGAGGGCATCTGCACCATGGACAGCAGGGAGTCGAGCCCGCCGAGATCGCTCGTCTTCATGGGGACGCCGATGACCGGCAGCGGGGTGAACGCGGCGACGACGCCGCCGAGGTGCGCGGCCTTGCCGGCCGCGGCGACGATCACCTTGATGCCGCGATCGGCAGCGGTCTCGGCCCACTCGTGCACCTTCGCGGGGTTGCGGTGCGCGCTGGCGACGACCAGCTCGTAGGGGACGCCAAGGGCCTCGAGCTCCGCCGTGCAGCCCTCCATCACCGGAAGGTCGGACTTGGAACCCATGATGATGCCGACAAGCGGGGTCTTTTCCGTCTCAGACATGGTTGCCTCCTAGATGCTCGATAGACTCCCCCAGTATAGCCGAGCGCCCGGAAGAGCCATCCGGCCCATGCGATGTTCATGGGAGTTGCGGGGCATCGCACCGGCGCGCGATGAGGGGTCCTCAGGTCGGCGCCCTCAAATTGGTGCCTGTCCCCTTTTTGAGCGACGGTGCGGGCAGGCAGGGCGAATATGCGCGGACGCGCGAGGGGCCGGGCGACCCGGCGCAAGCGGGGTTGCCAAGCGCCGGCACGGATGGCCGCACGGGCTCTCGCAGCGGTACCTGGCGACATATTCGCCCCGCGCGCCCGAACCGGAACGCGGGATGCGGCGGGCCGCCGCATCGGGGTCTCAAATCGGTGCCTGTCCCCAATTTGAGACCCCGGTTTGAACGGGGAAGGCGGGCGGCCTGCCGTCTTGTGCAGACCGCCCGCATAGCCGTCGGATCGACGAGGTCGCCGCGTTAGTCGCGACGGCGGCGATGGATCAGAGCGCCCACCGCGGCGGAAAGGGCGCCGAGCACGCCGGTCGCACCCACGGCGATCGCGGTCGCGTCGCCGGTCTGGGCAAGATCGCCGCTCGTGCCGGGCTTGCCGTTCGGCTTGCCCTGGGCGCCTGCGTCACCGGAACCGGTGTTGTCGGAACCGCCCTGGCCCTGGCCTTCGCCCTGGCCGCCGGTGCCGCCCTGGCCCTCGTCCTTCACGAGGCCGGCATGGGCGGCCTCGAGCGCCTTGAGGGCATCGTCGACCTGCTGCTGGGTGGCGTCGGCGCTATCGAGCACGCCCTGGGCGGCAGCGAGCGCGTCCGCGAAGGCCTTCCAGGAGTCGGCCGTGTAGCCGTCGCCGGCGAGGCCCTTCAGCTCCTCGACCTTAGCCGCAAGCGCGGACTTGTCCACCTGCGGCGCCTCGGGCTTCACCAGACCGGCGTGGGCGTCGGTGAGCGCCTTGAGCGCGCCGTCGACATCCTGCTGCGTCGCCTCGGCGTTATCGAGCACGGCCTGGGCCGCCTCGAGCGCCTTCTGGAACGCGCCCCAGGACTCGTCCGTGTAGCCGTCGTTGGCGAGGTCCTTGAGCTCGGCGACCTTGGCCGCCAGCGCGGACTTGTCCGCCTCGGCCTCGGGCTTCTGGTCGCCCTCGATGTAGTTGAAGTTGATCTCGCCGATGGTGAGCATGCGGTTCTCGGGGTTCTCGATGCCGGTCGCCACGCCCGTGGAGGTCAGCGGGCGAATCTCGACCTTGGCGACCGCCTTGGCCTTGTTGGCCTCGGAGATCTCGAAGGTGTACTGGGGCTGGTTCGTGTCGAAGTCGCCGCCCTTGAACTCCTGCGTCGTGCCGTCCTCGAAGGTGATGACCGCCTCGAGGCTGTTGATGGATCCGTTGGAGTTCGCCGCGCCGTTGAACAGCTCCACGTTGGCGAGCGCACGCGGCTCCTTGAGCTCGAACGTGAGGTTCGCCGGCAGGCCGACCTTCATGTCGAAGGGCTGGTCGGCACCCATGAACCACTTGAACTCGAACTCGCGGTCGCTCTCCTTGTCGTTGAAGAGGCCGTCGTAGCTGTTCTGCTGGACGAGCTTCTCGACGTTCGTGCCGTCATCGGTGGGATAGCCCTCGTTGGTGAGGCTGATGTTGAACGCGTCCTGGCCGAGCTCCTTCATCTGCGGACCGACCTCGCCCTCGCCGGCGGTCACGAAGTCCTGCGCAGGGCCGATGAGCCACGCCTGGCTGTCGAGGGCCACCTCGCAGTCGCGCTTGGCGGTGAGCTGGAAGGTCGCGATGTCCTCGGAGCCGGCGTACAGCTCCTGGTCGCCCTTGTTGGCGAGCGCGATGTTCACGGAGTCCAGCTCCTCGCCGAAGGTGTAGTTGCCGGACTTGTTGACCATGCCCTTGGCGCCGTCGGTCACTTGGATGCTGCCCTTGACGAACTCGAAGTCGGCGACCGGGTACTTGACGAGCGCGCCCATGGCGTTGACGTTCTTGGCGCCGTCGACGCGCACGGCGACCGTGACGGTCTCGCCCGCCTTGACGGAAGCCTTCTCGGGCGCGACGGCGATGGAGCCGCCGACCTTGCCCTCCTTCTTGGTGCCGCCGTCGAGCTTGGACATCGTGAACGACATGTCGTAGACGTCGTACGCGCCGTTCAGGTTGAAGTCGGCGGAGGACTGGGCGACGTGGGAGTTCCAGTCGGCCACGCCGGTACCGCGGTTCTCGCGGCCGACGCAGTTGTCGATGTGCTGCTCGTCCTCGCTGCCCACGGTCGCCGGGGCCTTCAGCGAGCCGGTCTCCTGTCCCTCGGTCTTGTCGACCTTGTAGAGCGCGAGCTCGGTCGCGGAGAAGAAGCCGCCCGTGGACTCCTGAACGGTGAGGCGCAGGTAGCGCGCGGAGGTGCCCTCGAGCTTCACGGTCTTGGGCTTCATCTTGCCCTCGCCCTTGTTGTCCCACTCGGCGACGCCGTGGTCCTGCCAGTGGGCGCCGTCGACGCTCGTCTCGATCTTCATCTTGGAGACGTTGCCGTTGCCGCCGTTGTCCTGGCGCGGCGTGTAGACGAACTCGTCGAGCGCGTAGACCTTGCCGTAGTCGATGGTCATCGGCATGCCGATGGCCTCTCCGCCGTTGGTGGAGTGGAACGCGCTGCCGCTCTTGTCGTCATGGTCGAACGCGAGCTTGAGCGCGCCCCAGTGCTCGCCGCCCTCCCAGGCGACGTCGACGGGCGCGGGCGCGTTGCGCCACGGGTCCTCGAGGGTCTTGACCTTGAGAGGGGCGCTCCACTCGGAGTAGCCCTTACCGCCGCGGGTGCGGATCTTGAACTCGTGCTCGGAGTTGTAGGCGAGGTCCGTCACGGTGAACTCGCCGGTCTTCCCGCTCGGGATGCTGTTCAGCATGCCGTCGATCTCGATGTCGTAGCCCTCGGCGCCCGCGACCGCATCCCAGGTGAGCTTGATGCTCGTCGGGGTGAGTCCGTCCGCGGGCGCGGCGAGATTTGCCGGCGCCTTGAGGCTGGTATCGAGCTCGGTGCCCGAGAGCGCCCCCTCGTTGGCGAAGCCGGTGACCTCAAGCGTCTGCTCGACGGCGTTCACGTCCGCCTTGGCGAACTTCACGTACACCTTGGGGTTGGTGACGATCTCGGTGCTGGAGAAGCCCTCCTTGCGCACGGACTCGCTCTCGGCCGTGGCGTTGTAGTTGAGGTTCGGCTTCTCGTTGTAGAAGTACACGGCCTCGCCGGCTGCCGGCTTGGCGGCGTCGAACTCCTCCTGGGATGCCACCGTCGTAACCTTGAGCTGCTCGTCGCCGTTCTTCGCGACGATCTCCTGGGGCTTCGCGGAGACATTCACCACGAAGGTGGTGCTGCGATTGCTGTCATAGCCGTCGTAGCCGCCTTCGGACTTGCCCGCCTTGAACGTCGCGGTATCGCCCTTCGCGCTGGAGGTGAACTTCGTCTTGACGTTGGAGCCGTAGGAGATGGTCGCCTCGCGGCCGTACTCCTCATCGGACTCGTCGATCTTGTTCTCGACGTAGGTGCCGTCGTCCTCGTAGAGCGTGTACTCGTTGTCGCCCTGCGTGGCGAAGAACTCGACGTTGTGAACCGTGCGGTCCACCTGGTCGGGACTATTGTTGGGCTCGTACATGGGGACGATGGCGTTCGCGCGCACGAACAGCGGCAGCTTCCAGAGCGGAGCCTCGAAGTTGTTCAGGACCTGGCCGCCACGGTACTGGTCGCCGGTGAAGTAGTCGATCCAGATGTCCTTCTCGGTGCCGGGCAGGTAGATGCCGTTGCGGACGTCGTCGCCGTCGCCGATGCCCTTGTTGGCGTCGTCGCCGTCGGTGTTCTGGTAGATCGGGGCCACCAGGAAGTCCTCGCCCATCGTGTACTCGTACTGCGTTGCCGTGCTGGCGGCGTACGCGGAGTCGTCGGACAGCAGGATCGCGCGGACGAAGGGCATGCCGGCGTCGCCGTTGCCCGTGTCGATGTTCGCGGCGGAGGCTGCGGTGGTGTAGATGTACGGCATGAGCTGGCTCTTCAGCTTAAGGTACATGCGGGAGATGCCCGTGTAGGGGTCGCCGTGCGTCTGCGGGGCCTTGACGTAGCTGCCCCATCCGTCCATGTCGAGCATGAGCGGGGCGAAGGACTTCCACTGGTAGTCGCGCGTGGCGATGACGGGCTGGCCGCCGAAGATGCCGTCGTTGTCGGAGCCCACGTTGGGGTTGCCGGACAGCGACTGGCCGATGAACGTGGGGATGTGGAAGCGGATGTACTCCCAGTTGCCGCCCGTCTGGTCGCCGGTCCAGATGCCACCGAAGCGCTGGGTGCCCGCCCAGCCGTCCAGGGTGATGATGTTGGGGCGGAAGCCGGCCTGCTCGGTCACGATGTCGTACGCGGTCTTGGTGCCGTCGAGCGCCATGGAGTAGCCGGGGCCGACCCACGCGACGTCGGTCTTCAGCGTGGTCACGCCACCGGTCTTGACCTCGGAGGAGAAGTCGCGGAGCAGCTGCCACTGCGTGTTGGGGTTGCTGTCGGGGCTCAGGTAGGACTGGGTCCACAGGCCCGTGGCAACGCCCTTGCTGTTGGCGTACTCCGTGAACTCCTTGAGGTTCTGGACGTTTGCGGCGACCGCGGCCAGGCGCTCGGGCGAGCTCGTGCCGTCCGGGTTCACGCCGCCGGTCTTGCCGAAGCCGTTCTGCCCGTAACCGGCGCCGTAGCCGTCATTGGCCAGGAAGTAGCCGAGCGGCATGTCGTTCTCGAGGTAGCTGTCGAGACGGTCCTGGGCGGAGAACTCGCGGGAGAAGGTCACGCCCTCCGGGATGTTCTCGGTCTGCTCGGTGGGGCCGTGGCCGTTGAGGGACTCGACGATCGAGCCGGCCTGCATCGAGGTGCCCGTGCCGCCCTTCTCGTACTTGGTCTCCCCGCCGTTCTCGGCGGCAGGCGTGCCGCCCTTGATGTTCCAGGCGCCGTAGCCGTCCTTCTGCTCCGCCGACCACATGTCGCGGTTCCACGCGTTGAGGTGGCCGACGTAGAAGGCGTACTCGGGCAGCAGGACGGGATTGCCCGTCACCTTGAAGTAAGCCTGCAGCAGCTCCTGGGCGATGGGCGCCGTGGACTTTCCGCTCGCGGCGTCCGCGACGAAGTAGTAGGCGTCGAGCTCGTTCTCACCGTGCGAGGCGACCGCCTGGGCGCCCTCGGTCTTGCCGAAGTCGTACACGCCGTCGGCGAACGTGTTGCGCAGGACGCCGTAGCCCGCGCTCGACCAGTAGAACGGGTTGGGGGAGGCGACGCCACCGTCGACCCAGCCGCTCTCGTTCTTGATGTTGATCGAGTTGCCGGTGTGGATGAAGCGGCCGTTCTGGGTGCCGCCGCCGAAGAAGTCCTCGCCGTCGTGCTTCACGAGCGTCTGGACGGTGGAGCCGTCGGAGAGATCGACCGGGGCCGCCTCCTCCATGACCACGCTGTCACCGGACTTGACCGTCATCTTCGCCGTGGCCTTGTCCAGGGAGATGGTGGTGGTGCCGGCCGTGATGACGATTGCTCCGTCCTTCTCGGACACGTTCGCCTGCGGATGGGCGTACTTCTTGGAAGCATCCGGCTGGGCCTGGATGCGGGCCGTGTGGGCCTCGTCGCGCGGAGCGGCGTACGCGGAGAACTCGCCGGAGGGATCGATGTTGTAGCGGAAGATGCCGTCCTCGAGGAACGTGATCTTGCCCTTGATGCCGTCGGCGAAGTTCACGTCGACGACGTAGTTGCGCTCGGCGTTCACCGCGGCGGACTCGACGCCCGCGAGCGGGGCGGCGGCGGCCGGTGCCGCGATGGCGATGGAGAGCGCCGTCGCGGCCACGACCGCGGTGCCCCCTATCCAGCGATGGCTCAGAATCGAACTCTTATGCATCCAAGCTCCTTTCGGTTCTTCCCCCTTGGTGCACGTGCGCGCAGGCGCACTGGTATTGCCGGAATGTAACTGGTTACTACCAGCAATCCGATCAATGGAACGGGGAATCCTATTAGCTCACCGGCTTGGTTAGATTCTGAAAACGGTGAACGGTTTCGATATACCGTTTACCGAGACACTTGTATCGTCAATTTGATACAAGTAGCTGGTGGTTTACTGGTCTACACCTTTCGATCAATATTCATACTGGTATTGTTGGTATACAACTTTTCAGTGACGCCCTGCATGCCGGTCGGCGGCAGGCGCCGCTGGCAGGGCGCTCACATCGCGCGAACTGGTCTGCTTGTCGTGTCCGGGCAGGGGGCAGGGCGACGGGTGGAGCGCAGCGATGCGGCCGCGCAGCGAGGACGCCGATCGGGATGAGCCCGAGGCCTCGCTATTTCTTCTTGTGCGGGCGCTTCTTGCGCGCGGTCGAGGCGGCGCGCTCTTGCGCGGCACGCTTCTGCTCGCGACGCTGACGCAGCCAGTAGACGCCTCCGCCGAGGAAGACGGCGATGGCCATCATGATCATGAACATCCAGGGGTTACCGGTGCTTTGGGGCATGTCGGGCCTTTCGGGTCGATGGATACCCCGTCCACGCTACTCGGGAAGCGCGCGCCCCGCACGCCCCATTCGGCCAGCGGGACGAACGCGGGCGGCCAGGCGGCCGAAACGCGCCCGGCCGAGACCGAGCGCCTGCGGGCGGCAGGCGGGCGAGCAACGGGGTCGGAGCCGCGCGAACCGCGCATTCGCATGCGAACGGCGCAGACGCAGACGGCCAAACAGGCGAAGGGAGGCGAGCGCATGGCACCCGCCTCCCTACAGATCGGTTTGTCACCGGGAGCATCCCGGGCGGATGGCTCAGCGCCCATCCGCCGCGGGGCCCCGCGACCGCGCATACCGTCACGCGGCCGCGCGCGAGCTTCCGTCGCTACTTGCGGCGGCGGCGCACGGCGGCGGCGCCGGCAAGCGACACCGCCGACATCGCGGCCACACCGCCGGCGATCGCCATGGAGGCGTCACCGGTCTTGGCGAGCGCGTCGTCGGAGCCGGGCTTGCCGTTGGGCTTGCCGCCCTGGCCGCCAGGCTTGCTGTTGGGGTTCTCGGGGTCGGTGCCCGGATTCTCGGGATCGGTATCCGGATCCACGACCTTCTCCCATGCCGCGATGAGGGTGATGTCGCCCGTCACCTCGGCATCGAAGTCGTACGCCTTGCCGTCGAGCATCCAGCCCTTGAAGGTGTAGCCATCACGGACGGGATCAGCGGGCTTGGCGACCTTCTGGCCCTCGAGGACCTTCACAGTCGCAGCCTCGGCGCCCTCGTAACCGTAATCGAACGTCACGGTGTACTCGACCGGCTGGGGCTCGGGCTCGACGAGCTCGAGCGCGTCGATAGCGGCCTTCAGCGCCTCGCGAGCGTTGATGACGTAGCTCAGGGGCTTGTCGGTCGCACCGCCCTCGATGGTCTCGACGACCTCCTTGGCAGCGGCCAGCGGGGCGTTCAGCGCCTCGATGGAGTCGGCTGTGTAGTCGTCCTTGTTCTCCAGCGCTGTCTCAGCCTGAGCGATAAGCGCCTTCAGGCCCGCCAGGTCGTACGGATCGGCGGAAAGGCGGGCGCCCATGACCTGGAGCTCCACGACATGGTTCTCCTTGCCGCCGTTCTTCACGCCGTGACCGTAGAGACGCACGTAGCGCGCGGCGACGGACTGGTCGCCCTCGGCGTCGCCGTAGAGGACCTTGCCGTTCGAGGACTCGGCATACAGCTCGTCGTCGGTCAGCGCGTTTTCACCGAGACCGTACAGGTCCTGATCACCAGAGTAGTAGAGCACCTGGGCATCGGAGAAGTCGGCCTTGTTCGCCACAACGAGCGCGGTGCCGTTGTAGGTGCGGCCGTCCTGCCAATAGCGCCACAGGTTCACAGCGTCGATGCGGCACGTCTCGCCGAGGTCGACCTGCATGTAGGATCCGTCGGCCTTGGCATCGTTGCCGAAGATCGCGTAGCTGTTCGTGTCGATGTTGCCATCGGTTGCCACGGTGAGCGCGCGACCGCTGTTGGTCACCGGGGTATCCGTGGTGCCGTCGACCCAGGCAGCGGAAAGGTCCGCGCCGGTGGCGAGGTTGGTCACCGTGCGGGGAACCAGCTTGCCGTGCGCGTCGAGCAGGTTGTCGTAAGCCTCCTGCTTCACGGCGGCATCGTCGCCCTCGAGCGCGGCCTTACCGGCCTCGAGCAGGGCATCCATGTTCGCAGCGGTCCAGGACTCCTCGGTGAAGTTGCCCTGCTCCGCCTCGATCTTGGCGATGAGCTCGGCCAGCGGAGAGGCCGGAACCTCGTCGTAGCCCAGCGAGTTGTCGTACACGGCGACGTTGGTGGCATCGACGCCGGCCACGACGGCGTCGGCCTCCATAGCCTTTCCAACCGTGTCGGCGTCATAGTCGGAACCGGCGATCTCGCCGTCGACGTAGATCTTCACCATACCGTTGTTCTCGCGAACACCGGTGATGACGTTGTCGCCCTCGACGAGCGCGTCATCGGACACGGCGGAGACGCCGGCAACGGTGAAGACGGCCTTGCCCTCGGCGTTCACGGACAGCGACCACTGGTCGCCCTGGGACAGAACGGTGGCGTTCTTCAGGGCGCCGTCAACCGTAGCGGTGACGGTGAAGCCGTTGGCACCCTCGACGCTGCGCTTGGCAGAGGAGAGCTCGGTGCCCGCGGCGATGGCGTCGTCCTGCGCGACAACGCCGTCGGTGTAGTGCTGGGCGCTCACGGTACCGGCGAGCCTGTTGTTCACCGAGTCGGTACCGGCGGTCGCCTTGACCTCGACGGTCGCGTCGTCGGCCAGAGCCTCGGGCAGCGCGATGTCGAAGGTCTTGAGGTCGGCGTAGGCGGTCACAGCGCTCTCGCCCAGCTCGACCTTCTCGCCGTTCACGGTAACCTCGAAGGCAGCGCCGGAGACGTGCTCGGAGGTCTGGACGCGAACGGTGCTCTCGTCCACGAAGGAGATGTTCGACAGCTCGGGAGCGGTCGTGTCGGCCTTCTGGGTGAGGTGCCAGATCTGGACCTCGCCCGGCTTGAGGGTCACGGTCACCTCGGCACCGGCGGCGTAGGAGTCGTCAGACTCGGCGATGGCGTCACCATTGGCGGTGTAGGAGTGATCGATCGCCTTGTACCAGGTGCCCTTGGCCTTAGCGCCGATGGCATCGTCCAGCTTGAAGGTGATGGTCTTGGTCTCGGCGGCCGGGTTGCGCATCGAGATGATGCCCTCGGTGCCGTCGGTGTCGAAGCCGGCGAAGCCGTACGCATCCTGCGTGCCGGCGGCCTGGCTCACGCCACCCGAAAGGGTCGCGGTGGTATCGGGGTTGCCGCCGATCATCTTCGCGTTGCGAAGCATGTCGAAGTTCTCTTCCTCCCATGCGAGGAAGTCGGCGTTGATGAGGTACTTCTCCTCGTCGAAGAGCGAGTCGGAGTAGTAGAGCTCCCAGAAGGCGGTGCCGCGGGTGCCCTGCATGAACAGGTAGTTGCGGAACTGCTCGCCGTTCATGGACGTCGAGGTGATGCCGGTGCCCTCTTTACCGTAGATCGGGTCATGGTTGTAGAGGTTGGCCAGCGGGAACTGGAACTCATGCTGCTCGACGAAATCGTAGTAGCAACCGTCGCGGTAGGTGAGCATGTTGTCCATCTTGTTGTTCAGGACGGAGTTCCAACGCTCGCCGCGGTCCGCGACGCACTGGATCCACACGGAGTTGGACCACTGCAGGAACCAGGGGCTGGGATTGACGTAGCAGGTCAGCGAGATCCAGAGGTCCTCGATGTCCTCGGCGTCGGCGGTCTCCCACACGCGCTCGAACAGGACGATCCACTTCTCCCACAGGTCGGTGGCGTGGTAGTAGCCGTTGGGGCCACCGTACATGTGCTGGTGGTCCTCGTCGTAGCCCACGACGCCCTCGCCGGAGGCGAAGTCGCCGTACTGGCCGCCGTCGGCAAAGCCGTCCCACTTCCAGTAGTTCACGCCGTAGTCTTCCATCCACTTCACGGCCATGTCGGTGAAGTTGTCGACGTAGCGCTGGTCGGCGACGTCGATGGAGCCGCCGGCAGAGGAGCCCTTGCCCGCTTCCTGGATGATGGAGGCGAGGTTACCGTAGTAGTTGTAACCACCGCGGGGGCCGATCCACACGCCGAAGTTGGAGCCGAGCTTGTTCACCAGCTCGGAGGACGGCGTGAGGCCGTTGGGGAACTTGTTGTTGAACTGCCAGAAACCGGTGGTGTTGATACCCAGGTCGCCGCCGAGCGAGCCGTTGCGGCGCAGGTCATCGCCGGTGGTGTACTGGTTCTCGGTCTTGCGATACTGGTTCCAGCCGTCGTCCACAACATAGGACTCGAGCGGACGCACGCCCGTCTCGGACAGATGCTTGTCCACGGCCTGGAAGGACTCGATGATGTTCTCGTCATCGATGAACATCATGTTGTCGAACCAGGAGTTGTACTGGATACGGAACTCGCTGGGCTTCGAGATGCTCGTGATGTAGGCGAAGAAGTCGCTCTGGACGAGGTTCATGTCGGAGCCGTCGGAGTGGGTGGCGCCGCAGACCGTCTGCCAGGAGACGTACTTGCCATCGGTGGTGAGCTGGTTATCGCGCTCGAAGTCCTCGAAGTTCTTGCCGGTCCAGTAGCGGGTGCGGCCGAGGCCGTCCGCGATCTGGGTGTCGGTCTCGGGGAACTCGGAGCCTACGAACAGGCCGTTCACGTAGATTGGCTGGCCGAGGGTCGCCTTGGCGGTGTCCATGGCGACGACGCCGGACTTCTTCGGCACGGACCACGTGGTGTCGTCCTCCGCGGTGACGAGATGCTCGCCATCGATGAAGTTGATGCGGGCGGTCTTGTCCTCGAGCTCGACCTCCAAGAACTTGCGCATGAAGTGGTCGCCGTCGTACATGACGACCTTCTCCACCACGGTGGCCTGGCCGCCGCCGAACTGCGCGGGCGCGAACGTGAAGGTGATCATCTTGCCCGCGGGCTCGGTGGTGTCGGAAACCTCGGTCTTGACGAGCTCGAGCTCGCTGGCCTTGAGGCCCTTGGCGTCGGTCTCGGGAACCGAGGTGAACTTCTCCTTGTAGAGGTCGATCTCGGAGCCGGCGGCAAAGGCACCGTTGGCCCCCTCGATGACGCGGAAGCCCACGTAGCGGCCCGTCTGCGCCTTATCGAGACCGAAGTAGATCATCTTGGGGGTCGCGCCGTCGTACGCCTCGACGTAGTCGACCTTGAAGGAGCCCTTCTTGTTGGCCTCCTCGTACAGGTCTCCCTCGCTGTTGGACACGTACAGCTCGAACTTCTTGACGTTGCCGTTCGAGGTAGCGCTGCCCTTGCGGCCGGCGTAGCCAACCGTCTGGAAGGACGACGTGGCGCCCGCGCCGCGGTCGATGGTGATGTCGACGGGCATCTCGCCCTGACTGCCCGTACCGTTCTCGCTGTAACGCGAGTGGAAGTAGGTCTCGAAGCTGCCGTCGATCAGCGCGGCGGCTCCGCCGCCGTCGCCGTTCTGCACGGAGGTGGACGAGATGGACCAGCCGGCGGCAGGAGCGGAGGCAAGGACGCTCGCGCCGGAGGCGTCCTTGACGTCGAGCTCGGCGACGTTGATCGCTGTGTTCGCCTTTCCGGCGTCCCAATGGTACGCCTCGGTCGCGCGCAGACGGACCGCAGCGGCCTTCACCTCGGTCTTGAGCTCGACCACGGTGGTGCCGGTAGGATCGAACGCGCCCCGGGAGATCTCGACCCACTGGTCGCCCTGCTTGCGCTCGAGGACGTACGCCTTGATGCGACCGGTGCAGTCCCAGGAGCCGTTGCTCACGCGCGGCGTGTACTCGAAGGATTTGATCGTCTTCTCGCCATCGAACTCGATGACGATCCACTGGTCGGCAGCGGTGTCGACGGAGCACCAATACGTCGAGGGGTCGCCGTCGATGGCGTTTGCCGCCTTGTTACCGGACTCATCCATCGTGGAGGAGACCTCAACCGTAGCACTCGGCGCAACGGAGGCTCCCTGGGGCCTCACGCTGGTGAGCGCGCCGCCCGGCTCCACGCGCGAACTCTCGACAAGCTGCTCGATGTAGAATTCCTCGGAACCGTCTTGCGGAACGAACCGGGAACCGCCGAGCACGTTGTTGATCTCGGTCGTCGTCAGTTTCTTCCCGGCAGTGCTGAATGTACGAGTCAATGCGTTGTTGCCGATAGTGACGCTTCCGGCGTCCTGCTTCACGGATACCGCACCGTATCCGGAGCCCGCCGCGAAGACGGGAGCCGTGAATCCGAGCGCGCCGACCATGGCGACAGCCGCGGCCACTGCGAGCCTTCCTCTTCTCATCCGCACCTCCTTTCGATCGCGGAGGGCCGATGCAGCCATCCCCCGTGCGGCGATCGGCGCCGCACGGCATATGCCCTCCGTTTCAAACCACCCAAGGATAGTGGGTATATGGGAAGAGCCCGGCAGAAGGCGGACGGCGTGCCGTGACCGGTAGCGATTTTCCGACAAACGGCATCAACTGGTAGTAACCAGATTACTTGTTGACTCGATATACCTTTTGATTTACCAACTGGTATTAAAATATCTTTACATTAGCTTAATAAAGCGTGCAGTAGCCCGCCCCTCCCCGCCTGCAAATCATGACTCTCCGGCGCACAAACGATCGCATGGTCCCCGTAGGGCTCCCTTTGCCAGCAATCATGATTTCTGCGGCGGGGGCGAGCGGCACGCGCATGCGCTCCCCGCTCGCGGCGGCTCCGCCGCGAAACGAGAAAGGGCGGGTGCGCGCCCGCCCTCCCCAAGCAGCCTCTCTTCGGCCGGCTTACGCCAGGTCCTGCAGCGCGATCACGTCCATGCCCGCGCCCGGCGCTGCCGCGCCCTCGCCGTCCTCGCGCGCGGCCTCGACCGCCGCGATGAAGGCACCGGCCGCCGAGAGCGCCGTGAGGCACGTCACGCCGCGCCGCACGGCCTCCGTGCGCAGCAGGTAGCCGTCGCTGCGCGAACCCGGTCCGTACGGCGTGTTGATCACGAACGCGATCTTTCCCTCCGCGATCATGTCGCCGACGTTCTCGCGCTCCCCGCCATGCGGGCCGCTGATCTTCTCCACGACCTCGCACTTCACGTTGCCGCCGGCGAGCACGCGCGCGGTGCCCTCGGTCGAGACGATATCGAAGCCCAGGTGGCGCAGGATGCGCGCATGCGACAGGATGTGGCGCTTGTCGCGGCCGCACACCGAGATGAACACCTTGCCGTCCGCAGGCGTGGGCAGGCGGTAGTCGATGGCGAGCTGCGTCTTCGCGTACGCCTCCGGATAGCTCTTCGCGATGCCCATGACCTCGCCGGTCGATTTCATCTCGGGCCCCAGGATGACCTCGGCGCCCGGGAAGCGGCCCCAGGGCATCACGGCCTCCTTCATGCAGAAGCGGTCGAGCTCGCGCGCGTCGTCGGGCAGCCCCAGCTCGCCGATCTTCTCGCCCGCCATGATGCGGGCCGCCATCTTCGCCAGCGGCACGCCCGTCGCCTTCGAGATGAAGGGCACCGTGCGGCTCGCGCGCGGGTTGGCCTCGATCACGTAGACCGTCTCGCCCTTGATGGCGTACTGCACGTTCACGAGACCGCGCACGCCGAGGGCCCGGGCGATGCGGCGCGTGGTGTCGCGCAGCCGCCCCTGCAGCTCGGCGGAGAAGGAGAACGGCGGGATGCACGTCGCCGAGTCGCCGGAGTGGATGCCCGCCTCCTCGATGTGCTCCAGGATGCCGCCGATGTAGACCTCCTCGCCGTCGCAGAGCGCGTCGACGTCGGACTCGATCGCCCCCTCAAGGAAGCGGTCCAGGTAGACGGGGTAGTCGGGCGAGACGCGCGCGGCCTCTGCCATGTACTCGCGCAGATGCTCGGCGTCGTAGGCGATCATCATGCCGCGGCCGCCCAGCACGTAGCTCGGACGGACGAGCAGCGGATACCCGATGCGCGCGGCCACGTCCTGGGCCTCCTCGAACGAGGTCGCCATGCCCGCGGGCGGGTACATGATGCCCAGGCGGTCGAGCACCGCGCTGAAGCGCTCGCGGTCCTCGGCCAGATCGATGGCACCGGGCTGCGTGCCCATGATGCGCACGCCGGACTCCTGCAGCATGCGGGCGAGCTTGAGCGGCGTCTGGCCGCCGAGCGTGACCACCACGCCGTCGGGGCGCTCGACGTCGATCACGTCCATGACGTCCTCGTAGGTGAGCGGCTCGAAGTACAGGCGATCGCTCGTGTCGTAGTCGGTCGAGACCGTCTCGGGGTTGCAGTTGACCATGATGGTCTCAAAGCCCCGCTCGGCCAGCGCGTAGCTCGCGTGCACGCAGCAGTAGTCGAACTCGATACCCTGCCCGATGCGGTTGGGGCCCGCACCCAGGATCATGGCCTTGGGCTTGGCGCACGGGCTCACCTCGTCGACGGCGGCGGCGCGGTGCGCGGTCGGCGCGGTGCGCATCAGCCCCTCGTAGGTCTTGTAGTGGTACTCGGTCGCGCTCGCGAACTCGGCCGCGCAGGTGTCCACCGTCTTCATGCACGGAACCACGCCCAGACCCTTGCGGTACGCGCGCACGAAGCGCTCGTCGCTGCCCGTGAGCAGCGCGATCTCGGCATCGCTCGTTCCGTATTGCTTGAGCAGGCGCATGACGTCGGCATCGATGTCCTCCACGCGCAGGCCCCGCACGCCCTCCTGCACCGCGACCATGTCGCCGATGCGGGCGAGGTACCACGGGTCGATGCGGGTAAGCTCGTAGAGGCGCTCGACGGTCCAGCCGCGGCGCAGGGCCTCGGCCACGAAGAAGATGCGGTTCTCGGTCGCCTGTGCGACGTGCGCGGCCAGCTGATCGTCATCGAGCCCGGCGGCGCCCTCCTTGCCGTCGGCGAGCAGGCCCACATGGCCGTCCTCGAGGGAGCGCATCGCCTTGCCGAAGGCCTCCTCGAACGTGCGGCCGATCGCCATGATCTCGCCCACCGCCTTCATGCGGGTGGTGAGGGAGGTGTCCGTGCCCTTGAACTTCTCGAAGGCGAAGCGCGGGACCTTGACCACGCAGTAGTCGATCGAGGGCTCGAAGCAGGCCGGCGTGGCGCGGGTGATGTCGTTCACGATCTCGTCGAGCGTGTAGCCCACGGCCAGGCGCGCGGCGGCCTTGGCGATGGGGAAGCCGGTGGCCTTGGACGCGAGCACGGAGCTGCGGCTCACGCGCGGGTTCATCTCGATGACGATGAGACGGCCGGTCTTGGGGTTGACGGCGAACTGCACGTTGGAGCCGCCCGTCTCGACGCCGATCTTCTCCAGGATGGCGAGCGATGCCACGCGCATGCGCTGATACTCGAGGTCGGACAGGGTCTGCGCCGGGGCGACGGTGATCGAGTCGCCCGTGTGCACGCCCATGGGGTCGAGGTTCTCGATGGAGCACACGATGATGCCGTTGCCGGCGCGGTCGCGCATGACCTCCATCTCGTATTCCTTCCAGCCCTCGATGGACTCCTCGACCAGCACCTCGCCCGCTGGGGAAAGCTCGAGGCCCTGGGAGACGATCGAGACGAGCTCGGCCTCGTCGTGCGCGATGCCGCCGCCCGCGCCGCCGAGCGTGAAGCTCGGGCGCAGCACGCAGGGGTAGCCCACGCGGCCCGCGATGGCGCGCGCGTCGTCCACGGAGTAGGCGTAACCGGAGCGGGCGACCTCCAGGCCGATCTCGGCCATCGCCTCGTTGAACAGCTTGCGGTCCTCGCCGCGCTCGATGGCGGCAAGGTCGCAGCCGATCATCTCCACGCCGAAACGCTCGAGCACGCCGGCGCGGGCGAGGTCGACGGCGGCGTTGAGCCCCGTCTGCCCGCCCAGCGTGGGCAGCAGGGCGTCGGGGCGCTCGCGCTCGATCACCCTCTCGATGAACTCGGCCGTGATCGGCTCCACGTAGGTGCGGTCGGCAAGACCCGGGTCGGTCATGATGGTCGCAGGGTTCGAGTTGACGAGCACGACCTCATAACCTTCCTCCTTGAGGACCTTACAGGCCTGAGCACCGGAATAGTCGAACTCGCACGCCTGGCCGATGACGATCGGGCCGGAGCCGATGACGAGGATTCGGTTGATATCTTCACGTTTGGGCATGGGTACCTCCGCTTATTCGTTGACTGCCCGCATGGGCGTCCATCCCTGCAGGCTGCCCGGGCGCCGAAGATCGGCTCTCAGTCGTCTGGGAGGCGCACGCGGGCGCCCCCCAGACCGCTCTTCGGCACCGGGGCAAGCCGTCTCCGT
The DNA here is from genome assembly GCF_900119895.1 of Collinsella phocaeensis. Classification (GTDB taxonomy): domain Bacteria; phylum Actinomycetota; class Coriobacteriia; order Coriobacteriales; family Coriobacteriaceae; genus Collinsella; species Collinsella phocaeensis. The sequence goes on along the minus strand of NZ_FQLR01000004.1, from coordinate 112,403 downwards.
TATCGGCTTACTCGGCTTCGGCGAAATTCCAACCCGCCAGGCGATCCTTGGCGATGTCGATGTTCAGGTAGTCCGCGTCGCCGTCCATGAGGCGCGAGAACGCGCTGAACAGATAGTGCGAATCGGTGGGGCCGGGCGAGGCCTCGGGGTGGTACTGCACGCTGAATGCGGGCGCGTCGAGCAGCTGGATGCCCTCAGCGGTCCCGTCGTTGAGGTTGACATGGGTGAGGCGGATGCGCCCGAGCCGCTCGTTGCGCACGACGGGCGCGACGCCGGCGCGCACCCAGGTGCGCAGGTCGCCGTCGGCGGGATGCTCGGACATGCCGGCCGAGAGCTCCGGAACAAGCGTGCCGAGGCTCGGGAACACCACGCCGAAGCCATGGTTCTGCGCGGTGATCTCCACGCGCCCGGTCAAAAGGTTCATCACGGGCTGGTTGCCGCCGCGATGGCCGAACTTCAGCTTTTCGATCCGAGCGCCCGCGGCGAGGCTGATCATCTGGTGTCCCAGGCAGATGCCGAACACCGGCACCTTGCCGAGAAGCTGCTCGACCTGCGTGTACGTGCCCTCGACCGCATCGGGGTCGCCCGGGCCGTTGGAGAGGAAGACGCCGTCGGGGTCGAGGGCGAGCACGTCGGCGGCGCGAGTGTCCCACGGCACGACCGTGAGCTCGCAACCGGTATGGACGAGCCCCTCGAGGATTCCCCGCTTGATTCCGCAGTCGTACACGACGACGCGATGGCGGGCGGGGGTAGCGGGCGTCCGGGCGAAGGCGCGGCATGCCGGCACATCGTCCGCACCGTACGCATAGGGCACCGAGCAGCTCACCGTCTGCACGAGGTTCTCCCCCACCAAAGACGGCGCTCTGTCCAGAAGGGCCCCGAGCTCGTCGAGGTCGAACACCTCTGTGGAAACGATCGCCTTCTGGGCCCCGTGGTCGCGCAGGTGCCGCACGAGCGCGCGGGTGTCCACGCCCTCGATCGAGACGACGCCCTGCTGCTCGAGATAGTCCGGAACGGACAGGGCCGACCTCCAATTGGACGGGGTCGCGCACAGGTCGTGCACCACGAGGGCGCGAAGCGCCGGCGACGCGGCGGGGCGGCGGGCGTCGCCCGGATAGGCGCTCTGGACGTCAGCGGAATCGATCCCGTAGTTGCCGATCTGCGGATACGTCATCGTAACGATCTGTCCCGCATAGCTAGGGTCGGTCAGGACCTCGAAATAGCCCTCGAGCGACGTGTTGAAGCACGCCTCGCCCGTGACGGTTCCCGACGCGCCGCACGCGCGCCCGTAGAAGACGGTACCGTCTTCCAGCGCGAGAATCGCCGGACCCCTATTCCCTTTGCTTGTCGATGCGAGGATGCGCTGCGCCAAATCGCTGGCAGCAGCCTTGCGGGACGCGTTGCCCGCGGTGCTCTTCAGCCCCATGTTCTCTCCTTTTCGGTCTCTCCGTACCGGCTTAAAGGTCAATGGCCTGTGCGGTATTGTAGGCGCATTCCTTCAGTTTTGAGAGTTGAAACTCGATTTATTCATCTTGTAAAGGTATTTTTGTTGTTTTATTCGAAACGGCACCTGCCACCCCATGAGCCGGTGTCCCGGATCGGCGCCCGTGCCCCAGAAATAGCTGAAAATGAGGGTCTGTAATTATAATATATTTAGAAACCCCCTGAGTTCTTGGACAAATCTGCCAGAAAATGACGAATGCAAGGGTTTCTTATTCATGATGCCGGGCCATCTCTTGCCCAAAACGTCTCCGTATGGCCCCTGTATAGCGTCTTTTCTATTTACAGACCCCTCTTTTGCGCTAACATGTCCGAGGCCATCGTCATTATCTGGCAGATTTGTCCAAAAACTCAGGGGGTTGTTCTTTATTTCGAATTGACCAACCCCCACTACGGCATAACCGGTCCGCGTTGCCCCCGTCGCGACGCAGCCGTGACAGAGAACCCCGGTCAAGGCGAAGCCTTGACCGGGGTTCCCAAGCCTATCGACCGCGTCCCGCCGATTTCCAACCGGGGACGTAGCCGCTCTGTAAATCGCCAACCGAGGGAACGTCGTCCCCTACCGGGAACACAGCCATTCCACCAATCGAACCATGGGCACACCGGCCGAAGGGATCCCCAGCGCAGGAGCTACTTGAGCAGCTCCGTCACCTCGCCCAAGACCGTTTCGAACGATACGCCGCGCACCTCGAAGTCGGGCTGCTCGCGCGTGATGCGCATCGCGTCGCGCACGAGCGTGCCGGCGAACTCCACGGATTCCGCCAGCGAGCGGCCCGCGAAGATCGCCGCGGTGAGGCCGCTCGCGAACAGGTCGCCCGTGCCGTGCAGCATGTAGGGCAGAAGCTCGCTCGCGATCTCGGCCGCAGCGGGCTCGGCCGCCGTCGCCACGTAGTTGCGGATCACATCCTCGCCCTCGTGCACGACGCCCTTGATGACCACGGACCGTGCGCCCATGGCGAGCAGGGCATCAACGTTCTGCTGGATGAAGGCGGTATCCACGTCCTGACCGCGATACGGGATGCCCGTCAGGATGGAGGCCTCGGTGAGATTGGGGGTGAGGACGTCCGCCCCGTCGACGAGAGCCGCCATAGCCCCGCACATCTCATCGGTATAGGTGGGGTACTTCGCGCCGCCGTCGCCCATCACCGGGTCGACGATGTGCAGGGCCGAAGGGTACTCGGCGTAGAGGCGCTGGATGACGGCGACCTGCTCGGCGGAACCCAAAAAGCCCGAGTACACGCCGTCGAGCTCGATGCCTTCCTGTTTCCAGGCGTCAAGATACTCATTGAGCATCGAAGTGGTGTCGTGCATGTAGAAGACGGGGAACTTGGTGTGAGCGCTGAACAGCGCGGTCGGCACCGGGCAGACGTCGCACCCGGCAGCCGAGAGCACGGGGATGGCTACGCCCAGCGAGCACTTGCCGTACCCGCACATATCGTGCACGGCCGCGACGCGCGGAATGTAGCCCCCTTCGCGATGGTAGAGGGGTGCGGAGCTGGTGATTCCGTTAGACATGGGTATCCTTCTTTCTCACGCGGACTTATGGACCAGCGACAATGCCTACCATACCCCGTCCGGTCCGAACGCGCGAGCGATCTCACCGTGTTAACACGCCCGCAACCATCCACGCGCCATGCGCCTTCGCCCCCGATGGGCCGTTCCATGCGCCCCACCCCAGCGGCCGCTGGGCGCGCTTATGCAGCGAGCCCACTCCGAACGGCCGAAGTGGGCTCGCTGCATCTAACGGTTATGCCAAGGCGGGGCAGCAGGAAGCGCAGGCGCGCCATGCCGCGGCGCCGGGCGTCACTTCCCCTTCTCGGTCAGATCCTTCGGATCCTTCTCCGCCGGACCGCCGCGGAAGATCTCGGTTCCGTGCAACAGCTGCTCGCGGCGGAGCTCATCGCGGTTGTCCTCGATCTCGCCCTGCGCAATGCCAGTCGGGGCGGCAAGCGACGACACCGAGTTCACCTGCTCCTGGATCTTCGCGGTCGTCTCGTCATCCATGCCGATGATTCTCAGCTGCCAGTCGATGTAGTTGCTCACCGAGGAATCGTCCTTCGTCCAAACGAAGGTGAGCATCGCGCGGCGCGTGCCCTTCGCCTTGACGAACCCGAAGAACCGATCGTGCGCGAAGTTGCCCGCATCGTCCACGAGCACGAAGACGTTGTACACGACGCGGTCGATATGCTCGTTGAGCAGTGCGTTCGTCGAAAGCGCGGAGGCCTGGATCTGGGAGTTGGAGAGGAGCTCGAGCTCGTTTTTGCTGGTGACGTCCGTCACGGACACCTCGAGCACACCCGCGCGCTCGTCCGCCTCGTCGACGACGAACTCGCCGGGAAACTGCGTGAAGCCGTCTCCCCACTCGACGCCGCTCTCCATGGCGTGCGAGACCGTCTCGATGTCGACCCGCTCGGACAGGTTGGCGGTGTTGAGGCGGCGCACCACGCCGTAGGCGACCTGCATGCCGACGACGAGCACGAGCACGAGCACGATGCAGGCGATCGCGGTGCGCGAGATGGTCTCGCCGACATGCGAGCCGGACGGGTCGTCGCCCGAAAGCGGGTCCACCTTCGCGGAGCGGGCGCGGCGCGCGAACCGCGCGCGATCGGACGCGGGGCGGTCGGACGCGACCACGCCCGATGCGTCCAGCTCGGAAAAGAGCTTTTCCGCCTCCTCGGGCGCCAGCAGGTTGTTCTTAGCCATCGTGCACCTTACGCGATCGTCTTGCTGTGCTTACCGTGCGGCGTCCGCGCGGACGCCCTCGAACTGCATCCGATAGTAGCGGGCGTAGATGCCGCCGCGCGCGAGAAGCTCCTCGTGCGTCCCGTGCTCCACAACGCGGCCATCTTCGACCGTCGCGATGCGGTCGGCGTTCTTGATGGTCGAAAGGCGATGGGCGATGATGATCGTCGTGCGGTCCGCGGCGAGGCGCTCCAAAGATTCCTGCACCGCCTCCTCGCTCTCGTTATCCAGTGCCGACGTCGCCTCATCGAGGATGAGGATGGACGGATTCTTGAGGAATACGCGGGCGATGGCGACGCGCTGCTTCTGACCGCCCGACAAGCGGCCGCCGCGCTCCCCCACCACGGTGTCGTACCCCTCCGGCAGCGACGCGATGAACTCATGGATGTTGGCGCGACGGGCGGCGTCCACGATCTCATCGTCGGAAGCCCCCGGCCTGCCGTAAGCGATGTTCTCGCGCAAGGTGCCGTCGAACAGGTACACGTCCTGCTGGACCAAGCCGATGGCCTGGCGCAGGGACTCCTGCGTCACCGTGCGCACGTCCTGCCCGTCGATCTCGATGGAGCCGGCATCGATGTCGTAGAACCGCGGGAGCAGCGCGCAGGTCGTGGACTTGCCGCCGCCCGACGGCCCCACGAGCGCGACGGTCTCGCCCGGCTCGATGGTCAGGTTGAGATGGTCGATGACCGGCTTGCCCTCCGCGCGTCCTCCAAGCTCGACATCCTTGTAGGAGAAGCACACGTCGCGGTATGCGATGGCGCCGGATCCGACCTCAAGGGGACGGGCGTCCGGGGCGTCCTGCACATCCGGCAGAGTCGCCAGGACCTCGTCCATGCGGCGGAAGCCGGCGATGGCCTTCTGGAACGTCTCCGTCGAATTGACCAGCGTCTCGATGGGGCTGGTGAACAGGCTGATGTAGAGCGCGAAGGTCGCCAGGTCCACCGCCGTCATCTGGTTGTTTGCCACCAGATAACCGCCGAGGAGCACGATCGTCAGGTAATGCACGGCCGTCATGCAGGCGCTCGTCGCCTGATAGGCGCCCATCGCGTGGTACTGGTTCACCTTGGACTCGAGGTAGCGGTCGTTTGCCGCGCGGAACTTGGCGCGCTCGGTCTCCTCGTTCGCGAACGACTTCACCACGCGCATGCCGCCCAGCGAATCCTGGAGCTGGGAGTTCACCTCCGAGATCTTCGTGCGGTTCTCGGCGAACACCTCGCGCATGCGGAAGTTCTGGCGGATCATGATGACGGCGAACACCACGGTCACCAGCGTGAGCGCGGCGGCGAGCGACGACGAGATCGTGAACAGGATGACCAGGGCGCCCACGATCTTGATGCCGCAGATGATGATCCACTCGGGGAGATGATGGGCCCCCTCGCAGATATCGAACAGGTCGTTCACGACGCGGCTCATCATGTCGCCCGAGCTGTGCGCATCGAAGTAGCCGAAGCTGAAGCGCTCGTATTGGTCGAAGAGGTCCTCGCGCATCCGCGACTCCATGCGCGCACCCATGATGTGTCCCTGGGCGGACACGAAGTAGACGCACGCCGTGCGCACCAGGTACATGACCACGAGCCCGACGCCCAGGAAGAGCAACCCGTCCATGATCGCCGCGGCGCCCTGCGTGAACAACCCGCCCGTCAACGCGCGGAGGATGATGGGAAACGCCAAATCGATGCCCGCATATGTGAGCGCGCAAAGCGTATCCGCTATGAACAAGCCCTTTTCAGGGCCGTAATATGACAAAAACCGTTTAAACATATCGTCCATTCCCCCGATACAGCCAACAACCCAAAGACGCCGCCGAGCGCCCCCACCTCCCCCACCTCATAACCGCATCCGGCCCCGCCGGATGCGCCAACCTCCCCTTGCCGCCAGGCGCACGGCGGGAGTCGTGTCGGGCCGGAAGGGGTACGCTCCCTGCGATTTCTGAGCGAAGCGAAGCCGAGCCCCGCTCCAAAACCGCATCCGGCGGACGCCGGATGCACCAACCCCCTCCTCAGCCGGGCGCACGGCGGGAGTCGTGTCGGGCCGGAAGGGGTACGCCCCCTGCGATTTCTGAGCGAAGCGAAGCTGAGCAGGGGGCATACCCCTTCCGGCCCGCCATGAACACCTACAGCCGGTGCGCGATCGCATCGCACGCGAGCGCGCCGACCACGGTCTTCGCATCCTCGATCTTGCCGTCGAGCACCGCGTCGATCAGCTCCGTCAGCGGCACCAGGTCCACATTGATGAACTCGTCCTCATCCGGACATGCCTGATCGAACTCAAGCTGGGTCGCCATGTAGATATGGATCAGCTCGTCTGAAAACCCCACCGAGCTCGCGATCGTGGTGAGGTGCCGCAGGCGGTGCGCGATAAAGCCCGTCTCCTCGTGCAGCTCGCGCCGGGCGCAATCGAGCGGATCCTCGCCCGGGTCCAGCTTGCCGGCGGGGATCTCCACCGTCACGCGGTCAAGCGCGGTGCGGTACTGGCGAACGAGCGCGATCTTGCCCGACTCGGTCAGCGCGACGACGGCGGCCGCACCGGGGTGCCGCACGATGTCGCGACGGCTGCGTCGCCCGCTCGGCAGCTCGACCTCAAGCGTGCTCACGTCGAATATCTTGCCCTTCCACGCGATCTCCTCGGAGAGCGCGCGCTCGCGCAGGCCGGGGTCGCGCGGGTCGTCGTCCCCCAAGACCAGCGTCGACTCAACCGCCTGCTCGCCCTCCATGGGCTCGGTCTCCTGAGCCTCGACCTCGGTGACCTCGCCGCATGTCTCCTCGTTCTCCATCATCTCTCCCATCGTGCCAAAAGCGTGATGACGGGCCATCCCGTCACCACGCTTGAAATCCAACAGTGCGAACGGATCCCGTCCGCTATCCAAACGCCTCGATGCGGCGCTTCGAGCCCCAAGGCCCCGCACCGCCAGAAGCGTCGACGCTACGCTTCCCAGGCGGAGCGGCCGCGCAGCGCGCGCAGGCCGATGTCGCGGCGAAGGGTCTTGCCCTCGAACTCGATCTTGTCGCAGGCGGCGTAGGCCAGCTCGCGGGCGGCCTCGAAGGTGTCGCCCAGCGCGGTGACGTCGAGCACGCGGCCGCCGGAGGTCACGACCTCCCCGTCCTCGTTGACGGCGGTGCCGGCGTGGTAGACGGTGACGCCCTCCATAGCGGCCGCGTCATCGATGCCGCTGATAGCCTTGCCCTTCTCATAGGATCCGGGATACCCGGCGCTCGTGAGCACCACGGAGACGGCCCACTCGTCGCGCCATTTCAGCTCGATCTCGTCCAGGCGCTGCTCTGCGCAGGCGAGCATGACCTCGACCAGGTCGCTCTCCAGGCGGGGCATCAAGACCTCGGTCTCCGGGTCGCCGAACCGAGCGTTGTACTCGATGACCTTGGGGCCGGCCGGCGTCAGCATGAAGCCGCCGTACAGGCAGCCGCGGAAGTCGATGCCCTCGCGCTGCGCCTCGGCGATGGTCTCGTCGAGGATGCGGCACATCTCGGCGTGCTCCTCGTCCGTGACGATCGGCACGGGGCTGTAGACGCCCATGCCGCCGGTGTTGGGGCCGAGGTCGCCCTCGAGCGCGCGCTTATGGTCCTGCGAGGTCGCCATCGGGCGAACGGTCTTCCCGTCGGTAAAGGCGAGCAGCGTGCACTCGGGACCGGTGAGCATCTCCTCGATGACGACGGTGCTGCCGGCGGAGCCGAACGCGCCGTCGAAGCACTCGTGCACGGCCCGAAGCGCCTCGTCGAGCGTGAGCGCGACCACGACGCCCTTGCCCGCCGCCAGGCCGTCGGCCTTGACGACGACGGGAGCGCCCTGCTCGCGCACGTAGGCAAGGGCGGATTCCTCGTCGGTGAAGGAGCCGTAGGACGCCGTGGGAATGCCCGCGCGGGCCATGAGCTCTTTGGAGAAACGCTTGGATCCCTCGAGCTGCGCGCCGGCGGCACCCGGGCCGAAGCACGGGATGCCCACCTCCCGAACGGCGTCGGCGACGCCGACGACCAGCGGGGCCTCGGGGCCGATCACGACCAGGCCGCAACCGGTCTCGCGGGCGAAGTCTGCCACGGCGGCGGGGTCCTCGGCGTCGAGGGCGACGTTCTCGCCGACCTCGAGGGTGCCGCCGTTGCCCGGGGCGACGTAGAGCGTGCCGCAGCGCGGGCTCTCGGAGAGTTTCTTCGCGATCGCGTGCTCGCGGCCGCCGGAGCCGAGCAGCAGAATATCGATGCGGGAGTCAGCGTTCATGGGGTTCCTCCTTGGACCTATGCGCGCATGCGGTCTGCAAGCGTCGCGATCAGGGTGTCTACCTTGGGATTATGATACGTTTCCGGCCAGCTGAACACGCCGACCGTCGCGGAGCCGAACGAACGGAGCGCGCAGGGGCCGAGGGGCAGCACGCCCGCATCGGTCGCCTCGAGCTCGTTGGTTTCCAGGGGCTTGCGCAGCGCGCGCAGGGCCATCTCGTCCGAACCCATGGTCACGAAGGCGAGCGGACCGTCGTTTTGGGACCGACGCGCCAACCGCCGCGCGACCAGCGCGCAGGCGTGCTTCATGCTCGATGCCTTGCGCGGGGGCTCTACGCGAAACGCACCCTGTCCGTCGAGGCGGGCCTCGGCCACCATGTTGGCGCCGAAGATCGCAGCGGAGAGGCGCTCGGCGCGCGAGGCCGGCATCGCGCGCATCAGGCTTCCGGCCGACGCCGGGATGAACTGAAGCACGCCGGTGGACCCCACCTGCACCGCACGTTGCGCGGCCTCATCCATCGAGGCACCCTGCTCGCGCGCAAGGGCCGCCTCCACGACGGCCATCGCCTCCCCGATCGACACGCTCCGCGTGTCCACCGCGAGGATGCGGGCGCGGGACGACTCGAGCGCACGCGCGGCAGCGCTCGCCATGAGGTACGTGCGCGAGAGCTCGGCGGCCACATGCAGCGAGAGGATCTCGCGATACCCCTCGCCGATAAGGTCGGAATAGGTTTTGAAAAACGCCGAGGACACCGGCGCGCCCAGCGGAGCGCGCAGGGCGCCGCGGCCCTCCGTGCGCTCTTCAGGCAAAGACGCGTCGCCGCCCCGAACATCCAGGGCGACGACGCGGACATCACAGTGCTGGACCACGAGCTCCGGCAGATCCGCAGCGCTATCGCAGACGATGGCGAACGGATTCATGCGCTACTTCCAGAAGCGGTTGATGGTCTGCTCGCGATCGGGGCCGACGGCGACGAACGAGATGCGGCAGCCGGCGATCTCCTCGAGGCGACGAACGTAATCCTGGGCCTCGACGGGCAACTCCTCGAAGGTGCGGCAGCCCGTGATATCGCACTTCCAGCCGGGAAGCTCCTCGTACACCGGGACGGCGTTCGCGAAGACGGCCTGATGCTCGGGGACGCTCGTGTAGCGAGCCCCGTCGCACTCGTAGGCGACGCAGACCTTGATGGTATCGAAGGCGGACAGCACGTCGAGCTTGGTGAGCGCGATGTCCGTCAGGCCGTTGACGCGGGTCGCGTAGCGGGCGATGACGCCGTCGAACCAGCCGCAGCGGCGGCGGCGACCCGTCGTGACGCCGTACTCGGCGCCGACCTCCGTAAGCGTGTGGCCGGCCTCCTCCTCGTAGGAGAGCTCGGTGGGCATCGGGCCGGAGCCGACGCGCGTGATGTAGGCCTTCATGATGCCGAGCACGCGGTCGACGTTCTTCATGCCCACGCCCGAGCCCGTCACGGCGCCGCCGGCGGTGCAGTTGGACGAGGTCACGAACGGATAGGTGCCGTGGTCGATGTCCAGAAGCGTGGCCTGCGCGCCCTCGAACAGGATGGACTTGCCCTCCTCCACGAGGTCGTTGAGCAGGATGCCCGTCTCGCAGATGTACGGACGCAGGCGCTCGGCCATGGGGAGGTAGGTCTCGCAGATCTGATCCACCGTGTAGGTGGGCATGCCGAAGATGCGGTCGAGCTGCGGGTTGACGCGGGCAAGGGCGACCTCGAGCTTGGCGCGGAAGGTCCCCTCATCGAGAAGGTCCTGCATGCGCAGGCCGATGCGAGCCATCTTGTCCTGATAGCAGGGGCCGATGCCGCGCTTGGTGGTGCCGATGTTGTTCTTGCCCAGCAGCTCCTCGTAGGCGCCGTCGAGGTCGATGTGGTACGGCATGATCACATGCGCGTTGCCGGACACCTTGAGGTTGGCGGTGGTGATGCCGTCGCGCTCGAACATATCGATCTCCTCGAGCAGCACGGCCGGGTTGACGACGCAGCCGTTGCCGATCACCGAGACGCAGTCCGGGTACATGATGCCCGAGGGAACCTGGTGCAGGCCGTACTTGCGATCGCCCACCACGATGGTGTGCCCCGCGTTGTTACCGCCCTGGTAGCGGACCACGCAGTCGAAATCCCCGGCGATCAGGTCGCAGATCTTGCCCTTGCCCTCATCGCCCCACTGGGTACCGACCAACACTGTCGACGCCATGTCTTCTCCTCATAAATCTCGAGAACGCGCTGTTCCGTGCAAGCGCCTAAACATCGGTATTATAGGCGCTCGCGCGCGCCGCGCCATGCAGGCGGGACGGCTATTCGGCAGCATGCTCCGTAAGCTCACAAAACGCCGGAGAGAAACGCCCCCGGGGTCGCAGCGCGCCCTTGCGGACGCGCCCCCTTGGCACGGGCACGGGCAGGAGCTCCGACGGGGCGTGGCCGCGTGCCAAAAGGGACAGGCCCTCGCCAAGAGGGACGTACCCCAATGGCACGGCTAAACGTTCAGCGTGCCGTTAGGGTACGTCCCTCTTGGCACGGCCGGCGCGCGGCGGCCGGCGGGGCGCTTCCCCGGCGAAGCTCGTGCAGGACGCGCCTATTCGTCGGCGTGCTCGTTGAGCTCGTAGAACTTGGTGGAGGCGGGCAGGAACACGAGGTCCACGTCGCCGACCGGGCCCGAACGGTTCTTGGCGACGATGATGCGCGTGATGCCCTCGGGCGGACGGTCGTCGCGGCCCGCCTCCTGCTCGTTGCTCGAGCGGTCCAGGAACATGACGATGTCGGCGTCCTGCTCGATGGAGCCCGATTCACGCAGGTCGGACAGCTGCGGGCGCTTGCCCGTGCGCGACTCGACGGCACGGGAAAGCTGAGACAGCGAGATGACGGGAACAGCGAGCTCCTTGGCCATGATCTTGAGCGCACGGCTCATCTCGGAGACCTCGACAGAGCGGTTCTCCGCGCGGCGGCCCGCCGGCGGGCTCACGAGCTGCAGGTAGTCCAGGATGACGACGGCCTTCTCCTTGTTGTGGAGCATGCGGCGCGCCTTGGCGCGGATCTCGGTGACCGTGGTGCCGGGCGTGTCGTCGATGAGGATGTCCAGGCGCGAGAGGTCCTGGGTCGCCTCGTTGATGTTGGCCCACTCCTGCGGCGAGATGCGCCCGGTGCGGAAGTTGGACATGTTGATCTGGGCGTGCGCGCAGATGAAGCGCTGCGCGATCTCCTTGCCCGACATCTCGAGCGAGAAGAAGGCGACCGTGTAGCCCTCGGATGCGGCGTTGAGGGCGAGATTCAGGGCGAACGACGTCTTGCCGACCGCCGGGCGGGCGCCGATGATGACCAGCTGGCCCTCGCGCAGGCCCATGAGCATGCGGTCGAGGCTGGGGTACCCGGTGGGCACGCCGTGGGCCTCTCCCCCGGCGGCGCACACCTCCTCGGCCTCGTTGTAGGCCTCGATCATGAACTCGGTCAGCGACTTGTAGCTGCTCTTGACCTCGCGGGACGTGACCGAGAGCAGCATCGACTCGGCGCGCTCGATGACCTCCTTGGTGTCGGTCGGGGCGCTGTAGGCGAGCGCGTTGATCTGGTTGGTGGCACCGATGATCTCGCGCAGCATGGAGTCGCGGCGGACGATGCCGGCATGGTGCTGCCAGCTGACCAGGGAAAGCGTCTGGCCCATGAGCTCGAGGATATACGCCTCGCCCCCGACCACCTCGAGCTTCTCCATCGACTTCAGGAAGTCGATGAGCGAGACGGCGTCGATCGGCAGGGTGCGGCTGTACATCTCCTGCATAGCGGAGAACAACGTCTTGTTGGCGGGGCGGTAGAAGTCGTCGGGGACGAGCTCCACGAGGGCCCCCTCGACCACCTCCGACGACAGGAGCATGGCCGCGAGGACCTTCTCCTCCGCCTCCGGGTTGTTGGGCAGCCCCCCGCGCGCCCCTCGCTCGGAGCCGCCGGCGGGCGACCAGGAATAATCGCTCGAAGCAGAATCCATGACTCTCCTTGCCTGTGTGCTCGGCACGACGCGGCGCCCTCGCGGGCGGCGGCGTGCGACGGACCTCCATGGTATCGGCAGACAAGGCATGTCGGCAAGGCATGTCAAGGGCTATCTTCCCTGTTTCGGGCATTCACAAGGCATGGTGAAAACCTCACGCCGCGGGCGTGGGCATATGACGCTTTTCAACGTTTTCCACATTTTTTCAGCATCAGCTGAGTGAGTTTTCCACATGAAAGCATCTACCTGCAGTTATTCATTCTTGTGCGTACGTTTACAGGTATTTTTACATTTCTTAACTTGAAGATTTAGTGAAGTCGCAGGTAGCAGTAGGCGCTGTATTCATTCCGCAGGTAACGGGCTTGAAAGAGGTATACACCAGAAGGAGCGCCTCTATACAGCCTTCAAGCCGCTCGGCCGCGGGTCCTTCAAGCCCCACGGTGATGACCTGTGGATTTCTTCTCCCACTTTCCACCGGCGACGCCCACCTCAATTTAGGGACAGGCACCAATTTGAGATGGTCCGGGTTGGAGGGCCGCGCATAGAAAACGGCCCTCCGGAGCGCATTCCCATGCATTCCGGAGGGCCGCCTCGAACCGAGCGGGTCAGGAAACGACTACCTGCCCTGAGCGCGCATGTGCTCGTAGATCTCCACGAGCTTCTGCTGGACGTCGTAGGGGACCTGCTCGTAGCCCGCGGGCTCCATCGTGAAGTCGCCGGTTCCACGCGTGAGCGAGCGCAGACGCGTGGCGTAATCCACCAGCTCGGCATAGGGCACGGTCGCCATGATCACGGTCTCGCCGCGCTCGTTGGTGTCCATGCCGGTCACGCGGCCGCGCGATCCGGACACGTCGCCCATCACGGCGCCGGCGTAGCTCTCGGGGATCGTCACGGTGATGTTCTCCATGGGCTCGAGCACCACGGGGTCGGCGTCTTCGCAGGCCTTCTTGAGACCGATGCGCGCGGCGGTGCGGAAGGCCATCTCGTTGGAATCGACCGGATGGTAGGAGCCGTCGTAGCAGGCGACGCGGATGCCCGTCAGCGGGTATCCGGCGATCACGCCCTCCTTCATGGTCTCCTGGACGCCCTTGTCCACGGCGGGGATCAGCGCGCGCGGGATGCGGCCGCCCACGACCTCGTCGACGAACTCGTACTCGGTGCCGTCGAGCAGCGGCTCCACGCGCAGGAAGCAGTCTCCGAACTGGCCGGCGCCGCCGGTCTGCTTCTTGTGGCGGCCCTGGGCGGAGGCGACGCGGCGGATGGTCTCGCGGTACGGGATGCGAAGCGGCACGATGTGCGCGGCGACCTTGGTCCGCTCCTCCAGGCGGTTGAGCAGGACCGAGACCTGGGCCTCGCCCACGGCGGAGATGACGGTCTGCCCCGTCTCCTCGTCGCGGTCGATGCTCATGGTGGGGTCGGCCTCGCACGCCTTGTCGATGAAGGTGAAGAGCTTGTCCTCCTCGGAGCGGTTCTCCGCCTCGATGGCGATGCGGTACTGCGAGTTGGGGAACTTGAACGCCGCCGCCTCGACCTTGCCGGTGACGGACAGGGTGTCGCCGGTCTCGGCGGACAGCTTGGGCACGACCACGATGTCGCCGGCGTACGCATGGCCGACCTCGGTCATCTCGCGGCCGCACATCACGTTGAGATGGGCGAGGCGCTCGCTGCGGCGGGTGCGCGCGTTGACGAGCTCCATGCCCGGCTCGATCGTGCCGGTGAGGACCTTGATGAAGGAAATGCGGCCCTGCTGCGGGTCGTTCAGGGTCTTGAAGACGAACACCACTGGGCGGTCGTCGTCGGAGGAGATCTTGAGGGTGTCGCCGTCGATCAGCGGCATCTCGCCGTAGTCGGTGGGCGCCGGGAAGTAGGTGGCGATGTCGTCCATGAGCGAGTTGACGCCCTGCTCCTGCGTGCAGCTGCCGGCGAACACGGGAACGAAGAGGCGCTTGGCGATGGCGGTCGAGAGCAGGCCCTCGACCTCGTCCTGCGTGAGGGGCTCGCCCTCGAGGTACTTCTCCATGAGGGCGTCGTCGGCCTCGGCGACGAGCTCGCACAGCGTCTCGTGCGCGGCCTCCGCCTCGGGCAGCAGCTCGGCCGGGATGTCGAACTCGGTCTGCTTCGTGCCGTCGCACGTGCGCGCCTTCATGCGGACCAGGTCGATGATGCCATGGAAATCGGAGCCGGTGCCCCAGGGCAGGGTCACGGCACCCAGGCGCATGCCGAAGCGCTCGCGCAGCATCTCCATGCACATGGCGTAATCGGCGTTCTCCTTGTCGACGCGGTTGACGAACACCGCGCGCGCCAGGCGCAGGTCCTCGGCGGCGTACCACAGCTTGACGGTGGTGGGCTGCGGGCCCTCGGCGGCATCCACCACGAACAGCGCGGTCTCGCACACGCTCATGGCCGCGTAGGCATCGCCGATGAAATCGGGATAGCAAGGCGCATCGAGCACGTTGATGCGGGCACCCTTCCAATCGATCGGCGCGATGGAGGTCGAAATCGAGAACTCGCGCTTGACCTCCTCGGCGTCGTAATCGAGGGTGGGCTTGGTGCCTGCGTGCCCACCCAGGCGAGCGGTCTTGCCGGACAGGTGGAGCATGGCCTCCGCGAGCGAGGTCTTGCCCACCCCGCCTTGGCCTACGAGCACCACGTTCCTCACATTGCCAGTCTTGGGCGCACCCATGGGACACCTCCCTTTCCCGGCACGCAGCGACGCGCGCCGAAAACGCGTGACGGGGCGCCTTGTGCAACCCCGCACGACAGCCGTATGCCCCGAGCCTACCCATCGAGCGCCCGCCGCAAAGCCGCATATCGCCCAGCGCACACTCGCGCGCGGTAAA
This sequence comes from Collinsella phocaeensis, assembly GCF_900119895.1. Taxonomy (GTDB): domain Bacteria; phylum Actinomycetota; class Coriobacteriia; order Coriobacteriales; family Coriobacteriaceae; genus Collinsella; species Collinsella phocaeensis. The sequence goes on along the minus strand of NZ_FQLR01000004.1, from coordinate 97,108 downwards.
GGGCGGGGCTACGAGAGCGACCGCAGGACGGCGGGGAGGACATCGCGGCTGTTCGGCGCGACGCCGGTCGTCGCGAGGAAGTGCACCAGCGCGCCCGCAGCGTCGAAAAATCCGGCGTCGACCAGCCCGATGGCCGCCGACGCGGCCGCCTCGACGGTCGCGGGCACCGGGGCGACCGGGATCCCCGCGGAGCGGAGCGCACCGCGGGCATCGTCCGCCGAGGGCGCATGGGAGATATGGGCCCCGCGCATGAGGTCGCCCATCTCGACCTGGGCCTCCCCGTAGAAGTAGGTGCCGCGCGGCACGAGCGCGTAGCACGCGAGCCCGAGGGCGGCATCGCCCGCCTGCCAAAGCAGGAAGCCCAAACGGTAGTAGCCCGCCGCGATATCGGTGGGCGCGACGGCGACCTTGAGGCCCTCGATGAGCGCGCGGACGGCGTCCTCGCCGCGGTCGAGCTCCCGATAGGTCATTGCGAGCGAGTGATACGCGGTGAACGATGTGGGGGCGAGCTCGACCAGCTGCTCGGCGATCCGGAGCGCGGCCTGACCGTCCCCCTGGTCGCGCAGCAGGCGGCAAAGCGTCGAGCGCGCATCGAACGCCGTGTCGGGAAGCTTCCGGTACCTCGTCGCCTCGTCGCCTTCGAGCCTGCCCGCCATGACGCGCGCGACCATGTTGACGCAGTAGAGCGGGCGCGCGTCGGAATCCTGCAGCGCGTCGGCGGCGTCGTAGGCGTCCACGATGTCCGCGACGTCCCTCGCGACGCTGGACCCCCCGTCCTCGATATGCGCCGTCACCTCGTGGTAGCGATCGCGGAGCGGGTCGTCTGCCGCGGAGAATATATCGAGGTCCGAAGCCCTGTCCGCCCGCAGCGGGCCGACGAGGGCGGCAGGGAGCGGACGACCGTCGTCGGCCATCTTGGCAGAGCGGTCCGGCAGGTCGACCGATATCGGCTCGATGGTCGCCAGGCACCCGTCTTCGGCGCGCTCGAGGCGCAGGGCGCGCGGCGAGAGCATCTCGATGATTCCGTCGACGGGCACGTCGGCGGCCAGGATGTCGCCGGACTGGATGTGCGGCGTCGTCACCATCGTGAAGGGCTGCCGGCCGAACTCGATCGATGCGATCGCGGAGCCACCGAGCTCGCGCTCGCGCACGGTCACGACCGCGCGGACGATGCCGACGCTCGAGCCGAACGCCGCCGCGGCGAGCACCATGGCGAGACGCAGCGCATAGGCGGTGCGCGCATCGTTGCGGGCAGCCTCCCCATCGACGGGGAACGCCGAGGCCACAGGCACCGTCGCCTGGATGGAGAACACGCCGCCGCGGGCGTCGCAGTCGAAGTCGTAGTCGAAGCCGAAGGGGGCGCGCAGGCGCTCCGCGGCCGCGGCGAAACGGGTGCGCACGTCCCACTCGCCGCCGCGGGACGCCGTCGCGCCCGCGATGGAGGTGTAGTCGCTCGGGCGCTCGCAGGTTCTCGGCAGGTCCGCGGCGACGGCGGCGAAATCGATCAGCGCCGACATGGCGGCGCGCTCGCACTGCTCCATGGAGAGGCCGCAGATCGCCGGGGACGAGTCCGCGCCGAGATAGCGCTCAAGAAACACGAGGCGGTTGAGCGCTCCCTCGACCGCCTGCAGGGTGTCCAGCTCGCGGTCGACCAGGTCGCTCTTGTCGCACCCGGTCCAGAACAGGCCGGTCGAGCTCAGGCGCCGCAGGTCCACCTCGTGCGCCGCGGCGATCGGGCGGACGTACTCGGCGCCCGCATCGGTCAAGGACTGCGCCGCGAACCGCTCGAAGGGGGTCGCCTGCTCGCCCTGTCCGCGAAACGCCAGCACATCCAGGGCATCCGGATAGGGCGCCTGCAGGAGCTCGTCGAGCAGGTCGCCGACGGTGGTCGTGGTGAGCTCCTCCCCGTTCTCGCGCGGGGCGACCCAGTTGACCAGGAAGCAGGCGGCGCCCATCTCGTCGATATCGTAGGCCCCCGTACCATAGGGCCCCATGTCGCGCTGCGCCGAGGTCACGGTGAAGCGCCCATCGGCCTCCCGCTGGGAGAAGCGCCCGACGATGGAGGTTCGCCCGCCATCGCGAACGTAGAACCCGAGCTTGTCATCGTCGTACCTGGTGATCCCGCCGTCGCCCGCTCGGTCGGGCCGCGCCGCAAGGGGCTCGTCGCAGGCGAAGATGGCGCCTCCGAGCGCAAGCCAGGCTATGATGCGCGCACGCCGGGGAGCGAGGACCTCGACCAGGTAGCCCATGCCGCCCTCCGGCTGCGGGGCTATGGCATCCGTGAGAGCGAACGTGCGGCCCCGCTCGAATCCGGGCAGGGCCTTGAGCGCCCTCACCTTGGCGAAAAGAGGGAGTTTGACGACGTTGTCTGCCATGATGCACCGCTTTCATCCCGTCCCGCGGCCGCGCGCCGCCGGCACTCGTTCCATCCTATCAAAGCATGCCGACCGAAACGGCCTTGCGCGCAAGCGGCGATGCGGGCAGCCGGGAGTTGCGAGGTGCCAAAGAGGCGGGTTCCCACCATGTGCAAACCGGGGCGAGAACGGACGCATGGTATCCTTGACCCGCACGAACCACGACGCCGCCAGCCCGCGCGGCACCCCGGAGCGCGAACACCCATGGCCTCTCAGAAAAACAGCAACCAGCAGCCCGATCCTTCGCGGGAGCGCAAGCGCCGCGGCACGGGCGGAAAGGGCGGCGGGCGCCATGCCGCCGCCAGCGGCGACAGGCGCGTCGGCGACCGCAGGCGCATGAAGCCGGGAGCGGACGGCGCGCATCCCGGGAAGAGGAAGCGCCCGCGCACGGACGGCCCATGCCCCATCATGGACGCATGCGGGGGCTGCGCCTGGCTCGGCTTGCCCTACCGCAAGCAGCTCGCGCTCAAGCAGGAGGCGTCGCAGGACCTCTTCGCCGAGCTCATCGAACGCAACCGCTGGGATGTGACCGTGGACCCCATCGTCGGCATGGGCGGGATCGGTGGAGATACCGGGGCCATCCCCGCTCCACGCGCGTTCCGGCACAAGGCGTCGACGCCCTTCGCGCCCGGGGCCTGCGGCGCGGTCCGCTGCGGGTTCTTCTCCCGCGGAACGCATGCCATCGTTCCCGTCGGGTCCTGCATCGTCGAGGCGGACGGATCGCGGGCGATCTTGAACGGGGTCGCCGCGGCGGCGGAGCGCCTGGGCATCCCGGCATACGACGAGGACCGGCGGCGCGGCCTCCTCCGCTACGCCGTCCTGCGTATGGGCTGGAAGCGCGACGAGGCGATGCTCACCGTCGTCACGTCCCGGCGCGAGATCCCGCGCCGGGCCGAGTTCGTCGCGGCGCTCCGCGCGCTCGACCCGCGCATCGTCTGCATAGCCCAAAACGTCAACCCGCGCCCCGGCAACGCCATCCTAGGCAACGAGACGCGCATCCTTGACGGCACCGACCACATGGTCGACGAGCTGCTCGGATGCACGTTCGCCATCTCGCCCGGAGCGTTCTACCAGACCAACCCCCAGCAGACCGAAACGCTCTACCGCCTCGCCATCGACGGCATGGAGCTTCGCGACGGCGACGTCCTCATGGACGCCTATTGCGGCAGCGGCACCATCGGAATCGCCGCAGCTGCGCAGGCGCGCTCTGACGGCGCGGACGTGGAGCTCATCGGCGTCGAGCGCAACCAGGCGGGCATCCGCGACGCGAAGCGCAACGCCCGGCTCAACGACCTCTCGGAACATTGCCGCTTCGTCGCGCAGGACGCCACGGCCTTCATGGTCGAGGCGGCCCGGCGCGGAGAGCGCATCGACGTGCTCTCCATCGACCCGCCGCGGGCTGGCTCCACGCCTGAGTTCCTCGAAGCCGCCTGCGCCCTCGGCCCGCGGCGCATCGTGTACGTGAGCTGCGGGCCCTCCACGCAGGTTCGGGATATCGAGCATCTCGCCCGACGCGGATGGAAGCTCACCCGCCTCACGCCGGTCGACATGTTCCCGCACACCCCGCATATCGAGACCGTGGCGGTGCTCGAGCGGTAGCGGGGGCTACAGGCCTACGGACCGCGACAGCCCTCCCGCGTGCCAAAAGGGACGTACCCTTTTGGCGCGCCCCCCTCCCCGACGCGCCCATCGTTGGGGCCCGCAGTCAAGATGCGGCACCGCTCAGGAGCAAGGCCGGAGCCCCTAGACCGCGGAGGCCAACACCAGGTCGTTCGCGTCGAGTTCCTGCATCCAGGCGATATAGACGCTCGGGTAATGTCCACCGAGCACGGTGAGCGGGTCTATGCGCGTCACCAGGGTCGCCGCGAGCCTGGCCGCACCCGATGGCGTCACCAGCTCCGCGGGAGTCTCCACCGCCGCCGACATCTCCTCGATAACCGTATCGAGCGTGCGCTTGGTCTCCGGAACGTACGGGCTCCCCTCGCCGGTGAGGGTGCCGATGCGGCCCTCGAACGCCGCGTAGCGCTCAGCAAACCCCTCATCGTCCACGGACGGCAGCGTCAGGTCAACGCCATAGCGGGCGTAACCCCAGCTCTCGAGAGGAAGGCGCGTCACGGGGTCGGCGGGGTTCAGGATATTGAAGATGTTCCCGTAGCGCGCGCGGTCGTTCTCGACGCTCATCGTCGTGCGCGGGGACGCGAACGTGTAGGCGAACACCGAGTCGGCGGAAACGGAGCGATCGCCCCGCGCCGCCTCATCGTCGAGCATTGCGGCGACGAGGCCCGCGACCGCCCCGCCGCGGCTATGGCCGCAGAGCAGCACCGAGGCCTCCTCCCCGTTCACCTCCGCGGCGGCAAGGCGCGCCCTCACCGCTTCCTCGACCTCGGCGGCGGCGCGCTTGTATCCCGCATGGTCCTGCGAGCGGCGCAGCTCGAGCTCCTCTGCGGAGGCGCCCTCCGTCGAGCCGGCCACGTCGAAGTTGCTCAGCCATTCCGAGCCGTAGCTCCCTCGAACCGCCACCGCGATGAGCGTGCGCTCGCGACCCTCCCCGTCTGCGATCCTCTTGGTCGCAACCGTGTAGGCGACGCCGTCCGACTCATCGGTCACCATGTCGAGAACCTCGTCGACGACCTCGCTCCGGTAGCGATAGGACGAACTGTCCACCTGCGTGAATCCCAGGCCCGCAAGCGCATGCTCCATATAGGCGGGGCTGTCGCTTCCCTCCTTGTAGTATTCCGACTCGGAGTAGGCGAGCGCCGAGAGAACGGATGCCGCCCGGGCGATGCCGTGATTGTAGCTGCTGGGATCGGAGAAGAACCAGGCATCGTCCCAAAAGACGTCCGATGACACCTCTCCCGAGCCCGGCACCCCGAAACACGTGTAGTCGAGTCGGGCCGTAAACGATCCGGTCGGCGGCATCTCCTCTGCGAACACCTCGGTCGGCAGCGACGGCGAGGCGACCGCACCCACGCCGCGACGCTCCTGAACATACCGATAGGCAAGGGTGAACGCACATGCCACCGCCACGACGGCGATCGCGACGAGCGATGCGGTCGAAGCGCGGCGCACCGCCGACAGCGCGTTTCGAATGAGGTGCGGACCGACCATCAGGACTCCTTTTCTACGGTCTGTCGAGAATACCGTCCCGAGATGAATTCCCGATGAGGGCAAGCTTACATTTCTGTACGGCCATGCAACGGACAAAACCGCAGAGAGCGGGCGAGGGAGTCGGTCTCGTTGCAAACCGACACGCGCGAAGAAGGCCGTCCCCACCGCAAGAGGCGCCCGCTCCGCAAAACCCGTCGCGCGCGATGCCCATCCACGGCGCAGGACCCCGCACCGGATGTCGATATGCATATTCCTGCAACTGTCCTGCACATAATCCGACTCATGACGCCCCGATTGCCCAACTGCCGGCGCGGCATGCGGCCAAGCTGGTCAGAAATCGCGTCGAGTCGGTATCCGCATCCGCCATATAGTGGGTTTCTATATATGAAACCCTTGTTTTTCGAGACGATTCCGGGCATCTGGAGGGCAAACACGCCGATCCTCGCGTATACACGCGTTTTACAGACCCTCTGCGATACCGACTCGACGCGGTTTCGTGCCACCCTCACCGCGACGCATAGTTTACCAACCCACTTTTAACCCCGCTGGGGACTTGCCCATCCGCGCAACGCAAAAAAGACCCCATCATCGCAGGGACGATGGGGCCTCGCTTCGCTTTCGCGGCGGAACTCTACGAAAGGCGGCTTACTTGGCGTTCATCGCGCGGGCGGCAGCCTTCTTGCGGTCGATCGCGTTGAGCAGGCGTTTGCGCAGACGGATATTCTTGGGCGTGACCTCGACGAGCTCGTCATCGATGATATACTCAAGCGCCTCCTCGAGGGAGAACGTGCGGGGCGGAACCAGCTGCACGGAGATATCCGAGGTGGACGAACGCTGGTTGCCCAGGTTCTTGGTGCGCGCGATGTTGACGACCATATCACCGGGCTGGTTGCGCTCACCCACGAGCATGCCCTCGTAGCACTCGGTGCCGGGCTCGACGAACAGGCTCCCTCGCTCCTGCAACGTACCCAGCGCGTAGGCGACGGCCTTCTCGGTGGTCATGGAGATCATGGCGCCGTTCTTGCGCCCACCGATCTCCCCTGCGTAAGGGCCGTACTCCAGGAAGGTGTGGTAGAACACGCCCTCGCCGTGGGTAACGTTGAGCACGCGGTTCTTGAGACCCATGATGCCGCGCGTGGGGATGCGGAACTCGATATGGGTGACGGTGCTGCCGGGCTGCATGTCGGTCATGGTGCCGCCGGCGTTTCCGAACACCTCGATGACCTTGCCGGCATAGGTGTCCGGGCACTCGACGACAGCCTGCTCGATAGGCTCAATCGTGTTGCCGGCATCGTCCTTCTTGAAGAGGACGCGCGGGCGGCCAACCTGGAACTCGTAGCCCTCGCGGCGCAGCGTCTCCATGAGAACGGAAAGATGCAGGATGCCGCGGCCGGAAACCTCTATGCCGCTCTTGTCGGGAAGCTCCTCGATGCGCATGGTCACGTTGTTCTCGCCCTCGGTGAACAGGCGCTCCTTGAGCTGGCGTGCGCCGACGATGTCGCCATCGCGTCCGACCAGCGGAGACGTCGAAGCCTCGAAAACGATGGAAAGGGTCGGCGGATCGATCTCGATGGGATCGAGCTCGACGGGGTTCTCGGGGTCGGTGTAGACGTCGCCGATATCGGTGGAGTCGACACCGACCACGGCGGCGATATCGCCGGCGCCGACCTCCGAGCACTCGGTGCGGCCCAGGTAGTCAAACGTGAAGAGCTGCTTGACCGTCGCCATCGAACGCTCGCCGCCGTTCTTGACCACCAGGATGCTGTCGCCCTGGTGGATCGTGCCGGAGTACACGCGGCCGATGCCGATGCGGCCCACGAAGTTGGAGTGGTCGATGGTGACGCACTGCATGGCGAGCGGGCCGTCGACGTCGACGTCGGGCGCGGGAAGCTCGTCGACGATCATGTCGAGCAACGGGTACATGTCCATGTTGCCGTCCTCGGGATCGAGGCGCGCGTAGCCGTTCACACCGGAGGCGTAGACGACGTGCTCCATCGCGAACTCGAGCTGGTCGTCAGACGCACCGAGGTCGGCCATGAGGTCGAGGCAGTCGTTGAACGCGCGCTCGGGCTCGGCGCCAGGACGGTCGATCTTGTTGATGACGATCATGATCTTGAGGCCGGTGTCGATAGCGTGACGCAGCACGAAGCGGGTCTGCGGCATGGGGCCCTCGAAGGCGTCGACGAGCAGCAGGGCGCCGTCGGCCATGCGCAGCACGCGCTCGACCTCGCCGCCGAAGTCGGCGTGGCCGGGGGTGTCGAGGACGTTGATCTTGATGCCCTTGTACTCGATGGAGATGTTCTTGGCGAGAATGGTGATGCCGCGCTCTCGCTCCTGGTCGTTGGAGTCGAGCACGCGATCCTCGACCTGCTGATTGGCGCGGAACGCGTCCGTGGCGCGCAGCAGCTTGTCGACCATGGTGGTCTTGCCGTGGTCGACGTGGGCGATGATGGCAATGTTCCTCAGGTTCTCTACTCGCATGGGTCTTCCCGTCCTTCTCGTATCCCTCAGGCAACGTGCGGGCGCGGAATCGGCGGGCACGCGCAAATATTCGGTAATCGGTGCAAAACGCCCATAGATTGTAAACGACCTTAGAAGAGCGAAGGCTCCTCACCTGCAGGTTCAGGGTCGCTCCACATAAAGTCGTCTCCTTGGCCCATGCCGTGGAAGGCGACAAACGCCGAATACCCGCACGGCATCGAGCGCTCGCAGAAACTCACGAGGACAGCGTCCTCGTACACGCCATCGAGCTGCACACATCCCGCATAGGCGATGGCATAACGCTCGACGCGCGCCACGCCCTCGTCGGGGACGCCGCCCGTGTGCTCGGCGACGAACGCGGTCGCCGCCTCAAGGCACTGCTCGGCGCCATCGTCGCAGAAGAGCGCTTCATATGCATGCGCGCCGGCATCCTCGACGACGATCGCGACACCCGGGTCCTCACCTGCCGCAAGCGATCCGAGCATGTTGTCGAGCAGCCGCCCGACCATCTCATCGAGCTCGGGCGAAACAGCGCCGGGGTTCTGCATAGTATCGTCCATGGCTCGGTTCCTCTCGCCTGCGCGCCGCCGTTCCTCACAGGTCGCGCGCCTGGCGCGCGATATCGCGCGCTGCATCACGTGTCTTCATCAGCTCGAGCGAGCGCCGGCGAAGCACGGAAATCTGGTTCCCCAGCGCGATCGTATCGGCCGCTCCCCAAATCACCAGCATCGATGATACGGAAAACCCGAGCATGGCAACTGTACCACGAAGCCTGGAACATATGAGCATCGCCGCAGCCGAGAACACGAGCAGGGACATAAATCCACGCCGCCGCTCGCGCAGGGTGCGCAGCTGCACAACGATCGCCAGCCTCGCGGTCTCCGCGGCGCGTGCGCGCGCTGCGGCCTCGAGGGCGATCTGCTCGGGAGTGTCCGCCGGGGTATGTGAGCGGGAGGACCCCGCGACGGGCGGACGGCCGCCCGTCAGCACGGAACGTGCCTCGTTGAGCGAGCGCATGTGCTGCTCCGCACGCGCACGCAAGCGCTTGTTGTCGCCGTATTTGTCAGGATGCAGCATCTGGGCGAGTTCGCGATACGCCGCGGAGACCTCGAAGGCGCTCGCGCCGGCATCAAGTCCAAAAACGCTCAAAGCCTCGTCCCGCGTCATGCGGCCTCCTCGCTCCCAGCGAGCGCAACGGGCGCCCGTACATGAAAAACGGCCCTCGTCCTCGAGAGCCGTCTCAATCCAAAAAGGGTGGGCCGTTAGGGGTTCGAACCCTAGACCTTGGGATTAAAAGTCCCCTGCTCTGCCAGCTGAGCTAACGGCCCGCGTGTGGCATTGTACCACGCCCGGGCGCTCGCGGAGAGCGCAGGCTACTCCCAGCCCCACTGTCCGTTTACGAATACGGGAACCTCGATACCGTCATCGCAGACGCCGGTGATATTGAGGTCGTCCGTGCCGATCATGAAGTCAACATGCGTGCTCGAGGAGTTCACGCCGTGCTCCCGCAGCTCCTCGACGGTCATGTCGTAGCCGCCCTCGTAGCACTCCGCGAACCCGATTCCCAGCGCCAGGTGGCAGCTCGCGTTCTCGTCGTACAGCGTGCTGTAGAACAGGGTCTCGCTCTCACGGATCGGCGTATTCTTCGAGATGAGCGCGACCTCACCCAGGCGGCGCGCCCCCTCATCGGTGTCGAGGATGCTTCTCAGCGTCTCGTAACCCTGCTCGGCACCGAAGTCCACCACGGACCCCTTCTCGAACCTCATCCAGAAACGGTCCACCTTGTTGCCGTGATGGATCAGAGGGATCGCCGAGTACACGATACCCTCGGTCGTCTCGCAATCCGGAGAGGTGAACACTTCCTCGGTCGGCATGTTCGGGAAAAACGAGTGGCCGTCAGGCGTCTCGCAGCAGCCTCCCGCCCATAGATGACGGTCGGTCAGGCCCACGGAAAAGTCCGTGCCGTTGCCGGCGCGATAGCGCAGCTCCTTGAAATGATGCTCGTTCAGGAAGCGAAGGTTCTTCTCGAACGTGGCGTTATGCAGCTCCCATGAGCTCTCGGGGTCCTCGCCGTCGGCGCGGGCGGCGGACAGAACGGCTCCCCACAGGCGATACACCGCGACCTCGCCGGGAATGCCGGGGAACACGCGCTCGGCCCAGGCGGCGGTGGGAACGCCGGCTATGCACCAGGGATTGATATTGTAGTCCAGGCCGCGGCGGAACCTGCGGCACTGCATGTTGCGCGCCTTGCCCGCCGCCGCGGGCTTAGCGGGGTCTATGCCCACGAGCGCCGAGGGATCCGACCCCTCGAGGAAGATGAAGCACGCTCCCGCCTCCGCAAGGGAATCGAGCTGCACGCGCTTCCACTCCGGAACGGTCTCGAAATACGCCGTCTCCACGTTCTCGTACTCCAGGCGAGTCAGCGCGTCGTCGCCCCAAATCACCGTTACATGGCCCGCGCCCGCCTCATACGCCTGCGCGGTGAGGGTGCGCGCGAACGGCGCGGCCTCGACCGGAGCCTGCACCACGACCTCCTGCCCGGGCTTAACGTGCGCGCCGGTGCGCACGATGAGCCGCGCATAGCCCTCGATCGAGGGAGCGAGCGCCTTCATGCCCGCGCGGGCATCCTCCACCGTCAGATCGCTTCTGATCATCGTCAGTCCTCTCGAGAATAACGGCCGCCCCGACCCTTTCGGGCAGGGCTGCCACATGAAGGGCGAGGGCGACCCACGTAGCCGCACCTCGCCCTCCCTTGCACATATGTTGAGCTGTCCGCATTCCGCGAAGCGCTCCGTCGCGCTACTTCTTCTTCACGCTCTTCGCGGCAGCGGCCTCGAGCAGCTCGTCCAGCTTCTTGTCGGACATGCCCTCGGCACGGGCGCGCGCATCGTTGCGCAGCGGGCGAATGCGGACCAGATCGTAGATGAACGAGGCGATGATCGCCGCGTACGCGACGCCCAGCAGAACATACTCGGGAACGCCGGCCTGCTTCGCATCGCCCACGAACAGCATGACCCAAACGGCGATGGTCGCGAACAGACCGATGCCCAGCAGCACCCAGAAGAAGCGACGGCGGGGCTTGTAATCCGGATCGTCCTTCAGCAGCTCGCCCGAGGCGGCATACAGCCTATCCTCGAGCATGCGACGCTCGCGCTTGCGGGCGCGCTTCTCCTCGCGGGTCAGGCCCTCAAGGGACTCGCCGCGCTCGATCTGCTCTCGCTTCGCCTTCGCGGAAGCGGGGACCACGCGAACGGATGCAGCGGCCTGGCGGGCAGGTTTCACCGAACCGGCGGACTTACGCTTGTAGCCGGCGACCTCCCCTGCCTGGACGGCCTGGGTGCGCTTGTTCATCGGACTGCGGGTACTCACTTACTCAATCTCCTTCATGGACACGAACTTCTCACCTGAGATCAGCTCGAAAGCCTCACGGTATCGCGCCGACGTGCCGTCGAGCACCTCGGCCGGGAGCTCCGGGGCGTCACCCTCGAAGTCCCAATGGTCCAGCAGCCAGTTTCGCACGAACTGCTTGTCGTAGCTATTCTGGGTCTTGCCCACCTCGTACTCGGCGGCGGGCCAGAAGCGGCTGGAATCGGGAGTCATGCACTCGTCGATAAGGGTCACCTTACCATCGATGAGCCCGAATTCAAACTTCGTATCGGCGATGATGATGCCTCGCGAGGCCGCGTACTCCGCGCCGGCGGTGTAAATCTTGATGGACAGGTCGCGAATCTGGGACGCGATATCGCTACCCACCAGGTTCTCGCACTCGGCATAGGAGATGCTCTCGTCGTGTCCGCCGAGGGCGGCCTTGGTGGTCGGCGTGAACAGCGGCTCGGGAAGCTTGGAGGCCTCCTGCAGGCCTTCCGGCAGCTTGATGCCGAACACGGTTCCGCTCTCCTCGTAGTTCTTCTCACTCGAGCCGGTAAGGTAGCCGCGCACGATGCACTCGATCAAAATAGGCTCCGCCTTGCGGACGAGCATCGCGCGGCCGGCCAGGTAATCGCGATACTCGGAGAACTCCTCCGGGAACTGATCCGGATCGATGGAGACCATGTGGTTCGGGCACAGGTCCGCGAACTTGTCGAACCAGAATGCAGAAATGCGGTTCAGCACCTCGCCTTTGTACGCGATCTCGTTCGGAAGGATGTAGTCGAACGCGGAGATACGATCCGAAGCGACCATCAGCAGGTTGTCTCCGGCGTCATATATATCGCGCACCTTGCCCTGAGAATCCGGGCGCCGTTCCATCATGTCCATCTTGCTCAACTCCTCACATCGCGATGACGCGCTGCCTCGTCTCTCCTCGAGCAGCACCTTCCGACGGAGCGGCGGCGAGACACCAGGTCCCGCCACCTTCGCCGTCGTCTTCAGCCGTTTCGGCTAGTGCTTGATTGTAGGAGAAACCGACTCGCCCACCCGCTCGCGCGGAAGATGTATCGAAAAATTAGTTCCCTTGCCCAACTCGGACTCGACTGATATGAATCCATGATGGCGCTCGACGATCTGCTTCGTCACCGCGAGGCCGACGCCGAGGCCGCCCGCCTCGCGGGCGCGACTCGCATCAGCGCGCCAGAAGCGCCCGAAAATGCGCGACAGGTCCTCCTTCGCGATGCCGATCCCCGTGTCGGAAACGGAGATCGTCACATGCTTGCGGTCCTGTGCGACCGAGACCACGACCCATCCTCCCTCAGGGGTGTAGCGCATGGCGTTGCTCATGAGATTGATGACCGCCTGCGTGATCATATCGGGATCGACTTCGAGGACGGCGCTGCGCCCCTGGGTCTCATCGGCGAACCTGAGCCTTAGGTCGCGCTGGCAGAACAGCTGCTCCTGCGCGTTGACCACCGTGCGCACGAGCGAGCAGATATCCACCTGCTCGAGGTTGAGGGGGGCCGCCCGATTCTCCATACGCGAAAGGTCGAGCATCTGCTGCACCAGACGCGCCAGGCGACGCGTCTCGGATGCGACGGTCTCGAGATGCTCCTCATCGGTCGGGTACACACCGTCCTGCATCGCCTCGACCGTCGCCAGCATGGCCATAAGCGGCGTGCGGAGCTCATGGGCGACATCGGACGTAAGCCGCTTCTCGTGCTTCATATCCTTCTCAAGAGAGGTCGCCATCTCGTCGAACGTCTCTCCGAGCTGGTCTATCTCGTCGTCGCCGCGCATGCCCGTGCGTGCCGACAGGTCGCCGTCGCGGATCTGCTTCGCCGTGCCCGTGATGCGCCGGATAGGCTTAACCAGCTGACGGGACACCACCAGGCCGATGACCAGCGAGATGCACACGGCCGCCACGGAGGCGAACCACATGGCGTTGAAGGTTTTCTCCTTGAACACCGTATCCGCCTTGGTGAGCAGTGCATCGCTTCCCAAGATCCATAGCCGGACCGAACCGACCGTCCTGTCGGAGGAATCCTTGATGGGGGCCGACACCGCACCGTCCTTATCGGTCGGCGCGCTGGATATCAGCGAGTGCGAGGGAGCGACGTCCTCGGCCGACGCCGATTCGGATTCCTCGCTCCCCGATGGCTCTTCGTTTTTCTTGATCTGGGCGGCAAGGGCTGCGGCGGGCCAGGTGTCGTCGTACACCACCTTGCCCGATGCATCCAGAACCTGGATCCCGATGTCGTCGGAGACCAGGCCGGACTCCGCGAGGTCGGCGATGGTCGCAAGGTCCCAGGTCCCACCGTCGTGCTCGTACCCATCCGCGAGCTGGGAAGCCGCCATGTGGGCGATCTCGGTCACGTTGGCGCGCGTGTAGTCGGAAAACGCATTGCCCCACACGACCGACACGACGCATACGAGAATCAGCACCGTCATGAGGGACGTCAGCGCAAAGGAGACGGCCATGCGCGAGCCGTAGCTCATGCCCGACCGCGAATCGGAACGAGGCGTGTTCCAGCTTGCGCGGGAACTCGCCTCGTTCTGCTGCTTGTTCTTCTGATCGATGACCAACCGAGCGGGAAGCATTACTGGGCGCTTCCCCCGTCGGCCGCGGGCGCGGCGGGCGCCTCGAAGCGGTATCCCACGCCGTGGACCGTGTACAGCCACTTGGGCTTCTTCGGGTCGTCGCCGAGCTTGGCGCGCAGGTTCTTCACGTGGCTGTCGATCGTGCGCTCATAGCCCTCGAAATCGTAACCGAGCACTTTCTCCACAAGCTCCATGCGGTTGTACACGCGGCCCGGATGACGGGCGAGCGTGGTGAGGAGCTTGAACTCGGAGGCGGTCAGGTCGACTTCCTTGCCCTCCACGAGGATCTTATGACCGGAGATGTCGATCACCAGGTCGCCGAAGTCCAGCACCTCGACCTGCGGCTCGTCGGCCAGGTGAGTGCGACGGAACAGGGCGCGCACGCGGGCCACCAGCTCGCGGGGGGAGAACGGCTTGATCAGGTAGTCGTCCGCACCGAGCTCGAGACCGATGATGCGATCCTCGACCTCTCCCTTCGCGGTAAGCATGATGATGGGCACGTCGGAGGTGTCGCGGATGGCGCGGCACACGCGCTCGCCGGAAAGCTTCGGAAGCATGAGGTCCAGAACGATCAGATCGAACTGGTGCTTCTCGAACTCCTCGACAGCCGACTGGCCGTCGCCCACGCCGACGACCCAGTAGCCCTCGCGCTCCAGGTAGGCTGCCACGGCATCGCGAATCGCCTTCTCATCCTCAACCAGCAGGATCTTTCTTGCATCCGAAGCCATGGGCGGCCTCCCTATCTCCTGAGTAAATGCTCTATCCGTTCATTTTAGCGCACGAGACGCGCCGGGGAATGTAACCATCGCCGGACGGGGCGCCCCGTTGCGCACGAGTGCGATATCTTATTCCCATATCTGCCGATTTCTAGTAGGAGAGATGCCATGCCCTACCTGATCCGCCCCGCACGGGTCGATGACGCCGGCGAACTGCTCGCCATCTATGCACCCTTCGTCACCGACACCACGGTGAGCTTCGAGACGGAGGTCCCCAGCGTGGAGGAGTTCCGCGCGCGCATCGAGCGGGGCCTCTCCTCGTTCGCCTACCTCGTCGCCGTCGACGAGCAGACCGGATCGATCGCGGGGTACGCGTACTATGGGCCGTTCCGCTCGCGCCCGGCATATGCCTGGTCTGTCGAGCTATCGATCTACCTCGCAGCGGAGCATCGGGGCAACGGCCTGGGCGGGACGCTTCTCGGCACGCTCGAGGCGTGCATGAAGGCTCAAGGCGTCCGCACGAGCATCGCGTGCATCACCTCGAGCAACAAAGGGTCCATCGCGTTTCACGAGAAGCATGGGTACCGCGTCTGCGGCACCCATGCCGCCTGTGGCTACAAACTCGGCAGCTGGCTCGATATCACGTGGATGGAAAAGCGCATCACGCCGGGCGATGCGGAGCCGCAACCCCTCGTCCAACTCTCCCCAAGCTGCGAATAGGACGCGAGCGGCACCACCGCCCGCACGAAAGGTCGAGGGGCCGATGCGCAGACCGCGCTCGGATTCCGACCCTTCCCCTGCGGCAACCGGGACGTCTAGAGCGTGAAGGCGCGAGCCGTCACGCTCGCCGGGACACCCTGGTCGTCTTTGACCGCGGCGTAGGTCACGAACGTGTCGGTCACGCCCTCGCTCGCAGGGTAGTCGCCGTAGTCGAGCGCGCGATCGGGACAGGCCAGCAGCGCATACGTCTGCTCGGCCGTATCGATGAGGCAGTGGGACGCCCGGGTCTTCATGAGGTAGCGCGTGCCCTTACCCGCCACGCAGGCGGCGGGTTCGCGCGAGAGGTAGGCATACGGCCCTCCCTCTCGACCGATGAAGGTGCCCATGTTCCCCAGGCTCCCCACACCGTCATAGCTCGCCTCGATCGAGAAGGCGAAGGAATCCCCCATGTACACCGCCTCGAACGGACGCACGCCCGCAGGCAGCACGAGCTGGTCGAGCTTCGTGAACTTGGGGCTCGACAGATCCACGGCAGTCATACCGTAGTAGGTCCCCTCGTCGTTCAGCACGCGGGGCACGATGGTGAGGACCCCTTCGGAAACGCGCGGCGAGGTCGCGAAGCGCCCCAGGGATTCCCATATCTCCTCACTCGATGAACCGTCGCCGACGCTCCAACGGTAGCAGTGACTTTTCTCCGAGGTCTTCGAGCCCGACGTGCTGGGCATCTTCTGCCAAATTACCGAGGAGCCCGTGCAGGTGAAGCACGGAGGCTCCCAATCGGAGTCACCGTGGTCGAGCTCGACCGCGTCGCCGGAAAGCGAGCCGTCTGCGAAGCTGCGGGCGAGCAGGGTCCACGACAGGGTCGCGTACTCGATCTCGACCCATGAGAACACGCCGGAGGCGGAGCGCACGTCGAAGAAGCTGTACGCGCGGCCGAGCGTCGGAGAGCCGATCAGCGTCAGAAGCCTGCCGTTCGCGAGCGAAAGGACGCCGATGCTGTTCGGAGAGGCCGCCGACTCCGGCGTCATCATGGCCGCCGACCACGACCCCTCGCAGTGGAACAGAAGCGTACCGAGGGGCAAGGACCACTCGCCCGACTGGGCGATAGAGAGGTCCGCGTCTTTGTACTCATCGAGCACATCGATGATCTGGGACGCGTCATCCACCACCTGGGGCTGACCCGACGTGTCCTTGACCTCCTTGCCCTCGCCGCATCCCGATAGGGCGAGCGAGGCCGCCGTCACCGCCGTCGCGGCTGCAGACCCGGCAAGAAACCTCCGACGAGAAATGCCGTCGCGGCCGAAAAGCCTCATCGCGCGGCCATCTGAACGGTCTCGAGGAGGGCGCGGGTCAGCTGATCTGCGCACGAGGTCTTGCGCGGGCCGCAGGTGTTGCCCTGCAGCAGACGCACGACGTCGTCGACCTCCATGCCGGAGACGAGCTTCGAGATGGCCTTGAGGTTGCCGTCGCAGCCCCCCGTGAAGGAGACCGCCTCGATCGTGCGGCCGTCGTCGGACAGCTCGACATGGATGTTGCGCGAGCAGACGCCGCGCGGCTTGAAATCGTTCGTGAGCATGGCTCTCCTCCCAAGACGAAGCCGCTGCATGGGGACGCAGCGGCCGACGCCTCCTATCGTTCGCGTCGTGCGCCATTATACCCACGGTGAAGCGGGGCGGCGCAACGGCGCCCGCCCGTCGCAAGCGGACGGGCGGGCGCCATCTCGCGCGTATGGGTGATGCGCGGGCGCGCCTACTCCGCGAAGGAGAGACGCTCCAGACGGTCGAAGACGCTGTCGATGCGGGTGAGGAAGTCCCAAGGATCGAAGATCTCGTCGAGCTTCTCGGCGCTCACCGTGCACTCGGGATCGGCCTCCAGGCGCTCGCGCAGGTTGGGACCGTCGACGGCGTTGTGCACGTCGTCCCACACCGCCATGGAGTTGCGCTGGACGATCTTGTAGGCGTCCTCGCGCGTGATGCCGGTGTCCACCAGGGCGAGCAGCACCTTGGACGAGAAGATGAGCCCACGGGTGAGGTCGAGGTTCGCCTGCATGCGCGCCGGGTACAGGATGAGGCCGTCAACGATGCGGATGAGGCACGTGAGCATGTGGTCCAGCGCGATGAAACTATCCGCCTGCGCCACGCGTTCAGCGGAGCTGTGCGAGATGTCACGCTCATGCCACAGCGCGACGTTGTCGAACGCGACCTGGGCGTTGGCCTTCACGACGCGAGAGAGGCCGCAGACCTTCTCCAACGTGATGGGGTTGCGCTTGTGGGGCATGGCTGAGCTGCCCTTCTGCCCCTTGCGGAACGGCTCTTCCGCCTCGAGGGTGTCGGTCTTCTGCAGGTTGCGGATCTCGGTCGCGATGCGGTCGCAGGTCGCCGCGGTGGTGGCCAGCACGCCGGCGAGGTACGCGTGGTGGTCGCGCGAGATGACCTGCGTTGACAGCGGATCGTGAACGAGACCGAGGTGCTTGCAGACATACTCCTCGACAAACGGATCGATGGAGCTGTACGTGCCCACCGCACCGGAGATGGCTCCAAAGGCGACGTTCTTGCGGGCGTCCACCAGGCGGTCGAGGTCGCGCTTGAGCTCCCAAGCCCAGCTGCCGAACTTCATACCGAAGGTCATGGGTTCGGCGTGGATGCCATGGGTGCGGCCGACGCAGAGCGTGTTGCGCTCCTCGAACGCGCGGCGGCGGCAGATCTCGCCGAGCTTGCGCACGTCCTCGATGATGATGTCGGTCGCCTGGACGAGCTGGTAGCACAGGGCGGTGTCACCCAGGTCGGAGCTGGTCATGCCGTAGTGAACCCAGCGGCTGGGCTTGGGGTCCCCCTCGGGCACGTCGGCGTCGATATGCTCGCCCATGTTGGTGAGGAACGCGATGACGTCGTGGTTGGTCACGGCCTCGATGGCATCGACCTCGGCGCGATCGAACGCGGCGTGCTCGCGGATCCAGGCGGCCTCCTCCTTGGTGATGCCGCACTTGCCGAGCTCCGCCTGGGCCTCGCAAGCCAGGACCTCGATCTCCTGCCAGATGGCGTACTTGTTCTCCAGCGAGAAGATATGGCCCATCTCGGGGCGCGTGTAGCGATCGATCATAGCGGCTCCTTTGTGTGTGTTCGCGCGCGACGGTACACCGTTATTGTACTTGGACGCGCCCCGCAGGGGAGCGCCGGACGTGTGCTGTCACCGTATCGCAGCATTTACGCGGTGGAGCGAGGCGCAGATGATGAAGAGCGGGCGCCTCGTCCCGCATATACGGAAAGAGCCCGGTACCGCGATGGCACCGGGCTCCTGGCTCTCATTGGAGCGGGCATGAGGGACTCGCGTTCGCCTCCGGCGACCGCAGCTTCGGGCGCTCCGCGCCCTCGCACGCTCGCTGGGAAACGGCTCGCGCCGTTTCCTCAGCCTCGCGACCCCAACGGGTTCGAGCCCCGGCACATATACGGAAAGAGCCCGGCACCGCGATGGCGCCGGGCTCCTGGCTCTCACTGGAGCGGGTAACGGGACTCGAACCCGCGAATGTCAGCTTGGGAAGCTGATGCCTTACCACTTGGCGATACCCGCGTGGGGTCTAGTATAGCGCACACACGCGAGACGGCAACTCTCTCTTTACGATGCCCTACGTGCCAAAGGGCGCACCCTGATGACACGCGGGGCGATGTCCGGGCAGAGGTTTTTGCTTTGTTCGTGGTCACCCCACCTCGCTGTAGGCGCGCTGCGCACCGGCCCTCCACTCAGGCGAAGCGGTCGTCCGCCAGCGACCAGCAGTTGTTCGATGCGGGCGAGACTCTGCGGCAGCGCATCGCTCCTGCCCGTTCGATCCACCGACATCCCTGTAACAACACGCGACGTACGCTCGCTACCCCATCACATTCGAAGGAGGTCGCGATGATGCGTCGAGCGAGACAGCTGCTGCGAAACGTACTCGGGAGGCTGCCGGCACCACGGCGAGCGCGTTGGACGAGCGTGCTCATATCGGCCATAGCCTGTGCAGTCGCATTGGGAACGGCACCGCTTGCGGCGGGCGGGGCGGAGGGGCGCCTGACGGTAAGCGAACTGGTGGTAAACCCTCATTCTATCGCCTCCACGGGCCGCTTCATCCGCGTCGACGGCGCGACCTCCCCCGTCGCCTACTGCGCCCAGGGCTGGCTTGTCACGCCCAAGGTCGGCCAATCGCTCACGAGATACGGAGCGCTTGGAATCCCCGAGCTCGATTACGTGCTCTACCACGGCTACGACGGCAAGACCGTCACCTCGATATACGGGCTCAACGAGACGCGGTCGGAGGCGGCCACGACCTACGCCGCGTGGCTTTCCATCGCGGACCAGCGCGAAGACGTACTCTCGTACACCTCCCCCGATGAGGGAACCTACCACGGCAACAAGGGTTACCTCGAGCGCTGGCAAAACGCACGGGACGCCCAGGCGAAGGAAGCCGGATGGAAGCTCTACCAAGAAGGACTCGCCTATAAGCAGGCGGGCGGGGGAGGCATCGAGGAGGGCTGCGCCATCCTGTGGAAAAATGAGACCCCGTTCGGATCGAACCAGACCTTCGACTACCAGGACCTTGTGACCGTCGAGAAGAGGGTGACCGTTCGCTTCACCAAGATCTCCGCCCAGATCGAGCTCACCGCGGACAATCCCTCCTACTCGCCGCAGGGCGCACGATACGACATATTCCGCCGCGACGATGGGGCCAAGGTCGCATCGATCGAAACCGATGAGAACGGCAGCGCCCAGGTGGCGCTTGCGCCCAACACGGATTATTACGCAGTCGAGACGAAAGCGCCGGCGGGCTACCTCCTCAACGACGAGCGCGTCGAATTCAAGACGGGGCAAGGCGGCACCGAGGTGACCCTTGAGGATCAGCCCGGGACGTTTCGTCTCTCCATCGTCAAGAAGGACGCGGCGACCAACGGACCGGCGCAACCCGGGTCATCTCTTGAGGGAGCCGAATACAAGCTGATATCCACATCCAAGCCGGGTTTCTCCACTACGGGATCGACCGACAAAAATGGAACGCTCACGTTTACGGACATCCCTCTTGGAACCGTCGCCGTCACCGAGACGAAGGCGCCGCAAGGATATGTGCTCGACGCATCGACCCATTCCTTCACCGTGACGGCAGATGAGCTGGGCGGAAAAGCCCATATCACCCTTACCCCTACGGAAGATTTCAAGGAGGTCCCCGTGTGCTTCGATATCGAGATCATGAAGTTTGAGGGCGGGGCCGCCGGAAACCAGAGCACCGAGAAGCCGCTGGCCGGAATATCCTTCGATATCGTGTCCAACACCACCGGCAACGTTGTCGGGACCATCACGACCGGAAAGGACGGGTACGCGTCGACGGACGGCTCCTGGTTCGGGAGCGGATCTCGCCCCTCAGGCGCCTCGGGCTCCATCCCCTTCGACCGCAAGGGGTACACCGTGCGCGAGGTCGAGAGCACCGTACCCGACGGATTCAAAGCCGTTGATCCATGGACCATTTCTGCAGACCAGATCGCCGACGGCTCATGCCTTCGCTACATGGTGGACAACCATCGAGCGCGGGCGCGCGTCCAGATCGTGAAAATCGATACCGCCAGCCAGGAGCCCGTCAAGCTCGCAGGCTTCGCGTTCCAGATCCTCGATAAGGACAAGCAGCCCTTGAGCCCCGACGCCTGGGCGAACGGCTGGTCGGGAAGCGATACGTTCACAACAGATGATTCGGGGTCCGTCATCCTTCCCGACCGGCTGAAGACCGGATCCTACTTCCTGCGGGAAGTTGCGGCGAGCGCGCCCTACCTCTTGAATACGAAGGATTTGCCGTTCGAGGTCACCTCGAAGGACGACGAGACGCTTGTGACCCTAAAGGCCTCAGACGAGCGAGCGCGGGGACGCGCCCGCATCGAGAAGCGCTGCGAAGCGGGATGTGACGACCTTGCGGGCGCCATGTTCGACGTCATCGCCCTTGAGGACATCGTGGCCCCGAACGGATCCGTCGAGGCGCACGCCGGGGAGATCGTCGACACCGTCGAAACCGATGATGACGGCCGCGCGACCACGCGCGAGCTGCCCTTGGGCGGAGGGACGGCGCACTACGCCTTCAGGGAGACGCGTCCCCCTGCCGGGCACACCCTGAATGCGGAAATCATCCCCTTTACGCTCGCGTACAAAGATTCATCCTGCGCCGTCGTTTTCGCACAGGCAACGTGCGTCGATACCCCGAATGAGATCGTCATCCAGAAGGCCATCAAGGGCACCGACAGCCCCTTGGGCAACGCCACGTTCCACCTCTGGCGCGCTGAGGATGAGAACGCGGAGACGAGTGAGGGGGCACCCGATCTCAAGGAGGGTTGCAAGGCCGTGCAGCTCGTCACCGACGATTCCGGTATCGCTCGGTACTCGCATCTTGAACCGGGAACTTGGAAACTTCGCGAGACCGCCGCACCGGCGGGATACCTCGTCTCCCCCGATACCCTCGAGTTCGAGGTTGCCGACGACGGCACGATTCAGGGAACAGGCTCCTTCTCGGTTGAGGTCGACGACGATTTCACGCGCGTCATGATATCGAAGCGCGACATCACCGACGAGCAGGAGCTGGAGGGAGCTCGGCTCACCGTCCTCGATGAAGACGGGAACGTGGTCGAGCACTGGGTCTCAACCACAGAGCCCCACCCCATCGAGCGCCTCGCTCCGGGTTCCTACACCCTTGTCGAGGAGCTCGAACCGCGTACGTACGACAAGGCCTCCAGCGTGGCCTTCACCGTAGAGGAAACCGGGGCCATCCAGCACGTGACCATGTACGACCGACCCCTGGAAATCTCCGGCAGCATAGACAAGCGTCAGGAAATCGGCGACCCGGTAGCCGAGGACACGACGGAAAACGGGGACGGGAAGAACAGGGCTGAGGTCACCGCCTCGGAAGAGGGCATGTTCGATTACGCGATCGATGCACGCAACGAGAGCGAGACATGGGTCGATGAGTTCACGGTAACCGACGAGCTTGATGGGGTCATCGGAGGACTGGTGATTCTTGAGGGCATCACCACCCCGCAGGCGACAGGGGACTTCGACGGACTCCTGAACGTCTGGTACAAGACGGAGCCTATCGGGGAGACCGTGGAGCACACGGCGGCGAACGCGACGACCGATGACGGACACGTCAACCCATGGCTCGACGATTCGACGGTGCTCAACGGTCTGGGGGATGACCGACGGGCGCTCGACTATTCCGGCTGGCACCTCTGGGCGAAGGGAATCGACAGCACCGTTGCGACCCATCTTTCCGTATCGGACCTCGGTCTCGAACCCGGCCTTACGGTCTCGGCCATCCGTCTTGAATACGGCCGCGTCGATGCCGGCTTCACCACGCGCGAGGGTTGCTGGGACCGCGAAGACCTTAAGCATCCCCACGATGACGCGGAGCATCTTGATGAGAGCCAGGGCGATACCGCCCAGGGCGAGAAAGACCTCGCACCGGCATTGCTCCACATGAGGCTCACCGACCGATATCGCGACGGAGCCCCTTTGGAGAACGGCGCGCGGCTCGATATGTTCCGCAACGGAGGAGGGCAGGGACTCGAAGACCACGATTCCGACAACGTGGTCCAGACTCCCAAGACCGCATACGGGGTCTTGGACCAAACCGGGGTCAAACCGCTCATCATCGCACTCGTCACCGGAGCCGCGGTCGCCGGTGCCCTTGCCATCGCCGCTTGGAAACGATGAGCGTCGGAGGAGGGACGGCTCCGAGACGCGCCTTTGCGGGCGCAGCCGCAATGCTCTCGGCCACGCTCTGCATGGCTTCCGCCGTACACGCGTCCCTCATCGACCTTGCAGGGCTTCATAGCGCGCATCTTTCCCAGATATCGCCCGTATCGCACAACCCATCCGACGTACCTCAAAACGATTGGAGCGCAATCATGTCCATCAACCCCAATGTCAAAGGTTGGCTCACCGTCGAGGGCACGCACATCGACTCCCCTGTCGTCCAGGCACCCGGTAGAGATCAGGAAAGCTGGTATCTCACACACGACATCTTCGACCAGCCCAATCCCCTCGGTTGCCCGTACCTCGGGACTCGGTCGCGGGCAAACGGCCGCCGCATGCTCGTGTTCGGACATCACCTTCAGGACAGCACGCTGATGTTTAGCGAACTGTCCGACGCCTACGAGCAGGATGCGTTCGACGCCGTGGGCGATGCGTCGTGGGCGCTGCCGTCCGGTAGGATTCGTACCTACCGGCCCCTGGCGGCGCTCCGATGCGACGCTTCCTACCAGGCCATCCAGGAGCAGGGCACTATATCGGTCGCCGGCCTGCGCTCGTGGATCCGGACCATCGTAAGCAACGCGACCGCCCGGTCACACGACGCCGAAACCCTTATGGCGAAAGCCACCCACATTCTCACCTTGGTTACCTGCTCGAGCGAACAGGCTGGGCTACCCTGGCGCACACTGGTGATCTTCGCATCCTAGCTGGGTAGCTGGGTTGAGCGGAGGTTCCGTCGGAGCGTCGAGCGGGCTGCAGCGACGCCCTGTTCATGATGCATGCCGACGCAAAGTGAGGCGGTAGACGAATCGCGCGCAAACACCGCCGCGGCAGACGCGACGGCCCTACTCCGACTCGGATGCGACGGCGGCGTCTTCTGTCCCATCGCCTTGATCGACGGTACCGGCAATCTCGTCATTCGTGTCGACATCCTGCTGCTCCTGAGAGATATGCTCGCTTCTCTCCGCCTCGGGGGTCGAACCCTTTACACCCACGACATATGCGAGGCCGAAACCGAGTGCGAGCGCGAGGACAATGGCGATGGCATAGGCCACCTTATGACGCTTCATGAACGAAAACACGAGAAACCTCCCGGACGGATACCTTCCCGTATGCTAACAGCTTTGCACGCTCGCAGCCGCAGCGGAAGTACATTGATTATGAAACGGTGCGGGGCGGGTATCTGGTATAAAATGAGTTGCCTTTGAAAGGAACACCATGTCCCACAGCTACACCCTCTACACCATGAGCACGTGCCCGTTCTGCCGTCGCGTCGAGTCCTTTATGAAGCAGCACGGGATCGATCTGCCCCGCAAGGACATTCTCACCGAGCCCGGCGCGCGCGATGAGCTCATCTCCATCGGCGGCAAGGGACAGGTTCCCTGCCTCGTGATCGACGGCAAGGCCCTATACGAGTCCGCGGACATCATCGCGTACATGGGACGCAACCCGCTCTAAGAGACCGTCCCATCGGCCTTGACCGCACGTTAAGACAAGAGGTCCCATCCTTGTGGATAGGATCTCTTGTTATGCTCAACATCCCTCGCCTACGACCGGCGAATGACCTCGGTAACGATGTCGGCGGCAAGCGCGACATTGTCGGCGTTCACGTTCGCCGGGATATCCTCCTCGGAGTGCGAGAACGCGAACGACGTCCCCTCGACGCCCGCCAGCGTGCAGGAGCGCAGGCTCATCTCCATGGCCACATGGGCGTCCGTATCGAGGTACGGCATGTCAACCGAACCGATCTCATGGTGGAAATCGGCGGAGACGCGCGAGAGCAGGCCCTTGATGCGCTTATCGCCCTTGAGCACGCGACGCTCGCCCTCGGTGGAGACCATGGCCAGATGACCGGCGCCGACGCACTCCAGGTTGATGAGGAACACGCCGCGCAAGCGATCTCGATGGGTGTTGAGGAACGCCTGGATGCCGGCATTACCGCTTTCGGAAGCACCCGCTGCCACGAACCAGATGTCATGACCGAGCAGCTCGTCGTCGCCCATCGAGGTCACGGCATCGCGCAGCTCATCTTCGGTCATATCCACCGAAGAGGTCGCACCGCCCTTCCAGCCATCGTCACCGTCGAAGTTGTCCCACGAACCGATATCGCGACCGGAGCGCTTGGCGTCGAAGTCGTCTTCCACGCCGAGCCAGTCGCTCATGCTGTCCTCGCGCTGCTTCTTCTTGCGTCCGAACAGGCCGCCGAAACCACGCTTCTTCTTGACAGGGGCCGGGGTGGGCGCCGAGATGGTCTCGATCGGCTCGGCCGCGGGAGCCTGCATGCCGGTGTTGCCGCTGATCACCGTGAACTGCGTGGTGGACGGCGAAGCGGGCTTCGACGGCGCAGCGGGACGGGATGCGGCGGTACGGGACACCGGGGCACCGAAGGGGTCCGTCACGCCGCTCGCAGGATCCGGCAGGTCGAGAAGGGATGCACGGCTTGCCGGGGCGGCGGGATCGGGCACATCGATACCCGCAGGCCCCTTCACGGAGGGCACGTTTATCTTGCGCAGCGGGCGCTGAGGAGCGACGTCGCCGTTGATCTGCGCCATGAGCGCATCCACGGTATCCACAGTCCGCTCGGGTTGTGCGGGCATGGCCTGCGTCCCCTGCAGCACCGGATTGGACTCCTGGGTTCCCTGCGGCTGAGACGCAGCCGCGAACGCCGCGGTCGCGGCGATGGTCGAATCGGCAGGAGCTTTCCGCTCGGCCTCGGGCGCGCAAGGCTGCTCGCCGCCGTCCTCCGACATGCCTTCGGCGAGATCCGCAGGCGCGGGCTCTTCGTCGACCTGAGCGATAGGCTCGAGGTCGAAGAGCGTGTTGGAAACCTCAACGGGTTCGAGCACGGCCTCGGATCCCTCGTCGGCGCTGCCGACTTCATCTGAATCCGCCTCGTCGTAGGCGACCTCGTCATCACTCGATAGCGCAGGAACCTGTACGGTCGACTCGGTTACCGGAGCCTCAACGGTGCGCTCGAGCTGACCGGCATCGAAGACCACCGTGCCCTCGATATCCTCCTCGGCATCGACGTCATCGGAAATCTGGTCATCCTCTTCATCCTCAATGGGCTCCCAGATAGCTGCCATGATGTCGACGTCGTCCTCATCGGGCTGCTCTTCCATGGGAAGGACGCCCCAATCGACAAAGTCCTCTTCGGGAGTTTCCTCCGCCTGCTCGATATCGTCTTCGCCGAGCGTCATCTCATCCTCGGCGTACTCGCCCTCGGCGTATTCCCCGTCGTCATACTCTTCATCGAGGTACCCGTCGTCGGAATACTCATCGTATGCATCTGCGTCGCCCTCATCGCCCTGAACGCCTTCGTCCTCGGCGTAGAGCTCTTCGTCCTGCTCGTCGGCTGACTCGAAATCCGCCTCGAGATACTCATCCTCGACGGCGTTCTCGCAATCGTCCCCATCTTCGAGGCGCTCTGCGAGGGCGGAATCGCCCTCGAGATCGAGCGCGGGCTCAAAGCCAAGGTCCACGGGACTCTCATCGACGGCAACCGACGCGTCGTCGCAAGCCTCATCGACAACGGCTGCGGGAGCGGCGGAATCGTATGCGAACTGCGATTCGTCGTACTCGATCGAGCAGGTATCGGAAACCATGCCGAGCGCACGGATCGCATCGGCGCCGAAACGGAGGTTGCCCTGAGCGTTCACGGGAAGCGCCGGGGAATCCTCCTCGAAGGTCTCCGGGTTGGACTGGCCCTCGAGTGCGGGCCCTTCCTCAGCCGCGGGCTCATCTTCCTCGATGGAATCCGTGACGGGAAGCCCATCCTCCTCGACCGGGAGAGCTTCCATCTGGACCGTGGCGCCGGGCTCGGCGGGGATGTCGTCTTCGGCGAGCGGGGTATCGTCGGCCGGCGTAGACGCAAAACGGGCCTCGAGCGGCTCACCCTCGGCGTACGCGGACTCCGAGTCATCTGGGGCAGTGAGGGCAGGGACTCCGGACATGGGACGCGCGGCCACTTCGACGACGGGCTCGCACTCATCCTCGACGCTGCCATCTTCCTCGGCAAGATCCTCATCATGGAGCGCTGCCTCGTGGACGAGCCGGCGCTGCTCGTCCATGTACTCGTCGAAGGGGCGGTCGTCGGGGAACTCCACGGCGGCGCGGGAAGGCGAGACGGCATCCATGACGCCGAGCATGGCGGCGACGGAAGACTTGTTGCACACGGCACCCGAGGTGTAGGGGAGCACGAAGCGGTTGAGCATGACGGACACACCCTGAACGAGCGGGACGAGGGCCAGCAGGGTCGCGGCGATCCACAGGACGGCCTTCGCCGCGCCGGGCAACGGAAACAGGCCGAGAACCGCCACGGCGGCAGGCACCGCCATGGCGACCGGCTGCAGGCGCGCGAGGAACGGGCGGTAGCCGGCGTAGGGCTGACGGCTCAACAGGTCGGCACGCGGGGAGTCGTAGTGGGCGACCACGACGACCGGGCGGTTGCGCGGCGAGGCCAGCGGGCCGGAGGCGCGATGGCAGGCAATCACGTTCTGGGACAGGCCGCCGCCCCCGATCTGCGGAAAGCTCATGCGCCCGGTGCGCTCGAGGAAGTAGACGGCGCAACAGGCGATGACCAGGAGCGCGCCCACGACACCGAGCGCGCCGCCGAGCCCCATGAGCACGCAGGACACGAACATCGCGATACCCAGCGCGGCCGAAGCCACCTTGCGCGAAGCGCTCGCCGTGAACTCCTGGACCTCGGGCTCGAACCCGTGGTTCGAAAAGATGCGCGCGATCGTGTCGGCCGCCGCACGCTCCTCCTCGCTGCAGGCGGGGGTGATGCCGACGTTCTGCAGCAGATGGTTCAAATATTTCTGAGTGTTCGCCATGAGGGCTCCGCATCATATCTATCGTGTACCGCGGGCATAGCTGTCCCGCATTTTGACCGTATATAGTCGAGAGTATAGCGCGGTGCGCGGTGCGCGGGGCCGCTCGAGGTCCAACCAACCCGGGCATCGGACCGTTTCATCCCTCTATCTCCATATCGCGTAGAATGAATGTTCGTATCTTCTCGTCCACGCGAAAGGGGTGCGCATGGAGGATAGGGACGGAGCTTTTCCGAGCTCCCTGGAGCACGGTTATCCACGCAGGCTGCTCAACCTGCTCTTCATCCTCAACACGAGCGTCGAGCCGCCGACGACCGACGAGATCATCGGCGACTCAGACCTGGGCTATGGATCAGGTTCTCGCGATTCCGACCTCAAGAAATTCAAGAGGGACCGCGACAAGCTCGCCCAGCAGGGATTCCATATCGTCGAGATCACGGGCGCCGGAGGCAGGCAGAACGAGCAGAGCACGTGGACCGTGGACCGGATGAGGACGCATGCCGAGCTCGGCCTCATATCCGCCTCGGATGCAGAGATTCTCGCCCACGCAGTCGATGCCGCCACCGAAGGGGGAACGAGCCCCCTCATGCCGGCCTTATCGTCCATCCGGGCGCGCCTACGGGGTCGAATGGACGTCGCTCCGCAGCAAGACGCCGCGCGTTCCATAGACCCGCGCCTGGAGGCCATATGGAACGCGTGGTGCCTGCGCCGGGCCCTGCCCTTCGACTATACGGACTCGAAGGGAGAGTCCCGCCCTCACTCCGTCGAGATCTACGGACTGTTTTCGCAGGCCGGTCACGGCTATTTCGTCGGCCGCGACGTCGAGGACAACGCCATCAAGACGTTTCGCTGCGACCGGGTGCGCGCGGCGCGCAAGCCGACGGGAGCCTATGACATCCCACAGGGGTTCTCCATTCGTGACTACCGATTCCTCCCCTTCGACTTCTCCGGCGCGGGGCTGGTGAACGTGTCGTTCTCCTTCCCCCGCACGCTCGGAGCAGCGGAAATCGAGGACATCACGCATGGACGCGGCACGATCGTTGACGGTCCTCACGATGTTTTCACGTGGAACATATCCGTGCGCAGCATCGACGCGGCGGCGCGGTTCGCACTCGCCCACGCCTCCGCGGGCATGAGGCCCGCATCGCCCAGCGCCCTCGTCGATGCGTGGAACGATATCCTGAAGGGAGTCGTCGAGACCTATGGCTAAACCATCCGACACGCTCAAACAGGACGAGCTGCTGCGCTGCAGCCTTCGCCTGCTCGAAGACCTCACGGCCGCACCCGGGCACCGCATGACGCTCGACGAGGCGGGCGCTGCGCTCGGCATCAACCCGCGGCAGGTGTCCTATGTGGTCGATTGCGTCGGATCCCTCTCCAACCTCAGCACCGGAACGCGGTCCGGCGTCTATATCGAGCACGGCGACATCGTCTTGGTCGGCGATGCCTCGCTGCTGGCTCCCCGCCGCCTCGACCTCAACGAATCCCTTGCGCTGGCGTGCGTCCTCGACAGCCTCTCGGTCCCCGAGGACGTGCGTGCGCGCGTGCAGGCCGCGCTCGGCCCCGTCGACGAAATCGCGCTGGATGCCTCCCCCTTTGCCGAAAGCGGGGAGCACGGCGACTTTCTGCTGCCCATTACGGAGGCCATCGGCTACGGCATCCGCTGCCGCATCTCGTATCGATCCCAAGACGACCCCGTCGCTGTCCCGCGGACGGTCGACCCGATCCGAATCGAGCGCGCGGGGCAGCACGCCTATCTGATCGCCTGGGACATCGACAAGGACGGCGTGCGCCGCTACCGACTGGACCGGATCGCCGAAGTCATCCACACGGATGATTCCGTGGAGCGGCATGCGGAGGAGGGACTCGCGGTAGCCGAAAGCATACGGGCCCACGGGTCCATCGCGACGGTACGGGCGCAGAGCGCCGCGGAGCTGCTCCTTCCGGGATGGGCCGGATTGTTCGATCTCCACGAGGTGGAAGGCGCGGTCGAGGCATCCCTGTCGTTCACCTCGGATCGCTGGCTCTTCGACCAGCTGCTTGCGGCCTCGCCCCGCATCGAGCTCGTGGGCCCGAGCGAGACGAAGCGCGCGTTTGCAGCCTATGCACGGGACCTGCTCATCCCCTAGGCACAGGCGAATATCATCCGTGGGATCGGCGCCACAGCTCGAGATACGCTCCGACCCGATCGCTCTCGATGCGCTGATACCCCGACGTGGGCAGTGAGTTGAGGAACTTCTTTCCATATCCCTTGGTCACCAGACGGGAATCGGCGAGCACCAAGACGCCGACATCGGTCGAGGTGCGGATGAGCCGGCCCGCGGCCTGCTTCACCTCGAGCACGGCCTCAGGCAGCGCATACTGGGCCCACGCCCGCTCTTCGCGCAGGCCGCGCTCGCAGGAGAGCGGATCGGTCGGACTCGAAAACGGCAGTTTGGGAATCACCACGCAGCGCAACGTCTCGCCCGATGCATCGAACCCCTCCCAGAACGCCTTGAGGGCGAACAGGGAACTCGATCGCTCGGAGATGAAGCGGTCGCGCAGCTGACGTGCCGAGGCGTTGCGCTGCTGACATGCAAGCTCGAGGCCGGCGGCGGCGAGGCGCGGCTGGACCCGGGCGTACAGGTCCTCCATGTCGCGCCTGTTGGTGAACAGAGTGAGCGCCGAGCCCCCCATGGCGACGTGCACGTCGACCAGCAGCTCCTCGAGCGTCGCCAGGTATGCATCGCGGTCGCGCGGGTCGGGCACGTCGCCCGCCACGACCACCGCCATGTTCTCGTCGAAGTTATAGCTCGAATCGAGATGGAGGGCCCGGTACGCCCCCTTGGGCAGCCGCTCAAGACCCGTCGCACGCGCGAAATGGTTGAATTTCCCCGCGATCGAGAGAGTCGCGGACGTGAAGATCACGCTCTTCATCTCGGGAAGCCAACGTGCGGCGAGGCTCTCCCCGATATCCAGCAGCTCGGCCGTGAGCGCCTCTCCACCCGCACGCAGGCGACGGTTCACCTGCAGCGAGTACACATAGCGCTCGTCGGCTCCGTCGACGATGAGCTTGAGGGATGCATGCGTCTCGGCCACGCGACGGGCAGCATCGGCCACGTCCACGACCATCTCCGGCTTGTCTGGCGCTATGGTCTCGACGAGCAATTCAAGGTTGCGAGACAGCCCGTAGAGCGCATCGACCGCGGCCGTCGCCGGGGGCAGAAACGCATCGCGCCATATATCGGATTCCCTCACCTCCGGGCCGATCCACATGTTGACGTTGTCGTAGGACCCGCCGCGGGCCACGCGCGAAACGTCCCGGACGGCGTCGAACAGCCCGCCCATCGCGATCGACGCGCGATGGGCGGATGCCGCAGCCTTCGCGGAGAGGCCCATGTAGAGCGTCATGGCATCCGAGCCCGCCAGGGCGGTCGTCAGCTGGCCGAGGACCCCGCCGCGCTCTCCGCCAAGGCGCTCGAACAGCGCGCGCGACTCATCTGCGGAAACGGTGCACGCCCATTGCCTTCGCGCCTCGCGCTCGACCGAATGCGCCTCGTCGATCACCCAGTGGCGGATGGGGGGAAGAATCTTGCCGTCTGCGGCGACGTTCCGGAACAGGAGCGAATGGTTGGTGACCACGATGTCCGCACGGGCGGCGCGGCGGCGGGCGCCGTGCACCAAGCACCGGTCGGGGAAAAACGGGCAGAGGCGCCGCGCACACTCGCGCGACGATGTGGTGAGGTCGGCGCGGTTGACGCTTCTCCAACGGATTCCGAGCGCGTCGAGGTCACCGGACGGCGACTGACACACATACGCGTAGATAACGGCTATCGCCGTCAGGGTGTCGGCAGGGTCCTTCGTCGTCTTGATCTCCGCCGTCCCCCTGCTCATACGCTCCAGCTTTCGCAGGCACGGATAGTGGTCGTAGCCCTTGAGCGCGCAGAACGAAAGGCCGCCGGGAACCTCCCGCGCAAGACGGGGAAGCTCGTGGTACATAAGCTGGTCTGCCAGGTTGTTGGACTTCGTCGCCACGCCTACGGTTATGTTGTTTCGCTTGGCGGCGAAGGCGAGGGGGACGAGGTAGGCAACCGACTTCCCTACGCCGGTGCCCGCCTCGATTACGCGGTGGGTATCGGTCGCGAGGGCGTCGCGCACCTCACAGGCCATCTGAATCTGCTCCGCGCGCGGCTCGTACGTTTCATACATTCGGCTCACCAGGCCACCCGGCTCATACTCCGCAGCGACCTCATCGCCCGTCGGCATATCCGTCCTCGGGAGCTCGTCGGCATCCGCTCGCTCGACAGGCGCCGAGGCGCGCAGAATGTCCGACCGCGCCGCCACGAGGGAGAACGAGGCATCAGGATCCTCTCCCGCCAGATAGGAGAATATCGGTCGATAGCTCCAGCTCACCTCCGGATGCATATCCGCGAGGCGGCGCGCGAGGCCCCGGGGGAGATCGGCGAGGGCGGTGAGCAGGATGCGCCAGACGCCGCAAAGCGCATCCACGTCATCATTCGCACGATGGGACACCTCAGAACAGCCGAACAGCTCGGCGAGATGGGACAGCTTATGCGAATTCAGCCGCGGGAGCGCGATGCGCGACAACGCAAGCGAATCGATCCAGATATCGCTGACCTTCACCCCACCGCGGACCGATTCGATGAACGTCCGGTCGAACGTCGCGTTATGCGCGATCACCGGGCACCCGCCCACGAAATCCGCCAAGGCTGCCACGGCTTCCTCTGCAGACGGGGCTGAAGCCACATCCGCATCCGTGATACTCGTGAGCTTCGTGATTTCCTCGGGGATCGGACACCCGGGATGCACGAACGTGTCGAACCGGTCCACGACCTCCCGTCCGCGCAGGCGCGCGGCGGATATCTCGATCAGCTTGCTTTCCTGAAACGACAGTCCTGTGGTCTCGGTATCGAGCACGATGACATCGTCCTCGATCAAGCCGAACGTGCGCGTGCGGGCGCGGTCGGCGAGCGTCCCGTACTGCTCTACGATCTCTTCCGGCGTGCCGGCGCACACCGCGTCCTCCATGCGCATCAAGCCTGCACCGCGTCCATCCTCCCCGCGCGGGCGAGAGCGCCGGCGATCAGGGCGTCGCACACATCGGAAAACACCATGCCCTCATGGCGAATCTCGTCCGGATACAGCGAGGTGTCCGTCATTCCCGGGAGCGTGTTCGTCTCCAAGATGACCGGCCCCCGATCGGTCACGATGAAGTCGCTGCGAGACAGCCCGTAACATCCGAGCGCGCGATGTGCCGCGCACGCCAGCTCTTGGGCACGCGCATAATCCTCCGGGTCGATCTGGGCCGGGATGCGATGGATATCCGTCGGATCGACGTACTTGACATCCAGGTTGTAGAAGTCTGCGTCTTCGGGACAGCTGATCTCCACGACCGGCAAAGCCCTCAGATCACCATCCTCGTAGACACCGACGGTGATCTCGGTTCCCACGAGGCACTCTTCGACCAGCACCTTCTCACCGTACTCGAATGCGCGCTCGATAGCTGCCCCCAGCAAAGAGGGGTCGTCCACCTTGCTCACGCCATAGCTCGATCCGTTGATGGCTGGTTTGACGAACGAGTGCTCGCCCACGGCCCGCGCGACAGCGTTTACGTCGTATGCCTCGTCGCGCTCCAGGGCCACTCCTGCAGCAACCGGAATACCCGCTCGTTCATACATGACCTTCGAGAGCTCCTTGTCCGCAGCGAGCACGCTCGCCGCGGCATCCGAACCCGTGTAGGGGATACCGAGGTATGCGAGCACATGCTGTATCTGGCCGTCCTCGCCGCCGGCGCCATGCAAGGCCAGGAACGCCACATCGTATCCGGAGCGAATGGAATCGAGGAATCGATCCTGGGCCGGATCGAGCAGATCGACATGCTCGTAACCCGCCTCGCACAACGCGGCCTGCGCGTTCTTGCCGGAATTAAGCGAGATCTCGCGCTCGGATGAGGTCCCTCCTGCAAGGACCGCAACCTTGATGTCGCGCTTCACCCTTTCCATATCACCTGCTCCTTTTCGCCCAGCGACGTGCTGATGTTCTTTCCTCGACCGGATGGACCAGACAGGTACGCCGATCGTCATATTCCCTTATTGTATAGGTAACTATGGCTTGACCGTTCTTTGAAGGGACGCTTATGGAACACACAAAACGTATGAGGGATGTCCGCTCGCTTACGCTTGACGACATCAAAGCGGTGCTCGCCGATCTCAATCAGCCAGCCTTCCGTGCCAAGCAGATTTACGAATGGATCTTTTCTAAGAACGTTTGTTCGTTCGACGAGATGACCAATGTGCCCAAAACCCTTCGCGACGAACTGTCCCAGCGCTTCACCTTCGGGGTGCCTACGGAAATCGTCAAGCAGGTCTCCCGCGACGGATCGCGCAAATATCTGTTGGAGTTCCCCGATGGGACCTCTGTCGAAACCGTCGGCATGCCCTCGCGAAACAAACTCTCCGTCTGCGTTTCGACGCAGGCGGGCTGCGCCATGGGGTGCGTCTTCTGTGCGACCGGTTTCAACGGCCTCGCACGTTCGCTCAGCGCACAGGAAATCGTCGACCAGGTCCACCATGTAGCGCGTGATTTCGGCGAGCGCGTCACAAGCGTCGTCTTCATGGGTCAAGGAGAGCCGTTCGCCAACTTCGATAACACGGTGACCGCTCTTCGCATGCTCAACGATCCAGAGGGTGTCAATATTGGTGCGCGCCACCTTACGGTCTCAACCTGCGGTGTTATCCCTGGCATCAAGCGTTTTGCGGAGCTTCCCGAACAATTCACGCTTGCAATTTCCCTGCATTCTGCCATTCAGTCAACGCGCAACAAACTTATGCCGGGTGTTAGAAAGTACACCCTTCAACGTCTCCATGAGACCCTGCAGACCTACGTGGAAAAGACCGGCCGTCGTCCGAGCTACGAGTTCGCCATGATCGATGGCATCAACGACACGACCCCCGAGATGGATGCCCTTATCGACTTCTGCGCTGGCACACTTTGCCACGTCAACCTCATCCAGCTTAACGATACTCCCGGCTCGCTTCTCAAGCCGTCTCCTGTCCACAAAATCGAGACGCTCCAGAGAAGGCTCACCATGCATGGCGTTGAAACCACCATTCGCAACTCTCGCGGTAACGATATCGACGCAGCCTGCGGTCAGCTCAAACAGAAAAGAGTGTATCTCTCCTAGTGGCTTCCCATATTGCGTCGTGCTGTACGGCACGCGGGCTAAAGCCTGACATCCTATAAAACAGAGGGGCATTGCTGCCCCTCTGTTTATAAAGAACGACGTATTAATATCCGATCGATTCCCACTGGCTTGCAACCCAATCCTGATTGAATTTTGGATTTCGAGTTACCTGAGCTGTATGCAGCGCAACTTCCTCGCTCATCTCGCTCATCCGATCTTTCGAACGTTTCAATATGCCGTGCGTTAGCGATCCGATAGCCGTACGAAGTTCAGAGTTCGTTGCAATCGCATACCCGACAGCCGCACCGCATGCAACTCCAAGCACGATACAGCCAGCTCCGATGATCTTCTTCTTCGATACCATCATTCACCGTTCATCATACGATCAAGGATTTGAGCCAGCTCATCCTCATCTTTAAACTCGATCTCGATCTTGTTCTTGCCTCTTGTCGACTTGATACGAACATTGGTATTGAAGACACCGCGCAAGACTCGAGCAGCCTTCTTAAACGATTGAGGAGTGATAGGCCTTGGGGCTTTTGGCGTATCTCCGACTGAAAACAGTGGAGCAAGATTTTCAGTCGCACGAACCGACAATCCTTCCTGCACTACCTTTTCAGCAAGTTTGATACGCTGCTCTTCATAGGGTACGGCAAGAATTGCACGTGCATGTCCAGCCGTAAGCCTCCCATCAAAGAGATATTGCTGCACGGGCTCGGGGAGATCAAGGAGTCGCAGGGAATTCGTGATTGCAGAACGGGATTTCGAAACCGCCTTGGACAGTGCTTCCTGTGTCATTCCGCTCTGCTTAATGAGCTGTTTATAGCCCTTTGCCTCTTCAATGGGATTCAAGTCCGATCGCTGTAGATTCTCTATCAGTGCAATCTCGAGCATTTTCTGATCATCAACATCTTTGATGATCACCGGTACTTCTGTAAGTCCGGCGATTTTGGAAGCTTGGTAACGGCGCTCTCCCGCAATGATCTCATAACCTTCGGCATCTTTACGAACCAGAAGAGGTTGCAGCACACCATGCTCAGCAATCGAATCACTCAACTCATTGAGTTCTGCATCGTTGAAATGTGTGCGAGGCTGATTAGGGTTCGGATGAATGGACTCGATGGCCACCATCGAGTCTGCAGTCACCGCTGAACCGCCTGTTTCAGACTGTGCCTCCTGTATCAATGAACCAAGACCACGTCCAAGTGCTTTCTTTTTCGGCTTTGGGCTAGGCACGACGAATCACCTCTTTCGCTAGGTCCACATAGGCTTTCGCACCCTTATTATTCGGGGCATACGTGACCACAGACATTCCGAACGATGGGGCTTCTGAGACCTTTACCGAACGCGGAATGCAAGTCTTAAACGCCTTATCTCCAAAGTAATTCTGCACCTCTTCAACAACCTGATTCGATAGCGATGTACGCGAATCATACATCGTCAGAAGGACACCAAACGTATCGAGTTCACGATTGATTCGGCCTTTGACCATTCTCATCGATTCAAGTAACTTGGTTACTCCCTCAAGAGCATAATACTCGCATTGAATCGGAATCAACACGCTATCCGCAGCTGTAAGCGCATTGATTGTCAACAGGCCCAAAGAAGGCGGACAATCGATGAATATGAAATCAAACTCGTCAACAACCGGTCCAAGCAGGTCTTTCAAGCGCGTCTCACGTGCCATCGTGGAGACCAGCTCAATCTCTGCTCCTGCAAGCTGAATAGTTGCTGGAATAACGAATACCTTTTTACAGCCTGTATCCTGTATGATCTGCTCTGCCGGCACATCATGAAGCAGGGCATCGTATACACAGTTTTCAAGCTCTTCTTTTTCTATTCCGAAGCCGCTTGTCGTGTTGCCCTGTGGGTCGAAATCGACAACGAGCGTCTTCTTGTTTTGCTCACCTAAAGCTGCAGCAAGATTTACCGCCGTCGTTGACTTGCCGACACCACCCTTCTGATTAATGATCGCAATGATTCTGGTGTCCTTTGCACTTTTAGATCGCTTGACGTCTCTAAAACCCACGTCACCCTCCCATGTTTCTGCAGTATTTGGATGTCTGGATGTTTCACGTGAAACACTTGAGACAGACTGATCATCACAGATCATTATGTTTCACGTGAAACAATCATGCAAGCGGGTTCTTCCTTGCGAGACCAGTGGCACGCGGAAGCAGTAGTGCTGCTTGATGAGACTTCTTGAACTTAAGAATCTCACGATGTCCGTAATCGCCGGGCAACTCAAAGGTATTGTGCTCAATCAAGGAGAAACCGCACTGTTTTGCTGCATTGACTCCTTGGTTGAGCTCATCGTCATCAAGGTTCCCCTTCGAGAGGATAAGGTGCCCTTCTTTGGCGGTAAGCGGTGATGCATATTCAAGAAGAACATTTAATGGGGCGAGTGCACGAGCAACTACAAGATCATAAGCATTTCGATGCGTACGTGCATGATCCTCTAAGCGTGCGTGCACACCGCGAACACCATCAATGTTGAGCGCATCAACGATCGCATTGACAGCTTTGATCTTCTTTCCAACAGAATCAAGAAGATCAGCCTTAAGCGAACATATAACAGCCAACGGAATACCAGGGAATCCAGGGCCGGTTCCCATATCAAGCATATAGGTAGACGATGAGGGCACATACGGAAGAAGGGTTAAAGAATCCAGTATGTGCAAGACAATCGCATCGTCCAAGTCAACAATACGCGTAAGATTGATATATTCATTGACCTGCTCAACATAGAGCAAGTGTTCGACACATACCTTTAAATCCTCAGGATTGCAGGTAGGGGAAATGTACTTCACCAATGAGATCAGGGAGTCTGTACAGGAAGAAACAAGTGATTGATCGAGATCTTTAAGTACGATGGGACGTGAATCGGTAACACCCATAAGGATCCCTTCTCCATGTTGAGTGACTGAAATCAGTGTATCAAGAACTTGAGACAAAAAAGGGCGCATCACAAGGATGCGCCCTTTGGAAACTATAGAAGGAGGCTTAAAGAGCAACGATCACGACACGACGCTCAGGATCGGTTCCCTCAGAATGCGTATCGACGCGTTCATCCTCACGCAGAGCAATGTGCACCAGACGACGCTCATACGCACTCATCGGTGGGAGGCTCACAGAACCATGCTGACGGACAGCACGAGAAGCGGCAGACCGTGCCATGGAGATAACCTTGTCGTGACGACGAGACTTATAACCCTCAACATCGACAGCGACGGGATAGCGGAATCCAAGCCTACGGCTCACTAAAAGAGAGAACAGAGACTGCAGAGACTCAAGGGTGCGGCCGTGACGTCCAATGAGAACAGCGAGATCCGGGGCCGTAACATCGAGAATGAGCTCACCCTCGTCGCCTTCATACTCGTCAATAGGGGAATCAGCGGCATCGAAAAACGCGAGCAAATCTCGAAGTACCGTTATGGCAACATCGGCGACCGTATCAAGCTCTTCATCGGTCAGCTCCTCGCCAGCTTTGTACTTACGTGCAATCTCCGGGTATGCCCCAGATACCTCTACGACTTCTGTGCTGAGTTCTTCAGACATGGTAACTCCATTACTTAGGTACCAAACAAAGTTCGAATCCCACGTATGTGTATTGACTAGCTCTTCTTGTGCGGACGCGCCTTGCGCTCACGGCGAACCACATCGACCTCAATGGGAGCATTCGCGAGTCGCTCCTCCTCTTCGGCCTTGGCCTTGTCGATAACCTTCTGGGTGACGAAGATCTGCTGGACAACCTGCCACGTCGAGGATACGTCGTAATACAGGAGAACGCCCGCGGGCAGGCCCCAGCCCATCCAAAGCATCATGATCGTCATGATGACCGAGGTCATGCGCATGGTCTGCGCCTGAGCACCCGTCTGATTACGAGACATGTACAGCTGCGGAATGATCATGAGCAGGCCGAACAGCAGCAGGGCAATCATGTAAGGCGCGGAGACGGCAAGACCTTGGCCGAACATGGAGCCAGGCGTGGCAGTAAGATCCGGCAGGATGTTAAAGAAGGCGAAGGTGGAGACCTCGCCGCCGAAATAATGCGGCAGGTCGCGGAGCAGCGTAAAGAGCGCGACGAGGATGGGCATCTGGATCAGCAGGGGCAGGCACCCGCCCAGGGGCGAGAACTGATTCTCCGCATAGAACTTCTGCATCTCCTCGGCCTGGCGCTGAGGATCGTCGGCATAGCGCTCCTGGATCTCCATGAGCTTGGGCTGCAGCACCTGCATGCGAGCGGTAGCCTTGGACGACTTGACCATCAGCGGCGTGAGCAGGAGACGGATGATGACGACCAGGATGATGATAGCGAGGCCCCAGTCGACCGTGAAACCCTGGATGAGCTTCAGGATTTCGAACAGGATGTTAACGATCCAATCCCACATGGTGTTGTTTCCTCCGATACGAATCGTGCCCTTACGGCACGGGGTCATAACCTCCGTGGTGCAGCGGATTGCAGCGAACGATACGGCGCAACCCGATCCAGATGCCGCGGAGGGCGCCGTATCGGGCGACGGCCTCGATCATGTACTGCGAGCAGCTGGGCGTATAGATGCATGCAGGCGGAAACAGCGGCGACAGGGCGCGTTGATAAAAACGCA
Source organism: Collinsella phocaeensis (assembly GCF_900119895.1). Classification (GTDB taxonomy): domain Bacteria; phylum Actinomycetota; class Coriobacteriia; order Coriobacteriales; family Coriobacteriaceae; genus Collinsella; species Collinsella phocaeensis. The sequence goes on along the minus strand of NZ_FQLR01000004.1, from coordinate 57,325 downwards.
CCGCCCCGACGACGAGGCGCCGGGGTAGGTGCGACAGATTACGCAGCATGCGTACGCTCGATACCGGCTCGCGCACACAGGCGCACCAGGGCATCTTGCATCTCTTGCGGGGAGGACGATGCCGTCGCGGGGGTCGCGAGCAGAATGACATCCCAGCCGGAAGCGGGCAGACCCACAGCGCGGGCCACCTCTCTGAGCACGCGCTTCGAGCGATTGCGCAGCGGAGCGCACCCGAGGCGCTTAGCTGCGACGAAGGCGACCCGTCCGGGGTCGCCTTCGTGAATGCAATCGGACACGACCATGCGAATGTTCGGATGGTTGAAGCGCCTGCCTTGCGTGAATACGCGTTCGAAATCCTGCCGAGACTTAATCGTCCTCATGCGAGACGCGCGAGTTTACTTGTCGCTGACGGTGAGGCGCTTGCGGCCCTTGGCGCGACGACGAGCGAGAACGGCGCGGCCGCCCTTGGTCGCCATGCGGGCACGGAAGCCGTGGGTCTTGGCACGCTTACGCTTGTTCGGCTGATAAGTACGCTTCATGGTGGTAGTCCTCCTGCTGCATTTTGCGTTGTGCGCACGCGTGATGCGCACACGATATAGACACGTGAGCTTTAAGATTGTAGGGAATCGCCGCATGGAATGTCAACGAAACCTCATGAAATCGTTGCAACTGCGCCCAAACTGTGCAGACCTCGCGAATGGACATCCGACGACCGATGAGGTCTCCACTCTACTTTTCATCATCTTTCACAGACTTTTCCACAGGCAAACTTGAAGATGTTGATAACTTTTCAGTTCTTTTCTTCACTTTTCAACATCTTTTGAAAAGTTGTTGAAAGAATGCAGCTGCCCGCTGAATGTTTCCACGGGCCAGCTGGTATCCTTGTGGAACACACGTCAAAGAGAATGCGGCGGCACCATGTCTGATGATTTCTACCCCTTCGTTGACTCCGGGGACCCGACCCCGGACAACGCTCACCTCACCGGGAGGCCGGAACGGCCGGAGTCCCCGGGGGCGGAAGAGGCCCCGGGCGGGCGGGCCGCTGCATACGCTTGCCGCATCGCGGTGTACGACGACATGCTGTCGGCACCGCGCGTCATCGTCATCGCGCCGTCGGACGTCCGGACATTCCTTGAGGAGATCACCAATACCGTCTACCGCTGCATGAAGGAGCAGGGAGGCTCCATCTCCCTTCAGGTGATCCGCGAGATCTGCGAAAACTTCATCCATGCGGACTTCCAGGAGCCGACGATCTCCGTCCTCGACGGGGGAAACACCATACGCTTCGCGGACCAGGGTCCCGGGATTGCGGACAAGGAGCGCGCGTTCGAGTTCGGCGTGACGAGCGCCGACCGCGAGCAGAAACGCTACATACGCGGCACGGGATCGGGTTTCCCCATCGTCCAGGATTACCTGACCCACATGGGGGGCGCGGTGTCCATAGAGGACAACATGGGCGCGGGAACGGTCGTGACCGTCACGCTCGACCCCGCCCGCGTGGTCGAGATCGAGCGGGCGCATGCCCGGGGGGCGGCCGTTCGGCCCGACTGCTCGGGATGGACGCCGGCCGGGCCGAGTGCGTGGCCGGCTCAGCCCCAGGTGACGGCCGACAGCGCAACGTGGGGCGGAGGCGCACCCGCGGCGCCGTCCGATCCATGGGCGGGCGGCCAGGCGCTCGGCCCGCAGCAACCGATGGCATACCCGCAGCAGATGCCCGCGGGAGCGCAGGCACAGGTGGCAATGGGCGGAATGCAGGCACAGCCGTGGACGAATCAGATCCCCTGGCCTCAACAGCAGGCCCAGGGCGGCGCATACGGCCAACCCTGGAACCAGGGAAGCTGGCACGTCCAGCAAAGCCCGGCAGCATGGCAGCAGCCCCAGGCGATGCCGTGGGGAGGCGGCTGGCCGCAGCCGATGGGCGGAGGCTACCCCACCGCGCCCGGTCAGGCCGGAGCGCCGGGCGCCCCGGGAGCGCAGGCCGCGGGCGCCTACCATGCAAGCGAGCGGGGCCAGGCTGCGCTCGCATACATCCAGCAGCATGGAAGCTGCGGCCCCACGGAGCTCACCTGCGCGCTCGGGTCCTCAAACCCGACGTGGTCGCGCGAGCTCGCAACGCTCGCGCGCAGCGGGCTCATCATCAAACAGGGCCAGAAGTACGTATTGACCGATATGGGCAGCATGTGGCTGCAAGGACAGTAAAGGCGGGAGTGACGCAAGATGGATAACGAAGCCCAGATGCTACTCGATGACGCCATCGACTTCTGCCGGCGCGACGGCCTGGAGGCGCGGCTCATCAACATGCTGTCGCAATCTCAGGCGATACGCCTTACCGAAGAGACGCTCACCGTCCAGGCGCCGAGCCGATTCGCCCACACCTACCTGGAAAAGCAACGGGCGACCATAGAGGGATACCTGGAGCAGATCGCCTTCGCACCGATAGCGCTCGAGCTCGTCGCGGAGGGGGCGGCGGCGAGCCCGGTCGAGCCGTCGAACCCGCAGACCCCGGAGCAGGCGCCCGCGACGCGCCCGTCGGGCGCCGCCGCACGGACCGCCGCCCCCGGAGCCTCCATGCCGCCGGCATCGAACGCACGGGAGCAGGCGGGAGCGCCGGCCGAGGACGCCCTCGCCCAGATACGCGCAGCCGCGGCGGCGGCGCGGGCGGCGATGGGCCAGCAGGAAGCAGAGCCCCCGGCCACGGGGGCCAGCGGATGGCAGGCGGCGCCCCATCCGGGCCGCGCGCCGCTCGGGGCGCCCGACGGCGCGCGGCAGGTTCGCATCAACAACACCATGTCCCCCAAGGCGTTCCAGGCGATGATCGGACGCGAGGCGGAGCCGGCGGCTCCGGCGGCGATCGAGCAGGCAACCGAAAAACCGGCGGAAAGCGCCGGGGCGGCCGTGGGCGTCATGTCTAAATTCACCTTTGAGAACTTCGTCTCGGGCGCCGAGAACATGCACGCGTACCGCAGCGCGCAGTATTTCGCGGCGCTCGCCGACGAGCCGGGGCAGTACACGAACCTGTTCATCTACGGAAACTCGGGCCTGGGCAAGACCCACCTGCTCTTCGCCATCAAGAACTACATCGAGCACGAGCTCCCCGGAACGCGCGTCAAATACGCCAACAGCCAGTCGTACCTCAACGACTACATGCGCAACCTGGGGCTCCAGCGCAAGCCCGGCGAGATGATCATGAGCGAGTACCGGGACGCGGACGTGCTGATCATCGACGACATCCAAAACATCGTGGGCAAGCAGGCGAGCGTCGAGTTCTTCTTCCAGCTCGTGGACGAGTTTATGCGCACGGGCAAGAAGCTCGCCATCGCGTCCGACCGCGCGCCCAAGAAGCTCGGCATGGACGAGCGCCTCACGAGCCGCTTCAACGCCGGCATGCTCTGCCTGGTCTCGGAACCCGGCTTCGAGATGAAGTACACCATCCTCAAGAACTACCACGAGCGGGCGCGCCGAAGCGCCGAGGAGGCCCGCACGTCCGGGCCGTCGATCCTCGGGTCCGCCCCGTTCACGGTGGGGGAGCTGACCGACGAGCAGCTCCGTCACATGGCCGAGATATCGGGCAACAACATCCGCGAGCTCGAGGGTTTCTGCGAGCGGTGCGCCGGCCTCTCCGCCGAGCGCGAGCAGGCCGGATCGGCGCTCGCGAGCTCCGACATCGACGCGGTCGCCGAGGAGTACTTCGACACGCAGCACAAGGTGATTCGACCGGGAACCGTGCAGGCGGTCGTGGAGGACTTCTACCAGGTCAGCCACGAGGACCTCATCGGACGCAAGCAGACGAAGAACGTCGCCTTCCCCCGCCACGTCGCCATCTACCTCATCAACACGATGTGCGAGATGTCGCTCAAGGCCGTGGGGGCGGAGTTCGGGCGCGACCACACGACCGTGCTCCACAGCCTCAAGGTCATCGAGAAGAAGCTTCAGGACAAGGAGGGGGACCCGCACTTCGCCGAAGATATCCAGCAGCTGCGCAACATCATTCGGCTTCGCTCGTAGCATGTGGAAAACCCACGGGAAACTCGTTTGAAAAGCAGTTGGAAAGCGCGCATCATGAGTGGAACTCTGGACGGCCGCTTGAGGGCTGTTGAAAAGCACCCCGGTGTTCCACAGCGGCACCGTGGATTCTTTTCCTGCTCCCACCTGCGCAGATTCCGATTTTCCACATCGTCCACCGACTTATTACTACTATTTACTCATATATATCTATAGATATAAGAAAGAAAGGCACGCACATGAGGTTCACCGTCAGCCAGCCGGCACTCTCCGAGGCACTCGCCACCGTCATGAAGGGCGTGGCGAGCGCGAGCACGCTCCCCATCCTGTCCGGCGTGCTCATCCGCGCCACCGACGGGGTCCTCGAGTTCCAGACCTCCAACTACACCATCTCCATCCGCCATCGCATCGCCGCCCGCGTCGAGGAAGAGGGCGAGATGGTCGTCCCGTGCAAGATGCTCTCGAACATCACCAAGACCCTCCCCGATGCCCCGGTCTCCTTCGAGGTCGCCGAGCGCCAGGTCTCCATCACCTGCGAGAAGAGCTCGTTCAGGCTCAATACGCTCGATGCGGGCGACTTCCCGGAGTTCCCGGCCTTCGCGCTCGAGAGCTCCGTCGAGCTGCCCGCGAACATCCTCACGGAGATGGTGGGGCGCGTGTGGCGCGTTACGTCCACGGACAAGAACCGCCCCGTCCTCAACGGCGTGTACATGACGGTCGAGAACAACACCGTGCGTCTCGTCGCGACGGATTCCTACCGTCTCGCGGTGTGCGACACGCAGGTCGAGACATCCTCGCTCGAGGGGAGCTTCGAGCTCAACGTGCCCGCGGAGGCGTTCAACGACGCGCTGTCCATCACCGGCGGCCAGGGCATGATCATGATCGGGTCGACGGACACCCAGGTCGTGTTCGTCGCAGGCAACACCACCTACGTGTCTCGCCGTATCGAGGGCGTGTACCCCAACTACAAGGCCCTGCTCCCCGCCAGCTGCGCCACCAAGGTGAAGATCGACGTCGAAGCGTTCTCCGCGGCGCTCAAGCGCGTGGCCGTCATCGCGCAGGCGAACTCGGCGGTCAAGTTCGAGATCGACGCTGAGGCGGGCCTCATGGGGCTCTCCGCGATCTCCAACGACCAGGACCTCGCGAGCGAGACCGTCGACGTCGAGGTCGAGGGCGCGTCCGGCGTCATCGCGTTCAACTACCACTACATCTTCGGGTGCCTGAACGCCATCTCCCGCGAGAAGGAGATCACGCTCGAGCTGCAGTCCTACAGCCAGGCGGGCATCTTCAAGTCCTACGACAAGATCAACTACCTGTATCTCGTCATGCCCGTCCGCATCTAGCGCCCCTCGCATGTCCATCACCGCCCGCACCCTCGCGGTGCGCAACTTCCGCAGCTACGCCGACTACCTCCTGGAGCTCTCCGCGGGCACCACGGTGCTCGTCGGTCCCAACGCCGCGGGGAAGACCAATCTCGTGGAGGCCCTGCAGCTCTGCTGCTCAGCCGCTTCGTTCCGCCGCCCCTCGCCGGCCGACCTGGTTCGGCATGGGGAGCACCGATGTGCCCTCGAGCTCGCGCTCGAGGGCGAGGGGCGCGTGCTCGAGCTGGGGGTCGCGGTGGACGGCGGCAAGCGCTCGTTCGTGCGCAACGGGAAGCGCTGCCGAGCCGCGTCCATCCGCGGCGTGCTCCCGAGCATCCTGTTCTGCCCCGACGACCTCGACATGGTGAAGCGCGGCGCCCGCGTGCGCCGCGAGGCGCTCGACGGTTTCGGTGTCCAGCTCAACGCCGGATACGCCCAGCTCGTGTCCTCCTACGCGCGTGCCGTCGAGCAGCGGAACAGCCTCCTCAAGGACCCGTGCGCCTCGCGCGATCTCCTGTTCGCGTGGGACGAGGCGCTCGTCCGCGCCGGATCGGCGGTTCTTCAGCACCGGTCGGCCCTGCTGGAGCGGGTGCGGGCGCACCTCGTCGCCGCGTACGCGGCGATCGCTCCACGTGAAACGGTCGACGTCCGCTACCGCTCGACGGTCTTGCCGGACGCCGCCGCCGGATTGCCCCGCGACCGCGAGCAGATCGCGGACCTCTTCCGCGCCGCGCTTGCATCCAGCGCCCCAGAGGAGGCGCGCCGCGGCATGACGCTCGTGGGCCCCCATAGGGACGAGGTCGAATTCCTCGTCGACGGCCGCCCCGCCCGCTCCTTCGCGAGCCAGGGGCAGCAGCGAAGCCTCGTGCTCGCGTGGAAGGTCGCCGAGGTCCGCGTCACGCGCGATATCCTCGGCCGCCCGCCGCTCCTGCTGCTCGACGACGTGATGAGCGAGCTCGACGCGGTGCGCAGGGCAGCCATCATGGAGCTCGCCGCCGACGAGGTCCAGACCGTCATAACCACGACGAACCTTGGGTATTTCGACGAGGGGGCCCTGGAATCCTCCCGGGTCGTCCGGATCGGAGGGGATCGATGAGCGACCGGGCCGGCGGGGCGCGCGGCGTCGGGGACTTCATGGCGGCCGAGCGCGCCCGCATCCTCGCGGCGGCGACCCCCGAGCGGCGCGAGCAGATGCGCGCCGCCGAGGGGTCGGCGCGCGTGATCCGCGCCTGGAGCGCCGTCGTCGCCGGCACGCGCGAGGCGGCGCATGTGAGCGGCGTTCGCTACCTGCCAGAATCCAACAAGTTGCTCGTGTACGCCGACTCGGAGGCGATGGCCTGCGAGCTCACGATGGCGCGCGAGATCCTGCGCGCCCGCATGGAGCGCGCCGGCGCGAGCATCGACGGGTTCGTGATCAAGGTCTCGCGCGCCGAGTATCAGTCTCCCGCCCAGCGCGCGGCCGCCGCGGCGGCGGGGTCCGCCCAGGATGGTCGCCGCGGCGGCTCGTCGGCGATCGGGCTCACGCCCGAGCAAGAGTCCGCCCTCGACGAGAGCGTGAGCCCGATCGCCGACGAGCGCCTCGCCCGAGCGCTCAAAAACGCCATGAAGGCGAGTTTTGAGCATGAGGTCACCGGGTAGCCCCCCAACGCGCCGCAAACGGCGTCTGGTGGCTTTGTAGGGGTATTTCAACGTTGAAGGGATGCCCGATAATCTCCGGTAGAATGGTTAGGTTCACACCATATCGTTCAAGAGAAGGGGATGTGCGTGGCGAAAGAGAACGAATACGGCGGAAGCGAGATCAAGGTCCTCGAGGGGCTCGAGGCCGTTCGCGTCCGACCGGGCATGTATATCGGCTCGACTTCCTCGACGGGTCTACACCACCTGGTGTGGGAGATCGTCGACAACGCGGTCGACGAGGCGATGGCCGGGTTCTGCTCCGAGATCCGGGTCACCGTCCATGCGGACAACTCCATCACGGTCGTCGACAACGGCCGCGGCATCCCAGTCGACGAGCATCCGGTCAAGAAGATCCCGACCCTCGAGGTCGTCATGACGATCCTGCACGCCGGCGGCAAGTTCGACAACTCGGCCTATAAGGTCTCCGGCGGCCTGCACGGCGTCGGCGTCTCCGTCGTCAACGCGCTCTCCAAGAAGATGAACGTTCAGGTCCGCCGCGACGGCAAGGTCTTCGAGATGGAGTTCTCCCGCGGCAAGACCACGCAGAAGATGAAGGAGATCGGCGACTCCCCGTCGACGGGCACCACCGTCACCTTCTGGCCGGACGAGGAGATCTTCGAGACCACGGTCTACGACTACGATATCCTTCATGACCGCCTGCAGCAGACGGCATTTCTCAACAAGAACCTCAAGATCGTCCTGACCGACGAGCGCGAGTCGACGCCGCATGTCGAGGAATTCTGCTACGAGGGCGGCATCATCGACTTCGTCAAGTTCCTGAACGAGGGCAAGGACGTGCCCGACGGCCTCAAGAGCCCCATTTATCTGTCCGGTGCGTCCGAGGAGGGCGTCCCGGTCGACAAGACCGGCGAGGTCGAGGTCGCCATCCAGTGGAACACCTCGTACTCCGAGACGGTGATGAGCTTCGCCAACGACATCCGCACCATCGAGGGCGGCATGCACATGGAGGGCTTTCGCGCGGCGCTCACCAGCGTGATCAACGAATACGCACGCAAGAACGCCATCATCAAGGAGAAGGAGGGCAACCTCACGGGCGACGACATCCGCGAGGGCCTCACCGCCGTCGTCTCCGTCAAGCTCGCCGACCCGCAGTTCGAGGGGCAGACCAAGGCCAAGCTCGGCAGTTCCTTCATGCGCACCCTTACCCGCAAGGTCGTCTCGGAGGGCCTGTCCGACTATCTCGAGGAGCACCCCAAGCAGGCACGCGAGATCATCAAGAAGGCGCAGCAGGCGAGCAAGGCCCGCAACGCCGCTCGCAAGGCCCGCGAGGCGACGCGCCGCAAATCCCTGCTGGAGACGGCGAGCCTCCCCGGCAAGCTCGCCGACTGCTCGGTCCGAGAGCCCGAGATGACCGAGCTCTTCATCGTCGAGGGTGACTCGGCGGGCGGTTCGGCCAAGGACGGCCGCCGCCGAGACATCCAGGCGATCCTTCCTCTGCGCGGCAAGATCCTGAACGTCGAGCGCGTGGGCGACCACCGCGCCTTCTCGTCCGATACCATCCAGTCGCTCATCACCGCCATCGGCTGCGGCGTGACGACCGGAAACGGCGACGGCGGCGACTTCGACATCACCAAGGCCCGCTACCACAAGATCATCATCATGACGGACGCCGACGTCGACGGCGCCCATATTCGCATCCTGCTGCTGACCTTCTTCTACAAGTACATGCGCCCGCTCATCGACGCCGGCTACGTGTACGTCGCTTGCCCGCCGATCTTCGGCATCAAGGTCCGCAACAAGATCCACTACGTCTATCCCAACGGCCGTCAGGCTGAGGACGAGATCCTCCGCGACTCCATCGCCGCTCTCGGGCTCAATCCCGACGAGCCCGAGGACGAGCAGTCCAACGGCAAGGTCACCAAGAAGCGCCGCGGCTACACCGTCCAGCGCTACAAGGGCCTGGGAGAGATGGACCCCAAGCAGCTGGCCTCGACCACGATGGACCCCAAGACCCGCATCCTGCAGCGCGTCACCATCGAGGACGCCGTCGTGGCAGACCGCGCCGTCCGTGAGCTCATGGGCTCCGAGGTCGGGTACCGCCGCGAGTACATCGAGAAGCATGCACACGACGCTAGGTTCTTGGACGCCTGATGTTCCGCCGTTTTAACAAACGGCGGAATGACTCGACGCTGCGCGACTGTCAAGCACCACGTCTTGCCGTTCAATCGTCGGTCGCGTACCCAAGTACGCTTCCCTCCTCTTTCACGGCAATCCGAGGCACTTGCCAGCCGCTCGCTGACTGAGTACTCGACCTACAAGTCGAAACGAAACCACGACCGATAAGGAGTTTACGTGGCTGACGATATGAACAACGACGAGCTCGAGCGGGGCGGTGCGTCCGAGGGCATGCCCGAGGACCTCAGGCGCCTGCTCGCCCGCGCCAGCGAGGATGACGCCTCTGGCTACGATCCGGACGTCGAGTCCGACGAGGACGAGGATGACGACGAGGAGCTCGAGGAGAGCTTCGGCGCCAACGACCGCGGCGAGGACGCCGGCACGGACGTGAACGGCGGCTCGCTGCAGATCAGCGAGTTCGGCAAGGAAATGAAGCAGTCCTTCATCGAGTACTCGATGTCGGTCATCACCGCCCGCGCCCTGCCGGACGTCCGCGACGGCCTGAAGCCCGTCCACCGCCGCATCCTGTACGCGATGAACGAGAGCGGCATCTTCCCCAACCGCCCGCACAAGAAGTCCGCCTGGACGGTCGGCGAAGTCATCGGCAAGTACCACCCGCACGGCGACTCCGCGGTCTACGACACCATGGTCCGCCTCGCCCAGTGGTTCTCCATGCGCACCCCGCTCATCGACGGCCACGGCAACTTCGGCAACATCGACGGCGACGGCGCCGCCGCCATGCGTTACACCGAGTCCCGCCTGGCCAAGCCCGCCATGGAGCTCTTGCGCGACCTGCAGAAGGACACCGTCGACTGGCAGCCCAACTACGACGAGTCCCTCGCCGAGCCCACGGCGCTGCCCGCCCGCTTCCCCAACCTGCTGGTGAACGGCTCGCAGGGCATCGCGGTCGGCATGGCCACGAACATCGCCCCGCACAACATGGGGGAGGCCGTCGAGGCGACCTGCTACCTCATCGACCATCCCGACGCGACGGTCGACGAGCTCATGCAGATCATGCCAGGCCCCGACTTCCCCACGGGCGCCCTCATCATGGGCACCGACGGCATCCGCCAGTCCTACGAGACCGGTCGCGGCTCCATCACCGTGCGCGCCAAGGCGCACGTCGAGTCCACCAAGACGGGTCGCAACCGCCTGGTGTTCACCGAGATCCCGTACATGGTGAACAAGGGCACCCTGCAGGAGAAGATCGCGAGCCTCGTGAACGAGAAGCGCATCGAGGGAATCTCCGACATGCGCGACGAGTCCACGAGCAAGGGCCTGCGCCTCGTCATCGAGCTCAAGAAGGGCGTCATCCCGCAGGTCGTGCTCAACAACCTGTATAAGTACACCTCGCTGCAGACCACCTTCGGCGCGAACAACCTCGCGCTCGTGAACGGTATCCCCAAGCGCCTGTCGCTGCGCGAGATGCTGCAGCATTACATCGACCATCAGGTCGACGTGGTGACCCGCCGCACCCGCTTCGACCTCAAGAAGGCCCGTGCCCGCGCGCACATCCTCGAGGGCTACCTCATGGCCCTCGATCACATCGACGAGGTCATCTCCATCATCCGCTCATCGCGGACGGACGCCGAGGCCAGCAGCCGCCTCATCGAGCGCTTCGGCTTCTCCCCCGAGCAGACCGCGGCCATCCTCGAGATGAAGCTCCGCCGCCTCACCGGCCTCGAGCGCGACAAGATCGAGGAAGAGCTCGAGGGCCTGCGCCGCGCGATCGCCTACTACGAGGACCTGCTCGCGCACGAGGAGAAGATCCTCGGCGTGATCAAGGAGGAGATGCGCGAGATCGCCCGAAAGTTCGGCGACAAGCGCCGCACCCAGATCACCGCCGCCGAGAAGGACCTCAACGTCGAGGACCTCATCGCCGACGAGGACATGGTCGTCACCATCACCCATACCGGCTACGTGAAGCGCATCCCGGTGGCCGCCTACCGCGCCCAGAAGCGCGGCGGAAAGGGCGTCTCCGGCGTGAACCTCAAGGAAGATGACGTCATCGACGAGATGTTCATCGCCAGCACCCATGAGTACGTGCTCTTCTTCTCCAACCGCGGCAAGGTGTACCGCCTCAAGGTCCACGAGCTGCCCGAGGGCACGCGCCAGGCGCGCGGCACCGCGATCGTGAACCTGCTGCCGTTCGAGGATGGAGAGCAGATCGCGAGCGTGATCTCCTGCCGTGAGTTCCCGGACGACGAGTACCTGATGTTCGCCACCGCGGAGGGCATGGTCAAGAAGACCGTCATGAGTGCCTACGACCGCAGCCGGCGCGACGGCATCATCGCCATCAACCTCAAGAGCGGGGACGCCCTGCTCGGCGTCCGCCGCGTGAAGCCCGGCGACAAGATCATCCTGGCCTCCTCGGCGGGCAAGGCGATCATGTTCTCCGAGGATCAGGTCCGCGCCACCGGCCGCGACACGAGCGGTGTCCGCGGCATGTCCATGAAGGACGGCGCCAAGGTTCTGGGCATGGAGATCACCAACGGTCGCGGCGAGCTGGTCGTGGTCACCGAGCGCGGCTACGGCAAGCGCACCCCGATCGCCGACTACCCCGAGCAGAACCGCGGCGGCCAGGGTGTCTACACCATCCAGATGACCGATCGCAAGGGCGCCCTTGCGGCGATGAAGGTGGTCGGCCCGCAGCACGAGCTGTTCATCATCACCGAGGGCGCTACCGTCATCCGCGTGAAGACGACCGAGATCTCGCAGACGGGCCGCGCCACCCAGGGCGTGAAGATGATGTCCGTGGACGAGGGCGACCGCGTGTGCGCCGTGGCCCGCATGACGAGCGCCAAGAAGAAGGCCGCGGAGGCGGATGTTGCGGAGGGCCAGGAGGATTCTGGCCTGCCTGCGCCGGGAGCGGCGGAAGATTCGAGCGATGAGGGCCACGTCGACATCGGATCGGGCGACGAGGCTCTCGAGGACCTGCTCGACGAGTAACCGTCCTGAGACATGAGGCCCGCCGGGCCCGCCATCGGAGATGCATCCCGGTGGCGGGCCTCGTTGCATCCGTCCCCCGCGGGCGGGCTCGCCCGTCACCTGTCCGCCGTTTCGCGCCGCGGGCGGGCTTTCGTCCATCCCCAAGGGGAAACTGTGAGATAACGGGTACCGAGCGTTGCCCTTGGAAATGCGGTGTGAGCGGGAGGTTGAGCGCATGGATGTCGATCGGACCGTCGCGGGGATGGCCCCGAGCGCCAAGGCGCGCCTGCTCGCCGGCGCGACCCATTGGGAGACGCATGCGGCTCCGGAGTTCGACGTTCCTCCGCTGTGGCTTTCAGACGGTCCGCACGGCCTGCGCAAACAGGAGGGGAAGGCGGACCATCTCGGTATCGGTCAAAGCGTTCCATCCGTGTGCTATCCGACCGCCAGCGCGCTTGCCTGTTCGTTCGACCCCGACCTCGTCGAGCGCGTGGGCGCGGCAATCGGCGAGGAGGCCCGCGAGCAGGGTGTCGGCGTTGTGCTCGGTCCGGGCGTCAACATCAAGCGCAGCCCTATGTGCGGAAGGAATTTCGAGTACTTCAGCGAGGATCCGCTGCTTTCCGGCATCATGGGGGCGGCGATGGTCCGCGGCATCCAGTCGCGCGGCGTCGCCGCGTGCGTGAAGCATCTCGCGGCGAACAACCAGGAGCACGCCCGGCTCATCTCGGATTCCCGAATCGACGAGCGCACGCTCCGCGAAATCTACCTCGCTCCGTTCGAGCGCGTCGTGCGCGATGCGCGGCCCTGGTCGATCATGACGGCGTACAATCGCCTGAACGGCACGTACTGCTCGGAGCATCCGTGGCTACTCGGGACCGTGCTGCGAGGTGAATGGGGGTTCGACGGCGCGACGATATCCGATTGGGGGGCGCTCAGCGATTCGGTCGCCGCCGTCGCCGCCGGGCTCGATCTGGTGATGCCCGGCCCTCGGCCCGATCACGCCTCTGCGGTGTGCGCCGCCTCCGCTGCGGGTGCCCTCGACCCCGCCGCCCTCGACGCCGCGGCCTCAAACATCATCGAGCTCGCGGACCGCGTCCGTCGCGGCTCCTGCATCCCGTATCGCTTCGATCTCGATGCGCACCTCGCCCTTGCCCGGGTGGCGGCCGAGCGGTCCGCGGTCCTGCTCAAAAACGACGGCCTCCTCCCCCTCGACCCCCAGCTGTCCGTGGCGGTTATCGGTTCGTTCGCTCGCCGCCCCCGCTACCAGGGGTCGGGCTCCTCGAGGATAAACCCTGTCCGTCTCGACAACATCTGGTATCAGATGGGGCTCATGGGCGCCGACCTGACATATGAGGACGGCTATGATCCGGAGACGGGCGATGCGCACCCCCGCCACATCCGTGCGGCCGCCCGTGCGGCCGCCCGTGCGGATGTCGCGCTCGTGGTGGCCGGATTGCCCGGGAGATATGAGTCCGAGGGATTCGATCGCAAGCAGATGGTCATGCCCCGCGGCCATCGCGAGCTCATCGAGGCGGTGTGCGCCGCGAACTCCAACACGGTCGTCGTGCTCCAGGGCGGTGCGCCGATGGAGATGCCTTGGAGAGATCTGCCCGCGGCGATCCTGCTCATGCATCTTTCCGGATGTCAGGGAGGCGCCGCAACGGTCAGCCTGCTCTATGGGCGCGCCTGCCCTTCCGGACGGCTCGCGGAGACCTGGCCCGTCAAGTTGGATGACACGGCTCTCGGCGGGACGTATCCCTGCCTCGACCGCACGGTGCGCTATATGGAGGGTCCGCATGTGGGGTATCGATACTTCGATGCCACGGGAACCGATCCTGCGTATCCATTCGGATACGGGCTTTCATACACAACGTTCGACTACACGGAAATCGCGGTGTCCCGCGTGCCTGGGGCGTTCGAGGTCAGGGTCGAGGTGGCGAACACGGGGTCTCGGGAGGGGGCTGAGGTGGTCCAGCTCTATCTCGCCGCCCGGGACCGGAGTCTCTTTGCCTGCCCCCGCCGTCTCGTCGGGTTTCAGCGCGTGTCGGTGCCGCCCGGTGAAATGACCGCTGCCCACATGCGCCTCGACTTCGATGCCTTCCGCGTTTGGGACCGCTCGGCGGGCGCGTGGGTCGCGGTGGAGGGCCTCTACGACCTGTTCGCCGCATCCTCGAGCCGGGACATGAGGTTGCACAGCGTGATCGAGCTGGCCGCCTCGAGCGCACCGTTTGACGTCCACGACTACGGAGGCGACGTCGGCCGCTCCCCCGTTGCGTGGCCCGCCCCTTATGTCGATGTCCCCTCCGGCGGGTACACGCGCGCCATGTTCGACATGTTGAACGGCGGGCCCGCGCCCGAACCAGACCCGGTCCCGCCCTATACAAAGGATTCCCCCGTCACCGACCTGGCCGCGACGTTTTTGGGGCGGCGGGTGCTTGGCCTGGTTCGCCTCGTGCTTGACGAGCCGGCGAGGAAGCTCGATCGTGACCAGCGTGAAATGATGCGCGAGATGGCGCGGGACATGCCGCTGCGGTCCATGATCACGAGCGGCGTTCCCGCCGCCGCCGTGGACGGCTTCGTGGAGATGCTCAACGGCCGCCGCCTGCGCGGTTTTGCGTCCATGATGAAAGGTCTGGCGCAGATGCTGCATCTCCGCGATGCGAGAGATGGGAGTTAGCTCGCCGGGCGCCCCGCCGCGAGGAGGGCGCATCATGCCGGGCCGCGGGCGATGATGGCGGCTATGCGTTAGAAGTCGTCGGGGGAGAGCGTCTGGACGAAGCGGTCGAAGCGCTCGAGCTCCCCTTCGCCGTCCTCCGCATCCGCCGAACTGGCCGTGCCCGCACGGTTCATGACGTCGTCCTCGACGTAGATGGGGGCGTTTGAGCGCACGGCGAGGGCGATGGCATCGCTCGGCCGCGCATCCAGCTGGTGCTCCGCACCGCTGCCGGAGATCACGACCGATGCATAGAAGACCGGGGCGTCGACCCGCGTGATCTCGACGCGCTCGACCCTGGCGTCGAGCGCGTCGATGGCGTCGAGCATGATGTCGTGGGTGAGGGGACGCTCCGAGCGGCCCACGTCGATGCCGCGCCCGATGGCCGCCGCCTCGAATGCGCCGGTCTGAATGGAGAGGGAGCGCGACGGCGCCTCGTCGGATTCACTCGCCTGCCTCTCGCGCAGGACGACGACGGAGGGCATCGGCCCGCCCGCCATGAGAATGGTCTCAACGTCAACGCGAATCATGATGGCACCTCCTGGTCTGGTTCGTTCGCCGCGATTGGGTATCGGACATGGTACCCAATTCTTGTCGAGCGAAGGGAAGATACATGCATTCTGTCCACTCGCTTAGGGGTTCGTTCGACGATGGGCTGCAAAAGCGCAGGTCGGGAGCGCGTGTCGGCATGCGCGAATCATTTTCAAAATAATTGGAAAATCTTGTTGCATACGCGATAGGGCTCCTGTACTATAGGTCAAGTGCGAAGGACCTGTAGCTCAGTTGGTTAGAGCGTCCGGCTGATAACCGGGAGGTCACAAGTTCGAATCTTGTCAGGTCCACCACCTTTTCTTTCGCAATAAACACCCCAGCGAGAGCCGAGTCGCCGCTGGGGTGTTTATTACTCTTGGGGGTTTAGCTCAGCTGGGAGAGCGCGGGCTTTGCAAGCCTGAGGTCAGGGGTTCGATCCCCCTAACCTCCACCATAGAATGTACGAGCCGGGGCCGCGTGCCCCGGCTTTTTTGTTACCGCTGCACGGGATCGAACCCCGCCGGACCTCAATTCGGGAACAGTCCCCACATTGAGGTCCGGCGTGTCGAGGGGGGTGCACTCCCCCAACGATGACTTCGCACGGTCTCAAGAAAGCGTCTATTCCCAATCGAGGCGTTTTCGAATAGAGGAGCTCGTGGGGCCCGGCCGTCCGCATACGCAACGGCGCGCTTGCCGCAACGTGGAGGGACGCTTTATCAAGATGGCGTATAGTAACGGTGGGTGCGTGTTTTACGCCCCTCCCGCATGCCGGGAGTCCGATGGTCTGAAAGGGTACGTTCGATGGTTGATGTACACGAGCTGCTCGATGCGTGGATCGCCCACGTCACCGACGAGGAGCTGCTGCAAGAGCTTAAGAGCATGAAGGAGTCCGGCGACGAGGGCGCGATCACCGATGCGTTCTTCCAGGACCTCGCATTCGGCACCGCTGGCCTGCGCGGTACGATCGGCGCCGGCACCAACCGCATGAATATCTATACGGTCGGCCGCGCTACGCAGGGTTTCGCCGATTACCTGGTGAAGAATTTCGAGAACCCCACGGTGGCGATCGCGCGCGATAGCCGCAACAAGGGCGAGCTCTTCGTGAAGACCACCGCCGCGATTCTCGCTGCCAACGGTGTGACCTCCTACGTGTATCCGAAGATCTCCCCCGTGCCCACGCTGTCCTGGGCCACGCGCTATCTCAAGTGCTCCGGCGGTATCTGCATGACCGCGAGCCACAACCCCGCGCCCTACAACGGCTACAAGGCCTACGGTCCTGACGGCTGCCAGATCACGTCCGAGGCGGCCGCGGCCATCTCGGCTGCCATGGAGGCCACCGACCCGTTTGCCGACGTCAAGACCATGGACTTCGACGAGGCCGTGGAGCAGGGCCTGGTCAAATGGATCGACGACGAGGTGCTCGACGCCTACTACGACGCCGTCCTCGCCCAGTCCGTTAACAACCTCACCGACGAGCAGATCGCGGGCGCTCCGCTCAAGCTCGTCTACACGCCGCTCAACGGCACCGGCCTCATCCCGGTGACCACCGTGCTCGCCCGCGCCGGCATCACCGACGTGACCGTGGTCCCCGAGCAGCGCGACCCGGACGGCGACTTCCCCACCTGCCCGTACCCCAACCCCGAGATCCGCGAGGCCATGCAGAAGGGCATCGAGCTGTGCGACGAGGTCCATCCCGACCTGCTCCTGGCGACCGACCCCGACGCCGACCGCGTGGGCGTCGCCTGCGCCGACGGCGACGACTACACGCTGCTCACCGGCAACGAGATGGGCGTGCTGCTGCTCGACTACATCTGCAAGATGCGCGCCGAGCGCGGCGAGGACCTCTCCAGCAAGGTCGCCGTCACCACCATCGTCTCCTCCGCCATGGTCGACGCCCTGGCCGAGGAGTACGGCTTCGAGCTGCGTCGCTGCCTCACCGGCTTCAAGTACATCGGCGACATCATCACCGGCCTGTCCGACGCCGGCGAGGCGGATCGCTACATCTTCGGCTTCGAGGAGAGCTACGGCTACCTGTCCGGCGACCACGTGCGCGACAAGGACGCCGTCAACGCATCGCTGCTCATCTGCCAGATGGCCCAGTGCTACAAGCTGCAGGGCAAGAACCTGGTCCAGGCCATGCGCGAGCTGTACGAGAGGTACGGCTACTATCACAACCGCACCATCTCGCTGAGCTATCCCGGCGCCGACGGCGCCGCCAAGATGGCCGGCATCATGGCGGGCCTGCGCGAGAACGCACCGACCGAGATCGCGGGCGCGAAGGTCGAGGCCGTGGTCGACTACGCCACCTGCGTGAACGGCCTGCCCAAGGCCGACGTCGTCGAGTTCGACCTCGAGGGCGGCAACAAGGCCATCGTGCGCCCGTCCGGCACCGAGCCCAAGATCAAGCTGTATGTCTTCGCCAAGGGCGAGGACGCGGCGGCCGCAGACGCGCTGCTCGACGCTATCGAGGCGTCCGGCCGCGAGCTGCTCTCGTAGCCTGCTGCGACGCCATCGCGAAGTGAGGCGGCTCCGTCCCGTTAGGGGGCGGAGCCGCTTTTTTCTAATATGAGTTGAACATTGTCAAGAGGCAAAACCGGCCCGGCCGTCCGCGGAGCTACCGCGCACGGCCGGGCCTACCTATCTTCACCCGGCGACCGCGCCGTTTGAGGGCGTGTCTTCTCGACGCACGTTCGGCATTCTAATATCCGCGCGTGGCCTTCTCGGCTGCGCATTTCGTTGCTACGGCTGGGGGCCTCGCGGCGAAATCGGAGTCTGTTGGCGGGCGTGGCGGTGTCCCCGCCGCCCAAAAAAAGAACTCGAGTGGCCTCCCAACGGCCTCGAGCGCGGCGCGCGCCGGGGTCGGACCCTGTTGTCCGGGGCGCCCGCGCTACGAGGTCGCCATCCGCGCTATCGCCCACACCCAGCACGCCATCTCCCGCGCCGTGGCGCAGTTGGCCACGCACGGCCTCTTGCCGGCGGCGGCCATGGCCTCCCTGCGCTCGATCAGCCTGCGGTTGCACTTCGTCGCGTGGCGCCGCACCGCGGGCGCGACCTCCTGGCCGGGCGCGAGGGGCTTCGGGTCGTGCGAGGACATCGGGACGTGCCAGGCGGACTCGACGAGCGCGCGGCGCACGTGGGCGTTGCCCGCGCGGGTTATCCCGCCCCTCGACGAGGTCTCGCCGCTCGAGTGCTCCGAGGGCGCGAGCCCGCACCGCGAGGCGAACGACGGCGCGCTCGGGAACCGGGCGGGGCGGATAGCAGGTGAATCGGCTCTACCGCGCCGGCCTGCGCGTCGGCAGCCGTGATCATGGCGGTCTGCAGCGCCTCGCGCGACGTCATTGCTAGCTTATCGATTCTCATGGAATCACCTCTCTTGGGGCGGCCGCCCTACGGCGCGGCTTCACGTTGTTCGAGAAGTATTATTGCAAGCTTTGTACGATCTTATACACAAATCTAAGTCTCCATATATAAGATTTTCTGAGTGGTTGAGAGATAGGGAGCAGGCACGCTCACCCGCTACGGCCTCGTCCCCTTACTATCTCAAGCCGTAACATCTAGCGGCTGTTTCTGGCTCTAGATGTTACAGATTGAGACGAATCGAGCCGCCACAAAGGTGTCTGTTCCCTTCGTGGATGGTGATTGCATGCGGGGTACCATGGGAATATTTCATGATTCAACTTCGATGGCGGGAGAGCAATGGCTGGACAACTGACAAAGCGCGCGTTGGAAGATTCTCTTAAGCGACTACTGCTTCAAAAGCCACTGACTAAGATCACCATCGCGGACCTCACTGAGGACTGTGGGGTCAGCCGCATGACGTTCTACTATCACTTTCAGGACATCTACGACCTGGTTGAATGGGCATGTGAGGAAGACGCCGGCCGCGCGCTCGCCAACAACAAGACGGCCGATACCTGGCAGGTGGGCCTGGAAAACATCATGCTCGCGGTGCGCGACAACAAGCCCTTTATCATGAACGTCTATCACTGTGTGAGCGCCGAGCGCATCCAGCGTTTTCTGCAGCCCGTGACATTCGACCTGATCGAAGGCGTGGTCGAAGAGCACGCCGCAGGCAAGAGCGTCTCACAAAGCGACAAGGTCTTTCTGTCCCGCTTTTTCGCACATGCATTTATCGGTGTAATGCTCGACTGGATTGCCGCAGGCATGGCCGAGGACCCGAGCGCAGTAGCCGAGCGCGTTTCCAAAATATGCGAAGGCCAGATTGACGCAGCGCTGGCGAGATTTTGACTATTACACGTTGGAGCGCAAAGCGGCCAAGTGCGTCACGCCGGGCCGGCGTGACCTTGGGAGACCAAAGCCAAGCAGATTTGTACAATCCGCCCCCGTTGATTAAAAATCGTACAAGGTGACGATCTTGTATCGGTTAGGCCGCGCTGATCAGGGCAAAAGCTTGTTAACGAACTTCGTTGGCAAGGAGGAGCCATGTACTATTCAAGCGGAAACTACGAAGCCTTTGCTCGTCCCAAGAAGCCTGCGGGCATCGACCACAAGAGCGCCTACATCATCGGCACCGGCCTGGGCGCGCTTACCGCAGCCTGCTATCTGGTGCGCGACGCGCAAATGCCCGGAAGCCACATCCATATCCTCGAAAAGGACCCCGTTGCGGGCGGCGCCTGCGATGGTGCCGACATCCCCGGCGTGGGCTATGTCATGCGCGGCGGCCGCGAGATGGACAACCACTTTGAGGTCATGTGGGATCTTTTCCGCTCCATTCCCTCGATTGAAGATCCGGACATCTCCGTGCTCGACGAGTACTACTGGCTCAATAAGGAGGATCCCAACTACTCGCTGTGCCGCTCGACTAAGAACCGTGGCCAAGACGGCGGCACCGATGGCAAGTTCGGCCTGTCGGACAAGGCGGCGACCGAGATCATGGACCTGTTCTTTACGCCCGACGAGGAACTGGCGAACCGTCCGATCACCGATTTCTTTGACGACGAGGTGCTCAACTCGAATTTCTGGATGTACTGGCGCACCATGTTCGCCTTTGAGAACTGGCACTCGGCGCTCGAGATGAAGCTCTATATCCGCCGCTACATCCACCACATCGCGGGACTGCCCGACTTTAGCGCCCTGCGCTTCACCCGCTACAACCAGTACGAGTCGATGATTCTGCCCATGCAGCGCTATCTCGAGGCGCACGGCGTGCAGTTCCACTTTGACACCAAGGTCGAAAACGTGGTGTTTGAGGTTGGCGGCGGCGAGGGTCCGCGCCGCGCCGTCACTGGCACCGGCCAGGACACGATTCAGCGCATCCAGCAGGCCGCCTTTGCGCGCAACCCCTACAGTACGAGCACCAAGAAGGTCGCGCGTCGCATCACCGTGACGCATGCAGGCGAGATTTCGAACATCGACCTCACTGAGGATGACCTGGTCTTTATCACCAACGGCGGCTGTGTGGAAAACTCGACGATCGGCGCGCAGGATAAGCCCGCCGCATGGGATCCGACGATTCGCCCCGGTGGCGGTTGGGACATGTGGCGTCGTATCGCAGCGCAAGATCCGAGCTTTGGTCATCCCGATAAATTCTGCGGTGACCCCGAGAAGAGCAACTGGATGAGCGCCACGGTCACCACGCTCGACGGCGAGATTGTGCCCTATATCCAAAGGATCTGCCATCGCGATCCCTTTACCGGGCACGTCGTGACCGGTGGCATTGTGACCTGCAAGGATTCGGGCTGGCTTATGAGCTGGACGATCAACCGCCAACAGCAGTTCCGCGATCAGCCCAAAGACCAGCTTTGCGTGTGGGTGTATGGCCTGTTTACCGACAAGCCCGGCGACTACGTTAAGAAGACCATGCGCGACTGCACCGGCGAGGAGATTTGCCAGGAATGGCTGTATCACCTGGGCGTTCCCGAGGATAAGATTGCTGAGCTGGCGGCAAATCACGCCAACACCGTGCCCGTCATGATGCCCTACATCACCGCCTTCTTTATGCCGCGTGAAGCAGGCGACCGCCCCGACGTGGTGCCCGATGGCGCCGTGAACTTCGCGTTCCTGGGCCAGTTTGCCGAGACGCCGCGTGACACGATCTTTACGACTGAGTACTCCATGCGCACCGGCATGGAAGCCGTCTACACGCTCTGCGATGTCGACCGCGGCGTACCCGAAGTCTGGGGTTCGGTCTTTGACGTGCGTGACCTCCTTATGAGCAGCGTTAAACTACGCGACGGTGAGCCCATCACCAGCATGAAGCTGCCTATGGTTGAGCGGATTGCTCTCAAAGAAGTGCTCAAGAAGGTCGAGGGAACCGACATCGCCAAACTCCTCAAGGAGTACGGCGCAATCTAGCACACAAGAACCACCACAAAGGGGCAGGCACCTTTGTGGTGGTTTTCGACAAAAAGAAGCCGCCCCGATAATGAACTGCACCCCAAAACTTGGACGCGCTAAATCATAACCACTAGGCGGCCTCCCGAAGGGCCTGCTCCCGGAACTCAACCGGGGTCAGGCCCTTCAGCCTCCTCTGGCGCCTCACGTGGTTCCAGTGGCAAAGGCTTAGGCGAGCTCCGAGCAAGCGTCTTCGAACAGATTGGCCGAAAGGAGCAGTGCCGAGGCAATCTGGCCGACGACGTATCCAAGGGAGCCGCTCGACCATCTCATGAGGGTCGAGGCCGAAACGGCCGCCATCAGCTCGCCGTCGCTTTTCCCGGAACTCTTCTTCCACGAGCAGACGAAGCGCATCCAGCTTGCAAGGTCGACGAGGAAGATCGGCGCGAGGGCAATGGATGTATATTCAGCAAGCGACGCGCAGTCGGTGCCGCTCGGGACAGATAATGTCAGAAAATACGGCAGCATCCACTTGTATCCAAGGAATACGGAAACGTTTAGCAGAAAGCTTAGCAGCACGATCCAATTAAGCACGCGGCAATCGCTGAAACGACGGTTGATGATTTCTGCGACGATGCCAAACAAATGAATCCTCCTTGAGATTGATGAGAGCGTTTTGTTTGCTCAAATCGGTACTATAGCGGCAGACGACTGCATATCTATGTACGCACCAGCGGCGGCGCGGGGCTCATTCCCCTTGAAATCTCTGATCTGGCCCTTGAGGTCCTCGCGCTTGTTGACGGCGTAGACCGTCCTCGTGACCTTCTTCCTCCCGAGCGCGCTCTGGCACTCCTCGGGGATGCGAATCACGAGTTCGAGCAGGTCGACCTCGGGTTCTTCCTCTTCCTCCGAGGGAGACCCTTCCTCGCCCGCGCCTCGTCGACGTCGTACGGTTTGTCGCATCTCAGCCTCTCCACGGCAAGCCCCTCTCGCCCCCCCGGCCTAGCCGGCCCCGTTCAGGTAGCGCAGGAGGCAGAACTTAGGTATGACCCACCGGGATCCCATCCTGCTCCCCTTGAGCCTTCCGCTAGAGAGGAGTTTTCTCACGCCCGCGGGGGTCGTCTGGGTGAAAGCGGCGACCTGCGAGGGAGTCATCAGGTAGGGGGTAGCCAGCCAGGGCCCCGGCGGCGGGGCGCTGCATCTTGGAGACGGCGCCCACCGCGCAGTCGGGGCCGAGGGCGCGCAGGACGCGGCAGAGGTGGAAGCCGGTCGCGCCGGACTCGTAGACCGCCTTGGGCGACTCGAAGGAGAGCGCCCACTCGGCGACCGAGGCCGGGTCGTAGCCGAACGACGCGCGCTCGACCTCCCCGGTCATGGGGTTCAGGGCGCAGGCCTTGATGCTCCTGGCGTGGACGTCGAGACCGATGGCTGTGACATAATTGGACATGGAGCCCCTCTCCGTCGCATGTGGCGCGCGGCCACGGTTGGCGCTACGACCATTGTCGCCCGACCCACGATAGAGCTACAAGAGGAGGGGTCCCAATGTTCAACTCATATCGTCTGTTGGATCGATTGGGTGGCGCGGTCCGTGTCAGCGAGTGACGGCGTACCAGATGAGGATGAAGGCCGCTATCGCGATCACGGCGATGGCTGCGATCCGCCCGCGCCGCGCCTTTCGCTTGCGCTGGGCGATGAAGATGGGCTTGCCGGGCGCCGGCGATTCGAGCAGGTGAGCGAAGTCGGGCCGTCCCTCCGGCATCGGCCTTCTGGCTCCGCTTGGCGTGTTGCCCCGAAACGGATGGTTCGCCGTGCCGTCGCCTGTTGCAAGGTAGTCGGGGTCGCTCGACGCGATTCCCATGTCCAGGTGTCTGCCATGCCGCACGCCCGCCTGGCTGCGGTGCGTTTCGCTTCGCGCGGAACGAATGGATTCGTTGTCTTCGCTCATCGGGCCACCTTGGATCGTGATGTCACGAGCTCATTGTATGGGGGTTGAGGTATTCGTACCGGATTAATAGGTTGCGACACAAAATCGGGATGCATCCGAGTCGTCGCTACGTCTTCGTCGAGCATCGTCTCGCTTTTGCCGTCTCGCGACCGCCGACGGGTCGCATTCAAACTTAAGTAGAAGTGACTTAGATTTGATGATGGTGTGACGCTTAAAAAATCTTCGGCATATGGTTTAAATCAAGGTGGAGCGGGAATAACTCCAAGCGTCAAGAGAAGGCCCCATCCGCTCGTGCGGGTGCGGCGCGACATCAAAGGAGTGGTCGTAATGGCAAGCATGGTTCCGTATCGTTCGGTGTTCGGTCTGCGTCCGGCGAGCACCGCTTCCCTTCTCGACGCGTTCGACGACATGATGGATTTCGCATCCGCGCCGCTTTCGAGCAAGGCGTTCCCCATCGACGTCGAGGACAAGGGGGATGCCTACGAGGTCAAGGCATACCTCACCGGCGTCTCGAAGGACGATATCGATGTCGAGCTCAATGAGGGTCGCCTCTCCATCTCCGTCAACGTTGAGGAGAAGGAGGAGGATCAGGGCAAGAACTACCTGCAGAAGGAGTTCGCGTCCTATAGCGCCACGCGCGGCGTCTACCTGAAGGACGCCTCTTCTGAGGGGCTGTCCGCCCGCTACGCGGACGGCGTCCTTACGGTCACGGTCCCCAAGATCGTGGAGAAGAAGAACGTGACCAAGATCGCTATCGACTAGTCGAACGCGTTGCCGCCAAGGTGGGGTACGCAAGGACGGGGCGAGTGCACGGTGTGCGCCCGCCCCGTTTTTTTGGCGCGCCGGCGCGAGATAGGTGCCGGCGCGCGATCGCGTGCGATCCGTGCTGCGGTACGAGAAGATTGGGGCGTTGGGCCGATCGCGCGTCAGGACGCGTGATCGATCAGAGGATGGCGACCGGACGGTTTTGGCCGGCCGCACGGATATGCAGAGAAGGGAGACCGCCGCTGCGCTCGAGCGTCGCCGTCGACCCCAACTCGTCATCGAGCTCGGCGCCGAGGGTCCCCGCGATCGCGCGCACAGCAAGGCTCGGCCTATTGTTCTCTTGGGAGATATGCATGGCGATGAGGTGCTCGGTGCGTTCGCCAACAACTTCCGCGGCCGCGCTCGCCGCCTGCTCGTTCGAGAGGTGGCCGCGGTCTGAGCGAATGCGGTCCTGCAGATAGCGGGGGTACGGGCCGCACGCAAGCATCGGGACGTCGTGATTGGCCTCGAGCGCAATGATGCGCGCGCCACGCAGTCCGCTGCGCATCGCGGCTGTCATGATCCCGGTGTCCGTGGCGTACCCTATGGCGTCGCCGTCGCACGAGAAGCGAAACCCGACCGGATTTGCGATGTCGTGGGAAGTCGAGAAGGTGTCGACGCGCATCCCGGCGAGCTCGAGGGTTTCTCCGGGGGCGAAGTGATTGAACGGGAGCTCGCGGAGGGCCCGCCGCAGTTCGGTCGAGCCCTCGGATGCGAAGAGTTCGACGGGGAAGGCTCGGTGCCATACGGCGATGCCCCCTGTATGGTCGCCGTGCTCATGGGTGAGTACCAGCGCCCGGACGTCGTGCGGTCGCAGCCCGCAGGCCTCCATCCGCGAAAGAACCTCGCGACGCGAAAGCCCGTCATCGATCATGACGAGGCCGCCGGGGCCCGCGACGATGGAGCAGTTGCCTTTTGAGCCGCTGGCGAGAACGTAGAGATGCAGTCTGTCCCGTGAAGAAGGCATGCGGCGTACGACCTTTCGTGCAGATACAATATGGGCGGACGATAAGACGGGAGATGTGATATGCCGACGGTTGCGCAGCACTACAGGACGGTACCCGCGCGGGCGGCCGCGGGGGCCCCGCCCGCCGCGGCGCCCGTGGTGCTCATGGTATCAGGAGGCGCGGACTCGACGGCGCTTCTCGTCATGGCGTGCACGTCTCGGCTTGATATCGGAGATGGCCGCGGCACCGCCCGCGTCGCCCGCGAGCGACTGCACGTCCTGCATGTAAACCACCATCTACGCGGGGACGCATCGGACGGCGACGAGCGCTACGTGCGCGAGCTGTGCGATCGTTTCGGCCTGCCGCTCTGCGTCGAGCATGCGGATTTCTCCGATCTCGGGGGGTCGAATCTCGAGGCGGCCGCTCGGGAGGTTCGCTATGCCGCCGCGCGGCGCTACGTGCGTGAGCTGTCCGAGAAGCTGGGGACGCCTCGGTCGGCCGCGCGCATCCTCACGGCGCACACGGCCTCGGATCGCACGGAGACGTTCTTCATGAATGCGATCAGAGGGTCGGGGCCGGCAGGGCTCTCGAGCATCCCCCGCCGCCGCAACATCATTGTGAGGCCCCTCATCGAGCGCACGCATGAGGACCTGTGCCGCTACCTGGAGGTGGCCGGTATTCCCTGGCGCGAGGATGAGTCAAATGGCGATATCTCCTACCTGCGCAACTTCGTGAGGCACCGCGTGGTCCCGAAGGCCCGGGAAAGGAATCCGGAGCTGGAGCGGGCGATTGGATCGACCTGCGACATTCTTGGGGAGGAGGATGCGTTCATGGCGCATCTCGCCGCCAGCGCCCTGCGGGCCTGCACGTTGAGGACCGATGAGGGGCTCATGGTCATCGACGCCTCGCGCCTGGCTTCGGCCGAGCTGGCGCTTGCGCGCCGCATGGTGCGCCTAGCCCACAAGCGCCTCGCTCCCGATGCCCGCATCGAGATGCGCCATGTGGAGCAGGTGCTCGCCTGCGTCGCCTCGGGGAGCGGCTCGTTGAGCCTTCCGGGCGGCGTCGACGCGCGCATGGAGTTCGGCGCGCTTGCGTTTCGAACTCCATGTGCGCGCGAGCGCCTGGTCGCCGCATGGCTGGGGGTTCCCGCCTCGATCCCCTTGGCGAATCAGGCGATGCTCGTCTCCGAGCTCGTGCGCGTGCCCTCCGGGACGAACCCCGTCGCGCTCGCCCTGGATGATCGGGGGGCCGCCGACGGATCGGTGGCGTACATCGATGCGGCGGCGTTAGGGTATGCGGTGCACGATCCGTCCCATTTGCGCGGCGCCGACGCGACGATCCCGGCCGACGTGCGCTCCGCGCGCTTGTGGGTGGACGCCCCCGCCCCCGGCGACATCATGTGCCCGCTCGGGATGAGCGGCCGGACGAAAAAGCTCTCGGATATTCTCAACGAGGCCCACGTGTCCGTGGCGGACCGTCCGTCGGTTCCCGTGGTGCGCACCGCGCCCGGAGGGGCCGTTGTGTGGGTTGCGGGTATTCGGCTGGACGACCGTTTCAAATGCACGCCGGCTTCACGGCTGCTGATAAAATTGGCTGTTCGTCCCTTGAATCGCGCCCCCGAGGACGCGGCGATGGGGTAAGCTCACACATACCGGCCCGGACGTCAAGAAAGGCAAGTCATGAACGCAATGCATCCGGATGTTGAAACCGTGCTCTTCTCCGAAGAGGACATCGCCGCCATGGTCAAGCGTATGGGTGAGGAGATCTCCCGCGACTATGCCGGCCGCGACCTGGTTCTCATCGCGGTGCTGCGCGGCGCCGTCGTCTTCATGGGCGACCTCATGCGCGCCATCGACTGTCCGGTCGCCATCGACTTCATGGCCGTTTCCAGCTATGGAGACGGCGCCAAGTCCTCGGGCATCGTCCGCATCATCAAGGACCTCGACATCGACATCAAGGGCCGCGACGTCCTGATCGTCGAGGACATCCTCGATTCCGGCCTCACGCTCAAGTACTTGATGAAGAACCTTGCCAGCCGCAAGCCCGCCTCCCTGGAGGTCGCCACCTTCCTGTGGAAGGACGTCGAGGGCAAGCAGGCTGCCGTGAATCCCAAATACGTCGGCACTCACTGCCCGGATGCGTTCGTCGTCGGCTACGGCCTGGACTACGCCGAGCGCTACCGCAATCTTCCCTACGTCGGCGTGCTCAAGCCGGAGGTTTATTCGTAGCATGACCAATCTGCACAACCGTATCGACGACCGCTCGGCCGCGCGCTTCGCGGAGAGCGACGGCCCCAGCAAGGAGGACGGCTCCGCACCGCGCGGCAACGCGCCCGAAGACGATTCCCGCGGCCTCATGGACAAGCTCGAGGGAAACCTGTTCGGCGGGTCCGGCAGGGGGCCCGAGGGGTCGGGTGGACGCAAGCCGCCGTCCCGCGTGAGCTGGCTCTACTTCTTGCTCGCCTGCGCGCTCGTGGGCTATATGGCGATGAGCATGGGCGGCGCGTTCCAAGGCGGTTCGAATGCGAAGGAGCTTTCCACGAGCGAGTTCGTCACCGCCGTGAAGGACGACCGCGTGGATAGCGTCGTCTATACCGTCATGGATGGAACCATGACGGGCGAGTACTGGCCTGAGGACGCCGCGCATGACGACAAGAACCTCGTGCCGTTCACCTCGACCTACGTTGGATCCGATTCGCTGTCCGAGCTCATGGCGAAGCACCCCGACACCACGTACACGGTTGATACGGATGATCCGAACTTCTGGTCCGACCTGGTCATGACCCTGCTGCCGACCCTCGCGCTCATCCTGCTCATGATGTACTTCATGCGGCAGATGACGGGTGCGAACAACAAGGCGATGCAGTTCGGGAAGACCAACGCGAAGACCAACGAGGCCACGCGTCCCAAGGTGAAATTCTCCGATGTCGCCGGCATCGACGAGGCGGTGGAGGAGCTTGAGGAGGTCCGCGATTTCCTGGCGGAGCCCGAGCGTTTCCGCAAGCTGGGAGCCAAGATTCCCCGCGGCGTCTTGCTCGTCGGCCCTCCGGGCACCGGTAAGACCCTGCTCGCGAAAGCGGTGGCCGGTGAGGCCGGCGTGCCGTTCTTCAGCATCTCCGGATCCGATTTCGTCGAGATGTTCGTCGGCGTGGGCGCGAGCCGCGTGCGCGACCTTTTCAAGGACGCCAAGGCCCAGGCCCCTTCGATCATCTTCATCGACGAGATCGATGCGGTCGGTCGCCAGCGCGGCGCCGGTCTCGGCGGCGGTCACGACGAGCGCGAGCAGACCTTGAACCAGCTGCTGGTCGAGATGGACGGCTTCGAGGAGAGCGAGAGCGTGATCCTCATCGCCGCGACCAACCGCCCCGATATCCTCGATCCGGCGCTGCTGCGTCCTGGCCGTTTCGACCGCCAGATCACGGTGGACCGTCCGGATGTGGCGGGCCGCGAGCAGATTTTGCGCGTGCATGCGCAGAACAAGCCGTTTGTGGACGGCGTGAGCTTCAAGCGCCTGGCTCAGCTCACGGTCGGGTTCACCGGCGCAGACCTCGCGAACCTGTTGAACGAGGCCGCCCTGCTGGCGGCGCGTCGCCACCGCAAGGACATCTCCATGTCCGAGATCGAGGAGTCGATCGACCGCGTGATAGCCGGTCCCGAGCGCAAGGCCCGCGTCATGACGGAGACGGAGCGCACGACGATCGCTTACCACGAGAGCGGGCACGCCCTTGTGGGCCACCTGCTCGAGCACGCCGATCCGGTCCATAAGATCACGATCATCCCGCGCGGGCAGGCCTTGGGCTACACCATGTCCCGTCCCGAGGAGGATCACTTCCTCACGACGAAAAACGAGATGCTCGACGACCTCGCCGTGTTCCTCGGAGGCCGCGTGGCGGAGGAGCTCATGTGCGATGACATCACGTCCGGCGCGAGCAACGACCTCGAGCGCGCGACCAAGATGGCGCGACAGATGGTCACGCGCCTCGGCATGAGCGAGGAACTGGGAACCCAGGTGTTCGGCGAGGCTGACCACCAGGTGTTTTTGGGCCGAGACTATGCGGATCATCAGGATTATTCCGAGGAGACGGCCCACCGCATCGACGTGGAGGTCCAGCGCATCATGCGTCAGGCCCACGAGCGCGCCGAGAAGATCCTCACCGACCATCGCGACCAGCTCGAGCTGATGGCGCGCGTGCTGCTCGAGCGCGAGACCGTCGAGGGCGCCGCCGTCGAGGCGCTGCTCGACGGGCGTTGGGACGAGTTCGTCGCATCCGAGGAAGCGGAGGGCGAGGCTCCTTCGAGCCCCGCGCCTTCGAAGAAGTCGAGGCAGAGTGACGAGGAGATCGCCGCCGCCGCGGCTGCATTCGCCGAGGCGGCGGTTGCGGCGGAGCGGTCCGCATCGGATGCTTCCGTCGACGCTCCCCCGACCGACGCGTAGGGGAAACGACGTTTCACGCACGAAGAGGCGCTGCGGTGCATGAGCGCCGTGGCGCCTCCCTGCTCTTTACGGTCAGGTTTGGCCGCTTAGTTCCCATCAGACTTCGCGCGTGCCGAGTCGTCACGCGTGGCGTTTCCGCCCGCGCTCGAAAGGAAAGGTCATGTCGGGTTTCATCAAGCGCTCGAAAGAGGTCATGCACCGAAAGCGGGAAGAGGAGCCCACGGTGTTCGTCCTCTACTTCGTCCTGCGCGCCCTCGTCCTGGTGACGTTGGTTCGCTCCGCGTTCCTCGGTCACTACGAACACATGATGCTGTGCGTGCTCACCCTGGTTCTCCTGCTCATTCCCTCGTTCATCGAGCATACGCTCGATATCGACTTGCCTGATCTTCTTGAATCGATCATCCTGCTCTTCATCTTCGCCGCCGAGATACTCGGTGAGATCGATGCGTTCTACATCCGCATTCCCTTCTGGGATACCATTCTCCACACTACGTGGGGCTTTCTCTGCGCGGGGATCGGATTCGCCCTCTTTGATATCCTCAATCGCAGCGAGTCGTCCAAGATTCACCTGACGCCACTCTATATGGCGGTCTCCGCCGCCGCCTTCTCCATGTGCATCGGCGCGTGCTGGGAGATCTTCGAGTACGGCGCCGATTGCTTCATCGGTGTCGACATGCAGAAAGATACGCTCGTCCAGGGCTTCAACACCGTATGGCTCGATCCGACCAACTCCAACGTGACGGTACCGGTGCAGGGGATCGCATCCACGCAGATCCTGCTGACCTCGGGTGAGGTCGTCCAGATTCCTGGTGGCTATCTGGACATCGGTATCCACGACTCCATGGCCGACCTCATCGTGAACCTCATCGGTGCCCTCGTGTTCGCAGTGATCGGCTATGCATATGTGAAGACGCGCGACGGTCGCTCGTTAGCAGCGCGTTTCATACCGCGGGTGCGCCGCGGGCGCGGCCGGCGGACGGTATGATTGCGTCGTTGCGCGCAAGAAAGGGGAGGCGTCCATGGTGAACCGGACGATGTATGAACGCGGAGCAGAGAGCTCGAAGATTCGCGAGATCTTCGCGTACGCCTGCGAACGGAAGGCTCAAATCGGGTCGGAGAACGTCTTCGATTTCAGCCTGGGCAACCCGAGCGTCCCCGCCCCGGCTTCCGTCCGGGCCTCGATCGAGCGCTCGGTCGCGGAGGTCGATCCCGCGGTGCTGCACGGGTATACGCCTGCGCCCGGTCTGCCCGCCGCCCGCGCGGCCGTCGCGGCATCGCTCAACCGTCGGTTCGGGACGGCGTATGGCGCCCAAGATGTCTTCATGACCGTCGGCGCCGCCGCTTCGGTGAGCTGCTGCCTCCACGCGCTCGTCGCCCCAGGGGACGAGGTCATCGTCATCGCGCCGTACTTCCCCGAGTACGCCGTATGGATCGAGAACGCCGGCGCGACCTGCGTCGAGGTCCTAGCCGATCAGAAGACGTTCCAGATCGACGTCGATGCGCTGCGCGCGGCGATAACGGAGCGCACGGCCGCCGTCATCATCGATTCCCCCAACAACCCGACGGGGGCCGTGTACACGCGCGCGACGCTCGAGGCGCTCGCCGCCGCCCTCCAGGAGGCCTCGGCGGGGCGCGATGAGCCGATCTTCCTCATCTCGGACGAGCCGTATCGCGAGGTCGTCTACGGGGCCGAGGTTCCCTGGGTGCCGAGCATCTATGCTCCCACGGTGGTGTGCTATTCGTATTCGAAGTCGCTGTCGCTTCCCGGCGAACGCGTCGGATGGGTGCTCGTTCCCGACACGTGCGCCGATCATGACCGCATCATGGCCGCTGTGGCCGGTGCGGCCCGATGCCTCGGGTTCGTATGCGCGCCCGCGCTGTTCCAGCGCGTGGTCATCGATTGTGTGGACGAGCCGTGCGACGTGGAGTCCTATGCGCGCAATCGAGAGGTTCTCACGCGGGCGCTGTCCGAGTA
This sequence comes from Collinsella phocaeensis, assembly GCF_900119895.1. Taxonomy (GTDB): domain Bacteria; phylum Actinomycetota; class Coriobacteriia; order Coriobacteriales; family Coriobacteriaceae; genus Collinsella; species Collinsella phocaeensis. Next base: position 25,578 of record NZ_FQLR01000004.1, on the reverse strand, counting down.
CGGATACGACTATGTCGAACCCGACGGAGCGTTCTACCTATGGATGCGCGCGCTCGAGGAAGATGCCGAGGCGTTTTGCGCCCGCGCTCGAGCCTATGAGCTGCTCCCGGTTCCATCGGACAGCTTCGGCGTGCCGGGCTGGGTCCGTATCGGGTACTGTGTGAGCCATGAGACCATCGAGCGCTCGCTTCCCGCCTGGGAGGCGCTTGCCCAAAGCTACCGTTAGGGGTGCCCATGTCGTACCGTATCGCAGGCGATCTTCATACCCACACTCTGTTCACGCGCCACGCGTATTCCACGATCGCCGAGAACGTGGCCGCCGCACGCGCGGCCGGCCTCGAGGTCCTGGGAAGTGCGGACCATTTCAGCCCCATGCTCTTCGATGAGCCTACGATCAAGAATTTCCAGTTCTTCATCAACCAGAGGATCTGGCCGCGTGAATGGGACGGCGTCACGCTTCTGAGGGGCGCCGAAGTCGACATCGTCGACCTTGACGGCACGCTGTTCGGAGAGAACATCTCGTGCCCCGAGACCATCCTCGACACGCCGTACGGGGAGGACTTGCCGCTCATCGATCGCGTCACCGCCCATCTCGACTATCTGGTCGCAAGCGTGCATGCCACGAGCTTCGCCGACGGGGCCACCATAGCCCAGGGAACCGATATGTACCTGGCAGCCCTGGAGAACCCGAAGGTGTTCATCTTGGGCCATACGGGTCGCGCGGGCATTCGCTACGATGTCGATACGGTGCTGAAGCGAGCCGCCGAGCTCGGAAAGCTCGTCGAGATCAATGAGCACAGCCTCGCGGTGGACGCGCCGGACGGCCGCTACCACGCGGCGTGTTCCCACATCGCCGAGCGCGCCGCCGAGATGGGGTGCGGCATCACCGTATCCAGCGACGCGCACATGGCGAGCCGCATCGGGAAGTTCCCGCGGGCGGAGGAGATGCTCGCGGAGATCCACTTCCCGGAGGAGCTCATCATGAACAGGAGCCGTGCATCGCTGCTCGCCGCCCTTGAGCGCGCCGTCGGTGCACGGGTGGCGTAGGCATCCGAGGGCGGCGGGACCGGGGCGCCCCCCGGTCGAGTGCAAGCCGTCCGCGCCGTCAGCGTCTGCGGTAGCGCCCCCTCCAGGCGCGGCGAATCTCCTCGCGCTGCCTTCTGGAGATATCGGCCTGGATGCGTCCGCGACGCCGCTCGAGGCTCTCTGCGCTGCGGAGGGCGGATGCGCGATTCTTGACCTTGTGCGCGGCCCGCGCGATGTCCTCATCGGTCGGGCTCTGAATGTTGTAGTGCAGGGAGAGGAAACGCAGGGCGATGGTCACGGCGACGCAGGCGACGAGGGCGACGATATGGGAGTACCCGATGCCGGTGAGAAGGGTGTAGGAGACCGACCCGCCGATCGCCGCGACGGCGTAGAAGGTGCTGCGCTGGAAGATGCGAGGCGTTTCTCCGAGGCACACGTCTCGCAGCATGCCGCCGCCGACTGCCGTGAAGAAGCCCATCATCACGCAGACCATGGGCTCAAACCCGTATACCAGGGCCTTATCTGCGCCCGTGGCTGCGTAGAGGCCGACGGAGAAGATGTCGAGCAGCGCGATGACTCGATCCTGCTTGAGAAAGGGCGAGGGGAAGACGAAGGTCAGAGCCGCGGTGATCACGGAGACGGGTAGCGCGAGGGGCTGGTTGAGGATGTAGACGTTGCCGACCTGCAGGATGACGTCGCGGAGCAGACCGCCGCCCAGGCTGACGAGCACGGCGAGGCATATGGCTCCCACCAGGTCGAGCTTGCGTTCCCGCGCCGCGAGGGTGCCGGTTATCGACGCGACGACGATGGCGACCATCTCCATCCACACGGGTACGGGAACCATGGACTCCGCGGCGCGCACGGCGGTTATCGCCGTGATGGAGGCGGAGCACAGTATCGGGTAGATCAGGTGCATGCGTGCGGCTTTCGGGTCGGATGCGCGCGGGCGGTTTCCCGGGCGCATCCATGGTACACGTCCTGGGGTATTTCCGTCCGCTCGAGTTCGGATCGAGCGGCTCTCGCCGTCAGCGCGCGCTTCGCTCCGGTCGACGGCGCCCCGCGCGCCGTTAGGGTACGTTCCTTTTGACACGCGGGGAAGGGGCCTGTAAAGAACGCGGAAATGCGTGTCGTCCGATGCCGCGGCGCATGGGGACGTGACATAATGGGCAGGTAACGGCAATCCTGGGACGGACAGGGGAAGATATGTCTCAAGAGACCATGCGCGCGGCGGAGAACGCCGCGAAGCAGGTTCTGCTCACCGATCTGGACGGCGACACGCTTCACGAGGAGTGCGGTATCTTCGGCGTTTGGGCGCCGGATCGCGACGTCGCCCGCTTGACCTATTTCGGTCTAAGGGCCCTGCAGCATCGCGGACAGGAATCCGCGGGCATCGCCGCCGGCGACGGTGGCACCGTCATGGTCCGCAAGGACCTCGGGCTGGTGAGCAACGTCTTTTCCAACGCCGACATCGACGCGCTTTCAGGCCAGCTCGCTGTCGGCCACGTGCGCTACGGCACCGCCGGAGCGAAGAGCTGGGAGTCCTCGCAACCCCACCTCTCCACCATCGGTGACGTGATCGTGGCCCTCGCGCACAACGGCACGCTGGTGAACACCGACGAGCTGCGCCGCCAGCTGATCGAGCTCGGCGTGAACTTCAACTCCAGCTCGGACTCCGAGGTCGCGGCCAAGCTGATCGGGTATTTCACCCAGGAAACGCATCACCTGCGCGAGGGCATCCGCAAGACTATGGAGCTCATCCGCGGCGGCTATGCCATGACGCTCATCAACGAGGAGGCGCTGTACGCGTTCCGCGATCCCCATGGCATCCGTCCGCTGGTGCTGGGCCGCCTGACGAACGACGAGGGCGTTGCCGCCGCCGGCGCCGCCGCCGCTGCCGCCGCGCTGCCGAGCGACGCCGCCTCCGCTGAAGACCTGGTGGGCGACGAGGTCGTCGCTTCCGCCGCCGGCTGGGTGGTCACCTCCGAAACCTGTGCACTCGACATCATCGGTGCCGAGTACGTTCGCGACATCCGTCCCGGAGAGATCTTGCGCATCAGCGCCGAGGGCCTGGTGTCGGAGCAGGGGGTGCCTGCCGCCGACAAGAGCGCGCACTGCATCTTCGAGCAGGTCTATTTCGCGCGCCCCGACTCCATCGTCGATGGCAAGTCCATCTATGCCTGCCGCTACGACATGGGTCGCAAGCTGGCGCTCGAGTGCCCGGTCGAGGCCGATATGGTCATCGGTACACCGGATTCCGGCCTGCCGTCTGCTGAAGGCTATGCGTATCAGAGCGGCATTCCGTACGGCACCGGCCTCATCAAGAACCGTTACGTCGCCCGTACGTTCATCGAGCCGACGCAGGAGCTGCGCGCCATGGGCGTGCGCCTGAAGCTCAATCCGCTCAAGGACGTGATCGAGGGCAAGCGCATCGTCGTCGTGGACGACTCCATCGTGCGCGGCACCACCATGGTGCAGCTGGTGCGCATGCTGCGCCAAGCGGGCGCCAAGGAGATCCATATCCGCATCAACTGCCCCGAGGATATCTGGCCGTGCTTCTACGGCGTGGATACGGGCGAGCAGTCCCAGCTCATCTCGGCTACGAAGTCCGTGGACGAGGTGTGCGAGTTCATCGGGGCGGACACGCTGGCGTTCCTGTCGGTCGACGCCTTGCTCGAGTGCGTGCCCGACGCGGGCTACTGCACCGCGTGCTTCACCGGCGAGTATCCCGTCGCGATCCCCGAGAGCTTCGGCCGCGATAAATTCATCGAGGGGTACGTGCCGCGCAACCTCTCCAAGCCCGAGCCCGTCACCGGGCGCTGCGTTGTCGAGAAGGCCAGCGACCGCAGCTGGGAGGAAGCGCACAGGCAGTAGCCTCCATGCCGATCCGCCTCAATTTGGGGGCAGTCCCTACATTGAGGCGGGATTGAGGCGGGGCGCGAATCCGAAGGCGGGCGCGCGGACGGCGCGCAATTCGGCGGCCGGGACATTCGACCGCCGTCTCTTCAGCGCCCGGCGTCCCCTCCTGTCGCTGCCCCAATTAAGCGCCTGCCCCCATTTGGGGTCTTGGCATCGTCGCAAGACCTCGCGGGCGCGTCGGCCGCCTCATCTCTGAGGCGAGGTGGCCGACGCGAGCTCCTGAGGTGCCCCGCGCGATAGTGCCTGCTATCATGCTGAGTTAGGAATTCCCTGGGTCGAAAGGAACCTCTCATGGCCGATACACCTAAGCATGTAACGTATGAGGACGCCGGCGTCGATACGGCCGAGGGCGGCCGTGCGGTCGATGCGATCAAGCAGATGGTCGCCGACACGAATCGCCCTGAGGTCATCGGCGGCATCGGCGGCTTCGGCGGCCTGTTCTCCGCCGCCGCCCTTAAGGACATGGAGGACCCGATCCTCATTTCCGGTACGGACGGCGTCGGCACCAAGCTCGTCCTCGCCCAGATCCTCGATCGCCATGAGACGGTGGGTCAGGACCTCGTGGCTATGTGCGTGAACGACATCCTCGCTTCCGGCGCCGAGCCCCTCTTCTTCCTCGATTACGTCGCCATCGGCCATATCGAGGCCGATCACATGGCCAAGATCGTGCGCGGCGTGGCCGACGGTTGCAAGCTCGCGGGCTGCGCGCTCGTGGGCGGCGAGATGGCTGAGCACCCCGGCGTCATGCGCCCGGATGATTACGATCTCGCCGGCTTTACCGTGGGCGTCGTCGACCGTCCCAAGATGATCGACCCGGCCAACGTGCGCGAGGGAGATGTGATCATCGGCCTGCCCTCCACCGGCGTTCACTCCAACGGGTACTCGCTCGTTCGCAAGGTCATCGGTGTCGACGGGATCGTTCCCGGAACGCCGGAGGCCGCTGCCAAGAAGGCAGAGCTCGAGGGTATCGAGGTCGCGCCCGGCCTCAACCTCGCCGACGCCCTTCTCGCTCCCACCCGCATCTACGTCAAGCCCATCCTCGAGCTGCTTCGTGGCGAGGCGGGCTCGAAGGTGCACGCCATCGCGCACATCACCGGCGGCGGCATTACCGAGAATCTTAACCGCGCCCTGCCCCAGGATGTCGATGCGCTCGTGCAGCGCGACGGCTCCCGGATGGGTTGGGACGTCCCGCCGGTCATCACCTATGTCTCCGAGCATGCCGGGCTTGCCCCCAACGAGGCCTGCAAGACGTTCAACATGGGTGTCGGCCTGATGCTGATCGTGGCTCCCGAGGACGAGACCGCTGTGGCCGAGGCCCTCGCCGCTCTGGGCGAGAAGCCGTTCCGCGTGGGTTCGTGCATCGCCGGTTCCGGCGAGGTGAAGTACACCGATGAGCAGTAGGGACGATTCGGTCACGGCCTCCGAGGAATACCGCTGCCTGGTCGAGGGCGCGGAGCTTTCTCCCGAGGCCCTGCCGGGCGAAGTGTTTTTCGACGAAAGCGCCGAGCGCGAGGTCGATGCCGGCCGCGCCGCCGCCGTCCGCAAGCCGCTCGACATCAACGATCTGCAGGATGCGCGCGCGGCGCAGGAAGCCTCCTCGCGCGCTCCGCTTCCCATCGGTGTGCTGCTCTCCGGTTCGGGAACCAACCTGCAGGCGCTCATCGACGCCATCGCCGCTGGGACGCTCAATGCCCAGATCAAGCTCGTCGTCGCCAGCCGTCCTTCAGCGTATGGCCTCAAGCGTGCCGAGGCGGCGGGCATCCAGACGCTCACGCTCTCGAAAGACGTCTACGCGGATCCCATCCAGGCCGACGAGGTCATCGCGCATGAACTGCTGGCCGCCGGATGCGAGTACGTGGTCATGGCCGGCTACATGCGCATGGTTCACGCCCCGCTGCTGGCAACGTTTCCCAATCGCGTGATCAACATCCATCCCGCGCTCCTGCCGAGCTTCACCGGGGCTCATGGTATCCGGGATGCGTTTGACCGCGGCGTCAAGGTCACCGGCGTGACCGTGCATATCGCCAATGCGGCCTACGATATGGGTCCCATCATCGCCCAGCGCGCGCTGGCGGTCGAGGAGGGATGGGATGTCGAGATGCTGGAGGAACATATCCACGCGATCGAGCACGCGCTGTACCCCGATGTCGTCCAGCTCCTTGCCGACGGGCGCGTGCACGTCCGTGAGGATTTGACGGTCGAGGTGCGCCCGCGCGGATAAGCGCTGCGCACGGTACGCGAGCCATCGAGCGGGTCTGGACGTCCGTTGTCCGGGCCCGCTTTTACATGGGCGTCAACCTGATGTCCGTGGAGCCGTCGGTGAGGCGAGATGTCTGCGGGTCACGCATTGGATGCTCGGACGGCGTCCCGCATCGCGCCGCCCCGGTCGTCTCGCCGACCGCATGCGTGTCGGAGCGGGGTCGGCACCTTCGTGTTCGCTGTTGGATTGTATGGAGGAATGGCGAGGTGGCGCGCGCTGTGCTGCTTCTTGCCGACCGCGTCGCCTGTCCCGATCGCGTGCATTAGAATCCTCACCAGACGACAGCGCGATGAAGGACGGGGTGTGCCATGACCGACGAGATGTGGACGATCAAACGCTGCTTGGACTGGACGAATGACTATCTTGCCCGGAAGGGGATCGAGCGGCCGCGCGTTTCCGCGGAATGGCTGCTGACGTCCGTGACGGGGATGAGTCGCATCCAGCTGTATACCGAGTTCGATCGCCCGCTTGATTCAGCGGAGCTTGCCCGCATGCACGATGCTGTCGTTCGCCGCGCGAAGGGCGAGCCGTTGCAGTACATCACGGGGGAGACCGCGTTTAGGACCATCGACGTCGCGTGCGAGCCGGGGGTGCTCATCCCCCGTCCCGAGACCGAAGTACTCGTCGAGGAGGTCCTTTCCTATCTCGACGCCGAGGTCCTGGGTCCCCGACCCGTCGATGCTGCCGCCCACCCTCGCGCGCACCCTCGCGCGGTGCTGCCGTGGAACGAGATGGTGGAGGAACAGCGCCGCGAAGAGCAGGCCGCCGCAGGTGAAGACCGGGACACGCGGGACGCCCGAAATCATGACGAGGCGCCCGACGAGGAGGTTGCGGAGGAGGCGCCCGTGCCCGCGTCCGATGCGATGCCGTGCGCCCGCGTCCTGGAGGTCGGTTGCGGCACGGGCGTCATTTCGCTCTCGCTTGCATCCGAGCGCCCGGGTAGGGTTCGGTGCGTCGCGACGGATATCGAGCCCCGCGCTGTGGATCTGACGAAGCGCAATCGACGGGCGCTCGGGTTGACCGAAGCTGACGTGGACGTACGGGAGGGCAACCTCGTCTCCCCGCTTGACCGCGCGACGGAATGGGGGACGTTTGACGTCTTGGTCTCGAATCCCCCGTATATACCGACTGATGTGATGCGCAAGCTTCCTCGAGAGGTGTCGGCCTATGAGCCGGAGCTTGCGTTGGCGGGCGGGACGGATGGCCTGGATATATATCGGAGGCTTTTGCGGGCCGCTCCGCACATGCTGCGGGCGGATGGGCTGTTCGCATGCGAGCTTCATGAAGACGCCTTGGGGAAAGCCGCGGACCTCGCCCGCCGCGCAGGATTCGAGGACGTCGAGATCGTGCAGGATCTCGCCGGCCGCCCGCGTCACCTTTTGGCGCGCGTTCCCGCATCGGTTGTCGCCCGCGCGGAAGAGGAAGACGGACGGGCGCCAGCGTAGCGATTGTGCGCGTTTTGCGCACGACGGTTCACAATGTGGTCACGAACGGGCCATTTCGCCGAAGGCCTCGCCCGTTTGGCCGGTCGCTCGTCGCGACGGAATGCGCGACCGCATGATGCGTGAGACAATGCGCCCTGGATTGTGCACATCTGCACGCAAGGCATAACGAGAAAGGGAAGATGGCGAGCATGCGACGAGTCTATCGGACATGGGGGAACGCCGCTCCGCATCCGCTGGTGGCTCGGGACGTCGCCGCCATGCTGCGCGCGGGGTCGCTTGCGCTGCTTCCTACCGAAACGGTGTACGGACTCGGCGTCGCGGTGTCGGCGGCCGAGGCGGCGGCGCAGGGGGATATGCCCGGGCCCGAAAGTGGATATCGGCGGATATTCAGCTTGAAGTGCCGAGAGCTGACGCAGACGGTTCCTTGGTTGGTTTCGGGACCCGAGGCGCTTGATGAGTACGGCGAATCGGTGGCACCGGAGATCAGGGCGCTCACATCTGCGTTGTGGCCCGGCGCGCTGACCGTCGTCGTGCCCGCCTCTCATCGTGTTCCCGCATTCATGCGGGCAGGTGACGGGACCGTTGCGCTCCGCGCGTCGGCATCCCCGGTCATCCAGGCGATCATCCGCTCCTGCGGATGCCCGCTTGCGGTGACGAGCGCGAACACGCACGGCGCGCCAGCCCCCGCGTCGTTTGATGACGTGGAGCGGCGTGTGCTCGCAGGGGTGGACGTGGCGGTGGACGCCGGCACGACCAGGTGTCGCGACGCCTCGACGATCGTCGCCGCGTGCGACGGAAAGGTCTCCATCTTGCGCGAGGGAGCCTTGTCCGCCGGCCAGGTTCTATCCGTGATTTCCGATATGACGCAGATTTCCGAAGGAGGGTGCTGACATGGCGTTCAGCCTGAAGGACTTGGGGCTTGTCGACCGCGTGTATCCGCTGCAGCCGAGCGGGTACATCATGGCCCTCGACTCCGGCACGACATCGGTGCGTGCCATCATCGTCGATGAGTACGGATGCATCGTTGCCCAGGCCTCAAAGCCGGTCAAGGCGTTTTACCCCCAGCCCGGTTGGGTCGAGCAGGATCCCATGGAAATTCTGGCCTCCCAGATCGCCGTCATGATGGAGGTTCAGTTCAAAAGCGGAATCCATTCGGATAGCATCGCGGCGATCGGCATCACCAATCAGCGCGAGACCTGCGTCGTGTGGGACCGCGACTCGGGCCAGCCTATCTACAGCGCCATCGGATGGCAATGCCGCCGCACGGCCGATATCGTGGACGGCCTCGTGTTCGACGGGTGCGAAGAGTCGATTCGGTCCAAGACCGGGCTTGCTCCCGATGCGTATTTCTCCGCGACTAAGATCAGGTGGATTCTTGACAACGTGAGCGGTGCCCGCGAGGCCGCCGACGCAGGCGAGCTCATGTTCGGAACCATCGATACCTGGCTGATCTACAACCTGACCGGCGGCGAGGTGTATGCGACGGATTACACGAACGCGAGCCGCACGATGCTGTTCAACATCCACACGCTCGAATGGGATGACGAGCTTCTCGCGATGCTCGATATCCCACGGAGCATGCTGCCCGAGGTCCGTTGGAGCTCGGGGGAGTTCGGCCGCGTCTCGAGCGAGATCATGACGCATATGCCGCTCATCGCCGGCGTCGCCGGCGACCAGCAGGCATCGTTTTTTGGGCACTGCTGCTTCGAGCCCGGAGATACGAAAAACACCTACGGCACCGGGTGCTTCATGCTCATGAACACGGGCGACGAGGTCGTGCACTCATCGAACGGGCTGCTTTCCACCATCGGAATCGCCGAAGGCGGCCGCATTTCCTATGCCCTTGAAGGATCGATCTTCCATGCCGGATCGACGATACAGTGGCTGCGGGACGGGCTCGGCATCATCGGCGGCGCCCGGGAGACCGAGGAGATAGCCCTGAGCGTCGAGGGCAACGATGGGTGCTATCTGGTCCCCGCGTTCTCCGGGCTGGGAGCGCCCTGGTGGGATCCCGGCGCCCGCGGCATGATCACCGGGCTGACGGCGGCTTCGAACCGGGCGACGCTCGTCCGCGCCGCCTGTGAATCCATGGCGTACCAGACGTTCGACGTCCTGCGGGCGATGGAGGCGGACGCGCATCATCGGCTGGGAAGCCTGTCGGTCGACGGCGCCGCCTCGCGCAACGGATTCATCATGCAGTTCCAGGCAGACCTGCTCGGCATTCCCGTCGTCCAGACGGAAGCCGTCGAGACGACGGCGCTCGGCGCCGCGTATCTCGCCGGCCTCGCCGTGGGCTATTGGGAGGACCGAGACGAGCTGATGCAGAACCATGCCGTCGGGGAGCGCTTCGAGCCGGTCAACGAGCCGGAGCGGGTCGCGCATTGCCTGTCCGGTTGGCATGATGCGGTGGCGCGCACGAGAACCGTGGTACAGTGAGTCGGGGCCCATCGCCCGCAATCTGTCGCCTTAACTGGGAAAGGGTATCTACCTATGCGTGTCGCAATCGGATCCGACCATGCCGGCTTTGAGCAGAAGCAGGCCCTCGTCGATTATCTCGCGTCGGAGCTCGGCCAGGATGTGATCGATCTTGGTCCCGACTCGGAAGAGCGTGTGGACTACCCTGATTACGCCGCCCTTGTCGCCCGCACCGTCGCTCAGGGCGATGCCGACCGCGGTGTGCTCGTATGCGGCACGGGTATCGGCGTGGCGCTCGCCGCCGACAAGGTCGCCGGCATTCGCGCATCCTCCATCACCACGCCTGAATTCGCGGAGCTGTTCCGCCAGCACAACGACGGCAACGTCGTGTGCCTCTCCGGCCGCTTCGTGGAGCCGGAGGTCAACCGCGAGATTGTCCGGGTCTTCTTGACGACGGAATTCGAAGGCGGCCGCCATGCGGACCGCGTCGCTAAGATCATGGCGCTCGACTAGGTTCCCATCGATTCAGGGGAGAGAAGATGACCGTACCGTTTGATTCCGACCGCGTTACCGTGGTCGACCACCCGCTCGTCCAGCACAAGCTTTCCATTCTGCGCGACGAGCAGACCGGAACCAAGCAGTTCCGCGACCTTATCCGCGAGCTGGCGGTTTTCGAGGGCTATGAGGCCACACGCGACCTCCCGCTGGAGGACGTTTCCGTCACGACGCCGATCTGCGAGGCCACCTGCAAGAAGATCGCCGGCCGCAAGCTCGCGATCGTCCCCATTCTCCGCGCCGGCCTCGGCATGGTCGACGGTTTGCTCGACCTGATCCCCGCTGCCCGCGTCGGCCATGTCGGCATGTATCGCGACGAGGTCACCCATGAGCCGCATGAGTACTACGCGAAGCTCCCCGGAGATATCGCGGAGCGCATCTGCCTGGTGGTCGATCCCATGCTCGCCACGGGCGGCTCGGCGGTCGCCGCGCTTCAGTACCTCCGCAAGCAGGGCGCCCAGGACATCCGCTTCCTGTCCATCGTCGCTGCCCCCGAGGGGCTCAAGACCGTGCTCGACTCAGACGACGCGGTGCGCGTCTACACGTGCTCGGTGGATGAGGGTTTGAACGAGGCGGCCTACATCGTCCCCGGCCTCGGGGATGCGGGGGACCGGATATTCGGCACGCTATAGGGCCTCTCGACTGCAATGCGACCGTTTCTGCCTTGCAATATGTAGGCAAGGTGACGGATTCGCGCATCGGTTGCCCTGCGATCGTCCAGGGATATAATCTCTTCGCTCGCAGAGATATGCGTCATATGTCCATTTACTCACTGTAAGGACAAACGAGTATAATGTGGGCACGCTAGGACGGCACACCTCCTGAGGTGTGCCGTTGTGATGAAAGGGGTGTACTCTTGTCGCTATGCCTTCCGGATGCCGTCATGGCCCTGGCGGGCGTTGCGATAGGTGCGATCGGTTTCTCTCCGCTGCTTGCTGCGGTCCTCGCGACGCGCAGGCCGGGTGCCCGACCGACCGTTGCCCGGGGTCTGGCGGCGATTGCTGTTTCAACAGCGTTTCTTGCGTTGACGGGAGCATTCGCTTGGGTATATGACCCTGAGGGTTTCCTGCTGTTCGTCATGGGCGGGACCATAGGTTTCTTTGGGATGTGGGCGCTTCTCGCGGCCATGTCGCTCGGTCGGAGGTAAGGCCTCGCAGCCGGGCGTCGCATAAGGAGGGAATGTCGTGGAAGCTTTTGAATTGCTGCCAGAGGAGATCAACCACCTGGTTTCGGAATTCCATTCCATTCCGGTGGTCGGCGACCTGATGACAGGCGTCACCCAGTACACCTTCTGGATGATCGTGTCTGCCATCCTGCTCCTTATCATCATGTTCGCGTTCGTCAAGAACATGAGCCTCGTTCCCCATGGGATGTTCCAGAACATGATGGAGTACATCATCCAGTTCATCGAGAAGGACGTGGGCAAGGCCATCGTCGGCAAGACCTGGAAGAAGCACTTCCCGTTCCTGGCGACGCTGTTCTTCTTCATCTTCGTCAACAACGTCGTTGGCATCATTCCGGGCATGAAGCCGGGTTCTGGAACCATTTCCACCACCGCTGCCCTCGCGCTCGTCGCGTTCATCTACTTCATCGCGTGCGGCGTCAAGGTTCACGGTCCCATCGGGTACATCAAGAGCCTGGCCCCCTCCGGCGTCGCGTTTCCGCTGAACGTACTCATCTGGGTCATCGAGGTTATCTCGACGCTGCTGCGTCCGATCACGCTCGCCGTCCGCCTTTTCTGCAACATGTTTGCGGGTCATATCGTCATGGGTTCCTTCGCGATCATGGTGACCCTGTTCGCCCAGCCGCTCCTCGAGCAGTTGACCGCCGCCAATGTCGTCGGCGCGCTTCCTTCTCTGGCGTTCGGTGCGATCCTGCTGGTCATCTACGGCATCGAGATGTTCGTCGGCGTCATTCAGGCGTACGTGTTCACGGTGCTGACTGCCGTCTATATTCAGGGCGCCGAGGCCGAGGGCCACTAGGCGTGTGACGTTTCTGTGCCGCCGCGCGGCGGTGCTACCATTCGTTCCCAAACGCTTTGTCGTTTGAGATATCGGTTGTGTGTTATGCGCACAGGGCGCATGCAACTAAAGGAGGAATTGTGGGAGTTATCGGTTACGGTCTCGGTGTTATCGGCGCTGGTCTGGCCATCGGCCTCGCCGCTCACGGTGTTGCGAACGCCATGGCGCGCCAGCCTGAGGTCCAGGATCGCGTCTTCACCGTCTTCATCATGGGCTCCGCGTTCGCTGAGGCACTTGCCCTCATCGGCTTCGTGGTCGCGCTCGTCGTGAAGTAAACCGCCCGTCACGGGACATCGAGGCTGTTCCAAGGGAGAGTAGCTATGAAAGCAGCAAACATTCGTGCATCTGCGGCCGTCGCGGCGCTCGTCGGGGCGATTCCGGCGGTGGCGGTGGCAGAGGAGACCAGCGGTGCCGACATCCTGATCCCCAAGCCCGCCGAGTTCATCCCGGCCCTGATCATCTTCCTGATCATCTGGTTCCTGCTCGCCAAGCTCGCCTGGCCCAAGGTCCTCAGTATGTTCGACACGCGCGAGAAGACCATCCAGGCGTCCATCGATGAGGCGAACGAGACCAAGGAGAAGGCGTCTGAGATTCGCGACCAGGCAGATGCTGTGATCGCCGATGCGCGCCGCCAGGCGTCCGAGATCGTTCTCGCCGCTCGCGGCGACGCCGAGAAGGAGCGCGCCCGCATCGTGGCCGACGCGCACGCCGAGGTCGAGGAGATCATCACGAAGGCCCGCGAGCGCGCAGATGACGAGATGCGTCGCGCCTATGCGAACGCCACGGACTCCATCGCGAAGGTCTCTGTCGCCGTGGCCTCACGTATCGTCGGCGACACGCTCGCCAACGATGAAGCCAAGCAGCGCGAGATCATCAAGAAGTACATCTCGGAAGTGACGCTTAATGGCTGATATGGACCGCATGCAGAAGCGCAAGCTCGAGACGTATGCCCGTACGCTCCTCGAAGCGGCGAAGACCGAGGATCGCGTCTACGAGAACATCACCCCGCTCAAGGCTGAGGCCGATGCGAGTCCCGAGGTGCTGTCCGTTCTGTCGGCGATGGCCGCGAACGGCGACCTCGATCACCTTCCCGAGGTGCTCGAGATGTACAGCGATATGGCGGAGGGCGATCAGCAGACGGTCGGCGTCACCGTGACGACCGCAGTGCCGCTCGATGCCGAGCTGCGCATGCTTATCACGCAGAAATGCGAACTTGATCTGGGCGCCAACGTGTTCCTTATCGAGCGCGTCGACCCCAGCATCATCGGGGGCCTGATCATTTCGGCGAACGGCAAGCGCAGGGATGCGTCTATCAAGACGCAGCTCGAGGCTGCGCGCAAGATCATGACCCAGAATGTCAAGAAGACGGAGGTATAGCTTACATGTCCGAGGCAATTAGCGCCGAGAACATCGAGCGTGTCCTGGAGCAGAGGCTTTTCGAGCTGACCGCTACCGTCGATACCCAGGAAGTGTCCCATGTGGCCGAGGTCGGAGACGGCATCGCTCATGTCGTCGGCCTCAAGAGCGCCATGGCCGGGGAGCTGCTCGAGTTCACGAGCGGCATCACCGGAAAGACCGTCTACGGTCTTGCGCAGAACCTCGACCGCGACGAGGTCGGCGCCGTCCTGTTCGGCGACGTCGACACCATCAAGGAGGGCGATCCCTGCCGCACCACCGGTCGCGTCATGGATATCCCGGTGGGACGTGGCATGCTCGGCCGCGTGGTGAACCCGCTCGGCCAGCCTATCGACGGCAAGGGCAGCATCGGTGCGACCTCGCGTCGCCCGATCGAGTTCAAGGCCCCGGGCGTCATTCAGCGACAGCCGGTATGCGAGCCGGTCCAGACGGGCCTGCTCGCGATTGACTCCATGGTGCCCATCGGCCGTGGCCAGCGTGAGCTGATCATCGGCGACCGCAAGACCGGCAAGACCGCAATCGCGATCGATGCGATTCTTAACCAGCGCGGCAAGGGCGTTACCTGCGTCTATGTTGCAATTGGCCAGAAGGCGTCGACGGTCGCGGCGATTCGCGAGACGCTTGCTCAGCACGGCGCGCTCGACTACACCGTCATCGTCTCGGCCACTGCGGCCGAGTCGGCTCCGCTGCAGTACATCGCCCCGATGGCGGGAGCCGCGATCGGCGAGTACTTCATGTATAACGGCGCGGACGGTAAGCCTGCGAGCGCCTCCAATCCCGGAGGGCATGTGCTCGTCGTCTATGACGACCTGTCCAAGCAGGCCGTCGCCTATCGTCAGATGTCGCTGACGCTTCGTCGTCCGCCGGGACGCGAGGCTTACCCGGGTGACATTTTCTACCTGCACTCGCGTCTCCTGGAGCGCGCCTGCAAGCTGTCTGATGAACTCGGCGGGGGATCGCTCACGGCGCTTCCCATCATCGAGACCCAGGACGGAGACGTCTCCGCCTACATCCCGACCAACGTCATCTCGATTACGGACGGTCAGATCTTCCTGCAGAGCGATCTGTTCTTCCAGGGACAGCGTCCGGCAGTCGATGTGGGCATCTCGGTGTCGCGCGTGGGCGGTTCGGCTCAGACCAAGGCGATGAAGCAGGTGGCCGGCAATCTGCGCCTCGACCTCGCTTCCTATCGTGAGCTGCAGGGATTCACCCAGTTCGGCAGCGATCTCGACGCGGCGACTCAGCACCAGCTGACGCATGGTTCGCGTATGACGGAGCTTCTGAAGCAGCCTCGATTCCATGCGCTTACCGTCGCGGACCAGGTCTCGGTGCTCTACGCGGGCAACCAGGGTTTCCTGGACGACCTCGAGATCGAGGACGTGGTGCCCTTCCGCAACGGCTTGCTTGAGTATCTGAACGGTGCGTACGGCAAGCTTATGGAAAGGATCGGCGACACCAAGATCGGAGACGATCTCGCGGACCAGCTCGGTCAGGCGATCGCTGATTACAAGAACGAGTTCCTCGCCAACAAGGCAGCCGAATCCCCGGAGGCCTCGAGCGAGGAGACTGAGGAGAACTAAGCCACATGGCCAACCTCCGCGAAATAAAGAAGCGCATCAGCTCGATCGAGACGACCGAGCAGATCACGCGCACCATGGAGATGGTCTCGACGGCCAAGATCGCGCGAGCGCTGACGCGTGAGTACAACTCCGAGCCGTACCGTAACGCGATCACCGACGTGATGCTCACCGTCGCCGCCGACGCGGCCTATGAGACCAACTCCCCCCTGCTCGCTAATCCCGAGCACTACGAGTCCGCACTGGTTATCGTGATCAGCTCGGACCGTGGGCTTGCGGGCGGTTTCAACGTGCAGGTTGAGCGTGAGGTCGAGAAGCGCCTCGACCACTTCCGCCGTCATGGCGCGAAGAGCGTGGAGATCATCACGTGCGGCCGCAAGGCGACGGATTACTTCAAGCACCACGAGCATGAGGGCGCCCGCGTCGTCATGACGTTCGTCGGTAGCTCCGATAATCCGACCATCGAGACCGCCCGTATGATCGAGAGCTATGTGTGCGAGGGTTTCGGATCGGGGAAGTTCGGGCGCGTGGACATCGTCTACACTCATGCGGTGAACCGCGTCGAGCAGACGTTGCGCGACGAGCGCGTCCTGCCACTCGATCCGGCCGTCTTGGGGACCGCCCGCGGGCCCCGTGCGAACGAGACCGATCGGCCCCAGCGCCTTTCCTCGCCGTTCGAGTATTCACCTTCGGCGAGTCATGTGCTGGGCATGTTGATTCCCAGCTACGTGCTGACCGTCATACATCAGGCGCTGATCGATTCGGCCGCGGCCGAGCAGGCTGCGCGCCGCAAGGCCATGCATTCCGCGAACGAGAATGCGAACGCCATCATCGCCGACCTCAAGCGCACGTACAGCCGTGTGCGCCAGGCGTCCATCACGACCGAGATCAACGAGATCGTCGGCGGAGCCGCTGCATTGGAGGAGTACTAATGGCAGATACCATCGCCATCGAGACCACGTCCACCGCTGGTGTCGGACATATCGTCCGCATCATCGGTCCCGTTGTGGACGTCAAGTTCAAACATGGTGTCCCGGGCATCTACAACGCCCTGACCATCGATGCCGACACCCCGGTCGGACGCATCAAGACCATTCTCGAGGTCGAGTCGCAGCTTCCGGGCGACGTGGTCCGTTGCGTGGCCATGTCTTCCACGGATGGCCTGCAGCGCGGCATCGAGGTGACCGACACGGGCGCCCCCATGAAGATGCCCGTCGGCAAGCAGACCCTCGGCCGCATCTGGAACGTCATGGGCGAGCCGGTGGACGGCAAGGAGATGCCCGAGGTGGACGGGTACTATCCGATCCATCACTCGGCGCCCGCCTTCGACGAGCTCACGACCAAGACCGAGATCTTCGAGACCGGCATCAAGGCGGTCGACCTGCTCGAGCCCTATATCCGCGGCGGCAAGACGGGCCTGTTCGGCGGCGCCGGCGTGGGCAAGACGGTCCTCATCCAGGAGCTCATCAACAACCTCGCGCAGGAGCACGGCGGCACCTCGGTGTTCACGGGCGTCGGCGAGCGCACCCGCGAGGGCACCGACCTGTACCTCGAGATGACCGAGTCGGGCGTCATCAACAAGACCTGCCTGGTCTACGGCCAGATGAACGAGCCGCCGGGAGCGCGCCTGCGCATCGGTCTGGCCGGTCTGACCGAGGCGGAGTACTTCCGCGACCGCGGACAGGACGTCCTTCTGTTCATCGACAACATCTTCCGCTTCTCGCAGGCGGGTTCCGAGGTCTCCGCGCTGCTGGGCCGCATGCCCTCCGCCGTCGGTTACCAGCCTACGCTGGCAACCGAGATGGGCGACCTGCAGGAGCGCATCACCTCGACCAAGACCGGATCGATCACGTCGGTCCAGGCGGTCTACGTGCCTGCTGATGACCTGACCGACCCCGCGCCGGCGACGACCTTCACGCACCTCGACGCGACGACGGTTCTCTCGCGCAGCATCTCCAGCCTGGGTCTGTTCCCGGCGATCGATCCGCTCGCCTCGAGTTCCGACGCGCTCGACCCCGCCGTGGTCGGCGAGGAGCACTACCGCGTCGCCGTCCGCGTTCAGGAGATCCTTCAGGAGTACTCCGACCTGCAGGACATCATCGCGATCCTCGGCATGGACGAGCTTTCCGACGAGCAGCGACTCACCGTGAGCCGCGCGCGCAAGATCCAGCAGTTCCTCTCCCAGTCGTTCCACGTTGCGGAGAAGTTCACCGGCAACCCCGGCGTGTACGTTCGCGTTGCCGATACGGTGCGCTCGTTTGCCGCGATTATCGACGGCGAGTGCGACGATCTGCCCGAGCAGGCGTTCCGCTATGCCGGCACGATCGACGACGTGCGCGACCGTGCGCGCAAGATGGGGGCGTGAGTCCATGTCCATGCATGTTCGCATCGTCTGTCCCGAGTTCAACGCCTTCGAGGGGAGTGCCGTGTTTGCGAGCATTCCCTCGACGGACGGCGAGATCGGCATCATGATGCACCATGCGAGCAGCATCTGCACCATCGAGCCAGGTTACATCCGCATAGCGGAGAAAGCGCTCGGCACCGTCGAGCACACGTTCGCGGTGACGCGCGGCTATGCTCAGGTCGCCAATGACGAGCTGATCATCTTGGCCAACCGGGCCAAAGATATCGCAACGGTCGATAAGGATGAAGTTCAAGCTGAGATTCAAGGTTTTGAAGAGAAGCTGAGCGTTTTGTCGGAGAACGATGCGACGCGCGCCTATCTTTATAATGAAATAGCTTGGTGCAAGCTGCTTCTCGGAGCCTAGCGTAGAGGCAGTGCTACATCGACGAGATGCACCATGCCCGGGGCCTTGTGCCCCGGGCATGATTCTATTGAAAGGGTTGAGGCTTGGATATCATTCGCGTCGAGGGTGGGCACGCGCTTGCGGGCGCCGTCCATGTCTCCGGAGCAAAGAACTCCGCGCTCAAGCTTATGGCCGCCACGCTGCTTGCGCCTGGCGTCACGACGCTCACCAATGTTCCCAATATCTCCGACGTCCATGTGATGGGCAAGGTTCTCAAGCGCATGGGCGCCACGATCGAAGTGGTGGATGAGCACAGCCTCGCGATCGACACCTCTGCGGTCGATTCATGGGAGGCGCCGTACGAGCTCGTCGCCAAGATGCGCGCGAGCACCGCGGTCATGGGCCCGCTGCTCGGGCGTTTCGGCTGCGCGAAGATCGCCATGCCCGGCGGCTGCAACCTCGGTGCCCGCAAGATCGATATGCATATCCTCGGCCTTGAGGCTCTCGGTGTCGAATTCGACACGGATCACGGATACATTCACGCTTCGGCTCCGCAGGGCCTTTCGGGTACCACGGTGACGCTCGAGTTCGCGAGCGTCGGCGCGACGGAGAATCTCATCATGGCATCCGTCCGCGCGGAGGGGACCACCGTTATCGATAACGCCGCCCGCGAGCCCGAGATCGTGGACCTCGCCAACATGTTGAACGAGATGGGCGCGCGCATCACGGGCGCCGGAACGCCCGTGGTCCAGATCGAGGGAGTCGACGAGCTGCACCCCGTCACGCATCGCGTGATCGGGGACCGCATCGAGGCCGGTACATTTATCGTCGCCGGCGCGCTTGCCGCCGGTCCCGAGGGCATCGAGGTGACGGGTTTCAGCCCCGCCCATCTCGGTATGGTCCTCAAGAAGTTCGAGCTTATGGGTATCGACGTCGAGCGCACCGATGAGGGCGTCCGCGTGCATCGCGCCAGAGGCATCCGTCCGGTTGATATCCAGACGCTGCCGTTCCCCGGCTTCCCGACCGACATGCAGGCACAGGCCATGGTTCTCTCCGCCCTTGCCGAGGGCAGCTCCGTTATCACGGAGAACATTTTCGAGAACCGGTTCATGTTCGCCTCCGAGCTCGTTCGCATGGGCGCTGATATCCGCATAGAGGGCCATCATGCGATGATCCACGGCGTCGACGGCTATTCCGGTGCCCAGGTGACCTCACCCGACCTGCGCGGCGGGGCCGCGCTTGCCGTTGCCGGCCTGATCGCCGAAGGCTACACCGAGGTGTCGGCCATCCATCATATCGACCGCGGGTACGAGCACTTCGTCGAGAAGCTGTGCGCACTCGGCGCGCATGTCGAGCGCGTCGCCGTTCCCGATCCCATCGACGACTAGATTCAGGTATCCGTATGAAGAAGAAGCCCGTGCAGGAATCTCGCCGACCCAGTATCGGCGCCGTGAGCAGAATCTACAGCCGCGAGAACGTGAGCCGCTATTCCGAGCGCGCGCGTCAGCGCCGACGCCGTCGAGCTGTCCGGCGCGGCATCCTTTTGTCCGTGGTGGGCGTTCTGGCCTGCGCCGTCACCGCTGCCGGCGTGTGGGTCGGCTCCATTGCGGGGAAGCTCAACAACAACAGCGTCATCACGAGCGGATTGCTCGAGACCCTTACCGACTCGAACGTCACAAAGGACCCGTTTTACATGCTCTTGCTGGGAACCGATGGCAGGCCCGGCGAGACCTCCTATCGCGCGGACTCTATCGTCTTGGCTCGAATCGACCCGATCGAGAAGCAGGTGACGCTCATCTCGATTCCGCGCGACACCAAGGTTGAGTATCAGGGCGAGACGATGAAGATCAACGCCGTGCACACCTACGGCGCCGCCGCCGGCATGGTGGAGGCGGTCAGCGACCTGTGCGGCGTGGACATCTCGCATTATGCGGAGATCAGTTTCGACGGCATGGTTCAGCTTGTCGATGCCCTGGGCGGGGTCGAGGTGAACGTGCCCGACAAGATCGACGATCCCAAGGCGGGCGACATGGTGATCGAGCCGGGCCTCCAGACGCTCGACGGCGCCTCGGCGCTCGCCTTCTGTCGCTCGCGCGCCTTTGTCGACGGTGATTACACGCGCATGCGCCATCAGCGCATCTTCCTATCGGCCCTCGCGAACGCGATCCTCAACAAGGTCGATGCGAGCAATCTGGTGGGTCTCGTGAACTCGCTGTCCGACATGGTCGTGACCGATCTGTCCATTCAAGATATCGTGGCGCTTGCCAACTCCATGCGTGGCATGGACACCGATAACATTTGGACCGCCAACCTGCCCTCATGGGCCGGCGAGGACACCTATATCGATGGCGTGAGCTATGTGTTTGTTTACGAGGACGAGCTCGCAGAGATGATGGAGCGCGTGAATAACGGCGAGAACCCCAAGGGTCCTCAGACCATGGGCCAAGGTGGCGATGATTCCGCAACTACCGGTGACCTGGTGAGCAACGAGTCGAGCGACTGGTCGAACGGAACCGCGACGATCGCGAGTTCGGAGGCTGAATCCGAGGAAACCGAGTCGGAATAGATGACTCGATGCTGGCAGCAGCGCGTGGATAAGCGAAGGCCCGGAAGCAATTCCGGGCCTTCGTCGTTATGTTGGATTCGCTGCGTCGCGGCACCGAGCGGCTATGCGAAGCGGGCGACCAGCTGGACGAGAACATCGACCATCGTGCTCAGGGACGAGACGGGGATGAACTCGTTGACACCGTGGCAGCAATATGCGCCGGTCGAAAGGTTGGGACAGGGAAGTCCCCGGAAGGAGAGCTGGGCGCCATCCGTGCCGCCGCGAATGGGGATGACGTTCGGGGTCACGCCGGCGGCCTCAAAGGCGCTGCGCGCCACGGCGATGAGCTCCGGATGCTCGGAGACGACCTCCGCCATATTGCGGTACTGCTGCTTCACTTCGACCGTCACGCGCTCCTCCCCCTGCTCCTCGTTTACGAAACGGGCTGCGTGCAGCAGGTGGTCGGTTTTCGCCTGGAATTTTTTCGCATCGTGGTCGCGGATGATGTAGCGCGCTGTAGCGTGCTCGACGGTGCCGCTTACGCCCTCGAGGTAGTAGAAGCCCTCGTATCCTTCCGTGTACTCGGGGCGTTGCACGGCGGGCAGCAGGCTGTGGAAGCGGCAGAACAGCTCGGATGCGTTGACCATGCGTCCCTTGGCATCTCCGGGATGGATGGAGAAGCCCTGGAAACGGACGGTCGCCTCCGCAGCGTTGAAGCATTCCCATTCGAGTTCTCCGATGGGGCCGCCGTCGACGGTGTAGGCGTAGGCGCACCCGAATGCCTCGATATCCAGAAGCTCCGCTCCGTGTCCGATCTCCTCATCGGGGCAGAAGCATATGCCGATCTCCGGATGAGGGAGAGAGGGGTTCTGCTTCAGCAAGGCGACGAGCGCCATGATCTCTGCGACACCGGCCTTGTCGTCGGCGCCCAGCAGCGTGGTGCCGTCGGTGCAGACAAGATCCTCTCCAATCAGCTCGTCGAGCGCCGGGACCTTTGCGGGGGAGAGCGAGACATCGACGCCGTCGACGGTTCCGCACACCAGGTTGCCTCCGTTGTAAGAGACGATATGGGGCTTGACGCCGTATCCGGGCGCCTGCTCGGTGGTGTCGAGGTGCGCGACGAGACCAAGGCGCGGACGGTTGCCCGCGCCTTCGGAGGCGGGAATCCATGCGGTGACGTAGGCGTGGTCGGAAACGTTGACATCGCGAGCCCCGAGCTCGCCGAGCTCGTCGGCAAGCATGCGGGCGAGATCGAACTGAATGTCGGTCGAAGGCACCCGGTCGCAGTGCTCGTCTGCGGATTGCGTATCGACCTGGACGTAGCGCAGGAAGCGCTCGAGGACATCGGATTGATGCGTGCTCATGGGCAACTCCTCAAGGTGGGCCCGCCTCGCGGGCGGACATGGAATGCGGTCGTGTCCATAGTAATATGACTCGGCCTCCCTCCCCGCGATCCCCTTGTCGATCCGCTCGTCGAGTAGGCGGTGGGATGGGGTCGCCGCCTCGACGACATCTCGCCATCATGGGATTGCGCTACACTGTCCTCACCAAACGCTCGAAGGAGAACGGATTCATGGAAACCACTGACACAGCCCACCATCTGCATCTCACCATGGCGAACGAGGACTATCTCGAGTGCATCGTCCGTCTCGAGGAGGAGGCGCCGGCAACCGAGGGGATCCGTTCGGTTGATATCGCCCAGGCGCTCGACGTCTCCAAGGCCTCGGTGAACAAAGCGGTCACCGTGCTCAAGGAACAGGGGCTCGTCGAGCAGTCCCATTACGGCAAGGTCATGCTGACCGACCTCGGTCGCGAGATCGGTCGAGCGGTGTGGGCACGGCATCAGGCGTTGCGCAACTTCCTCGTGCTTGAGCTCGGCGTCGATTTCGAGCGCGCGGACAGCGAGGCATGCCAGATGGAGCACGCGCTGTCCGAGGACACCATGAATCGCTTGGTGGCGTTCCTCGACCGCCACGTCTCGCCGTCCTCGTGCTAGCGGAGATGAGCGAATTGTTCGTGGACGGGGACCGGTTCGCCTCGGGTTCCGAGTCGGATCGGACGGATCCCACCACTTATGACCGGCCTGCCGCCGAATGGCTGCTGGAGCATCTCGAACGCGGGGTCTTGCTGGCCCAGGGCCCCATGGGTTCGCTGCTTCAATCTCAGGTCGGCGCCGCTGACATCCCCGCGGCGTATTGGAACATCGCGGAGCGTGCGGAGGTCGAGCGGATTCACGGGCTCTACCGTCTGCTGGGGGCCGACATCGCGATAACGAACACCTTTCAAGCGAGCGGTCCCGCCCTCGCCAGAGATGCGATTCCGGAGTCGGTCGAGCGCGTTAACCGCGCAGCGGTGTTTTGCGCCCGCCGCGCCGCCGCTCCGTGCACCTTGGGATCCATGGGGCCTTGCGGGGTGGAGTGGACGCTCGCGGGCGATGCCGGGCACGCCGAGGCTGTCGGCGCCTATCGGGAACAGGCGCGAAGTCTGCTCGAAGCGGGAGCATCGGGGATTCTGCTGGAGACGTTCTGCTCGATGCGGGATGTCGTTCCTGCTCTCGACGGCGTGGGTTCCGTCCTGTACGGCATGCCCCTGTTGGTGAGCTTCGCGGTAGATGACGATTGCAGTCTTCTGGGGGACGGCCTGAGCATTGAGGCGGCCTGTCTGGAGGCGCTTCATGCTGGCGCCTGCGCCGTGGGCGTCAACTGCTGTTCCATCCCTGCCGCGACGGAGTCCGTACGTCGCCTTGCGCGTCTTACCGATCGGCCGATCATGGTGCGTCCCCATGCCGGGATGCCGCATCGCACCGACGAGGGGGAGCTTATGTGGGATGAGGATCCCGCCGCGTTTGCCGAAGCGTGCGAGCGGTGGTGCGCGGACGGCGCCCGTATCGTCGGGGCGTGCTGCGGTGCGGGTCCGCGCACGTTGTCGGCGATGGCCGAGGTGATCGAGGACGGTCGCGCCGCCTGGTGAGATTTGCCGCTGCAGCGCATCGAATCGACCGACCCCTTAGGTTCCTCTGAAGATGGGCCACGTATCGTTTGGCGCCCGCCCGGTGCGGGTAAGGTGGATGCAGGAACTATGAATTAGGAACGGGAGCGTAGGTGCTATGAGCACGATACTTCGATTTGGCACCGATGGATGGCGCGCCCGCCTCGATGGGGATTTCCGTGAGGAAAACGTCGTGCGCGTGGCAGACGCCGCCGCTGCGCTGTGGTCCCAGCGCAATCCCGGTGCGGTCGTCTACGTGGGGTACGACACGCGCACCGGTGCTCGTGATGCCGCGGTGCTCTGCGCCCGCGTCCTGGCGGCCCGCGGCCTGAGCGTGCGCCTCGCGCGCGCATGTGTGCCTACGCCGGCCGTATCCTGGACGGTTTCGCGAGATGAGCGCGCATGCGGCGCCCTCATGGTCACCGGATCGCATCATCCGTACGACTATCTTGGCATTAAGTTCCGGGTATCCGATGGCGGCGCGGGGTCTGCCGACTTCGTCGACGATGTTGAGCGTGCGATTGATTCCGACCCGACGCCCGCGCGCGGCGTCTACAAGACCGTCGATTTCGTTTCGCCCTATATAGATGAGTTGGTGTCCCGTGTCGATCGCAGAAGGATATCTGCAGCGGGAATCAAGGTCGTCTACGACCCGATGTTCGGCTCGGGAGCGGGGTACCTGGCCTCTGCGATGAGGCGGCTGGGTATCGAGGTCCATGAGATTCACGGAGCGGATGACGAGGGAAGGGACGAGATGCGCCCCGAGCCCATCGAGCCGTGGGTCGACGAGTGCGAGCAGGAGGTTGCCGCGCGGGATGGATATATCGGGATCGTCAACGATGGCGATGCGGACCGTGTTGCCGCCATCGACGAGCGCGGGCGATTCGTGAGTCCTCAAAAGCTGATGGCGCTCATCTTGCATCATCTGGTCCGCAACCGCGGTATGTCGGGAAACGTCGCGCTCGGTCTCTCGACCTCGACGTTGGTGCGTCGAGCCGCCCGTAACCTTGGTTGCCGCTATGTGGTGAAACCGGTCGGCTTTAAACATATATATAGAGAGATGCTCAAGGGCACGATCCTGATGGGCGGAGAGGAGACGGGAGGCTTCGGCTATCCGTTTCATTTCCCCGAGCGCGATGGTCTGTTGAGCGCCTTGTTGCTCTGCGAGCTGATGGCGTGGGAGAACAAGAGCCTCGTCACGCTTCTCGAGGAGCTGGAGGGCGCGTGCGGCTCGATGTCGTATGCCAGGCGCGATCTTCGATTGGCTAATGAAGAGGTGGAGATGCTCCGCACCGTCTTGCCGGGGTTGAATCCAGCACGGGTGGCGGGAAGAGCGCCTGCGGCGGTAAGCCACATGGACGGCTTGCGTCTCGAATTCGAAGATGAGTCCTGGTTGCTGTTGCGCCCTTCGGGGACGGAGACGGTGGTGCGCGTGTACGCGGAGGCACCAACCGTCGAAATGAGGGACGCACTGCTCGAAGCGGGATGCGAATTGGCTCGCACCGGGGAACTAGGGTAAGCGATGCAGACGGGCTATCCGAATGTGTGCATCCCGTGGAGGCCCGGATCCCCGCCCCCGGCCCGCCCGCGGTCTGGCAATATATCTCCTTGCCGCGCGGCGCCCCGAGGGCGGGCCGCGGCGGGCACCTTGAGAACCGGATACTGCG